>NZ_BAAAHV010000021.1:0-397409 GCF_039525725.1 Amycolatopsis albidoflavus
ACCGTCAATCCCACCTGACCAGCACCAACAGGATGAAAAATCCCCATTGGGGCGCAAGCCCCACCCACCAACAAACCGCACCGGTGCACCCAACTATCGAGGCACCCAGCCCCTCCCCCAACCCCGATACGAAGCCTCCCTGCGGTTCGGGGGTGCTTGTCAAGGCATCTTTCCCGCCTTGACAAGCACCCCCGAACCGTCAGCACACTCGGGCTTCGGGGTGCCCCACGCAACCCCCACGGCAAGGTCGCCGCCAGGCGACGAGCCGAAACTCACCCCACCGTAGTCAACGGCGGCAACCCCACCTTCAACGCCAAAGAATCCAACTCCCGCCGCACCGCCCCAGGCAACGGCACCCCCAACGCCCGGCACTGCTCCAAATACTGAGCCTCCCGCCACCCCGGATACCGAACCGGCGCCCCGCCCTCCCACCCCAGCATGCTCCCGAACACCGCACTAGCAGCCCGATAAAACCCATCAGCACTACGCAACGTCGTAGGAGCAATCGCAAGCACCAGCAACCCAGTGTCATGCTCATGATCAGCAACCCCGGACAACACCCCGGCCAGCACATCGACCATCAACGCAAACCCGGCAAACCGCGGATCACGAGCGGCATCAGCAAGGTCGACGTCAAAAACGAACTCCGGATAAGCCCCAGCAGGAGCAGCCATCCCCAACGGATGAACCGGCTGATCGGCATACCCCCCAGCAGCCATGACGATCCCGATCATCCCATGCGGCAACGCCCGCGCCGCATGATGCCCGACCCGCCCAAACGGCCCGACCCCGCGCAACGACAGCAGCCCGACCCCAAACCGCCCAGCCCGCTGCACAGCCCGGTCCATCGCATCGCCAACCGCCCACAGCCCGGACGCACGCCGATAATCGACAAGCGCCGCAGCCCCGCGATCCGCGATCAGCAACGGCTGCGCACCAGGACTGACGAATCCGCTTTCGATCGCGGGCAAATGGACCCGGGTCAACTCCCCGACGCCGGTCTCGGGCGCTCCAGTGAGATCGCCGTGGCACAACGCTTCCGCCGCCGGACGCGCACGGTCTTCGGGAAAGCCTTGTGCCATCAGGACAACGGATACGAGCGTGACCAGTTCGTCGGCGGGAACGCGATGCCAGGCCTGTTCGGGAATCGGGGTGTCGGCGGGAACTTCCGGGACGGGGCGGCTGAGCCGGGGGGCACGCGGTCTGAGGGGCACTTCATCAAGGTTGCCGGGCGATCTCGGACCCCGTCAACGAGGTTGGCCCTAGAGTGTGATGCGGTCAGCCGCAGAGACGTACCCTGAAGCACATGTGCCGAAACATCACCACGCTCCGCGGCCTGCAGCCCGCCGCCACCACGGACGAGATCGAAGCCGCGGCACGCCAGTACGTGCGCAAAGTGACCGGGGTGCAGTCCCTTTCGGACGCGACGCGCGAACCGTTCGAAGCGGCGGTCGCCGAAATCGCCGAGATCACCGCGCGGCTGCTGGAAGAACTCCCGCAACGCCGCCAGCCGCCGACGACCGTGCCGCCGCTGCGCCGCCCGGAGGTCCAGGCGAGGATCGCCCTGCGCGAGGCCAAGAAAGCCTGACGCCGCAATCACTCCACGGCTTGCCCCGGAAACTTCGGCTTGATCTCCCGGTTGAGGTAACGCCCCGGGCTCTCGGCGGCCATCAGCGCGCGATGCACCCGCGCGGGCACGAGGTGGTAGCGATAGACGCTGCCGTTGCGGAACCCGATCTCCAGCACCGACTTCGCGGCGTCGTAGCCGACGTCGCGAATAACGGAAGACTCCACGGGAACCCGGCGCACAGCACGGCCAGCGTACCCGCGCGCCCGCCGGACGCAGGTTCCCGAATCTGTCCCGGCGGACGAGGGAAACGGCGACGCGGCACCCGCCCCTTGACGGTCGCTGATCGGCACCCGCGACCCGCCGAAGAAAACGGCCCCGGCCCGCACGAACGCGGAACCCGGGGCCGGAACAGACCTCAAGCGGAAGCGGAGGGATTTGAACCCCCGGTAGGTTTCCCTACGGACGCTTTCAAGCTGAACGGGGGTTAGCGCTGTGCATGCCTGGCTTTTGCCTGGACAAACGCACTTTAGCAGCGAGCGCAAGCCGCCTAGGCGACTGCACTGGGTTTGATCTTCGCCGCTCAGCCCGCGTACGGCGTCGGCAGACGTCGCGCCGCATAAGCGTGCAGGTCGTCGAGGGTTCGGCGCTCGCGGCCGCCGAGCCGCTTATGCAGGTCGTCGTACTCCGCGCGCTCGAGATCGAGCACGCGGGCATAGAGCGTGCGAACGTCGACGCCGAGTTGTTCGGCGATCTCGTTCGGGTGATCGGACCATCGGAGCGCGTCGGCGAGTTCGGGCATGACAATCAGCCGGCGCGCCGCGGTCGCGTGCACCTGGCGCTCGAGCCGGGTGTCGAGCCAGCCAACGCCGCAGTATCCGAGGGTGTCGTCGCGGTGTTCGTGATGGACGAGTTCGTGCGTCACGGTGCAACGCGCCTCGTCCTGCGTGAGAGTCCCGTGCACGCGGATCACGCCAGCACGGTAGTCACCCCAGCCGTGGACATTGTTCGATCGGACCACCTCGACGCCGAGCGACTCGGCGTGCACGTACGGGTCATAGCCCCTTCCCCACTTCACACGTCCCTCCCCAGGGCGCGCGGAAACCGCTTAAGCGCCGTCCTCGGGACCGGGCGGGTCGGGCAACTCCGCGTCACCGATCCACGCGCGCTCTTGTTGAACCCTCAACGGCTCCACGCCTGGATTGTCGGCGACCAGGTGCAAGCGGTTACCGTCGTCCAAGGTGGGATGGATCACCCCGCCTGCGGATACCGCCGAATGAGCCGCATTAAACCTGGCTCGGACCTCGTCTAGAAGCTCGTCGACGGTGTATCCGGCAAGGGATTGACGAGCCTCGTCGACGGCGAGCACGCCAGCAGCGACGAGCAGCGGCACGAGCGGGATATCGAGCGCCTCGGCGACCGCGCGCGCGTTAGGTATCGCGGGTGGTGAGCCCCGTTTTCGCCAGTCCGAAAGCCGGCTCTCGGCGACGCCGGACGCACGCGAGAGGTCGGCCGCTTTCCAACCCCGCGCCTCGAGGTGCGCGTCGAGGTAGCGCCACCAGGTTTCAGCCATGCGCGTCATATTACTTCCACCTACGGAAGCACAACCAATCGCCGCGACACACCCTCTCTGACCAGTACTACCGCGTACGCAACCGTTGAAAGTTACTCGCTTTCGCCCGTAAGGTCGATCTTCCGGAAGGGGATAATTCCGCCAACGGAAGCAAGGCAGGGGAGGCCAATGTCAGTCCGCGTGCGCATCCGAGTGGACGCGCTCGACAAGATCGCGACCGGCCAAGGTCTGAGAACGCGGTACGCCATCGCGAAGCGGCTCGGCGTCTCACAGTCCACGGTCGGCAGGGTGCTCGACGGCGAGCAGCTGCCGGGTAACCCGTTTATCGCCGCCACGCTCACCGGCCTCGACGTCTCGTTCGACGCCGTGTTCGAGGTCGAAAACAGCGAACAGCCCACGCCCGACCAGGCCGCCGCGTGAGCGCAGCGAAGCGTGTCGGCACATTCGAGCCCGGGTCGTCGGTATGGCTCGCCGCACGCGTGTCCGCGCTCGGAGGGTCCGAGGTCGCCGCGGTGCTCGGCCTCTCGCCGTGGGAGTCCCGGTTTTCGCTGTGGCACCGCAAGAAGGGTTACGCCGCTCAGGCCGAGGACACCGAGGTCATGCGGTGGGGTCGTTGGCTCGAGGAACCGATCGCCCGTGCGTTCGCCGAGTTGCACCCTGAGTACCGGGTGCGTCGTACCGGAACATGGGCCAGCAGGGCTCGACCGTGGCAGATCGCCACCCCCGACCGGCTGCTGTCCAGTCTCACCGAGCGTGCACTGCTCGAGGTCAAGACTGCGCATAGCGCCGACGAGTGGGGCGAGCCCGGTACCGACGAGGTGCCGATCTACTACCGCACGCAAGCCCTGTGGCAGCTCGACACGCTCCGCCTGTCCCGCGCGCACATCGCCGTGTTGATCTCCGGGGCGGACTACCGCGAGTACGCCGTCGACTGGAACATCTCCGAGGTTTCCGTGCTGCGCGAAGCCGCCCGCGAGTTCCTCGACACCCTCGAACGCGACCAGCGCCCCGACATCGACGAGCACACCGCGACCTACCGCACGGTGCGCGCGCTGCACCCGCTCATTGAAGACGTCGAGGTCGAGATCGCCCCAACGCTGGCCGAGCGGTACCGGGCCGCGGTCGCCGAGCACAAGGCCGCCGAAGACATGAAGCGGCGGGCGGCTGCCGAGGTGCTCGACGCGCTCGGTTCTGGCCGGCGCGCCGTGGTGGCCGGCGAGTCGATCGCCATCCGCGTACCGGGCACCGGCGACTCGCCGCCGTCGCTGCGCCCGTCCCCCATCCGTTCGACACCGCCGAAGGTGAGCGTTGCCGCATGACCACCCAGACCGTCACGTCCGCCGTCGCGCAGCAGCGTGACAGCTCGCCGGCCGCGCTGGTGCGCAAGTACCGCACCGACTTCGCGACCGTGCTGCCCAGCCACATCAAGCCTGAGACCTGGCTGCGCATCGCTACCGGCGCCCTGCGCCGAAGCCCCCAGCTCGCGCACGCCGCGGAGAAGAACCCGACGTCGCTGCTCGTCGCGCTGCTCGACGCCGCACGCAAGGGGCTCGAGCCCGGAACGGAGCAGTACTACCTCGTTCCGCGCAAGAGCAAACGCGGTCCCGAGGTTCTCGGCGTCACCGGCTATCAAGGCGAGGTCGAACTCATGTACCGGGCCGGCGCGGTGTCGTCGGTCAAGGTCGAGGTGGTGCGCGAACAAGACACGTTCGCCTACAACCCGGGCGAGCATGACCGGCCGGTGCACGAGATCAAATGGCGCGCCGACCGCGGCAACCTGGTCCTCGTCTATGCCTACGCGAAGATGCGTGACGGCGCGACGAGCAACGTCTCGGTGCTCTCCGCCGAGGACATCGCTGTGATTCTGTCCAAGGCCGAGGGTGCCGACTCGCCGTACTCACCGTGGCAGTGGAACCCGAAAGCGATGTGGCTCAAGTCGGCCGCACACCAGCTCGCGAAGTGGGTACCGACCAGCGCCGAGCGGGTCTGGCAGCCCGACGGCCCGCCACCCGGGGCACCGCCAGCCACGCCGATCGCCCTGCCGACCGCCGAGGACGTTGTCGACGCCGAAGTCGTCGAGGATTGGCCGGTTATGCCGGCGGACATCGCGGACGGTGAGCGATGACCGTGACCAGCGCGAAGGGTCTCGAGTTGACCTCCGACGAGCCGACTGACGGCTCGCCGCGCCCCCTGGCCGTCGGACGGCAACCGGGTCAGCGCGTTTACGACTTGTCCGGGCATCGTGAGCTACTCGCCGACCTTGCGGAGTGGGCACGCGAAATTCGCTCGCATCCCTGGAGGGGGTCCAAGCCGTGGCCGATCAGCTCGCCCTAGGGTTTGCGGACCGGCACGCCGGACAAGAGGCCAATCTCGGCGCAGCGGTCGCCGTAAACCGCGACTACCGGGCCGCCGCCGAGGCCGCGCTCGCCGAGCTGGTGCGCGAAGGCCGTCCGTTTACGGCCGAAGACGTCCGCAAGGCGGTTCCTGGGGACGTCAAGCCGCATTCGCCGAACATCCTTCCGTCCGTGCTCGGCACGTGGGCCGCACGTCGGCTGATCGTTCCGTGCGGCGAGTACCGCAGCCGTCGGCGAAGCCGCCGCGCAAGCCGTAACCGAGTGTGGATAGCTCGCGCGACCACCGTTGCTCGATTCGATTAAGGGTACAGACCGTACCCATTCGAGTGGGGGCACGAATCGTACCCATTCGCTGCGGCATAGCCCTTAGCGTCAAAGCGCACACAAAGCCTAAGCGCACCAAGTAAGTCGGGCGCGTCACTGACCAGTGGCGGGCGCGGTGAAGCGCGCCCACGTCCGCCACTGCACCACCCCAGGGGGACCCGTGATCATCCAATTTCCCGGCACCAGAACTGCGGCAGCGCCGGTACGCAAGCTCGACGCGCTCGCCGTCGAGGCGGCGCTCAACGGCCGGCGCGCGTACAACGAGCTGCACCACCGCGAGGTGTTCGAGGTCGTCCGGATCGCCCGTCGGCGCGGCGACACCCTCGACCAGGTCGCCGAGCTACTCGACGTCGATTTCTTCATGATCTCCGACGAGTACGCCGCTGCGGGGGCCTGATGAGCGTTCAAGCCCTGCGTTGGGCCGCCGAGCAAGAGGTCGGCGGCCCCATGCCCAAACTCGTGCTCTACGCCCTGGCCGAGCACGCCAACCGCGACGGCTACACCACAACGTCACTTGCCACTCTCGCGCGCGAAACCGAGGCGTCGCGCCGAACCGTGCAGCGCGGGCTCGACACGCTCGTCGAACAAGGGCTCATCGCCCGCACCCGACGCCAGCGCGGCACCGGCGCCGACACCTCCAGCGAGTACCGGCTCATGCTCAACCGCCCCGGCGACGGTGCCACACCGACACCCCGGAGGGAGGGACACACTGACACCCCCGAGCGTCAGAGCGACGCTCCCCCCGTGCCAGAGCGACACCCCGAGAGTGCCGGACAGACACCCCACGCGGGTGTCACAGCGACAGCCCAAGGTGAACCGGAACTACTGAACCGAACTACGGAACCAGGCCGTCACGCGCGCCCGCATACGCGAGGCACCACCACCGCGACGGAACTCTCGGCGACCGCGTCCCGGCCCGACGCCTACCGGCTGGTGACGTCCTGGCGCGACCAGACCGGCACCGCCTATCAGCCGGCGACGATTCGTGCACTCGCCAAGCAGGTCGACGGCATTTTGCGCGACGGTGGCGCGCTCGTTCCGTTGCGAGCCGCGCTCGATGAGTGGGATCGTCGGCCGGACGCTCGGCCCGGTCTGCTGCCGCACCTGTACGACGACGCGGTCAAGGCCGCCCGGCACGCCGGGCAGCCGTCGACCCGTTCGCCGACACCACGTAGCGCCCGGGGCGAGAAGGTCCGCGGGTGGCTCGCGCTCGCCGCCGAGTCCGCGCCGACCGATGGCGAGCCCGTCGAGCTGCTCGTCGCCAGCGGGGGCAACTCGTGAACCGCACAGAGGTCGCTGCGCTGCTCGGCGCGGCCTCCGCCGTCGACCCGAAGGTGCCGCAACCCGATCCGGACGTGCTCACCATGTGGGCCGGCATCCTCGACGACGTCCCGGCCGACGTCGCCGGCGCGGCGGTGCGCGAGCACTACCGGCACAACTGCGAGACCGTCATGCCAGCCGACATCGTCGAGTACTGGCGAACGGTTCGTCGCGATGTCGCCGAGCGTCGGCACACCGCCGAGTTGCGAGCCCGTGCCGCCGATCGTCGGCCCGATCTACGCGCCATCCGCGACGGCATCGCCCGCGTCACAGCGGCACTCGCTCTCACCCGCGGAGTCGACCCCAAGCACGCCGAGGCCGAAGTCGAAACCCGCCGCGCGTTCCTCGCTGTGCCGTGCACCTGGTGCAAAGCCCAACCAGGCGCACCGTGCACCGGCCCCGGCGGCAAGCCGCTCACCAAGCAAACCACACACGATGCCCGGCTCGCCGCCGCGCTCACGTCCGCACGCTGAACGCCTCGGGGGATTCGATGAACAACGATGAGACTACGCGCGCGACCGGTCGCCAGCGCTGCCGCGCGCACGCGCGCGTCGTCACCGTCTCGGCGCTGCCCTGGCTGCTCGACGTGCTAGGCGTCGCGCCCGACGGGGCCGTGTGATGCGCCTGCCGGAGTGGCGCACGCGCGCAGCCTGTCGAGGCAGACTCGACCTTGATTTCATCGACCCAGCCGACGAACAGATCGACCAGTGCCGCGTCATCTGCACGGAGTGCACCGTGCGCGAGCTATGCCTCGCCGAGGCACTCACGACCGGGGAAGCGTGGGGCATCTGGGGCGGGCTCGACGCCGACGAGCGCGCGGCAATCGCTGCGCAAGCCGGGCACCCGGCACCCGCCATCCGGCCCACGCACGGAACCAACGCGCGCTACGCGAAACACGGATGCCGCTGCACCTCGTGCACCCACGCGCACGCCGAGTACGAGCGGGAACGGCGGGCGCGGGTACGAGCACGTGCCCAAGGGCCGTGGGCACGGCCGATCGTGCTTAGTAAGCCAGTGCGGACGGGCGGAAGGTGGGCCAGTGCGGGTCAGTACGTCTTGCCGCTGCTCGGCGTCCCCACCCCAGGGGAGCAAGCCACCGAGACGGGACGGTTCGTCTCGGTGGCTTGATCGGCACGCCGTGACACGCTGCCGTGTCACGGCAGCGTGTCACGGTGAAACGCGCAGTAGGACGCGGGGCGACCTGCCTGCCGGTCTGCCTGACGCTTCACCCACGACGCTGCCTGACCCCTTGCCTGGCACTTGTCACGACAATTCGCATCGCACTTGTCATGAGGCGTGGCGTGCGTCCCTGCCTGGGCGTTCGTACGCCGGACTGCCTGCATCACCACTTGGACCTACACGTGCCCGTTCACTTGAGTCAGTCCTTGAGTCAGTCCTTGGATCAGTCCTTGGATCAGTCCTTGGGCCAGTCCTTGGGCCAGTCCTTGGGCCAGTCCTTGGGCCAGTCCTTGGGCCAGTCCTTGGGCCAGTCCTTGGGCCAGTCCTTGGGCCAGTCCTTGGGCGTGAGTGTAAGGGTCAGTTTAGGTGTGCATGTAACGGTCAGTTTAGGTGCGCACCTGGGGCACCGATTGACTCCATGCGCACAGCACGACTCAATGTGACACTGATCGAGTTACCTGCTTTGATGTTTCGCGACCTTGCCAGCAAAGCAGAAAATATGCATTAATGACGTAGTGCACCTCTACGAGGAGCACAAAAAAGGCGGCGACCGAACTGCGCCAGTGCCGTTAACACTGCGCAGTAAGGCCGCCGCCAAGAGGGCTACTTTTCGTCGCGCTTAATACGAGCTGCTAGGCGGAGCGCCCCGGCGAGTGGTCTCGTCCAACTGGCGAGACCACTCGCACCGAGAACATCTGCGGCCATGCCGACCACATCAAGTCCCAGTGCGCAGCCTTCCAGCAGCTCAGAGGCAACCCGTCGAGGCTCACCCGAAGGCAACCCTCGTCGTCGAAACATTGACGCGATTCTCCCATCCCCACGCAGAGCCCTCGATTCCGAAGGAACAACTCTGACGCGGAAGTTCAGCACCCACACATCAAGGAGAATCACACTTGATTCGACACGACGATTAAATCGTCAACGCCAGCAGAATGCAAACACATCGGTCGTCGTTTACACCGACAAGCCTCGCGCGCGCACGCGCGCGCGGCCCATCGGGGGATAGGCAACATACAGGTGTTCCGCAACGTGTTAGTTATTACTTCGTCCCGCCAGTCGGTGACACCGACACCCGAAGCTCACCAACATGCTCAGCACATGCACCAACGCATCGTCATGCAGCAACACAACTGCTGGCGGCACCGTGTGCCTACCGTGCCTCGGCCGACTCCGGGCCGACTTGGTCGAGGTCGCCGATCTGATCAACGACCTCGAGGACAACGTCGCCAGGCTCGCCAATATCGGGCCACCGCGGGTTGGCTCACGTCCGGCCGAGACCGGGCTTCCGTTCAATGTCGGCGCGGCTGAGGTCCGCGACGTCGTGCGCAACGTGCTCTCGACGTGGGTGCGGGACCTGTGGGAGACACACGGCCTACGCCGGCAAGTGCCCACCGGCGAAACTGCGCCGGACGGCACGGCGCTAACCGTCGCCGAGTTAGAACCGCTCGACCTTGACGACACCGTGCCCGAGATGGCGGCGTGGCTGCGTCGACACCCGTCGTGGGTCGAGCACCACCCTGCAGGCGGCGAGCTGGTCGACGAGATCGGTGACGCCGTCGAGCAAGTCCGCCGGGCCGTCGACCTCCCGCCGGCGCGTGTGTACTGCGGGCCGTGCCCGGACTGCTCGGCCGACCTCTACGCCCGGCCCGATCGGGCTGTCGTCGCTTGCCGCGAATGCGGAACACACCACGACGTCAACGCGCAACGCGAGAAGCTGCTCGACGCCGCCCGCGACGTCGAGGCGACCGCGGCGGAGATCGCCCGCGCGTTGCCGAAACTGCTCGGCCGCGAACTGTCGGCGAACACGCTGCGCACGTGGGCGCGCGCCGGCAAGCTCCATAAGCGCGAGCCCGACGAACGCGGCCGACCGCGGTACCGCGTCGGCGACGTCATCGACCTTGCGCTCGTCACCCCCGCACGAAAGCGTGTAACCCGCGAACCGGTCGGTTGTGCTTAAACTGGCGACTAGCAGCGGGTGAGATGTACCCGCACCACGATCCGACAGCCCCGGACTACCTTCTTCTCGGTCCGGGGCTGTCTGCTGCCCGGGGCGAGGTGATCACCTCGCCGCGCAATCTGATCACCGACGCCGACCGGGAGCGCGTCCGCGAGCTGCACGCCGAGGGCAAGACACGCAACGACATCGCGCGGGAGATCAGCCGCTCGCCATCCACGGTGACCGGCATCGCCCGCGCGCTTGGTCTGTCCTTTGACCGCTCGGCCACTGCCGCCGCGACGCACGCCCGCCAGGTCGACAACCGCGCCCGACGCACGGACATCGTCGGCCGTCTCTACGGTCGCGCTGAGAGCATCCTCGGCCGCCTCGAGTCCGATCGGTACACGTTCACCGCGACCACGATCAACGGCATCGAGTCCAAGGTGCTCGACCATGTGCCGGCACCAGACGAGAAGGCGCTCGCGAGCGCGATGTCGACTCACCTCGGCACCGCGGCCAAGCTCGAGCAGGTCGACGCCGACACCGGCACCGAGGGCGCTCGGTCGATGCTCGGCGGGCTCGCGGTCGCGCTCGGCATCACGACCGGCACGATTTAGTCGAATGGGGTGCGCAGCTTGATCGAGTACGGCGACTGGACGATTTCGAGGCCCGCCCTGACGTAGCCCCGAGCCGTCACCTTCTTGGCGACTTGACCTGTGATCAGGTTGCGCCAATCCTGCCCTGTCGTGAACGAGGTTTGAAATTCCTCTCCTGGCTCGAGTCGCTTAGGGAAGTCCTTCGCGCCTGATTCGGCAAGTCTTGCAAATCCTGAAATCATGGTTTCGTTGGCCGGATCGCTGACATCGTGAAACTCGAGACCGACTTCGTTGATGGTGGTCGCGACTCGGCCGACGTTGATCGCTACCACGATGACACGGTGTTCTTCGTCGTCACCGCAATAGTCGTCCGCCTCGTCGAGGCGGACGACAACCTGTGCAACCGCCTTCCTCCAAACGGTCACTTGCCACGCAAGTGACGCGCCGGAGATGACCAAGGCAAGGCACGCCAGGACGAAACTCGCTACCGCCATGACACTGGATGCTACGGCGGGGTGAGTCGATGGCCGCTTACCTCCCGCTTTCGGCCGCGCAAGTGGAGTCAATGCGCAGAGCAGACGCCCGAGTGAACATCTGGTCAGGTGCCATCCGGTCCGGCAAGACCATCGCGAGCCTGTTGCGCTGGTTGATCTACGTCGCCCACGCGCCCCGTGGCGGGCAACTCGTCATTGTCGGCCGCACCCGTGATTCGGTCGCGCGCAACGTGTTCGCGCCGCTGCAAGACCCAACCCTCTTCGGTGCGGTCGCCGACCACGTCCGCTACACCGCAGGCGCGCCGTCCGGGTGGATTCTCGGTCGGCAAGTGTTCGTGCTCGGTGCCTCGGACAGCAAAGCCGAGAAGGTGTTGCGCGGGTTGACCTGCGCCGGCGCGTACGTCGACGAGGTCACCGTCGTGGCCCGCGACTTCTTCAAGCAGCTACTCGGCCGAATGTCGGTTCCGGGCGCACAGTTGTTCGGCACGACCAACCCGGACAACCCGGCGCACTGGCTGAAACACGACTACCTCGACCGGCTCGCCGAGCTGCCCGACTGGCGCTCGTTCGCGTTCACCCTCGACGACAACCCTTCGTTGACAAGCGAATACCGCGCGAGCATCCGCCGCGAATACACCGGCTTGTGGTTCCGCCGGTTCATCCTCGGCGAATGGGTCGCCGCCGAAGGCGCTGTGTTCGACATGTGGGACCCCGACCGGCACGTCGTTCCGTGGGCCGAGCTGCCCGACCTGCGACGACTGCTCGCCGCCGGCGTCGACTACGGCACCACCAACGCAACCGCGGCGCTGCTACTAGGTCTCGGCGTCGACGACCGTCTCTACCTGGTCGACGAGTGGCGCCACGACCCCGCCCACGCGCGGACCCGGCTCACCGACTCCCAGCTCGCCACCGGCCTGCGTGAGTGGCTCGACCTCGACCACCACCCGCGCCAGCAGGGCCGCCCCGAATTCGTTGTCGTCGACCCGGCCGCCGCGTCTTTCCGGGTGCAACTCCAGTCCGACGGCGTGCTCACTCAAGCCGCCGACAACGACGTCGCCTACGGCATCCGGACCGTTTCGAGCCTGCTCGCCGAGGATCGATTGCGCGTGGCCGACCGGTGCCGCGGCTTCATCGCCGAGATACCCGGCTACTCGTGGGACGACAAAGCGACCGCCGTCGGCGAAGACAAGCCAATCAAGATCGCTGATCACTCGCTCGACGGCGGCCGCTACGCCGTGACTACTACCGAGGCGCTCTGGCGGCCGGCGCTGGCTGGCGCCGCCTGAACAACGGGTACGCCTCCGGCCGTCCGTTCTCGTCCTGCGTGACCGTCCACTCGACCATCTGCCACCCCTGTGCCTCGACGGCCTCGATCATCTCGGCCCGCCCGGCGATGGAGCCGGACATGCCGTGTTGCGTCATCGACGTGTTCAGCCGCGGTATGAACACCATCTGGCCCTCTTCGTGGCGCGCCGCGCCTCGGTGGCGATGTTGTCCGCCTTGACCTGCTTGATGAATCCCACACTTCTCCCTGCCCTGGTGAAAGGAGGTGCGTCATGCCGCCTTCGTGGCCTCCCCCGCCGTTCGACGACGCGCTCGCGCGTATGCGCGAGTGGGATGCCTGGTACACCGGTGATCCCGAGCGGCTCGTCGAGGTCTACACCGGTGAACGCCGACGCGCTGTTACACCTCGGCTTCGGCCGTCGACGTACCGCGGCGGCCTAGTGGGCGGGCTCGCTCGGTTCTTCTGGGGCCGCCCGATCCCGGCGGGCCAGACGCGACAGCGGTTGCACGTGCCGCTCGCCGCGGACATCGCGACCGCGTCGGCCGACCTCCTATTCTCCGAACCGCCCCGCATCGTTGTCGACGACCCTGCGGCGCAGGCTCGGCTTGACCTCGCACTCAACTCTCCGGCGATGCACTCGCGGTTGCTCGAGGCGGCCGAGATCGCGTCGGCGCTCGGCGGCGCCTATCTGCGTGTGGTCTGGGATACCGACGTGGCGAAACACGCCATGCTCGACGCCGTCCACGCCGACGCCGCGGTGCCCGAATGGCGGTGGGGCGAGCTGGCCGCAGTCACCTTCTACACGCGGGTACGCGTCGACGGCCCGGCCGTGTGGCGTCACCTCGAGCGCTACGAACCGGGCCGGATCGTGCATGCGCTGCATGTCGGCACCGACACCGAACTTGGTCGAGCAGTGCCACTTACCGAGGACCCGGCGACCGCATGGGCTGCGTCGCTGGTCGACGCCGAGGGCAGCATTGCCACCGGCACTGACCGGCTGGCCGCCGCGTACGTGCCCAACGTCCGCCCTAACCGGGTGTGGCGCGGCACGCCGCAGCTCGCGCCGTTAGGCCGGTCGGACTTCGACGGCGTCGAAGGTCTCTTCGACGCACTCGACGAGGTCTACACGAGTTGGATGCGCGACGTCCGGATCGCCAAGGCTCGGCTACTGGTGCCCACCGGGTACTTGCAGGACAACGGTGTCGGCCGTGGGGCGAGCTTTGACGAAGACCGCGAGGTCTATACCGAGTTGAACGCGCTGTCGCGCGGCGGCTCGGACACCCTCACCGTCTCCGCGCACCAATTCGCGATCCGGGTAGCCGAACACCGCGACACCGCCGAGGACATCACCCGGACAGCGCTCCGGACCGCCGGCTACTCGCTTGCCACTCTCGGCGACAACGACGGCGACGCCTCGATCACCGCGACCGAGGTCACTGCCCGCGAAAAACTGTCGAACCGGACGCGCGACAAGAAGACGCGGTACTGGGCCTCCGGGCTAGCGCGCGTCTCCGCCGCGCTGGTCGAAATCGACCGAGCCGTCTTCGGCGGCTCGGCGATCGTGTCCGAGCTGCCGAAGGTCGAGTTTCCCGACCGGACGCAACCGGACCCCGAAGCGCTCGCGCGCACGGTGCAGGCGCTCGGCGCGGCCGAGGCAGCCTCGACCGACGTGCGGGTGCGGATGGTTCACCCCGATTGGGACGACGACCAGGTGCGCGACGAGGTCGTCGCCATCCTCGCCGAGTCCGGCCGGACCGTGCCCGATCCGGCGACGTTCTCTGGGCTGGAAGACCCGGAAGTCGATGTCGCGGGAACCACACCTAGCTCCCGGTTTGCGAAGGCGGCAGTTCGTTGATCGCTTCCAGCGAGTAGCCCTTACGTCCCGGCTGATTGCTTCCTCGCTTATATGTGGTGACAACAGCGAAGCGGCCTTCGACTTCAAGATCGGGCGACGACACGAGATGCGCCACCTCAGAAGCTAGTTGTTCGGGCACGTTTGCCCTAAATGAACGGCCGACGTGCGGAGCAAAACGGACCGTACTCGACGACCATTCCCAGCCATCAACTGTTCCGGCGATGGTCTCATGGTCAACAGTGCGAACCGCGTCGCCGGCCGCACGCTCAAGCCTGCCCGCAGCTGGCAATGACAGTCGAACGGATCGTTCTCCACTTCGGGCGTCCGTCCACGAACCGCGCAGTTCGTAAGTCGCTTCGCGAGTCACCTTCGCGAAGCGAGCGAGAGCATCGCGGGCAGCAGGCGAGAGATCGTGCATAGCCGCGCTCAAGTCGACCGAGGTGGGATCTTCACCATCTTGCGCAAGGTTCATAAGGGTCACAAGTCGATTGAGCCCCATAGCCTCGACATGCTCAGCTCGCTTAGTGGCAAGCGCGCCCGCCGCAACAGCAGCATCCGGAGGTTCAACGATCAAACGGACACTTCCAAGCGCGGGGGTGACGCGCAGCGAACTCGAAAGGCGCCCGATTCGGCCGATGCTCTTGGTGACGTTCTTCACAACTTCATCAAGGGCTTTCAGGAACGTAGCCAAGGGACCTACGTCAGTCGTGTGCCCCTCAACCCCCGGCCCTTCCACATGAAGATCAAGCACGGACGTCGGTCCGTGCACCCGATCGAGCAATCGATCCAAGTGCGCGGTCATCAGAGGCCGCCGAAGATCGTCGGTCGCGACACGTTCAAGCAGGTCGCTGTATTGATTGAGGTCGTCGTTCCAGTTAACTTCGGCCCCGGCCCGTCGAGGCGACCGGCGACGGTGCAAGGGCTCGGGCGTGCTCATGGTGACCACCTCACTTCCACGAAGCCCTTCGCGTCCTCCACCAGTCTCCCCTGTTCACCAGGCTTTGGCGAGGGGAGCCGCAGCCGGGACCAGTTCCCGTGCCACAAGTCGACCTCGTCCTCGGTCACTGGATCGCGCGGGTAGTAGATGACGTAGTTGAAGTCGGTTAGGTGACGCTGTTTCGTGCCTCCCGGCTCCCATCGCTCGTTACGCAGAGTGTGAATCCGCTCTGCGGCCCTGCTCGAGCCTCCAAGCGAGTTCCAAGCGGACCGTAGAGCAAGGCCATCGATAAGCACCAGAAGGTCGATGTCCCGAGGGTCATCACAATCCGTAACGAACGAGCCGTTGATCCAGACAGCAAGCAGCGGGATGCCCTCCGCGTGGATTCCTTCAAGGCGTGAGCGAGCGAGCAGCAGACGTGAGCGCCGGTGGGCCGAGCCACCAAAAACCTTCTCAACTTCGTCCCAGGTCGCCGGATGCCCCGTATCTGACCAGGGCAGGACAAGCTGATCCGGGTCTAACGACGAGGGTTCGAGGGGCGGAAGCACCGCACAGTCCCCCTTCCAGTCGTCGCCTGACTTTTGGTGATCGTGACTTGGTTGCACGGTGTTACTAGCGGTTCATCACGCCGTGGTCACGGGACCAGATTCGGTCACCCCTCATCGGGAACTTGGCGAGGGGGCCGTCGATGCCGTGGGAAGCCCCGCCCGGAGTTGACCAGGCCGAAGTCGTCGAGCAGCTCGCCGCAGACATCCTCGCCCTGTACACGCAGGCCGAGGCGCGGTTGCTCGGCGACATCGTCCGCCGCGTCCGCGCCGATCAGGACGTGCCCGAGTGGGCTGCGCAGAAGGCCGCCGCGGCGCGTGAGCTTCGGCTCGCCGCCGAACGGATCGCGACGCAGGTCACCGGGCGGGCAGGCCAGGCGGCTGCCGATTCCGTGTTCGCCGCGTGGCAGGCCGGCGCCGAGCAGGGGCTCGCGCAGCTCGCCGAACTCGGCGCGCTGTCGTCCGAGCAGCTCGAGCAGCTCGCCGGCGTGGTGCCCGGAATGCAGGCGGCCGCCATCCTCGCCGCGGACCTCACCAGCCGGCTCGAGGCGCTGCCGCTGCGCGTCTTGCGCTGGCAGCAGGACGCCTATCAAACGGCAGTCGCCGCCGCGGCGCCCGATCAGTTGCTCGGTACCGGCACGATCCACTCGGCGCAGCGGGCCGCGTGGGACCGGCTCGCCGCCCAAGGCGTGACCGGGTTCGTTGACCGCGCCGGCCGCGACTGGAATCTCGCGAGCTACGTCGAGATGGCCGTGCGCACCGCGACCGGGCGCGCGTGGAACGACGGGCATCTCGCCCGTATGGCTTCCGCCGGCGTCGAGCTGGTCACGATCACCCGCTCGCGCCATGCCTGCCAGCTCTGTACCCGCTGGGAAGGGCGGGTGTTGGCGCTGTCCGGCCCTGCCAGCGAGCGCCAGGTCGAGCACACTCTCACCGACGAGACGGTCACCGTCGACGTCGTCGCCACCGTCGAGCAGGCGCGGCTCGATGGGCTCATGCACCCGAACTGCCGGCATCAGTTCGTGCCGTTCCTGCCTGGGGTGACCAAGCTCGACGAGGTCCGCGAGCACGACGCCAAGGCCGAGCAGGACCGCGAAGACCTGCGCGCGCTCGAGCGCAAAGTGCGCCGGAACAAGCGCAAGGCCGCGGCCGCGCTTACCGACGACGAGCGCCAGGCCGCCGAGCGCCGGGTGCGCGAGACGCAAGCCGAGATCCGCGAGCACGTGAAGCGGACCGGGCTCAACCGCAAGCGCTACCGCGAGCAAGTCAACCTCGGACACGGCGACCTCCGGGCCGCCGAACGCCGGCGCGACCAGCTCGCCGAGACTGTTTCCGACGGAAACACCGAGCGGAACCGGCTCGACGCCATCGCCGCCGAACAAGCGCGCCGACGCGAGGCCGAGCGGCTCGCCGCAGAGAAGGCCGCAGCCGTCGACGTGCGGGAGCTGTCCGACGAGCAACTCGCCGAACGGCTCGCCGAAGTCGGCGACGACGAGGACGCTGTCGCCGCAGTGCTCGCCGAGCTAGACCGGCGCGAAGCCGACCAGCAGTACGCCGACGACCCGGACGCCGAGAAGTGGGCCGAGGTCGACCGTCTCGTCGAGACCGGCCTCGACTACGAACAGGCGTACGCCGAAGTGTTCGACAAAGACGTCGAGAAGATGCGCCGCGAGGACGCCATCGCCCGACTTCGACGCGAGGGCTACACCGGCCGCGGGTTCGACGAACTCGCGCGCGCCGCGTACGCCGAGCGGCTCGAACGCGACTACTTCGCCGCCGAGGCCGCTACAAACGGGTTCCTGCTCACGCAGGAAGGCCAGCGCAACGGACTCGACCCGCGGAACCTGTTGCGCCAGAACGAGAACTACGCCCGCCGCTGGGCATCCGACGAGCTGAAACAGTGGTGGGACAAAAACGGTAGGGTCACGTTCGACCAGTTCGCCGCCGAGTTGCTCGACGGCGGCAACGGAGAACGGTTCCGCACCGGGGGTGAGTCGTGGCTACAGTGACCGCCGAGCAAGTCCGCGCCGCCCGGGAACAGGGTTACGCCGCCGGTTACGGACTCGCACCACCGACGCCGAACCCTTACGCGCCAAGGCATACGCCCGAATGGCTCGGCCCGCGAACGCCGGCCGAGCGCGCCCACCAAGAGAACGCCGAGCGTGGGCCTCTTGCGCTCGCGCGTGTGTGGCGACTGGCATATCAGGACGGGCAGGCCGCTTACGCGCGCGAACACCATAGCTAGTTTGGCTGATCTTCTTTGAATCGAGACACCAGCCAGGCGTAGATCTGTTCCCGATCTCGTTCGGGGTACTCGTCCGCAAAAGCGTCGACCGTCCGCAACGCCTCCTCGACGCTCAGTCCGCGCGCTCGCGCCTCGGCGAGGTATTCGCGCTGCGAGGCGGCCTGTTCGTCGCGGTTGCCGCGTCCCGGCAATCCTGCTCGCCAGTACTCCACCTCGGAGACCCTCTCTGGCAGCCATCCCGGCACGCCGTCAATCTCGACGTCTGGCGCCGGGAACGGATGTGCCGAGTCAAAGGGGAACCGCTCGCGCCACTTGTTGACCGCTGAACGGCTCACGCCGAGCCTCTCCGCGAGGCCACTCGCGCCAATGAATTGACGTACGACCGTTTTTTGCTGCGGTGCGCTCATGCGAGCACCGCCACGCCGGTCACGTCGTCACGTGCATAAAGCGCGCCGACAGGTTCCGGCCAAGCGAACGGCGCCGGTTGGGCCTCGGCGCACGCCTCCCAAATGTCGACCTGTCCCGGGATCTGCCCGGCGACATGCCTGCGCATTGCCTCGGCCTCGATCAACGGTCCGACCTCAAAAAGCCCCTGCATTCCACACCTTTCAGTTTGTCACCACTGTTGACAATCTAACGAACTCCTCCAATATTTGTCAACATCGGCGACAAACTCAGCTTGCTCGGTCAGGCGCCGAGTTTTCCCATCCCACGACCGCCCAGGAGGCAACCGTGTCCACACCCGTCATCCCGCCTGCTCCCGCCGGCGAGCCGTCTGGCACAGTCGGCGAGCCGAATGCGACGGGTCAGCCAGCCACAATCGAGCAGGCACCGGCGACCCGCCAGCCGAGCGCCCTGACGCCCCCCGATCCGTCCGCGGCCGCGGACGAACTCGCCGCGCTCGATCCGGCCACGCTGGCGAAGATGGTGCGCGATCTGCGCGCCGAGAACGCATCGGACCGCACGAGCGCGAAGACCAAGGCAGCCGACGAGGCACGGCAGCAGTTCGCGCAGGACATCGGCAAGGCCCTTGGCCTAGTCGCCGGCGACGACGACAAGGCGGACCCGGCGAAGCTCGCCGAGCAGGTCACCGCCGAGCAGCAGCGCGCCCGTGCCGCCGCGGTCGAGCTGGCCGTGTTCAAGTCCGCCGGCCCACTCGGCGCCGACCCGACCGCGCTCACCGACTCGCGCGCGTTCCTCTCCGCAGTCGAGAAGCTCGACCACGCCGCGGCCGACTTCGCCGACAAGGTCGGCGCAGCGATCACCAAGGCCGTGACCGACAACCCGAAGTTGCGCGCCGCCGGCCACGCGCCGCCGCGCAGCAGCGGCCAGCACTCCGGCGGGACCGGCGACAAACCGGCCGCGAAGTCCCTCACCGACGCCATTACCCGCCACTACGGCAACTGACCACATAGGAGAGTCACCCCATGGCCGTCACCCTGGCCGAAGCGAAAAACAACGCACAGACCGACTATGACCCGGCCGTGATCGACGAGTTCCGGAAAGAGTCGGCGATCCTCGACTCGCTGATCTTTGACGACGTCGTCAACCCCTCCGGCGGCGGCGCGACCCTCACCTACGGATACCGGCGGCTGATCACGCAGCCGACCGCGGATTTCCGCGCGCTCAACTCCGAGTACGCGCCGCAGAACGTGACCACCGCACCGTTTTCGGTCAACCTGGCCGTGCTCGGTGGCGCGTTCGAGGTCGACCGGGTTATCGCCAAGATCGGCCCGGCCGCGTCCGCCGCAGTGTCGCTGAACATGTCGCAGAAGATCAAGGCCGCCAACACCCGGTTTCAGGATGCCGTGATCAACGGCGACACCGCCGTCGACACCAATGGTTTCGACGGGCTCGACAAGGCGCTCGTGGGCTCGACGACGGAGTTTCGTGCCGGCCAGATCACCGACTGGACCGACTTCGACACCAACGCGCGCGCCGAACACAAAGCCCTCGACGCCATCGACGAGTTCCTCTCGCTGCTCGACGGCACCCCGTCGGTGATCATCGGCAACGCGAAGTCGCTCGCCCGGGTTCGAGCAGCAGCTCGGCGCGCGAGCATGTACACCCGCGACCCCGTCGAGGGGCTGCTCGGCGTCAACGGGCGCCCGGTGGTCCGGGAGACCTACGGCGGGGTGCTGCTCGTCGACGCCGGAGCCAAGGCAGGCACGAACAACCCGATTGTGCCGATCCTCGGCCGGACCGTTGGCGGGACCGCGGCGACCGGGCTCACCGACCTGTACGCCTACCGCGTCGGGCTCGACGGTTTCCACGGGGTCGCCACCGTCGGCACGCAGCTCGTCGAGACCTGGCTGCCCGACTTCACCATCCCGGGCGCGGTGAAAAAGGGCGAGGTCGAACTCGGCCCGGTCGCCATCGCGCTCAAAGCCACGAAGGCGGCCGCCGTCTTCCGCAACATCAAGGTGCAGTGATGCCACGACACACGATTGAAACCCCCGTCGACGGCTACACCGGCCACGTCGCCGGCGTCGACTTCCTCGAGGGCCGCGGCGAGACCAGCGACGAGAACGCGGTCGCCTACTTCCAGCGGCACGGCTACACCGTCACCCCGGCAGAGGACGACGGCGAGACCGCCGAGCCGCCAGTCGCCGACCCGGACGACACGAAACGCAGCCCCCGACGGACGCCGGCGAAGTAGCCGCCGCGGCTGGTGCCCGTGCCCCGACCGGGCACCGGCCGCGGTTCCAACGCAGGAAGGGGGCGGCAATGGCGCGCGTCTATGCAACCGCCGAGGACTACGCGAACTGGCTCGACCTCACCACTCCGCCCGACGGCATCGCCCGGTCGCTCGCGCGCGCGTCGCAGCTCGTCGACTGGCTGCTCGTGACCGCCGTCTACGCGACCGACCCCGCCGGGTACCCGACCGACCCGGACAAGCGCGCCGCGGTCCGCGATGCCACGTGCGCGACCGTCGCATGGTGGGAGGACACCGGCGACGACACCGGTGCCGCGGCACGCTACACCTCCACCGGCATCGGGTCCGTCACCTTGTCCCGCGCGAACACGCCGGCCGCGGCAACCCCCGCCGGCGCGCAGGCCGCCCGGCTCGCGCCCGAGGCTATGCAGCTACTCGCCGACGCCGGCCTCGGCGACGGCCCGGTCGAGCAGGAGGTCGCCCGGTGGCGGTGACCATGCCGGCGTTCCTGCTCCCGCACACCGTGACCGTGAAGCCCTACGCCGGCACCGGCTCGTACGGTCCGAGCTTTGGTCGGCCGTTCACCATCCGCCGCGCCTACGTCGAGGACCGGCGCCGCCGGGTTCGCGCGTCTGACGGGGCCGAGACCATCAGCGAAACGACCGTCGTCGTTCGCCCCGGCCCGGCGATCCCGGTCGGTTCCGAGGTGACCGTGTGGTCCGGCACGCCGGCCGCCCGCACGGCGACCGTCATCACCTCGAGCACGTTCGACCATCCCAGCGCCCCCGCGCACCTCGAGATCACGCTCACGTAAGGAGGTATCCGCCATGCGGCTCAAGACCGAGTTTCACTGGAAAGGCGACCTCATCCTCGAGGACTTCACCCGCGGCGCGGAGAAGGGCGTCAAGCTCGCCGCCGAGCACGTCCGCAGCGTCGCCGTGAACCGAGCGCCGAAGGACACCAGCGCGCTCCGCAACACCGGCACAGCGACCACCGACGGACTCGACGGCGCTGTCTCGTTCGACACCGAGTACGCCGTGCGCCAGCACGAAGAGACCACCTGGCACCACGAAGACGGCCAAGCGAAGTACCTCGAGACCGCGCTCGACGACGAGACCGACGTCGCCCGGCAGATCATCGCCGCGCAGATCCGCAAGGCGACCCGCTCGTGAGCTTCCTCGCCGAACTCGGCGACATCATCGCCCGTCACCTCGCTGAGAACGGCGTCGGCATCTTCCGACCCGACGGCGTCTACGCGCCCGACGAGACGGGCATCGTGTTTGGCGCCGTACCAGCCGAGCCAGCACGCGTCGTCGCACTGCTGCTCTACCCACTCACTGCGGACGCCGACGCCGACGCCAAGTACGGCCTGCGCATCCGGTACCGCTCATCCGGTGCCGACCCACGGGACACGCTCGATGCGGTCGACGCCACTTTCGACGCTCTCGCATACGCCGGCGAGCGCCAGCTCGGCCTCGCCGTTCACCTGCTCACTCGCGCAACCTCGAACGCCAGCGGCACTGACCAGAACGGCCGGTACCTACACACTGACACATACCAAATCGATGCACACCACCCAACTAGATACCGCGCGTAAGAGCCCGCAGCCGTTACCTTGCGCTTATGCAGACAGGTCAAGTCTCAGTTTGGGTTCCCATCCTAGTTGGGGTTATCGGCATGATCGGCGTTGTTTCCGGACAACTTGTCAACGCGTGGCGCGAGGACCGCCGCTGGCAACGTGAAGTAGCGCGGGAGGACCTTCGTTGGCAAAGGGAGCTGACGAAAAATCGCGAGCAATACAGCCACGATCAGCAGCAAAAGACGAGGGAATTGCAGCTCCAAACATACAGCGAATTTGTCGCCACGATGTCCAAGGTCGAATCCAACCTTCTAGCAAATATAACTTGCCAGCAGGGAAAAGCAGGAGAGCTTTCGCGACTACATCAAGAGAATGCATTATTGATTGACAACGTCTCGCAGCTGCTTGCAAAGATTTCTATCATCAGCACGGATGAAATTAGTCACGCGGCAACTTTGTACAAGGAAACCGTGGATGCCACTTCCCACAGCCTAATGCGCATGGAGCGCAACGCAACCGGCGTAACAGACGAAGATATCACAGATCGCACTTTCCGTTACTTTAACAGCGCACAATCGAGTTTTATTGACGCAGTCAAGACAGAACTCCAGGTCGGATGATACCGACATAAAAGCGATTGGATACTAGATGTCTTTGCGTTCCATGCTCGCATCCGATTGGGCACTCGAGGTCGACACCGCCGCGAGCGGTGCGACCGCCCCGCAGTGGACCCGAGTTCACGGGCTGTCGAGCTTTTCCGAGTCCAGCGACGACAACACCGAGGATGACGCGACGAACGACGCGCCCGGGTGGGGTTCGGACGTCATCACGCAGCGGAAATGGAAGATCGAGGCCGAGGGCAAGCGCAAGCGCGACACCAAGGCCAGCACCTACACCCCCGACGCAGGGCAGGAGTTCATCCGCAGGGCCGCGCGCAAGGTCGGTTTCGAGGCTGACGTGCATGTGCGCTGGTACCGGCGCGACGGTTCACCGGATGCGTCCGAGGGATACGCGCAGGTGTCCGAGTTCGAGAAGGGCGGCGAGACGACCGATCTCGAGCCGTTCAACTTCACGTTGCTGGGACAGGGCGCACCGCTCGAGATCGCCAATCCCGCGACCGTTCCGCCGGCTGGTGCCGCTGCGGCCGCCTCGACCGCGAGCGGGAGCAAGTGATGGCGTATCGGGATCTCGACGAGCTGCTCGACGGCGGGCTCGAACTGCCCATCGGCGGCAAGGTCTACGTCGTGCCGCCGGTCGACGCCGAGACCGGTCTGCGGCTGCAACGGCTGCACGACTGGATGTTCGGCGTTGCCGCCGCGGTCAAGGCGCACGAGGACGACCCCGAGGCCGGCGAGCTGTCGGTGCCCGAACCCGGCGGCGAACTGCTGTCGGACGCGCAGGAAATCGACATGTACCGCAAGTCGCTCGGTACCGCCTACGACGAGCTGCTCGCCGACGGCGTCGCGTGGCCGCGGTTCAAAGTCGCTGGCATGACGGCGTTTCTGCACCATACGCAGAGCGCCGAGGCTGCCGAGGCGTATTGGAATACCGGTGGCCGCCCGGAAGCCTCGGCGGGGAATCTGGCGAGCCGTCGCGCGGCGGCCCGATCGACCCCGCAACGGGCGTCCGGGAGTGGTACGAGCCGGACACGGAAGGCGGTGCCGGCGACGGCCCGCAGTGGCGGCAAATCCTCGAGCGCTGGTCGCTCGTCGAGCTAGACCTGCACGAAATCTACGGCGTCGACCTCGAGGCGCCCGGCCTGCTGCACGCCCGTTCGTGGCGCTGGCTTCGCATCCGTATCGCTGGCCTGTTCTCCACCGACGCGAGCCGACTACGTCGAGCGCTCTACCCCGAGGCTGATCGCCCCCGCCCCTGACTGAGCAGCGGGCGGGGGTGATCCCCTGTGGCGCTCACCATCGGCGAGCTTGTCGGTTACCTCCGCATCGACGACAAGGGCGTCGCCGGCAAGCTCGCGCAGGCCCGCGCGAGGTTCGCGGCCGCGGCACGCGACACCGACGTCTACGACAACGCGCTCGTGCGCGCGGGCAAGTCCGCGCGCGACATGGCGATGTCGGCCGGCGCGAGCGCGCTCAAGATCGGCGCCCTTGCCGGTGCCGCGAACCTCGCGGGCGGGGCGCTCGGCGCGCTCGGCGGCGGGCTCGTCACCGCCTCGGGCGCGCTGCTGATCCTGCCGGGCGCCGCGGTCGCCGGCGGTGCCGCGCTGGTCTCGCTCAAGGTCGGCATGTCCGGCTTCGGCGACGCGATGAAGAACATCGACGACCCGAAGAAGTTCGCCGAGGCCACCGCGAAACTCGCCCCCGCGGCACGGGACGCCGCGAACGCCGTGCGCGAGATCAAACCTGCGTGGGACGCGGTGAAAAGCTCTGTACAGCAAGAGCTTTTCCCCGAGATGGGCTCGGTTGTTCGCCAGCTCGGCGGACAGTACATGCCGATTCTCAAGCGCGGCATGACCGACGTCGCCTCGAGCTTCGGTGTCGGCGCCGCCGGCCTGGCCGCGTTCCTGCGCGAGGCGCAGACCGGGCGCGACGTCACGACGATCTTCGACAACAGCTCGACCGCGGTGTCGAACCTGGCCGAGGTCACGCAGCCGCTCGCGCAGGTGTTCCGCGACGTGGCGACCGTCGGCTCGACCGTGTTCGCCGACCTCACCACCGGCGCAGGCTCGGCCGCCGAACGGTTCGCCGCGTTCATCGCGCAGGCCCGGCAGTCCGGACAGCTCGAAGCGTGGATGCGCAACGGGCTCAACGCGCTACAGCAGCTCGGCCAGCTCGCCGGCAACGTCGGCGGCATCGTCGCCGCCGTCTTCCGTGCGATGTCGACGAACGGCACGTCGACGCTCGACGTGCTGTTGCAGGCGACCGGAGCCGTGCGGGACTTCCTCAACTCCGCACAGGGCGCCACGCTGCTACAGCAGATCTTCGGCGGCATCGCCGCAGCCGGTCGGGGTCTGGCCCCCGTGTTCGCCGAGATCGGCCGCGTGCTGGTGTCCGATGTCGGACCGGCGATTGCCGTGCTCGGTCCGCAGCTCGGGGCCGCGCTCGCCTCCCTGGCCCCGGCGGTCGCCCCGCTCGGTCGGGTGCTCGCGGCCCTGGCCCCGGCGGTCGGCGCGGTCGCGCAGTCCTTGGCCGGCGGGCTGGCCTCGGCGATCGTGGCACTCGAACCGGCCGTCGTCGCGCTCGCCCCCGGGCTCGCGACGCTGGCCGGCCAGATCGGCACCGTTCTGGCCACCGCGCTCCAGCTGGCCGCTCCCCTGCTCGCGCTGCTCGCCGGTTTCCTGTCCGACAACATGACGTGGCTCGGCCCGCTGGCTCTGGCCTTTGGCACTGTCGCCGTCGCGATCGGTCCGCTAGTGTCCATTGTGGGTGCTCTGTCGTCCGCTTTTCGCGTAGCCAAAGATGTTTGGACGATTCTTCAGCTCGCGATGATGGCGAATCCCTTTGTCGCCATCATCGCCGCCGTAGTCGCCCTGGCCGTCTTGATCATCTCGAATTGGGACACGATCAAGGCCGCCCTAGCGGCCGCCTGGGAGTGGATCAAGAGCACAGCGTCGGCTGTTTTTGGCGCTATAGCTGACTTTTTCTCCGGAATCTGGTCCACGATCACCGGCGCCGTCTCGGCCGCCTGGGACTTCATCACCGGGATCGTCTCCGGAGCGCTGAACTTCGTTCGCTCGACTGTCCAAAATGGACTAAATGCGGTTCTGGGATTTTTCCGCAATATTTGGTCGAATGTGTCCGGCGCCGTCTCAAACGGAGTGTCGTCCGTGCTGTCGTTCGTCGGCAGCCTACCCGGTCGTGCGCTGTCGATGCTGGGCAACTTCGGCTCGCTGCTGATCTCGGTGGGCGGCGATCTGCTGCGCGGGCTCTGGCGAGGCATTTCCGGTGCCGCCGACTGGCTGTGGTCCAAGGTCAAGAGCTTCTTCGGCTCGCTGCTTCCCGGGTGGGTCAAGGACATGCTCGGCATCTCGAGCCCGTCGAAGGTGTTCGCCGACATCGGCCGTTGGATACCGCCCGGCCTCGCCGGCGGTATCGACAAGGCCGCCGGCGTCGCGACGCGCTCGGCGTCCGATCTGGCCTCGCGGGTGTCCGCCACGATGGCGGACGGTCTGAGCACGCCCGCGCTCGCGTTCGCGGGCGCGACTGGAACGGGGTCCGGTGCGGCCGCCGGCATGTACGCGGCGGCCGGAAGCCGTGCGACTGTCCACATTGACCAGTTCCACGCGACCCCGGCGCAGTCGCCGGCCGACATCGCCGGAGAACTGGACTGGCTGAGCCGCGGGGGTGGGTAGTGGCTGCCGGTGACCTCATCACCCGCGACGGACAACTCGAGTGGCGCGGCGAACTGCTCGGCGCTGGCACAGCCTACGGGTGGCGCGCTCTCGAGGGCTGGCTCGACCTGCCGCAGATGCGCGGCGGCGACATCGACCGGCCCGGCCAACACGGCGCGTTCCCGGGACAGTTGCTCGCGCAGTCCCGCACCGTCACCTACTCGTATGTGATCTCGGCTCGGCGAGCCACCCGCGAGCAGTACGCGGCCGCAGTCGCCCGGTTGCGCGCCATCACCGCACCGAGCGAGAACCCCGACGAGGAACCGCTCGTGATCCGGCTCGACGGTCGGCGCTGGCAGGCGCTCGCCCGGTGCACGCGCCGGTCGGTGCCGACCGGGCTCGAGTACGACGTCGGCTACGTCGCCGGCGCGCTGCAATGGGTCGCCACCGATCCCCGATTGCTCGAGCTGCCCGGCTACACCGCGTCGACAATGCTCGGCGCGACGGATTCCGGCGGGCTCGGCTTCCCGATCAGGTTCCCGATGCCGTTCGGCACCGCTGCCCGCGGCGGGGTGATCACGTGGACGAACACCGGCACGGCCGAGGCGTGGCCGGTCTGGCGCATCGCCGGCCCGGTCCGC
The DNA here is from genome assembly GCF_039525725.1 of Amycolatopsis albidoflavus. NCBI lineage: Bacteria > Bacillati > Actinomycetota > Actinomycetes > Pseudonocardiales > Pseudonocardiaceae > Amycolatopsis > Amycolatopsis albidoflavus. Next base: position 27,375 of record NZ_BAAAHV010000021.1, read on the forward strand.
GGCCCGTCCATCACCCGGCGCGATACGGGACAGGCGCTCGAGTTCGACCCGGATTGGTTCATTCCCGCGGGTCAGGTCGTCGAGGTCGACACGCTCGCCCGAACCGTGCTGTTCGTCGGCAGCAACGTCTCGGCGTCCGACCGCCTGTTCACCCGGGGGTGGTTCAGCTTCCCGCCCGGCCGAGAGACACAGGCCGTTTTCGCTTCTGCCGCACCGAGTTCCGACTCTCGCCTGTCGGTGACCGTGCACAGCACCGCCATGTGAGACGGAGGTTTCCCATATGCCCGAACGCAACTCGTGGGCCGTCGGCTCTACCGACAAGCCCCTCATCAGCACCGAAGACGCCCGCCTCGCCGTGTCCGCGCTGCTCATTCCCGGGGCGAACGCAGTCACCACGCGCAACGGCATCCGTCCCGCCCCGGGAACCCCCGGGCGCGTCCACGCCGCCGGCACGGCAAGCGGCTCGATCGTGGTCGAGCCGTTCCAAGGCGCTGTACGCGCGTCCCGCGGCATCGGGTCCTACCTGGTGTCGCTGGACACCGCGAAGACCCTCGACGTGCTCGCCGTCCCCGCCGATCCGGCGAACGACCGCCACGACCTGGTGATCGCTCAGCAGTCCGACGAGTTCTACCTCGACACCGCGACCAAGTTCGAGGTTCGCCTCGCGCGCGGCGCGGCGTCGGCGACCCCGAGCGACCCCGTCGTCGACGGCTCCCGCGACTGGTTCACCCTCGGCCGCGTCCGCGTGACCGCAGGCGCGGACAAGATCACCGACGCCATGATCGACCAGCTATCGCCCGGGTGGACGGTCGCCCTCGGCGGCCTGCTGCCCGTCGGCAGCGTCGCCGAGCGCAACACCATCGCCGCGTATCCCGGGCAGTCGGTCTACCGCATCGACAAGGGATGGAGCGAGGTCTACGACGGCACCGCATGGCGTGTCCACGGACAGGTGACCGCGGGCTCCCTGGCCGACATCACCGACCCGTACCCCAGCCAGCTCGCCGCGCTCGCCAGCACCGGCCGGCTGTACCGCTGGAACGGCGAGAAGTGGCTCTACGCCGCGATGCTCAGCGGCGCGACCCCCGGCGGCGACTGGACGATCACCACCAACCAGCCGACCTCGAACACGCCGGCTCTGCTCACCTTCCCCCAGATCAACCGGCCGCCGGGCGGCATCACGCTCGCCGGCGGGGTGTTCACCGTCGAAGAACCCGGCTGGTGGGACCTCTCGCTGAACCTGCGCTACGGGGGCGGCAACACCGACAAATACGCCATGATCGGCGGCTCGTCCGCGGGAAACCTGTGGGCGAAGGACAGCACAGCCGGCGGCGGCAACAACGTCTCGGCGTCCACCTCGAGGTGGCTCGACAAGGGCGCAACGTTCCGGTGCTACGGCTACTCGGGCGCGGCGAACGCAGTCACCAAGGAATCATCGGGCGACCTGATCAGCGGCTTTACCGCAGTGTGGCGGGGTCCGTGATGGCGCTGCCCGCGTACACGTTCCTCGTCGCCGACCTGCGCAGCGGCAACGTGCTCGACGAGCTGCCGCTGTCCGGAATCAAGTACAACCGGCCGTTGAACGACGCGGGGAAGTTCTCCGGCACGTGGGACCTTTCCCGGCACCCGTCGACGCGCCGGCGCGACCCGTACGAGCTGACCATGCCGGCCCGGCGCGCGCTCTACGTCCTGCGCGATGACCGGCCGATGTGGGGCGGGCTCATCTGGACCCGCAAATACGACAGCAGCACCGGCGCCGTCGAGATCCAGGGCGCGGACTGGTGGAGCTACTTCGACCACCGCAAGGTGTTGCCGCTGCTGCCCGGCCCGGTCGCCGTCGACCGCGTCGCGAAGCTCGCCACCCGCTACAACGACACCGAGCAAAACGACATCGCGCGGCGTCTGGTGCAGCTCGCCCAATCGCACGCTGGCGGCGACATCCGGGTCGAGGTCGACGACTCGCAGTCGTTCATCTACCGCGACCGCGAATACCTCGGGCACGCGCTCACCGACACCGGCGAGGCCCTGCGCCAGCTCTCGCGCGTCATCAACGGCCCCGACATCATGTTCGGCGTCGCCCCGGGCGCCCGCGGCCGCGTCCGTCGCATCATGCGCGTGGGCACGCCGCAGCTCGGCCAGACCGGCACCGCGCACGTGTGGGAGACGGGCGGCAACATCCTCTCCTACGTCTGGCCGTCGGACGCCACGCGGATGGCAACGCGCACGTTCGCCACCGGCGACGGCATGGCCGAGGGAACACCCATCGCCGTCGCCGAGGACACCGCGAAATACCCGGCGCACTGGCCGTTGCTCGAATCCGAACAGGGCTACTCGAGCGTGAGCGACGTCGACACCCTGCAAGGCCACGCCGACGCCGACCAGATCGTCGCCCGGCTGCCCGTCGTGCTCCCGACGCTCACCGTGCGCGGCGACACCGCGCCCTACGTCGGCGAGTGGGACACCGGCGACGACGTCCGCGTCGTCATCCGCGACGAGTTCATGCGCCGCGGACTGGACACGGCAATGCGGATCGTCGACGCGCAGTACGCGCCCGCCGAATCCGTCGAAACCGTCACCATCACCATGAGCCCGCTAATCGAGGATGCCGCCTAATGCAGGTCAACCAGCCGTCCAACATCATCGACCGCGTCATCGCCCTTGAACGGGAGTTGGCCTCTGTGCGCAAGAAAGTCGGGCTGTCCTCGGCCGTCATCGCCCGCGGCGGCTTGACGCTCGTCGACGACAGCTACATCAAGGTGACCGATTCCGACGGCGTCGAAATCCTCTACATAGGACCGGATTCCCAAGGCAAGCAACGGTTTGTGCTCCGCCGCGAAGGCGGCGCAACCCTCATGTACACGGCGGGCTCGGCGCAGTACGGCCGCGACTTCTGGGCGATGAACGACTCAACCGGCCGCATCGTCGTGTCCGACAACGCCGAGGTAGGCGCCGGTCTCGCACGCCCGTGGCTTCCCATCGTCATGTACCCGATGTTCATCACGCACACCTACAGTCCCGACCCCGGGCTCGGCGAGACCTTCGGCTACATGGACATCGACACCGGGAAGCTCAGCGGTGAAACCGCGTTGTGGGAAGGGCGCGCGTCCGTCTCGCACCCCTGGGTCACGATCGATGGCGTCTGGGGCCAGTCCTTCGGCAAGCCGAACGTCACCTACCGGCTCAAGTTCGACGGCAAAGAAGTCGGTTCGTGGGAAGCGAACGTCGGACCCGTTGTCAGCCGGCAAGGCCGATTCAGCGTGGCCGAGTTCGTCGGCCGCGACTGGGTCGAAGTCACCTTGACCGCCTCGACGTCCGGTGCCGGCGCGATCGCCTGCCAAATCCTCGGCTGCTACTGCATGTAGCCCGAAACACCCCACCCCGCAAGGAAAACCGAACCCGTGAACCTCGCCGATCCCGGCGCGCTCGACATCGCCGGGACGGCGGGTGTCGCCATCGCCGCATACCTCGTCATCCGTCGCGTGTGGACAGCCGCACGCAACGCCGCCCGCGGCCTGCGCCGACTCGGCCACTTCGCCGACGACTGGTTCGGCGAGCCCGAACGCAACGGCGTCACCGCCCGGCCCGGCGTCATCGAACGCATGGCCGCCATCGAAACCGCCGCCGCTGCCACCCGCGACGACGTCCGCGACCTCGTCGAGCGCGTCGAACGGGTCGAGCACGAGCTGCGCCCCAACTCCGGCACGAGCCTGCGCGACGCGATCGACCGCGTCGAGAACGCCGTCGCCGACGGCACCGACACCGCAAAACCCAACCCACAGAAGAAAACGGGGTAGATCATGGCCGTTTCACAAAACGGCTGGCCGGTCGATCCGGCCCGCCGAGCACGCACGATCCCGGGCAGTTCGGTCCGGCTCACCGTCGCCGACGGACCCGCCGGCGACGTCCTGATGCACGTCGCGAGCCAATTCGACAAGCGCGTAGAGGACATCGACCTTCGCTCGAGCCTCGGCGAGTTCGACGACTGGGGCTATGCCAACCGCCCGATCCGAGGCAGCACAAGCACCTCGAACCACGCGTCGGCGACCGCCGTCGACTTCAACGCCACCCGGCACCCGATGGGCGTGCGCAACACCTTCTCCGCAGCCCAGCGTGCCGAAATCCACCGCATTCTCGCCGAAGTCGACAACGTCGTGCGCTGGGGCGGGGACTACTCCGGCCGCGTCGACGAAATGCACTTCGAGATCAACGCGCCCTACGCGCGCATCGCCGCCGTCGCCGGCCGACTGGCGGCCGACGCACCCGTCAACCCAACACCACCGAAAGAGGTCGAGATGAGCGCAATCCCCCTGTCCCTGCCCTACTCCGCCGACTGGAACTACGTCGCACTTCCCTTCGAGAGCAACGGAAACTCGACGGTCGTAGGCGATGCGTGGTTTACCGTCTTCGCTGCCTGGGGTGACGTCGAGTACGAAGTCGTCACCATCGGCGGCGACCTCAAGCTCGTTGGCCTGATCGGAACTGCCCCGACAGCCGGCCGACTCGCCGACCGGCAGCGGAATTTCTGGCAGGTGCCGAGCGGCCTCGAGGGCATCGCGCTCCGGTACCGGGCGCGCAACGCCAAGGGCGAGGCCACCAACGGCCGCATCGGTTACTCGTTCCCGCAGAAGGGCAAGTGACCATAGACGAACCCACCCCGCAGCACCAGCTCGGAGAGAGATTCGGTGCATAGCTTCGCTCGAACGGCATCACGACCTAGTCCGCTATCTTTTCAATGAAGTGCATGTTTCCATTTTTATCGCGCTCCATTATTATTGTATGAACATCCTCTTCTCCCGCATCTCGAAAGAGGGATATCAGCACCCCCAAGGGAATGAAGTACAAGTATTTCTTCCTCTCCCTATCCGATGAAACAAATACGCCATCGAATAGACCCGTTAGTTCATCGGCAGATAGCACCCACACCCAGCTATGCACGATCTGATTACAGAGTTCCGACAACCCGATGACAACCTCAGTACCCCCCTCCAAGTTGTAGCTCTCCCATATTTGATGGCGGTCCCAGACGTCCGGAACACGCCCGGTTAACTCATGACGAAGCACTGTTACCCGCTTGACGTCCATCGCATCGGAGAGCTTCCGCGATTCCTTGAGCTTTCGGAGCGCATAGGCACTGACCATTATGTCGCGTTCGACCAAAAAACTACTTCGCTCAGTCCAACTCTTTTGATCCCCTTTTTTCTCCAACCGACCCGCAACTTTAATCAACTCTTCTTTCCATGGAACGGAGTCCGAAATCATCCGGCAACCATACAGCGATGGATACGCTTTTAAAGCAACCTCACCGCAATGAGAGTGAGCCTTTACTCGTGCGCGACAATCTTGTGATTAATAAGGGCGCCGAGTGGGGTCGAGCGTGGCCGGTCACCTCCGGTGGCCGGCCGCTCGACCTTTCCGGGTGGACGGTGCGCGCGCAGGTCCGCGAACGCATCGACGCCGGCGACGTGCTGCACGAGTGGTCGACCGAGGCCGGCAACGCCGGCACCGCGGACTCGCGGGTCACGCTCACCGTGACCGCGGCGACCTCGCGCGCCTGGCCGTGGCTCGCCGGCGTCTTCGACGTGCTGCTCGTCGACCCCGTCGGCCGCGTCGCCCGGATCGTCGAGGGCACGGTGCGCGTGTCTCGGGGGGTGACCCGTGACAGTCCTTGAGCCCGAAGCCGGCCCGCCGGTCGCGCTCGACTGGCTCGCCATCGGCGCACCCGTCGACACCGCACCGCCCGGCGAGCCGGGCGACGTCCTCGAGTTCGGCCACCGCCACGAGCAGACCATCGCGGCCGCGGTCTGGAACGTCTTCCATCCGCTCTCGTTCACCCCCGCCGGCGTGCACGTCATCGAGTCCACCGGCGAGCCGCTGCTCGGCGTGGTCACCTACCCGGCCGCCGGACACGTCCGCATCGAGTTTTCCGCGCCGTGCTCCGGCGTGGCCTACCTGAGCTAGGAGCCCTCGAACATGGCCGACTTGAAGTTCGGCACCCACACCGACCACGGGCTCAACGAAGCCCGCAACCTGGTCGCGCACAAGGTCGCCAGCCTGCCCGCCGGTGCCGAGGCGCAGGTCATCTACCACAACGGGCGGTTGAAGATCCGCGACGCCGCCGGCAACTGGATCGACCCGACCGCGCGCGCCAACCACACCGGAAGCCAGCTGGCCTCGACCGTGTCCGACCTGCGCGCGACCGTCACCGGCTACCGGCTCGACGAGTTCGCCGCCCCCACCGCGCCCGTCAACGCCGGTGCCCAGCGCATCACCAACGCCGCCCCGGGCTCGGCCGCCGGCGACCTCGCCACGTACGGCCAGCTCCAAGACGCCGTAGCCGCCGCGGCCGCCGGCGTCTCGTTCAAAGCCGCCGTGCGCCTGGCCACCACCGGCCCCGTCACCCGCACCGGACTCGCCGCCGTCGACGGCATCACCCCCAACGCCGACGACCGGGTGCTCGTCAAGGCGCAGGCCGACCCGGTCGAGAACGGCATCTACCTCGCCAAGGCGGGCGCGTGGACGCGCGCCGCGGACGCTGACAGCCCCGGCGACCTGCGCGGCGGCGCCGTCGTCGCCGTCGAGGAAGGCGACACCAACGGCGACCGGCTCTACCTGCTCACCACGAACGGCAGCATCACCCCGGGCGAAACCGGGCAGACGTGGGCCGTCTACGGCACCGGCTCGGACGGCTTCACCCTCGCTGGTGCCGGTCTGCTCGCCGTCGGCGCGGACACGATCGCCGTCGGCGCCGGCCCCGGCATCGTGGTCACCGCGGACGCCGTCGCCGTCGACACCGCCGTCGTCGCCCGCAAGGTCATCGCCAACGTCACGCCCACCGCGGCCGGCCCGGTCACCATCCGGCACGGGCTCGGAAATCAGTTCGTCGACGTCTCGGTCTACGACATCAGCACCACCACCCCGGCGCTCGTTCTCACCGGTGCAGACCTCACCGACACCAACAACGTCGCGCTTTCGTTCGGCGGCGCCGGCACCTACCGCGTGGTGGTGATCGGGTAGTGGCCGGCGCACTCGAGTACCGCGGACCGGCACCGGTCGACGGGGCCGACATCGCCACGATGGGCCAACTACCCACCGCCGAAGCGCAAGCGACCGACACCACGCTCTACGGCGACCAAGTCTCGACGCTCCGGCGCACCGATGCCATCTGGGGCGAAACCCTCTCGCCCGGCTACCTCACCGTGTGGGCGACCATCGCGCCGCGCTCGCTCGCCGCGACCCTGGCGAAGTTCTGCGTCTACGCCGCGCACACCGGGCTCACCGGGTTCGACTTCGGCATCTACGCCGGCCCGAACGTGTCCAGCCTCGACCGCAAGATCACGGCGTCCGGGCTGAGCTGGATAGCCACCGCCGGCATAAAGTCGGTCAACCTCGGCACGCTCACCGTCAACCGCAGCGACGCGGTCGCGTTCGCCGGTCTCACGACGGGCAGCGGCACCGCGCCGAGGCTCGCCTCGACCACGCCAGCCACCGGTGCCGGCGCGTCCGCGTTGCTCAACGAAACCCCGTACAGCGTGTACCGCGCCGGTCAGGCCGCGCCGTTGCCGACCACGCTCAATCTGAACGATGCCGTCTGGACCCGGGCGAATCAGAAGTTTTGGGGTTCGCTGCGCTGAGCTGGCAGCACCGCGGCCGCGAGTCCCTGCCAACGGGAGGCGGCCGACGACAGGCGTTGGCCGCCTCCCTGCTCGCCGTTTACGTGTCAAGAGTCCAGTTGTGCGGCCCGTGTGGCTCGTCGAGCCACGCCACGTGCTGCCCGCGGGAGACAGTGAGGCCGAACCGTTCGCGTTCCGGCTGCCCTAGATCCGTCCATTCAGCGTGAGCTTTTTCGACTTCGTCCCACAACCGCCGCGGCCCGCCTTGCCGCACCAGGTGCACACCGTCATCGGTGGTCACGTGGCAGGCCCACGAACCATCGTTCTGAGCGAGCCACGTTTCCGGCAGGCCGCCGCCGTTCGGGGTGAATCCGACGGATTCCCAGCCATCACCAGGAATCGTGAGTGCACCGAAGAACTCGAAGGGGTTGGCGGAGTTGGTGACCAGGTCGACCGGCAACGGGCTCGGCCTGCTCTCGCCCTCATCCCCCCCGACCTCACGGAGAACCTGCTGCACCGGCGATGTTTGGTTTACGCGAACCGGCATGAAACCGCCGTAGTTCGGTAAGAAACTGCCTTCCGCGCTGTGGGTCGAGTGCACGATCAGCCGTGCGAGCAACCCACCGCGGCCGAGTCGGTCGAGGGGAACGACGATCATGCCATCGGTTCGAGTTTGTTCGATCCACGCTTGCGGAACCGAGCGGAGCCCAACGGTGGCGATCACTCGGTCGTAGGGCGCTCCGTCGGGCACTCCCTTCGCGCCATCGGCGGCGACAACCCGCGGCGTGTAGCCGAGAGATGAAAGCCGGTCCCGTGCGTGGTCGACGAGGCCCTCGTCGACGTCGACTGTCGTTACCCGGTCCGAGCCCAAGCGCTCGCAGAGCAACGCCGCGTTGTATCCCGTTCCGGTGCCGATCTCGAGGACCTGCTCGCGGCCGTTCAAGTCGAGCGCCCGCAACATCCGAGCCATCAGGCCGGGGGCGCTGCTCGACGAGGTAGGCGGCCCCTCGACCCGGTCGCCGCGTCTGGCCGCATCGACATTCTTGTCGTCGCCGCCCACCTGCGTGACCAGGTGATCGATGCTGTAAACCCCGGTGAGCCACTCGTCGGCCGGTTTCTCGACCAGCGCCCAGCCTGGCCGGTCTCGGCGCGCCTCGAAGTAGTACGGCACGAACTCGTGTCGCGGTACCTGCGCGAACACGCTTCGCCACGCCGGATCTTCGAGCGCGCCCGACTCGACGAGTTGCTCCACAAAGCGCACCCGATGTTCTTTACTGTCGGTCAAGAGTTTTCCTCTTCCCTTCCAGGGCATCCGCGAGCGCGGCAGCAATGGGCATTCCTGTCTCGTCTTCAATCCATGCCCATTGACCATTTGGGTTACATTCCAAAAAAGACCACTCGCCGTCTGGTGCGACCACGAAATCCAGTGCACCAAACCGCAGTCCGAGCAAGTCAAGCAGCGACCGCACGCGACTACGCACGAAATTCGGCGTCTCGATCACCGAGTAACTCAAGGCAGCGTAGTCGGTACGCCAATCCTCGACGGCCCCGGCCGTTGCCGCGTCGATTCGCGCGGCGAAAAATTCGTCGTCGACGACAGTTAAGCGCACCTCGTATTGCTTCGGTGCCCATTGTTGGAACATGTGCATGGTCCGGGCGATGTTCTCGTCATCGCATTGTTCGGCGGTGACCTTGCGCGCGTAAGGAATCCGGTACCCCTCGGCGTCGGATACTCCGCGGCTGGTGAACGGCTTACTCACCACCTCGCCGAGTTCTTCGACGAACCGTCGCGCCTGCTTCGGATCGTTGGTGACGAGGGTTCGCGGTACGTGCAGCCCGCACCGCGCAGCGGCTCGGAGTTGAACCGGCTTGTACTCGGCTAAGCCGATCTGATGAGGGTGGTTGAGCCAGGGCTCGACTGCGGCGAGCAGACCACCGAAGCCGAGCCGAGCCTGCGACGCCGCCCAGATACGCTCGGGCTCGCTCATCTCCGGGTGAAGCTCGAACGCCGTCGGGCGCCGGTAGTAGATGCCGGCGACGTCGTCGAGGTCGAGCGTGCGCTGCGCGGTCCGTAGCTGCCCCGACCAAGTCGCGCCGGACAGCTCGGCACCCGCCGACAGACTTTCGGGGAAGTCCGCGACGTCGCACCGAAACACCGGAACCTCGCGACGGTTCAACTCGGCGACCACGTAGTCCGCCGTCGGATCGAACGTGTGCGTCAGGACAAGCACAGACCGCGCAGCAGTCACGGCTCAGTCCTCCCGAGCGTCGGTGTCGGAGTCCGGACCGTTCTGTCCATCCGCGTTCGTCTGCGTGTTCGTCGTCCCGTCAGTGTGCCTGGCCAACGGCACCATGCCGCCGCCCTCGCGAATCAAACCGATCTGCCGCTCGGAGTCGTAGCCGAGCTGGTCCGGGTCAAGGCTTGTGCTCACCCGGGGGCGCACGGCCAAGGTGAGCCCGAACGGCTGAACACGAGACGGGCGCTCGTCGCTCGCATCCAGTGCTCCAAACGGTCGCCCGAGCGGGAAGTGATCCGACGCCGGGAAAGCTCCCACAGCTCCAGCACGGGTGCCGTGCAACTCAGTCGGCATACCTGCCTCCTCCTCTGATTGTGTTCAGTCAAGTACGTTCCGTGTTCAGGGCCCACAAGTCCAGCCCCCGCCACCGCGCGCCGTCTCTTTGGCGCGTCGAGGTAGGCCCAACGGACCGTCACGCGGCCACCAAGGCAGGGGCCGGGCAAGGTTTTTCGTCATCGTTTGGTTCATCACCCCAATCAAACGGCGCAAGCTCGGCTGTCTGCTCAGGGTCGTTGGCAACCTTGCGCCACACATCCAAAACGTAAGGGCGCGTTCCGAGTCGGCTCGCTACCTCGGACATACCCTCGTAAAGATCCCCTCGAGCGACAGGAAATTCGCCGTCATCGGGGTCGGGTCTATCCTTTACCGTCGGATCAACACCGCTAGTTCGCCCACGCCTTGAAGCATGACGCCCCGTTGACGGCGTTATGTAATATAGAACTAAGACGCCAACCAGCAGTGCAAGCACGCCAACAGTTCCGGACAAATAAACGAGCATCTGATCACCCTGCAATCATATTAACTTGCCGAATCACAGCTCATTGCCTGGCACTCTCCGGAAGCCACAGACTAGAAGGTTTCGGAATTACTAGCCGCGGCGCATTAGGAGAACTTGGATGCGGCAAAGACATAAGTTCACCGAAGACGTCGACCAGACTTCCTTCGCTTGCCCACACGAGCCCGCCAGTGCCGTAAACACTCGCGTCGCTTTCATCCACCCGAATTCGATACGCCGTTGAATCATCCTCGGCGCGCACGAGAACCGATTCCATGTACAGGTCATCTAGCGCACGGGTATAGAGCATCGCCGGGGGAATATGAGGCAAGTCCATAAGACTGATCGCGCGAAATTTGCCTGCCAGCTTGTCGAATACCTCATCGAGAGCAGTCACGACGAAACCTCGATCAAAGTGGAAGACAGATCGATACGGCTAGACGTCTGCATTCCCCGAAGTGCGCGAGATCGGGCCGCAGCGGGCACAGAGTCACCAAGGGGCTTCACCCCTGCGCCCGCCACGAACCGACGCGGACCAACAGCACGCACAACGGCGTGCTGCGGGAGTTGGTCTCGCTCGCGCGCGCCAGACTTCGAGTCCGAGCGTCTGCCGTGCCGCCCACGTTGTCGAGCCTCATGCACGCACTCGACAACACACCACACCGCGCTGCTCAGCGCTACGCCACCGAGCAGCGCGAGAATCAGCGCTTGGCTCACACTCACTGACGCCACCTCCCGTAGACCGGAAAGTGACGCTAAGTTTGATCAAGACCTATTTGTCAACTGACTGTTGACAAACTGGCGCATTCACTCATTCAGGCTAGTTGGCAGACAGGCCAAACCTGTTCCTCAAGCTCCCCAGCTCCCAAACGGTCGTACGGGCACGTCCGTCTAGTTGCATGACAAGTTCGCGGGCAATTGGGTCGTGGTACAGCCGTTGCGGAGCTGTACGCGCCGCGATGTCCAGATGCCGGACGGCATCGAGGTCTCGTGGTCCTTCATCCTGCGCCAGCGCGCGAGCGAGGTCGTAGTGCCAGGCGGCAACACGGTTCGGACTGTCGAAAACGCCTAGGTCTACTGAATCGCGTTGAACCCGTTCGACAACTGCGGGGCCTTCGCCAAGTTCGACGCCGATTGCCAACGTCCACGCTGACACGTTGGCAGGCCCGAAGTGCTGCATGAGCCCGTTGCGCTCGCCTGTCCGCTGGGCGAGACGTCGAGCCTCGGCGAGGTGGGAATGCGCATCCTCGGTTCGGCCGGATCGAGCAGCCTCCAAGGCTGTTGTCAGTTGCAGCAAGCCGTACATTTCGGCGCTAAGCGTGTCGGTGGTCGTGGGGTCCGCCGAGCTGGCCAATTCGTTTAAGGCTGTATCGAGCGACCGGGCGGCACGGCGGCGCGCTCCGACACGCATCAAACTCAGTGCGTAGTACCAACGGGCAAAGCCGAGTAGCGCAGGCTCACCAAGACGTCGCGCACCTTCGAGCCCGCGCCGCGCCGCCTCGACACCGAGTGTCGGATGCCCGAGGTTCTTGCTCAGCTCATACGCGACGAGGCACGCCTCGATGAACAGTCTCAGCGCTTGCCGCTGCCCTGCCTCGTCTGCGGTCTTAGCCGTGACTTGGAGTTCAATCAGCAACTGACCAAGGTCACGGCCGGCGATCTCGTATCGAGTCCGGTCTCGGTAGAGGTTTGCGTCTCGTACACCGTGCGCCAACTCGTCGAGAGGGCGCGCGACCAGGTCGGGAACGTCCTCGAAGTCGCAGTCCATCAGCGCAAGCTGAATCTGCGGGATGGTCGCCAGCGCAGCCGCAGAGTGCGCGTCGGTAGGTGCGTACGGCTCGCCCGTCAGGTCGAGCACATGGCACTCGTACGCCTCGGCGATGTCGTCGAGCTGGCCTCGCCGGTCTATACGACGTTCGCCAAGCTCGATTTTCGAGAGGTTCTGTCGGGTCATACCGAGCCGATCGGCGACGAGTTGAAGACTCCAACGGCGCCGTTCTCGGATCGTGCGCATCCGCTTCCCGATCTCACTCGGTGTCGGTGCAGGCTTGTCCATTCGTGAGGACACGGCGTGATCACCCTCTCGGCAGAGTCAGGCCCTCCACGCGCCCCTAGTCGTCAGATCAGGGCGTCTACCTCGCAGAGATACAGGCCGAGCGTACCGGCCTCGACACGGAGCCCCCAGTAGCGCCGACTCGAAATTCATACGCCGTTTGCACCGCCGGGCCGGTCGTTGACCACCTGGCCGGCAGACCCGCGGACTGTCGGGCTCGGGGTCGAGTGCAGCACGTGGTCGACAGAGGTCATCAGCTCGCCGGTTGCTTACCGTCGAGCGGGGATCGGCTACCCTCGTACGCGGTAGCGTGTCCGAGCGGCCGAAGGAACATGTCTTGAAAACATGCGAGGGTTCTGCCCTCCGCGGGTTCGAATCCCGCCGCTACCGCCAAACTTTCCCGATCAGCGGAAACTAGCTGGTCCCGCGGTTCCGTCGAGCGCGCGCACTGCGCAACGCTAGTGCGGAGAAGTACGCCTTACGAGCGGACTCGGCCTGGATCGCCCGCTGACGCGGCGACAGCACACCATCCGGATCAACCTGCTTCTCGAAACGGTCCTGCGCAGCCTTTCGAGCCGATGCCGTCCGTGCCGCACGGTCCGTGGTGTTCGCCCACGATGTATGAGCCGCGATTTTCGCGCGCGTGGTGCGCTGCGCTGGCGTCATCCCCTCCGATTCCATGCCACCAAGCACAGCGCACCCCGTGTCACCGGCTAGACGCGGTCGCCCAACGCGAGCGTTCGCGCGGACTTGTGCGCACGCTCGACCGCGGCACTGGCGCCGTACCGGCCGAGCATCTCGCGCGACTTCCAACCCATGATGCGCATGAGGTCGTTCTCGTTTCCGCCTTCCAACTGCCAGTAGTGCGCGAACGCGTGCCGGAACATGTGCGGATGAACGTGACCGATTCCCGCTTGCTTCGCCCTCCGCTCGACAATCGCCCGAATGCCCTCATCGGTGAGACCGCCTTGGCCAGTCGACCCCAGCCACAACGCCGGTAACGCCGCTTGAGGATGCCGCCGACGAACACGCAGATAGCGGCCGATCGCTCTGCCAGTCTTTGCCCCGTACGGGATCGTGCGCAGCCTTCGTCCCTTGCCGAGCACTTCAACTTCGTCGTAGTCCTGGTCGACCGAATCGAGTTGGAGGGCCGCGACCTCGGCCCGACGTCCGGCCGACGCCCAGAGAAGACGCAAGATCGCTTCGTCTCGGCGGTCAACGAAGTCTTTCCCCGAACACGTCGCCAGCAACTCGCCCATCTGCTCGGCGTGCAAGATCGGCACCGGCGGCGGCTCGTACTCCGGTGCCTTCATCCGATCCATTGGCGAGCGGTCGATCTCTTCCTCGTTCACCAGCCAGTTAAAGAAGGTCCGCAGCGTCCGAAAGTGGTTGTGTGCGTTGCCCGCGCTGGTCGTGTCGAGGACTTTCTTCATGTAGAGGCGCAGGACCGACGTAGGGATCTCGGTCGGACCGAACTCCTCGTCTTGCGCCATCGCAAAGGTGCCGGCCTGATAGACGACACCGAGGTAGATCACCACCGTGCGCTCGGACTTGTTGTCCGACTCAAGGGACCGACGCCACTCCCGGGCCAGCTCGCCCCATTCCCCGGGCGCGTACTTGATCGGGTCTTTCATGCGCTCCAACCTGGTCTTGAAGTGTCACCAGGCGACTGCACTGGAAGCGCTGTGCTCGCTCTTTGCCGTACTGACTGGCGATCTTCTAGACCAGGTCTGCGCTGGTCAGAGACCCAAATCGGAAGCGGCGGGGCTCTCGGCTCACGTAGATCTCTCTACGCTCGCTTTCAAGGCGTCTGCATTCGGCCGCTCTGCCACGCTTCCTTCTAGGTCAGGGTATCGCGCCGTCCTTCGACGTCGTCCAGGTGTTCGAGGACCCGGGTGAACGCCGTGGCCACCGCGGTCTGCTCGTCCGGCGTCAGCAGGTCGATCAGGTGCTCGCGGGCGCCGCGCACGTGCGTCGGCGCGGCTTTGTCCAGTACGTGCTGGCCGGCGTCGGTCAGCTCGGTCAGCACGCCTCGCTTGTCTTCCGGGTCCGGGCGGCGCGTGACCAGCCCGGCCGCCTCCAGTTTGCCGATCTGGTGCGACAGCCTGCTCTTCGTCGAGCCGAGCAGCGCCGCCAGTTCCGTCATCCGCGTGCACCGGTCCGGAGCCAGGTTCAGGCAGACCAGGACCTCGTAGTCGGCGAGCGAGATGCCGTGGCTTTCGGTCAGTTCGCGGTGCAGCCGCTGGCGCAGCCGCAGCGACGCGACGATGTAGGCCCGCCAGGCGCGCTGCTCGGCCGGGTCCAGCCAGCGGACGTCCTGGTCATCGCTCATGTCCGGAAGCGTAGAAGGCCGGTTTTGCCCCTGGTGTTCCGGCCCGGCGTGAAATTTCCGGGCGAACTTCCCCCAATGGAGGGTTACGAAAAGGTTGAGACTCGGCGCGAAGAAGCGCATCCTCGATGGACAGCGGAGGGACGACGAGGATCCGCGGAGCGCGCCGAAGGGCACGCCGGGCCCCGTTTCCCACCGGGAAAGGCCAGGTGGTGGCATGGCAGGTAGTTCCCGCGGTTGACCGCCCGCTGTGACCCCGCGATCGGCACGGCCCCGTTCCGGTTCGGTCGCGATTGCGAACAGCACGAGCACCCCGTGCGCTCCGGCATCGGCCACGCGCACCCGGCGTCGTCATGTCGCTGCTTCTCTTCGCGGCCTCGGCACCGCGAAGGCAGCGCCGGACGCCAGCCCGGCCGGTGGCCAACCGCTGTCAACGAAACCTCGGTAGTACCTGGGTGCGGCCCCCAGCGCAGGGGCCGCACCCAGCCTCGTTCCCGGCTTTGCGGCTACCCTTTCCGCGTGCGATTCGACGACAACGCGGATCTGGACTCCTCCGAGATCCAGGACATGCGCGGCAGCGGCGGTGGCGGAGGCGGCGGCATCGGCGGCCGCGTGGCCATCGGCGGCGGCGGGCTCGGCATCGTCGGCCTGGTCATCTACTTCCTGTTCTCCCAGTTCGGCGGCGGTCCCAGCACCGGCACCTCGCCCGCGGTGGGCGGGGTCGGGCTCGGCGACGTCCAGTCCGGGCAGCAACTGGATTCCGGCACGCTCGCGAAGAAGTGCAAGACCGGAGCCGACGCGAACCGCGACCACGACTGCTCGATCGTCGCGATCGTCAACTCCATCCAGGACTACTGGACGCAGGAGTTCTCCCGTTCCGGCCAGACCTACCGCAAGGCGACCACCCGCTTCTTCACCGGCGGCGTGCGCACCGGCTGCGGCGGCGCGACGTCGGACACCGGGCCGTTCTACTGCCCGGCCGACTCGTACGTGTACATCGACCTGTCGTTCTTCAACGAGCTGAAGACCCGCTTCGGCGCGCAGGGCGGGCTGTTCACCGAGGCGTACGTGCTGGCCCACGAATACGGCCACCACGTGCAGAACCTCACCGGCACGTCCAAACGCGGCACCGGCACCGGGCCGACGTCCGGCTCGGTACGGCTGGAACTGCAGGCCGACTGCTACGCGGGCGTCTGGGCCAATCACGCCAGCACGACGCCGACCAGTTCCGGGAAACCGCTGGTCCAGGACGTCACGAAGGACGACATCTCGCGCGCGCTGGACACCGCGTCCCGGATCGGCGACGACTACATCCAGAAGAACCTCGGCAACGGCCACGTCGACAAGTCGAGCTTCTCGCACGGCACCTCGGCGCAGCGCGAGAAGTGGTTCACCACCGGCTACCAGACCGGCCAGCCCGCGCGTTGCAACACCTTCAGCACCAACGATCTCGGCTGACCCGGGATACAGTCAGGCGCATGCACGCGATCACGATCCGCGAACCCGGTGCCCCTGACGTGCTCGAATGGACCGAGGTCCCCGATCCGGAACCCGGTCCCGGCGAGGTGCTGCTGGACGTCACGGCCAGCGCGGTCAACCGCGCCGACCTGCTGCAGCGCCAGGGAAACTATCCGCCGCCGCCCGGGGCGAGCGACATCCTCGGCCTGGAATGCTCCGGCACGATCGCCGAACTCGGCGAGGGCGTCGAGGGCTGGCAGGTCGGCGACGAGGTGTGCGCGCTGCTCGCCGGCGGCGGGTACGCCGAACGCGTCGCGGTCCCGACCGGACAGCTGCTGCCGGTGCCCGCCGAGGTCGACACGGTCGCCGCGGCCGGGCTGCCCGAGGTGGCCTGCACGGTGTGGGCGAACGTCGTGATGCACGCCGGTCTCGGCGAAGGCCAGGTGCTGCTGGTGCACGGCGGCGCGGGCGGCATCGGCACGCACGCGATCCAGGTGGGCAAGGCGCTCGGCGCGACCGTCGCGGTCACCGCTGGTTCGCCCGAGCGGCTCGAACGCTGCCGCCAGCTCGGCGCCGACCTCACGATCAACTACAAGGAACAGGATTTCGTCGAGGTGCTGCGCGCCGAGACGAAGGGCGCCGACGTCATCCTCGACAACATGGGCGCGAAGTACCTGGACCGCAACGTCGACGCGCTCGCCGCCGACGGCCGTCTGGTCATCATCGGCATGCAGGGCGGGATCAAGGGCGAGCTGAACATCGGCAAGCTGCTCGGCAAACGCGCGAGCGTGTACGCGGCCGGACTGCGGTCGCGGCCGCTGGACCAGAAAGCGGCGATCGTCGCGGATGTCCGGAATCGCTTGTGGCCGTTGGTGGAACAGGGTTCGGTGCAGCCGATCGTCGGCGACGTGGTGCCGATGGCCGAGGCCGCGTCCGCGCACCGGATGCTCGAGGAGGGCAGCATCTTCGGGAAGGTTCTGCTGGCCGCGAAGTCCTGACGCTCGTGCGTGTTGATGCCGGTTCTAACCGGCATCAACACGCACGAGGCTTCAGCGGAGTTCTTCGAGTACCCGCACCAGCTGGTTGATCTCGAACACGTTGGAGTAGTGCGCGAGCCCGATCCGCACCGCTCCGCCGACCTCGCCGACGCCCAGCGACGCGAACACGCCGCTGGTGCCGTCGTCGGCGAACGCGCACAAGCCTTGCGACGCCAGGTATTCGGCGACCTGCGACGATTTCGCGCCGGCCACGGCGAACGCGAGCGCGGGGATCCGGCGCATCGCGTCGCCGATCACCATGATGTGGCGCAGCGAGCGCAGTTCCGTGGACAGCTGCGCGAGCAGCCCCGCGTGGTACGACTTGGCCGAACCGAGCGACGTCACCAGGCGTTCGCGGCGCGAGCCGGTCGCGGCGTCGTCGAGGCCGGCGAGGTAGTCGATGGACGCGACGACGCCGGCCAGCAGCGGGTACGCGTGCGGGCCGAGTTCGAGCCGCGCGGGCCCGGTGGCGGTTGGGTCGAGCGACACCGACGAGATGCGTTCCAGCAGCTCCGGATCGCGGAACACGAGCGCGCCGACGGCCGGACCGCCCCACGACGGAGCGGACACGACCATGACGTCGGCACCGAGTTCTTGCAGGTCAAGAGGTACGAACGGAGCCGCGTAGGTCGCGTCGACCACCACGAGCGCACCGACGCGCTTGGCGAATTCGATCACCGTCGGCACGTCCGGCCGGGTCCCGACGGACCCGGACGCCAGCGTCACCGACACCGCTTTCGTCCGCGCGGACACCAGGTTCTCGTACTGCCACGCGGGCAGTTCGCAGGTCTCGATGTCGATCTCGCTCCACCGCACCACCGCGCCGACGCGCTTCGCGGCACGCCGCCAGGGCGCGATGTTGGCCTCTTCGTCGAGCCGGGAGACGACGACCTCGTCGCCGATCGTCCAGCGTTCGGCCAGCGCGTCGACAAGCCTGCGCAGCAGCACCGGCGCGCTCGGCCCGAGCACGACGGCGGCCGGGTCGGCCCCGACCAGATCAGCCACGGCCCGGCGGGCCGCGGTGACGATGCTTTCCGCCCGCTGGGAGGCCGGAAAAGCTCCGCCCGGCCCGGACACCGGCGCCCGCATGGCCGTCGAAACGGCCGAAGCGACCTGTTCGGGCACGAGCATTCCGGCGGCGCCGTCGAAGTGAATCCAGCCGTCGCCAAGCGCGGGGAACAGCCCACGGATACGAGCGACGTCGAACGCCATGGGGACACCGTACGGACGTGCGGTTTCGCGGTTGCCGCGGGGTTGGGCAGAACTGCCCGAACGGCCGCTAGGCTCGGGTCAGGACCGCCAACAGCGACGGGGATGGAGCACATGAGCGAGCCGAACTTCGGGGGAACGGGCGCGACCGGGGACGGAACGGACGCGCCGCACGTGGTGGTCGTCGGACCGGACGGGGTTCCGGTCGGCACCGCGCAGATCGCCCCCGACGGCGAGGACAACGAGACCGTCGGGGACCTGGTCGAGGAACCGGCCAAGGTGATGCGCATCGGCACCATGATCAAACAGCTGCTGGAAGAGGTCCGCGCCGCGCCGCTGGACGACGCCAGCCGCAACCGGGTCCGCGAGATCCACCAGACGTCGGTGCGCGAACTGGAGCAGGCCCTCGCGCCCGAACTGCGCGAGGAACTCGAGCGCCTCGTGCGGCCGTTCACCGAGGACCAGACTCCTTCGGACGCCGAACTGCGGATCGCGCAGGCCCAGCTGGTCGGCTGGCTGGAGGGCCTCTTCCACGGCATCCAGACCGCGCTGTTCGCGCAGCAGATGGCCGCGCGGGTGCAGCTGGAGCAGATGCGGCGTGGGCTGCCTGCTGGCTCGTCCGGGTCTGTTGGGCAGCCGGGTGAGGGGCACGGGCACGGGATTACCGGGACTGGGCAGTACCTCTAGGGGCGACTGCGGTCCGTCACCATCGCCTTGGCGGTGGTGACGGACCGTCTCTTCTCGTCAGTACTCGTCGTACATTCGCGGTTTTTCGTTGAGGTTCGAGTAAAGCCCCGGGTGCGTGAAGGAGCCGGAGAGGATATCGATGAGGAAGTCTTCAATGCTTCCTTCGTAAGCACCCCAGTCTGGACCCGTGTTCTCCAAGAAGAAGATCTTCCCGTCGGGTTCAGCCGGGCTGACGGCATTCCAGAAGTACGCGTGCTCGTCGTCCACCGCCCACGGAATAAGACCGGGGTACTCCGGGTGGAACCGGTGTGGAAAGTAGTCCGGCAGAATCTCTCTGCCTTCGTGGAAGGACGAAATCGTGATCTCCAGCCGATCCTTGAACATCCCCAGGGAGTCAGCGCTCTGGATCGGCGAGATGAAGTAGATGCGCCCGCCGAAGGCGCCGGTCGGGAACGTGGCGGCCACAGCTTTGAAGTCTTCGGGAAAGGCAAACCCCATCGCCTCCTCGACCTCGGCCCAGGACAGTTCGCCGGCCACGCTTCCCGTCCAGTTCAGAAATTCAGCCAGCCGACCAGCAGCTTGCACGCTGACCACCCCTCCCCACTCCGCACGTCCTACGACGGAGCCACTTCTACCTCAACCCTGGTTCTTCGCGGAGAAGAACGCTCGAAGATCTCCGATCAGCAGGTCGGATTCTTCGAGCGCCGGGAAGTGCCCACCGCTCGGGAATTCCGTCCACCGCACGATCCGGTCAGTCCGCTCGGCCAGTTTCCGCAGCGGAAGCCCGATATCGTCCGGAAACACCGCGACCGCGGTCGGCACAGTCGACGACGGCAGCGCCGCACCCCACTGGACGTCCTGGTCGGCGTAGATCCGCGCGGACGACGCGGCGGTGCGGGTGAACCAGTAGATCGAGACGTTGGCGAGCAGATCGTCGCGGTCGATCAGGTCGTGGTCGGTGTTCGAAAAGGCACGGAACTTCTCGGCGATCCAGGCCAATTGCCCGGCCGGGGAGTCGGTGAGGCCGTACGCAAGCGTTTGCGGCTTGGTGGACTGGATCATCGCGTAGCCGATGCCCGTCTGCTGGAAGGCCCGCGATTTCTCCAGCGACCGCTGCCCTTTCGCCAGCTCGTCCCCGCTGAGCCCGTCGAGGTCAGCCTCGTCGCGCGCCACCGCGGACGGCACCATCGTCACGTGCGCGCCGATGATCCGGTCCGGGAATTGGAGGCCGAGTTCGCGGGAGATCAACGCGCCCCAGTCGCCGCCGTGCGTGCCGAACCTTTCGTACCCGAGGCGGGTCATCAACTCGGCCCACGCGCGCGCCGTCCGCGCCGGTCCCCAGCCGCGGTCGGGCGTCGGCCCGGAAAAGGCGAACCCGGGTACGGACGGAACGACGACGTGAAACGCGACGGCCGGGTCGCCGCCGTACGAACGGGGGTCGGCGAGGGGGCCGATGAGGTCAAGGAATTCGACGATGGAGCCCGGCCAGCCGTGCGTGAGAAGGAGCGGGACGGCGTCCGGTTCGGGGGATTTGAGGTGCAGGAAGTGGACGTTGGCACCGTCGATGGTGGTGGTGAACTGGGGGAAACCGTTGATGCGTTCTTCCTGGGCGCGCCAGTCGAACCCGAGCCGCCAGTACTCGACGAGGTCCTGGACTTCGGTCACCGGAATGCCCAGCTCCCACGCCGGGTCTTCGAAGGGGTCCGGCCAGCGGGTGTCGGCGAGACGACGGGCGAGGTCGTCGAGGTCGGATTGCGGGATGTGGATCCGGAACGGGGTCTCGGTCATGGGGAAAAAGCTATGGGGGATTGAGGACAGACCCGGTCCTCGATCAGAACCCGGCCAGAACGTCCAGCACCCGGTCCACTCCCCGACCGTCCACAGCAGACCGGCCAGCCGCCGCGAGCCGTGACCGCAGCGAAGCGTCCGACAACAGCTGTCGCAGCGTCTCCGTCGCCTCCGGCAGCCGCTCGCCCAAGGTATCCGCCGAACCCAAGCCGCGCGCCAGACCTCGTTCCAGCGCCGCCTGGTACCCGGCTGCCTGGTTGTCCACCAGTCGCACCGCGGCCGTCGGCACCCCGAGGCAGCACAGTTCCAGGAACGTCACTCCAGAAGCGCTGATCGCGACATCCGTCCCGGCGAGCAGGTCCAGCAACCCGGCGTGCGGCGCGGCGACCCGAATTGCCTGGCCATCCACAGTGGACGGCAAGGTCGGCGTGCCGCGGACCAAAGCGTCTGCCACGAACGGCAATCCCGTGTCGGCAAGCGCCTGGAGCAACAGCGAAACTGTCGAAGCCCATTGGGCACCGCCGCCCAAAACCACCGTCACCCGCAACGGCGACGAAGTGCTCCGCCGAGAACGCGCGCGCAGCACGACGTCTCGAAGCGGGGTGTACTCCACTCCCCGCAGCAGCAAGCCCGAACCGTCCTCGGGCCGCGGACCCGGCGCGAAGCCCGAATCCACCACCACATCCGCCGGGCGGCGGCCGAACACGTCGTCCTCAATGGACAACAGACGAGCGCCGGCGGCGTTGACCTCGGCGCGGACGTCGCCGATCCCGTAGTGGTCCAGGAGCACGGCGTCGAAGCCAGAAACCAAGTCAGCCAAGGGAGAAACCGGCAACCGCGGCACCGACAGCTCGTCGAACCGGGTGGCCAGCCACTCCGCGTTGGCCGTGGAGCCGGCGAAGTGCACGTCCCAGCCCCGCGCGACCGCGCGCTCGGCGTAGGCGACTACCCGGGAGATGTGCCCAGCCCCGATGGTCGGCGAAGAGTCTGCCCGGAGCAGCAGCTTCACTGGCCGACCTTCTTCTGCTCGACGTGCGCGTTCAACGCCACCAATTCCGGCCGCGACCTCAGCAGCGACACCACTGAACGCCACGAGCCCGGCGCGTCGCCCAGCTCGGCCACGAGAGCCGAGATCAGCTCCCAGTCCTCCACCGTGTCCAAAGTGACCCGCAGATCGTCGGCCGCCGGGCTGACCACGACGCCGGTGCAGGAGTACCGGTCGGGCTGCCGGTAGATCGCCGACGTCACGTGCTCGCGGTCCGCCCCGGTCGCGGTCGCCACCTGCTCGGCCAGCACCGAGGCGCGCACCAGCTCCGCGTCGAAGCCGCGCGGCAGAGTGCGGACGAGCGTGGTCGAGACGTAGTCCAGCGACGGTTCGGCCCGCCACACCGCGACCAGCCTGCCGATCAGGGCCGGATCGAGCAGCGGGCAGTCCGCCGTGAGACGGATCACCGCGTCCGCCGGATGCTGCGACAACGCGAGCCCGAAGCGGGCGACGACGTCGTCCAGCGGCCCCCGGACGACGTGCGCGCCACACCGCTCCGCTTCGGCGGCGACCGCGTCGTCGGACACGTCGTCCGAGGTCGCGACGACTACCTGGTCGACGCCCGGAGCGGCCGCGGCGGCCCGGACGACCCAGCCCAGCACGCTCCGCCCGGCGAGCGGCCGCAGCACCTTCCCCGGCAGCCGGGTGGACGACGACCGGGCCTGTATCACGGCGTTGACGCCGGGGCCTGCACGCATGGGTGACATGATGGCCTGCGGCGCCCCGCGCCGATCCACGAACCCCAATCGCGGAGGTCATCGATGTCCGAGCTGGATGGCTCCAGCATCCTGCTCACCGGCGGGACCGGCTCCTTCGGCAAGGCGTTCATCGCCTATGCGCTGGCCGAGCTCAACCCCAGCCGGCTCGTGGTGCTTTCCCGCGACGAGCTGAAGCAGTACGAGGCCCGGCAACTGTTCAACGACGACCCGCGGCTGCGCTGGTTCATCGGCGACGTGCGCGACCGACGCCGCCTGGAGCGCGCCATGCACGGCGTCGACTACGTGGTGCACGCCGCGGCGCTCAAGCAGGTGGACACCGGTGAGTACAACCCGTTCGAGTTCGTCCAGACGAACGTCACGGGCTCGCAGAACGTGATCGAAGCGGCGATCGACACCGGCGTGAAGAAGGTCGTCGCTCTGTCGACCGACAAGGCGTCCAGCCCGATCAATCTCTACGGCGCGACGAAGCTGTGCGCGGACCGGATGTTCATCAGCGGCAACCACTACGCGGCCGCGCATCCGACGCGGTTCTCCGTGGTGCGCTACGGCAACGTGATGGGTTCGCGCGGCAGCGTCATCCCGTTCTTCCGCAAGCTCGCCGAGCAGGGCGAGTCGCTGCCGATCACGCACAAGGAGATGACCCGGTTCTGGATCACGCTCCCGCAGGCCGTGCAGTTCGTGGTCGACTCGTTCGACCAGATGTCCGGCGGCGAGCTGTACGTGCCGCGGATCCCGAGCATGCGGCTGGTCGACCTCGCGCAGGCGATCGCGCCGGGTTCGCCGATGCACGAGGTCGGCGTGCGGCCGGGCGAGAAGCTGCACGAGGAAATGATCGCCCCCGACGACGCGCGGCGGACTCTCCGGCTGACCGACCGCTACGTCGTGCAGCCGCACCTCGCCGGCTGGGGCTACGAATCGCCCACCGCCGGGGAGCAGGTGCCCGAAGGCTTCGCGTACCGCTCGGACACCAACGACCTCTGGCTCGAGGCCGACGAACTCCGCGAACTGGTCGAGCAATATGCCTGAGTTCCTCCCGTACGGACGCCAGTCCGTCAGCGAAGAAGACATCGACGCTGTTGTCTCGGTTCTGCGCGGTGACTGGCTCACGACGGGTCCCGCAGTCGCGAAGTTCGAAGCAGACCTCGCGGAGCACACCGGCGGCACGCCCGCCGTGGCCGTTACGTCCGGCACCGCGGCCCTGCACGTCGCATACGCCGCGGCCGGAATTGGTGCGGGTGACGAGGTCGTGGCGTCGCCGATGACCTTCGTCGCCACCGCGGCGACTGCGGCTTTGCACGGCGCGAAGGTGGTGTTCGCCGACGTCGAGCCGGACACCGGCAACCTGTCCGTCGACGCCGCCGCGGCCGCGATCACCAGCCGCACCAAGGTGGTGGCCGCCGTCGACTACGCCGGGCACCCAGCCGAACTGGACACCCTGGCGAAGATCGCGCACGACGCCGACGCTCTGTTGCTGGAAGACGCCGCCCACTCCGTCGGCGGTTCCTGGCAGGGTCGGCCGGTCGGCTCTGTCGCGGACCTGACCACATTTTCCTTCTTCCCCACCAAAAACCTGACCACCGCCGAAGGCGGCGCGGTCGTCACCGGGTCCGAGGAGTTGTTGCAGCGCGCCCAAGCGTTCCGCAACCACGGCTTGGTCCGGGACAAGTCCCGCCAGCGGTACCCGGACGAAGGCGCTTGGCACCAGGAAGTGCACGAGTTCGGCCTGAACTACCGGCTGCCGGATGTCCTGTGCGCCTTGGGAAGCAGCCAGCTCACGCGGCTGACGGAGTTCAAGCTGCGGCGCGCTGAGATCCACGCGCGGTACAACGCGGCGCTCGCGGATGTCGAAGGGGTCCTGACGCCGCCTCGCCGCGAGGGCGCCGATCCGGTGTGGCATCTGTACCCGCTGCGGGTACTGGACGGCCGTCGGCGTGCGCTGTTCGAGCACTTGCGGGGGCTGGGAATCGGGGTGCAGGTGAATTACATCCCGGCTTACTGGCATCCGGTGTTCGAGGATCTCGGCTATCGGCGGGGGTTGTGCCCGAATGCCGAGG
Source organism: Amycolatopsis albidoflavus (assembly GCF_039525725.1). NCBI lineage: Bacteria > Bacillati > Actinomycetota > Actinomycetes > Pseudonocardiales > Pseudonocardiaceae > Amycolatopsis > Amycolatopsis albidoflavus. Next base: position 52,433 of record NZ_BAAAHV010000021.1, read on the forward strand.
CGTATTACGAGCAGGAGCTTTCGCTGCCGCTGTTCCCGTCGCTGAGTGACGCTGACGTGGACCGGGTTATCGACGGGGTGCGCGGGTTTTTCGGCATCTGACTACGGATCAGAAGGCCAGCGGCCGAAAAATTTGCCCAGTGAAGACAGTAAGCGCAGGTCAGCAGGGTTCACGCTAGCTCGCGATGACCCCCGCCGCCCTGCGCTGTTTCACAATATTTCACAGCTTGCCGCAGTTCTCCGCCGCCAGCGGGACACCGCCGCCTGACTCCGATTCGGGGTCAGTACCCGGGTTTAGGCAGGTGACGTTCGGCCCAACGCCGAAGCGGCCTAGCTCCGGTCCGGCGCGGCCGCCAGCTCAGCGTTCGAGCTTTCCGCGCGCCGACCGTCCCGAATCACCTTCGCGTGCCACAACAACACCCCCGGCACCACAGCCAACTCCAGCACCGTCGCCGCCCGAAATACCGGATGCGGCACCCCGGCCCTCCGCGCCGACAGAAGTCGCGGCAGCCCTCCCACCGCAGCCGTCCCCAGCACGAGCCGCGTAGTCGCCGCCCGCTTCTCCGGGTGGCGAATCGACCACCACAGCGCGAAGCCCGCCGCTGTCCAGAACGTGTTCACGAACCGGTATTCGCTGTCCACGCTGGGCGTCGTCGCGGCACCGCCCGGAGCGCGTTCCGGTCCGCCGAGGATGCCGGTGAGTCCTGAACCGACGGGAATCGCCCCCAGCACTCCGAGCGTGGCCAGCAACGCCTTGCGGGACTTCTCGCCTGCCATACAAGCGAGCCTAGATCAAATCCCACGTCAGTGCGGTGCCCTTGGCGGCGTCCACTCGGAACGTCCGCCCCAGCACGTTCACGATTTCCGCCGGAGCGAGCCCGCCGGCCGGACGGATCGAGCGGACGTTCTGCGCCGTGACCGGATCCCCAGCCCGGACGTCCTCCACCACGTACAGCGAACGCCGGAGCCGCAGCCCTTCCTTCTCGCTCTCGCGCGGACCCAGCACTGGCGAACCGAGCGCTTCCCACGCCCGGTGGGTCTCCGTCACCAACGCGGCCAATTCCGCTGGCTCCAGCGAAAACTCCGAGTCGACCCCGCCGTCGCTGCGCGCGAGCGTCACGTGCTTCTCGATCGCCACCGCACCCAATGCGACCGCGGCGACCGGCGCGCCGAGACCCGGCGTGTGGTCCGACAATCCGACCAGCGTCCCGGTGAGCCCGGCCAGCAACGGCAACCCGCGCAGATTGCTTTCCGTCGGCGACGCCGGGTAACTCGCCGTGCAACCGAGCACGATCAGCTGGTCGTTGCCTGCCGCACGGGCCGTGCGCACGGCCGCGTCGATCTCCGCGACGTTCGCCATTCCGGTCGAAATCACCAGCGGTTTGCCGGTGCGCGCGCACAGTTCGATCAGGGGCAGGTCGACGATTTCCGACGAGGCGATCTTGTACGCCGGAGCGTCCAGCGATTCCAGCAGTTCCACCGCGGTCGGGTCGAACGGGCTGGAGAACACTTCCAGGCCGCGTTCGCGGGCGCGAGCGAAGATCGGCTCGTGCCATTCCCAAGGGGTGTGCGCCTTTTCGTACAGTTTGTACAGATTTTCCCCGCCCCACAGGGAATGTCCGTCGCCGATCCGGAACGCCGGGCCGTCGACGTCGACGGTGATCGTGTCCGGACGGTAAGTCTGCAGTTTCACCGCGTGCGCGCCGGAGTCCGCGATCGCGTCCACGATGGCCAGCGCGCGGTCCAGGTCGCCGTTGTGGTTGCCGGACATCTCCGCGATCACGAACGGCGGCCGCGCCGGGCCGAGCAGGTGCTTGCCGATGCGGACTTCGGACATGGGTGGCGTCCTTCCGGTGGGGGTCAGTGCAGAGTCTTGCGCAGCCGGCGGAAGCCGTCGGCGGGGGGCGCGACCTCCAGATAACCAGCCCGCTCGAACAACGCCGCCGAAGCCGCGTTCTCCTCGTGCACCGCGGCCAGCACGGCCACCGCGTCCGTCCGAGCCGCCAACGCCTGCTCACCCGCTTCGAGCACCGGCCGCGACAACCCGCGGCCACGGCTTTCCGGCGCGAGCGTGATGCTTACCTCCCACGCGCCGTCGCCCTCGTCGTCGAATCGCACCGTGCCCACCGGCTTCCCGGCTTCCTCCAGCACGAGCAGGATCCGGCCGGGTGCCGCGAGCACGCCGCGCAGCCAGCGCAGGTGACTGGCCAGATCGATCACGCCGGTGGACCGCGACGCTTGCCTGGTCGCCGGGTCGTTGCGCCAGGCCAGCAACAGCTCGGCGTCGGCCTCGGTCGCGTCGCGGGCGATGACGGACGTCACTGCGCAGGCGTGAGTTTCGCGTCCTCGAGACGGCTCAACCGCTCCTCGTACCGGGCCATCCCGGCCAGCCGGACGCGGATCTGCGCGTGCTGCCGCTGGATCTCCTCGACCAGCGAACGCGCTTCGAGAGCCCCGGCGTCGTCCGTGCGCGGCGTCATCGCGAGCTTCTCCCGGAGCGTCTCCAGCTGCTCCTCCTGCGCGGCGACGTGCGGGATCATCCGGTCCAGCTCGCCGCGGATCCAGCGGAGGTCGCCGAGCGCGGTGTCCAGCTTCTCGTCGGTCTCGGCGAGCCGGCGACGGTGGTCGACCGTGCAGTGCTCGAGCTCGTCGATGCGAGTCTCGAAGTCCTGGAGCACGCCGCGCGTCCGCTCATCGAGGCGGTAATCGACGATGCGGGCGATCCGGGAGCCGAACAGGTTTCTGAACATCTGGAAGGGCATGACGGGAGTTCCTTCGACGAGTGCCAGCGGGCTTCAGCGGAGCAAGGTGGTGGTGCCGGTGCGGGTCCACGACTCCAGCAGCCTGCCTTCGGCGGCGATCTGGTGCTCCGGTCCCACGATGCACGAATCCCCGGCAGCGTGCTCCCACGAGGTCTGCTCCGGGTTGTCGATGAACGAGAACCCGGTGAGCACCAGCTGCGCCTCGGGGAACGAGGTGCGGGCGATCCAGGCCGCGAGCGTACCCGTGGTCGACCAGGTCGGTTCGGCGCGCGTCGGCAGGCCGAGCGCGTCCGACAGGGGCAGCACGACGTCGCGGTTCGACACCGGGACGAACCCGAGGTCCGAGGGCCACCAGCCGGGCAGCGTCTCCGGCTCCCAGTGCAGGCGACCCGGCTCGACCAGCAGATACAGCCGGGAGCGGTAGTCGCGGAACACGTGCCGGGTGGCGCGCACGGCCCGGTTGAAGACGACCGTGTGCACCTTGCGGCCGGTGATGTCCGGTCCGTCCGGTTCGTCGACAACGAACCCGTTGACCCGAATGACCAGGTCACAGTCGTCAACCGCCTTGGCGCGAGCCGGGTCCGGCTCCAGCGGCTGGTTGCCGACCACGGCGACCGAACGCGGGTCCGGCCGGTCCGCGTACGCCGAAAGGAGGTCGACCATGAGGCTCGCCGCACCGAGAGCAGCAGTCATAAGGGAAGAAACTACCAGGACACCAGGAGACACCCGCTCGTATCGCCGGTATCCGCACCGGGGCCGCCGTGCGGTCGGGCCGGGGCGAGCCGAGGCCGGTGTGTCCCATCGGTACCCTCGTCCACGTGCATGCCACCAGCACGGTTCACGCAGCCGAACCCGATGTCTCGACTCCGGTTCCACCGTCGTCGGACAGCAAGACGTTCGGGCGTGCGATCGACGACATCAAGACCGGTTTGGCCTCTCGCGAGCTGTGGACCCATCTCGGCTGGCAGGACATCAAGCAGCGGTACCGGCGGTCCATCATCGGGCCGTTCTGGATCACCATCAGCCAGGGTGTCATCGCGCTTGGTCTCGGCCTGCTGTACTCGCAGCTGTTCCGCACGCCGATCGAGGTGTTCCTGCCCTACCTCTCCACCGGCTTCATCATCTGGGGCTTCATCCAGGGCTGCCTCACCGAAGGCATGGAAACGTTCATCGCGAACGAGGGGCTGATCAAACAGGTCCCCGCGCCGATCAGCGTGTACGTGCTGCGCACGATCTGGCGGCAGACGCTGCTGCTGGCGCACAACATGATCGTCTACGTCGTGCTGCTGATCATTTTCTTCTCGGCGCTCGATTCCCCGTATTCGCTCGGGTCGAAAGACGGCGTGTGCGTACCGGACAAGTTCTGCCACCCCGGGCTGAGCTGGAACATTTTCCTCGCCATTCCCGGGTTCGTGCTGCTCGCGCTCACCGCGGGCTGGGCGGCGCTGCTGCTCGGCATCATCTCGACGCGTTTCCGCGACATTCCGCAGCTGATCAACTCGCTGATCCAGCTGATGTTCTACGGCACCCCGATCGTCTGGCCGGTCGACCAGCTGCTGTCCGGCGGCGCGCGGGACGGTGCGTCGTGGGCGCTGCCGATCATCAAGCTCAACCCGCTTTACCACTACATGCAGGTGGTGCGGTCGCCGCTCATCGGGCAGGCGGTGAGCTGGACCAGCTGGGTCGTGGTCGGCGGGCTCACCGTGGTCGGGTGGGCGCTCGCCCTCGTCGCCATGCGCAATTACCGGTCTCGCGTCTCGTATTGGGTGTGACAGATGGTCAGCATTGACGTCCACAACGCGTACGTGGACTTCCCGATTTTCGACGCGAAGACGCGTTCGATGAAAAAGCGCGTGCTCGGCAAGGTCGGCGGCAAGATCAGTTCCGACCAGAAGGTGCCGATCATCGAGGCGCTGCACGACGTGTCGATCAGCCTCCGCGAGGGCGACCGGGTCGGTCTCGTCGGGCACAACGGCGCGGGCAAGTCAACGCTGCTGCGGCTGCTCGCCGGGATCTACGAGCCGACCCGCGGATCGTCGCGGATCGTCGGCCGGATCGCGCCGGTGTTCGACCTCGGGATCGGCATGGACCCGGAGATCTCCGGCGTCGAGAACATCCTGATCCGCGGCCTGTTCCTCGGCATGAGCGCCAAGGAAATGGAGAAGCGGGTCGACGACATCGCGGAGTTCACCGAACTCGGCGACTACCTGCAGATGCCGCTGCGGACGTACTCCACCGGCATGCGGGTGCGGCTCGCGCTCGGCGTCGTGACCTCGATCGACCCGGAGATCCTGATCCTCGACGAGGGCATCGGCGCGGTCGACGCGGCGTTCCTCAACAAAGCCCGCGACCGGCTCAAGGACCTGGTCAAACGCTCCGGCATCCTGGTGTTCGCGAACCACTCCGACGAGTTCCTGATGGAGCTGTGCGACACCGCGATCTGGATGGACGAGGGCCACGTCAAGAAGCAGGGTTCGCTGCGCGAGGTGCTCACCGAGTACAAGGGCCGCGACCCGTTCGAGAACATGAGCCAGGAAGGTCTCGAGCGCCTCGGCATCGAGCCCGCGACCACGACGAACGGCGGGGAATGATGACCGGCGAGACGCGAGAGCTGCCCGAGGGCGCCGTCGTCGGCGTGGTGGTCACGCGGCACCGGCGCGAGCTGCTCGCGGACTCGCTGAAAATCATCGCCGCCCAGACCCGGCCGGTCGACCACCTCGTGGTGGTCGACAACGGACCGGACAAGTCCGCGCGGGACGTGGTCGAGGCCTACCCGCTGCCGTACACGTACCTGCCGTCGCACCGGAACCTCGGCGGCGCGGGCGGGTTCGCGCTCGGCATGCTGCACGCGCTGTCGCTCGGCGCGGACTGGGTCTGGCTCGCCGACGACGACGGCCGTCCCGCGGACGAGCACGTGCTCGAGATTCTGCTGGAGGAAGCCGAAAAGCGCGGCCTCGCCGAGATTTCCCCGGTGGTGGCCAACATCGACGCCCCGGCGAAGCTGGCGTTCCCGCTGCGCCGCGGCCTCACCTGGAAGCGCTCGTCGGCCGAACTGGGCACGGACTTCCTGCCCGGCATCGCGTCCCTGATGAACGGCGCGCTGTTCCGTTCGTCCACTTTGGACGTCACCGGCGTGCCCGACCTGCGCCTGTTCTTCCGCGGCGACGAGGTGGAACTGCACCGCCGCCTCGTGCGGTCCGGCCTGCCGTTCGGCACGTCGCTGCGCACGACCTACCTGCACCCCGACGGTTCGGACGAGTTCAAGCCGATGCTGGGCGGGAAATTCCACGCGCAGGACCCGGAGAACGAGGTCAAGCGGTATTACACGTACCGCAACCGCGGGTATTTGCTGTCGCAGCCGGGAATGCGCAAGATCGGGGCGCTGGAAGTGCTGCGCTTCGGCCTGTATTTCGTGGGCGTGAAGCGGGACCCGAAGGCGTTCCTGCAGTGGCTGAAGCTGGTCCGGCAGGGCCGCGCGGAGAAGTTTTACCGGTACTGAACCGGTCAGTCCGTTGTGGACAATGCGCTGACCCCACCGTCCACAACGGACTCCCGAGCTATTCCCCGATCACCGGCGGCGCGGAACGATGTCCGCTGCCGAACACCTCGTCGTCGTCCTCGAGTTCCATCACGAACGCGGGCTGGTTGAGGCTGTCGTCGTACGGCCGGGCGCCGAAGCCCATGCCGGGGCGAGCCGGAGCGCCGCCCATTCCTCCGGCCGCGACGTCGGCCGCTCCCGGCTCCATCGCGCCGTCGCCGGGGCCGAACGAGCCACCGCCGCGGCCGACCTTGCTCTGGTGTTCCTCGTCGGCGCCGAAACCTCCGCCGCCACCGCCCATCGGCATGCCACCCATCGGCATGGCGCCCATACCCGCCCCGGACGCACCGCCGCTGCCACCGCTCGGGGCGGCCTGCGCCGCGGCAGGCGCGGTGCCCGCCGCCGTCGTGCTGGGGTCCGGCATCTGCTGGTGCACGGCTCCGGTGAACTGGCTCGGGCCGCTGACCGTCGGGGCGCTGGCCGAGTGTCCGGCCGCGGCACCGCCGCCGCCCGCCGAGACCGAACCAGCGTCAGCCGCGGCAGGAGCGGGAGCAGGCGCGGGGCTGGCCGGAGCGGGAGCGGCGTCGTGGTGTTCAGGACCGGTCGGCATCGCCACCGCGGCACCGCCACCAGCCGCGACGCCGAACTTCGGCGGGTGCGCGAAAGCCGGCTGCTTCGAACCGGTCTCGTGCAGCGAAGCGTCGTACTTCGACATCGTCTCCGCGGCCTGTTCGTGCGCGGAACGGCTGTCCTGCTGCTTCTTCAGCGTCGCGTCGATCTCATTGCTCATTTCGAGCGGACTGGCGTGCGACCATTTGTCGAATTCTTCAGACCAGTCGAACGGGACGGCGTCCGGCATCGAGTGCTTCGCCACCTGCGCGGCGGACGCCTGTTCCTCGACGATCTGCGCGGCCAGTTTCGCATTCTGGCCATTCGCCTCGGCCCATTCGGCGAGGCTCACGAAATACGCCTGCGCACCGGCCGCGGCCTCGCCGCTCCACGCGTGTGCGGCCTTCTTCACGGCCTCGCCCAGCTGCGTCGCGAACTCCTCGAACGCTTTCTGCACCTCGGTGTACGCGTGCGAGACCGAGGAAACCTGCTCCACGTCGAGATTCGTCTCGACGTACGACTTCAGCTGCTGGTGCGGGTGCCCGAGGTAGTCGGCGTCCGACGGCGCGAGCCCCGGCTGCGGCGTGCTCATTCGGTGCTGCCCTTCACGGTGCGGTGGGAGTCGATGGCCTGGCTCTCGTTCTCGGTGTAGACCCCGCCGGCGCGCGCGAGGGCCTCGTCGGCCTCCTTCAGGATCCGGCCGAACTGGTCCAGCACGTCGAGGGCCGCGCCAGGGGCGTCGGAGCCGCTCTTGCGGTCGTGCTCGGCCACGGTGTGCCCGTACGGGTGGCTGCCGAGCTTCGGCGCGGTCGTCAGCGCTTGGGTCTGCGGCTTGAGCCGTTCGAGGCGCGTGACCATGTCGGTGAGCGCTTTGCGCAGGTCACCGAGTGCGTCGCCGTCGATGCTGAACCCGCCGGCTTTCGCGGTCCCGGCCAGCTTGTGCGTTTCGGCCGCGGCTTCGGCGATGCCCTTGGCGTTCAGCCCGCCTGCCGCCAGCGGATCAGTGCTCATGCGCCGGAGTTTACCGACGCGAGCCGCTCCGGTCAGGCGTTTGCCGAATAGCCTTCAAGCTGGGTGAACAGTTGTTGGGCCAGACGGGCATTGTCTGCCGGCGCGTAGGTGAGCCAGCGGTTGCCGTCGCTGGAATCGCGCGTGCTGAGCAGGTAGCGGCCGAGTTCGGTGTCGAACCACGCGAGCGACGGCAGCGCGCGCTCGTGGCCATTGCCGTCGCTCACGTACGGCGTGAACTGGCCGACCGCCAGCCGCGGCTTCTCGAAGATCCGCTGGACGGCCCTGAGCTGCGGATTGTGCGTGCGCGGGCCGCTGACTCCGGCGAACGGGTCGTAGGCGTCGCCCCGCACCGGCTGCTTCGACGGCCGCGCGACGGTCACCGACTGCCCCGCCGCGGCGGGCGTGAGCGGCAGCAGGTCGACGATCGCCGGGACGATGCCGGTCGGGCGGACCTCCTCGAAGGTGAACATCCCGTCCCGCTGGCAGACGAGCACCGCGAACTGGCCGTTGGACGCCACCCGCGCGAACAGCTGCTCGTCGCCGATCTTGGCCGCCGCGGACACCGCGAGGCCGGGCCTGGCGAACGTGGCAAGCGCGATCTCGACGTCGTCGTCGATCGTCCCGCGCCGCAGCAGGCCGCGGTTGTCGAGGTCGCGGAAGACGGCGTCGCGCACCGCGGCGCGTTCCTCGCCGGTGATGCCGATGTGCGGCACCACGAACGGCATCGGTGCCCGGCCGAGGCCGAGTTCCGCCAGCAGGAGATCCACCGCTGCCGGTGACAGCGTCAACGTGTACGGCACGACCCACCCCTAAATCCGGTCACTCCCCGGGCGAAACCGTAGTCCACTCCGCACGGTCGCGGCCATCGGCACCAAGGGCGCGTCATCCGGAGCGCGATGTTCGGATTCCGTTCAGGAAATAGACGGTGCGCCGGTCGTAGGCGTCCCGGGGAGGCCGCTCGCCGTGTTTGAGGGCGAGGGCGGTCTCGACGACGAAGGCGTGCAGGTCGCCCGCCGTGAACTCCGGCCGCACCGCACCGGCGGCCCGCGCCGCCGCGACCAGTTCTTCGTTGGCCTCGCCCCCGACCCGGCAGATCTCCATGAGCTGCGGGGAGTTCGGATAGGTCTGCAGCAGGACGTCGTTGACGGAGGGCTGGCGGTACTGGAGATCGCGCAGCGCGGTGACGTAGCAGCCGACCCGCTCGCCGATGTCGACGACGGTCCGCATGCGGTCGATGACCGCGAACAACTCCGTCGCGACGACCTCTTCGACAACCGCCTCGATAAGGCCGATCCGGCCGCCGAACCGGTTGAAGATCGTCGCCTTGCTGACCCCCGCCGCCTTGGCGACCTCCTCCAGCGGGACCGTCAGGCCCCGTCCCTGGAAGGCGCCGATCGCAGCGGTTCGGATCTGCTCGGAGTTGCGTCTGGCGTCGGCGCGCAGCCGGGATTCCGCGGGCACCGCGACCTCGTCTCTCAGCGTAAGTTGACTACCTCGGTCAGCTTACCTAAAGTCGACGGCGGAAGAAGTTGACCTAGGTAGTCAACTTAGGCTCCCGAGGAAGAGACCAGGGGAAATGATCGTTGTCACCGGCGCTACCGGCGGGCTGGGCAGTGCCACCGTCGAGCACCTCCTCAAGCGCGTACCCGCAGGCCAGATCGGCGTCAGCGTCCGCGATCCCGCCAAGGCGCGGCACTTCGCCGACCGCGGCGTCCGCGTCCGGCAGGGCTCCTACGAGGATCCGGGCGACTCGTTCGCCGGTGCCGAGCAGGTCCTGCTGATCTCCGGCAACGACCCCGCCGCAGACCTTGTCAGCCTGCACCGACGCGCCATCGACTCAGCCGTCGCGGCCGGTGTCCGGCGGATCCTCTACACAAGCCAGCACGGCGCTGCCCCCGGCAACCCGTACCAGCCGTCGGATCTCCACCTCGCCACCGAGGCGATCCTCGGCGATTCCGGAGTCGCCTGGACCGCGCTGCGCAACGGTGCTTACGGCCCGCTCGACCAGGTGCTCGGCCCGTGGCAGCGGACCGGCGAGATCGCTCAGCCGGCAGACGGCCCCGTCCCGTACACCGACCGTGCGGACATCGCCGCAGCCACCGCGGCGCTGCTCGCCGGCGACCGTTCCGTCGACGGCCCCGTCACCCTCGCCGCTCCGAACGCCGTCGCTTTCGACGATTTCGCCGAAATCGCTTCCGACCTCACCGGTCGCACCATCACTCGCGTCGTCCTGGACGACGAACAATGGGTTGCCGAACAGATCGCGAACGGCGTCCCGGAGCAGGCGGCCCGGTTCATGCTCACCTGGTACCAGGCCACTCGGGCCGGGTATTTCGCCGAATCGGGCCCGCTGCTGGCCGAGCTTCTCGGTCGCGAGCCCCGCGCGATCGCGGACCGCCTCGCCGAAACCGTCTAGCGCGCTTCCGCTGTGAGCGGATCCGCTGTCGGCGAACCGCTCTTGCCGCCGATGATCACCCGCTGCTGCCATGGAGGCATGGCAGATCCCAAACCAGCACTGGTCCTGCACCTCTCGGCAGGCGGCGAGCCGCTGATCTTCCCGCTCACCGCCGACAGTTCCGAGACAGTCCAGGAAAAGCTCCCCGACCTACTCAAACACGGCGGCGTTCACTCGCTCGAAACCCGGGACGGCAACACTGTTTCGGTGAATTTCGTCCACGTGGCAGCCGCTTATGTCGACGATCTGAGCCGAAAGGGCAAATTCGGCCTGTCCGTTTAGCGGCGGGCGAGTTCGAGCAGCCCGGCGCGGATCTCCGGTCTGCTCGCGGCCACGAGCAGGAACGTCGCCTCGCGCACCAGACGGCCAGCGTGTGCCCCGGGCAGCACCGCGCGGCTTCCCGTCGCGGCGGCGAGCGCGCCCGCTGACCGGTACGCCAGGTCGGCACCGGCCGCGCGGGCAGCCGGGAGCGTGGCCGGGTCGGCGAGACCTGCGTCGAGACGACGCCGGATTTCGTCCTGCTCGGACCGCAACGCCGTCGCCGTCTCCTCGTCGCCGGCGGACTCGATCAAACTGGCGCAGCGCTCGGCCAACCCGAGCGGCGCGCATCCGTTGAGCCGGGACGCGAACGTATTGCCAGCCACGAATTTGTCATAACTGACCTGGGCGAAAACCGATTCGTCGGGAATGAAGTGGTTGTCGAGCTTCAGCCGCACCGTCGCGGTGCCTTGCGCGGCCATGAGCGTCAACGGCTCGGCGACCAGGCTGTGTCCGACGATCGGCGACACCAAAGCATTGATCACTGTGTCGCCGTCGCGGCCGGACAGTTGCAACAGATCGATCGCATCCCAGCCGCTCACAAACGGCGCTTCACCATCGAACCGATAGCCGCCGTCGACGCGCTGGACCCGCACTCGCGGCGGCGTCGGGATCACGCCCGCGTACGCGACGCCCGCGCGCAGCCTCCCGCTGATCAAGTCCGGCAGGTACCGCTCTCGCAGGTCCTCCCGGTCTGTCGCGGCCAGCCCGGCGACGAGACCGTGGTGCTGCAGCCAGGTGAACGCGGTGCTCAGACACCCGCCGGCCAGCGCTTCGAGCACGCCGACCAGCTGGTCCAGCTCAACCCCGGAATCGGGCGCGGCGAGGCCGTAGAAACCTTCCTCGGCGAGCGCGTCGAAATGCGACCGCGGCACCACGCCCTGGCGGTCCACCTCGGCGGCCGCGGGGAACAACAGGTCGTCGGCGAGAGCGCGCGCACGGGAAACCAGGTCGGCCATGAAACCAAGCTACCCAAAAAGACAAAAAGGGCGTCTCGCCGAACGCGAGACGCCCTTTTCAGACCAGCTCAGCCCGTCACAGCTCGTAGAGCCGCTTCCAGTTGTCGCGCGAGGTCAGTTCCGGCATGGCGCGCTTGTACTGCTCCTGCACGCCCGCGCCTTCCTTGCGCAGCCGGTTGAGCACCTTCGCGCCGCGCTTGGCCAGGTCGAACATCTTGACCTTGTCGTAGCTGCGCACGCGCACGCCTTCCTGCGACGCGTCGGTGACCACGGCGGTGTCGAACAGCGCGATGTGCCACCAGTGCGCCTCGTCGATCGGCACCGCGCCGAGCCCGAAGCGGCTGCGGCCGAGCACCTTGTCGAGGATGCGCTTGATCAGCACCAGCCGCTGCATGCTCGGCCGCGGCGCGCTGTTGATGATGCCGATGTCGTTGGACGCGATGCCCGGCACGTCAGTGGCCTTGTGCCGCTTGGTCTCCGGGTACGCGTCGCGGATCCGGCGGATCTCCTTCATCGCCTCGACGCCGCCGTCGCGCAGGACCTCCGGGCCCTCCAGGAAGTCCTCGACCGCCTTGATGAGCGTCGCGGAGAGGCCGTACTGCATGCCGAGCAGGTAGCGCACCAGCTGCGCCATCAGCACGCGCGAGAGCAGGTTCAGGTTGAACGGCGAGTGCAGCGCGGCGGTGATGATCGAGTTGCGCAGGTTGAAGTACCGGTGCCACTCGTCCCAGTCCTTCCAGTGGAAGTCCGCGTGCCACACGCCGGCGCCGGGAAGGGTCACCGTGGGGAAGCCGTATTCGCGGGCGCGGTAGGAGTACTCCGCGTCGTCCCACTGGAAGAAGAAGGGCAGCGGGTAGCCGATGGCCTTGACGACCTCGTACGGGATCAGGCACGACCACCAGCCGTTGTACCCGGCGTCGAGGCGGCGTTCCTGGCGGTTCGGGTTGCCGTCCTCGTCGACGCCGAGCAGGTCCGCGGTGGACAGCGAGTGCTGCACCGGCTGCCCCGGCTCCAGCGTGTTCAGCCGGGCGTACTCCGCGCCGACGTGCAACTGGTTCGGGTGCAGCAGGTTGAGCATCTGGCCGCCGACGATGATCGGGTTGGCCGAGCGGTTGGAGAAGGCGGTCATGCGCACGACGAGGTCCGGCTCGAGCAGCACGTCGTCGTCCATGAACAGCACGTTCGCGTGTTCGGTCGCGGTGTGCCCGGCCACCTCGTACAGGCCGCGGGTGAAGCCGCCCGCGCCGCCGAGGTTCGGCTGCTTGATGTAGTGCAGCTTCTCGCCGAGGTCCTTCGCGACCTGCTCGAAGCCCTCGCGCGATTCGACCAGGTCCGTGCCCTGGTCGGCGACGTAAATGGCGTCGAGGGTGTCCAGCGAGGACACGTCGGCGGCGAGCGCCTGGAGGTTCTTCAGGCAGTCGTCGGCGCGGTTCATCGTGCAGATGGTGACGGCGGTCGGACGGATCGTCTCCGGCGCGTCGACGGTCCAGCGGACCTGCTCGACCCGCAGCGTCTGGCCGCCCTCGGTCTCGAGGTCGAGCCACAGCGCGCCGCCGTCGTAGAACTTGTCCAGCTTGCCGGTCAGCTCGACCTTGGCGCTCTTCGCGCCGGCGACCTGCTTCGCGTCGACCACGCGCGGGTCGCCGAGCATGTCGGAAGCGCCGAGCGACAGCAGCCCGTCGCCGGTGACGACCGCTTCGAGCTTCACCTCGGTCGCGGTGGTCCAGCGCTGCCAGTAGCTCGCCGGGAAGCGGCCGAAGTAGGTGTTGCCGGTGACCTTCGCGGACGGCTCCAGCGTCACGGAGCCGCGATCGCGCTGGGCGTTGCCCTGCAGGACCTCGGCGTACATGTCCTTGCTGACGATGGGAGCCGGCCCGGCGTACAGCCCGCGCTGGGCCGTGAGCCTGCCTTCGGGGGCGTGTTCGGCGAACCGCGTCTGGCCTGCGGGGGCCGCCTCCGCGACCGGGGCTGCTTTACCGGGCATCGAACTCAGTTCTCCTTTACCGGCCGTACACGGAACACGACCCACTTGAGCATCACGAAATTGATCACGGTGGCCGTCCCCTGGGACACGACCCAGGCGAGGGTGGCCTTCCACGCCATCTCCGGCAGCACGTTCAGCATGAGCCGATTCACGCCGATCGTCACGAGGAAGGTCACCGCGTACAGCAGAACGAACCCGCCGATCTGGGCGTTCCCCTCGCGCTTGCCCGCGGCGAAGGTGAAGCGGCGGTTCAGGAAGAACGCGGTGGTCGTGCCCACGATGAAGCTGATCGCGCGCGCGATGTCCACCCACGGCGTGGCATCCATGCCGACCGCACGCAGCAGCGAATACGTGCCCAGGTCGAGCAGGGCGCAGAAGCCGCCGATCGCGGCGAAGCGGATCAGCTGGCCCAGCAGTCCGGGGCCCCCGGGCGCCTGCTGCGCTTGGTCACTCTGCGGTTCTGTAGCCACCACTTGGAATACCTTCTCGGCCTATTGCGTCAGTGTCCGTATTACCCACTTCGACGCTCGGACGCTTGTGCCTTGATGCGCAAAGTGTAGAAGCGGGCACTTCAGGGTCACGTTCCGGGCGGTGTTCGGCGTGGCTACCCTGGTCCGCGTGACCCAAGCACCCGAGACACAGCGCCGCACGCTCACCGGCTGGGGCCGCACCGCCGGGACCGTCGCCGACGTGCTGAGCACGCGCGACGTCGAAGCTATCGCCCGCGCCGTCGCCTCCGCAGGCCCGCGCGGGGTCATCGCCCGCGGCCTCGGCCGGTCCTACGGCGACCCGGCGCAGAACGCGGGCGGCCTGGTCGTCGACATGACCGTGCTCGACCGCATCCACTCGATCGACCCGGATTCCGGCCTCGTCGACCTCGACGCCGGCGTCAGCCTCGACAAGCTGATGCGCGAGGCACTGCCGTACGGCCTGTGGGTCCCGGTCCTGCCGGGCACCCGCCAGGTGACGATCGGCGGCGCGATCGCCAACGACATCCACGGCAAGAACCACCACTCGGCGGGCAGCTTCGGCAACCACGTGGTGTCGATGGACCTGCTCACCGCCGACGGATCCGTGCGCACGCTCACCCCGGAGGGCCCGGATTCGGAGCTGTTCTGGGCGACGGTGGCGGGAATCGGGCTCACCGGGATCATCGTCCGCGCCACCGTGCGGATGAAGAAGACGGAAACGGCGTACTTTTACGTGGACGCCGACCGCACCTCGAACCTCGACGAGACCCTCGGGCTCTTCACCGATGGTTCGGACCTCAACTACGACTACTCGATGTCGGTGCCGGACCTGATCTCGTCCGACAGCCGCCTCGGCCGGGCGACGTTCTCCCGCGGTTCGCTCGCGAAGCTCGACCAGCTGCCGCCGAAGCTGCGCAGCAACCCGTTGAAATTCGACGCACCGCAACTGCTGACGCTGCCGGACGTGTTCCCCAACGGGCTCGGCAACAAGCTCACCTTCGGCTTGATCAACGAGCTGTGGCAGAAGACGGTGCCCAAGAAGGGCGCGCGCGGCAAGATCCAGAACCTCACGCAGTTCTATCACCCCCTCGACATGCTGAGCGAGTGGAACCGCGCGTACGGCAACAAGGGCTTCCTGCAGTACCAGTTCTCCGTGCCGTTCGGCGCGGAAGACCAGCTCAAGGGCATCTGCCGGGCGATCTCCCGGTCCGGGCACTACTCGTTCCTGAACGTGTTCAAGCGGATGGGCGACTCGAACCCGGCTCCGATGTCCTGGCCCGCGCCGGGCTGGATGCTGAGCGTCGATTTCCCGATCAAGAACGGGCTCAGCCGGTTTTGCGAGGAGATGGACGAGATGGTCCTTGACGCGAACGGCCGCCTGTACACCGCGAAGGACTCGCGCACCTCGCCCGAGACGTTCGCGAAGATGTACCCCCGGCTGGAGGAGTGGCGCAAGGTGCGCGCTTCCGTTGACCCCGAAGGCGTTTTCGCCTCTGACATGAGCCGGAGGCTCGCACTGTGATCGACGCGGTCGGTAACCCCCAGTCCCTGCTGCTGCTCGGCGGCACGTCCGACATCGCGCTGGCGATCGCGGAGAAGTACCTCGCGGAGAAGCCGCTGCGGGTCGTGCTGGCCGCTCGTCCTTCCCCGCGGCTGGAGGAAGCCGCGCAGCGGCTGAAGGATCTCGGCGCCGAAGTGTCCACTGTGGCCTTTGACGCGAAGGACCTGGCGTCGCACCCGAAGGTGCTGGACGAGGCGTTCGCCGGCGGCGACATCGACGTCGCGGTGGTCGCGTTCGGTCTGCTCGGCGAGGCCGAGGAGCTGTGGCAGGACCACGACAAGGCCGTTGAGCTGGCGACGGTCAACTACACCGCCGCGGTGTCGGTCGGCGTCGCGCTGTCGGAGAAGCTGAAGACCCAAGGCCACGGCAAGGTCATCGCGCTGTCGTCGGTTGCGGGCGAGCGGGTTCGCCGGTCCAACTTCGTGTACGGCTCGACCAAGGCCGGTTTCGACGGCTTCTACCTCGGTCTCGGCGAGGCGCTCGCGCCGCACGGCGTGCAGGTGACCGTCGTCCGGTCGGGCCAGGTCAAGACCAAGATGACCGCCGGAATGAAGGACGCTCCGCTGACCCGGACCGCCGAGCAGGTCGCCGACGTCGCGGTCGAGGCCGCGCGCAAGGGCAAGGACCTCGTCTGGTCGCCGTCGGAGTTCCGGCTGGTGATGTCGATCCTGCGGCACGTGCCGCGGCCGATCTTCCGCAAGCTCCCGGTCTGACGTTTTCCCGGCCCGGCCTCCACCATTCGGTGGATGCCGGGCTGACCAGCTCGACGATGTCCTGAGGTGCCCACCGCGCCGAAACTCAGGGCATGGGGAACGAATTCCGCTCGTCGCTGGCCGCGCTGCTGATCGACCTCGGCGCGCCAGTCGGCGGCTATTACCTGCTTCGCGCCTTCGACGTCCCGCCGGTGTGGGCGCTACTGCTCAGCGGCCTGCCGCCCGCGCTGCGCGTGCTGTACACGCTGGTCACCCGGCGTCGCGTGGACGGGATCGGCCTGCTCGTCCTGATGTTCCTGGCCGTCGGGTTGGCCACCACGCTGATGACCGGCGACGCCCGGCTGATGCTCGTGCGCGGAGCCTGGTTCAGCACGCTGGCCGGGGTTTGGCTGCTCGCCAGCCTGGTCGTCGGCCAGTATCCGACGACGTATCAAGCGGCTCGCGCTCTCCTGCCCGGCCGTGGCTCCCTGTTGGACGCGGCGTGGGAGGAGCGGCCGTCGTTCCGCCGGGCGTGGCGGGCGCTCACCGTGGCGTGGGGCGTCGGCAGTTTGGTCCACAGTGGACTAAGCATCGGGATGGCGTACACCCTGCCGGTCGACGACGTCCCCGCACTCGACGCCGGGCTGTCGATCGCGTTCTTCGTCGGACTGCAGGTGATCACGCAGATTCTGCTGCTCCGCGAGGGCACGCTCCGTCAGGTGCTGCGACCATCCACAGTGGACTAGTCGCCGGACGGCGGCCGCAGCCCGTCCACCAGCCGGGCCGGATTCACTCCGAGACCGTCGGCGAACTTGAGCAGGTTGTGCAGATTGATGTTGCGCAGCCCGCGTTCGACCTGGCTCACGAACGTCCAGTGCACTCCGGCCAGTTCGGCCAACTGTTCTTGGCTCAGCCCCGCGTCGTTGCGGAATTCGCGCACGCGTTCGCCAATGGTGCGAGTCGCGGCGGAGAGCGGAGGCTTGGCCATCGTCGGTTAATCACACACGTCTACCGCCGCCAAGACCAGAGCAGGAATCATCAGAGCATTTATGCCTATAGCGTCTGCGTCTAGCCGGAAGCGGCTTTTCCGCAATTACTACCTGTTCTCAATTGCAGACACCACCACGCGCGGGTAATCAATCGGCTACCGTGCTAACGGCGATTGCGAGAAGGGGGCGCGGGTGCGGGAGGACGTCAGGCAAGCGGTGACCCTGCCCGTCGAAGCGCTCTCGGCCGTCTGGGACATGCTCGACCTCGGCGACCAGCATCCGATGCTGCGCGCGAACCGAGTCTGGGTGAAAACCGGCGCACACCGCGAACTTCACGCCGCCACCGTCAATCTTCTCGTCCGGCTCGGCCTCGCGGACAACGACGCGCCGTCCGCGTATTTGCGCGCCACCCTGCGAGTGCTCGCCGAGGCCGAACGCGAGTACTTCGCCTGGTCGGCATTGCGCGGCGGAATCCAGCGAACCGTCATAGTCGCGCAACGGGAAGAAGCCGCGATTCTGGTATCCGCACAGGACGGCCTGGTCGAAATCCAGCCAGCCGCCCCGACCCGGCTGGCCACGACGCTTTTCGACAAGCTTCCGCAAATCCCCGGCGCGCCGGTCCGATCCGTTTCGGTCACGCCCGCGGCCGACTCGGCCCCGGACCCGTTCGACGAGACCAACAGCCACGAATACCTTGTCTCGACCCTGAATCAACCGGCGGAAGCGACGCACGAGCTCTACGTCGCGCGCCGCGCGAACGGACGACACCTCACCGGCGGCCCGATCCTCGCCGCCGACGTGAAATCCGGCCGAATTCTCGCCTACCAGACGACCGGCGGCCGGACCGAGCTCATCCCCGGCACCCCGCGCGCGATCGTGAAGATCCTGAACGACACCTTCGCCGCGCTTTAACCCAGCACGACCGGGCAATGCGGATTCGGCGTCTCCGCCAATTCGATCATCGCCTCCAGTCGCTCCCGCGTGCGTTCGAGACCGGAGATGTACTCGTCCAGCCGGGCTTTCTCCCCGCGCAGCCGATCGCGTGACTCCGGCGTGCCGACCCCCGCGTGCAGACACGGCATCAACTCGCGGATCGTCGCGCTGGACAGCCCCGCCGCGTAAAGCTGCTGGATCAGCCCCACCCAGGACACCGCGTCCTCGCCGTACCGGCGCTGCCCGCCGGACGTGCGCGTCGACTCCAGCAGCCCCTGTTGCTCGTAATAGCGCAGCGAACGCACGCTGACCCCGGCGCGCTCCGCCACCTCTCCGATCCGCATTAGCAAGCCTCCGCCGTGATCCGCACAACAAACACGTGAACCTGACACCGACGTCAGGATCCAGGATAGCGGTTGTCCCCTTCCGACGGCTTTTCCCAGGAGAACCCTCATGCAGATCGCAGGCTCAACCGCACTGGTCACCGGTGCCGCACGCGGACTCGGCACCCACTTCGTCCGTGCCCTGCTGGACCGCGGCGCGGCAAAGGTCTACGCCACCGCTCGCGGCCCCGTCGACCTCGACGGTGCTGTGTCGCTTCAGTTGGACGTCACTGATCCGGGTTCGATCACCGCCGCCGCGGCCGCCGCCCCGGACGTCAACCTGCTGATCAACAATGCCGGAATCGCCAGCTTCACCGACCTGGTGACCGGCGACCTGGCCGCGATTCGCCGCGAAATGGAGACGAATTTCTTCGGCCCGCTCCAGATGATTCGCGCATTCGCGCCAGGACTGAAGGATGGCGCGGTTCTGAACGTGCTGTCCGCGCTTTCCTGGGCGACCTACCAGGGCTCGGCGGGATACGCGGCGTCGAAATCCGCGGCGTGGAGCCTGACCAACTCGGTGCGGCTGGAACTCCTGGCGCAGCGCACGCTGGTCAGCGGCCTGGTCATGGCCAGCACGGACACCGACATGATGGCGGGCTTCGACATCCCCAAGAACGACCCGGCCGAGGTCGTCCGGCTCGCGCTGGACGGCCTGGAAGCGGGGGAAATCGAGATCATCGCGGACGCGGACAGCGCGACCGCGAAAGCCGCGCTGTCCGCGCATCCGACGGTTTTGTACCCGGCGCTGCTGGGCGAATGAGGTCCTGAGGGCAGGGATTCTGCGCGAAAGGCTCGATCAATTCCCAGAGCCGGTGTTGCCGCCATTCCCGTTGCCGAACCCGGGGCCGTTGTTCTGGTTGCCGTTGTTCTGGTTGCCGCCGTTCTGGCCGTTCGGGACGCGGTGACGCTGGCCGGGACCGCCGTCGTTGAAGCGGTGGCCGCCCTGGTGCTGGCTCATGCCGGGGCGGCCGGGATGGTGCGTCGCGGCCATGACGCCGCCGACGATTCCGCCGCCCACGGCCAAGCCCAGGACACCCACCGCGACCAGCTGCGTCGCCCGATGGGCCACGAACCGGCGGAAACCGCTCTGCTTCGGCGGCGGCAGCGGCATGCCCCACGGACCGGGTTGGGCGAAGGCGCCGGGCTGAGGAGGCTGCTGGGCGGCGGGACCGGGCTGCTGACCCGCTTGAGCCGTCTGTTCGGCAGGCGACGCCGGTTGACCTGCCTGCTCGGCGGACGGCCCGGGTTGGCTCAGCTGGCTGGTCTGCTCGGCGGACGATGCGGCTTGGCCTGCCTGCTCCGCCGCCTGCCCGGGTTGGCCTGCCTGCTCGGCAGGCGGCACCGGCTGACCAGGCTGAGCGGCTCCCTCAGCCGACCCCGGCTGACCGGCCGAACCAGCCGCCGAGCCCGAATCAGCAGAAGCTCCGCCCAGGTCCCCGGTCCGGCCGAACTGCTCAGTCGGCTCCTGCCCGGCGCGCTCGCCGGGCGAGGGGTTCTCGTTGTCGTTCATCGTCGGTCCTCCGGGCTGAGCGGGTGGGAGGCGGGGTGTCCCGGCTCCCACCCCTGAGGGTGACCGTCGATGCTGTGGAGAAGCTGAATCCCAGCTGTTTAAATCCGCGCGCCGTTCACAGGTAGAACGACAGGAACAGGGTCACGACCCAGGTCGCGCCGAGCACCTGCAGCACGCGGTCCTTCAAGGCGATCTCGTCGGGCGCGCCGGCGTTGCCGCCGTCCACGTCGACCGCGTAGCGGAGCACCGCGATCACGAACGGGACCATCGACACGACCGCCCACACCGAGTTGTGCTCGGCCTGGCGGATCTCGAACGCCCACAGGCAGTAGGACATGATCAGGATCGCCGCGGACGTCGCCCACACGAAGCGCAGGTAGCTCGCCGAGTACTTCTTCAGCGAGGACCGGATCTTCGCCCCGGTGCGCTCGAACAGCATGATCTCCGCGTAGCGCTTGCCCGCCACCATGAACAGCGAGCCGAACGCCGTGACCAGCAGGAACCACTGCGACATCGCGATGCCGCCCGCGACGCCGCCGGCCACCGAGCGCATCAGGAAGCCCGAGCCGACGATCGCCAGGTCCACCACCGGCTGGTGCTTCAGCCCGAAGCAGTAGCCGAGCTGCACGGCTTCGTAGACCGCCAGCACGATGGCGAGGCGCCAGTCCGCCGCGAACGACACCGCCAGACCGGCCAGGAAGAACACCACGGCCGAGGCGTAGGCCACCGGGACCGGGACGATGCCCGCCGCGATCGGGCGGTTGCGCTTCGTCGGGTGGGCCCGGTCGGCCTCGACGTCGACGGCGTCGTTGATCAGGTAGACCGACGAGGCGGTGAGCGAGAACGCCACGAACGCGATCAGCGCGTCGACGACCAGCTCGGTCCGGTTCGTCGCCTTGGAGAAGGCGAAGAACGGCGCCGCGAAGACGAGGACGTTCTTCACCCACTGCTTCGGCCGCGCGGTTTTGATCACCCCCAGCACGAGACCCACTGGGCTCGGGCCGGAGGACGGGGCCGGGGCGGCCGGGGTCGAGGCCGGAGCCTCGGGCTTCTCGGCCTGGTCGGTGGCTTCTTCGGCCACGTCGGTCTTTTCGGCAGCCGGCTCCGTCGCTTGCGCGGATTCGGCCGTACCGGACGCGTTTTCGGTTCGCTCGTCGGTCGTTTCGCTCATCGCTTCTTGGTCAGCTTCCGTCGGATCAGACCGCCGACGACGCCTCCCAGGGCGGCTCCGGCCAGAACGTCTGTCGGATAGTGAACGCCGAGCAGCAGCCTCGAGGCGAGCATCGGCGGTACCAGGGCGGGGACCAGGTTACGCCCGGTCAATCCGGAGTAGAGCACCGCCGCCGCTGTCGTCGACGTCGCGTGCGACGACGGGAAGCTCAGCTTGCTCGGCGTGCCGACCAGAACCTCCACGCTGGGATGGTCCGGACGGCGGCGCCGCACGACGCGCTTCACGGCGATCGACGCGGCGTGCGCGCCCACCACTCCGGCCGACGCGACCAGCCAGTCTTTGCGCCGGTCACGGTCCACCGCCGCTCCGAGCAAGCCCAGCGCGAACCATCCCGCGCTGTGCTCCCCGAACAGCGACATTCCCCGCGCGACCTGCACCGTGCCCGGCTTCTTCAGCACCTTTTGGGTGCGGGAGAGCACAGCCACTTCACCGCGCGGGGTGTCTTTCTCAAGCATCGATCGACCCGTCGATCGGCGCACCGTCGGTCAGGTGCGGGGCGATCTTGTTGTCGAACGCCGACAGCGCCGACCCGATCGCCATGTGCATGTCGAGGTACTTGTACGTGCCCAGCCGTCCGCCGAACAGCACGTTCTTCTCGCGGGCCTCGGTCTTCGCCAGCTCGCGGTAGCTTTCCAGCTTCTCGCGGTTCTCCGGCGTGTTGATCGGGTAATAAGGCTCGTCGTCTTCCTTCGCGAAACGCGAGAATTCGCGGAAGATGACCGTCTTGTCCTTCGGGTAGTCCCGCTCCGGGTGGAAGTGGCGGAACTCGATGATGCGGGTGTAGGGGACCTCTTCGTCGTTGTAGTTCACGACGGAGGTGCCCTGGAAGTCGCCGGTCTGCGCGACCTCGGACTCGAAGTCGACGGTGCGCCAGGTGAACCGGCCCGCCGAGTAGTCGAAGTAGCGGTCCAGCGGACCGGTGTAGACGGTCGGGGTGCCGGCCGGGATGTGCTGGCGGACGTCGAAGTAGTCGACGTTCAGCCGGATCTCGATGTTCTCGTGCTCGGCCATCTTCTCGAGCCACGCGGTGTAGCCGTTGACCGGCAGACCCTCGTACGTGTCGTTGAAGTACCGGTTGTCGAAGGTGTAGCGGACCGGCAGGCGGGTGATGATGTTCGCGCCGAGGTTCTTCGGGTCGTTTTCCCACTGCTTCGCGGTGTACCCGCGGATGAACGCCTCGTAGAGGGGGCGGCCGATCAGCGAGATCGCCTTTTCCTCGACGTTCTGCGCGTCCTCGGTCCGGAACTCGGCAGCCTGCTTGGCGATCAGCTCGCGCGCCTCGTCCGGCGTGTGCGACTTGCCGAAGAACTGGTTGATCAGGCCGAGGTTCATCGGGAACGAGTAGACCTGGTCCTTGACCTTGGCGAAGACCCGGTGCTGGTAGCCGGTGAACTCGGTGAAGCGGTTGACGTAGTCCCACACCCGCTTGTTGGACGTGTGGAAGAGGTGCGCGCCGTAGCGGTGCACCTCGATGCCCGTTTCGGGCTCGACCTCGGAGTAGGCGTTGCCCCCGAGGTGGTGGCGGCGCTCGAGGACCAGGACCTTCTTGCCCAGCTCGGCCGCGGCCCGTTCGGCGATGGTCAGGCCGAAGAAACCGGACCCGACGACGACGAGGTCGTAACCGCGAAAGTCGTCTTCAGTAATCTTGGCGGAGTTCGTGTGCTCGCTCACGGGCGCTCAGGGTACGCAGTCGCGCGACCGCCTCCCGAACCGACCTCGGCATCCCGCCGGGTTTTACCCGCACTACACAAGTGAGAAGCATGCCTGCACCAGACACCTTCTGGACTTATTTCGGCGCGGTCGCCACTTACCTGGCCGTGCTGATGGTCCCGGGCGGCATCATCGGGAGGGCCGCGGGAGTGCGCGGCTGGGCCCTGGCCGGACTAGCGCCGCTGCTCAGCTACGCCGTCACCGGCCTTGGCGGGCCGTGGCTGGCGGCCGTCGGCCTCCGCTACAACGTCCTCACCGCCGCGGCCTGCACTGTGCTGCTGGCCGGGATCGCGTGGGGGATCCGCAGACTGTGCCTCGTCCGCGGCTGGATCAAGCCCGGCGCGGAGGAGCCCCCGGTCGTCTGGAGCACTCGCGCGCACTGGTCGGTCGCCGCGTGCGTCGTGGTGGCGACGGCGCTGTCGATCGCCGTGGTGCTGTCCGCGCGCGGCGGGACGACGGCGGTCTTCCAGCGCTGGGACACCGTCTATCACGCGAACGGCATCCGCTACATCGCCGACACTGGCGACGGCTCGCTCATCGGCATGAGCAAGATCAACTGGTACCCGGACGGCTCGTTCTACCCGAACGGCTATCACCTGGTCGCCGCGCTGGTTTACCAGATCTCCGGCACGAGCATCCCGGTCACGCTGAACGCCGTGACCATGCCGGTCGCGGGCATTTTCGCGCTGTCGATGGTCGCCTTGGTCCGCCAGATGGGCGGCCGTGCGGTCTTCGCGGGCTGCGCGGCTCTCATCGCCGCCGCTGCCACCACGGGCGCGTACGAGTCGGTGTCGAGCGGCCTGCTGCCGTACGCGCTGGGCGTGGTTCTGACACCGCTCATGGTGGTCTCGCTGCAACGCTTCCTCGTACGTCCGGGCGTCGACACCGGCATCGTGCTCGCACTCACCGTGGACGGCTTGCTTGTCGCGCATTCGAGCGCACTATTCGGTGGCACGCTCTTCGCGGCACCACTGGTGCTGCAGCGCTGGTATCGGTCGCTTCGCGGACTTCAAGTGGACGGTGTGCCCGAAGGACGCAACGGGCTGCGCGTGATCGGCGGCGACATCGTGCGCACAGTGCCGGTCATGGTGATCGCGCTCGGGCTCGCCGCGCTGCAGATCCTGGGCGCGATCGGCTTCACCAACGGCGCGTACCCGTACCAGCCGTGGAATTCGGACCTTCCGGTCATGTCGGCGCTGAACATGCTCGCCACGTTCCAGCAGGTGCTGCACAAACCGCAGCTCTGGCTCACCGTGCTGCTCGTGGTCGGCGTGCTGAGCTTCCGCGCGCTCGGCAGGCTCCGCTGGCTGATGGTGTCCGCGATCGGGCTGTCCGGGCTGTTCGTGCTGGTCACGTCCTACGGCGCGTCGCCGCTGGTGATCTCGCTGTCGCGGCCGTGGTGGAACGACCGGTTCCGGCTGATGGCGCTGGCCGCGATCCCGCTGTGCCTGCTCGCCGGGCACGGCATGGCGGAGCTGCAGCGCTGGATCGCGCAGCTGATCCGCTCGGTCAGCTGGGCGAAGGCGCGGCCGAAGGTGGTGTCTCGGCTCGGCGTCGCGGCGGCGGCGGTCGTCGTGGCCCTGACTGCGGTGTTCACCGGCGGTTTCTACCGCACCGCGAACGCCACCGCGGTGTCGTTCCTGTACTACAACGGGCCGGAGGGCGAGGTCACGCCGCCGGTCAGCCCGGACGAGATCGCGGCGATGGACTTCCTCGGCCGGATGGGCATCCCGGCGGATCAGAAGGTGCTGAACGACCGGCTGGACGGCACCGCGTGGATGTACGCGCTGACCGGCGTGCACCCGGTGGCGGGCCACTACGACGGCGGCGGCCCGATTTCGCCGGACGCGGCGTACCTGGCGCTGCACTTCCGCGATTACGACCTTGACCTGCGCGTTCGCGAGGCGGTGCAGCGGCTGAAGGTGCACCACGTGCTGGTCGGCAGCGGCTCGATCGCCAAGGACGCGCCGCTCTCCCCTGGCCTGCGCGACCTCCGGGGCCGCGATTTCCTGCGCCTCGTGTACGACAATCCCGGCGCGCAGATCTACACGATCATCAAGTGAAACTCGTGACCGCGGCCTCCCCGCCGCGGTCACGAGGCATTACTCGGCCTTGAGGCCCGGGAGCACTTCTTCGACGACCTTTTCCAGCACCGACTCGTGCCCCTCGTACGGCCCGCTCGAACGCGGCCAGTGCGCGATGACGTCGGTGAAGCCCAGCTCACGGGCCCGTTCGGTGGCCTCGCGGAACACCGCGACGCTGCTGAGCGAGAACACCGGCGCCGCGTCGAGGCTCAGGTGCCGCTGGATGCCCGCCGGCTCGCGACCGGCCGCTTCGAGCCGCTGGTCGAACGTGCGGACCAGCTCCTCGATGCCGGTCCACCATTCGTCGAGGGTGGCCCCGCCGCGACCGGTGGTGACCCAGCCCGCCCCGAACCGCGCGGCCAGCGTCATGGTGCGCGGGCCGTTGGCCGCGACCAGGAACGGCAGCCGCGGGCGCTGCACCGTGCCGGGCAGGTTCCGCGCGCCGCGCGCCGAGTAGTACTCGCCGGAGAAGTCGAAGTTGTCGGTCATCAGCAGCCCGTCGAGCGCTTCGACGAACTCGGTGAAGCGGTCGACCCGCTGCCGCGCGGTCAGCTCCGGTGCGGCGAGCACCTGCGCGTCGTAACGCGAACTGTCCACACCCGCGCCGACGCCCAGCACGAAGCGCCCGTCGGACACGTCGTCCAGGGTGATCAGCTCGCGCGCGAACGGCACGGGATGCCGCGCGACCGGCGAGGCGACGAAGGTGCCCAGCCGGATCGTGGAGGTGACCATGGCCGCCGCGGTGAGGGTGGGCACGGCGGAGAACCACGGGCCGTCGACCAGCGATCGCCAGCCGAGATGGTCGTAGGTCCACGCGTGGTCGAAGCCGTACTCCTCGGCCGCGCGCCATTTCGGCTCGGCCGCCCACCAGCGGTCTTCAGGAAGAATTACGATGCCTGCTCGCACGAGGCCGACCGTAACGTCCAGCACTGACATTCGCTCGAACGGGCGGCGACCGGGAGAATGGGACGCGTGGAGAAACCCCGGTTGATCGCGTCCGATGTCGACGGAACCCTGCTCGGCCCCAGTGAAAAAGTGACGCCGCGCACGGTGGCGGTCGTCCAGCGGGTCCTAGCCGACGGCGTGCCGTTCGTGCTGTCCACCGGCCGCCCGCCGCGCTGGATCGCGCCGATCGCCGGGCCGCTCGGGCTGACCGGGTACGCGGTGTGCGCCAACGGAGCCGTGCTGCTCGACATCGGAGCCGTGCTGCTCGACATCGGAGCCGATGCGGTGGTCGCGGTGCACGGCGAACTCGAGCCGGTCCTGCTGCACGACCTGGCCTCCGCGCTCGACAAGGCCCTGCCCGGCTGCCGGCTGGCCGCGGAACGGATCGGCACCGGGTCGGTGGACCACGACCTGCGCAATTTCGTGATCGAGCCGGAGTACCACAACCCGTGGGGCGACGAGGAGAGCCGGATCGCGCCGCGCGCCGAGGTGCTCGGGAAAACCGCGATCAAGCTGCTGGTCAGCCGGCGCGGGATGACGTCGGGCGAGATGGCCGAGGCGGTGAACGCGGTGCTCGACGGCGCGGTGGACGTCACGTACTCGTCCACCGGCGGGCTGATCGAACTGTCCGCGCACGGCGTGACGAAGGCGACCGGGCTCGCGGACGTCGCCGAACGCTTCGACGTGCCCCAGTCGTCGGTGATCGCCTTCGGCGACATGCCCAACGACGTCGAGATGCTGCAGTGGGCCGGACACGGCGTCGCGATGGCCAACGGCCACCCGAAGGTGCTGGCCGTCGCGGACGAGGTGACCGGGCCGGCCGCGGAGGACGGGGTGGCGCAGGTGCTGGAGCGCTGGTTCTAAGCGCAGCGTCGGAGCGCGAGCGGTGCTCAGGCTCGGCGGTCGAGCGCGGCGGCTTCCTCCGGCGTCGGAGCGCTGCCGCCGAGGTGCGCGGGCATCCACCAGCGCTCGGCGTCGCTCTCCGGGGCCTCCGGGTACTCCGCCTGCGCCTTCTCCAGCAGCTCCGACATCCGGGCGCGCAGGTCCGTCGTCTGCGCCTCGCACGAGTCGTCCGGGCCGGGGGTCATCGGCTCGCCGATCACCACCGAAATCGGCACGTGCCGGTGGGTGAGGTCCTTCGGACGGCCCTTCGTCCACAGCCGCTGCGTTCCCCACAGCGCCATCGGGATCACCGGGACACCCGCCTCAGCGGCCATCCGGACCGCGCCGGTCTTGATGTCCTTCACGGTGAACGAGCGGCTGATCGTGGCCTCCGGGAAGACGCCGACGACCTCGCCCGCGCGCAGCCGGTCCACCGCCTCGTCGTAGGACGCCTGCCCGGCGGCGCGGTCCACCGGGATGTGGTGCATGCCGCGCATCAGCGGACCGGCGACCGGGTTGCCGAAGATCTCCTGCTTGGCCATGAACCGCACCAGCCGCTTGGCCGGACGGGCGCCGAGGCCGCAGTAGATGAAGTCCAGGTAGCTGACGTGCGTGCAGGCGAGCACCGCACCGCCGCGGGCGGGCACGTGCTCGGCCCCGGTCACCCGGAGGCGGTTGTCGAGCAGCCGGAACATCAGCCGCGCGGCAACCAGGACGGGCGGGTACACGAAGTCAGCCATGCGCCAAGGCTACGGGACCGTAGGTTTCCCGCCGGTAGGTCGCGCGGGTCGGCTCCGCCACACTTCAGGGGCAGGACACGTAGTGGAAGTCCGGGGCGCGGTCGAGTTCGTCGACGAGCCGGCTCGCGTCGTCGGCGCGCGGGTAGACCGAGATCCAGAACGGCGTCCCGGTGCGCCGGAAGGTCGCGACGCGGTACCAGGCGGGCAGGTCGTCGGCACAATCCTGGCGGCTGGCGTACCCCGAACGGCCGGGCACGGCGAGCGTCGACCGTTCCGCGTCCAGCCCGACCACCAGCACCTGCGAACCGGCGCGGCTCGCGAGCAGCCCCGGCGATCCGGCGCTCACGACGGACCCCGGCGGCAGGTAACGAGCGAGCCAGTCGCCGACCTCGGCCAGCTGCGCCCCCTGTGTACTCCAGGCCTGCACGCGCTCCAGCACCTCGGGGCTGAGCACGGAGACCGCCACCGCGACCCCGGTGAGCGCCGCGGTGGCCGCCGGAACTGCCCGGGACGCCGCACGCGGCCTCGGCACCGAGGTGAGCACGCCGCATCCGGCCACGGCGGCGACCGCGAGCAACGGCGGCACCGGGACGAGCAGCCGCCACGAAAGCCCCGGATCCTCCTCGAAGAGCACCACGAACGCGGTGTGCCCGACGGCGAGCGCTAGCAGCAGCCACAACGCGGGCCGGGCTTCGGCCGCACGTCCCCGGTTCGCCACCAATCCCGCCACGACCACGGCCGGGACGAGAAAACCCAAGTGCGCCAAGGCGAAGCCGCCAAGGTAGGACCAATCGGGACCGGGCGGCAGGCTCGCGTCGGGCACGAAACGGTCGTAGTAGGTCACGCGCCAAGCCGTCCACGGAGCCAGGAACACCAGCGCGCCCAGCACAAACCCGACCGGCGCCCACCAGGTGTGCCGCCCGCGCGCCGCCGCGAAAACGAGCCACCCCGTGCCGACGACAGCGAGCACGAGCCCTTCCGGCCGCGTCATCACCGCACTGGCCACGAGCACCCCGGCGACCAACGGACGGCCCGCCACCAGCGCGTACGAGACACAGAGCACGAGCAACGCGAACATCGGCAGCTCAGTGCCCGAAAGCCCGTACACCGCGAGCCCGTTCGCCCCCGCGGTCAGCAACGCCGCCGCGACCCCGGCCGCTCGCCGGGGCTCGACCCCGTCCGGCAACGCGAGCGCGGCAATGCGATTGGCGAGGAAATACGCCAGCACCACGCATCCCAACGCGGCCGCGCCGCTCAATACAACGGCCGCGGACGGCACTTCCGCACCGAATGCGCCGCGCGGCAATGCGATGACCACAAGCCAGAGGAAATTCGCGTACGTCTCGCTGCGATCGCCAGTGTTGAAAACCGGTCCAATACCGTCAGCGATGTTCTGCGCGTACCGGAAACTGACGTACGCGTCTTCAGTGGCAGTGGCGAACAACAGCTGGTGCAAGAGCGAAAACGCGAGAACGAGAAGAAGAACTCCGACGCGCCACCGCCGGTCGTGTCCGATCCGCCGCCAAGCGGCGACGACCAGCGCGGCCAGCGCCAGCCATCCCCCCACGACCGCGTAAACCACGCGCCCCCAGCCTCCCGCGCCCCTCACCCGTCCGGCCGACCCCTGGCGGACCGCTCCTCACCAGTTCCAGTCAAGCGCGCGGCCGCGCTCCGCCGACATCAGCCGTTCGGGTGTATATGGGTGACCGCTAGTCTGGGGCTTGATTCCAATCCGCCACGGCGGGGGCCGGCGGATGTCCCGTGACCTGAGGAAGACTGTGCCGAGCGAACCCACCCTGCTGTCCGTGGCAGTCAGCATTGCCTGCTGTCTGCTCGTGCTCGGAATTCCCGGGCTCATCACCGGTGTCGCCGCCGGTCTGCGCGGCTGGCTGCTGGCCGGTCTGACGCCGCTGCTGAGCTACGCCATCGCCGGCCTCGCGGGTCCGTGGACGGCGGCGATCGGGCTGCCGTTCAACGCTTGGACCTTGGCACTGACCACGGTGATCTTCGCGGCTGTCGCGTTCGGACTCCGGCGGCTGACCGTGCGCCGGTGGCCGCACGAGCCGGAACCGCGGGCCTGGGAGCCGCGGGCGAACTGGGCGGTCGGCGCGTGTGTCGTCCTCGCGACCGCGATCGGGTTCTACACCGCGGTTCACGGCATGGGCCACCTCGGCGCGATCGCCCAGGGCGGCGACGCGCCGTACGCGGCCAACGGCATCCGCTACATCGCCGAAAGCGGCGACGGCAGCCTCTTCGGCATGAGCAAGCTGAACTGGTACGGCGACGGTTCACCGCCCTTCTACCCCAACGCCTACCACCTGCTCGCCTCCGTGCAGTACACGCTCAGCGGCGGTTCGATCCCGCTGACCCTCGACGTGAACACCGCGCTGCTGCCGGGTCTGCTGGCGCTTTCGCTCGCGGTGATGGTGCGGGCGTTCCGCGGCCGCGCCGTGCTGGCCGGCGCTGTCGCGCTCGCGTCGGCCGCGCCGGTGATGGGCCTGTACGAGTCGATGAACCGCGGGCCGCTGTTCCCGTTCCTGGTGGGCATCGCGCTCACCCCGCTGGCCGCCGTGGTGCTGCGCCGCTACCTCGACCGGGTCGCGCTGGACACCGGTTTCGTGCTGATGCTCGGGGCGATCGGCCTGCTGTGCGTCCACTCGTCCGCGTTGTTCGGCGCGATCCTGTTCGCCGGGCCGCTGCTGGTGCAGCGCTGGATCGAGCGGTGGCGTTCGATCGGCAAGGACCTGCTGGCGCTGCTGCCGATCGCGGCGGTGTCGGTGCTCGTGGCGTCGATGCAGCTCTTCGGCGCGCTGGGGCAGGCAAGCAGCTGGGGCTACCTCGGCTGGCCGAGCGAATGGCGAGCGACGACGGCGCTCGGAGCGCTGCTCGGGTTCCAGCACTTCGAACCGCATCCGCAGATCTGGCTGTCGGCGGCGCTGTTCGTTGGCTTCATCTTCTTCCGCAGGCTCGGCGGCCTGCGCTGGATCGGGCTGACCGCGCTGATCACCGGCCTGTTCTACATGGCGGTAGCGTCCTCGGACTCGCCACTGGTCATGGCCCTGTCGCGGCCGTGGTGGGACGACCCGTACCGGTTCATCACGATGGCGATCGTGCCGCTGTCGTTCATCGCGGGCCACGGCGTCGCGGCGCTGCACGAATGGCTGAAGGAACGGCTGCCCTCGCGCGTGCCGCCAGCCGCGCTCGCCGCGGTGGTGCTGCTCGCGTTCGTAGGGGTCACGAAGGGCCTGTACACCCGGACCAACAGCGAAATAGTGGCGGGCGGTTACCACAGCCCCGACCCGCGCGAC
Organism: Amycolatopsis albidoflavus; assembly: GCF_039525725.1. NCBI lineage: Bacteria > Bacillati > Actinomycetota > Actinomycetes > Pseudonocardiales > Pseudonocardiaceae > Amycolatopsis > Amycolatopsis albidoflavus. The sequence goes on from NZ_BAAAHV010000021.1 coordinate 83,509, forward strand.
CAGAACATCACGCCCGGCGAGGAACGCGCGATGGTCGAGCTGGGCAAGCTGGCGAAGCCCGGCCAATGGGCGATGAACGACCGCTACGACGGCACGCCGTGGACCTACGCGCTCAGCGGTGTCCGCACCGTCGCCGCCCACGACGACGGCTCCAACCCGCCATCGGACGCGGTGCTGCTCGCCGCGCACTTCCGCGACTACGAAACGAACCCGGCAGTCCGCGCCACGGTGGAGCGGCTCAACGTCCACTGGGTGATCCTGGGCCGCCCAGCGGCGCCGCCGAAGCCCGCGTATGCGAATGAAGGGCTGATTGGGCTGGATGGGCTGCCGTTCCTGAAAGAGGTCTATCGTAATGAGGATGCGGTTATTTATCAGGTGAATCGCTGAGGCTATTTGATTCCAGCGGCAGGGTTTTTCGGAATCCTGCCGCTGTTTATTTCCCGCTGACCGGCACAGTGTTCCGCGTCACGGTTCTTCCGGGTAATGCCTGCGCATAGCCATCGATAGTCAGTCCGGTCAATCGAAAAGGATTGGCCCGCGCGGACGACTTCGAGGGGGAAGCCAGCATCGACACAGTCGCCGAAATTGCGCCATTCAGTCTATGGACAACGTACCCGCCGCGGCACCGGACTCGTGCCGGCTGTTCCGTGAACTGAAGGCCGGACAGAGCGGCGGCCGTCAATCTTTCTTACCACCTAGCCTCAAAAAACTCTGAAGCCATTGACGTACGTCAACCCCCGACCACCCGCGATGCCTCGAGGACGCGGTAATTGTAGGCGTCACCACCGACGTGGTCGGCCAGAACGCGGAAGCCCGCCTCCTGAAGCACGCTGCTCAATACCCGGAGGACTGATTCAGCACCTTTTCCCGGTATTCGGGGATTTTCGTCACCGGAGGCGACCAGTCGAGAGTGACCCCGAACGGCTCGATCGCATTCACCCAGATCCGCGCCCCGAACGGCAGCCCATGCGGATCGCCATCCGCAACTACGGACGCGCGGTGAATCCCATCCTGGTGAGCTCTTCCCGCACCTGCTCGGCGAGCTCCAGCCAACTCGCCACAGCGTCTTTCGGCGCGTGGTAGACCGGGCCGTCGTGCAGATGCTGCTCTCGGTAAAAGCGAAAAGGATCGGTCACCGCAAATCCCGTCTCATGATCAATGAGCTTGCCTCGATGGAGTGCTCTACGCTCGCACGCCCGACGGGAACCTGTATCGCTTCCAGTACGACTTCGCGTCGGCACGGTGGGTTCAGCGTGACAAGCTCGTCGGCACCGGCTGGCAACTGTTCAGCGAAATCTTCTCGCCCGGCGCCGACATTCTCTACGGCCGCGGTTCCTATGGGCACAGCCCGTTCGACGGCCAGGTCGGCCCGGTCCTGCGTTGGTATCGCTACTCGGCCAACACTGACTCATGGGCGCCGTCCGCCGCTGACGGCGGCGGAGTTCCCGTAGGCAGCGGCTGGAACACCGAGATCCACGTCGCCGCAGCGCCGGACTCCTGCCAACTGGCTCCCTGACGAGTCGCGTGCGGAGCTGCCCAGCTGTCTCCGCACGCGGCCATGCGATAGACAAAGGCCGCCCGGCTCTTGAGCCGGGCGGCCTCGTCAGGCCAAGCCGAAGTCAGGCCGCGTCAACAGCTTCCGTACGCCGAGCCGCCACCTTAGCCGCCAGCGCCGCGAATCCGGCTGTCAGCAGGTCGGCCACCGTGAACATCACCCGCGAAGCCACCGCGAACGCTGTCGCCTGGCCGACGGTCAAGCCGCTCGCCGTCAACACCGCGACCTGGGCTACCTCGCGTACACCGACGCCGCTGGGCAGGATGAACGCGAAAGTGCCGACCGTCATCGCGACGGCCATCGCGCCGATGCACAGGATCAGGCCGTTGAAGCCGGGGGCGCCGACCGAGTTCGCCAGCAGCCACAGGTGCACGCCCTGGAACACCCAGGCGCCCATGGACGCGCCGAATGCCTTCAGCACCACTCCCCAGCCGAGCGGTTCGGCCAGTGGCGGGCGGCGGAGGATCTTCAGGACCAGCGACGTGCCCCAGGTCAGGATGCGCGGGTGCAGCAGCGCGAGGCCGACCGGGATCAGCACGAACAGCCACATCGCGCGCGGGCTGTTGCTGAACAGCGCCGGGGCCGCCAGCAGCGACACGACCAGCGCGGACACCACGCCCAGGCCGAGCTGGATCAGCGAGCCGGTGAAGATCCGGGCTCGGGCCAGGCCCGCCTTGCGGCCCAGCTCCATCTGCAGCAGGTACGCCCACACCGAACCGGGGACGTACTTCCCGAGCGAGCCGACCAGGCAGATCTGCGCGCCGCGGGCGTAGCCGACCGGTTTGTCGCCGAGGTGGTCGACCAGGATCTGCCAGCCCCACACGGACACGAGGATCGACACCATCAGCGCCACGAGGCTGAGCACCGACGACTGCCAGGCGACGTCGTCCAGCGTGCGCCAGAACTCGTCCCAGTTGGACGCCAGGCTCTTCGCCGCGAAGCCGATCACCAACAGGATGGCGACCCAGCGCACGACGTCGAGCACCCGCGCCTTGGTGGACTTGCGGGCTTTTCCGGTGGTCGGGGCGTCCTCAGTGGACGGGGCGTCGTCCCCCGGGCTCTGCGTACGAACGGTCGTCACTGCCTCTCAGCTCCTCAGGCCTGCACCGTGACCAGCCGGCTGAACTCGGACAGCAGATCGTAGCCGTCCCAGACCCCGGCGAAGGTGAGGGCCGACCCGAAGGGCACGACCCGGTCCACCCCGCGTCCGGCGAGCGCCGTCACGAATCCGGTCAGTTCCTCGCGGGTGAACCCGAACTGGCTCACCGTCTGGTCTTTGCGCGCCACGATCGGCACCAATTCGTCCAGCGACGCCACCGAGGCGTTCGCGAACGTACCCGCGCCCAGCCATTCGCGCGGCATCACCTTGGCGTCGGCCAGCTCGAGCGTCGCCAGCGCGTTGCCGTCGAAGCGGATCGACGACACCAGCCCGTCGACCGCCGCGCCGTACGCCGACACTCGCTTCTGCACGGCCATCGCCGGCTCGGTGACGTGCTGTTTCGCCATCAGCACCTGGGCGAGCAGCTCGCGGAACTCACTCCCGGCGGCCTGCGCGCCCGACGCGTCGCCGACCCAGAACATCGCGCGCGGCGATGAGCAGGCGGCCTGGTCGAACCAGTACGAGTCGTTGTAGAAACCCTCGGCGGCGGCCCGGCGCTGCTCCGGCGCGGCCTCCTGCCAGCCGCGCACCGACGCGATCGCGAACGACGAGCGGTCCGGGAACGTGAGGTCGCGCGCGTGCGGGGCCAGCGGGTACTTCCGCAGCGCGGCCACGGAAGCGTCGCCGCCCCAGATCACTCGCAGGTCCGCGGCCAGCGACAACGCGCCGCTGACCTCGTCGCTGCGGTCGTAGGTGACCATGCGCTGGGTGGCCCGGATGGCGGCCGCGGTTTCCGGCGACACGTCTTCGAGCGCCGCGTTCAGCGCTTCCAGCACGGCCTCGGCGGCACCGGCCGAGCGCGAGGACACGCGCACGACGTTGCTGTTGCCCGCCAACGCCGACAGCGCCCATGAGTACACGAAAATGGTGTCCACATTGGCCGGCGGCACGTGGAAAACGAGCCCGCGCGGGAACCGCAGCGAATCACCGTTCGTTTCCAAAGCGGACAGTGACTTCGCGAGTTCTCCCTTGCGCAGGAAGAAACCCAGCGAGGCCAGCTCCGGGAAACGACGCGCCAGCGCGGGCGCGAGCAGCTTGCGCGCGAACTTGGTGACGAACTCGATCACCCGCGGATCGCCGACGGTCAGCCTGCCGCCTGCCGGTTCCTCGCGCAGTTCGTCCAGCAGCGCGTCGGCCGAAACCGAGTCGCCCAGCGGAAAACGCTGTTCCAACGCACTCACGCGGCCGCTCCGGTGAACGTGTCCGAGCACCCGCGGGCCTCGGCCTTCGGCAGCCTGCCCAGCACGGAGAAGTGCTTGCCCGGCCAGTCGCCGTCGTCGATTCCGTTGTAGACACCCAGATCCTCGGTGAGCAGCACGTGTCCCGGGTACGACCGCGGCAGCGTGCTCACCACCTCGATGACGCCCGGCTTGCCGACCGGCTGCTCTTCCCAGGTCTCCGGGTCGCGGATCACGACGTCGGCGAAATCGGGGCAGTACAACGAGTTCCCGGACGGGCCTTCGAGGAACACGGTGCCGATCTGCTCGATCATCCCGTAGTAGTTGTGGATCCGGGTGAGCCCGGTGTCCTCGGCGAACCGGCGGCGGAACTCGCTGTTGTCGACCGCGCGGTCGATCAGCTTCTTCCAGCCGCCGGAGTGGATGAGGATGCCGTTCGACAGGTCGAGCTTGTGCTCGCGGGCGACCTCGTACAGGTACTGCCACACCATGAAGGTGAAGCCGAAGATCAGGAACGGCCGGTCCCCGTACTCGGCGAGGAACTTCCGCACGGCCTCGACGTCCGGCTTGTCGTTCTCGTCCAGCACGTAGGTGTGCTTGCGGCCGAAATTCGCCATGCCGAGCACGCCCGCGCCGCGCGCGGAGAACGACCGGCGGTTCTTGATGATGCCGATGGTGTCGACCATCAGCATCGGCAGCCGCTCGCCGCCCAGCACCTCCTGCAGGGTGGCGCCGAGCTGCTTCGTCTGCGCGGCCGCCGCTTCCTTGTCCAGGTAGATCCGCGACGCGCCGGCCCCGGTCGTTCCCGAGGACGTGAGGGTTTTGAAGACCTCGTCGTCCGGAATGGACTTCAGGTCGTGCGTTTTGAACATCCGCACCGGCAGCCACGGCAGGTCGGCGATCGTCGCGAACGACGCGTCCGGCGCGAAACCGAGCGAGGACAGGATGCGCTCGTACCCGGCGGAGTTCGCCCGGTGGTGCGCGGTCAGCTCCGCGAGCTCGGGAAGCAGCGCCGCCTCTCGCTCCGCCTGCGAGCGCGTGAACACACTCATACCCGTCCTTCCAGCGACCGGTAGTCGATCTTGCCGCTGGCCAGCAGCGGCACGGTGTCGATCGGACGCACGTCGAATCCGCTGGCGTGCAGGTGCAGCCGCTCCGCCAGCGCCCGGGACGCGTCCTTGCAGATCGCCTTCGCGCCGTCGCCCTCGGGCAGTTCGGCGAACAGCACGACCTTGTCGCCCGCCGCCACCGCGGCCACCACGTCGATGCCCACCGCGGCCGTGCGCACGGCCTGCTCCAGGTCGTCCAGGCTGACCCGGTTGCCGAACACCTTGCCGATCCGCTTGAGCCTGCCGGTGATGTACAGGTACCCCTCGTCGTCGAGATACCCGAGATCCCCGGTGGCCAGCGTTCCGCCGTATTCGTCGCCCGCGCTCAGCCCGGCTTCGTCCTCGGCATAACCCATCATCACGTTGGGTCCACGGTAAAGGACCTCACCGACAATTTTGGGATGCGTGGTTTCCTCGCCGTCGTCGCGGCGGATGGCGAACGCGCCGCCGGGCAGCGCCGGACCGGCCGAGCCGATCTTGTCCGCGAGCCGTTCGGCGGGCACCGTGGCCATCCGCGGGGACGCCTCGGTCTGGCCGTACATGACGTACATCCGGCCGCCGACCGCGAGCATCTTGTCGTTGAATTCCGCGACCAGTTCGTCCCGCAGTTTCCCGCCCGCCTGGGTGAGAGTGCGCAGGGTCGGATACTTCGCCGGATCGAACTTGAGCCGGCGCAGCATTTCGTAGTGATAGGGCACGCCGGACAGCGACGTCACGCCGTGTTCCTTCACCGCGTCCCAGAATCCGCGACCCAAAACGCCAGAAGGCTCGATAACCACAGTCGCGCCGCGCAAAAGGTGCGAATTCAGCACCGAAAGGCCGTAGCTGTAATGCAGCGGCAGACAGGTCGGCGCGACCTCGTCCGCGTCGATCTCCAGCACCTGCGCGATGGCTTCGGCGTTGGCCAGCAGCCCTTCGCGAGACAGCCGGACGAGCTTCGGATTCCCGGTGGATCCGCTGGTCGGCAGCAATACCGCCAGGTCAGGATGCGGCTCGACGCCGTCGGCGGAGTCGCGCACCCAGTCGGTACCGCGGGTGGTGTACCCGGACGGAGCGTCGCCGGACGCGGCGAGCACGGCGGCCGGACGGAACCGCTCGACCAGCCCGGTCAGCACGTCGGCGTCCAACGCCGGGTCGATCAGCGCGATCGCGCGGCGGCCCTCGAACGCGCCGAGGTAGGTCAGCACGCTGTCGAGGTCGACCGACATCCGCGCGAAAACGACGCCCACCGGCAGCGAGGCCAGCGCGTCCGTCTTCCGGCCGATCTCCGCGGACAGTTCCGCGTCGTCCAGCGTGCGGCCCCCGGCCACGTCGATCAGCCGGGAACCCGCACCCACCAGAGTCACAGCACCAAGCCTCCGTCGATCCCCAATACCTGCCCGGTCACGAACGACGCCTCGTCGCTCGCCAGGAACCGGATCACCGCCGCGACCTCCGCGGCCTGGCCGAGACGGCCGAGCGGGGTCTTGGCGACGTTCGAGGCGCGGGCGTCCTCGCTCAGGCTTTCGGTCAGCGCGGTTTCGATCACGCCGGGGGCGACCGCGTTGACCCGGATGCCGGAGCGGCCGAGTTCCTTCGCCGCCGAGCGCGCGATGTTCGCCACCGCCGCCTTCGAGGCCGCGTAGACCGTCTGGCCCGCGCTGCCGTATTCGCCGACCACCGAGGCCAGCACCACGATCGCGCCGGTCTTCTTGCGCATCATGGCTCGCGCGGCCGCCTGCACGGTGTGCAGCGTGCCGGCGACGTTCGTGGACAGCGTCCGGTCGACGTCGTCCGGGCGGATCATGCCGAGCAGGCCGCCCTCCATGATCCCGGCATTCGCGACCGCGACGTCCAGCTTGCCGTGCTCCTTGGTCACTTCCTTGACCAGCGCGGCGACGGCTTTCGCGTCCGTGATGTCGAGCGCGCGTCCGCTGACCTGCGGCCCCACCGAAGCGGCGGCCTCCTTGGCGGCGGTCTCGTCGCGGCCGGTGAGCACCACGGTGGCCCCGGCCTCGGCGAGCGCGCGGACGGTGGCCAGGCCGATGCCCCTGGTACCACCGGTGACCAGGGCGACCTTGCCCTCGAACGTGCTCACGCCTTCTCCTGCAGCTCCTTGACCATGTCCACGGCCACCTTGAAGCTGCTCATGTCGATGACCTGGTCGGTGTCGAACTCGATCTCGAACTCGTCCTCGATGGCCGCGATCAGCGCCATGTGCCCGACCGAGTCCCACGCCTCGATGTCGCGGTACTTCAGGTTCTCGACGTCGACCCCGTCGTCGAGCTGGAGAGCGTCGATGAAGACTTCCTTCAGCTTGTCCTGCACAGCCATGTCTACCCGGCACTTCCTTCTCGAATGGGGCTGGTGACCACTATCGACGGTACCAACCGTGGGATTTCAGCCCGCGCGTGCGGGCAGCAGTTCACGCAGCGTCTCGACGTAATGGTCCGCGCCCTCGGGACGGAACTTCAGCGAGTCGTTGCGCACGACCACGCTGAGCACGCCCGCGCCGTGCGCGGCTTCCACGTCGTGGAAGGTGTCGCCGACGAGCACCGCCTCCTCCGGAGCCGCGCCGAAGTGCCGGAGCACCGCGGTCACGCCCTCGGGATCCGGCTTGAGCCGGCGGACGTCCTCCCGCCCTATGACGTGCAGGCCCCGGGCGAGGTTGCCCAGCGCGTCCTCGACGCACAGCCGTGAGTTCCTCGTCACCACCGCGAGCTGGTAGCTGGAAGGCAGCTCCGCCAGCAGTTCGCGCGCGCCGTCGGTGAATGCGCCCTGCGCCACGGAGGCGCGTTCGAACCGTGTCACGACGTCGAGCCGGGCGGTGTCGCCTTCGTCGAGCCAGCGCTGGAACAGCTCGCCGAGCTTGTCCTCAGCGGACAGTCCCAGCTCGGCGCGCAGGCCCCCGAAGTCGACCGGCAGCCGGAACAACGTGCCGTCGAAGTCGAAGGCCAGCACCTTCCGCCCGGTCAGATCCGCTTCGACGCCCATTCGCCTTCCTTGACCAAGCGATAGCCCATGTCGATCATGCGGACCCAGTACAGGTCGTCGGGCAGCGGGTTGTAGACCTCGGGCCGCTCGGGCAGCTCGTTGCCGAGGCCGAGCTGGATGTACATGTCAGGCATGTTCAGCCCGGCGTGCGCGAAGAAGTTGCTGGTGGTGAAGAAGCGGCCGACGTTGATCTCGGTGACCATCGGCACCCCGGCGGCGTTCTCCTTCATGTCCACGCAGAACACGCCGTGCGGCTTGTCGGACACCGCGCGCACCGCGGACTCGCCGATCTTGTTCACGTCGTCGCGGTTGACCGTCTTGGCCACCGACGGCGACGAGCTCTGCCCGCTCGGGGTCAGGTTGCCGAAGATGTATTCGATGCGGGAGCGCGCCTGCGAGGTGATCAGCTCGCCCTCGTGCCACAGGCTCTGCCACGCGAACTCCTCGCCCGGCAGGTATTCGCTGGCCATGAAGTCGCCGTAGTCGAGGCCGCGGAAGCCGCGCCAGTAGTCGATCCAGGCGTCGCCCTGGTAGAAGGAGTTGATCGGGAGGCTGCCCCGGGAGCCGGCGCCGCGGATGGCGCGCAGCCAGACCCGCGGGTTGATCTTCAGCAGCTCCTCGAGCCCGCCCTTGAGGTCGTCCGGCGAGTCGATCTTGATGGCTTCGGGCACCGAGACGCCGTTCGCCTTCATGTGCGCGTTGAACGCCATCTTGTCGTGGCACAACGCGATCGCGCGCGCGTCCGGCAGGAACGTCGGCGCGTTCAGCTTGTCGCGGTTCTCCGCGAGGTAGCCGACCTCGACGTCCGGCTGCGGGTGCACGAAATCGATGCGCTCGGCTTCGATGACGCGGTTGATCGCGTCGGCGTACCCGGGGTCGCTGACCGGCGGGACCAGGTATTTGGCCTCGACGTCGAGGAGTTCGAGGTGGAAGGGCTTCACGTCAGTGCCGACGACCTCGTAGTCGTTTCCGGCGACCGCGAGCGCGTCCCGGAAGTTGTAGGCGGCGGATCCGCCGGCGCCGGTGATGAGGATGCGTGCGCTGCTCATTCGCGTGTTCTCAGCCTTACCTGTTCAGTTCCCGCCGGAGCCGGGACGGTAGCCGGAAGCCCACTTGTGGTCGGCGAGTATCGTGACGCCCGCGTCTGTGCTGACTGCACCGAACTCGGGGCTCGTGCCATGCCGAGGCAAGACTGTACCGGACGCGCCGAAAGTGCCCGCCGAGAGCGAGAGACTGCAGATGATCCCCATTACCGTGGTCGACGTCCGTGCTGCGGAGGACCTGGTCGTCGAAGTGCTGCGATCCGGCGCTATCGCCCAGGGCCCGATGGTAAAGCGTTTCGAGGACGCGTTCGCACACGTCTCCGGAACGAAACACGCCATCGCCGTGAACAACGGGACGACCGCGCTGGTCGCGTCCCTGCAGGCACTCGACCTGCAGCCCGGAGACGAGGTCGTGACCTCGCCGTTCACCTTCGTCGCGACGCTGAACGCGATCCTGGAAGCCGGCGCGACCGTGCGGTTCGCCGACATCCGCCGCGACGATTTCGCGATCGACCCGGACGCCGTCGCGGCCGCCGTCGGCCCGCGCACCAAGGTGCTCATGCCGGTGCACCTCTACGGGCAGACCGCCGACATGGGCAAGCTCGCGCCGCTGGCCGCGGAGCACGGGCTGCACGTGGTCGAGGATTCCGCGCAGGCCGTCGGCGCTTCGTTCGAGGGCCGCAAGGCCGGCTCGTACGGCATCGGCTGCTTCTCGCTGTACGCGACGAAGAACGTGACCACCGCCGAGGGCGGCGTGATCACCACGGACGACGACGCGCTCGCCGACAAGCTGCGCGTGATGCGCAACCAGGGCATGAAGGCCCGCTACCAGTACGAGATGGCCGGCCACAACTACCGGATGACCGACCTGCACGCCGCCGTCGGCATCCCGCAGCTGGAGAAGCTCGACCAGCTCACCGCGGCCCGGCAGGCGAACGCGAAGCGGCTGTCCGAGGGTCTCGCCGGAACGCCGGGCCTCGAGGTGCCGCAGGTGCTGCCCGGCCGCGAACACGTGTGGCACCAGTACACCGTGCTGGTCGGCCCGCACGCGATGCTCTCGCGCGAGGAGTTCGCCTCCGCGCTGACCGAACGCGGCATCGGCAACGGGATCTACTACCCGAAGATCGTCTTCGACTACGAGTGCTACCGCGGGCACCCGCTGATCCCGGACGCCCGGGTCGAGGACTTCCCGGTGGCGGGCGCCGTTGCCGCGCAAGCGCTTTCGCTGCCGGTGCACCCGCACCTGACCGAGTCCGAGCTTGACCAGATCATCGAGACTGTTCGCGAGGTACTCGGCGCATGACGCACCGCATCGCACTCGTCGGCACCGGCAACATGGGCTCGCTGCACGCGCGCGTCCTGTCGCAGAACGACCGGGTGGACCTGGCCCGCGTCATCGACCCGCGCGAGGAAGCGGGCCGCGCGGTCGCCGACCGCTACGAAACCCAGTGGACGCCGGAAATCGGCTCACTGTCCGATGTGGACGCTGTGGTGCTCGCCTCGGCCACCGAGGTGCATTACGAACTGGCACAGGAGATTCTCGGCCAGGGCAAGCCGATGCTGGTCGAGAAGCCGGTGTGCAACAGCCTCGAGTTCTCGCAGGAAATCGTTGCCCTGTCGGCGAAAAAGGACGTCCCGCTGATGTGCGGGCTCCTGGAGCGCTACAACCCGGCCGTGATGACCGCGCGGGCGCTGGTGAACGAGCCGGTGCACCTGATGGCGCGCCGGCACGGCCCGTACGCGCCGCGGATCAAGACCGGGGTCGCGTGGGACCTGCTGGTGCACGACGTCGACCTGGCGATCCAGTTCTTCGGCGGGGCCACGCCGGGCCGGGTCACCTCCAGCGCGGGGTACTTCCACCCGCAGTCGGTCACCGGGGCCGAGGACACCATCGAGACGGTGCTGTCGTTCCCGAGCGGGCTGGCCACGGTGTCGGCTTCGCGGCTGGCGCAGCGCAAGGTCCGGTCGCTGATGGTGTCCGAACTGGACCGCATGGTGGAGATCGACCTGCTGCGCCGCGACGTGACGATCTACCGGCACGTCTCGCACGATTCGGTCACTCCCGACGGTCTCGGCTACCGGCAGCAGACCGTCATCGAGATCCCGGAACTGGTCACCGCGCGCGAACCGCTGGCGACCCAGCTGGACCGGTTCGTGGATCTGCTTGAGGGCAAGGTCGACGCTGATGCCGAGCGCGCGCTGATCCTGCCGTCGCACGAGGTTGTCGCGCAGGTTTTGACTGAGGCCGCCTGATTTATTTGGTGAGGCGTTTGCCGTCCGCGGAGTAGGCGACCAGCGGAGTCGCCCGCTCGGCGGACGGCACGTCGTCCTGGTCGAACCAGAACACGACCACTCCCGGATCCTCGCTCCAGCGCGCCGTGTGCGCCGGAATCGTGCGACCGTCCACTGTGGTCTCGATGCGAGCGGCCGGTCCGCTGAAATAGCCGTACACCGGCACCCAGATGTCCGCGACGGTCGTGCCGCCTGACGTCGCGTGGAAGCCGAACGAGCGGTCCTTGCCGTCGGATTCGTTGGCGAGGTAGAGCGGACGCAGGTTTCCGTCCGGCTCGGACAGGCTGGCCATCAGTCCGAATTGGACAGTCGGCAGGTTGTCCGGGTCATCGATTTCCGTTGCGTAGAAGACAAGTTCCGCGCCGTCGGTGTAGGTGCCGGTGGAGATCACTTCGCCGAGCGGCTTCTCCGCGGATGTCGGCGCCGGGACCGGTGTCGACGAAGCCACACTCGTCACGATCGGCGGTGGTGCCAACGCCGCGTGCACCTGTTCCGGCGCACTGCCCGGCGAACGCAGCCAGGTCGCACCGAACACCACGGCGACCACAGCCACCGCCGCACCGGAGGAAGTCAGAAACCGCCGCCTGCGCCGAATCCGGCCGCCTTCTTTGATGATGCGGTCGAGATCGGGCTCAGCAAAGGGTTCCGCGGGCGCTTCCTGGAGCGCGGCGCGCAACCGGTCGAGTTCGTCAGTCACGCGCTCACCTCCCCGACCAGCGCGTCCCCGTCGACGCGCAACTTCGCCAGCGCGCGAGAATTGGTGCTCTTGACCGTGCCGACGGACACGCCCAATTCCTCGGCGACTTGATGTTCCGGCAAATCGAAGAAATGCCGAAGCACGACGACGGCGCGCTCCCGGGCGGTGAGCCGGGCCAATGCGTCGGAAAGCCATTCCCGATCCGCGACGGCGTGCGAGATGTCCGGCACCTTCGGCGGTTCCGGCATCTCCTCGGTGGCGTATTCGCGGATCGGCCGGCGCCAGATGTCGATGACGTGATTGGCCAGCACGCGGCGAGCGTAGGCGTAGGGATTCTTCCGCCGGACTCGAGGCCAGGCCGCGTACGTGCGGGTGAAGGCGGTCTGCGCGGCGTCCTCGGCCTGGTGGCGATCGCCGGTGAGCAGGTAAGCGGCGTGCGTGAGCCGGGCAGAACAGGACCGCACGAAGTCGGCGAACTCGTCGTCCCCGCGCACCATCCCACCCCTGTTTCCCGGTCTCGGCGTCACTGTCCAGGTTACGGGGGCGGGAGACGTGCGTCGATGTAATGGCTGGTCAGTCTTGTCTCAATGGCGACGCATGGTGTTCGGGGAGGTGCTCGGGGTCAGCCTTGGGCTCGCGGGTCGATGAGTGCGGCGAGGTCGAGTTTCACCGGCGCGCCCGCGACTTCCAGTTCGACGCTGCCGGAGTACTCGCCGAAATTCTCGTAATCGCCGTCGATGAGCCGGTACGCGATCATGCTGACCGGTGGGTCCAAATCGACGATCCAGTAATGCTCAATACCCGCATCGGCATACTCGAACAGCTTCGCGCCCTGGTCGACATGCTTAGTGCCCGGCGAGAGCACCTCGATCACCAACTCGGCATCGGCTGCCGCGATGCGCGCCGGGTTGGCTTCCGCGACCTCAGATGCCGTCACGACGACATCCGGGACGCGGATCGTCAACGGGCTCTCGCACAGGAGCAGCTCCGCCTCGGCACCGGCGCTCATCTCCGGGCAGAGCTGCTCGTCGAGTAGAAACGCCAACCGCGTCACTGACCGCAGGTGAAACCACATCGGACGCGGCGACGGGACAAGAACCCCGTCAACGACCTCGACCCGCACCTCCGGGTGCGCCGGAAGGTCCGCCCAGTCGTCAAGGGTCAGGAGACGGTGAGGCCATTCAAGGTCCGAATCACTTCCCGCTGAAGTCACCCGACGGGGAGCCCCAGCCGGACGGGTCGTCCGACAAAGCGCGGCGGCGAGCGTTTTCCTCGCGGACCCGCTTGACCTCCGACTCGATGTATTCCTCGTCATAACGCTGGAACACCCGCGCCGGGTTGCCCGCTACCAGCGAGCGCGCCGGGACGTCCTTCGCGACCACCGAGTTCGGCTGCACCGTCGCGAAGTCACCGATCGTGACGCCGGGCATGATCACCACGAGGCCGCCGATGAAACAGCCCTTGCCGATTTTCACCGGCTTGCGTTCGATCAGATCACTGCCGGAATGGTTTTCCAGTGCCATGTTCGCGAGCCAGCTCGAATGCGTGAACACCAAGGTATTCAGCCCGATGCTGGTGTGTTCGCCGATTTCCAGCCCGCCGCTCGCGTCGAGGACCGCGCCCTCGCCGACCCAGCAGTGTTCGCCCATCGCGAGGTTGTCCGGGCTGACGATCTTGGCGCGTTCCCGCACGCGGCACGACTCCGGCAGGCCGAAAAACTTGGCCCGCTCGGCGTCGTTCATGTACTGCGTGACGAGGTCGTTCAGGATCATCGGGCGCAGCCGGTTGCTGCGCTCGTCGTCGAAGAACATCAGTTGTCCGCCACCAGTTTCGTGAGCACCCGCAGGTGTTCCTCGGTCACTACGTCCAGTCCGAAGTTGTCCCGGACCATCGACGCCTCCCGCTCGGCGATCCGCGCGCGTTCCTTCGGATCGTCCAAAAGGGACAGCACCGTGGTGGCGACCGCCTCGGAATCGTTGGGGCGCACCAGCAGGATGTTCTCGCCGTTGTGCAGTTCGATGCCCGGGTAGTTGTCCTCGGTGACCGACGCGATGGTCGCGGTGCCGGACAGCATCGCCTCCAGCGACGCGGTGCCGCAGCCGCCGTTGAGGTCGTGCGTGACGATGTCCGCGGCCGCGAAGTACGCGGGCACGTCCGCCTTCGGCACCGCGCCGGTGACGATCAGTGCGTCGGAAACGCCCAGTTCCTTGGCCCGCTGCTGGAAAGCGTCGTGATACACCCGCCCGACGACCACCACGCGCAGCCCGGGGTGCCGCTCCAGGATCGCGGGCAGCGCCTCGATCAGCGGCAGCCGGTCGCGCAGCGGGATCACGTGCCCGAGCGACACGATCAGCGGCGCGTCCCCGATTTCCAGTTCCGCGCGCACGTCCTTGGTCACCGGCTTCGCGAAATGCCCGGTGTCCACCGCGATCGGGAAGTACTCGGAGTTGTCGTCGCTCGTGCCGTAGCGCTGGACGCAGTAGTCCACGCCCTGCTTGTCGAGGATGATGTAGCGCGGGCGCAGGTACTTCAGCACCGGGTTGACCAGCAGCGCGTCGAGCGCGCGGAAAACCCGGCCGTACATCTTGTTCTCGCTGATCAGCAGCGTGTGGATGGTCAGCAGAACGGGCAGCTTGTGCCGGCGCGCGTAGATGCCGACCATCCAGGACAGGTCGAAGAACTGCCCGTGCAGGTGCACCGCGTCCGGTTTGAACTCGTTCAGCAGCTTCCACAGCCGCCGCCAGTTGCCCGGCCGCATCGACGCGAACGTCATGTCGAAGTCGATCGACAGGCCGAGCTGCGGCATTTTCACCGCGGGCAGGCGCACGACGCGGTATCCGTCGCGCTCCTCTTCCGCCGGCGCGTCACCGTAGGCAGCGGTGATCGCCAGCACTTCGTTCCCGGCGGCCGCGTACTCCGCGGCCAGCGAAGCCGACATGTGCGCGCTTCCGCCCACTCGCGGCGGGAAGAAGTTGTTCACCACCACGATCCGCATGGGCTTTCCTTCTGCCGGGCCCGCAGTGCTCATTACGCATTCCCCTCGGAAGACGCGCCGACGGAAGTACTCACTCGGAGTCCCGCACCAAAGCGCGCATGCCCTCTTCGACGGTGATGGTCGGCTCCCAGCCGAGCACCTCGCGGGCGCGGGTGATGTCCGCGGCGCGGCGGGAGACGAGGACGTCGCGCTTGTTGAAGACCGGCTCGACGTCGACGCCGACGGCCTCGATCAGGATCTTCGCCAGCGTGGCGATCGAGGTGTCGATGCCGGTGCCGATGTTGATCGGCAGGTTCGACTGCTCCGACTCCAGCGCCGCGACGACACCCTTGGCGAGGTCGGTCACGTGCACGAAGTCCATCGACTGGTCGCCCGCGCCGTCGATGATCGGCGGCTGGCCGGCGCGCAGGCGCTGGATGAAGTGGTTGATGACCGAGGTGTAGTACGCCTCGATCTTCTGGCCCGGGCCGTACACGTTGAAGAAGCGCAGCGCGTTCCAGGAAAGGCCCTTGGTGCGCTCGTAGAAGCCCAGCAGGTCCTCGCCCGCGCGCTTCGAAATGCAGTACGGGGTGAGCGGGTTCAGCTTGTCGTCCTCGTGCATCGGCAGCCGCTCCGGCTCGCCGTACACCGAGGCGCTGGAGGCGAACACCAGGCGCTCGACGCCCTCGTCGGCCGCGGCCGCGAAGACGTTGTTGTTGCCGACCATGTTGATGTCGATCGACTCGCCCGGGTCCGCGACCGACTTGTTGATCGACACGGTGGCGAAGTGGATCGCGTGCGTGCAGCCGCGGATGGCCTCGCGGACGCCGACGCCGTAACGCACGTCCTTCTCGACCAGTTCGACCTTGCCGGTGGCGACGAACTCGTTGACGCGGTCACGGTCGCCGCGGGTCATGTTGTCGAAGATGCGGACCGTGTAGTCCTTCTCGAGCAGCAGCGGGATCACGTGCGAGGCGATGAAACCGCCGGCGCCGGTGAAGAAAACTTTCTTGTCGGACATGGGTTCTCCTCAGGAAGGTCGGCGGGTCAGGAAAGGGCGGACACGGCTTCGCGCACGGTGGCGACCACGCGCTCGACTTCGCTGTCGGTGAGTTCCGCGTGCATCGGGATCGCCAGCTGGCGACGGAACGCGTCGGCGGAGACGGGCAGCGGCTGCTGCTCGCCGTACACCGGCTGCAAGTGGGAGGCGTAGGTGCCGAAGTTGCACTGCACGCCCTGCTCGCGGATCCGCAGCGCCAGCGCGTCGCGGCTGATCTCCGGAGCCACCGTCATCAAGTATGCCTGCCACGGGTGCTCGCGGTCGGGCGCCTCGACCGGCACGGTCAGCGCGTCGACATCCTCGAACGCCTCGTGGTAGCGCTTGGCCACCGAGCGGCGGGCGGAGAGCAGGTCCGGCAGCCGGTCGAGCTGCACGCCCATGATCGCGGCCTGGATGTCCGACAGCCGGAAGTTCCAGCCGAGCTCGTGGAACGTCGGGATCGGCAGTTCCTGCGAGCCCTCGCGGGTGAACGCCGGCTCGATGCCGTAGGTGTGGATCTTGCGCGCGTGCGCGATCAGGTCCTCGCGGTTCGAGACCAGCGCGCCGCCCTCGCCCGCGGTGATGCCCTTGCGGCCGTGGAAGGAGAACGCGGCGAGGTCGGCGAGGCTGCCTGCCGCGCGGTTGCGGTAGGTCGCGCCCGCGGAGCAGGCGGCGTCCTCGAACAGCCACAGGCCGTGCTTGTCGGCGATCGCGCGGTACTCGTCGAAGTCGCCGGGCTGGCCCGCGACGTCGACGGCCAGGATGCCGACCGTGCGCGGCGTGATGAGCGCTTCGATCGCGGCCGGGTCGGCGCTGAAGATGTCCGGGCGGATGTCGGCGAAGACCGGCTTCGCGCCGGCCTGCAGCACGGCGTGGCCGGTCGCCGGGAAGGTGTAGTCGCCGACGATCACCTCGTCGCCGGGCTGGACGCCGAGCACCTTCAGGCCCAGGAACAGGGCGGAGCCGCAGTTGCTGGTGGTCAGAGCGTGCGCGGTGCCGGTCAGCTGCGCGAACCGCTCCTCGAAGCGACGGCACGCCGGGCCCGCGCCGGCCAGCCAGCCGGAACGGAACACTTCGGCGACGGCTGCGAGCTCTTCGTCGCCGACGGTCGGCTTCCCGAGCAGGACGGGTTCGCCCACTGTAGATCTCCTGTGCATCGGGGTGTCCCGCATTGCGCGGGGTCGCGCCGAAGTGTATAGAAGTCGCGCTCGACGCCTGTTTCGGGGACAGAACCCACGGGTAAACACCCGATTGGGGCATAGGCTCACGGAATGCGGATCGGGGTACTGGGGGCCGTCGTCGCGTGGGACGGCGCGGGCGGGACGGTCGCCGTGGGCGGCCCGCGAGGCCGGGCGCTGCTCGCCTTGCTCGCGGCGGACGCCGGGCGGTTCGTGTCCGCCGAGCGGCTCATCGACGGGCTCTACGGCGAGGACCCGCCGGACAGCGCGGCCAACGCGCTCCAATCGCAGGTCTCGCGGCTGCGCAGCGCGCTGAAACTGCCGATCGAACTCACCTCGGCGGGGTACCGCCTCCGGATCGAACCGGACGAAGTGGACGCCCATCGCTTCGAACGACTGGCCACCGAAGGCCGTCGCGAACTGGCCGCGGGCGACCCGACGCGGGCCAGCGATCTGCTCGGCGAAGCGCTGGCGTTGTGGCGCGGACCGGCGTTCGCGGACGTCCCGACCGCTGAAGTGCAGACCACCCGGCTGAGCGAGCTCCGAGCCGAGGCCGCAGCCGACCGAGTCGACGCGGAGATCTCGCTCGGCCGCGCCGCCGACGTTCTCGACGAGCTGCGCACCGCCGTCGCCGAGAACCCCTTGCGCGAACGGTCGCAGGCCCAGTTGGTGCGCGCGCTGCACGCGGCTGGCCGGACCGCCGAGGCGCTGGCCGCCTTCGAGGACGCCCGCCGAACGCTCGCCGACGAACTGGGCGCGGACCCTGGTCCAGACCTCACCGAGGCGCATCTGGCCGCTCTGCGCGGCGAGTCCGCGAACGCCGCGACGCCGTTGCCCGCACAGCTCACGAGCTTCGTCGGCCGGGACAACGAGCTGAAGCAGGTCGCGGGTCTCCTGCGGCAGGCTCGGCTCGTCACGCTGCTCGGTCCGGGCGGGACCGGGAAGACCCGGCTGGCCATCGAGGCCGCGGCGGATGCGGGGCCGTGCGTCTTCGTGGAGCTGGCCCCGCATGTCGCCGACGACGTCCCGCAGGCCGTCCTCACCGCGCTCGGCCTGCGCGAGGGGGCTCGCGGTCGCCAGGATCCCGTCGAACGGCTTGTGTCGGCGCTGCGCGACCAGGCGACGTTGCTGGTGCTGGACAACTGCGAACACGTCATCGCCGCAGCCGCACGGTTGGTCGCTCAACTGCTGCCCGCTTGCCCCGGGCTGCGCGTCCTCGCGACGAGCCGGGAACCGCTCGGTATCACCGGCGAGCAGCTCGCGCCGATCCCCCGGCTGGCCGTTCCGCCGCCCGGTGATCCAGCCGTCGAGACCTATCCCGCGGTCCGGCTGTTCCTCGATCGCGCTCGGGCGAGCGACCCCGCATTCCGGCTGACCGACGAAACCGCGGCCGACGTCGTACGGATCTGCACCGCGCTCGACGGCCTCCCGCTCGCCCTGGAACTGGCCGCCGCCCGAGTGCGCACGCTGCCCGTCGCCGACATCGCCGCACGGCTCGACGACCGCTTCCAGCTCCTCGCCCGAGGCAGCCGCACCGCGGACGAACGGCACCGGTCGCTCCGCGGCGTCGTGGAATGGAGCTGGGATCTCCTCGATGACGACGAACGCCGCCTCGCCCGTCGGCTGACTGTCTTCACCGGCGGCGCGACGATCGCGTACGCCGAGCAGGTATGCGACGTCCCGGTCGACCTGCTCCCCGAACTCGCCGACAAGTCGCTCGTGGAGCCTTCGCTCGGGCGTTACCGAATGCTGGAGACGATCCGCGCGTTCTGCGCGGAAAAGCTCGACGCCGCAGGCGAGACCGACCGCTTCCGGCACGCGCACGCACGAGCGTTCCTGCGGCTCGCCGAAGAAGCCGACCCGAAGCTGCGTACCTCCGAACAGCTGGACTGGCTGCGGAAAATCGACGCTGAGTACGACAACATCGTGGCCGCGCTCCGTTGGTCGGCCGCGGCGGATCCCTCGACTGCCTTGCGGATCGCCACCGCGCTGTCGATGTATTGGTGGCTGCGCGGACGACGTTACGAAGGCGCGGCGCTGTCGATGGAAATCGTGCGCCACTGCCAAGCGGAACCGCCGGAAGGACACCGCGAGCAATTCCTCATGTGCCTGCTGACCGCGATGGCCGGCGCCCCCGAAGCCGCCGAGTCGGCGAACTATCGGTCCTATGTGGAGCAGTACCTAGTGGACAGTTCCTGGATCCCGGAGCATCCGATGATGCTCATGCTGTCCGGTGTCGTGCTGGGGCCGCCGGAGGACGACGAAGCGCGGCTTCGGCTGTCCGGGCTTCAAAACCACCCCGACCCATGGCTCACCGCGCTCGTGCCGATGGGCGACGGGCTGCGTTCGATGCTCGCCGGGGAACTCGACGAAGCCGAGCGCGGCCTGCGAGAGGGCGAGGCGCGTTACCGAGCGCTCGGCGAACGCTGGGGGCTGTCGATGGCGCTCGACCACCTGTCGCAACTGCTGGTTTTACGAGGCCGTCATGAGGAAGCACTCGCCGCGATGACCGAGTCCCTGTCGCTGATGCAGACGCTCGGCGCGACCGACGACTACGCGGACCTGCTGTGCCGTCGCGGCGACAGCCGGGCGTTGCGCGGCGATCTCAAGGGCGCGAAGGCCGACTACGAGCGCACCGTCGAGCTGGCCCACCGCACCGGGATGCCCGAGACGCGAGGCAGCGGTCACGTCGGCTTGTCCGGCCTCGCCCGCCGCTCCGGCGATCTGGCCGGCGCGCGGGCTCTCGCCGAGCAAGCGCTTGCCGAGTGCACGGCGGACTCGTTCTCGGCCGCCATGGTGCGGGCACTCGCGTCGATCGCGCTCGGCTGGATCGACGTCGCCGAGCACCGCCCGGAGGACGCCCGCCGCCGGATGCGGCTGGGGGTCGAGACCGCGCACCGCTGGCATGACCACGGGTCACTGGCCGTCGCGTTCGAGGGCGTCGCCGGGGTCTTCGCCGAGGAGGGCCGATTCGCCGACGCCGCGACGCTGCTCGGCGCGGCAGCCGCGGTGCGCGGGGCCGCCGTGCCCGGACAGCACGATGTCGCGCAGGTCACCGCGGCCGCGGAGAAGGCGCTCGGAGCCGACGCGTTCGCCGCCGCTTACACCGCCGGTAAGCAGCTCGAACCGCCCCAGCGGCTCGCGTTGGCCGGATTGTCCCCGGTTCAGTGAACGGGTACCACGCCGTCGGGGGGTACGCAGCGCCGCACCGAAGCGCGTAGCCTTCCCTGCCGTGCGGAACGTAGTTGTGATCGGTGGGGGAATCGTCGGGCTGTCGGTCGCGTGGGAACTGTCCCAGCGCGGTCAGGACGTGACGGTGCTCGAAAAGGAAGCTCGCTGGGCTGCGCACCAGACCGGGCACAACTCCAATGTCGTGCACGCCGGGCTCTACTACAAGCCGGGCTCGTTCAAGGCGCGGATGTCGGTCGGCGGCAACCGGTCCATTGTGGATTTCGCCCGGCAGTACGGGGTGCCGGTCGAGGTGTGCGGCAAGCTCGTGGTGGCCACGCGGGAGGAGGAGATCCCCGCGCTGGACACGCTCGCCGAGCGCGCCGAGGCCAATGGCGTGCCCGCCAAGCGGATCACCCCCGCGGAGGCCCGCGAGTACGAGCCGGAGGTGTCCTGCGTCGCCGCGCTGCGCGTCGAGTCGACCGGGATCATCGACTTCCCGGCGGTGTGCGCGGCGCTCGTGCGGCTGCTCGACGAGGCGGACGCGGACCTGCGGCTGAACACGCCCGCGCTGGGCATCCGCCCGGCTCGCGGCGGCGGCGTCGAGGTGGCCACCGGCTCCGAGGTGCTGCACGCGGACGCGCTGGTCAACTGCGCCGGCCTGCACGCGGACCGCGTCGCCGAACTGGCCGGCCTCACGCCGAGCGCGCGCATCGTGCCGTTCCGCGGCGAGTACTACGAGCTGAAGCCCGAGCGCCGCCACCTCGTGCGCGGCCTGATCTACCCGGTGCCGGACCCGACACTGCCGTTCCTGGGCGTGCACCTGACCCGCATGCTCGACGGCAGCGTCCACGCGGGCCCGAACGCCGTGCTCGCGCTGCGCCGCGAGGGTTACCGCTGGGCGGACGTGTCGGTGAAGGACCTCGCCGACGTCGCCCGCTTCCCCGGCGCGTGGAAGCTCGCGCGCAAGTACGCGTACCCGACCGGCCTCGAAGAGGTGCTGCGGTCGTTCTCGAAGAAGCGCTTCGCCGCCAGCCTCGCGCAGCTCGTGCCCGCGGTCACCGAGGACGACATCGTGCGCCACGGCTCCGGCGTGCGGGCGCAGGCACTGCGACCGGACGGTTCCCTGGTGGACGATTTCCTCATCGAGTCCACAAAGGACCAGGTGCACGTGCTCAACGCGCCGAGCCCGGCGGCGACGAGCGCGCTGGAGATCGCCAAGTACATCGCCGACCAGGTGACCGACTGAACCGTCCGATGTAGACGGTTCAGCTAGGCAGATTCCCCGACACCATCGGGATTCCGGCCTTGATGACGTCGCACGCCTTGTTCTTGTCCGCCAGCTGCCCGCTGACGATCTGGATCGAGGCGGTGTCCGAAACCGCGAGCCCGGCCGCGCAGATCACGCCGCCGGAATCGTTGAAGTTCGGGAACAGCGACCACTTCCGGCCGTTCGCGTCGATCTGCTCGGTCGGCGCGACATCCATGCCAGGCCAGCGTTTCAGCGGCACGTCCGGGCCGACCCAGACCTCGAACGGCTTCTGCCCGCCGTCGCCGTCGGTGTCTTTCCACAGGCAGTAGGTCACGTTCGGCGAGATGACCTTGGAGCTGTCCAGTTCGCCGTTCGGCACCATCTTCAGCTGCTGCGCCTGTTCCGGCTTCAGCAGCTGGCACGGGTTGACCGACGCGAGCGGCCCGGTCGGCGCGGTGCCCTCCGGCGGGGTGCTCGGCGCGATCGGCGGCGCGGGCTGCCCGCCCGGCAGATGCGCGGCCGCCTGCGGGATGACCTGCTTCGCGCGCTCGCACGCCTGCGCTTCGTCCGAAAAGGACACACTCACGAAGGCGAACGACTTCGGCCCGAGCGTGGTGTACAGGTCGCAGCTGCCGCCCATGAACCCGGCGTAGCGCGTCCACGGAAAACCGCCGAGCTGCACCGGGTCGGCCTTCTTGATGGCGCCCTGGAGGTAGTCGTCGAGGCTCAGGTCCACCGACCAGCCGACGGACATGACGATCGTGTGCTCGGTGTCCGTCGCGGTCCACAGGCACATCGCGGGCGCGCGCTGCGCCTTGCTGGCCTTCACCGACCTGCCCTGCGGCTTGTAGCCGAGCCCGGCGAGCTGCTTCGCGTCGAGCAGCGCGCACGGGTCGACGACCGGCGTGACCGGCCCCTGCCCCGGCACCGGCGAAGCCACGCCGCTCACCTGCTGCGTGCACCCGGCGAGCAGCATCGCGACCGCCGCCAGGGCGAGCGCCGCTCCTTTGAACCTCATCAGCTGCCTCCTCCGCTCCGCACCCTACTGACCAGCGCGGTTCGGCACCCGCGGAACGCGAAGGATCAACCCGGCGGCTTCGGCACCGCGCGCCGCACGACGAGCGCGGACACCCCGGACGCCACCACGGCCACCGCGGCGGCGGCGATCGCGACGGCCATCGTGGTTCCGCTCACCTGCGGCCGGAGCGGATGCGAGTTCGGCACCAGCAGCACGACACCGGAACCGATCGCCGCGAGCAGCAGCCCGAACAGCCAGATCCGCAGCGCGCCTTGGCGAAGCGTCGTGAGGAACTGCGCGTCCGCGGACCGGAACATCGGCCGCCGGTCCCTCCCCCGCACCAGCATGACCCCGTTGACGACGAGGCAGAACGCCGCGCCGCCGATCGCGATCAGCCCGAACCGGAACGACGCGTGCGTCCCCTTCTCCGCGGTGAAGAGCAGCCAGCCCGCGGTCGCGAGCACCGCGAAAGCCAGGGCGTAGTCCACTGTGGCCAGTGGACCCGCCTTGCGCAGCGCGGGGACCAGGGCTCTGTGGGATTCCATCTGAGGTTGTCTCGCCTTCGCGAAGTTCAGCGCTTGACCGGCTCCAGCACCTCAAGCCCGCCGAGGAACGGACGCAGAGCGACCGGCACCCGGACCGAACCGTCGGGCTGCTGGTGGTTCTCCACGATCGCGACGATCCAGCGCGTGGTCGCCAGCGTGCCGTTCAGCGTGGCGGCCGTCTGCGGTTTGCCGTTGTCGTCGCGGTAGCGGACGGACAGCCGGCGGGCCTGGAACGTGGTGCAGTTGGACGTCGACGTCAGCTCGCGGTAGGTCTCCTGCGTCGGGACCCACGCCTCGCAGTCGTACTTGCGGTAGGCGGACGTGCCGAGGTCGCCGGTCGCGGTGTCGATGACCCGGTACGGGACCTCGATCGCGGCCAGCATGTCCTCTTCCCAGCCCAGCAGCCGCTCGTGCTCGGACTCGGCGTCCTCGGGCTTGGCGAAGACGAACATCTCGACCTTGTCGAACTGGTGCACGCGGATGATGCCGCGGGTGTCCTTGCCGTACGACCCGGCCTCGCGGCGGTAGCACGACGACCAGCCGGCGTAGCGGCGCGGACCGGCGCCGAGGTCGAGGATCTCGTCCGAGTGGTAGCCCGCGAGCGGAACCTCCGACGTGCCGACGAGGTACAGGTCGTCGTCGCGCAGCCGGTACACCTCCGACGAGTGCGCGCCGAGGAAGCCGGTGCCGGCCATGATCTCCGGGCGGACCAGCGACGGCGTGATCATCGGTGTGAAGCCGTTCGCCATCGCGCGCGCCACGGCCATGTTCAGCAGCGCCAGCTGCAGCTGCGCGCCGACGCCGGACAGGAAGTAGAACCGCGAGCCCGACACCTTCGCGCCGCGCTCCATGTCGAGCGCGCCGAGGCCTTCCATCAGCTCGAGGTGATCGCGCGGGGCGAAGTCGAACGACGGCACCTCGCCGACGGTCTTCAGCACCGCGAAGTCGTCCTCGCCGCCGATCGGCGCGTCCGGGTGCACCAGGTTCGGCAGGATGCGGAACAGCTGGTCGAACTCTTCGGAAGCCTCGTTCTGCTCGACCTCGGCGGCCTTGACCTGCGCCGACAGGTCCTTGGCGCGGGCGAGCAGGGCGGGCTTGTCCTCGGGAGAGGCCTTCGGCACCTGCTTGGACACGGACTTCTGCTCGGCCCGCAGCTTGTCGGCGGTGGCGATCGCAGAGCGGCGGCGCGTGTCGAGGTCGAGCAGCTTGTCGACCACTCCCTCGTCCTCGCCACGGGCACGCTGCGACGCGCGCACGGCTTCCGGGTCTTCGCGCAGAGTCCTGGGGTCAATCACGCACCGAAGGGTAGTCGCAGGCCAGCCGGGACTTCGACGCGGTTTCCCGTACACACTGTGCGGCGCCCCGAAGACAACCCGACAGTCTGATCGTTGTCGCCCGTTTCCCGCGCTCCCCATACTCGCTAGAACCCGGAGCGGAGGGAACTCACATGACCGACGACCTGCTCTCGCGCCACCGCGCGGTGCTCCCGTCCTGGATGTCCCTGCTGTACGACGAGCCGATCGAAATCGTGCACGCGCAGGATCGCCGTCTCACCGATTCCACCGGCCGCACCTACCTCGACTTCTTCGCCGGCGTGCTCACCAACGCCATGGGCTACGACATCTCCGCGATCAGCGACGCCGTCCGCAAGCAGCTGGACACCGGCGTCCTGCACACCTCGACGCTGTACCTGATCCGCTCGCAGGTGGAGCTGGCCGAGCGGATCGCGGAACGCTCCGGCATCCCGGACGCCAAGGTGTTCTTCACCAACTCCGGCAGCGAGGCCAACGACACCGCGCTGATGCTCGCCACCCAGTACCGCCGCAGCAACCAGGTGCTGGCGATGCGGAACTCCTACCACGGCCGGTCGTTCGGCACGGTCGCGATCACCGGCAACCGCGGCTGGTCGGCGTCGTCGCTGAGCCCGATCAAGGTCAACTACGTCCACGGCGGCTACCGCTACCGCAGCCCCTTCCGCGACCTGCCCGACGCGGCCTACATCGACGCCTGCGTCGCCGACCTGGTCGAACTCCTGGAAACCGCCACCGCCGGCGACGTCGCCTGCCTGATCGCCGAGCCGATCCAGGGCGTCGGCGGCTTCAGCTCCCCGCCGGACGGCCTGTTCAAGGCGATGAAGGAAGTCCTGGACGACCACGGCATCCTGTTCGTCTCCGACGAGGTCCAGACCGGCTGGGGCCGCACCGGCGACCACTACTGGGGCATCCAGGCCCACGACGTGGTGCCGGACATGATGACCTTCGCGAAGGGCCTGGGAAACGGCCTCGCAGTAGGCGGCGTGGTCGCCCGGGGCGACGTGATGGACTGCTTCAAAGCAGAGTCGTTCTCCACCTTCGGCGGCAACCCGGTGTCGATGCAGGGCGCGCTGGCCGTCCTGGACTACATCGACGACCACGACCTGCAGGCGAACTGCAAAGCCCGCGGCGACCAGCTGATGCGAGGCCTGCGCGCGGCGAACAGCCCGTTCGTCGGAGAGGTGCGCGGCAAGGGCTTGATGATCGGCGTCGAACTGATCGAGCCGGGCACCACGACGCCGAATGTCCGCGCTGCCAAGCAAATGCTGGAAGAAACGAAAGACCGCGGGCTGCTCATCGGAAAGGGCGGGCTGCACAAAAACGTCCTGCGCATCGGACCGCCGATGACGCTCACCGAGGCCGAAGCCGCCGAGGGTCTGCAGATCCTGCTCGACTCGCTGGCCGCGCTGTCCTGACCGCTCGCCCCGCCGATTTTGTCGTACCCCGGTGCGAAGATCCGTGCTCGTGAACACCGAACAGTTCTGGGCGTTGATTGACCAGGCACGCGGCCAGGCCTCCGCACCGAGCGACAGCTACGAGGTAGCCGAACAAGCCCGCGCGTTGCTCGCCGTGCGTCCGCGGGAGGAGATCGTGGCCGCCCAGCAGATCGTCTGCGACCTGCTGGCCGACTCCTACCGCGGGTCGCTGTGGGCAGCCGCCTATCTGGTCAACGGCGGCTGCTCCGACGACGGCTTCGACTACTTCCGCGGCTGGCTGGTCGTACAAGGCCGGGAGGTCTTCGAACGGATCACGGCCGCCCCGGACGAATTGGCCGAACTGTCCGCGACGCGCGAGGCCACGGCGAACGGCGAAGAACTGGAGTGCGAAGCCACCCTGGGCATCGCGTCGAACGCGCACCTCGACGCGACCGGAGAGGAGATTCCCGCTGACTCGTTCACGGTCCGGTACCCGTCGCTGGACCCCGAGTGGGAGTTCGATTACGAGGACGCCGCAGAGATGCGGCGCAGGCTGCCTCGCTTGGCCGCGTCCTGCTTGAACTGATCCCGCGGCGCCGCAAGCCGTGCGGGAACCGTCCCGCACGGCAGCCGGTCAGCGGCGGACGAAGCGCGCCACGTGCTCCGCGAGCGTCTCCCCCGCGTCCTCCTGCAGGAAATGCCCCGCCCCAGCGACCGTCGGATGGTCCAGACCAGCCGCCCCGCGCATCGACCGCTGCAGAATCGGCCCCATCGCGCCGGTGATCGGATCCCCGTCCGAAAACGCGCACAGGAACGGCACGTCCAGCTCAGTCAGCGTCGCCCAAGCCGCCCGGTTGGCCTCCGACGCCGGATCGTCCGGACGGGTCGGCACCAGCCCCGGCATCGCCCGCGGTCCGGCCTTGTACATCTCGTTCGGGAACGGCGCGTCGTAAGCCGCGCGAATCTCCTCCGACAGCGGCGTCTGGCAGCCGGCCTGCACGCACCGCCCGACGTCCAGGATCTGCGCGCCCTCCACCGCCTCCCGGAACTTGTGCCACACCGGAGGCATGTCCACGTCCCCCGTCGGCAGCCCGGTATTGGCCGCGACCACACCGGCGAAGCGCCCCGGGTTCTCGGCCACCAGCCGCAGCCCGATCAGCCCGCCCCAGTCCTGCCCGACCACCGTGACCCCTTCGAGCCCGAGGACGTCGAACGAGAACCGGCGCATCCACTCCACGTGCCGCGCGTAACTGTGGTCGACGATCTCCGCGGGCTTGTCCGACCGCCCGAACCCGACCAGGTCCGGCGCGATCGCCCGCAGCCCGGCGTCGGCGAGCACCGGAAGCATCTTCCGGTAGAGGAACGACCAGCTCGGCTCGCCGTGGAGCAGCAGAACCGGCGGCCCGTCGGCGGGTCCCGCCTCGACGTAGCCGACTCTGATCAGGCCGCCGTCCGGGTCGGACAGGTCGGTGTACTGAGGTTCGAACGCGAAGTCGGGCAGATCCGCAAACCGGTCTTCCGGCGTCCTGAGCAATCGCACGGTTCCCACGTTAGTGGGAACGGGACCGCGCGGCAGTGCGCGAACGCTACGAAATCGCTACCGCGACGACCAGCCCGAGCCCCAGGTGCGCCGCCGCCACGACGACGCTCGCCGGCGCGAACTTCTCGCTCTGGATCGTGGACCCGACATCGATCCGGGTCGCCCACTCCAGCAGCCGCACGGCCAGCACCTGAACGATGACCCCGATCAGGCCGTAGACCAGCGACGTGATCAGCCCGGCGGTCAAGTCGCTCGCGGAGCTGTAGATCGCCACGACCACGATGAACGCCATCGACAGCAGCCCGGACGCGGTCACGATCACCGCGTTCGGCAGCCCGCGGGTGACCAGCTTCGACAGCTTGCCCGGCGTGGTGAAGTCGATCGCGTAGAAGCCGGCGAACATCAGCAGCAGGCCGACGATGCCGTACAGCAGGATCGCGCCGATGCCGCGCACGAGGTCGGAACCGAACGTTGCGGGCAGCGCGAGCGTCGTGGACACGGAGTCTCCCTGGATGGCCGAGTCAGCTCAGCAAATCGGACATCCAGGGTTTTATCACGACTCCGGAATCCGGTGCGGGACAAACGCCGCACCGTCGTCGGTGACGAGTCCGCTGGTCTCGCGGATCCCGAGCCCCGCCGACTGGTCGCCGACGATCCACGCGCCCAGCGCGGGCCGGTATCCGTCGAACTCCGGCAGCGGGTCGAACGCCTGGTAGACGTAGCCTTCCGCGCCGTAGACCCCGTCCGTCTGCGTCTCGTACCCGGTGGCCACGATCTGCACGTTCGCGCCCTCGCGGCCGAGCTTCGGCTTGCGCACGTACTCGGTGAGGAGGCCGGGGTCGTCAGCGAACGCGGGCAGCAGGTTCGGGTGCCCGGGGTAGTTCTCCCACAGCACCGCGAGCAGCGTCTTGTTCGACAGCAGCATCTTCCACAGCGGTTCGACCCACAGCGTGCGCGGCATGGTCTCCACCGCGAACTTGCCGAACTCCTCGTCGACGACCCACTCCCACGGGTACAGCTTCACCACCGTGGACATCTGCGCCTCGGCGAGGTCGACGAACCGCTTGAGCACCGGGTCCCAGCCGATCTCCTCGATCGCGAGCCCGACCGTGTCGAGCCCGGCCTCGGCGGCGGTCTCCTGCAGGTACGCCGTGGTCACGTGGTCCTCGCCGCTCGGGTCGGCCGCGGACCAGGTGAAGTGCAGTTCGTTCGACGGCAGCTTGCCGCCGAGTTCCTCCCAGCGCTCCACCAGCTTCTCGTGGATGGAGTTCCACTGATCGTCTTCCGGGAAGACGTCGGTCTTCCAGTGCCACTGCAGCAGCGACGCCTCCAGCAGCGTGGTCGGCGTGTCCGCGTTGTACTCCAGCAGCTTGGCCGGCGATTTGCCGTCGTAGCGCAGGTCGAAGCGGCCGTAGACGTGCGGGTCCTGGCGCTTCCACGATTCCGCGATGTGCGGCCACACCCACTCCGGGATGCCGAAGCGCTGGTACTGCTCGGTGGTCACGACGTTGTCGACGGCCTCCAGGCACATCGAGTGCAGCAGCTCGACGTCCGCCTCGAGCGAGAGCACCTCGTCCATGTCGAAGACGTAGTGCACCGACTCGTCCCAGTACGGCCGCGGCTTGCCGGTGCCGTCGCGTGCCGGGGTGCCGTAGACCAGGCCCTGCTCTTCGACGATCCGCTGCCAGTCGCGGCGCGGTTCCCGCCGGTCCCGATACACCTACGAGCCTCCGCTCTTGCCGGTCCCGCCGGTGCCTCCGGAGGTGCCGCTCTTGCCGCTGATGCCGAACCCGCCGCGCTGGACGCTGGTGCCCGACTTGGTCGAAACGTTGGTGTTGCCCGACGGCGCGGTGTAGCTGCCGCCGGACACGTGCTGCCCGATGTTCCCGGTGCCGCCGTAGTTGTAGCGGTACTGGGTGAACCCGGTGCCGCCGGGAATCGGGATGAACCAGAACCCGCCGCTGTAGTGCCCGCCGTGGCGCTGGGCGTAGTCGTCAGTGCAGTAGTCGTCGTTCTGGATGACCCCGTCGGACGTGACGCAGGACGCGGTGACCTCGGCGGGCTTCGCGATCGTGTAGAACGTCGCGACCAGCCCGACGAGACCGACAGTGACCCCGCTGCCGATCAGGATCTTGCGTTTGGTGGCCGCCTTCGCGTCCGCCGCCTCCCGCGCCGCCAGGGCTTCCTGCCGCTCGCGTTCCTGGTCGGCGATGGCCTGTTTACGGGCCCGTTGTTCGGCCACCGAGGGCTGCCGCGGCTGCGTGTTCGCGTCCTGGAACCGCATCGAACCCGGCTTCTTCTGCTCCTCGGCCGGCTGCGCGCCGCTGTTGTCGTCTTGCGTCATGTGCGCTCCGTAATCCCCCAGCACTGCAAACCCCGCGTTCCACCCTAATCGACCCGGCACACGCGCGGTTCATGCGGCGCGGGCATCATGGGTATCGATGTCTCAACGCTCGGAGCGGTTCCCTTCGCGTATGCAGACCCTGACCACCCGCGTGGTGATGGCCGGGGTGTTCTTCGGCGCGGTCATCGCGCTGGCCTTGAGCGTCGCCTTCTCCTGGACCGACACGCTCGCCGGCGGCGCGGGCGGCGGGGAGGGCAAGCTCACCGAGGCCGCCCAGCAGGCGTTCCACTCGCCGCCGGGCACCTGCCTGACCTGGAACGCCAAGGACGCCTCGGACGCGCACCAGGTGCCGTGCACCCAGCCGCACCTGTTCGAGGTCACCACCGTGGTCGACATCGGCGCGAAGTTCCCGCAGCAGGCTCCGTTCCCGAGCCTCGACCAATGGCAGGACATCGCGCAGCAGCAGTGCAACAGCGACGTGCGGCCGTACCTCGGCCACCCGCTCGACCCGTACGGCAAGCTCACCACCAACCTGCTGCGGCCCACGTCGGCGCAGTGGTCCGGCGGCGACCGCCAGCTGCGCTGCGGCCTGCAGTTCGCCGGTCCGGGCGGCGGCCTGCAGCCCACCACCGGCGCGGCGAAGACCCAGGACCAGTCGATGGTGTGGGCCCCGGGCACCTGCCTCGCGCTGGCGGGCAAGGGCGTCGGCGACCCGGTCGACTGCAGCAAGCCGCACTCCTACGAAATGATCGCGACGCTCGACCTAGCCTCGCACTTCAAGGACGGCTACCCGAAGCTGGACGACCAGAAGTCCTGGCTCGACACCGAGTGCAACAAGGCCGCGAAGGACTACACCGGCAGCTCCGATCTCTCCTCGAAGAAGCTCACGCTGGGCTGGGACTCGCGCGAGCAGGAGAGCTGGGACGCCGGGTCCACCAAGGTCAACTGCAAGGTCGCGGCCACGCTGCAGGACGGCAGCGGGTTCCAGGCGGTCACCGGCAGCGTGAAGAGCGGCTCCTCCAGCTCGTCCGGCCAGCAGCAGAGCCCGCCGCCGAGTTCCGGTTCCGGCGGGAACTGAGCGGTGCCCGTCGAGATGAGCCAGGCCCGGTTCGAGGAACTCGTGGCCGACGCGCTCGACCAGGTGCCCGCGGAGTTCGCCGCGGCGATGGACAACGTCGTGGTGCTGGTCGAGGAGTTCAACGAGGAGGCGCCGGACATTCTCGGGCTCTACCACGGCATCGCGCTCACCGAGCGCACCAGCCACTACAGCGGTGCGCTGCCGGACCGGATCTCGATCTACCGGGAGCCGATCCTCGACATCTGCGACACCGAGGACGACGTCGTCGAGGAAGTCCTGATCACCGTCATGCACGAACTCGGCCACCACTTCGGCATCGACGACGAGCGGCTGCACGAACTCGGCTGGGGCTGATTCCGGCGGAACCCCGCCCGCCCGTTGCTCTTCCCTGCTCAACAACGCACCGCCACCACGGAAAACACCGAAGGTCATCAAAGCGTCACGGAACGCGGCTGATCTCTTTAGACTGTCCTGATCAGGCAGTTTCCGGTTTTCGTGAGGTGGTTTGTGTCGCATCGGACGACGGACGGCCGGCTGCGCTGGCTGCTCGCTTCGAGCGGCACGTCGAACCTCGCCGACGGCATCGCCAAGGTCGCCTTCCCGCTGCTGGCCACCACGCTGACCCGCGATCCGGTCGAGATCGCCGCGCTTTCGGCGGTGCAGTTCCTGCCGTGGCTGCTGTTCGCCATCCCGGCAGGCACCCTCGTCGACCGGATCGACCGCAAGAAGGCGATGATCGCCGCGAACGCGATGCGCGCGCTCGTGGTCGCCGCGGTCACCGCGCTGCTCGCGTTCGCCGCGATGGAGATCTGGACGATTTACGTCGCGTCGCTGCTCGTGGGCATCGCCGAAACGGTCGCGGAGAGCGCGGCGAACGTGCTGCCGCCCTCGCTGGTCGAGGCGGACCGGCTGGAGAGCGCCAACAGCAAACTGCAGGCCTGCGAGATCGTCGGCCAGACGTTCCTCGGCGGCCCGGTCGGCAGCGCCACCTTCGCGATGTTCGCGGTCTTCCCGTTCCTGCTCTCGTCCGTCGGGTTCGCGGTCGGCGCCGCGGTGCTGCTGGGCATGGCGGGCAGCTACCGGCCGCGGCAGGAAACCAAGTCGCACATCCGGGCGGATTTCGCGGACGGCTTCCGCTGGCTGCGGCGGCATTCGCTGTTGCTGCGACTGCTCGCGATCGCCGGTCTGCTCAGCCTGATCAGCGAACTGGCCCAGGCGCAGCTGGTGCTGTACGCGCTGGAAGACCTGCATTTGTCCGACGCCACCTTCGGCGCTTTCGCGTTCGTCGGCGGTGCCGGTGGCCTGCTCGGAGCAGGGCTGACACCGCGGCTGGTCCGGCGCATCGGACGGCGGACGGTCCTGGTCGGCGGGGTGTTGTTCTGCGCGCTCGGCTTCGGCGGCATGGGCCTGGTGCGCCAGCCGGTGGTGTCCGCGGTGCTGTTCGGCGTCTTCGCGGCGGCGGTGGTGGCGGTGAACGTGGTGCTCGCGACCGCGCGCCACACGCTCGTGCCGGGCGAGCTGCTCGGCCGCGTGCTCGGGGTGTGGCGGACAGTCGTCTGGGGCGCGATTCCGCTCGGCGCGCTCCTGGGCGGATTGCTCACGAAGCTGCTCGGATCGGCGGGCGACACCTTCACCGCTTCCGGCGTTCTGCTGCTGTTCGTGACCGCTTACGCACTGTTCGCGCTGCGCGGCCGCCCGCTCGATGACAAAACGGCCTCGACCGGGGACGGAGTCCGTTCGCAGCAGTGATCCGGCGCGGTTTTGGTGCTGAAATAGCACCTCACCCCGGCCGCCCGGAGGTACGTGATGACTGCGCTCGACACTCCGCCGCTGCCGGACGACGACCGCGACACCGACCTGGAGTCACCGCCTCCTGCCACCCGCCGGCCGCTCGTCCTCGCCGCCGTCGCCGGGTTCGTGCTCGGCACCTGCGTGGTCGGGCTGCTGTGGGGACTGTCCGGCCAGCGCGCCGGAGCGAATGTCGACGCCGCGGCCGCGTGTGCCGCGTTCTCTCGCGCTGGGCACATCCCGGACACCACGGGCGGCGTCGACGCGGCGCAGTTCACCCGGATGTCCGACGATTCGGTGCACCGCGTGACCGGCGCGATGGAGCTGGCCAAGGCGGCGGCGACCTTCGACGGCAACTACCAGCCGCTGGCCAAAAGCCTCGAAGCGGTGAACAAGATGGTGCTCAGCAGCCGCTTCGACAACCGCGACCAGCAGGCCGCCGTCGTCCAGGTGGAACAACTCTGCGCGCGGGGCTGATCCCCACGCGCAGAGCCTCGGTCAGGCCTTGTGCACGGTCTTCACGCCGAGCTGCTTGCCCGGGATGTTCGTGCCCGCGCAGCCGAGGCCGTCGAGCGGCACGAACTTCGACGCCTTCTCCTGCGGCAGGTACACGCGCAGGCCCTTGACCTGGGTCGGCTTGCACACGGCAGGGTCGAAGTTGCGCACCTGCGCGAACTGCAGGTCGGCCGCGGCGGACTGGCCGGGAGCCAGCTTCACCGGCGCGCCCTTGGCGCCGTCGCGATCGGCGGCCGGGCCGATCTGGGCCCCGTTCTCGCCGCCGACGTAGGACACGCCAGGGAAGCCCTGGATGGTGCACGGTGTGCCGCTGGTGTTCTTGATCAGCAGCGGCCGGTACTCCGAACCGGCGCCGGCGTCGCCGCCGCCGAGCGACAGGGAAACGTCGCCTGCCTTGCACAGGCCGTTGTCGGCGGGCGGCTTGTCGGCCGGAGCCGAGCCGCCGCTGGGCGCGGACGACGCGGAAGAAGGAGCCGACGACGCCGCGGACGAAGCCGACGACATCGGGCTGCTCGACGGGGTGTCCGAACTCGCCGGGCCGCTCGCGGCGGGAGCGCCCTGGCCGCACGCGGAAAGCAGCAGCGCCCCCGACGCGCCCACTGCGGACAGGAAGACCAGGGAAAACCACGGTTTCTTCGTGTTTGCCATCTCACTCGCCTCGCTGTGCTGGTGAACGCCGAACTGGGTGGAACCTCTTCCGGAGGACGTGCCATGTCCGGACGGGGTTGCTCCGCATCCGGTGAGTTCCCCACCGGATGCGGGTTCACTCAGCGTTTCCCCGAGCGAGTGATCAACCGCTCACGAAAGGCGGGTGTCGACCCAGCGGACGCACTCCCATCCGTGGTCGCGGGCTTCCAGCTCGACGAACTTCGTATTCGGGATCAGCGCCTCGTTCGCCAGCTCGGCGGGCACGTTCGCGGCCAGCCACTCCCCGGCGAGCCGGATCGCGCCGCCGTGGCTGACCAGCACGACCACGCCGTCCGGCGAGGTTTCCTCGTGCTTGGCCCGCAGCTCGCCCGCCGCGCCGAGCATCCGGTCGCGCACCTGCGCGCCGGTCTCGCCGCCGGGGATCGAGACGTCGAGGTCGCCTTCCGTCCAGGCCTTCACCACGTCCAGGTAGACGCCGATCGAGTCCGGGTCGGTATTGCCTTCGAGGTCGCCGGCGTCGACCTCCTTGACGCCCTCGATCACCTGCACGTCGAACCCGAACGCCTCGGCCAGCGGCGCCGCGGTCTGCTGCGCCCGCACCGCCTCCGACGCGTACACCGCCACGATCGGCTCGGATTTCAGCTGCTCGGCGAGCGCCGCGGCCTGCTCCCGGCCGAGTTCGGTGAGCGGCGGGCCGGGCAACGCGGTGTCCAGCGCGCGGCGGACATTGCCCTCGGTCTGTCCATGCCGGACCAGCAACAGCCTCATGCGCCCTCTCCCTTCAAAACGGCGTCGACCCAAGCCTGCGCGTCGAGGAAATCCTGGTTCCCCGCGCCGTCCTCGATCGTGGCCGCGACCTCGTCCGCTCGCGGGTACGAACCGAGGAAGCGCAGGTGAGAGCGTCGGCGCAGGGCGGCCATCGCGTCGACGATCCGGGGTTCGGCGACGTGCCCCTCGAAGTCGATGAAGAACCGGTACTCGCCGAAGTTGCTGCGCGTCGGCCGGGCGTCGATCCGGGTCAGGTTGATCCCGCGGACGGCCAGCTCCACCAGCAGATCGGACAGCGTCCCGGTGCGGTTGACCGCGGCCGCGACGATCGACGTGCGGTCGGCTCCGGTGGGCGCGGGCAGTTCGCCGGGGCGACGCACCATCAGGAACCGGGTCTGCGCGTCGCAGACGTCGGCGACGCCGGTCGCCAGCTCCTCCAGCGGGTAGTGCTCGATCGCGACCGGCGCGGACACCGCCGCGTCGAAATCGCCCTCGACCACGCCGACGGCCGCGGCCGCGGTGGACGACGAGGCGACCGGGGTGGCGTCCGGCAGGTTCGCCTCCAGCCATTCGCGCACCTGGGCGAGCGCGTGCGGATGGCTCGCGACAGTGCGGATTTCGCCGCCGCCCGGCCGTTTGAGCACGCTGAAGTGGATGGGCAGGATCGTCTCGGCCGTGGCGACGAGCGGATCCCCGTCGCTGAGCCCGTCGAGCGTCGCGGGGACCACGCCCTCGACGGAGTTCTCGATCGGCACGCACGCGGCGTCCGCGGCACCGTCGCGGACAGCCTGCAGCGCCAGCCGGACGGTCTCGTAGGGGGTCAGGTCCTCGCCCGGCGCGAGCGCGCGGGCGGCCTGCTCGGTGAACGTGCCCTGAGGGCCGAAATACGCGATCCGCAACACGGGAGTCAGGCTAGCGACCGCGCGCGTGGCGCTTTTCACTCGGACAGCCGGTGGCTAAACCGGTTACGCCGGGTGGCGTTTTTTGCCATGCTGGAACGGTGACCGCCGACTCAGGCACACACGCCGGGCACGGGGAAGCCGTTTCGCCGGTTTCTCCCCGAACGCCGGAATTGGTGCTGTGCGCCGTCGATGAACCGCTGGCCGCGGCGTGGACCTCCGCCGTGGCGGACGTCGGCGGCTCTGTCCGGGTGCATCGCGGTTCGGTGCTCGACATCGCCGCGCAGGCGGTGGTCAGCCCGGCCAACTCCTACGGCTGGATGCGCGGCGGGATCGACGCGGTCTACGCGCGGGCGTTCCCCGGCATCGAGCAGAGCGTGCGCAGTGCGGTTTTGGCTTCATACGGCGGTGAGCTGCCGATCGGCGAGTCGGTGATCGTCCCGACCGGCGAGTCCGAACCGGCGTGGCTGATCAGCGCGCCGACCATGCGCGAGCCCGGCGAACGGCTGCCCGCCGACACCGTCCACCCGTATCTCGCGGCGCGCGCGGTGTTCCTGCAGTGGCAGCGCGGACAGCTGGATTCCGGCTCGGTCGCCTCGGCGGTGCGGACGATCGCGATGCCCGGTCTCGGCACCGGCGTCGGCGGCGTGGCACCGGCCACCTGCGCCCGTCAGGTCGCCGCCGCGTGGCAGGAAGTGTTCGGGGCCAACGGTCACCTTCGGTGATCGAATACCTCTCGGCTCAGGGGTGCGTGCATCACATCACAGCGCGTTCACGCGCGGTAAGCCCTACCGTTGATACGGCGTTACGGAAGTAGCGCAGACGGAGCCAGCGCAGGCGACGGCCGAGGAGTGTGCGATGCCCACACGGGTCCGTGAACTCAGCCCTTATGTAGAGCTGCATCGGGAACAGTGGCGGGAGCTGCGCAGCTCCACTCCGCTGCCGCTGACCGCGGACGAGCTGGTCCGGCTCCGCGGGCTCGGGGAACAAATCGATCTCGCCGAGGTCGCCGACGTGTACCTGCCGCTTTCGCGGCTGATCAACCTCCAGGTGAAGGCCCGGCAACAGCTGTACGAGGCCACCACGACGTTCCTCGGCGAGGACTGCCGCAACACCAAAGCGCCGTTCGTGATCGGCGTCGCGGGCAGTGTCGCCGTCGGCAAGTCGACCACCGCCCGGATCCTGCGCACCCTGCTCGCCCGCTGGCCCGACCACCCGCGCGTCGACCTCGTGACGACCGACGGGTTCCTCTACTCGCGCGCCGAGCTGACCCGGCGCGGGATCATGCACCGCAAGGGTTTCCCGGAAAGCTACGACCGGCGCGCGCTGCTGCGGTTCGTCACCGAGGTGAAGTCCGGGGCCGAGCGGGTGTCCGCGCCGGTGTACTCGCACCTGGCCTACGACATCCTCCCGGACCAGGAGCAGGTCGTGGAGCGGCCGGACATCCTGATCATCGAGGGATTGAACGTCCTGCAGCCCGGCCCGAGCCTGACCGTTTCGGATCTGTTCGATTTCTCGATTTACGTCGACGCGCACATCGACGACATCGAGCATTGGTATGTCGAGCGATTCCTGAAGCTGCGGCACACCGCGTTCGCCGACCCGGCGTCGCACTTCCACCATTTCGCCGGCCTGGACGACGACGAGGCCCGCGAGGAAGCGCGGCACCTCTGGCGCACCATCAACGAGCCGAACCTGATGGAGAACATCAAGCCGACCCGGCCGCGCGCGACGCTCGTGCTTCGCAAGGACGCCGACCACGCCATCAACCGTGTTCGATTGCGGAAACTCTGAGCATCACCCACACGCGCCTCACTGGCCTCCTTCTGCTCTCTTTCTGCACAAGAGCCGGGTAATTGACCGATCGGCCAGCGTCTTCGTAACCACTTGGCCGATACCAGCGCCCCGGTCCGCAAGCGACCCTGAAAGCAGCAGGAAGTCGCACTTGACCTGCGAAGGAGGCCACGATGTTGACTATCGTCCTGACCTGGGTCGGCGCGGTATTGGGATTGACGCTGCTGGTCGCGATGGCCGCGGGGGCGTTCGTCGTCGACTTCGACGACGCGCTGCGCGAACGGCGCCTGAAGGCACGCGGCACGGCGGAGCCGACCAGCTGAGGCCTGAGCTTTCGGTCCAGGCAAGATGTGCGGCATGAGTCCGGTGAGCCGCGCGCGCAAGAAGAGTTCCCTACCCACCGCCCCCAGCGTCAACGGTCTGTTCAAGGACGTGCTGCGGGACTTCTCCGCGGTCGCGGCCGAGCCCGGTCCGTTCGACATCGACCTGCTCGGTTCCGAGGTCGTCGGGCAGTGGCGGGACGTCGTCGTGGAGGACGAGCCGGAAAGCCAGCTCGGGCTTGAGCTGATCGCCTTCGCCCAGCGCAAGATCACCCCTGGCGCGGCGGCGCTGCTGGCCGCGCTGAAGGTGCTGGCCGAGTCCGAAGAGGAGCGTTCGGCGGCGGCCGAGGCGCTCGGCGTGGTGCTCGGCCGCGGCATCCCGGAGCCGGAGTGGGCCGCCGAGGTCGGGCAGGTCAGCGTCGGCGAATGCTGGCGCACCGGGGATGTTTACGGCGACGAGTCTTCGCTGCTGTGCGTCTTTTCCCGAGGCGACCACTCGCTCGGCCTGCTCGCGCTGCTGGACTTCACCGAGGGCGGCCGGGTGCGCGACCTGGTGGTCATCGAGGAGCCGCACGAGGTGCTCGCCGAAATGCGCTCGCAGGTCGAGGAAGACGGCGAACTGGTCGTACTGGAGAAGATCGAACCCGCCGACGCGCACCGGCTGCTGGTGTCCGGGATCGCCGCCACGGACGCCTTGGACGAGCCGGACGTCGGCGAGGACTACACGCGATTCCACGCCATCGCGCTGACCTGGGCGCGTTCGCTGCCGGAGCCCACTGAGGTTCCGCCGGTCGCCGAGTGGACTGCCGCGCAGCGCGAGGGAGCCGTCACCCAGTTCCTCGCCGACACGAACCTGCCGGACGCCGACGCCGCCCGCGAAATCGCCAATCTGCTGGTGGACCACGGCTGCCGGGTGGAACAGGCGAACCCGCTGCGCGTCGGTCCGGAGAAGCTGGCCCGGTTCCTCGAATCCTTGCTGGACGGCGAATACGAGCTGGAAGACGAGGACGCCGTCGCGCCGGTCGTGCTGTCCTGGGCGGGCTGGGCCGCCGCGCGCGCCGGACTGTCCGAAATCGCGACCGCGGCTTTGCTGGAAGAAGTCACCGAATACCTCGGCGAGTACCTCTCGGACGACGACGAGGAAGACGACTTCAGCGACTACCTCGACGGCACCGAGTCCGCCGAAGAAGCCCTGGAAGTGGTGGCCCGCCGCCGTTTCGCGGTGCCCGAACTGTCCACAGTGATCGGTGACGAGGAACTGACCGACTTGGACCCGGGCGACCCGGAACAGCGCCGGCTGCTGGTGATCGGCGCGCACCCGGAGTACCACGAGTCGCTGGCCGCGGAAGAATTCGACGGCGCCGACGGTCTCCGCCTCGCGCTTGAGACGTCCATTGTGGACCAGCTGTGGGACGACGAGCCCGCCGAAGTGTGGACCGCCGCGCAGAACCTGCTGCGGCAGGACCTTTCCCGCACCGAGGTCCTCGACCGGTTGGTGACCGTCCTGGAAGGACAGTTGACCGAAACCGAGGAAGAAGACCAGCTGGACTACGACCTGGACGCCTACCGCGCCGCCCTGGCCGAAATCTAGCCCTTCGGTAGCGCGATCCGGGCCGACCGGATCTCCGCAAGCAACCGGGTTTTGCGGCGGTGGACGTTCACCAGCTCGGCGACGTAGCCGGTGAACTCCTCCGCCGTACCCGCTTGCTTGTGCAGGGTGCGCAGTTTTTTGAGGCACTGCGCCGCTTCCCGGTACGCGCCCGCTTCTTTTTGCGCGATCAGCTGCTCGATCCGCTCGCGATACTCCGAAATGGAGTGTTCTTCTTTGTGCGGGGCTTCCGCCTGCTGCGGTGTTTCTTTCCGCTGCTGCTTCTCTGCCCGCTGCGGCTTTTCCGTCGGTGGCTTCTCCGCCCTCGGGTTCTCTGCCCGTAGTCGCGTTCCCGCCCGCTGCGGAGTCAGCACCCGCGCCGCGTAAGCGATCGCCTCGCCGTGCCGCCCAGCCGCCCGCAACACCCGGACAATCTTGAGACTGACGTCCACCCGAGGCGGCTTGGCCGCGAGAATGGCGACCAGCCCGTCGACGTCTCCGCTGGCCTCGGCGATCTCCTCCTGCAGCCGCTGCGCGATCTCGGCTTTCTCCGGCTGCTTCACCCGCAACACTTCGTCCACAATGGACTTCATCCGCGCGAGCCCGCCCGCCCCGAGCGCCGCCGCGAAATCGGC
This sequence comes from Amycolatopsis albidoflavus, assembly GCF_039525725.1. Taxonomy (NCBI): domain Bacteria; kingdom Bacillati; phylum Actinomycetota; class Actinomycetes; order Pseudonocardiales; family Pseudonocardiaceae; genus Amycolatopsis; species Amycolatopsis albidoflavus. The sequence continues at coordinate 123,335 of NZ_BAAAHV010000021.1, forward strand.
CACCGCGACCGCCCGCCCGCTGAACGCCGCCTCCAGCACCCAGTCCGCGAGCTGCCCCGGCTCCGGCGGCCGAGCCGCACAAGCCCGCGCGTACAACGCGACCGCCTGGTCAAGCCGCTCCTCGAGGTCCGCCGCGAGGTCGCCGTGCTGCTCGAGCATGCCCACGATGTCGTCCACCGCCCGCCGGGCGAGCGGCGCGAGATCAGCGCGGCTGCCGGAGTCGAGCAGCCGCCGCACAGTGTCGAGAACCGCACCGATTTTGGCGGTGTACTCGACCGGGTCGGGGACGCTCACGGGAACAGTCTGCCGTATCGCCCGTAACCGGCGTGTGGGCCAACGGCGTACTCTTTTCGGCCCAACCCGGACACCCCAGGTGAGCACTGCGCGTGATAGTCAGGTCCGGTGACCCTAGACGACCTCACCCAGCGCCTCCGCGACTTCGCCGCCGCCCGGGAATGGGAACCGTTCCACACCCCGAAAAACCTGACGATGGCCCTGTCCGGCGAAGTAGGCGAGCTGATCGCCCTGTTCCAGTGGCTGACGCCGGAAGAGGCCGCGAACTGGCGCGCGGACCCGACCCAGGAGTTCAACGTCCAAGACGAAATCGCCGACGTGATGCTGTATCTCGTCCGGCTGGCGGACGTGCTGGGAATCGACCTGCTGGAAGCGGCGAACGCGAAGGTGGACCGAAACGAGAAGAGGTTCCCTCCGCTAGCCCGCTGACCCGGCCGCCACCCGCTTCGTCTCGTCGAGATACCAGCCGCCGACCAGCGCACCGACCGCGAAGACACCCAGAAAGATCCCCGGCCCCAACCCGGCGCCGCCGAACATCGCGGCGACGGTGAGGACCATCAGAACTAGTCCGATTCCCATCAGCACCCGGCCGGCCAGCCGGCTGCTGCCCGAGGGCGCCTTCTGATGTCTCGGCTGCGGGGCGCTCTCGAAACCCAACAACACCGGAGCCTCGTCCAGCCGCGCGACGTGCGCACCGAGTTCGAGCGCCCGGGAAAGCCGCGGTTCGGACTCACGCACCTCCGCGTCGTACACGAGGTGCGTGACCGAGCCCGTCAGGTTCTTCGCGAGCTGGAATCCCGCCGACAGCACCCGCGCCCGGAACTGGTCCGCGTCCGCCGTCGCGCCGAGCACGAGAACTCTCGTCGGCTTGTGTCCCGTGGCGGTCACCTTCAGGTCCACCACCGCTTCCAGCACCCCGAGCGCCTCCGCGACCTGCCGCAGTTCGCGGTACTCGGTGGAAGTCACCTCCCCGTCGGCCTCCGCGACCCGGCGCAGCTCCGCGACGAAACCGGCATGCACCCGCCGGACCTCCGCTGCGGGCAGCCCAGCTTCAGCCGCTAGGCCGGCAAGCGCCGAGACCTCCTCGTCAGCCAGGAATTCGTCGCCGACCGCTTCGGCAAGCAGATCGAGGTAAGCCTGCGCGACCGGTCCGCCGTCTCCCGCGGAAACCCGGTCGACCGCCTCGGCCATCCACCCTTTCTCCGCGCCGTCCACCGACCGGCGCAGGGCTGCCGCCCCGGCCGCATACCGCGGCAATTCCGGGAAACGCACCGGGTGCGCCAGCCGCAACCCATGGGTCCCGACGAGAGCGATCATCGCCTGCGCGCACGCCCGGGCGGCCGGCTCGGCGAGGTAACCGGGAAAGTCCTCGATGCCGAAGGCGCGGGCGATGGTGGCGAGACGGTAGTTGGGCAACGGCAACGTCGCCTGTGCGGTGTCCTTGAGCGAGATTCCGGGCAGCCGGGGCAGCCGGACGCCCAGCTGGCTGATCTCGGCGAGGAGGCTCTCCGCCGAAGACAGGTCGTGGGCCACGACGACCGCGCCCCGGCACAGATCGAACAACCGGCTGAGGATGTCGCCGAAAGCCGGCGCACCAGCTAGTTCCGCCGCGGTGATGCGGTGCGGATTGCGCCGGTTCGCCTCCGCGGCGACGACCGTCGCGAACTCGCCGAGGAAGGTTCCGTCCCCGCGGAACCGGATCGCGGCGACCTCCAGCACGCGACCGGCGTGCAATCCGGTCGTCTTCACGTCGATCGCGGTGAATTCCGTACCGCTCGCGGGCACCTGCCCGGTCGGGGACAGGGACAGTCGTTCGATCAGCTCGGCCATCGGGGGTGCGCTTTCTCCTGGACAGTTCCCATAACCATCGCGGGGCAGTCGCGAACCGTCACACCCGCTGCGGAGAAAGCTTGCTTTGTAACTGATCCGTGACTTCTTCCTTTCCGCGAAACCCTGTCGTGTAACACTCGCGGCCGCTTGTGCGAAGTCCATTCGGCACCCGCCTCAGGAAGAGGATTTCCGAATGCACTCCACGCCCGCGCCGCCGCCGCGCCCCAAGCTGAAATTCCCGACCTGGCTGACGGTCGTCCTCAGCGTCTTCGCGGTTCTCTTCATTCTGGGCGCGGTGTTCGGAAAGCCCGCGCCGACGCCGGAGCCGGTTGCCGCACCCGCCGCCCCGCCCTCGACAACCCCGGTGACCACCTCAGTCTCTCCGGCGCCGGTGACGTACACCGTGGACAAAATCACCGACGCCGCTAACGTCGAACTGGCCGGTTCGGACGGCAGCCATCGCACCGTGCGCGTCCTCGGTCTCGAAGTGGCGACTGGGAACAACTGCTACGCGACGGAAACCGTTACTTGGGCCAATAACAAGCTCGCCGGCGCGGCAGTAAAGATCACCACGGACACCACTGACGGCGTCGCGCTCGCATTGAACGACGGCACCGACTACGCGACCGCGACGCTTTCGGCCGGATACGCGCGGCTGGCCGGAAACGTCATCTCCGACTCTTTGCGCAACGCGGCAAACGCGGCCCAGCAAGCGGCGGCCGGATTGTGGGCGGAACCCTGCAAGGGCGTCATCACCGCGCCGACGCCGGTGCCGCCCCCTGCTCCGCCGAAGGAAACGCCCGCCCCGCCACCGGCCCCGCGCACGTCCGAGCAAGCCGCTCCCCCGCCGCCCCCGGTCGAGGACCAGCCGGAACCCGAACAGCCGAGCGCTGCGTACTACAAGAATTGCGCGGCCGCGAAAGCCGCTGGGGTCACCCCGCTTCACCGCGGCGACCCGGGCTACCGCTCCGGTCTGGACCGCGACGGCGACGGAATCGCCTGCGAGCGGTAACTCCTGGTGTCGTGCGGCACGACCGGCAGACGAACCGCCCCACGCACCGTAACCTGGACATATGCCGATCCAGGTGCTGCTAGTAGACGACCACGAACTCGTCCGGCGGGGCCTGCGCGACCTGCTCAGCGACGAGGCCGACCTGGAAGTGGTCGCTGAGGCCGGGAGTGTCGAAGAGGCGCTCGCGGTGGCTATGCACGTCGAGCCGGATGTCGCGGTCGTGGATGTGCGGCTCGGGGACGGCGACGGCATCACGCTCTGCCGCGAACTGCGGTCCAAGCCGAATCCGCCTGCCTGTCTCATGCTCACCGCGTTCGACGACGAAGAAGCTATGGTCGGCGCGATCATGGCGGGCGCTTCGGGGTATCTGCTCAAGCAGGTGCGCGGCCAGGACGTGGTGAACGCGGTCCGCGAGGTCGCCGCCGGGCGGTCGTTGCTCGACCCGGTCAGCACCGCCCGCGTGCTCGACAAGTTGCGCCATCCGCCGACCGACGAACTGGCCGCCCTCACCGATCGCGAGCGGGACGTGCTGGAGCTGATCGGGCAGGGCCTGTCGAACCGCGAGATCGCCGAACGTCTTTTCCTCGCTGAAAAAACGGTGAAGAACTACGTGACGTCTGTGCTCGCGAAGCTCGGCATGCAGCGCCGCACCCAGGCCGCGGCGTGGATTGCCCGGCGCGGCAAGTGAATCAGCTGCCCGTGAATCAGCTTCCCGCGACGGCGCGTCCGTAGCGTTCGGACAGCAGCTGCAGCAACGGGACCAGTTCCGGCGGCGACTCGACGGTGAAGTCCATCATCAACATTCCAATGTAGACAGCCACCGTGTCCAGGCTGTCCGCGCCGGTGACGAGCACACACTGGTTCTCGCCGATGGGTTCGACGACGCCGACCGTCGGGTTGATCCGTGCCAGCACCTTCTCCGCCGGAGCGTCGATGCGCAGGCGCGCGTGCACGAGCCAGCCGCTCGCCGCGATCGTGCGCATCGCGAAGGCGGTGTAATCCCCGCCGGGCAAGGGATTCGGCTCGAACCGGCGACGGGTCGGCATCCGCGGTTCCATCAGGTCGATGCGGTAGGTGGCCCAGCTGCCGTCCTGCGGATCGCGGGCGACCAGGTACCAGCGCCGCTGCCAGCTCAGCAACCGGTACGGCTCGACCAGCCGCAGCTCGTCCGCGTAGTCGAACCGGAGCCATTCGACGTGCCGGATCGCCCGCGCGACCTCCTGCAGCACAGCACCGTCGATCTCCGGATCGGGCGCGTCGGTGCCGGTGTTCTCCGGACCGCGGTCGATCGTCGACCGCAGCGCGTCGACCGTCGGACGCAGCCTGGCCGGCAACACCTGTTCCAGCTTCGCGAGCGCCCGCGTGCCTGCCTCGTCGATCCCGGAGATGCCCGCCGCCGCCCGCAGGCCGACCGTGACCGCCACCGCCTCCTCGTCGTCGAGCAGGAGGGGAGGCAGCTTTCCACCAGAGCCGAGCCGGTAGCCACCGACGTTCCCGCGCGCCGCCTCGACGGGATAGCCCAGGTCACGCAGCCGCTCGACGTCGTTGCGGATCGTCCGGGCCGAGACGCCCAGGCGTTCCGACAGCTCCCTGCCGCTCCGCCCGGCCGCGCTCTGAAGCAGTGCGAGAAGCGCCAGCAACCGCGCCGTCGGATCAGCCATCGAAACTCCCTATTCTATTAGGAACTGATCCTACCTATTAGCCTCCTAGTGTTCTTCTCATGACGAACGCAACCGCCTCCCTCACCCTCCGCCCCTTCACCGTCGAGGTCACCGACGCCGAACTCGCGGACCTGCACGACCGCCTCGCCCGCACCCGCCTGCCGCAGCCGTCGCCGACCGACGACTGGGACGCCGGCACCCCGAACGCCTACCTGCGGACGGCGATCGAGGCGTGGCGGAGCTTCGACTGGCGCGCCGCCGAAGCGCGGATCAACTCCTTCCCGCACTTCACCACCGAGATCGACGGCCAGACGTTCCACTTCATCCACGTCCGCTCCGCCCACCCCGGCGCGACGCCGCTGCTGCTCGCGCACACCTATCCCGGCTCGTCGGTCGACTACCTCGACCTGATCGACCGCCTCGTCGACCCGGTCGCTTACGGCGGCCGCGCCGAGGACGCCTTCGACGTCGTCGTCCCCGACGCGCCCGGCTACGGCTTCTCGCAGCCCGTCGCCGAGTCCGGCTGGACGATCCCTCGCGTCGCCGCCGCGTACGACCGGCTGATGCGCGGCCTCGGGTACGAGAGCTACGGAATCCACGGCTCGGACAACGGCGCGATGACCGCCCGGGAGCTCGGCTTGCTGAACCCGGAGGGCTTCCTCGGCCTGCACGTCCTGCAGCTGTTCTCGTTCCCGTCCGGCGACCCGGCGGAGTTCGAACGCCTCGACCCGGCCGACCACGCCGGTCTCGCGCACATGCAATGGTTTCAATCAGTTGGTGGCTACAACACGATGAACGCCTCGCGTCCCCAAACGGTTTCCGTCGGCCTCAGTGACTCCCCGATCGGATTACTCGCCTACAGCGAGCTGTTCAACTCCTTCGGCAACGGGACTTCGTTGGTGCCGCTGGAAAAGATCCTGATGGAGGTGAGCGTGAACTGGTTCGCCAACGCCGCCTCCGGGATGAGCCGCAGCTACCTGGAGAACGCCCGCGCGGAGGCCGAACCGCGAGTGAGCGACGCGCGCACTGGCGTGGCGGTGTTCAAGGACGACTTCCAGACCATCAAGGCCTTCGCCGAACGCGACAACACGAACATCGTGCACTGGAGCCGCTTCGAGGAAGGCGGCCACTTCGCGGCGCTGGAACGCCCCGACCTCCTCGCCGGCGACATCCGCGCTTTCTTCGCTGCGCGCGACTGACCCCTGCTGATTCCGCGCCCGAACCCCGTACGCATTGCTGCGTACGGGGTTCTCGGCGTCCCGGACGAAGCTGAGGGTAGCCGACTGCCGTTGATTGATTCACCCAATTGAGTGCCGAATAGATGTTCGATTTCTCGATACCATGGGTGACGGCTCGGTGGCAGGCGGAAACGTGGGGAAGGAGCGTGTTCGATGACTCGTGAAGGCTGAATCTCTTGGTGCGCGGTGTGTTCACAGCGGTGGGTTCACAGCGGCGCGAGGTTGAGACAGCGTGTTTGCTGCGAGCGATTCGACAGGTGCAGAGTTCGACAGGTACAGCGGCAGTGCGTTCGCTGCGATTCCGAGGCGACGGATTCGATACGACGGTTGCGCGGTGGCTAGGCCTGAGGCAGCGGGTTTGTGGTGGCGGCCCGAAACAGGGTCAGGTCTCCGCAACGCTGGGTCGGCATGGCGTTTTGGCATGGCGTTTCGGTATGGCGTTTCGGCATGGCACCAGGTCGGCACCAGGCCGAGTCGACGCAGCGTTTCAGCGCGGCACTAGGTCGCCGCAACGCGGGGTCGACGACACAGTGCAGGCTGCGCAGTACAGCTGACGCGACGAGTCCAACGCAATGACAGCTCGGTCGGCGATGCGGTTACCGCGACGCGCTCGTCGCGGCGCGGTAACTGCCGCGCAGGCCCGATGCAAGGCGGACTATCGCATTGCAGGACATGGCAATGCGGCTACTGTGGTCGATGCAGCGCAAACCGTCGCGGCTCGGCAGCTCGTCGCGGCTCGGCAGCCCGTCGCAGCTTGGCGGCCTGTCACAGCGTCGCGACCTGTCACCGCATGGCGGCCCGTCGCAGCTTGGCAGCCCGTCGCGGCGCACGGCCTGTCGCGGCTCGGCGGCCCGTGGCAGCTTGGCACCCCGTCGCGGCGTCACGGCTCATTGCGGCGTCACGGCCCGTTGAGGATTAATGTCCCGTTGCGACGTGACAGCCTGTCGCTGCTTGACGGCCGCCGCAGCTTGGCGACCCACCGCGGCGTCGCGGCCCGCCGCAGACGTCGAGCCGAAGCTGCGACGACTGCCAAACCCCTGCGCCACAACGTGATCACCCCAGCGGCAGATCAAACGCGACAAGTGTCCCCAAACTAGGCGAAGAATTGAGGAAAAACCGCCCACCAGCAGCATCAGCACGCTCGGCGAGATGCCGGAGCCCCCGGGTAGCAACCCCTTGCGGCACCCCGGATCCGTTGTCCCGCACGCGAAGTTTCACGCCCTCCGCATCGCGAGTCAACGTCACGCGGGTCTCGCTCGCCCCGGAGTGTCGGACCACATTGGACAGTGCCTCGCGCAGTGCCGCGCGGATGTGGTCGGCCCGTTCGGCCGGAATGTCGGCGAACTCGCCGGACAACTCCAGGGTCGGCGGATACCCGAGCAGTTCGCCGGCGATGCGCACCTCGCCGCGCGCGGATTCGGCGAGGTCCGTCGGGGTGCCGGGGTCGTGGCGCGGCTCCGGGGAGCGCAGTGCGCGCACGGTGCCGCGGATTTCCTCGATGGTCTGGTCCAGCTGGTCGATCGCGTCGGACAGCCGGGCCCCGTCGGCCTGCGCGAAGCGTTTCCGCATATTGCGGCGGACGCGGTCCAGCTGCATCCCGGTGCCGTAGAGCCGTTGCACGATCACGTCGTGCAGTTCGCGGGCGATGCGTTCGCGCTCCTGATAGAGCGTCACGCGATGCCGCGCGTTCGCGCCCTCCGCCAGCGCGAGCACTACCCCGGCCTGCGCCGCGAACGCCGCGAGCATCTCGACCGTGCCCGCGGAGAACGGCTCGCGCCCCTGCCGTCGGTACACCGTGAGCGCGCCAAGCACCCGCCCGCCGGAACCGAACGGCGCGGCTGCGAACGGCCCGTACCCGCGAAGTTCGTCCGGCACATACGGCGCCGTCCGCGGATCGACGATGAAGTCCTCCGCCGCGATCGGCTCGCTGCCGCGCGCGACCTGGCCCGCCGCGGAGTCCGTCTCGAGCGTCAGCCCGCGCAGCTCCCCGACCGGCCCGCCTTCGACGTCGCCCGCCGGCGCCTCCGCGAGCAAGCCGTCGACCCCATACGCCGCCTCGACCACGACGCGCCCGTCGTCGGCGCTGACCATCGCCAAACCGAGGTCCGCGTCCGCGAGTTCAACAGCCCTGGCCACGACTGTTTCCAGCACCGCTTCCGGGTCGTCCCCGGACAGCGCGGTGCTGGTGATCTCCGTAGCCGCGGAGAGGGCGCGCGCGGCGAGTGTCGGGTCCATGAGCAACTCCGACCTTAGCGCGGACCCCAGCCCCAGACCCGAAATCGTGACCGTCACCAACAACCCTCCGTCACGCCGCCACCCGCGGCAACGCCCGCCGCACGACGCGCCCGTCCCGAACCTCGAAAACCATGTCCGCTTGCAGCTCTTCGTCCGCATTGTGCGTTACGTGCACGACGGTCCGTCCAGCAAGCTCTGTACGCAACGTCGCGCGCAACGCCCGCGCCGTCGGCTCGTCAAGGTGCGACGTCGGCTCGTCAAGCAACACCAACTCCGCCGACGGAGCCGCCAGCAACGCCCGCGCCAACGCCACCCGCTGCGCCTGCCCACCGGACAACCCGGCCCCGGCGCTGTCGAGCACCGTCGCCAGATCCAGGTCCGGCAACTGCGCCTGATCCAGCACCCGCCGCAAATCGGACGTCTCCGCCCGAGGGTCCGCGAGCCGCAAATTCTCCGCCACCGTCGTCGACACCAACATCGGCTCCTGCGGCGCCCAAGCCACCTTGCCCGGCACGACAACCTCGCCCGCTCGAGGCTGAAGGAACCCCAGCAAAGCCGCCACCAACGTCGACTTGCCAGCCCCGCTCGGCCCGACGACCGCCACATAAGCCCCGGTCGGCACGCTCAGCTCGACGTCCTTCAGCACTGCCTCGCCGCCAGGCCACCCCAGCTCCGCACCCCGCAACCGGACTTCGGACGGGCCTGGTTCAGCAACGACGGACGCTGCCTCGTCTCGCACTCCCGCCGGTTCAGCACTCGGGTGAGCTTCGTGACCGTCAGCTCCAGGAATCCAGGCTTCCCCAGCGACCGCGCCGCCCAGCGCAGCACCAATCTCCGGCTCGCCAACTACCGCACCAAGCCGAACCCGAGCCGCTCGCAGCGTGTCCCAATGCACCGCTGCCTGCGGAAGCAGCGCCAAAACCTCCGCCAACGCCAACGGCACCAACGCCAGCAGCGGCGCCATCACGCCCGCCAGCTCCCCGCGGCCGACCGCCCCCGCGGCCAGCATCGTGCTGACCACCGCAGCCGCCCCGGTCGCCAGCGTGATCAGCGCGTCCGCCGCGCCCGCGCCGAACGCCTGCCGTCGCGTGTCGATTGCCAGCTGGGTGTCCGTCGTGGCCAGGTCGCGGCGACGCGAAGCCGCCCGGCCGTAGGCGAGCAACTCCGCTGCCGACGAGAACAGCACCAAGACCCGCGCCGCGACGTCACGTCGTCCGGCCGCGAGGGCCGAAGTCGCGCGGCGTTCCAAGCGCAGCGCGACCGCCGGCGCCGCCAAACCGACCAGCACCGTCAGGGCCAGCACCAAACCGGCCGAGGGCAGGACCATCGTCTGCACCGCGATTGCCCCGGCCGCGACCAGCCCGACCACGATCGGCGGCGAGACGACTCGCGGCAGCAAATCCCGCACGGTGTCGACATCGGTCACCAGTCGCCGCTGGCTCTCCCCGGCTTCGAGGCTGCGCGCCGGACCCAAGCGCACCAACGCATTCCACAAGCGAACCCGCAACCGTCCGGCGATCCGGAACGCGGCGTCGTGCGTCACGAGCCGTTCGACATACCGGAGTCCGGCCCGTCCTAGTCCGAAAGCACGTACCCCGACGACTGCGACGGTCAAGGTCAGAATCGGTGGCTGCAGGGACGCTTTGGCGATCAGCCAACCGGAAGTCGCGGTAAGGGCGATCCCGGCCAAAAGCGCCAAGGCACCCAAGAAAGCGCCGGAGAAGAGCCGTCGGTCAAGCAACGCGCGCCAGGGAATCGGCCGCGCATCGGGACTGTCCGAAGCGGACTCAACGACCGCGCTTGGAGCTGAGTCCTCAATGGCCACTGCGGCAGAACGTTCGTGCGCGGCGATTACCGCCGCTGCCCCGTTTTCGACGGCTCGCTCCACCGCGTCCAGCACCCGCCGTGCATTGACGTCGTCCAGGTGCGCGGTGGGCTCGTCCAGCAGCAGCAACCACGCGCCCGACTGAACCCGCAGCAACGCTCGAGCCACGGCGACGCGCTGGCGTTGTCCCAAGGAAAGCCGGTCGACCGGACGGTCGGCGAGACCGTGCAAGCCCAGTTCGCTGAGCACTGCGTCGACGTCGGGTCCGGCAAGCTCTTCCCGCACTGTGCCGCCGCTGAAGACTGGCGTCTGCGGAACCCACGCGATGCCAGCGCGCCACCGTTCGAGGTCGGCTTCGGCGAGCGGGACGTCACCGGCCATGACCGACCCGTCATAGGACGGCACGAAGCCCAGCAATGTCGCCAATGTCGTCGATTTGCCGCCACCGCTCGGTGCGCGCAGCCACACGATCTGGCCGCGGCGGACCTCGAAACTCTCGCCGTCCGGGGCGAATCCGCCGCGTCGGGCGACTTTTAGGTCGGACACAACCAACGATCCACAAGGCGCGGTGCGCGTTCCGTCGGCCGGGACCGGCTCCGCGAGCACCGCGGTCACCCGGCGGACCGCTTCCACGCCGTCCTCGCTCGCGTGGAATGCCGCGCCGACCGCGCGAATCGGCTGGTAGCACTCGGGAGCGAGGATCAGCACGCCGAGTCCGATCGCCAGCGGGAGCGAACCCGAGACGAGTCGGACGCCGATGACGACTGCCACCAGCGCGACCGACAGCGTCGCGGCGAGCTCCAGCACGAACGCCGAGGAGAACGCGACCTTCAACGTCTTGAGCGTCGCGCGACGATGCCGTTCCGACAGTTTCCGCACGGTTTCGGCCTGCGCGTCAGCCCGCCGGAACGCGGTGAGCACTGGCAACGCACGCACCAGTTCGAGGAGCAGACCGGACATCCGGTGCACCGCGTCCGTCGCGCCGGCAACCCGGTCGGCGGTGAATTTTCCTACCAGGACAGCGAACATCGGCAGCAACGGGACCGTCGCGGCGATGATCACCGCCGACGGCCAATCTGTCCACAGGATCGCCGCGCCTGCCGCGAGCGGGACGACCGCGGCGGTGACGAGCGCGGGAAGGTACTCGCGGAAGTAGGAATCGAGTGCGTCGAGGCCGCGCGTGACGAGCGTCGTGAGTTCGCCGTGACCGCGCCGGGCCAGCCATTCCGGGCCGAGGCGCAACGCGTGGTCGACGACGCGGGCGCGCAGGTCGCGTTGCGCGGTCGCGGCGGCGCGTGCGGAGACAACCCGCACCGCCCAGCTGGTGCCGGCGCGGCCCACGACGAGCGCGACCAGAACAGCCAGCTGGACGGTGCGGCCCCCTTCCCCCAGCCCCCGGGAGACCACGTCCGCGAGGAGGTCTGCTAGCAGAAAGGCTTGCCCGACAAGGAAAACCGCGTTCCCGAACGACAGCACCGCGACCAGGATCAGCGCTCGGCGCGCGGCCGGCCCCAAGGCCGAAAGCGCGCCGAGCGGACCCTTGCCCGGCCGCACTGGGTCCATGGGGGACCCGGTGGCGGAAAGGGGTGCGCGGCCGGGAAGTTCAGTCATGTCAGTGCGCCGCCGGGATGTGCTGGACGCCGATGCGCTTGCGGAAAACCCAGTAGGTCCAACCTTGGTAGATCAGCACCGCCGGCGCGCCGAACGCGCCGACCCAGGTCATCACCGTCAGCGTGTAGTGGCTGACCGCGGTGTTCATGACGGTCAGCGAGTGCGCGGGGTCCAATGTGGACGGAAGGACGTTCGGGTAGAGCGCGCCGAAGAAGGTCACCGCGGCGCCCGTGATGACGACCGCGAGCGCGGCGAACGCCTGCCCGTCGCGGTCGGCGTGCAGCCGCAGCCACGCCACCGCCGCGGCGAGGACGACGATCACCAGCGAGATGAGCGTCCACAGTTTGCCTTCGCGGACCTGGACGACCACCAGGAACGCGATCAGCGGCAGCAGCCCGACCGGGAGGATGCGCAGCGCGAGCGTGCGCGCACGTTCCCGCAGGTCACCGGTGGTTTTCAGGGCCAGGAACGCCGCGCCGTGCACGAGCGAGAAGCCGACGATGGCCACCGCGCCGAGCAGCGTGTCCCACCGGACCGACTCGAACGGCGACCCGACGCGGTTGCCTTGCGCGTCGAGCGGCAGGCCGAGCACGGTGGTCGCGAGCAGGAGCCCGACGCCCAGCGGCGGGACCCAGGAACCGATGATGATCACGCGGTCCCAGACGCGCCGCCAGCGCTCGGAGTCGACCTTGCCGCGGTACTCGAACGCGACGCCGCGCCCGATGAGCGCGATGAGGACGAGCAGCAGCGGGAGGTACGCGCCCGAGAAAAGCGAGGCGTACCACCCGGGGAACGCCGCGAAGGTCGCCCCGGCCGCGACGATCAGCCAGACCTCGTTGCCGTCCCAGACCGGCCCGATCGTGTTGACGAGGACGCGCCGCTCGGTGTTCGTCTTCCCGAGCACCGGCAGCAGCATCCCGACGCCGAAGTCGAATCCTTCGAGGAAGAGATACCCCAGCCAGAACAACGCGACGATCGCGAACCACAGCGTTTCGAGTGTCATCCCCACTCACCTCGTCCGGCGCCTGCCGGCGTCATCCGGTCGGCCACCGGGTTGTCCCCACGATGGCCCTGAGTTATCCACAACCCGACGAGTTGTCCACAGATTTGCTGTGGGTAACCCGCGAGAGCCACCACCCGATTACGCTGGGTACGGGGCGTCCCCCCGGTGAGGGTGGGGGCTGCGTACGCGCGGGGAGGGGTTGGGGCAAGAGTTCGCGGCGGTTGGTGCGGCTGGGCGGTGTGAGCTGGGGTGGGGGCGCTCGGTACCGCGGGCGGGGACGCGAGGTGGGGCGTCGTCGCGGCGGGCTGGTTCGTCGCGGGGGCGGCTATCAAGGCCGAGGCCGAGGCGTGCCTGTCCAGCGTTGCGTTCATCTCCACCTCCGTCATTTCCATCGCAGCAGTGGTGTCTCCACGAACGCCCGAACACTCAGTCCAGGCCAGTGGAGCGGGCCGCGCCCAGACCCGGCCCTCCGGGTCTTCTGGCGGCACCCCGGCCCGCTCCACCGGGTCAGTAGGCGAACGAAAGCGCCTGGTCATCGGAACCATCGGAGTCCTCGGAATCATCAGAACCGCCGGAATCAGAAGAGGCAGCGGGCGGCATCACCGCGTCCACCCCGCCCCGGATGTACTTGCGCATCAGGTACAGCTCCACCACGCCCAGCACCGCGTACAGCACTGTCAACGAGATCAGCGACGTCAGCACCTCGCCGACGGTCAGCTTCGACACCGCCTGCGCCGTGAACATCCACATGCCCTCGACGCCGGTCGGATTCGGCGCGACCACGAACGGCTGCCTGCCCATCTCCGTGAAGATCCAGCCGGCGCTGTTGCCGATGAACGGCGTCGCGATGCCGCCCAGCACCATCAGCGGGAACCAGCGTCCCCCGGGGATCCGGCCGCGCCGGGTGAGCCACAGGGCCAGCAGGCCGATGCCCGCCGAGATCGCGCCGAAGCCGATCATGATCCGGAAGCCCCAGTACGTCACCGGCAGGCTGGGCACGTAGTCGATCGGCTTGCCCGCCAGCGTTCCGAGCGCGGGGTCGTTCGGGTAGTTCGTGCCGTATTTCGCCTGGTACTCGGTCACCAGGTTCTCCACGCCCTTGACCTCGGTCGAGAAGTCGTTGTGCGCCAGGAAAGACAGCAGCGCGGGCACGTTGAACGTCTTCACGTCCTCGCAGTTGGCGTTGGCCACGTCGCCGATCGCGATGATCGAGAAGCTCGCCGGCTTTTCCGTGTGGCACAACGCCTCCGCCGACGCCATCTTCATCGGCTGCTGCTCGAACATCAGCTTGCCCTGCATGTCGCCGGTGATCGCCAGCACCGCGAACGCCACCACGCCGACCCAGCCGCCGAGACGCAGCGACGAGCGCCAGACGTCGCGGTGTTCGTCCGAATCCGACTTGCGACGCCGCCACAGGTGCCATCCGGCCACGCCGACCAGGAACGCCGCCGCCACCGAGAACGCGCCGGCCAGCGTGTGCGGGATCGCGGCGAGCGCGGTGTTGTTCGTGAGCACCGCGCCGATCGAGTTCATCGTCGGCTTGCCGTTCACGAACTCGACGCCCACCGGGTGCTGCATCCACGAGTTCGCGGCGAGAATGAAGTACGCCGAGGCCATCGTGGCCAGCGAAAACGCCCAGGCACAGGCCAGGTGCACCCGGCGCGGCAGCCGGTCCCAGCCGAAGATCCACAGGCCGAGGAAGACCGACTCGACGAAGAACGCGAGGAGGCCCTCCATCGCGAGCGGCGCGCCGAACACGTCGCCGACGAACCGCGAGTAGGCGCTCCAGCTCATCCCGAACTGGAATTCCTGCACGATCCCGGTGACCACGCCCATGGCGAAGTTGACGAGCAGCAGCTTGCCCCAGAACTTCGTCATCTTGAGGTGCCGCGGCTTGCCGGTGCGCACCCATGCCGTCTGCATGGCCGCGACCAGCACCGAAAGTCCGATGGTCAGCGGGACCATCAGGAAGTGGTAGACGGTGGTGATGCCGAACTGCCACCGCGCGAGCTCTAGGACATCCACGGGTTCGATCCTCCGCGCGGACACCCGCGCCAGCCAGTTCAACACGTCCTGAACCAGCCGGGACCAACGTCCCGCCGACCTGCCGAAACCCCGCGCGGGGAAAGAGCGGAGCTACCCCCGATCAGGTGGCGGCTAGCGCGTCTCCTCCACGAGCCACGACAAGTACCGCGGGCTGCCGCCGACGATCGGCGTGACGATGACCTCGGGCAGGTCGTAGGGATGCCGCACGTTGAGGAACTCCTCCAGCGCGCCGGACCGGTCCGCGGCCGTCTTGCACTCGACCCGCCATTCGGCCGCCGTCTGCACCTCGTCCTCCCACCGGAAAACGCTGGTGATCGGCCCCACGATCTGGGCGCACGCGGCGAGCCGGGCCTCGATGGCGCTCGCGGCGATGGTGCGCGCGGCGGCCTCGGAGTCGACGGTGGTGGTGACGACGACGTGGTCAGCAGACATGACCCGCACCGTACCGCAGCCGGAAAACAGAATTCGGCGCACCGAAAAAAATAATCCGGCTACCCGGCGGCCAGCATTCTGCCGACCTTATCAGGCAATTCGCGAAACCCATCAGCTTGCGGTTTTCTGAACCTCCCCTTTATCGTTGCAGTGAAAGGGGTGAGCACGAACTCATGTCTCCCGCATTGGTCGCTCTGTTCAGCGCGTTCGGCCTGGTACTGGCCGTCGAGCTGCCGGACAAGACGCTCGTCGCGACCCTCGTGCTCACCACCCGTTTCCGGGCTTGGCCGGTATTCGCCGGAGTATGCGCGGCGTTCGCCGTGCAATGCGTGATCGCGGTCGCTTTCGGCAGCCTGCTCACGCTCTTGCCGGAAACCCTTGTTTCGGTGCTGGTCGCCGCGATGTTCGGCGTCGGCGCGTTCCTGCTGCTGCGCGAGGGCTTCAGCGAAGGCAGCGAGGCGGGCGAGGACGCCTCCCGCTCCGGGCCCGGGCCGGTTTCGTTCCTGCGCTCCGCGCTCACGTCGTTCGGCGTGCTCTTCGCCGCGGAGTGGGGCGACGCCTCGCAGCTGGCGACCGCCGGTCTCGTCGCGCGCCTTGGCAATCCGTTCGCGGTCGGGGTCGGCGCGTTCGTCGCGCTCGTGTCGGTCGCCGGGCTGGCGGTGTTCATCGGCGCGAAGATCCGCGACCGGATCCGGCCGAAGCTGATCCAGCGGGTCGCCGGGTTCGTGTTCGCCGGATTCGCCGCGTTCGCGCTGGCCCAGCTGCTCTGGTAACCGCGGTTTCACAGGAACGCCAGGTAACCTCTTCGGAACCCCCGAACGAGGACCAGGTGAACCCCCGGTGACGCCATGGCCTCCGCCATGACCGCCGAGGAGCGCCCGTGCCGACCACTTCCCGCGCCGCCGCGCCTCCGGTTTCGCCGGTGCACGGCAGGCTCGCGCTGGTCGGCATCGGGGCGGCCGTGGCCATCGCCACGGACCTGCACCTGCGGCTTTCCGCGCAGATCAGCCCGGTCTGGCAGACGCTCTCGGAGTACGTCTACGGCAGGCTCGGCGACCACTCGGCCGCGCGACTGTTCGCCTTCATGTGCCTGGCCCTCGCGCTGGGTTCGCTGGCGTTGCTGGCCGGGCTCGTCAAGGCTCGCCGTTCGCCCGCGGTCGTCGTCCTGCTCGGCGTCTGGTGCGCCGGCCTCACCATCTGCGCGACGGTCCCCGTCGACCCCAACGGCGAAGCCCGTTCCTTCGACGGCCAGCTGCACAACGCCGCCGCCCTCACCGCGTTCCTCGCGCTCCCCACCGCCGCCTGGCTGCTGACCCGGCGCGGCGGTCGCTCGTGCCCGTGGGAGCCGCGCCGCACGACGATCCGCCGGCTGGCCGTCGCGAGTTTCGCCAGCGTGGCGGTAGTACTAGGCGGCTTCGTCTTCACCCTGATCACCGGGCCGGCACAGCAGGAAGTGACGCTCGGACTGTTCGAGCGGCTGCTGTTCACGGTGGACCTGGCGCTGCTGCTGACCATGGTCCGGCCGCTGGTCGCCGCGTCCCGCCGCTAGGTCCGCAACACCTCGGCCAGCTTCGCGGCCGCCTCCAGCGCTAACGGCCCGACCTCGTCCGAAACCAGCGGCTCCAACGAGATCACCCCGACGCTCGCCCGCAGCCCAGGAACGCCACGCACCGGCGCGGCCACCCCCGAAGCACCAGCCTCGATCTCGCCGGTCGACACGGCCCACTGGTCAGTGCCACCGGGCCGCAACGCCATCGCCCGGCCCGCCGCGCCCGCGGCGAGCGCATGCCTGCTGCCGACCCGGTAAGCCACGTGATAACTCGTCCACGACGGCTCCACCACCGCGACCGCCTGCGCGTGATCGCCCTGCGCGACCGTCAGATGCGCTGTCGCGCCGACCTTCTCGGCCAGCTCGCGCAGCACCGGCCGCGCGGCCTCGCGCAGCTGTGGCAGCACCTGACCGGCCAGCCGCAGCACTCCGACGCCGAGCCGCACCTTCGTGCCGTCCCGCCAGATCAGGCCGCGTTCAGCCAACGGGACCAGCAGCCGGTACACCGCCGCGCGGCTCGCGCCGATGGTCACCGCCAGCTCGGAGATGGTCGCCGCTTGCTCGCCCGAATCGGCCACCGCCTGCAGCAGCGCCAGACCGCGGTCGAGGGTCAGCGACCCCTCCGTGCTCACAACAGTTCGAGTTCACCCAGGTCGGCCACCGGCTCGGCGAACGAAGCCGCCGCGTACGAACCGAAGAGCTCTCGCACCGCCTTCGCGGCCGGCTCCGGCAACGCGCGCGCTTCGTCGGCGAGAGCCTTGCCGTCGGTCGACTCGAGCGCTTCGCGGACGTCGCCGCCGGAGAGGCAGCGCGCCGACGCGACGAGCAGGTTCAGGAAGCCGTGATGCGTGAAGCCGGTCTCGGCGTCGACGTGCCGGACCGCGCGGTGCAGGCTGTTCGTCGCCTTGAACGACGCCCCCGGCGAGCCGCTGACCACGGACAGGAAGTCGGCGACCTCGTCGACGCTGGGGAAGTTCTCCCCCGCCTTGCCGCCGCAGCGGATCTTCGGCCAGCTGCCGTGCTCGATCACGTTGCGGACGCCGTCCAGCCAGCCGACGCCGCGGCGCGGTTCGACCACCCGGATGACGTCCTCGGGCACGAACTCCGAGACGCGCTCGAGCCACACCTCGTCGACGTCGGACGGGGCGGGCATCTCCACCATCCGCAGCGACAGCAGCTCGCTGCGCGATTCGACGATCGAGATCGCCTTCGGAACGCCGCCGAGCCCGGTGTCGATGATCAGCGACAGCGGCAGCGGCTCCTTGGGTTTGATCTTGATCAGCTCGGTGATCAGCTCGGGCAGCCGCGAGGCCTGGCACAGGAAAACCCCGAGCACCCCGGCGTGTTCTCCGCCGCGCGACGCGAAGTGCGCGCGAAGCGCCTCCGGCATCGCGACGTCCGCGGGCGGGAAGAGCGCCGAGTCGTCGACGAGCCGCGCGAACAGGGGAGGAATTCCACGGGGGCCGGGGGGCGTGAGTTCCACAGCGCTTGACACGACTGACACGCTAGTAGCGTACGGCAAGAGGACAAAATCGTTCGCTCTGCGGACGCGTTCCGAGAGCCTTTCGCCGAAGGATCAACCGCCCCGATCGGCCGAATCCGCCCGGCCCCGCCTTTGATCCGACTCGCTGACCAGCACTTTCCCGCCCCGTGGGTGATCTTCGCGCGCACTCTTCCCTTTGCGTGGCAATTCAGGTTAGGCTCACCTAAGTAGGAGGTGAGCCGTGACCGAGGCACCCGTATCCGTGCGCCGCCCGCCCGCGCCGAACCCCGCCGAACGCGCGAAGACGATCGCGACCCGCGGCGGCCCGGCGACGATCATGCCGACCGTCGAGAACGCCGGCTGCGAAGCCGAACGCGTCGAGCCCGTCCTGCATCACGTGCACCACAGCGGAAGCGTCAGCATTCTTCTGCCGGACGAGCACCCGATGGTGTGCGCGTCCCGGCAGGCTCAGCGCGGCGAGCTCGCCGTCATGGTCGAGCTCGCCGACCACGCCCCGGTGGCGCTGCGGGAACCGGTCCGCGGCCTGCTGTGGATCACCGGATGGCTCCGGCCGCTGACGGAGGTGTCGGCCCGCGCGCGTGCGGTGTCGATCGCCGAACAGCGGCCGGACCACCGGCTTCTCGACGTCGGCCATGGCCTCACGCTGCTCCGGCTGACCCCGGCGTCGCTGGTGCTCGCCGACGCGGAGGGCACGCATTCGCTGCGGCCGCACATGTTCAGCGCGGCCCCGCCGGACCCGTTCCACGACTACGAGGCCGAATGGCTGCGCCACCTGGAAAGCGACCATCCGGACGTGGTGGAGCAGCTGGCCCGGCACCTGCCGGCGAACCTGCGCGGCGGCCGGATCCGCCCGCTCGGCCTCGACCGGTACGGCCTGCGCCTGCGCGTCGAATCGGCGGCGGGCGACCACGACGTCCGCCTCGCGTTCTCCCGGACGGTCGACAGCCCGCCGCAGCTGGCGGCGGAACTGCGGCGGCTGCTCGGCTGCCCGTTCCTCCGCGGCGAAGCTTGACCGGTCGTGAAGGACTCCTTGAGGGAATCAGATTCCCTCAAGGAGTCCTTCACGGAGCTTCAGTCGTCCGCCAGCTCCGGAGGGAACCCGCCGGTCGCGATCGGGCCCCAGCGGTCGATCGTGATCCGGATCAGGCTCTTGCCCTGCTTGCGCATCGCTTCGCGGTACTCGTCCCAGTTGGGGTGCTCGCCGGAGATGCTGCGGAAGTAGTCGACCAGCGGCTCGACCGAATCCGGCAGATCGATCACCTCCGCGGTCCCGTCGACCTGCACCCACGGGCCGTTCCACTCGTCCGACAGCACGCACACCGACACCTGGGAGTTGCGCCGGAGGTTCACCGCCTTCGCGCGCTTCGGATACGTCGCGATGACGATCCGGCCCTCGTCGTCGACGCCGCACGTGTTCGGGGACAGCTGCGGCCGTCCGTCGGCGCGGGTGGTCACCAGGATCGCGTGGTGCCGCTGCTTGAGGAACGCGACCAGCTCGGCGCGCTCGACCTTCGTGTTGGTGGCGATAGTCCTCGGCATACCCCGACGGTAGCGTGCGTTCATGCGCACCACAGAGCGTTCCGGAGGGCCATCGGGCCTGCGTTCCTGGCTCAATCCGGCACTTCCGGCGTTCCCGGCTCCGATCACCGACGCCCGCGAGCGGCGCGCGGTCAAGATCGAGCTGGTCCTCGTCTTCGGCATCACCCTCGGGCTGTCCGGTGCGCGCAGCCTGCTGTCCCTTGTGGACTCTCTGCTGCGCCCGACCCCGTTGGCGCAGCAGCAAGTGCAGCTCAACGTCCCGCGCGCCGCCGCGAGCCTGCTGGACCTCCTCCAGCAGCTGCTGAGCGCCGCGCAGCTGATCGGCTGGGGCGGGCTCGGGCTGTACCTGCTGTGGCGGGCCGGGCTGAAACTGCGGGAAATCGGCCTGAGCCGCCGCATCCGCTCCGACGCGCTCATCACCGTCGGAATCGCCGCGCTGATCGGCATTCCCGGGCTCGCGCTGTACTTCATCTCCTATCACCTCGGCTTCAGCCTCGCGGTGCAACCGTCCACTTTGGGCGATACCTGGTGGCGGCCGATCGCGCTGACGCTTTCCGCGTTCGGCAACGCTTTCGCCGAGGAAGTGCTCGTAATCGGCTACCTGCTCACGCGGCTGCGCCAACTCGGCGTGCGCGAGAACGCGTCGCTGTTCGGCGCGGCGGTACTGCGCGGTTCCTACCACCTATACCAAGGGTTCGGCGGCTTCGTCGGCAACCTCGTGATGGGGCTGGTGTTCGGCCGGGTGTGGCAGCGGACCAACCGGCTGTGGCCGCTCATCGCCGCGCATACTTTGTTCGATGTGGTGTCCTTCGTCGGCTATTCGTTGCTGAAAGGCCGTCTTTCCTGGCTCCCGTGATGCCCGCTCATTAGGCTCCGTTTTGTGAGCGAGACGAGCGAGATGGCCGCACCTCCCAAGGTGGACAGCGAAGTCGGGCCGCTGCGGGCAGTCCTGTTGCACCGGCCGGGAAACGAGCTGAAACGGCTCACTCCCCGCAACAACGACAAGCTCCTTTTCGACTCCATCCCGTGGGTGAGCCGCGCGCAGCAGGAACACGACGCGTTCGCCGACGTCCTGCGCGGCCGCGGCGTCGAGGTGCTGCTGCTGGCCGACGTTCTCCGCACCGCGCTGGAAGATCAGCGCGCGCACGCCGCCGGTGTCCACGCCGCGGTGGACGACCGTCGTCTCGGCAACGACCTCGCGGATTCGCTGAGGTCGCACCTGACGAGCGTCGACGCGCCCACGCTCGCCGAGGTCCTGATGGCGGGCATGACGTTCGAGGAGCTGCCGTCCGCCGAGGGCGCGTCGCTGGTGCGGATGATGCACAACCCGCGCGACTTCGCCGTCGACCCGTTGCCCAACCTGCTCTTCACCCGCGATTCGTCGGCCTGGATCGGCGACCGCGTCGCGATCTCGTCGCTGACCATGCCCGCGCGGCGGCGGGAAACGGCGCTGCTCGACCTGATTTACGCCTACCATCCGCGATTCCGCCACGCCGCCCGCGCTTACGGCGCGCATTCCGCGCCGATCGAAGGCGGCGACGTCATGTTGCTGGCGCCCGGTGTCGTCGCGATCGGCGTCGGCGAACGCACGACGCCTGCTGGCGCCGAATCGCTCGCCCGTTCCGTATTCGCCGACGGACTCGCGCATACCGTCGTCGCGGTGCCGATCGAACAATCGCGCGCGACGATGCATCTCGACACCGTGTGCACGATGGTCGATGTCGACGCCGTGGTGATGTATCCGCTCGCGCGCGATTCCCTCACCGCGTTCACCATCAAGCCGACCGGCGACGGCGGCGTCAAAGTCGCCGGCCCGACGCCATTCCTCGAAGCCGCCGCGGAAGCGATGGAGATCGACCGGCTGCGGGTGATCGACACCGGCCTCGACCCGGTCACCGCGGAGCGCGAGCAGTGGGACGACGGCAACAACACGCTGGCCTTGGCCCCTGGCGTGGTCGTGGGGTACGAACGCAACGCGGAGACCAACGAACGGCTGACCGCGGCGGGAATCGAGGTGCTGCCGATCACCGGGTCCGAGCTGGGATCCGGACGCGGCGGCCCGCGCTGCATGTCCTGCCCGGTGCGCCGCGATCCCCCGCCGAAGCGGCACTGACTCCCCGCACGGGCGAAGTTAGCCTTTCCTTAATAAGGGTAAACACATTAAGGGAAGGCTAACCAAAATAAGTGTTTCCTTCTTGAGGAATGGTAACCCTAATAGGGTGGAGATCACCAGCCAAAAGTGGAAAACAATCGGACATTGACGTACCGTGATGGACATGGCCGCTACGAAGAAAGAACCGCGCTCTAAGTTCTACGAACTGCTGCAGGCGCAGATTCACAACGAGTTCAACGCCTCCCAGCAGTACATCGCGCTCGCGGTCTGGTTCGACAACGAGGACCTGCCGCAGCTCGCGAAGCACTTCTACAAGCAGTCCGTCGAGGAGCGCAATCACGCGATGGCGCTCGTCCAGTACATGCTCGACCGGGATCACCACGTCGAGATCCCCGGCACCGGCCAGGTGCGCAACGACTTCTCCGCCCCGCTCGAGCTGATCGAGCTCGCCCTGGAGCAGGAGAAGGAGGTCGCCGCCGACATCTCCGCGCTCGCGAAGGCCGCCCGGGCCGAGGAGGACTACATCAGCGAGCAGTTCACCCAGTGGTTCCTCAAGGAGCAGGTCGAGGAGATCTCCCAGATGTCGACGCTCGTCACGGTCGCGCGCCGCGCGGGTGACAACGTCTACGAGATCGAGAAGTTCCTGCACCGCGAGGCCGTCGGCGACGCCGGCGCGGACGCCGGGATGCCCCCGGTCGCGGGTGGCGCGCTGTAACGCTCGAGCACGTCCGGAAGCCCGGTTGTCCCCATTGTGGACAACCGGGCTTCCCCATGTGGATAACTTCAGCGCCGCTCGTAGTGCGCGATGAGCACGCCGGTGGTGGTCGCGACGCTTCCGGTGAGCGTGAACTTGGTCAACGGCGCCGGTCCGTCGAACAGCCGCGCGCCCCGGCCGAGCGTCAACGGGTGGATCAGCAATGTGTAGGTGTCGACCAGTCCGGCGGCGTGCAGCGAGCGCACGAGCGAGACGCTGCCGATGATCGCGAGATTCTTGCCGGGCGAGGCTTTCAGCTCAGCGACAGTCTCCACCGCCGAACCGCGCAGCAGCACCGAGTTCTGCCAGGCGTCGGCGTTGTCGAGGGTGGTGGAGGCGACGTACTTCGTGGCCGCGTTCATGTGCGCGGTGAACACGTTCCCGTCCGTCCGCGGCCCCCACGCGGTGGCGAAGTCTTCCCAGGTGCGCCGGCCGAACACCATGTCGCCAGGCCGGTTCATGCCCTTCCCCATCTCGCGCGCCATGACGTCGTCGCTGTAGCCGTTGCCCCAGCCGCCCAGGTCGAAGCCGTCCTGGGTGTCCTCATCGCTGCGACCGGGGCCTTGCACGACGCCGTCGAGGGTGGTGCTCAGGATGACGCTGATCGAACGCATCGGGGATGTCCTTCCGCTCCCGCGGACCGCGGACCGGCCCGTCACCCGCTACACGAGCGGCGCGGAGCCAAATCGACATCGGCTCGCGGGAATTTTCAGCTGGCGCAGTCCTGCGTCTTCGCCCGGACCTCGATGGCCTGGACCGCCCCGTCCGAGTTCAGCGTGAAGTGGTACGCGCCCTGGTCGCCGGTGGGCGAAACAAGCGCGCTCCCCGACTCGGACGTGCCCGGATAAGTCGACGTGACCTGGTCCTTCGGCGTCCCGTCGCCCACGCCTTCCGGGGTGTGCGCGGCACCGTCGGGCTTCACCGCGACCACGCCGTTGTCCGGCGACACGACTGCTGTCGCGGCGGGAACGCCAGCGCCGCTGACGTCGTAGTACGTGCAGCCAGCCGACTCCTTGACCGCCGTGAGTTTCATGCCCTGGTCCGCGAGCTGCTGCTCGGTCATGCCGAGCTTCACCGCGCCCAGGCCGTCCGCGTTCACCAACGCTCCGGAAGCGGCCTTCGTCGGCGTGGTCTTCGGCGGTGCCGGCTTCGTGTGGTGCGGATGCGCGGGCGGCACCGGCGGTTCGGCCGTACCGTGCTCCGACGGCTCGACCGGCGCTTGGACCTGCGTCGATTCGGCGCTCGAAGGAGGCTCGGGCACCGAAGAGGGCACCGTGGGCTGGGCTGAGGCGACCTGCTGGGCGGTGAAGTCAGTTGCCGCCGGCGGCGTGCGCAACTGGATCACCGCCAGCCCGGCCGACGCGACCGCGAGCACGCACGCCGCCCCGGCCGCGGACGTCAGGACGCGCTGCCTGCGCCGCCGCCGGCGCGCGCCCGCCATGATGACCGACGCGGCGTCCTCGGTGGGTTGGACAGCCAGCCGGTCGTCGGCGAGGAGGGCGCGGAGGCGCTGTTCCAGATCCTCGGACTCGCTCACCCCGCGTCACCTCCTTCCTGGTTCCTCAGTTTCGCCCGCAAGGACGCGATGGCCTTGCTCGCTTGGCTTTTCACCGTCCCCTGGCTGATGTCCAGCGCCTTGGCGATTTCCACTTCGGACAGTCCTTCGTAGTACCGCAACACCATCACCGTGCGCTGCCGCGGCGGGAGGTCGCGCAGCGCCTGCCACAGCGGCTCGTGCTCGAACGGATCCTTCGGCGCGCTCGGGCTGGTCTCCGGCAGGTCCGCGACGAGGTTCTCCCGCCGCGTCCGGCGCCAGCGGCTGACGTGCGCGTTCGCCATCGAACGCCGCACGTAGGCCAGCGGGTCGCCGGTCTTCTGCTGCACGTACGACCAGCGTGCGCCCATCTTTTCGAGCACGGTCTGGACGAGGTCGGCGGCGTCGTGCGGGTTTCCGGTGAGCACGTGGCCGTAGCGGAGCAGGCCGGGCAGGGCCTCGCGCACGAAGTCACCGAAGTCCGCGGTGGTGTTGACGGCTTCCGTCTGCGGCCCGGCCCACGGCGGATCTCCGCTCGCGAGGGGCAACGCGGCTGCTGTCACCGTATCGCCCCCTCCCCGGATGACCGCGTCCAGCGACGGTTCCTCGTCATCCCCACCACGCATGAGCGCCCCCCGGGGTTGTCCCGTCTCCGTCGCTACTTTCCGTAGCTGTGGACAACTGAGGTCAGCGCACGGAAAGCGACTCGGGCAGCTTCAAGGCGCCGCCCGCGTCAGTGGGGAAATCGTGTACCGAGACCACAGCGTTTCGCGGGATCGGGCCGTAGATGTGCGGAAACTGGATTCCGCGCGGGTCCGGCGGCGCGCCGTCCTCCCAGCGGACGGGCGCGTCGACCAGCTTGGGGTCGATTTCCAGCAGCACGAGACCGGGCTGGCCGCGGAAGAGCGCGTTGGCGGGCAGCGCGACGGTGCCCGGGTCCGAGCAGTGGATGAATCCGACGTCTTCGAGCGACGGCGCGCGGTACTCGCCGTCTTCGGGCACCGCGGCCCACTCGTCGCGAGTGCAGATGTGGAGGATCACGCTGGGATCGTCCCATCGACTTACCCACATGTGGACAACTCAGGTCGAGTTGTCCACATGTGGATACATCAGCGAATGGTGAGCTGCCGCCCGATCAGACCGTCGCGGGCACGCCGCTCGGTGGCGTTGAGCGGCTCGGAGTCGAGCGACTTGAGCGCCTCGTCCAGCCGGGCGCCGAGCTGGTCCTTGGGCTCGGCCCACTCCCGGGCGTGCGCCTCGGGGTCGAGGTCCCACACCGGGACGAGCAGGCCGTGCGCGCGGAACGAGCCAGCGTAGCGGGTGCCCTCGCCGAGCCCGAGCGTGCCCGCCGCGGATAGCCGCGCAAGCGCTTGCAGCAGCAGGTTCTCCGGCTCCGGGCGGACCCAGCGCAGGTGCGCCTTCTCGCCGGCGAGCACCCAGTAGGCGCCGGAGCCGAGCCGGTCGGTGGGCATGATCGCGGCGTTGGCGCGCTCGAGGGACACCGCGACGTCGCCGGTCGCGTCCGCGTCCTCGGGCAGCCACCACGCGAAGTCCGTGTGGAGCGCGACCTCCAGCTCCGCACTCGGCACGAGCAGGTCCTGGAGCCGGTTGTGCTCGTCCGGGTCGGTGGGCGAGGTTGTGTCCGGCACCGACAGCACGTCGCCCGGTCCGGCCTCAAGCAGCCAGCGAAGCGCGCGGCCGAGGTCGCGGCTGATGTCGGAGGAGCGTGTCTGCACCTGGAGGCCTAGGAATCGCTCGCCGTCCGAACGCACGAACGCCGCGGCGGCCATGGGCAGCACCGTGCCGAGCGTGACGTCGCCGCCGTCGGCGAGCGTGAGCTTCGCCGTGGCCGACGGGACGAACTCGCGCAACGCGATCAGCTCCGGCTCCGCCGCCAGACCCTCGAACGGCTGCCCGACGAAGACGTCGCGCACCTTCGGCTTGCGGTCCGGCTTGGGACCCTTCTTACGCGCGCCCTTACCCATTTCAGCCTCCTCGGAACTCGATGTCAGACGCTATCGAAGCGACCGGGTGCGCGGGCTCGCGGGTTAGAGTCTGCTCGTGTTCGACCCTCGCGATCCCGCCTTCCTCGCCGACCCGTATCCCGCGTTCGCCGCGCTGCGCGCCGAAGGCGAGGTGCACCAGCACGACGGCCTCGGCATCGCGATCACGGTTTCGCACGCCGCGTCCGCCGCCGTCCTCCGGCACCGCGGACTCGGCCGGATCTGGACCGACGCGCAGCCGCTGGAGCGGTTCGCGTCGTTCAACCTGCTGCACCGCAACTCGTTGCTGGAGAACGAGCCGCCCGCGCACACCCGCCTCCGCCGCGTCATCGCGGGCGAGTTCGGCCGGGGTCACGTGCAGCGGTTGCGGCCGATGGTCGCGGAACTCGCGGAGTCCATGGTGGACACTCTGGCCGCGAAAATCGCCGCCGACGGCAGCGCGGACCTGCTCGAACACCTGGCGCAACCGTTGCCGGTCGCGGTCATCGCGGAGCTGTTGGGCGTCCCGGCCTCGGACGGCTCACAGCTGGTGGCGTGGAGCAACGCCATCGTGAAGATGTACGAGTACGGCCTTTCCGAGGACGGCCGCGACGCCGCCGAGCAAGCCGCGGCCGATTTCGTGAGCTACTTGCGCGACGTCGTGGCTGGCTCCCCACGCGGGATCGTCCGGGACCTGACCGCGAGCGAACTGACCCCTGACGAGGTCGTCGCCACCGCCGTCCTGCTGCTGATGGCCGGCCACGAGGCGACGGTGAACGTGATCGGCAACGGGGTGACCGCGCTGTTGACTCACCGGGCGGAATGGGAGCGACTTAGGTCCGACCCAACGTTGCTGGACTCGGCTGTGGAAGAACTGATCCGCTTCGATTCGCCGTTGCAGTTGTTCGAACGCACGGCGACTGAGGATGTGGAGATCGCCGGTCACCGGGTGGCGAAGGGCGCGAAAATCGGGGCGTTGCTGGGTGCCGCGGCGCGTGACCCGAAGGTGTTCGATGCCCCGGACACCCTGGATATCGGCCGGTCGCCGAACGCGCACCTCGGGTTCGGGATGGGGATCCACTATTGCGTCGGGGCACCGCTGGCCAGGGTGGAGATCGCGGCCGCGTTGACGGCGTTGACCAAGCGGCTTCCGGAGTTGCGGCTGGCCGCGCCGCCGGAGCGTCGGCCGGAGTTCGTGATCCGGGGGCTGCGGAATCTGCCGGTGACTGGCTGAGGGTTCGCTGGCTTGGGGTGGTGAGTGCTGGATAATCGCGAAGGTCTCCGGCGGGTATTTGTCCACAGTGGATGTTCCCGCCGCACCACCGCACCACCGCACCACCGCACCACCGCACCACCGCACCACCGCACCACCGCACCACCGCACCACCGCACCACCGCACCACCGCACCACCGCACCACCGCACCACCGCACCACCGCACCGAAACGCTCACTCAGCAGCGGCCTCAGCGCAAACCCGCGAACGGCACGGCACACCGGGCTCAACATGGCGCACCCGCCGAAACCACCGTCGAGTTCGCGCGGGCAACCGAGCTCCTTCCCCCGAGCGGCGGCCTCAGCGCAACCCCGCGAACAGGTCGTCCTCCAACCCGGCACCGATCTCGACGGGACCGTTCGTGCGGGCGAGGTGGTAGTCCTCCCAAGGCCAGGCCTTCCGCTCAATCTCGCGCGAGTGCGCGAAAAACGGGTGCTCCGGATCCATCTGCGTGGCGTGCGCGCGCAACGCGGCATCCCGGGTCGCGAAGTGGTCTTCGCAGCGGATGCGGGTGGTCACGGTGAGCACGTCGGCCGGCGGCAGTTCTTCCAAGACCGGACCCATCATCGATTCTTGGCCGGCGGCGAGGGTCGCCTCGTGTATCGCTTGGAACCACGATCGGCTGAGGGTGGCCAGGTAGTAGAGCTTGCGCGGGGTGCCGTCGTCGGATTCGGCGAAGGCGGCGGTCGTGACCTCGTGCGTGCGGATGTGGTCGGGGTGTGGATAACCGCCGGTTTCGTCGTAGGTGACCACTACCTGTGGACGAAATTCCCGCATCAAGTCCAGCAACGGCTTTGTCGCTTCGGGCAAGGGGAGCGCGGCGAAGCTTCCAGCGGGAGGAGGTTCCGTCAGGCCTGAGTCCTCGTGGCCCAAGAACGTGTGCCGGATGCCGAGAATCCTTGCTGCGTCAGCCATTTCCCGGCGACGGATCGCGGGCAGATCCCGTCGGACTTCTTCTCGGTCCAAAGTTGGGTTGAGTACATCGCCGCGTTCGCCGCCGGTGCAGGTGGCGACCAGGACGTCGACCCCTTCGGCCGCGTAGCGGGCCAGGGTCGCGGCGCCTTTGCTTGATTCGTCATCCGGATGGGCGTGCACGGCCAGGAGGCGCAGCGTCATGCGCGGGTTCCTTTCGGGAAGAAGAGGGCGGGGATGAAGCTCAGCAGGGAAAGGCCTAGCGCCCAGGTGAACGTGGTACCGAACGCGGCGGCACCAGCCGGTTGCGCATGCAGGACGGCTACCAGCAACGCTGTGCCCAGCGAGCCGCCGATGCGGTTGACGACGTTGATCGCGCTCGCCGCTCGCGGGATTTGGGTGCGTTCCAGCGAGGTGTAGAGCATCGTCATCCCGGGGGTGGCCGTCGCGCCTAGGCCGAACCCACGGATCAGCAGCGAAACTGTCAACAGGGTCGGGCTTGGGGAATCGCCGAGTTGAGTGAAGGCGATCGTGCCCACCAATGACAGCGCGATGCCGGTGAGCATGACTGTTCGCGAGCCGAAGCGGTCCAAAAGTTTTCCGCCTGCGATGAGGACGACGGCTGAGCCTAGAGCTTGTGGCGCTAGCAGGAGCCCGGCGGCGAGGGCGGAGGTGTGCTGGACTTGTTGGTAGTAAAGCGGAAGCAGCAGCATCGAGCTGTACAGCGACGCGCCCAGCAAGAAGGTGCTCGCGCTCGCGACGGTGAAAGCCTTGTGCGCGAACAACTTCAGGTCGAGCAAAGGCGCTTGCGCACGACGGGCGTGCCAGGCGTAGGCGATCAGCAGCACGGCACCGGCGATGGCGAAGGTGTTGGAGCCTTCGCCTAGGCCGTAGCCGAGTGCGCCGAGGCCTGGCGGGAGAAGCAGGAGGCCGCGGACGTCGAGCGGATCGCGCGTGCCAGCGGGGCTCTCGCGAGGAAGCACCCGCACGGCGAGCAGCAAGGTGGCGACGCCGAACGGGACGATGCCGAAGAACAGCCAGCGCCAGCCAAGATCCTGGACGAGCGCGCCGCCGAGCATCGGGCCCAGCACCGGCGCGACGGTCGCGGGCAGCGTCACGACGCCGATCATCCGGCCCAGCCGAGGACCGGCCGCTTGCGCGAAAATCGCCTGGCCGACCGGTTGCATGAGACCGCCGCCGAGGCCGTGCAGCACGCGGAAGGCGATCAACGCCGGTGCTGACCAGGCGAAACCGCACAGCACCGTGCCCAGCGTGAACAGCGCGACGGCCGCGATCCACACCTGACGGCCGCCGAACCGGTCGGCGAGCCAGCCGGACAGCGGGATGGTGAGCGAGGCGGCCAGCAGGTACGCACTGGCGACCCACTGCATGGTCGGCAGCGAACTGTCCAGGTCGCGCGCCATCACGCCGATCCCGACCGACACGATCGTCGCGTCCAGGATCGACAGCACCGCGCCCTGGATCAGCACCCCGCCGAGCCTGCGAAGCCCGGAATCGGAGACCGGAAGCCGCGTAGTCATCGAGCCGAGTCACCCCCTTCATTAGGTCGGACCTGAGATTAGGTCGGACCTAGTGAATAGGTCAAGCACAATTTTAGGTCGGACCTAGTACACTGGCCGGGGTGAGCCTCAGGGAACAGAAGAAGCTGGAGACCCGGCAGACGATCTCGGCGGTGGCGACGCGGCTGTTCATCCGGCGCGGGTTCGATCAGGTGACGATCGCCGAGGTCGCGGAGGCGGCGCGGGTCGCCAAGATGACCGTGACGAATCACTTCAGCCGGAAGGAAGACCTGGTCTTCGACATCCGGGTGGACTTCGTGGACTGGCCCGCGGACCTGGTCCGGGCCAATCCCGAGACGCCGGCGCTGGACGCCGTGCGGGACGGGTTCTTCGCCGAACTGGACAAGACGAGCGCGTTGCTCGGGTTCGCGGACGTGTCCTTCGTGCGGATGGTGCGGCAAAGCGAACGCCTCACGTCCGCGCTTCGGGACATGCACGCCGACCGGGAAAACCAGCTCGTCGCCGCGCTGCTCGACCGGCATCCGGACCGCGAAATGCTGTCGCGGACGGCCGGGGCGCACCTCACGTCAGTGCTGCGGCTTCTTCTCGACGACGTCTGGCAGCTGACCTGGCAGGACGTCAAGGCGGACGACCTGGTGGCGCAGATCCGCGACTCGGCGGCGGTCGCGTTCGGCCAGCTGGAACCGGCGCTCGGCGACCTTTAACGCGCGGCGCCGACCGGCCGCGCGGTCCGCAGCTCCGGCTCCGGCGCGCCCTCGATCTTGAGCACGCGGAGGTCGCGCAGCCGTTCCGGGGCGATCGGCGTCAGCAGATGCGAGAACCGCCGGATCACCAGCGCGGTGACGATCGCGAGCGCGGCCGCGGCGAGGTCGGTGAGCGCGACCAGCAGGACGCTGTCCGCCATCGCCTGCACGCCCGGCCGGATGCGCCAGACGATCGTGACGGCCAGCAGAACCCAGTTCGCGAGCCACGCACCCCACCAGCCGAGCACGAGCCGCGAGGGCTTCGGCCGCACGTCACGGGGACGACGGAGGACGGCGTGCTCCAATTCGCTGACCACGGACAACGCGAGCGGCAGGTTCACGATCGGCACCAGCACGCTCACGAGCACCTGCCAGACCGGCCGCGGCGGCGCTTCCCCGGCTTCGTCGGCGGCGGCTTGCCGGGCGACCAGCAGCCACCAGACCGAGAGACCCGCGGGCAGCAGCGAAAAGATCGTGGTGAGCAGCCCGGCGAGCATGACGAACGCGTCGGAGAACCCGACGACGCCGGTGTTCAGCGCGGAATCGCGGCTTTCGACGAGGAGCGCGTACCGCCAGATCTCCGCCACCGCCGCGATCACCGCGAGGACGGCGAACGTCCAGAGGATCGTCGTGAGGCTCCGCGCGAGCACCGGAATCCGGTCGATCGGCCGGATCTCGCCGGACGCGGTGCCGGGCACGTTCGTCGGACGGCGCCACGTCAGGTTCGGGAAGCCCCATCGCGGCGGGACCGGGTAGGACGGCGGACCGGAGTAGGGCGTCGCGGGCACAGCACGGCGACGGCGGACGGCACTCGGCGGCGGGGAGGCGACCCAGCGCAGTTTGGCCGCCCGCTTCGGCGGGGTCGGCTGCGGCTGCTGCTGAGCCGGCCGATGGATCGCGCCTTGCGGGGCGGCGGTGAACGGGCGGGCGTATCCCGGATGCTGCTGGTACGCCTGCGCCGGGTAGTGCGCGGGGTACTGCGGCGGGTACGGAGTGGCGAACTGCTGGCCGGGATGCGCGGGACCGGCTTGCGGCTGCGCCCAGTGGCCGGGGTACGGAGGCATTCCCGGCTGCGCGTACCCGGCAGCGCCACCGTGCTGGCTGGGATGCGGCTGCACGCCGGATTGCGGTGGCGGGGCAGGCTGGACGAAGCCAGTTGGCCCGGGAGTCATGCCACCGGGCTGGGCCGGATACGGCTGAGCACCGGACTGCTCGCGGCCGGTTGGCCCCGCATCCGGCACCCCAGCCTGAGCGGGATACGACTGCTCGCGGCCAGCCGACCCCGCCTCCACTCCAGCCTGGCCAGCCGAACCAGCCCAGCCGTTACCAGGCCCATTCCCCTGCGGAGCCCCCGACGACCCGGTCTGACCCGCGCCGGAACCAGCCTGCCCGTAAGCCGCCCCCGGAGAGCCGCCAGCGTTGACCGGCGAAGCAGAATCCGGCCGGAAACCGTCCCCAGCGTCCCCTTCGTCGCGGCCGAAGCCCGGCACGAAGGACGCCGGATCCGAGGATTCCGGCGGCTCGGGAACAGACTGGGCAGGCATCCGTCAGAGAACCTCGGGTTCAGCGTCGGGGTGTTCGCTCACCATGCGGCGGCCTTCGCGAGCCCAGGAGCCCATTCCGCCCGCGACGTTGACCGCGTCCCAGCCGCTGGCGTTCAGCCAGGCCGCGGCGCGCGCCGAGCGGCCGCCGGAGCGGCAGATGACGTAGACCGGGTTGTCCTCGGGGAATTCGGCGAGTTCGCCGACTCGGGCGGGCAGTTCGCCGAGCGGGATGTGGACCGCGGCGGGGGCGTGCCCGGCGGCCCACTCGTCGTCCTCGCGGACGTCGAGCAGTGCGACGTCCGCGGGAAGGTCGCGGACTTCGGCGGTCGGAATTTCAGCAGGGCTCACCACAGGTTCCATGCTCCCATGTCATGACGTTGTACGCGTGTGAGGAACGCTAACCGCTACGCCTTGCGGTGCCGTCCCCGGCCGGCGCGCAGCTTCTCGTCGGCCTGGCCGAAGCGGGCGACCGCGCGGTCGCGCATCAGGCCGAGCGGGTCGGGGGCGTGCAGGCGCAGCATGATGTCGTTCACCAGTTCCGGGCGGCCGGACCGGGTCAGCCTGCTCACCACGTAGGTCGCCAGGAACGCCGCGGGCACCGAGATCAGCGCGGGCTGCACGGTGAACCACGGCATCTTGTCTCCGGTGTACTCGCACACGATGTTGTACGCCAGCGCGCCGAGCACCAGCCCGCCGCCGACGACCATCCCGGCCAGCGCGCCCGGCCAGCTGAGCTTGCGCCACCAGATGCCGAGCAGCAGCAGCGGGCTGAACGTCGACGCCGCGAGCGCGAAGGTCATCCCGATCGACAGCGAGATGTCCTCGGTGCGGAAGATCAGCGTGAGCACCATCGGACAGATCGCGACCAGCAGTGTCGCGACCCGGAAGTCCTTGACCCGACCCGGCAGCAGGTCCGTCGACACCACCCCGGCCACGCTCACCAGCAGTCCCGAACAGCTCGACAGGAACGCCGCGAACGCGCCCGCCGCCACCACCGCGGCGAGGATCTGTCCCGGCCAGCCGGGCAACACAGCGGTCGGCAGCAGCAGCACGGCCGCGTCGGTGTTGCCGGTGACCAGCAGTTGCGGCACGTACATCCGCGAGAGCGCGCCCAGCATCGTCGGGAACAGGTAGAACAGCCCGAGCAGCAGCAGCACGTGCACGGTGGTGCGGCGCGCGGCCTTGCCGTCGGGGTTGGTGTAGAAGCGGACCAGCACGTGCGGCAGGCCCATGGTGCCGAGGAACAGCGCGAAAATCAGCGAGTACGTCTGCAGCAGGTCGCTGATGCCGCTCGACGCCGGATGCAGCCACGAGTCGTTCGACGTGGGCGCGTCGCTCACGATCGGCACCGGCGTGCCGGCGGCGAATTCCAGCGTCGTCCCCGAGGACACCTTGTGCGGCACCAGCGGCGACCAGCGCGCCATGCCGCCCGCGGGACCGTCGTCGATGCGGCCGTGTGCGTAGAAGAACGTCT
Source organism: Amycolatopsis albidoflavus (assembly GCF_039525725.1). Taxonomy (NCBI): domain Bacteria; kingdom Bacillati; phylum Actinomycetota; class Actinomycetes; order Pseudonocardiales; family Pseudonocardiaceae; genus Amycolatopsis; species Amycolatopsis albidoflavus. Next base: position 156,985 of record NZ_BAAAHV010000021.1, read on the forward strand.
CGGTGGTGACCTTCACGGTGACGTCGGTTTGCACCGTCACCTTGGTGTCCGACGGGAACACCGGCGGCGCGGGCGCACCGAGCGCGCGCACGCCGCCCGGTCCGCCGCCGGCGAAGAAAACCATGCACAGCACGAAAGTCGGCACGGCGATCGCGAACAGCTTGAGCCAGTACTGGAACGCCTGCACCACGGTGATCGCGCGCATCCCGCCCGCCATCACGTTCACCGCGACCAGAACGATGACGAGCAGCGCACCAGCCCACGCGGGTACCGGAACGATCTGCGCGAGCGTCAGCCCCGCGCCCTGCAGCTGCGGGACCATGTAAAGAATTCCGATGAACACCGCGCCCGCGGTCGCGAACCGGCGCAGGCCGATCGAACCGAGCCGGGCCTCCACGAAGTCCGGCAGCGTGTACGCGCCCGAGCGGCGCAGCGGCGCGGCGACGAACAGCATCAGCGCGAGGTATCCGGCGGTGAAGCCGATCGGATACCAGGTCGCGTCGGCGCCCTGCTTGAGCACCATGCCCGCGACGCCCAAGAACGACGCCGCCGACAGGTATTCGCCGGAGATCGCCGCGGCGTTGCGGCTGGAACGCACGGTGCGGCGGGCGACGAGGAAATCGTGCGTGCTGGTGGCACCGCGCGACGAACGGAAGCCAAGGTAGAACGTCGCGAAGGCGACCAGCACCAAGCCGGTCAACGTCCACGGGGTCAGCTGCACGGCGTGAATCCTCGCACGACCACACGGTTTAGCGACGCGCCGCCACCGCGGCGCGCATCCCCCGCGCGGGTCAGTTCTCGATCATGTCGACGAAGTCGCGTTCGTGCCGCTCGGCGAGCCGGTTGTACCAGAGGCCGACGGCGAAGAGGAACGGGAACGGAAGCAGGCCGAGCACGAGCCACGGGATCGGGATGCCGATCACGGTGAACCGCGCGACTGCCGGGAGGAAGTAGAACAGCGCGGGCAGCATCCCGAGCACGACCAGCACGAGCACGGCCAGCCACACCGACGTCCGCAGCTGCACCTTGACCAGGTCGCGGACCAGCAGTTTTCCCCAGCTGGTCTGTTCTTCCAGCTCGACCCGCCCGCGCATCCGCCCGGACGACTGCCGCGAATCGGCGAGCACCACCTTTTCCCGTTTCGGCCGCACGTGCGCGGGTTCGCTGAACCGCGGAGCGGGTTCGGGAGCGGGCGGCACCGGTTCGACCACCGCGCGGTCCTCCGGCCGCACGCCCAGCGTCGGGTCCGGTTTGCGGACTCCGTTCTCGAGCCGGTGGTAAGGGTCTTCGGGCGAGGACATCGACGGCTAGCCGCCCCGGCCGGAACCGACGATGCGGTCCTTCAGCGCCCGGGTGTGCCGCCTGCTGACCGGCAGCACTTTCTCCTCGTTGCCGATCACGACCTGGTAGCCGCCCTGGCCCATCCGCATTTCGGTGATCAGCGGCAGCGCGACCAGGAACGACCGGTGGATCCGCACGAATCCGGCCTTCTCCCAGCGTTCCTCGAGCTGGGCGAGCGGGATCCGGACGAGATGGCTGCCCTCGGTGGTGAACAGCCGCGCGTAGTCGCCCTGGGCCTCGACCCAGCGGACCGACGAACGCGGGATCAGCTTCGTGGTGCCGGCCAGTTCGACCGGGATGACCTCGTCGTCGTTCTTCACCGGCTCGGCGCCGCCCTGGCCGGCGGGCGGGCCCGCGACCGTGGCGAGCTTTTCGCGCACTCGCGCGACCGACCGGTCGAGCCGGTCCTGCTGGAACGGCTTCAGCACGTAATCGACCGCGCCGAGGTCGAACGCGTTCACCGCTTCCTCGGCGTGCCCGGTGACGAACACCAGTACCGGCGACGGGTTCATCGCCGCGATCACGCGCGACATCTCCATCCCGGACAGGCCGGGCATGTCGATGTCGGCGAACACGGCGTCGACCGTCGGCAGGCCGGTTGCCCGCCGGGCAGCCAGTTCCGGGTCGTCGTGCGAGAACAGCCGCAGCGCGTCGGAGGCGTCCGAGGCCTGGAAAACGCGGTGGATGTGCGGGTTGTTCTGGAGTCCGTGGCTGAGTTCGTCCAGCCCGGCCAGCTCGTCGTCCACGGCAAGGACGATGAGTTTCCGGGTGTCGTCGTGAGCACTCACAGTGAGACGCATCCTGCCGATTGCGAGGTGCATTGTCCAGACCCCAGCCGAGAGAGCCGCTTGTGAGTGGCGTACCGGAGTCGCCGCTCACCAGCTGTCACAGCCCGAAACGCGACCAGGCCGCCTTCGTGGTGACCGCGTCCAACAGCGCGCTCGCTGCCGCCGGAGCCCCGATCCCGAGCCGCGCGAGCAGCGGTTTCTTCGGCTCTGCCACGGAAATCTCGGCACCGGGATACCGTTTGGTGACGATCTCGCGCAGCGAGCCGAGCCCGTCGACCAGTCCGAGGTCGACCGCTTTGTGGCCGAGCCAGACATCGCCGGTGAACAAATCGGTGGAATCGGTCAGCCGGTCGCCGCGGCGCTCCTTGACCCATTCCACGAACAGTTCGTGGAGCTGGCTGTGCATGTTCTTCAGCCACTCGACGTCCTCGGGCTTCTCCGGGCTGAACGGGTCGAGCCGCGATTTGTTCGCGCCCGCGGTGTGCAGCCTGCGCTCGATGCCGAAGCGTTCGAGCAGTCCGGTGAACCCGAACCCGCCGCTGATGACGCCGATCGAGCCGACCATGGACGTCCGGTGCGCGTAGATCTCGTCGGCCGCGCAGGCGAGCCAGTATCCGCCGGACGCGGCGACGTCCTCGGCGAAGGCGAGGACGGGCACGCCCTTCTCGTCGGCCAGCTGCCGGATCCGCTCCGCGACCAGGCCGGACTGCGTCGGAGCTCCGCCGGGCGAGTTGATCTGCAGCGCGACGGCCTTGAGCCGGTCGTGCGCGAACGCCCTGGTGAGCGCGGATTCGACGGCACCGAGGTTGATCGCGCCGCGAGCCAGCGGCGACGGCGTCGGCGTGATCACGCCGTGCAGCTTCACGACGGCGACCACGTCCTTGCGGTCGCCCCGGTCGCCGAGCACGGGAAGGCGGGAAGTCAGCTTGTCGGTCACGCTCATCTGCCCAGGCTAACCAGTTCAGTGCGCGGGCAGCATTCCCGAACGCGAGCCGTGCACTCCGTCGGGTTCCGGATCCGGCTCGACCGGTGCGGGCGGCTGCTGCGGAACGTCGGCGGAGTAGTCCGGCATGTTCGGCCGCACGCCGAGCTTGAACTTCGGCACCCGCAACGCGACCTTCATCCCAGCACCCGGCGCGGTTTCGACGGTGAGCGCGTAATCCTCGCCGAACACCTGCCGCATCCGCTGGTTGATGTTGCCGAGCCCGACGTGCGCGCCGGTGCGGTGCGCGTTGCGCAAATCGGTGAGCTGACGCGGATCCATGCCGATGCCGTCGTCCTCGACCGTGATCAGCGCTTCGTGCCCGTCGTCCCGCGCGATCACCGTGACGCAGCCGCCGCTCGGCTTGCTGGCCAGGCCGTGTTTGACGGCGTTTTCGACGAGCGGCTGGATGATCAGGAACGGCACCACGACGCTCAGCACCTCGGGCGCGATCTTCATCCGCACCTCGAGCCGGCCGCCGAAACGAGCGTTTTCGATGGTCAGGTACCGGTCGATGTTGCGCAGTTCCTCGGCGAGCGTGGTGTACATGCCAGACGTGCGGAACGAATAGCGCGTGAAGTCCGCGAAGTCCTGAAGCAGCTCGCGCGCTTCCTCCGGGTCGGTGCGGATCAGGGCGGAGATCGTGTTGAGCGCGTTGTAGACGAAGTGCGGCGAGATTTGCGCGCGCAGGGCTTTGATTTCCGCCTGCTGCAACTGATTGCGCGACTCTTCCAGCCTCGCGAGCTCAAACTGCGTGCAGACGAATTGGCCCACGGCTTCAGCCATCTGCACCAGCTTGCCGCGCGTGCGCCCAACGACGATCAGCGTCGCCTCAGCCTCGCCCTCGACGAGAATGGGAACGATGGCGGCGGTCTTCATCTTGCAAGTGCCACGGTGATTGCACGGCATCTTGTTGTGATCAGCGACGGCGCGACGATGCTTGCGCAACGCGGTCCCGATGTCCTCGACGACGTCCAGATAGTGATCGGTGGCCTCGCCCGCCCAGGACAGCAGCGTGCCTTCACTGTCCGTGATGCCGACGGCGAGACAGTCGAGCACCTCAAGCAGCTCCGCCGTCATCCGGTTGGCGGCCTCCTCGTCGAGCCCCGCCCGGAGGTTGGGCGTGGCCTTGGACATCCGGTGGACGGCCTGCAGAACGGCGTCCTGGATGACGCCCTTGGGCCGACGCGCCCGGAAGGCGAGGGCCAGCACCACGAACACCAGGATGCCGACCAGGACCCACGGGACGACCAGCGCATAGGGGAAGTCGGACACGACGTCCATGCTCTGCGCTCGACCGACCGGGTGCAAGGTCTGCTCCCCACTTTCTGTCCAGTAGCGACGCCGAGAGTGGGCAAACCCTACCGTCACTCCCGGTGAGCGTGAGGATCTTGCGCCGTTCGGGTGGTGGCAGTGGCACTGAGTCGTCGATAAGTGGGGTGAAGGGACCGTTCACGGCTACGGATGGTGAGGATTGAAGGGTCCCTTCATTGCTTTGCTAGTGCGGATGAGGGTTCTTAGGCGGCGCCGCGCTGTGGGCCTTCGCGCGTGCGCAGGAGGAGTGCGCAGAAGGAAACGGCCGTTCGCTTCTCACCACGCTTCCGGCAGGCCAGGCTCCCGACGAGCCCAGCCAGGTCCGTGAGGGGACCCCTGAGGAAATCAGAGTCCGTGAGGGTTCCCCTCACGCCCCCACGCGCCGCGAGAGGAACGCCCCCAAACCGCCGCCGATGCACCCAACGATCGAGGCACCCAGCCCCTCCCCCGCACCCCGATACGAAGCCTCCCTGCGGTCTGGGGGTGCTTGTCAAGGCATCTTTCCCGCCTTGACAAGCACCCCCAGACCGTCAGCACAATCAAGCTTCGGGGTGCCCCACGCAACCCCCACGGCAATGTCGCCGCCAGGCGACGAGCCCACCCGCCACAAGAGACCTACTTCAACAACCGAGACATCCGCCGATCAGCCAACGGCTTCCCCCCAGTCTGACAAGTCGCACAATACTGAAACGACTTATCCGCGAACGAAATCTCCCGAATAGTGTCCCCGCAAACCGGACAAGGAAGCCCAGTCCGAGCATGCACCCGCAGCCCCGACCGCTTCTCCCCCTTCAACCGCGCAGCCTTCTGTCCCACAGACCGCGAAACAGCATCCGTCTCCACCTCGCGAATCGCCTCAGCGAGGACCTCTAACGCACCCTCGTCCAACTTCCCCACCGTCGCATAAGGCGACAGCTTCGCCCGATGCATGATCTCGTCCGAATAAGCATTCCCGATCCCCGCGATCAACGATTGATCAGTCAACGCCCACTTCAGCCGAGTCCCCTTCCCCTGGAACAACTCCCGCAACCGCGAAGCATCAATGGCCAGCGCATCCGGCCCCAGCCGAGCCACGCTCGCCACCTCGGAGGGATCCGCGACGATCCACACCGCCAGCCCCTTTTTGGTCCCGGCCTCAGTCAGGTCAAAGCCAGGCCCGGAAGCGGACTCCAGATGCACCCGCAGCGAGATCGGCCCCTTCCCCGGCTTCAACGGAGCCGGAGCCAACCCGTCCGACCATCGCAGCCACCCGGCGCGCGCCAAATGCACCACCAGGTGCAAGTCGCCGAGGACGACGTCCAGATGCTTCCCGTGCCGCGTCGCGTCGGTGATCTCGCGGCCGTGCAGCTCGGTATACGGCGGCATCGCGGTCTTCAGCACGCTGAGCGACGCGACGTCGAGCCGGAAAACGGTGCTCCCCACGGCGTTCTCGCGCAGGTGATGGGCCAGTGCTTCGACCTCGGGCAACTCGGGCATGGCACCAGTCTCGCGCGCCGGTCCCGTTCCGGCCAGGCCTATTCGACCGGGTGCAGCGGACCGTCGAAGTCCGGCAGCGAATGCTTCTGGATCGTCTTCGAGATCCGCTTCACCTCGCCGGACACGGTGAACATGCCGCGGATCGTGCCGACCCAGCGCTCCGACGGCCGGTCGCCCGCGACGTCGCCCTCGGTCTCGGCGACCACCGTCCACGGACGGCGCAGGATCCACCGCAGCGGGAAGAACAGCACCACCAGCAGCAACGCGAGCAGCACCCACGCGGGCACCTTCACGACATCCGGCGTCCAGACCACCAGCGCGATCACGAGGAACACCATGACCACGATCATCGCGATGCCAGGTCCGTAACTGCCTGCGACGTCGTGCTCGAAATCGTCCGCGGTGGCGGGAGCCCGCCATTCCATCTGGGCACGGACCACCCAATGGCGACCGTCTTCGCCGCGCACCAGCCGGTTCATCCTGTTGCCTCCCGGGCGACGTCGAACTCGGTCAACGTTACCGTGACCGTGCCGTCGAGCGCGAGGTGCTCACTGAGAGTTACTGGTGGTTTGCCGGGTTTTGGCTGTTCGGGAGCTTGCGTCCGCTGAGGAATCGGCCGAACCGGTGACATCGTTCCCGGACGTGGAGTCCGTCCTGGACGACTTCTCCGGCTCCGAAGGCTTGGCCGGCTTGGCGGACTGACGAGACTTCGCGGGCTCCGAAGACCGGGCAGGCTTCGAAGACTTCGCGGACTTCGGGCAGTCGGACGAGTACTCCGAGCTGGACGACTTCGGACCGGCAGGCGCGACGTGCCGCGACCCGGTCGGCGTCGTCGTGATCGACGGCGGCACGTACGAATCCGGCGACGGCACATACGACGAGGGCGGCGGAGCGTAAGTCGACCTCGTGTCGTCCGTCGTCGTGCTCAGCACGCCCGGGCTCGACGAGTTGGTGGACGTGTCCAGATCCGCGCGCGACTCAGTGCTCGACGACCGGCTCGTCATCGGAGTGCCCGAATGACTGCTTTCCTGACCAGGCAGATCGTCCCGAGGCGTCGAGCCGGAGGAATCCGGTGCCGGCGACTGATCGTCGGCAACTGGCTGCTGCGCCTGCGGCACCCGCGGCACCTCGGCCGCACCCAGATGCTGCGAAGCACCCGGATGGACCGCGCCGCGGGCCGGCCGAGCGCTCCCGTACAGCTTCCCGGAGATGATCCGCGGACCCTGCTGCACTGGCGGCGGAGGCTGCTCCGGCGGCTGCAACGCCAGCTCCGGCGCACCCCCGCCCAACCCGACGTTCTGCATCGGATGCGACCCGAACACCAGCGGACCGGCGGTCAGGCTCACCGCGCCCGCCGCCGCGGTCGACGCCAGCGCCAGCCCGACCTTCACCTTCGAGCCGAACACCACGCTCTTCACCGTCGCGAGCGCGCCGCCGACCTTCCCGGCCCCGGCCAGCGCCGGCACCGCGAGCACCAGCACGCCGGCGTGCGCCCGCAACGACGAACACACATCCCGCAGCTCGTCCTGCGTCGCCCGGCACGACGGACACCCCAGCAAATGCGCCTTGATCCGCTCCGCCTCCGCGCCGGTGACGCTGCCCGCGGTGAACCCGCCGAGCTTCTCCACCACCGCGCGGCAGGTCTCCGGACCGCGATTCACCGACAGATGCGCCTGCAGATACGCCGCCCGCAACCCTTGCCGCGCGCGCCGCGCCAACGCCGCCGTCGCGTTCGCCGACAACCCGAAATGCGGAGCCACCATCGACGGCTGCTCGCCCTCGACCTCGGTCTGCCACAAAACCGTCCGCCATCGCTCCGGCAAACTCGTGAACGCCGTCGTGATCAACGTGTGCTCAGCCGTCCGAGCAGGGGTGTCCACCCCAGCGCCCGCCCGGAACGTCAGCTCGTCATCAGTCACCGGCACGTCGCGCCGCGCCCCGTGCCACTCCCACGACACCCGCCGCGCGACCGTCAGCAGATACGCCCGGACGTAATCCCGCGGACCCGCACCGCGGCGCAACGCCTGCAGCACGCGGAAGAAGGTCTCCGCGGTGATGTCCTCGGCCTCAGAACGATCGGAGGCAAGACTTTGCGCCAATCTGCGCACCGCCGCCGCGTGCAGCTCGAACAACTCCCCGAACGCGGCGTCCTCGCCGTCGCGCAGCCGCTTCAAAAGTGCCTGCTCGTCGGATTCCGAGGCCGCTGGTGGCGGCACCGTGCCCAGCTCGGTCATCCGGCAAGGCACCTCCTCCCCCGAAGGACTCACCACTGAAGTCGATTGGGGACACCATACGGAGCAGAGCGCCCGTCGTCACCCCTTGTGCGCTCGACGTGACGCGCAAGCACCGCATCTCAGCAGGTCCACGCGTATGTCGGGGCCCCCGAAAGTGTCACCGAGGCGACGGTATAGAGTGTGTTCAACACCGAGCACCAAGCGGTTAACGCGGATGTAGCGCAGCTGGTAGCGCATCACCTTGCCAAGGTGAGGGTCGCGGGTTCGAATCCCGTCATCCGCTCGCGTCCGAGAGGCCTGTATCCACAAAAAGCGTGGATACAGGCCTCTCGCCATTTCACCCGGGGGCCGAGCCCCCGGACCCCCGCGGTGCCTTCGGCTGCGGTTGGGTGGTGGGGCGCGTTTGGCTTGCTGCGCAAGCAAAACTGCGCAGGTAGGGCATCCTCGAGGGCGAATCCCGGGATCCCGCGTTTGCCCGTGTTGGGCTTGCTCGTTATAGCTCGTAGGTGTCTAGGGCTGTGGGGGCGATGGGGGACAGGTGGGGGTCTTTTTGTTCTGTTAATTGGCCTCTTGCCATTCGGTATACCTGGAAGGCGTTGTCGTGTTCTGGGTGCTGGTCGTCCCAGATGTGCAGGAGGCCGTAGGAGCCGGGGGCCAGTTCTCCTACCCGGGCGAAGGTTTCCAGCAGTTGCGGGGTGATGGCTCCGCCGTGTTTGTCTAGACCACCCAGATGGAGCATGGGCAGGCCCGAGCTCCAGCGCAAGTCAACCAGGTCCAGCATCGTGGTGTTCTGCAGGGAGCGGTGGACTCGCTCGACCATGCGCTCCAGCAGAGCTGCGTCGTCGTCGCCGGTCGCGGTGGCGGCGATGGTCACCCAGCCGTGGTATTCGAACACGTGCGAGACGGTAGCAGCGGCGGTGCTCAGCGGGTCAGCGCAGAGGGCCGGCCGTCCCGGCGCAGCTGGTTCGTGAGGATGCCGTCGGCGTGCTTTTCGACCGCGGGGAGCAGTTTGTCCCCGAAAACGCACAGGGTGCGTTCCCACGGGTGGCCGAGCGTGCCGTAGCTGAAGTCCGAGGCGAGGAACAGGTGGTAGTCGCCGCGCGGGAAGACCGAGACCGGCCAAGCCGCGTTCTGCTGCATGCGGTGCGGCCAGAACTTGAACGACTGATGCTGCCAGTGCAGCACCCACAGCCAGTCGTCCTCGGCGGTCGTCTCCCGCAGGGCGGCCAGCACCGCGCGGGCCACGTCGTGCTCTTCGACCGCGTACGGGCCGAGACGGAACTCGGCCGAGGCACGGTCGTACTCGCCGGTGGAGAGATCCCAGGCCGCCGAAGGGCGCGGCTCATGGAAACCCGGCCAGTCGTGCGCGAAGGTGCTCGGCCAGAACCTGAGCTTGTCGTGCACCCAATACCAAGCGGGTTCGTCAGCCACTCGCGAGAGCGGCTCCCAGGCTGCAGCAGCGTTCACTTGTCGACCTCGAAGTCATCGACCGGGCTCGAAACTGCCGAAAGCTTCGTGTCCGGGGCCGGGATTGTCCAGTCCACCGGAGCCGAGCGCCAAGCTGTCACTCGACCGGGTGGCCTGCGGACCGGGAAACACCGCCCGGTCCGCAGCTACCTCTACCCCACGCCCCCGTCAGTCATGCACGCAGGCGTTATGCGGCGCGCCACAGCGTGACGAACGCCGACGCCTCGCTGGCCGCCCACGGCCGCAGCCGCTCCCGGTCCCGCGCCGACAAGGTGAACTCCTTCGCCCGGCGCACGTCCACGACCAGCGCTTCCCCGCCCGGCAGCAGATCCGGCATGCCCTCGGTGAGCAGCCACAACGCGAGCTGCGCGGCGTCCCGGGTGAGCGGCTCCTCCTTGAAGTACAGCCAGGTGGCGAACTTGCGACCGTTCGACTTCCGCAACCCCAGCTGCGGGCTGATGCCGATCTCCAGCTCGCCGAGCTCGAATTTCGCCCGCCCGACCTCCACCAGCTTCGGATCGCGCCTGCCGAGGTAGCGCAGCCAGCCGTCGGCGATCGCGGCGTAATGCGGGCGGGTGCGCTCGTCCGCGTTGTTGACCAGCGCGCGCATGGCCACCTCGTCCTGCCGGGCCGCCCTTCCGGCCCGGACCGCGTTCGCCGCGCGGCGGTAGTAGTTGAACGCCGCCCGGGCCGGGTCCTCGTACAGCCGGCGCTGCCTGCGGACGAACGACGAACGCGACGGGCCCTTGCTGGCGCTGTACCCGACGAACGTGGGCAGCGTGACGTATGCCTGCTTCGAACTAGTCATGGGCGGCCGCCTTCCGGTGGATGGTTTCCCCAGTACACGGCCAATTTTAGAACATATGTACGACAGTTTTTGCCGCTTAACGGGTGGCCGGCGGCCACGGACCGGCGAGTACCGCCCGGGCCTGCTGCAGAACCTGTTGCTCGCAGTAGCTGACCGGCGTGACGTCGGTCGGGATCCAGGTCGCGAGCATCGCCAGCCACTGGCGCAGTTCGGAGAGGGCGGCCGGGTGGCCGAGCCGTCCGTCGAAGGCTTTGACGCTCTTCGCGGCTTGGGCGAGCGGGACGTCCCCGCGCACCATTTCGCCGAGGTGTTCACCGAGCAGTTGCCATTGGGCGGCGGTGGCGTCGACCGGCAGTTCGATGCCCAGCTCCTCGACCACGTGCGAGAAGGCGGCGGAAACCGCCTGGTGGTCGCGGTAGTCGAGGGCGGCCAGTTCGGGCAGGGAGGGCGCGTCGAGGCCCTCGCCGACGGCCCGCGCCCCGGCCTCGACGAGTTCGGCAGCGGTGATGTCGAGACCGGCGAGCCGATCCACGGCAAGGGCGGCGAGCGCACCGCGCGCGGAGGACATGCTCCCGATCGTACGGACGGGGCGGTTGCGCGGCCGGGCGCGAAGCGGGTGCCTGATCTGGGCAGATCTCGGCTGATCTTGCGCACCTGAGCCCCACGGAGCCGGGGCGCGTGGAACACTGTCGCCCGAACCGGTGACAGGGGGTTGCGTGATGAGCTGGCAGGAAGAGCTCCGGCGGTTGGACGCGGAGCTGGCCGCCGGCCGCCTCGGCCACGCCGAACACCGCCGCCAGCGCGACGAACTGCTCGCCGAGGCGTCGGGCGGCGGGGCGGCTTCGCCCGTGGCGTCGCCGTTGCGGCAGGACGCGGCGCCGGCGAGCGGGTCACCCAGCTGGAGCACACCGGCCGCCCAGGCAGCGCCTGCCGGATCGGACAGCCAGGCCGCGGCCGAGCCAAGCGCTCCGAGCACCTCCGCCGACAGCAGCGCTAGCACCACGCAGGTCGTGGCGACGATGCCGGAGCACGACCCGACGACCACGCTTCGGCTGGGACCAGACGGCACCACCTCGCCGGGCACACCGCCCGGAAGCACCACGACTCCGGAGCAGCCCGCCGCCAACCCGGCGGCCTCGTCCAACCCGGCGGCCTCGACCAGTCCGGCACCGTCAACCAGCCCGGCACAGTCGACCAGCCAGGTGCCCTCAACCAACCCGGCGCTCTCGCCCAACCCGGCGGCCTCGACCAACGCGGCACCGTCGACCAGCCCGGCACCCTCGACCAATCCGGCGGCATCGGCCAGCCCGGCAGCGCCGTTCTTCTCCCCGCCGCAGACCCCGACCACGCCGCCGAGCGCGCCGAGCCAAGCCGGCCCTCCTCCGCCGCATCAGCCTCAGCAGCAGATGCCCGCGCAGCCGGGAACCTGGCCGGGCGTCGCTCCCGTGCAGTGGCACACCCCCGGCCAACCGCAGCAGCCCGGCCAGCAACCGGGCCACCAGCAGCCAGGCCAGCAGCAATCCGGCCAGCAACCGGGCCAGCCGGTCGTCGGATGGGCCAGCACCAACCCGGCGATGCCCGCGCCGGAACCGCCCGCGGTCGAGTCGTTCCTGAACTCCGCGGCGGCGACCCAGGCGGCCCCGGCGACCCCGGCGTCGGAGAAGACCCAGCCCGCCTTCGCGCACACCCCGGGCACCCCGTTCTCCACCGACCGGCCGACGACCGCGCCGAGCCCCGCCGACGACCGGCCCACCGCCGTCTTTGGCGCGATCCCCGCCAACGGCAACCAGCCGGAGCCGCGCCGGCTCTGGGAGGACGACGCCAAACCGCGGCGTTCGAAGCCGACCTGGCTGTTCCTGTCGCTGGCCGTGCTGGTGGTGCTGGCGCTGGTCGTCGGGGGCATCTGGTTCCTCGGCAACAAGAACGACTCGAACAACACGGCCGCGCAACCGCCCGCCGCGTCGTCCGCGCCGAACACCCAGCCGCCCTCGCTCGAAGACAAGCTGCCCGCGCTGCAGGGCACGCCGAGCCCGGAAAACTCGACCATGGCGCTGGACAAGGCAGTCCAGGCCAAGGCGGTTTCCGACGCCGACGCGAACCTCATGCGCGCGGCGGGCGCGGACCAGCTCGTCTACCACGCCTACGCCGGCACCGACGGCGGCACGACGCTGATCGCGGTTCCGACGCCGTCCAAGGCGCAGGCCGGCCAGCTCGTCCAGGGCCTGCGGCAGAACCTCGTCACCGGCGGGTTCGACAGCAGCCCGCTCGGCCCGGCGGCCACCGACCTGCTCTACACCGGGAGCAGCCCGGCCGGACGCGTGCTGGCCTTCTGGTACACCTCCGGCGGCGTGTCGGTCGGCATCGGCGTGTCGGGCCCGGTGGGCCAGGATCCGGCGGCGCTGCGGTCCCGGATGGAAGAGATCCGCGCGAAGGTCACGGCCGCGCTGCCCGCGAGCTGAACGCACCCCGGCGCACAAGGCGACCCGCCAGGTCACGTGGGGTCGCACCCGTGCACAATGTCCACGTCGTCACACACAATCGGGTAGCGACGACGCATTGACCGTCGCCATGCCGACAGATAAGGGGGGCCCTGGTGTCCTGGCAGGAGGAGCTGCGCCGGCTGGACGAGGAGCTCGCGTCAGGGCGACTCTCCGCGGACGACTATCGCATCCGGCGTGATCAGGTGCTGTCCTCGGCTGTCGGCCAGCAGGACCAGCCCACCCCGCCGCCGCAGAGCCAGAGCGCGGACTCGACGCAGGTGATCGCCCCGGTCAGCCCGCCCAGCGGCGTGCCGCAGCAGCAGCCGCAGGCTCCGCAGCAGCCGCCCGCCGACGGCGGCGCCGAGCGCACCCAGGTCGTGCAGTCGTGGCAGACCCAGCAGCCGCCCGCGGACGCCGGTCCCGAGCGCACCCAGGTCGTGCAGCCGCAGCAGCACCAGCCGCAGGCGCACTACTCCCCGCCCGGCGGGTTCCCGCAGGGCGGGCCCGCCTCGCCTCCCGGCGGCTTCCCGCAGCAGCCGTGGAACGCGGCCGAGAGCGATCAGACCCCGCCGTGGGGCGGCGGAGATCTTCCGCCGCTCGGCCCGTCCGGGGGCGACTCCGAATGGGTCCGCCAGGGTCCGGAGTACTTCAGCGACAAGCCGAAGAAGGGCAACGGCAAGAAGATCGGCGCGATCGTCGGTGCCGTGATCGTGCTCGCCGGCATCGCCTTCGGCGCGTACATGCTGTGGGGCCGCGACAGCGGAGGCGGCGGCACCGAGCAGACCACCGCGCAGCACTCGCAGAGTTCGGCCGCGCCGAAGCCGCCGGACCCGCTCGGCGTCGCGAGCATGCCGGGCAAGGCCGAGACGCACGACGACATCACGTCGTTCTCGCAGGTCGACACCCTGCAGTACCTGAACCCGCAGGAACTGAGCGCCTACCAGGCGGCGGGCGCGTCCAAGGTCAAGTTCGTCGTGTACCACCTCGAAGACGGCAACCTGATCACGCTGTTCCTCGCCCAGGCCAGCAGCCCGACCGCGGCGAAGACCGCGGCCGAGAAGCTGATGGAGGTCCAGACGACGAACGGGGCCAAGCGCGACACCACCGCCCCGAACGGCGTGTACGCCACCTCGATCGACGCGAAGGAAGGCCAGTCGGCCCAGTCGCGCGGGCACTACGCGCACGGCAACGTGATCGTCCGCGTCGAGGTGTCCGGCAAGAGCCAGACGAAGACCGACTTCACCACCGCGCTGAACCAGCAGCTCACGGTGCTGACCGCCGATGCCTGAGCCCGGTACCACTGCCTGCACGATCGTCGCCCGCAACTACGTGCCCGCGGCGCGCGTGCTGGCCCGGTCCTACCTCGAGCACCATCCGGGCGGCCGCTTCGTCATCGCGATCATCGACGCCCCGCGCGAACAGTCGGACCGGGCCGGCGACGGACTCACCGTCGTCGGCCCGGCCGCGTTCGGCATCGACGAGGACGACTACCTGCGGATGGCGACCGCGTACTCGGTCACCGAACTCGCCACGTCGGTCAAGCCGTACCTGCTGCGCGAGCTGCTGAAAGAGTCCGAGGCCGCGATCTACCTCGACCCGGACATCGAGCTGTTCGCGCCGATCCCCGAGGTCGCCGAGCTGGCCCGCGAGCACGACATCGTGCTCGCGCCGCACTTCCTGACCCCGTTGCCGCAGGACGGCATGGAGCCGGACGACGCGGTGATCATGGGCACCGGCATGTTCAACCTCGGCTTCATCGGCGTCGGCCGCGGCGCCGGGCCGTTCCTCGACTTCTGGGCGGGCAGGCTGCGCCACGACGCGATCGTCGCGCCCGAGCAGCAGCTGTTCACCGACCAGCGCTGGGTCGACCAGGTGCCGTCGCTGTTCCGGCACCACGTGGTCACCGATCCCGGATTCGACGTCGCGTACTGGAACCTCCACGAGCGGCCGATCGGCCGCGACAAGGACGGCGACCTGACCGCGGGCGGCGCGAAGCTGCGCTTCTTCCACTTCAGCGGTTACCGGCCGGAAAAGCCGTGGCTGCTCAGCTTCCACTGCGCGCGCAAGCCGCGCGTGCTGCTGTCGCACAACGACGACCTTCGCGCCATCTGCGATTCGTACGGCACGAAGCTGCGCGAAGCCGGGTACGCCGAGTCGCTCGACTCGATTCCCTACGGCTTCAAGGACTTCCAGGACGGCACGCCGGTGCCGAAGCTCGCGCGGCGCGTTTTCCGCGAGGGCTGGATCAAGTCCGAGCGCAAGAAGAAGCCCGCGCCGCCGCACGCCTACGCTGAGGACGGCGGGCTCGCGCTGCGCGAATGGCTCGCGACGCCGGAGGACCAGGGCCAGGCCGCGGCCGGGCTGAACCGGCTGACGCACGCGATCTGGGCGTCGCGGATCGACCTGCAGATGGCGTTCCCGCACCCGTACGGCGACGACGCCGACGGTTTCCGGCACTGGTGCACCGGCTCCGGCGTCGCCGAGGCCGGGCTGCCGGAGTGGGCGCTGCCGTCCGAACCGGTCGCGACCCGCCCGCCGCACGACGAGTTCGGCGTGAACCTGCTCGGCTACCTGACCGCTGAGCTGGGGCTCGGCGAGATGGGCCGGATCGTGCTCGAGGCGATCGAAACCGGCGACGTGCCGGTGGCCACGGTGCTGGAGGAGAAGGCGGTCTCGAACCGCACCGGCATCGAACGGCCCGCGACGGTCGGCGACCCGAGGTTCCCGGTCAGCGTGTTCGCGGTGAACGCGGACCAGACCCGCACGATCCTGACCAACCACCCCGAGGTCGGCGCCGGCCGCTACCGGATCGGGCTGTGGGCGTGGGAACTCGAAGATTTCCCGCAGTGGCAGCACGAAGCATTCGGGATGCTCGACGAGGTCTGGACGGTCAGCGACTTCTGCCGGCGCGCGTTCGCCGAGCATTCGCCGATCCCGGTCAAGACGATTCCGGTGCCGGTGCGCGATCCGGGCGAGCCTTCACCGCCCGCGCGCGACAAGGGCGAACCGGTGCGATTCCTGTTCGCCTTCGACTTCAACAGCGTCGCGGAGCGCAAAAACCCTTGGGGCGCAGTCGAAGCGTTCCAGCGGGCGTTCCCTGGCCGGGAAGACGTCCGGCTCACCGTCAAGGCGATCAACTCGAAGCTGCACCCGCAGGCCGCCGAACGGCTGCGCGCGGTGGTCCGCGGCGACGAGCGGATCGAACTGATCGAGCGCTACCTCAGCGTCGCCGAATTGCACGAGCTGTACGAGACCAGCACCGCGTACGTTTCGCTGCACCGCAGCGAGGGTTTCGGGCTCACCGTCGCCGAGGCGATGGCGCGCGCGATGCCGGTGCTCTCGACGGATTACTCCAGCACCACCGAATTCCTCGACGCGTCCACCGGCTGGCCGATTCCGTACCGGCTGGTGCCGGTCGGCGACGGCAACTACCCGTACCACGCCGACGCGGTCTGGGCGGAGCCCGATCTGGACGCCGCCGCGGCCGCGATGGTGCAGATCGCCGACGACCCGGCCGAGGCGACGGCCCGCGGCAAGCGCGCGCGAGAGGTCATCCTGCGCGAGCGGTCGATGGCGACCGCGGCCGAGTGGATGCGGCGCGAGCTGGAGCAGGCGCACGCGACCTGGCAGGAGCGGCAGCGCACCGCGGCACCGCCGCCCCAGCACCCGCTCAGCCCGCTGGAGCAGGCGACCGAGGCGTTGCGCTGGCGTCCGGAAGCGAGCACGCCGTCGCGGCTGCCGCTCGCGCCCGCGCTGCGCAAGGCCGTGCTGCGCGCGATCGACCACTACGACGTGCACCAGCGCAACGTGATGGGCGCGCTGCTCGCGGCCACCGAGGAAAGCAACCGGCGGTTGCTGGACCGGATCGAAGGCCTGGAACGCAACGTCGACGAATCCCGCCGGGCCGCGCTGTCCACGCGCGCACTCGGCGAACGGCTCGAAGCGTTGCGCGGCACGGTCGACGAGCTGCGTCGCCAGTCCCCGGAAACCGAGCTGGCGCTGCGCAATCTCGAAGCCGATGTGGCAAAGCTGGCCGAGGGCTACGACGGGGTCGGCGCGGAGGTCGAAGCCGCCGCGGGGACCGTGCACAAGATGTTCGCGCGCCGCGACGAGCGGCTCGACGCCGACGAGAAGGCCATCCAGCGGGTGACCCTCGACGTCAGCGCGATGCGCGACGCGGCCCGGCTCCGGCACGCTCCGGTGCCGCGCGGCGCGGACGTCGTCCAGTGCGACGTCGGCGCGCTGCTGATGCCGGTCGACGAGGTCATGCTCCCGTGGATCCTGTTCCACCGGTCCTGGGAGGACAGCGAGGCCGAGCTGATGGCGTCGCTGGCGGACGGCGCGTTCCTCGACATCGGCGCGCACGTCGGCTACCACACGCTGCGGCTGCTGCGGGCCACGCCGGAAGTGACCAGGGTGATCGCGGTGGAGGCCGACCCGGTCAACGCCGCGTACCTGCGCCGCAACGTCGAGGTCAACCTTCCCGCCGCGGCGGGCGAGCTGGTCACCGTGGTCGAGTCGGCCGCGTGGGACGAGCCGGGCACCGTGCACCTGGCGCAGGCGACCCCGGGCAACAGCGGCGACAACCGCGTCACCACGGACGGCTCCGGCGTCGAGGTCCCGGCGGTGCGGCTGGATTCCGTGCCCGAGGTGACCGAACAGCGGATCAGCCTGGTGAAGGTCGACCTGCAGGGCCGCGACCACCGGGCGCTGGCGGGGCTGGCCGAGGTGCTGCGCCGCGACCGGCCGCACGTCGTGTGCGAGTTCGACCCGGGCGCGATCGCGGAGCTGGGCGACGACCCGGTCGCCGTGCTCGCCGGGTACCGCTCGCTCGGCTACACGGCGAAGGTGGTCACCGACGACGGCCCGGCCGACGAGGTGCTCGAAGACTCGGCGATCATCGCCGCGGCCAAGGCGGACGAGAAGGAATTCGTCACGCTCTGGCTCGCGCCCTGAGCTGATCGCGCACGTGGCGGCTCAGGGCGCCACGTGCGCGATGGTCAGCAAAAACGCGCCGTACCAAGCACTTCCGACGGTGATCACCGGCAGCAGCACGGCCAGTACCCGGTTCGGCAGCTTCGCCAGCATGAGCGCGACCGGCACGGTCAGCACGAACGCCGGCAGCAGGAAACGCGCGCGGGACTGGAAGAAGTTCGACGAGCACAGCGCGATCACCACGGTGAGCGTGCCGTAGATCTGCCACGGCAACGGCAGCTTCGTCGCCCAGGTCCAGAACTGCAGCACCACCGCGGCGAGCACGACGAGCGCGGTCACGGTGATCCAGCTGGCGTCGTCCGAGGTGAGGCCTTCGCGGACCTGGGTCCAGGTGAAAACGCCGAAATCGAAGTGCATCTGCCAGGCGTTCTGCAGCCAGAACCAGCCGTCCGGGCGGCCGGTCTGGATCCAGACGTAACCGAGGTAGCCGAGCAGGCCGAGCGGCGCGAGCAGCCCGCCGACCCATGGCCGCCAGCCGTCGCGGCGCTGGAAAACCGCGATGAGCGCGGCGATGCCGACCGCGGCGATCAACGCCCCGGAGCTGGCCCGGGTCAGCCCGGCCAGCACCGCGAACCCGCCCGCGACCAGCCATTCGCGCCGCGCGAGCATCACGAACGTCCAGGCCACGAGCGCCATCAGCAGCGATTCCGAATACGCCAGATGCAGCGCCGTCGAACCCGGCCCGATCGACCACAGCACGGCGACCAGCAGGCCCACTCGCGGTCCGGCCAGGTCGCGGCCCAGCACGAACAGCCCCCACGCCGCGGCGCATCCGGCCAGCAGCGAGATCGTCATCCCGGCCGCGAGCGGCGGGATCCCGACCAGCGTCAGCAGCCCCACCGTCGCCGGGTAAAGCGGGAAGAACACCAGGCTGTTCTCGACCGGCAAGCCGTCGGTGCCGAGCGTGATCGGCTGGTTGTAGCCGTGCTGCGCGACCGAAAGGAACCAGTTCGCGTCGAAGTTGTCGATGAACCGGCCCGGCGACACGTCGGCCTTCCAGCTCATCATCCACAGCACGCCGAACGCGACGATCTGGAACAGCAGATAGAGGCTGATCGCCGGGGCGGCTTGGCGGAACGCGGCACGCAGGGTCGGCGAACGCTCGACGGCTCCGTCGAGACTGGACTGCTGCACGCTCCCCGAACTCCTGAACTACCTAGCGCGAAACCGGACGAATTCCTGCCTGATCGTACCTGCCGACCACATAATCCGAGGCCAGAACGGGTCTTGTGACTTATCCCCCGCTTACCGCCAATTGCGGGGAGTACCTCCGGGCCGGGGGTGCGAGGCGGTAGCCTTCACGAGGTTGTCGGTAGCGGAAGACGGGGGTGATCACGCTGGCCGAGCCGGATTCCGCTGCCTTGGCCGAGCCGTCGTCCGCGCCGCCGAAGAAAACCCGCATCGTCTTCATCGACATCGGTCGCGGCCTCGGCGCGCTGCTGGTCTTCTACAGCCACATCGCCCATCCGTGGATCATCGCGAAGAACGACAAAGCCCCGTACGTCGACTTCATCGAGGCGCTCACGAGCGATCCGATGCACATGTCGAAGCAGGGCATCGGGCAGATCGCGGTGCCGTTCTTCTTCCTGGTCAGCGGTTTCGTCGTGACGCCGATCGCGCTGCGCCAGGGTACCGGGCGATTCGCGCTCAACCGGTTCATCCGGGTGTACGCGCCGATGCTGTTCGTGGTGGCGCTGACGGTGTTCCTGCTGCTGGTGAACCTGCACCCGCCGTCCACCGGGCAGGCGCAGACGCTGAACCCGCTCACCGTCCTCACCAACACCACGCTGGCCAACTACCTGATCTTCCCGCAGGTCGTGCTGGTGCCGGTGGCCTGGACGATGATCGTCGAGGTCATCTTCTACCTGCTGCTGATGGCGGTGCTGCCGCTGCTGCGCCGGTGGGTGTGGCTCGGGATCGCGGTGGAGCTGACGTTCATCTTCGTGGTGATGATGAGCCGGTCGCAGTTCGGGCCGTCGTGGTCGCTGTTCGCGGTGAACGTGTCGTACCTGCCCGCGATGCTGATCGGCCAGATCGTCTGGGCGACGACCAAGAAGCAGATCCCGCTGTGGACGGGCGCGCTGTACGGCGGCTGCGCGTGGTCGCTGTACGTGCTGGCGGACGTCATCGACGTCGGCCGCGTGGACAGCTCGTACAACCTCGCGCTGGCCTTCGCCGTCGCCTGCTTCCTGATGGGCATGTTCGCCGAGGACCGGCTGAAGCAGCGCAAGATCTGGACCATGCTGTCCGAGCGCAGCTACTCGATCTACCTGCTGCACATGCTGGTCACGTTCGTGCTGCTGCAGCTGCTGCGCCCGGCGGTGCCGCTGCCGATCGCGCTGCTGATCGTGATCCCGGCGGTGTTCGGGGTGGTCGAGTTGAGCTATCGGTTCGTGGAGCGGCCGAGCCACTCGCTGGCGCGGCGGTTGTCGCATCGGCCGAAGCCGCCTCCGCCCGCGCCGGAAACGCCCGAACCGCCAGTAGAGCCGCCGGTCGAAACGCCGGGGGAAAAGACCCAGCTCGTCGACGACTCCGAAGTAACCCTCGAGATCCCGAGGATTCCCGCCGAACCGGCACCGCCGCGTCGTCCGGCGCCTCGGCCGCGTCCCGTGCCGAACGGGCGGATGCCGAGGAACGGCGCGCCGCCGCCCAACGAGGCTCAGCCGCGCACGATGGCACCTCGCGCGAACGGCGGCGCGCACCGGGCGCGTCCCGTCGCCGAATCGGGCGTCGACCGCACGGCCGAGCCGCCGGTGCGCCGGCCGATGCCTCCGCGTCGGCGGCCGTCAGCTCCGCCGGAGCTGCGCTACCAGCCGGACCAGGAAAACCAGGGCCAGCGCGGCGACCAAGACGATCTCCCACGCCACCGGGACTCCTTCCGCCACACCCCTCGCTGAGGTCTGATGCTCTGCCTGTAAGGCGTGCGAGGGTGGGAGGGCGTTCACCGACACGGCGTAACTCACACTCCTGGCTTAGCTCATTCGTGCGAGCCACGGCGCGGGGAGACGAGGCCGGATTCGTACGCCAGCACCACCAGCTGTGCCCGGTCGCGGGCGCCGATCTTGGTCATGATGCGGCTGACGTGCGTCCGCGCGGTCGCCGTGGAGATCACCAGGTGGGCGGCGATTTCGTCGTTCGACAACCCGCCCGCGACCAGCGCCAGCACCTCGCGTTCGCGTTCGGTCACCTCCCGCACGGCCGAGGTGTCGATCCGCCGGTGCTCGGGCCGTCCGACGATTTCGGCGATCAGCCGGCGCGTGACGGTCGGGGCGAGCAGCGCCTCCCCCGCCGCGACGACGCGCAGCGCGTGCAGGAGTTCGACCGGTTCGGTGTCCTTCAGAAGGAAGCCGCTGGCCCCGGCGCGGAGTGCCTCGTAGACGTACTCGTCGACGTCGAAAGTGGTCAGGACCAGCACTTTCACCCCGGCGAGCTCGGGATGCGAGGTGATCCGGCGGGTCGCTTCGAGACCGTCGGTGCCGGGCATCCGGATGTCCATCACGACAATGTCCGGCCGGTGCTCGATCGCCTGCGCGACGGCCTGCTCGCCGTCGCTCGCCTCGCCAGCCACCTCGAAGCCGTCCTCGGTGTCGAGCAACAGCCGGAATCCGGCGCGGACCAGGGCCTGGTCGTCGGCCAGTACGACGCGGATGGTCATTTCTCCCCCTCCACGGGCAGTTCCGCCCGCACCTGGAAACCCTGCCCGGTGACACTCGCGTCGACACTGCCGCCGAGCGCCGTCGCGCGTTCTCGCATGCCGCGCAGACCGTGTCCGGGCGTCGGCTGGACGGTGCCGCGGCCGTCGTCGCGCACGATCAGGACCAGCGTGCCCGGCTTCCGCTCGAAGCGGACCTCGACGCGCTGAGCCCCGTCGGCATGCCGGACAACATTGGTCAGCGACTCCTGCAGGATCCGGTACGCCGCACCGTCCACCGGAGCGGGCAGTTCGCCAGCTTCGCCGTGCAGTTCGACTTCCAGCCCAGCGGCGCGCGCGTGGTCGAGCAACTCTTCGACCTGCGCAAGGCTCGGCGCGGGCGCGCGGTTCTCGCCGGAGCGCAGCACGGCGAGCGTCGCGCGGAGATCGTTGAGCGCGGACGCGCTGGCCGCCTTGATGTTGAGCAGCGCCTCTTTCGCCTGCTCCGGCCGCCGATCCGCGACGTGCGCGGCAACGCCCGCCTGGACGTTGATCATCGCGAGGCTGTGCGCGACGACGTCATGCACCTCGCGGGCAATGCGGAGCCGCTCCTGCTCGGCCATCCGGTGCCGGTGCTCGTCGGCCTGCTCGCGCCGGGCAGCGACCGCCGCGAACTGGAACCGGACCGCCGTCGCGATGCCGATCACGGCGGCCATCCAAACCACGGCGAACAGTGCCCAAGCACTGACCGCAAACGTTTGCGTGAGGATGATGTGGACGACGTAGGCCCCTGTGAGGACCGCGGCTCCGGTGCTCCCGGCGACCACTGGACCCTTCCGCCGCGTGAGCACGAAGAGCGCGACCGTGGGAACGATGATCACCGGCCCGCCCGGTTCGGGAGACAGGTAGTACGCGTACGCCGAAGCCGCGGTGAGCACGAAGAGCGGCAGCGGGAAGCGGTGGACGAGCAGCAAGGTGAGCACGGTCGCGGCCAGCCACGCGGCACCGAGCGGACTCAGCGGATGCGGGGCGTGCTGCCAGCGGCCGGACGCGCTGGAGCCGCCGAGCACGAAGGCGAGCACCACGAAGGTCCGGAACACCCGCCCGAACCACGGGTTCTGCTCCCGCCACCAGTAGTGCATGGTGCGAAAACTACCGGGGAAGGCGGGCGGGCGCGTCCGTCGTGTAGCGCGGGATCGGGCTACGCGTGACGCGGTATGTCGAGAACTCCCGGACGGCTCCGTTCACTGGTCAAACGGCGAAAAAAGGAGACGGTGATGGGCGAGGTAGTGGCCGGGGCGAGCATGTCGCTGGACGGTTTCGTGGCGGGACCTGGCGAGTCGGGGTTCGATCTGCTTTTCGGCTGGACGGGCAGCGGCACCGAGGAGGTGCCGACCGCGCAGCCGGGACGCGCCCTGCGCATGTCCCCTGCCAGCGCGAAAGTCGTGCGCGCGCAGCTGGAATCGACCGGAGCGCTGCTCGTCGGCAGGCGGCTGTTCGACCTGACCTCGGGCTGGGGCGGCATGCATCCGTTCGGCGGGCCGGTGGTCGTGGTGACGCACGAGCCGCCAGCTGGATGGGAGGACTCGCCGTTCACCTTCGTCACCGAAGGCATCGAGGTCGCGGTGGCGCGGGCGAAGGAACTGGCCGACGGCCGCGACGTCGGCGTGAACGCGGGCGAGATGGCGCGGCAATGCCTGGAGGCCGGACTGCTTGACGCGCTGCAGATCGATCTGGTGCCGGTGCTCCTCGGCGGCGGGGTGCCGTTCTTCGGCGAGTTCGGGCTAGGACCGGTGCGCCTCGGCGAGCCGGACATCACCCCGGGCGAGGGCGTGACCCACCTGCGCTACCGCGTGGTCGGCACGAACTCCCGCAGCTTCTCGAGCGTCTCGTCGTTCGCCGGGGTGTAGACCGACATCCGGATTTCCGAGCGGCGGCCGGCGTAGAGGTAGGTGAAGTCGAACGTCAACAGCCCCGCATCGGGGTGCAGGTACCGCTTGCTCTTGGCCAGCTCGGTGTTCACGTCGTGGCGGCTCCACAGCTCGTCGAAGCACGGCGACTCCGCCCGAAGCCGTTTGACCAGCGACTTCCAGCCGGGCTCGCCCACGTGCTCGGCCATCGCCGCGCGGAAGGACGAAACCATGCGCGGCACGTTCTGTTCCCAGTCGACCATTCGCTCTTTCCACCGCGGATTGAGCAGGCACTGGACAAGCGTGTTGCGTTCCTCGTACGGGATCGCGTCGACGCCGCCCATCAGCCAGTCGTAGCCCGCGTTGTGGCCGAGCACGTCGAAGCGCGCGTTGCGGACCGCGACCGGGAACGGCTCCAGCTGGACCATCATGTCCTGCATCGACGGCGTGATCGCGGAGCAGTGCTTCTTCTCGGTGACCGGCTCGGGCGCGCCGGCGAGGGTGAACAGGTGCACGTGCTCGTGCGGGTCCAGCCGGAGCGTGCGGGAGATCGCGCTGAGCACCTGCTCGGACGCGTTGATGTCGCGGCCCTGCTCGAGCCACGTGTACCAGGTGACGCCCACCCCGGCGAGCTGCGCGACCTCCTCGCGGCGCAGCCCCGGCGTGCGCCTGCGGCCGCTGAGCGGCAGGCCGACCTGCTCGGGCGTGATCCGCCCGCGCCGGTTGCGGAGGAACTCCCCCAGCTCGGTCCGGCGCAGGCGGTCTTCGATGCCAGTGGTCACGAATACCAGGTAAGCACACCGCCGACCCTGTTACCAGGTAGTCGTGGTACCAGGATAAAAGCACACCTGGTACCAGGGTCTCGCGCGGCGGAACGTAGTACTCATGACGACTACCACCCCTGCCCCGGCGACGGCCACCGCTGCTGTCGGGACGCCGGAACGGACGGGACTCACGTCCGCCGGCTTGATCACCGTGCTGCTGGGGGCAGCGCTGCCGATCATCGATTTCTTCATCGTCAACGTCGCCCTGCCCACGATCGATGCCGACCTGCGCGCCTCCACCGCGACCCTCGAACTCGTCGTCGCGGGCTACGGCATCGCGTACGCGGTGCTGCTCGTGCTCGGCGGACGGCTCGGCGACACCTTCGGCCGCCGCAGGCTTTTCCTGCTCGGTCTCACTCTGTTCACGCTCACCTCGCTGGCCTGCGGCGTCGCCCCGGACGCCGCCACCCTGGTCATCGCCCGCGTCGCGCAGGGCGCGGCTTCGGCGATGCTGCTGCCGCAGGTGCTGTCGATCATCCAGGCCGGCACGTCCGGCGAACGCCGCTCGCGGGCGATCGGCCTCTTCGGCGCGACCGGCGGCATCGCCACCGTGGTCGGGCAGCTGCTCGGCGGCGCGCTGGTGGCCGCCAACGTATGGGACCTGAGCTGGCGGCCGATCTTCCTGGTCAACGTGCCGATCGGGATCGTCGGGCTGCTGATCGCGCGCCGCACGGTGCCGGACAGCCGGGCGAGCAACCCGCTCGGCGTCGACCGTTGGGGCACCGTGCTGCTGGCCGTTTCGCTGCTGTCGCTGCTGATTCCGATCATGGAAGGCCGCGCGCTCGGCTGGCCGTGGTGGAGCATCGCGCTGCTGGTGATCTTCCCGTTCGCGGCGTACGGCTTCGCCCGCGTGGAGCGGAAGCTGGAAGCCGCGGGCGGAACGCCGTTGCTCCCGCCGGCTCTGCTGCGCACCGCGAGCGTGCGGCACGGGCTCACCGTCGCGGTGCCGTTCTTCTGCACCTTCGGTTCGTTCATGTTCGTCTACGCCGTCACTCTGCAGAACGGCCTGCACCTCGGCCCGCTCGGCGCCGGGCTGGCGTTGACCCCGATGGCCGTCGCGTACTTCACGACGTCGCTGGTCAGCAGCCACCTGGTCGCCCGGTTCGGCCGCAAGATCGTGCCGATCGGCGGGCTGATCCTCACCGTCGGCCTGATCGCGCTCGCCGCAACCGCGCTGCTGGACTGGCCCGACCTGTCGATCTGGCAGCTGGCCCCGGCGATGGTGCTGATCGGCGTCGGCAACGGGCTCGCGATGAGCACGCTGTTCCGGGTGGTGCTTTCGCGAGTGCCGGCCGACCTGGCCGGTGTCGGCGGCGGCGTGCTGACCACGACCCAGCAGACGTCGCTGGCCTTGGGCGTCGCGGTGCTGGGCAGCCTGTTCGCCAGCTTGAGCGTGCCCGGCGCGATGGGTTACCAAGGCGCGTTTGTGCTGGTCATCGGGATCTTGGCGGCGCTCGCACTGCTGGTATCCGGGCTGGCGCGGAAGCTGCCCGACCCGCGCTGAGAAATTCGACCGACGGAAAACCCCGCTCCCGGACGACGATGGGGATGTGACGGAACCTCGGGTGCAGCCAGACCCGGCCTTCGCGCTGCTCGGCCTCTACGAGAAGGCCCTGCCGGAGGTCTATGGCTACCTGCTCGCGAGGTGCGGCAACCGCGTGCTGGCGGAGGAACTGACTTCGGAGACGTTCCTGAGCGCGGTCGCCGCCTGCCGCAAGGACCACGCGCCGCCGGTGAGCACGCCCTGGTTGATCGGGGTGGCCCGGCACAAGCTGGCCGATCACTGGCGGCGCGCCGAACGGGAACAGCGCGGGCTTCGGCTCGTGCACGACGCCGAATGCGACGTCGAGGATCCCTGGGACGACCAGCTCGACCACCTGCGCGCACGGCAGGTGCTCGAATCGCTGGCGATCCCGCATCGGGCGGTGCTCACCTTGCGCTATGTCGACGGCCTTCCGGTGCGCGACGTCGCCACGCACCTCGGCCGGACCATCCACGCGACGGAGGCGTTGCTGACGCGGGCCAAAACCGCGTTCCGCCGCGGCTACCAGGAGAAGGAGGGACGTGATGGCTGAACCGTTCGACGCGCTCGCGCTGCCCTCGACTCCGGCCGACCCCGATCCGGCCTTCGCCGCCCAGCTGCGGGACGACCTCCGCCGCCTGATCCTGAACGGAGCGGAGATGTCCACCACCGAAACCACGCAGGCGCGAGCGGGTGCGCTCACGCCTTACCTGGTCGTGACCGACGCGCGGGCCGCGCTCGACTTCTACGTCGAGGTCTTCGGCGCGCGCCGCCGGTCCGATCCGATCGTGATGGACGACGGCCGGGTCGGGCACGCCGAACTCGACATCGGCGGCAGCGTGCTGATGCTGGCCGAGGAATTTCCCGAGCTGGGCAATGTCGTCGCTCCCGAGGGCGGCGCGATGGTGCGCGTCGAGGTGCCCGATCCGCAGGGTGCGGCGCAGCGGGCAGTGGAGCTGGGCGCTGAACTGCTGCGTCCGGTCGAGGACCGCGGCTACGGACTGAACGGCGTGATCAAGGACCCGTACGGCCAGCGCTGGCTGGTCGGAAAGGCCGCGCCACAAGCGAAAACGCCCGGGGAGCGCACGTATCGGCACGGCGAGGCCGGGTACTTCACCTTCCAGGTGCCCGACGACGTCCGGGCCAAGGCGTTCTACGGCGCGGTGCTCGGCTGGCAGTTCACTCAGGGCAGCCTGCCGACCGCGTGGCGAATCGAGGGAGACGGCCTGCCCGGCGGGATGTGGGGCGGCTCGGAACTGCAGGCCGGGTGGAAGCTGATGTTCGCCGTCGACGACCTCGAAGCCGCGCTCGGCCGGGTGCGCGAGGGGGGCGGCCGGTCCGGCGAGGTGGAGAACCAGCCGTACGGCCGAACGGCCGATTGTGCCGACGACCAGGGGATCGAGTTCTGGTTGTGGGAACAGCCACGCACGTGACCTCGGCCAAAACCCCGGCGGCAAACCGGCCGCCGGGGCGCACACTCAAGGGATGGCCGCGCACTGGACGCCCCGCGACGAAGCCGAACTGACCGCTGGTTGGCAGCTGTGGCTCGCGCTGGGCTCGTGCGCCTGGCCGGGACCGGACTGGGACGGCACGCCCGCCGAAGCCGTCCGCGGACTCGAACGGTGCTTCACCGCGTGCGACGAGATTCTCGCCGCGCACGCCCAGCCGGATTCCGCGGTCGCCGGGCTGGTGCGTTCGATGCTGCTGGCCGCCAACTGGACGCTCGGACTCTGGCGCGACGACACGGATCCGCTTGATTCCGAACGCGCCGCGCTGCTGCACGCCGATCTGGCCGCTTTCGCCGACCACGCGGAAGGCGTCCGGACTTTGCTGGCCGCGGGCGGCGGGTGGGCCTCGCTTTCGCTGTGACCCGCCCGCCGTCCGTCCGCAAAGGACTTACCAGCTGGCCGGACGTTTCCGCTCCGGCTCGTACGGCTGCGTGATGACCTCGATCCCGTTTCCGCCCGGGTCAAGGAAATACACGCCGCGGCCGCCGTGGTTGTGGTTGATCTCGCCGGGGCCCTGACCGCCTGGCCCGGCGTGGTACTCGACCCCGGATTCCTTCAGCCGCAAGAAAAACGCGTCGAAGTCGTCCTCGGGAATGAGGAAGCAGTAGTGCTGCAGCTTCCGATCCTCGTCCGGGACCGTGGCGAAATCGAGCCGCACGCCGTTGCTGGTTTCGACCGGGATGAACGGGCCCCATTCCTCGCCGATCTCGAAACCGAGCAGGTTCGCGAAGAATTCGGCGGATTCCCGGTTGTTCCGGGACGGGACCATCAGGTGATTCAGTTCAAGAGAGAGGGACACGAAGCAATGCCTCCAGAAGGCATCCCAGCACCTCCATGTCTCACCCAGCCGGTGACCGACACGCGATGCCGCCGACGACTGTAGCGCAGCCGAAGCGGATTTCCAATCAGGAAACCGGAACTCGCCGCCGGGCCGCGCGCGGACGGCCGACGCCCTGCCACGACAATCCCGCGTCGAGGATCATCCCGGGGTCGAGCAGATTCCGGGTGTCGACGACGTCGTCGCCTTCCATCGCGTCCGCGATCGCGACCCAGTCCAGGTTCCGGAACTCGGCCCATTCGGTAAGCACCACAACGACATCCGCGTCCTTGGCGACCTGGTACGGATCGTCCACGACGGTCATCCCGGCGATGCCGCCGGACACCGCCGGGTCGTACGCGGTGATCTCCGCGCCGAGCGCGCCGAGCACCGAAGACACTGCCAGCGCGGGAGAATCGCGCAGATCGTTCGTGCCCGCCTTGAACGCCAAGCCCAGCACGCCGATCCGCGCGCCGGCCAGCGTTCCGCCGCAGGCGCCTGCGATCTTCGCCACAATGCGGTCGCGCTGGGCGATGTTCTCGTCGATCGCCGAGGTCAGCATGCGGAAGTCGTAGTCGACCGACTCGGCGACCTTGACCAGCGCGCTGGTGTCCTTGGGCAGGCACGAACCGCCCCATCCGGGTCCGGGCTTGAGGAACGTGCGGCCGATCCGCCGGTCGTAGCCCATGCCTTCGGTGACCAGGTCGATGTCCGCGCCGAGCCGTTCGCACAGTTCGGCGATCGAGTTCACATAGGACAGTTTGAGCGCGAGGAAGCAATTCGCCGCGTACTTGACCAGTTCCGCGCTCGCCGCGTCGGCGACCACGATCGGTGCGGCGAGATCGCCGTACAGCTGCCCGACCCACGCGGCCGCGGCATGCGAATCCGACCCGACCACAATCCGGTCCGGGTTCAGGAAGTCTTGCACCGCAGTGCCTTCGCGCAGAAACTCCGGGTTGGACACCACCGGCACGTCGTCGCGGCCGACCATCGCGCGGATCCGTTTCGCGGTGCCGACCGGCACCGTCGACTTCGTGATCAGCGCGCAGCCGGACGGCAGCACGTCGCCGATCTCGGTGGTCACCGCCTCCACCGCCCGCAAGTCCGCGGACCCGCCCGCGCCCATCGGCGTCGGCACGCAGAGGAAGACCCCCTCCGCGCCGCGAACGGCTTCCCGCGCGCCGACCACGAACGACAGCCGTCCGTTCGCCAGCCCGCGGGAGACCAATTCGGCCAGTCCTGGTTCGAGGATGTCCACGCGGCCCGCGGAGAGCCGGTTCACTTTCGCCACGTCCACGTCCACACAGGTGACGCGATGCCCGAGGCTCGCGAGGCAAGCCCCCGTGGTCAATCCGACGTATCCCGTCCCTACCACCACGATCCGAGCTGAGCTCATAGTGCTGAAGGTGACAGCCGGAGTTGACCTGAGTGCTAACGGAAGCGGTCGAGGCCGAATACTCCTCGCGACGAGAAGCGGGTGAGGCGACACACTCCGGCACCGGTGCGAACGAGCGTTAACCTGGGCGCGGAGGTGCACCGCGGCACCGGAGAGCAGGAGGAAGGCTGAAGATGCAGATCACCGACACCGCAGCGCTCGTCACGGGTGGCGCGTCCGGTCTCGGCGGCGCGACCGCCAAGGCACTGGCCGCGAAAGGCGCGCGGGTGTTCGCCCTCGACCTCGCGCCCTCGATCGAGAAGGCCGAGCAGGTCGACGACATCACCTACGTCGAGGCCGACGTGACCGACCCGGACCAGGTGCAGGCCGCCGTCGACACCGCGGCCGGCTCGGGCGTACCGCTGCGCACGGTGGTCAACTGCGCCGGCATCGGACCGTCCGCGCGCATCCTGTCCAAGAAGGGCAGGCACGACCTCGGGCTGTACGCGAAGGTCATCCAGATCAACCTGGTCGGCACCTTCAACGTGCTCACCGTCGCCTCCGAGGCGATCGCGAAGACCGAGCCGCTGGCCGACGACGCACGCGGCGTCATCATCAACACCGCGTCCGTCGCCGCCTTCGACGGCCAGATCGGGCAGGTGGCGTACGCGTCGTCCAAGGGCGGCGTGGTCGGGATGACGCTGCCCGCCGCGCGCGACCTCGCCTCGCACGGCATCCGCGTGCTGACGATCGCGCCCGGCATCGTCGACACCCCGATGCTCGCCACGGTCAGCGAAGAGTTCCGCGCCGGCCTCGCCGCCGGAATTCCGTTCCCGAAGCGGCTGGCGCGCCCGGACGAGTACGCGCAGCTCGCCCTGTCGCTGATCGACCACGACTACCTCAACGGCGAGGTCGTCCGCATGGACGGCTCGCTGCGGATGGCCCCGCGCTGACCTGGTGAGGGAGTGGGTGTGCTGCCCCCTCGGCGGCACACCCGCTCCCTCAGGTCACGCCTTGCGCATCCGCACCTCGAGGCCGATCCCGTCCGGGGTCACCTCGCAGGTGCGGAACTTGCTCTCCGCGACGGTCGCCCTGAACTGCTCCGGCGTGTACGCCCGCCGCCGCAGCCCGCGCAGCACCCGGACGGTGGAGAACGTGCCCACCGGACCGAGATTCATCCGCTCGACCTCGGCGTCGAGCTCCGCGTCCGTGGTGCTCCGGCTCAAGTCCTGCACCAGCGCGACGCCGCCGGGCCGCAGCACCCGGTGCATCTCGTCGATCGCGTCCACCGGGTCGGCGAAGTTCTTGAACGCCGCCTGGCAGATCAGGAAATCGAACGACCCGTCCGCGAACGGCATCGCCGCGACGTCGCCCCGGCGGAAGTCCACCGTGACGCCCTGTTCTTGCGCGTACTCCCGAGCCAGCTGGACAAACGTCCGGCTGATGTCCAGCCCGGTCACCGAGCACCGCCCGGTGCGAGCCAATTCGACGGCGAAGAAACCCGGCCCCGGCGCGATCTCGAGCACGTCAGCACCCTCGGCCAGATCCGCGACCAGCATCTCGGCCGATTCGCGATACTGCACAAGCTGCGGTTCGGTGCGCCGCCCCCGCGCGTACACCCGGGCGATCGGCCCTTCCATCTCCGGCAGCAGCTTCGTGCGATGACGCTTTACCTGCGTGTTCCCCATTGTGCTTTTCTCCCTGTTCGGTTGGTACCGAACCGGTGCCGCGAGAGAGGTGCCCCGTATCCTGGTGATTGCAGCCCGAGGACAGGTTCCCGCACTCGCGGTTTCCAGTTCGACGGTTCCCGGTCCCGGGGGCGGTGTGCCAGCACCTCCTCCGGGACCTCTTTATTCGCCTTCGGTCATGACGAAGGCGGCCATGTCGGGCAGCTCCCCGGTTTCCCGGTAGCGCCGCCATTCCTCGACCCCCGCAATCGCGCCGGAGGCCAGCTCCTCGCGCAGCCCGCGGACCCATTCGGCTTCCGCGCGCCACATCGCCAGTTGGTACTCGCCCTCTACGAGAAACAGCCGGGACACCTCGGCCCGCATCTTCTCCAGCGCCGCGACACGGGCGTCGATCATCCGCTCCAGCTCGCCAACTCGGTGCCGCAACTGCTGGTCAACGATGTCCGGTCCGAGCGCGAGCATCACCGACAACCCAGTGTGCAACCGCGTCGGCTCCGGATCAGGCGTCCCGAGCAGTTCGGCGACCCAATCCTCGAGCTCAGCCTGGCCAGCCTCGGTGATCCGATAAACGGTCCGCTCCGGCCGGGCCCCGTCCCGCACGTGCTCGACCGCCTCGATGTAACCGTGCTTTTCGAGGTTGCCGACCACTGTGTAGAACGAGCCCCACTTGATCTTCAGGTCGTCCTCTTTGCCGCGACTCCGCAGGACGGTGGCGATTTCGTACGGGTGCATCGACCGCTCGCACAACGCGGCCAGCACGGCGAGGCCCAGCAAGTTGGACACCTTCCGCCGCTTCACGCCGGGCCTCCTCATCAACGAGTACTCGCCAACGAGTATATGCAGAAGCGCGCCGGGCCGCAACGACGGGAGAAACGGGCCGCCGCGGCAAGGAAGGCAGGGCGGACGAAGCCAGGCTGGTTCACGCGAGCAATCAGGACCGGGCGAGAAACTGCCAGGCAGCGTGGGCGAGACGGACCTGAGCAGGGCGGGGCAGACCTGGCCGATGCGGGCTTGGGCAGGGCGGAGTGGGCCTGAGCAGGGCGGGGCAGACCTGGGCAGGATGGGCCTAGCCTGAGCGACGCGAGACAAAGCCCCCGCGCGAAGGCGAGGCACCCACAACCCCACAACCCCGATACGAAGCCAAAAACACGGGCGGCGGGTGCTTGTCAAGGCATCTTTCCCGCCTTGACAAGCACCCGCCGCCCGTAGTCACAATCCGGCTGAGGGGTGGTGGCCCCACACCGCACCAGCAGAAACACCGGCGAAAACTCAGATATCCAACATATACGGGACCTCATCCTGAGCCCGCCCGCTCATCCACTCCCGCAGCGCCTTAGTCGCCAGCACATCATCCTCGTTGTACCGCAGCAACCGCTCCCGCTGTTCATCATCGGGAACCGCGCCGTCCATTCCGACCGCGTCCCGGTACCACCGCATTGAAGCCTCGCCACCGGCTTCCGGATCTCGCCACGAGAACCCGGCCACCGGAGCGATCACCTTCAGGCCCTTGCCCCGCGAGCACAGGAACTGATCGGTCACGCTGCGAAAAAGATCCACCCACTCATCAGAGTCCACAAAGGACTGCACAGCCCGCTTCTCCGGCACCCCGGAGTACTCCCCAAACCGCTCCACCGACCCGAACAGCCACCGGTTCTCCGCGAGCGCGTTGTAGCAATACGCCCGGAAAGTCAGCCCCGCGGCGAGAGTCCGCGCACGAACATCCGTGAACCAAGCCCAAAACTCCGCGAACGACCGCGCCTCGTCCACCGTTGGCAGCGGCTCCCAGGTCGCGAACGCCCGGTACCCCTGCGGCACCCCGATGTCCGCTCCGGACAGCAGCGTCCCCCACAGATAAGCGCCGGCGTCGCCGAAGCTCTCCATGTCCACGTCGACCTCGACGTCCGCGCGCGGCACTTCGATCTGCGGCGTGCGGCGCACTACCGTGAGATCCGCCAGCCACGCCCGGGCCAGCATGATCGCGTCCGAGAATGTGCCGCCCGTCCAGTTCATCGGCGGCGGTTCGGCGGCCGGGTCCAGTGCGGCCAGCTTGTCTACAGTGGACACTCCGACGCGCCGCAACTCGCCCGCGTCCTCGCCGCGCACCACCAGGCTCACGTCACGCGTCTCGGTGAGCACGACCTCGCAGGTGGCCCAGAAGGGACACCGTCGGCATTCCAACACTCGCGAAGGCGCGGCCAACGCTTCGGCACCCGTGGCGGCTGCGGTCGCGACTGCGAGCCGGTCCTCGAAGCGCGCGTCGTACTCGTCCAGCGCGCTGCGGCCGCCCGGCCAGGTGCCCGCCGTGAGGTCGTGCCACACGACAACATCGGCGTCCAGACCGATCACGCCGCCGACGGCGCGTCCGCTGGCCGCCAGGCCGCGCGACTCCAGCATTCGCCGCAGATGCGCGAGACGCAGCTGGTCTCGCGGCTGCGAGCGGACCTTGCGCAGCTCGTCCGGCGAGCGGAGCGCTGGGTCCAGCTCCGTCATCGCGGTGGTGGGCGCGCCCTGGCCGCGATCGGTGATCCGGTGCCGGACCACCAGCACCGGCACGTATCCGTCGCCGACGCGCACGAGCAGGTCGATGCCGCCGCGCCGGTGCCCGACCGGATCGGCGGGCAGCAGCGCGCCCCAGATGTACTGCGCGGCATCGGCGAACGCCTGCTCGGTGCGCTGCACGCGCTCGCCCGCGGACGCGGCGCGCGGCACCCGCGCCCAGGTGGCGTCCGGCCCCGAGGCCGCGACCAGCTGTTCGAGGATTTCCTCGCGGTGCGCGGTCGCGTCGTCGATGCGCTGCTGCGCCGTCGGATCCGGCGGCGGCAGCGGCACGTCGCGCATCGCCGGGTCGTGTTCCAGGTGCACCCGGCGGCGGCAACGGCTCACCGCTCCCGCGTCAAGCAACACCTCGTCTCCCATAGCGATCACAATAGATCGTGGGTACGACATTCCCCGCGCGAGCCGACATGCCCGTCACGTCGGGGACCAGTAAGTTCATCCGGAGAAGGCGTGGGAGGTAACGGCCATGGCGCGCAAGGCCAAGCAAGACAAGGCCAAGCAGGACGAGGGTGAAGCCCGGATCACCCCGAAGAAGGCGAAGAACGCGGTCGCGGTGGCCAAGGTGCTCGGACCGGCGGTGCTGCCGGTGCTCGCGCCGTACGCGGTCCGCGCGGCGGGCGCGGCGCGGGAGGCGTACGACCGCTACCAGGCCCGCAAGCTGGGCGTCGCCGTCGACCAGCTCGGCGAGTACACCGGCCGCGGCGCGGCCCTGCACGCCCGGATCGCGGGTCTCGTGCAGGGGCTCGGCGAGCTGAAGAAGTCGGCGAAGGCGACCGAGCAGGACCAGAAGTTCGCCGCCGAGACGCAGTCGACGCTGGAGCAGCTGTCGGCCACGGTGCGCGCCGCCGAGCGCATGCCCGCGGCTCGGCGCAAGGCCGCGCACCGCGCGGTGACCGGCGAACTCGAACGGCTCGAAGACCAGCTGCTGCACCGCTTGGGCATCTGAAAAGCCGTGAAGGGCTCCTTGAGGGAATTAGATTCCCTCAAGGAGCCCTTCACGGACCGCTGATGCGCTACTTGATGAAGCCCTTCTCCAGCATCCAGTCGTGCGCGACGGTGCCGGCGTCCTTGCCGTCCACGTCGACCTTCTTGCACAGCTCGACCATCTGCTTGTTGTCGAGCGCCGCCGCCACCTTCTCCAGCGGACCGCGGATCTCCGGATACTTGTCCAGGAACTCCGTGCGCAGCGTCGCCGCCGCGTTGTACTGCGGGAACGCCTTCTTGTCGTCCTCGAGCACGCGCAGGTTCAGCCCGGAGATCCGGCCGTCGGTGGTGAACACCTCGCCGACCGGGCAGGTGCCGTTGGCCACCGCCGAATAGATGGTGCCGATCCCGAAGTTCTCGATCTTCGGATTCTTGAACCCGTACGCCTTGACCGCCGCCGGGAACCCGTCCTGGCGGCTGGTGAACTCCGTCTCCAGGCAGAACCGGTTCTGATCCGGATGCGTGGTGAGGAACTTCGCCAGGTCCGAGGTGGACTTGAGGTTGTTCTTCGCCGCGTACGCCTCGGTGGTGGCGAACGCGTACTGGTCGTTCAGCGGCGAGTAGTTCAGCCAGGTGACGCCGTACTTCTCCGCGTCGGCCTTCTTCGTGGCCTCGTACTGCGCCTTCTCCCCGCCCGGAACCGGCAGTTCGTTGCCCTGGTAGTTGATCCAGCCGGTGCCGGTGTACTCCCAGGTCACGTCGGTCTGCCCGTTGAGCAGCGCCTGCCGGGACGAGTTCGACCCCTTGATGTCGGTGAGGTCGATGACGTCCATGCCCGCCGCGCTCAACGCCATTTCGGCCATGTACCCGAGGATGATGTTCTCGGTGAAGTCCTTCGACCCGACGACCACCCGCTGGCCTTCGAGCGACGGGATCGGCCGGATGGAGCCCGGTTCGATCTTGAACGGGATCGAGGTGTTGACGTCGAGCCCGCACGCCGAGAGCGTCCCGGCGAGCAGGGCGGCGCCGACCAGCGCGCCCGCCTTTTTCAGGACGTTCATCAGCGCAGTCCCTTCGGTCCGAAGTACTGCTCGGCGACCGCGCCCAGCCAGTCCACCAGCAGCGCCAGCGCGACGGCCAGCACCGAACCGGTGATCAGCACCTTCGTGAGGTTGAGCTTGTAGCCGGTGTCGATCAGGAGCCCGAACCCGCCCGCGTTGACGAACATGCCGAACGTCGCGGTGCCGACCGCCAGCACGAGCGACGTGCGCAGGCCGGCCAGGATCAGCGGGACGGCGAGCGGGAATTCCACCCGCCACAGCACCTTCTGCGCGGACATCCCGATGCCGCGGCCCGCGTCGATGAGCGACGGGTCCACCTGCTGGATGCCGACCATCGTGTTGCGCAGCACCGGGAGCAGCGAATAGAACGCCAGCGGCAGCGCGGCGACCCAGAGCCCGCCGACCGCGCCGGTGAAGATGAACCACAGCACCAGCACGCCCAGCGCGGGCGCGGCCTGTCCGATGTTCGCGATCGCCAGGAAGATCGGCGCGAGCCACTTCGCCCACGGCCGGGTCACGATGATCCCGAGCGGCACCGCCACCAGCACCACGATCGCGGTGACCACGACGGTCATCGCCAAGTGGTCGCGCAGCGCGGTGAGCAGCGACTCCGCGTTGAGGGTTTCCTTCTCGGTCGCGGTGAGCCCGCTCGCGAACACCCAGATGAGCGTGACCGCGACGATCAGCACGACCACGGCGGGCTGGGCGAACAGCCGGACGCGTTCCGCGCGGCGGGAGCCTGACTCGGTGCTGAAACCGGTATCGACGGCAGCGGTCATGCCGTGGCCCCGTCCTCGTCGACGTGGTCGTCGGCGTGCTCGTCGCGCAGCTGCTGGATCGTCGCGATGACCGTGTCCAGCTTGATCGTGCCCGCGTATTCGCCGCGCGCGCCGGTGACCGGCACCGAACCGCCCTCGGCGAGCATCGCCTCAAGCGCGTCCTGCAGCGTCGACTGGAGGCTCACGATGTCGCGCAGCGGCTTGCCGACCGAACCCAGCGACGTCGCGTTGGTCAGCTCGCGCACGTGCACCCAGCGGATCGGCCGCCGCCGCTGGTCGAGCACCAGCGCGAACGGCTTGCGCGATTTGCTCAGCTTCTCCCGCACGTCGGCGGGCGATTCGTCGATCGTCGTGGTGAGCGCGTCCTGCTGCAGTTCGACGTCGCGCACGCGCAGCAGGGTCAGCTGCTTGAGCGAAGCACCGGCGCCCACGAATCCGGCGACCGTGTCGTCGGCCGGGTTCGCCAGGATCGACTCCGGCGTGTCGTACTGCAGGATCTTCGACTGGTTGCCGAGCACCGCGATCCGGTCGCCGAGCTTGACCGCCTCGTCGAAGTCGTGCGTGACGAAGACGATCGTCTTCTTCAGGTCGGTCTGCAGCCGCAGCAGTTCGTCCTGCAGGTTGCCGCGGGTGATCGGGTCGACCGCGCCGAACGGCTCGTCCATCAGCAGCACCGGCGGATCGGCGGCCAGCGCGCGGGCCACGCCGACGCGCTGCTGCTGCCCGCCGGACAGCTGGCGCGGGTAGCGGTCGCGGAAATCGGCCGGGTCGAGCCCGACCAGGTCCATCATCTCCTCGACCCGCGCGGTCACCTTCTTCTTGTCCCAGCCGAGCAGGCCGGGCACGACGGCGATGTTCTGCGCCACGGTGAAGTGCGGGAACAGCCCGGCCTGCTGGATCGCGTAGCCGATCTGGCGGCGCAGGGTGTCCACGTCGAGCTTCAGCGCGTCCTGCCCGCCGATGGTGATCCGGCCGGACGAAGGCTCGATCAGCCGGTTGATCATCCGCATCGTGGTGGTCTTGCCGCAGCCGGACGGGCCGACGAACACCACGATCTTGCCCGCGGGCACGACCATCGAGAAGTCGTCGACCGCGGGGGCGCGGGTGCCGGAGTAGCGCTTGGTGACGTGGTCGAGTTCGATCTCGACGCCGGAGACGGTTTCTTCGGTCGCAGTGTGCTCAGCCACGGACACCCCTAGAAATGGTGAATCGCTTGATCAGGACGTAGATGCCGTCGAGCACCAGCGCGAGGATGACCACGCCGACGGTGCCGGTGAGGGCCTGGTTGAGGGAGTTCGTGCTCCCGGCGTTGGTGAGGCCGGAGAAGACCTCAGCGCCGAGGCCGGGGCCCTTGGCGTAGGCCGCGATCACCGCGATGCCCATGAGCATCTGCGTGGCGACCCGCATGCCGGTGAGGATCGCCGGCCAGGCCAGCCGCAGTTCGACCCGGGTGAGCACGGACAGCCTGCTCATCCCGATGCCGCGGGCGGCGTCGGTGATCGCCGGGTCGACCGCGTCGAGGCCGACGATCGTGTTGCGGACGATGGGCAGCAGGCCGTACAGCACGAGCGCGATCACCGCGGTGGTCGAGCCGAGGCCCGAGAGCGGGATCAGCAGACCCAGCAGGGCGAACGACGGGACGGTGAGGATCGTGCTGGCCAGTGCCGTGGCGACTGCGGAGCCGATGGGGCTGCGATAGACGGCGATGCCGATCAGCACGCCAAGGATCGCGGCGAGGATCGTGCACTGCACCACCATGCTGGTGTGCAGCCACGCCTGGAGCAGCAGCCTTCCCCACCGGTCCGAGATGTACTCGAAGAGGTTCATCCGTATTCGTTCTCCCGCCAGCTTGCGAGCCCCGGACGTCACCCGTTCGGAGTAGCCCATCAATCGGCAGGGTGACTACCCGGAACGGATACGGTCGAAACCCCCACTTCTCGGTTGTGATTACCCACCGTTTCGCATCCGCCTGGGGTCGGCAACCGAAGCGACGGGCCCCACCGGGCGGTATTTACCGGATCGAGACCCGCCTACCTGTGGGTTTTCCGCAGATGCTCACCATTCGAGACACTTCAGTCACCCACCGGAGTGCCGTTAAGCTGCCCGAATGAGCACCCCGGCCCGGCATCGCGGCGCACTCGCCGCTGTCCGCGGCGGATTGCTCGCTCTGAGTTCGGCGTCACTCGCCGTCACCGCGCACGCGGCCGCCGACGGCGGACTGCCGGATCCCGCGCTCACCCTGCTGCTGACCGGCCTGCTCGGCTGGACCGCCACCGCGCTCGCCGGCCGGGCGCGCGGACCGCTCGCCACCATCGCCGTGCTCGGCGGCGGACAGCTCGTCATGCACCTCGTGCTGACGACGCTCGGCGGGCACGACCCGAGTGGTGCGGCTGCCGCGCCGGACGGCTGGGCGATGACCGCGGCGCACGCCGTCGCGACCCTGCTCACCGCGCTGGTGCTGGCCCGGGCGGACGCGATGCTGCTCGCGGTGCTCCGCGTGGTGCGGGTGATTCTTCCGCTGCTGATCCGGCCGCTGCCGGTTCCGGTGGCGGCAGCCGGGATCGCGCGGCCGCGTGCGGCTGGCGCGGTGCCGTTGCTGAGCGTTGAACTGAGGCGCGTCCGTGGACGGCGCGGACCTCCTGCGGGCTCCTGAACCCCTCGTGAGTGCTGATGCCGGTTCTAACCGGCTTTGCCGCTCACCACCCTTTCCCCTTTTCCGGCGCAGGCTCTGCCTCCGTCGGCTCACCCCTGTTCAGGAGCAGTTGTGTCCCACCATGTCTTTCGTCGCGCCGGCGTGCTCGCCGCGACCGTCGCCGCCACCGGTCTGCTCGGCGCGGGCATCGCGTCCGCGCACGTGACCGCCAACGTCTACGGCGACCAGCCGGCCAAGGGCGGCTACGGCACGATCTTCTTCCGCGTCCCCAACGAGGACGCGAAGCTCGGCACGATCAAGGTCGAGGTCGACGTCAAACCGGAGTACGGCATCGGCAACTTCCGCACCAAGCCGATCCCCGGCTGGACCGCCGAGGTCACCAAGTCGAAGCTGCCGCAGCCGGTGACCACCGCGTCCGGCACGAAGATCACCGAGGCGGTCACGAAGGTCGTCTGGACCGCGCAGCCGGGCACGAAGATCGGCTCGACCGAGTTCCAGGAGTTCGAGGTCAGCGGCGGCCCCCTGCCCTCGAACGTCGACCAGCTCGAATTCCCCGCCATCCAGACCTACGAGGGTGGCAAAGTGGTGGACTGGAACCAGCCCACCCCGCCCAGCGGCGAGGAGCCGGAGCACCCGGCCCCGACCATCAAGCTCGCCGCCGCCGAATCCTCAGAGCACGGCGGCCACACGCAGACCGCGGCCTCCGGTGACAACGCCGACGCCGCCTCTTCGTCGGACAACACGGCGCGCTGGCTCGGCGGGGCCGGCCTCGTCGTCGGCGCGCTCGGGCTCGGCGTCGGCGCGGGCGCGGTGCTGCGTTCCCGTCGTCCGGCCGCGGGAAAGACCGAAGGAACCAAGTAATGCGTAAAGCGCTTCTCGCGCTGGCGATTTCCGGGGTGGCCCTGCTCGGCACGGCCACCCCGGCGCTAGCGCACAACGTGCTGATCAACTCCGACCCGGCCAACGGCGCGTCCGTCGCCAAGGGCCCGGCGAAGGTCACGCTCACGTTCGACCAGTACGTGCAGAACGCCGACGTCAACCAGATCGCGGTGACCGGGCCGGACGGCAGCCAGTGGGCCGAGGGTCCGGTGACGGTGGAGAACAACGTGCTGAGCGCACCGCTGCGGCCGCTCGGCCCGGCGGGCAAGTACACCGTCGGCTACCGGGTCCTCTCCGCCGACGGACACCCGGTGTCCGGCGAGATCCCGTTCACCCTCACCGCCGCGGGCAACGGCACCCCGGCCAAGGGCGACGCGGCCAAGGCGGCCGGGGCTCCGGCGAATTCGCCGGCGGCCGCCTCGTCCTCATCGTCGTCGAGCGGCGTGCCGATCTGGGTGTGGATCGCCGGCGCGGTGGTGCTGCTCGCGATCGGCCTCACCGTCGCGCTGCGCACCGGCCGCGACCCCGGATCGGAAAAGGCGGACCAGTGACGCGAGCCGAGACCACCTCCGCTATCCGCTGGGCCACGCTCGCCTGCGTGGTCGTCGGGGGACTGCTGGGCGCGCTGATCGGCATCGCGCTCACCGCGTCCTCGCCCATTCCGGGCGTGGTGGAACCCAGCGAGGTGGTCTCGGCGGCCATCCCGGTCGTGCGCGTGCTGCTGGACCTGTCGGCGGTCGCGACGATCGGGCTGGCCCTGTTGTCCGTGCTGGTCGGCTACGACCGGCCGAAGCTCACCGAACCGGTCATGCGCCGGGCTCGTCCCGCCGCCGTCGCCGCCGCG
Source organism: Amycolatopsis albidoflavus (assembly GCF_039525725.1). Taxonomy (NCBI): domain Bacteria; kingdom Bacillati; phylum Actinomycetota; class Actinomycetes; order Pseudonocardiales; family Pseudonocardiaceae; genus Amycolatopsis; species Amycolatopsis albidoflavus. Next base: position 197,841 of record NZ_BAAAHV010000021.1, read on the forward strand.
CTGATCTGGGCGGCGACCGCGGTGGTCGCGCTGATCCTGCAGACCGCCGAGTACAAGCCGGGCAAGAAGATGCTGACCGGCGGCGACATCGGCAGCTACATCGCCGACGTCGGCGCGGGCAAGGCGCTGGTGATCGTGGCGGTGCTCGCGCTGCTGCACGCCGCGCTCGGCTTTGTCGCGCTGCGCAAGGGCGAGAAGGTGCCCGCCGAGGTGCGGGTGGGCCTGGGCATGTTCGCGCTGCTGCCGTTGCCGGTCACCGGCCACGCGTCGAACTGGGCCTATCACGACTACACGATGATCTCGATGGAACTGCACGTGATGAGCGCGGTCGCCTGGTGCGGCGGCCTCGGCGCGATGATCGTGCTGCTGGCCGCGAACCGGACGCTGCTCGCGCACGCGTTACCGCGGTTCTCGAAGCTGGCGACGCTGTGCCTGGTGCTGTCCGCGGTGACCGGTCTCTTCAACGGCATCGTGGAAATCCTCGCCAATCCGACGATCAGCTTCTGGGCGGGCGTGTTCACCACGCCGTACGGCCAGCTGATGGTGCTGAAGGTGCTGTGCACCGGCGCGATCGCGCTGCTGGCTGCCAACTTGCGGTGGCGGCTGATGCCGCGCATCGTGCGACACCAGCGGACGGCGCTCGCGTCGTGGGCCACGCTGGAACTGACCGTGATGGGTCTCGCTTTCGGCTTCGCGGTGGTGCTTACCCGGGCCCCGGTCGCGGTGTCCTGACCGGCCGAAGTGACGGCGGGTAGCCGCAACTTGCACAATGGGACTAGCAGTACGCTAAGTGGGGCGACCTGCCGGACCGAATTCTCGCTGCACAGCGATACCTCGTGGGCCATCGACGGAAAGCGGCGAACGGTCATCTGCAGTCGGCGAATGCACGTGCAGAATCCCGCTCAACGGTATCTCGTCCACGCGGTGGCCGTCCGGCCGTCGCGCAGGTCCGCCAGCCGACGGCGGAGTTCAGCCCGCACCGGCGGATGACTGCGCAGAATCGGCAGCACGCTCGTCGTCAGCTTCAGCTCCCGCACCGCCCGGAGCACGGAAAACCCCGGCCAGGCCGTCACGTCGAAGCCGTAAGCCTCGGCGAACTCGGCATACCGGGCAGGCGGGTCACCGAACCGTTCGCGGCCGACGGCGAGCGGCGTCAGGTCCCATTCCGGCGGGCCGACGCAGGAGGAATCGAAATCGCACAGCACCGGGCCGTCCGGACCGGGCAACACGTTGCCCGGATGCGCGTCGCCGTGCACGAATCCCCTGGCCAGCGGGAAATCCAGGGTGTCGAGCCGGTCCCGCACCTCGGCACAGCGCTCCAGCAGGAACCGCTGGTCGGCGGCGGCGAGCTCCTCGGCGTCGGCGACCCTGGCCTCGATCGAGCTCAGCGGCTCCCATTCGGGCAGGCCGTCCGGCGGGGGCAGCGCGTGCACCTGGCGCAGCAGCCCGGCCAGGTCGGCGGGCGTCGGCGGCGGTCCGGCGAACGGCACCAGATCCCAGACCGTGACGAGGTGTCCTCGCACGTCGAGCGGTTGCTCGACCCCGGCCAGCAGCCGGACCGCGGGCACGTCGTGCCGGGCGAAATGCTCGGCAACGCGCACGACCGTGCCGACGCGGTGGCGCAGCCGCGTGGAGCCGACGATCCGCACCACGACCGGTGCCCCGGCCAGCGCGAACACCGCGTTGTTGGTGAACCGCAGCAGACGTGCGCCCGCCGGGTCGAGACCCAGCCGGGCGCACGTGGCGGTCAGCACCCGGCGCAGTTTCGCAGGGGTGAACCTGCCTTCGGGCAAGGCGAATCCGGTCGGGCTCAGGCCGCGTAGAAGATCTTGAGCCGGTCGGCGAGGTCGCGGGCGTCGGGGTTGTTGCGCCGCCGTTCGGCCTCCACCTGAAGGGGCCGCATCCGGTCTTTGACCCGCGCGGACTTGATGCTTTCCGCGCATTCGATGGCCTTGCCGCCGATCTTCACGCCGTGGTCGATATCGCCCTCGAGCAGGTGATTCGTGGCGAGCGCGCTCAGCATGAACGCCTTGCTGCGGGCCATGTCGTCGGTGTAGGCGTCGACCGCCCGGCTCAGCGCCGGGATCGCGTACTTCGTGTGCTCGGGGTTCTTCATCGCCAGCACGGTGTGCACGGTGCCGGTCATCGCGTAGACGTCGGTCTCGTTGAAGAATTTGACCCACGATTCGGCCGAGGCCAGGTCGGCGCGGGCGAATTCGTCCTTGCACCGGCCGAGCAGCTTCACCGATTGTTCCTCGTTGCCCATCATCGCGTAGGCCCACGCCTCGTTGGCGCAGAGCACGGCGACGGCCAGCTCGGAACCGGATTCCTGGGCGGCGATCTGGCCGAGCTGGAACAGCTTCAGCGCGTCGTTCGCCGCGTCCTGGTGCAGGTAGACGCGGCCCATCCGGTACAGCACGTTGGCCACCAGGTGGTGGTCGCCGCCCTGTTTGGCCAGGTCGAGCGCCTGCGCGAAATGCCCGCGCGCGGAATCCATCAGACCGGTGTCGAACGACGTCCAGCCGGCGAGGCTGTGCAGGTCCGCGATCGCGGTGAACAGCCGGGTCTTCACCTGCTCGGCCGCGCTGGAGTCGAGCATCTGCTGGCCCCAGGACAGCTGCGCGACGACCGCGTCGCGGCAGAATCCGCCGCCGTACTGGTAATCGAGCGCGCGCAACGCTCTGGTCGCCGCCTCGACCTGGCGCACGTCGGTCGTCCCGATGCGCCCGGGGGCGGGAGTGCGCGCGGGCGCCTCCGACCACGTGCCGGATTCCGGACCGAACACCGCCGCACCCATCGTGACCTGGGCGGCGTGCGCGAGGAACCTCCGTCGCTTCACGGACTCGTCCTCCTCAGCCTGCCGGCCGTCGGACGCGCCGACGACCCGTATCGCCGTGGTCTCGTCATAGGCGAGACCCATGTATCCACGGGGGACACCCAGGCCGTCGGCGATTCTCGTGAGCACGTCGTAGGCCATGACCTGGCGACCCTTGAGGATCTCCGACACCTCGGACTGCGACTGGCCGGTCATCGCGGCGATCTGGCGCTGCGATACTCCGTGTTTGCGCAACAGCCGGTACACGGCGCTGACCTCGCGGGCGGCGAGCGCCTCCCGCATGTCGGGCTGTTCCCAGGCGTCGGCCGGAACCGGACTGCCTGACCGGGCGTCTGCGTGAGAGACTCCGGAACCACTGCCAGCACTGGCATCCATTGCCATTGCGCCCCCTCACCGTCTCCTGGGCGTCTGATCAGCACCCTAAGCACACGCGAGAACCTTGTGAAACGCGCGGACAGCCGGGTTGATCGGCAGGGCCGAACTCCGCTGACCGCTTACCGTGGAACGCGGTCCGGTCACCGCTATGACGCGGTTTCGACCTTCTCTCGCACCCGGTTTCACTTCACTGTAGTTGCCAGATCTCCGTCACTGCTCGCACACCCGCAGCGATCACGGAGAGCGATGGACCCGACGACACAGATCTGCCGGGACAGGTGCATCTCGCAAGATGCGCCGGCCCGGGACGAGAAAGCGTGGAGGGACAGTGGAGTTCGTGGATTCGCTCGGTGGAGGACACGCCGGGACCGCGGTGCGGTCCGTTCGGCCCGCCGCACCGGGAATCGCCACGGCACGCCCGGTGCCGCCTACTGTCGCTTCCGCTGTCGCCGCTTCGGTGTCCGCTGACCCGCGTACCGCGGGCGTGCGGCATTTCGAGGGCGGCCAGGTCGTGTGGCGCGTGCAATGCGGAGATCTCATCAGCCGCGAGCGCGCCGTGACGGTGTTCGTCGAGGACGACGAGGTCGTCGTGGTGTCCCCTCCCGGGGAGACCGCCCGCCTCACGTCCGGCCAGCTCGGCCAGCTCCGGGCCGCGCTCAACGAAGCCGCCACGATGGCGGAAAGGTGACGGTGAGTTTCCCCATGGATCAGGTTCTCGGTCAGGTTCTCCGCAACGCCGTGTGGGAGCGCCTCGACATGCTGTCCGACCTGGCGGAACGCGCCGACGCCCCGTCGCTGGTCTCGGTCGCCCGCTCCGAACTGCCCCGGCTCGCCGAGGGCTGGCGCGCGATGCTGCAGGCGCACGAGCCCGACGAGCGCGGCGACTGCCCCACCTGTTCGACGCGCTGGCACCGCTGCAAGGCCCCGTGTTCGGTGTGGCAGGTGGCGCACGAGCACCTGGTCGCGGGCGGTCTCGCCCCGCAGGCGCTCTCCGCGGCCGGGCACCGGCCCGCCCGCCGCCGCGCCGCGGTTCCCGCCGTGCCCGGCCAGAACCGGCGAGCCGAATCGCCCGCGGAGACCACTGGCAGGCACGCGCTGGTGAAGCCCCGGCCGATCAGCGCCTGACCCCTCGGGTGGGGTGAGTCCGGGCGGATCACCCCACCCGTCTCGACTGGCGAGCGCGCGGCGAGCCCGGAAGCCCCAACCGGCTCGGCCGCCCGGCATCCTCGCCCGGCCGAGGGCTGGTCCGTCCGTCCCCCCGAGCGAGACGGACCGCCCTCGGCCACCCCTAGCCCGCAAACGCGATTAATCGAAAAATGTCCGGCAGAACACCTAGCGGACGCAGTAATCGGACGCTAGGTTGAAGATCATCGCACCGGTGCCGCCGCACCGGTCGCGACCCAGAACTCCGCGGGCCGGTGCCGTTGCACTCCCCTCCCCCGACCGGCACCGGCCCGCGGTTCCACTTCCCAGACCCGCCGCCGACTCCGAGTTCCGGAGTTCCGCGGCGGGTTTTGTGCGCTTGCCGCCGGCCCGCTGGCAAACGCGGGCACCGCCGACGTACATAAGCGCAACACCGAGGCAACCGCGCGAGAACTCTCGGTAACCTGATCCGGGGGTCTGTGCGTTCGAATTCGGCTGCGCGCCCAAGTGATGTGTGTTGAGCGTCGAGAAGGGCCGGTATGTCGAATCCATTGGTCGCCGAAAAGCAGGACTCGACCTCGGCTATCTCCGGCATCTCGATCCTCGAGGCTGGCAAGGGCCTGAAGGACGGTATCGAGTCCGGCGACTGGGCGGCGACCGTGATGGGCGCGGTCGGGGTCGGCATGGAAGCGCTCGCCGCGGTGATGGACCCGTTCGGCGCGATCCTCGCCGCGGGCGTCGGCTGGCTGATCGAGCATGTCGGCCCGCTCAAGGAAGCGCTGGACAAACTGGCCGGCGACCCGGACCAGGTGCACGCGTACTCCGAGACCTGGAAGAACGTCGCCAAAGAGGTCTCGGCGGTCTCCCAGGACCTGGCCGCACAGGTCAAAAAGGACATCGAGTCCTGGGAGGGCACCAGCGCCGACGCCTACCGCAAGCAGGCCGAGGAGGTCGCCAAGACTCTCGAAGGCGCCGCGCAGGCCTGCGAAGGCGCGGGCAGCGGGGTGAAGACCGCGGGCGAGGTCGTGGGCGCGGTGCGGATGCTCGTGCGCGACATCATCGCCCAGGTCGTGGCGCACCTGATCTCGTGGGCGCTGCAGGTGCTGTTCACCCTCGGCATCGGGATGGCCTGGGTGGTGCCGCAGGTGGTCAACCTGGTGGCCAAGACCGCCAAGCAGATCGCCGAACTGGTCAAGAACCTCACCAAGGCGCTCAAGGAACTCGGCAAGCTCCTCACCAAGACCAAGGGCCTGTTCGAGAACGTCGCCAAGTCGATGAAGAGCATCAAGGGCGGCGCCAAGGACGCCACGCACACGCCGAAGGAGATCAAGTCTCCCGGCGGCGGCTCCACCAAGCCTTCCGGCGCGAAGGACACCCCGAACGAAAAAGGCGGTGGCGGCGGCGAGAAACCGCCGCCGGTCAAGGACGAGTCCACCAACACCTCCGGCGCGCACGACGGGCCGCCGCCGGAAAACAAGGGCGGCGGGAACCACGAGCCGCCTCCGCGCGAACCCGCGAAGGACGAGCCGCAGGGCAACGGCGGTGCCGAGGGCGGCGGGAACAAGAACGAACGCGGCGGGAACGAGCGGTCCGACCCGGAGAAGGACAAGACCGAGGCGTCCAACGCGAAGCAGGAGGGCGACGCCGATCCGCCCTGCCTGACCGACCCGGTCGTCATCTCCACCGGCGAGGTGCTCGTCGAGGACTACGACCTCGAACTGCCGGAACTGCTGATGCGGCGGACGCACCGGTCGTCGTATCGCTCCGGGCGGTGGTTCGGCTCGACCTGGGCGTCCACTGTGGACCAGCGGCTGGAGTTCGGCGAGGAGTACATCCGGTACTACGGGCCGGAAGGCGTGACCCTCTACTACCCGATGCCCGCCGGGGACGAGCCGGTGCTGCCGACCGAAGGCGCGCGCTGGCCGCTCACCAAGCACGCCGACGGCAGCTGCACCATCGACCAGGTGCGTCCGGACCGGACGATGCGGTTTTCCGGCGAGGGCAAGGCATTGCCGCTGCGCTCGATCGAGGACGCCGACGGCGCGCGGACCGAACTGTCCTACGACGACTCCGGCGCGCCGGCGCTGCTCACGCATTCCAGCGGGATCCAGGTCGGCTTCCGCACTGACGGGCACCGCGTCACCGAACTGCGGATGATCGGTGCCGGCCCGGCTCCGGACGTCGTCGTGCGCAATTACCGCTACAACTACCGCGGTCACCTCTCCGAGGTCATCAACTCCTCGGGCACGGCGATGCGCTACACCTACGATCCCGACGGCAGGGTCACGAGCTGGGAAGACCGCAACGGGATCGCCTACCGCTACGTCTACGACACCGAAGGCCGCTGCGTGCGCACCGAGGGCGATCAGGGTTTCTACAGCGGCGCGTTCGAGTTCCTCCCCGAGGCCCGCATCACCCGGTTCACCGATTCCCTCGGCCACACCTCGGAATACGAGTACAACCTGGAGGGACGGCCGGTCCGGGAGACCGACCCGCTGGGCAACGTGACGCTCTCCGAATGGGACCGCTACGGCAATCTGCTCCGCCGGGTCGACCCGCTCGGCCGGATCACCGAGTACACCTACGACGAGGACGGCACGCCGCTCACCATCGCCCGTCCCGACGGCAGCCTTGCCGAACTGGAGCACGACGGCGTCGAACTGGCTTCGATCACGGTGCACGGCAACGGACGGACCTGGCAACGCCGGTACGACCAGCCCGCGGTACCTGAGCTGCCCGGTTTCCTGGCCGAAGCCGAGGTCTCCGACGAGGAGCTGGACCAGTTCGGCCGGCCGCGCACCGCGCCCGAGGTCGGCGGCGGACGCGTGCAGCTGGGCTGGACGGTCGACGGCAAACCCGCCTCGCGCGTCGGGGTGCGCCGCGAGCGCGCGATGTGGCGGTACGACCGCGAGGGCAACGAGATCGAGCACGTCGACGAACTCGGCCGCGCGACCAAGCGCGAGTACGGTCCGTTCGACATGGTCACCGCGGTCGTGGACCCGTCCGGCGCGCGCACCAGCTACACCTACGACACCGAGCTGCGGCTGACGTCGGTGACCGATCCGCTGAACCGCACCTGGACCTACACCTACGACCCGCTCGGCAGGCTGGTCGCGCAGACCGATTTCGACGGCCGGACCCGGACCTACGCCTACGACGCGGCCGGGCAGACCGTCGCCGTGACCGAGCCGGACGGTTCAGTCACCGAGAACAAGTACGACCTGCTGGGCAACCGGGTCGAGATCCGCAGCCCGCACCGGACCGTGCGCTACGCGTACGACCCGGTCGGCAACGTCGTGCGCGCGGAGTCCGCGGACTCGGTGGTGGAGTTCGACCGCGACCGGTACGGCCGGGTCGTCCGCGAGGCGATCGACGGCGTCGAGGTGCACTTCGCCTACGACGAGGAGAGCCAGACCATCCGCCGTCGCACGCCGTCCGGCGCCGAGAGCGTGTGGACCTTCGACGAGGAGGACCGGCCGGTTTCGCTGGCCACCGCCGGGCACACCGTGCGCTACCGGCTGGACGACGAGGGCCGCGTGCTCGCCCGCGACACCGACGGGGTCAGCACCCTGCAGCAGGCGTTCGGCCCGCGCGGGCTGCTCACCGCGCAGCAGGTTTCCCGTGGAACATCCCCGGTGCGGCGGCGCGGTCTCGAGTACTACGCGGACGGCAGCCTCGCCGCGGTGCAAGACAGCCTCGCCGGGAAGACCGGCTACACGCGGGACCCGGCCGGACGCGTGGTCACGGTGTCCTCCGCGGCGGGCACGGAAGAGCTGCGCTACAACCCGGCCGGCGAGCTGACCGCCTGGTCGGGCAGCTCCGGTCTGTCCGCCGACTACGACGCCCTCGGCCGCCGGATCCGGCACCGCGAGGTGCATCCGGGCGGAGTGCGGGTGTGGGAGTACTCCTGGACCGGCGAGTTGCTCACCGGCCTGCGCACGCCGGACGGCGCCCAGTGGCGCTACCGGTACGACCCGCTCGGCCGCCGGATCGCCAAGGAGCGGCTGCTGGCCGACGGCTCCGTCGCGGAATCGACCCGGTTCGTGTGGGACGGCTTCGTGCTCATCGAACAGGAGCACACCGACCCGGCCGGAGTGCGCCGGACGACTACCTGGGAACGCAGGCCGGGCAGCGACGAACCGGTCACCCAGGTCGAACGCGGCCCCGGCGGCGACCGGTTCGCGTCCGTGGTCACCGATGCCATCGGCACCCCGACCGAACTGATCGACGAGCAGGGCGGCCTCGCCTGGAGCGCGCGGCGTTCGCTGTGGGGCAAGGTCCAGCCCGGCGGGATCCCACTGCAGTTCCCCGGCCAGTACGCCGACGCCGAATCCGGCTTGCACTACAACGTTTTCCGCTACTACGACCCGGCCGTCGCGCGCTACATCAGCCAGGACCCGCTCGGGCTGGAAGGCGGGCCGAACCCGGGCAACTACGTTCCCGACCCGTTCGCCGCCACCGACGTGCTCGGCCTCAAATGCAACAAGGGCAAAGGCAAGGACACCGACCCGCCGCCCGCGGACTCCACCGCCAAGCACAACTCCGACAACGGCGGCGGCAGTTCTTCCTCGGCCAGCAAGGACAAGGCCGGAGACAAGCGCAAGCGCGACAAGGACGACGACGGCACTAGCGCCAGCTCGGACAAATCCAACAAGAAAAAGAAAACCGATGCCGAGCCCAAGGAAAAGGGTCCCTGGGCCCGCCCGAGCGGATTCCAGAAGCGCGCCCAGGACGTCATCGACGCGCAGAAGAAGGACCCGAAGAGCCCGTTCTACAACACCGGCGACAAGGTTCACGCGCGACACATCATTTCGTTCCAGACCATGCGGGACAACATGAAGAAGTGGGTGGAACACCAGCCCGCGAAGGATCAGGCCGCACTGACGAAGAAGTACACGACAGAGCTGCGGAAGATGAACAGCAACCCGAACAACCTTCCGCTCGGCCCTGGCAAGCCGAACACCTCTATCGGCAGCGTCGTGGACAAGTTCCCGCACGTCCAGGACCGCATCAAGAACGGCGAGACGCCGAAGGAGGCCTTCGACAATTCGTCGGGCTACCTCAAGGACATCAAGAACGAATACGCGGACGGGGCGATCAAGGCCACCGACCACATGAAGAAGCCCGAGCAGGACGCGTTCATGGACAACGTCAAGGGCAGCTCGGACTTCGACTGGCCCGGCGGCACGAAGGAGCAGTACAAGGAATGGAGCGACATGCGCGACCGGTTCCTTGACCTCGGCAAAGACCCCGGGAAGCACAGTGCCGCGGACGTGGACAAGCTCATCAAGGACTTCGACAACCTCAAACCGCCCAAGACCATGGACGACGCGAACGGCAATCGCGTCATGGGCCATCCGTACCCGAATCAGTTCGACAACGCGCCCAAGGGCGACCCGTTCAGCCGAAACGAAAAAGGGGAGATCATCCCGCCCGCGGACCTGCCGCCGTTGCCGGACAAGAAGTAGGACGCCGCGAACGTCAGACGGTTTCCTCCGCGTCGCGCGCGGCGAACACCTCGCGCGCGGCGAAGGTGGCGTTCAGCGCTCGCGGGAATCCCGCGTAGACCGCCGAGTGCATGAGCGCTTCGGTGATTTCCTCGCGGCTGAGCCCGACGTTCAGCGCCGCGCCGATGTGCACCTTCAGCTGCGGTTCGCAGCCGCCGAGCGCGGTCAGCACACCGAGGGTGACCAGCTGGCGGCTGCGCGGGTCGAGGCCCGGCCGGTCGTACATGTCGCCGAAGGCGAACGCGGCCACGTGGTGCCCGAGCGCGGGGTTGATGTCGGCGAGCGAATCGATGACGGCCTCGCCCTGGTGACCGTCGATGCGGGACAGCACCTCGAGCCCGTTCTTGCGGCGGGCGAGGTTTTCCGGGCTGTCGATGTCGTACTGGGTCACGGGAGCGGGCCTTCCTGGTAAGTGGCGATCTTGTATTCGGTGGCGGCGAGGGAAAGCTGCAGCTGAGCGATCTGCGCGCGCAGGGTGTCGCGGTGCTCCAGGAGCATTTCGCGCCGTTCGGGCACGGTGTCCGCGCCGGACTCGATCAACTCGACGTAGCGGCGCAGGTCGCTGATCGGCATGCCCGAGACGCGCATCCGCGTCAGGAACACCAGCCGGCGCACCGATGCCGCGTCGTAAACCCGGTGCCCGGCGCTGTCGCGGGCGACCTCGACCAGCCCGATCCGCTCGTAGTACCGCAGCGTGTGCGGGTTCAGCCCGAGGTGTTCCGCGGTGGTGGCGATGTCCCACTCGTTCGCGTCGTCGTCCCGGGCCAGTTCCCGCAGCGCTTCGACCGACACCGTGCCCGGCGGGTCGACCGCCAGGCGCAGCGCCTCGGTCAGCGCGTCTTCCTTCTCCATGCCGAAGACGCTAAGCCTGTGAGCGCGCTCAAACGCAAGCGCTAACCCACCGACCGGACCCGCGTCACCAAAATCCCGGCCAGCAAAGTCGCCACCGCGGACGCCGCGAACAGCCCCGGATACCCGCCGAGCCAGTGCAGGATCAGTGTCGTGAGCAGCGGCGCGATCACCTGCGGCAGCGAGTTCGCGATGTTGACCACGCCGAGGTCCTTGGCCCGGTTCTGCGCCGCGGGCAGCACCTGCGTCAGCATCGCCAACGCCACCGCCATGTAGACGCCGAAGCCGACGCCCAGCAACGGCGACGCCACCAGCGCGACCGGCCAGCTCTGCCAGATCACCAGCAGCAGCGCGGCCAACGCCATGATCGCCGCCGAGCCGAGGACGTACGGCTTGCGCTTTCCGGACTTGTCGGAGAAGTGCCCGGCCAGCACCGCGCCGATCACCAACGCCACGCCGTACAGCCCCATCATGATCAGCAGGCCGCTGTCCGGATCCGGGTAATGCACCGCGTCCTTGAGGAAGAACAGCAGGTAGAGCGTGCCGAACGCGTTGCCGAGGTTGATCATGAAGTGGCAGCCCCACGCCCACGCGAAGTCCGGATGCCGCCGCGGCGAGACCCACAGGTCGGCGAGGATTTCGCGGATCCGGCCGCTGGGCCGAAACTCCACCGGCAGCCGCGCGTCCGGTGTGCGGAGCACGAACGCCGCCGCGCCGGCGAGCACGATCGCGGCGCAAGCGGCGTAGCCGAGCGGGAGGCCGGCGAGGTCGAGCATCACCACGACCACCACGGCACCGAGCACGGTGCCGAGCATCTGCGCGATGCCGACCAGCCCGCCGACCTGCGCGCGCTGCCCGACCGGAACCCGGTCGGCGATGCCGGACATCAGCGTCGCGAGCATGCCGTTGAGCCCGGCCTGCACGAGACACCAGCCGATCGTCATCACGCCGACGTTCGGGGCCTCGGCCAGCACCAGCAGCCCGGCCGCGCCGATCGCGCCGCCCGCGATCGTCCACGGATGCCGCCTGCCGAACCGGGAGCAGGTGCGGTCCGAGAGCAGGCCGATCGCCGGGTTCGCGACGAGCGCGACGGCCGCGCCGATGCCGGTCACGACGCCGAAGACGGTTTCCTTGTGCGCGGCGTCGAGGAGTTCGGCCTGCTGCGGGAGCAGCACCTGAATCGGCGCGTAAACGCCGAGCCAGAGCGCGATGTTCGCGAGGAACAGCAGCGTCATCCACCCGGCGCGGACGCGTTTGACCGGCTCGGCGAAGACATCCGGGACAGCGGCGGCGGTGTCACTCATGGCGGACCAGCTTCCGGTACCAGGAGAAGGAATCCTTGGGGGTGCGGCGTTGTGTCTCGTAATCCACGTGCACGAGCCCGAACCGCGGCGCGTAACCCTTGGACCATTCGAAGTTGTCCAGCAGCGACCAGACGAAGTATCCGCGCACGTCCACGCCGGCATCCATCGCTTCGCGCAACGCCTGCAGGTGGCTGGCGAGGAATTCGATCCGCTCGGGGTCCGGGACGGTGCCGTCGGCGGCCGGTTCGTCGGCGAAGCTGCAGCCGTTCTCGGTGATCTGGATCGGCGGCAGGTGCTCGCGGTAGCGCTCGTGGAAGGACACCAGCAGGTCGCGCAGTGCCTGCGGGACGATCGGGGAATCGTTGGTGGTCATGGGATAACCCTCGACCGGGCGCAGTTCGAACGGCAGCGGGTTGCCCTCGCCGGGAGCCGTCACGCCTTGGGGCTCGTAGTAGTTGACGCCGTAGAAATCGAGCGGCTGCGCGATCGTGGCGAGGTCGTCGGCGAAGTTCTCCGGCAGGTGCGGATGGACCTGCTCGGGGTAGCTGCCGAGCAGCATCGGGTCGGCGAAGGTGCGGTTGATCAGCGCGTCGAGCCAGTCGGCTGCCGCGCGGTCGGCGGGCGTGTCGTGGTCCGGCCAGATCGGCGAGTGGTTGTTCGCGGTGCCGATGCCGGTCGCGCCCGCCGCGCGCAGCGCCTGCACGGCCAGTCCGTGGGCGAGGTTCTGGTGATGCGCCGTGGGGAGCGCGTCGAGCAGGAGGAACTCGCCGGGCGCGTACTCGCCGATGCCGTAGCCGTAGATCGACATGACCATCGGCTCGTTGAGCGGGATCCAGAGTTTCGCCCGATCGGCGAAATGCTCCCCCACGATCGTGGCGTATTCGGCGAAGCGGAAGGCGGTGTCGCGGGAGCGCCAGCCGCCCGCGTCCTCGATCGCCTGCGGCGTGTCCCAGTGGTACAGCGTGATCGCCGGAGCTATTCCGGCGGCGCATACCTCGTCGATCAGCTTGTCGTAGAAGGCAAGTCCCTCCGCGTTGGGCTTGCCGGCGCCGTCGGGCTGGATGCGCGGCCAGGCGATCGACATCCGGTAGGCGCCGACGCCGAGTTCCGCCATCAGGGCGATGTCCTCGGAGTAGCGGTGGTAGTGGTCGGCCGCTACCTTGGCGTCCTCGCCCCGGGCGATCTTGCCTTCGGTGGCGGTGAACGTGTCCCAGATGGACGGTCCCCGGCCGCCCTCGGCCGTCGCCCCCTCGATCTGGAACGCCGAGGTCGAGACACCCCACAGGAAGCCGGGCGGGAAGGTCGGATGGTCCACGCTGAGCACCCCTTGCCTTCGGACACCCTCGCGGGTGAACGTGAAAAGTTCTCATATGTTAGGTCGTCACTCGTCTCGGGGGAAGCCCCGCGGGGCGCTAAAGTCCCAGATCAGATGAGTGAATCGCGAGAGACTCCGAGGAACGACGTGGCCGAGACCCAGGCTGAACCCACACCGCTGCGGCGAAAGCCGGTTCAGCAACGCAGTGCCCGGCGAGTGGAACAGATGCTGGACGCGAGCGCCGTGCTCATCGACGAGCTGGGCTACGACGCGCTCACCACCACGCTGATCGCCAAACGAGCGGGCGTCGCGGTCGGGTCGCTGTACCAGTTCTTCCCGGACAAACGCGCGGTCGTGCAGGCGCTGACGCAGCGGAACCTGGAACGGTTCGTGGCCGCGGTGAACGAGCGGCTGCAGCAGCTCAGCCCGGAGCACTGGTGGAACATCGTCGACTCGGTGCTGGACATCTACCTGCAGATGCACCGCGAGGTGCCGGGATTCTCGAAGGTCCACTTCGGAGACGTCATCGACGTCCGGCTGCTGGCCGACGACCGCGACAACAACTCCGTCATCGCGGACTCGCTGGTCGAAATCCTGCGCGGGCACGTCGACCGGCCGGCCGACGAACTCCGCTTCGCCATCGCGATCGCCAACGAGACGGCGGACGCGCTGCTGAAGCTCGCCTTCCGCCGCGACCCGAACGGGGACGAGCGGATCGTCGCCGAGGCCAAGCACGTGGTGAAGGGTTATCTGGCAAGCAAATTCGGCGACTGAGGCCAACATCCGGCTCAGCCGAAGTTCTGCCCCTCGCCGCGGTAAGTCGGGACGGTGCGCTCCACCTGGCTGCCGCGGACGAGGTGGTAGGCCAGGAAGCGTTCGGCCAATTCCCCGGCTTTCGCGTGCCGCAGCCAGACCCGGTCGCCGAGTCGCAGGCTGCGCGCGGCCTCGCCGGTCACCGGCGTCTGCACCTCGCCAGCGCCTTCGAAACCCAGTAGGCGCAAGCCTTCCGGAAGGTACGGCGACGGTTCGCGCGACGGGCCGGTCGGGCCGGAAGCGATGTAGCCGCCGGAGTACAGCGTCGCGACGTTCTTGGCCGGACGGCGCACCACCGGCAGCGCGAACAGCGCGGCCGGGCGCGGCTGGAAGTGCGAGTAGCCGTCGAACAGCGTCGGCGCGAGGAAGCCGGAACCGGCGGCGATCTCGGTGACCACGTTCTCCGCGCCGGTGGTCTCGATGCTTCCGGTGCCGCCGCCGTTGACGAACTCCAGGTCGGCGACTTCGCGCACGGCGCGCACCGCGGCACTGCGGCGGCGGGCGAGTTCGGCCGCGGAACGGCGTTGCATCCAGCCGACCACCCGGTTCTGCAGGCCTTTTCCGGCAGCGTCGCCGAGCCCGGCGATCTGGCCTTCGTACGCCATCATCCCGACCAGCTGGAAGCCCGGCCGCTCGACGATCTTCCGCGCCACCGCCGCAGCTTGCCCCGGTTTGAACACCGGCGAACGCCTTGTCCCGACATGCACGCCGGGAAGCGGGCGCCAGGAAGCGTCGAGTTCGAGGCACACGCGGATGTCCGGGTGGCCATGGCCAAGCGCCGCGTCGACCAGGTCGAGGTGTTCGGTCGAGTCGACCATGATCGTGACCGCCGCGCGAGCACGTTCGCTCGCCGCCAGCCGACGGAGCGCTTCGTGGTCGGCAGTCGGGTACGCGACCACGATGTCGTCGGAAGTGCCCAGCTCAGCGTGCCAAACGGCCTCGGCGAGCGAGTAGCACATCAGACCTTCGAAGCCGTCTCGCGCGAGCGCCCGCTCCAGCAGCGCACGGCAGCGCACGGACTTGCTGACCACCCGGATCGGCTTGCCCGCGGCCCGGCGCAGCAGGTCGTCGGCGTTGGCGTCGAAGGCGTCCAGGTCGACGATCGCGAGCGGCGGATCCAGGTCCTTCGTCGCGAGGTCGTACCCGTGCGCTGAGGTGGTCACGCACTTACGGTACGACAACAACGCTTGAAACGCGAATACTATTCACTTACGGTTCCGGCATCTATCGTGGGAACCTTCCAGCGAAGAACAGGTGCCGCAATGACGTGGAGCAACTGGGCCGGAACGGCCAAGGCCACCCCGCAACGGGTGCACCGGCCGCGCAGCGCGGCCGAGATCGCCGAGGTCGTGGCCGGGGTCGCCGCGGCGGGCCACCGCGTCCGCCCGTGGGGCAGCGGGCATTCGTTCACCGCGATCGCCGCCGCCGATTCCGACGCGCTCGACCTCACCGCGTGGACCGGCATCGAGCGCGCCGACCTCGAAACGCAGCAGGTCACGGTCCGTTCCGGCACCACTCTCCGCACCCTCAACGCCGCTCTCGACGCGCTCGGGCTCGCGATGACGAACCTCGGCGACATCGACGCACAGACGATCGCCGGCGCGATTTCCACCGGCACGCACGGCACCGGTGCGCGCTTCGGCGGTATCTCGACGCAGATCGTCGCACTGGAACTCGTGCTCGCTGACGGTTCGCTGGTCCGCTGCTCGGCCGACGAACGTCCGGAGTTGTTCCACGCCGCCCGCGTCGGCCTTGGCGCGCTTGGCGTCATCAGCACCGTGACCCTCCAATGTGAACAGTCCTTTGTGCTCTCCGCGCAGGAACGTCCGGAGCCGCTGGAGCAGGTTCTCGAGGGCTTCGACGACAACGCCGCGAACAACGACCACTTCGAGTTCTACTGGTTTCCCTACGGCACCAAGGCGTTGGTGAAGCGCAACAACCGGCTGCCGGTGAACGCCGAGCGGAAACCGTTGTCCCGCCTAAAGCAGTTCGTGGACTACGAGCTCACCGAGAACGTCGCGTTCGGCGGGCTCTGCCGGCTCGGCCGCGCGGTGCCGAAGCTGGTGCGGCCGCTGGGCGCGTTCGCCTCGCAGGTGTCGTCGCCTCGGGAGTACAGCGATCTTTCGCACCGCGTTTTCGTCACCCATCGCGGCGTGCGGTTCGTCGAGTCGGAGTACGCCGTCCCGCGCGAATCAGTGCTCGACGTGCTGGCCGAACTGCGCGGAGTGGTACCGCGGCTGAAAGATCCGGTGGCGTTCCCGGTCGAGGTGCGCGTGGCCGCGGCCGACGACATCTGGCTGTCCACCGCGAACGGCCGCGATTCCGCGTACATCGCGATCCACCAGTTCCTCGGCATGCCCTACCGCGAATACTTCGCCGCGTTCGAGAACGTCGTGGGCCAGGTCGGCGGACGGCCGCACTGGGGCAAAATGCACGACCTCGACGCGTCCGTCCTGCGCACCCGCTATCCGCACTTCGACGATTTCCTGCGGATCCGCAAGGAATGCGACCCGGCCGGGACGTTCGCCAACACCTATCTCGACCGGGTCCTCGGCAGCGCGTGATCAGTTCGGCTCGAACAGCGAACTGACCGACTCTCCATTGTGGATTCGCCGCATCGCCTCGGCCAGCGCCGGGGCGATGGACAGAATCCGCAGCTTCTCCGTGCGCTCCTCGACCGGAACCGGCACCGTGTTCGTGCAGACGATCTCCAGCACGTCCTCCTGGCCGCCGATCCGCTTGAGCGCGCCGTCGGCGAACAGCCCGTGCGTGCAGGCCACCCGGATCGACCGCGCGCCCATCTCCCGCAGCCGGCCCAGCAGTTCCAGCACCGTGCTGCCGCGCGCGATCTCGTCGTCCAGCACGATGATGTCGCGTCCGGCGATCTCGCCGATCACCGACGTGATCTCGACCCGGTCGTCGGCGAACCGCTGTTTGGCACCGGCCGCGACCTTCGCGCCGAGCAGCCGGGCGAAATGCGCGGCTTCCTTGGCGTTGCCCAAATCCGGCGACACGACCGTGGTCTCCGAAAGGTCGTACTGCCGGAAGTACCGCGCCAGCTCGCGCAGCGCGTGCAGATGGTCGACCGGCACGCTGAAGAACCCGTGCACCTGCGGCGAGTGCAACGTCATGGTGAGCACGCGGTTCGCGCCCGCGGTGACCATCAAGTCCGCGACCAGCCTGCCGCCGATGGAGATCCGCGGCGCGTCCTTTTTGTCCGAGCGCGCGTACGAATAGTGCGGCATCACGACGGTGGTGCGCGCGGCGGAGGCGCCACGGGCCGCGTCGAGCATCAGCAGCAGCTCGACCAGGTGTTCCTGCACCGGTTTGACCAGCGGCTGGATCAGGAACACGTCCCGCTCGCGGCAGTTGGCCTGGAGCTGGACCTGGAGACAGTCGTTGGCGAACCGGTCGATCTCCACCGGAAGCAGCGGAACGCCCAGGTTGGCGCAGATTTCCTCGGCGAGCTCGGGATGCGCGCTGCCGCTGAAAACCGCGATGTCGCGCATCAGATCCGGGACAGCGCGTCGGCGATGGACTCGTCGCCGGAGACCAGCTCCAGCGTGCGCCGGGCCGTCGCCGGAGTGTCGAGCAGCGCCAGCAGCACCGCGGCGACGTCCTCGCGCGGGATCTCCCCGCTGCCGACCTTCTCCGCGATCTTCACCTGGCCGGTGCCGGAATCGTTGGTCAGGCGACCGGGGCGCAGGATCGTCCAGTCGAGGTCGCGGACCTTGAGGTCTTCCTCGGCGGCGCGCTTGGCCCGCAGGTAGGCAGCGAAAACCGGGTCGAAGCCGGGGTCGTCCGCCTTGTCCGCGTTGATCGAACCGACCTGGATGAACCGGCGGACGCCAGCGCGCTGCGCGGCGTCGGCGAACAGCACGGCCGCGCCGCGGTCCACAGTGTCTTTGCGACCCTCGCCGCTGCCCGGGCCGGCACCGGCGGAGAACACCGCGGCGTCCGCGCCCTCGAGCACCTTGGCGACGGCGTCCACATCGGACTTCTCGAGGTCGAGCACAACAGTCTCGGCGCCGACTGCGATGAGGTCCGCTTCGTGATCCGGGTTGCGCACGATGCCGACCGGAGCGTCGTGCCGCTGCGCGAGCAGCTTTTCCAGGTGCAGGGCGATCTGGCCGTGTCCGCCAGCAATGACGACTCGCATGAACCCGACTCTATCGCCGCGCGAGCACCGACGCCGGTGCTTCAGTCCGCCTCGGCCGGGACTGGGGCGTCGGCGTCCTCGCGCAACAGCAGGTCGTAGGCCATCTCGTTGACCCAGCGCGAAACCGGGTCCTCCTGCAGCAGCACCCGGTCGTGGTGGGTGTCGAGGTCGAGGTCGGTGGTGGCGTACGGGTCGGCGGTGACGACCGCGAGGCCGTAGGCGCGGGCGCGCGGCAGGCAGTTCGTCACGTAGTCATCGGTCAGCACGGCAGGCGATGGGAGCACCATCGCGGCCTCGCCGTAGCGCGAAAAGGGCACCGCGGAGGCCATCGCGGTCCGCCAGTGCCGGGCGACCGCGAGGACGCCGATGATCTCGGCGGCCGGCGCGGGTGCGGTCGCGGCCAGCTCTGGCCAGGTCCAGGTGTCGACGAGGGCGCGATCGGCGACGGGACCGACACCCATCGCGATCCGCTCCGCGTGCACGTCGGTCTTGAGCTTCGCGACGATGCTGACCTTGCGGCCGAGCAGGGTCGTCGCGGGCAGCACTACGCCGTTCCAGCCCAGCAGGGCCGCGGCCTTGCGCGCCAGCTCGTCGACGCTCGCGGGGAGCTCGATCGGCGGCAGCACCCGGCTCGCCGTCGTCCGGCTGCGCTTCGCACCGCCGGCGACCGTCGAGCGCTCGGTGTTCTGTGGGGTAGCCGCCACGAGTCCGCCTCCTTCAAGCACCTGTTCCTCAAGCACCGGCGAAAACCGGTACATGAACTGAGTACCAGGGCAAAGACGCGAGGTCTCCGGGTTGCCCGGCCGCGTGCGATCGGCGGCGCTCAGCGGTCGGTGACCGGTCGGTAGGCGGTCGTTCGACTTCAGCCCGACCGTGCGGCCAACCGAGTGAGACGGGGGTGAGTGGTGCGCACGGAGCGCTTCCCCTGGGTGTCGCGCCACCCGCGCGGGGGCGAGGCAGGCGGCGCAATGCCTTACTCCGATCGGCCTAATCAACCGGGTTCCACAGTGGACTTTCCCTGGTCACGGGCGTCACCCGGATGGCGGGTGAGCTTCGCCGCAGCGGGGGTTCGGGTCTCCGGTTTAGGGTTACCCGTCGGTCAAGTACCCGCCGGGAGGACCAGGATGCGCTCGCCGAAGGACTTCTTCGCCCCGCTCGCCGTCGGAGCGCCGCAGCCGCCGCGGCAGATCCCGGTGCGGCCGTCGCGCATGATCCACTTTTTCGATCCGGGCAACGAAAAGATGGCCGCGAAGGTCCCGGACATCGCGAAGAAGACCGACGTGCTGCTGGGCAACCTCGAGGACGCGGTCCGCGCGGATCGCAAGGAAGCCGCGCGCGCCGGGCTGGTGTCGATCGCGAAGGCGACGGACTTCGGCCGCACGCAGCTGTGGACGCGGGTGAACAGCCTCGACTCGCCGTGGGTGCTCGACGACCTGATCACCCTGGTCACCGAGATCGGCGACAAGCTCGACGTGATCATGGTCCCGAAGGTCGAAGGCGCACAGGACATTCACTACGTCGACCGGTTGCTGGCGCAACTGGAAGCACGGGCCGGGCTGACGAAACCGCTGCTGGTGCACGCGATCCTGGAAACGGCGAGCGGCGTGGCGAACGTCGAGGAGATCGCCGGCGCGTCACCGCGGATGCAGGGCATCTCGCTGGGCCCGGCCGACCTGGCCGCGAGCCGCCGGATGAAGACGACCCGTGTCGGCGGCGGCCACCCGGGTTATCTGGTGCGCACCGACCCGGTCGGCGACGACCTCAACGAGGGCCGGACGACGTATCAGCAGGATCTTTGGCACTACACGGTGGCGCGGATGGTCGACGCGTGCGCGATGAACGGAATCCTTCCGTACTACGGGCCGTTCGGCGACATCCGCGACGTGGTGGCGTGCGAGGACCAGTTCCGCAACGCGTTCCTGCTCGGCTGCGTCGGCGCGTGGAGCCTGCACCCGGTGCAGATCGACATCGCGAAGAAGGTTTTCTCGCCGTCCCCCGCGGATGTGGCGTGGGCCCGGCGCGTGATCGCCGAGATGGGCGACGGCACCGGCGCGGTGATGATCGACGGGAAAATGCAGGACGACGCCTCGGTCAAGCAGTGCCGGGTGGTCGTGGAACTGGCCGACGAACTGGCCGCCACCGACCCCGAACTGGCCGCCGCGTACGACGCCGCGACGAAGGAGACCCAGTCATGACCGAACTCCGCCCGCGGCGGTCCGTGCTGTACATGCCCGGCGCGAACGAACGCGCGCTGGAGAAGGCGAAGACGCTTCCGGCGGACGCCTTGATCCTGGATTTGGAAGACGCCGTCGCACCGGACGCGAAGGAAGCCGCACGGGAACGTGTCTGCGCTGCTGTTGGTACCTATGGCAAGCGCGAAGTGACCATCCGAGTCAACGGCCTGGACACCGAATGGCACGACGCCGACCTGCGCGCCGCGGCTGCCGCCGGCCCCGCCGCCGTGGTGGTGCCGAAGGTGAACTCGGCGGCTGAGGTGCACAACATCGAGCGCGCGCTGGAGCTTGGCGGAGCGCCGGAACACACGAAGATCTGGGCGATGGTGGAGACGCCGATCGCGATGCTGCACGCCGCCGAGATCGCGGGGGCGTCGGAACGGTTGACCGTGCTGGTGATGGGCACGAACGACCTGGCGAAGGAACTGCACGCGGAGTTCGTACCGGGCCGGGGACCGTTGCTGGGCGGGCTTTCGCTGTGCCTGCTGGCCGCGCGCGCGACCGGGAAGGTGATCCTGGACGGGGTCTACAACGACGTCAAGGACGCGGCCGGTTTCGAGGCGGAATGCTTGCAGGGGCGGCAGTACGGGTTCGACGGGAAGACGTTGATCCATCCTTCGCAGGTGGAGCCGTGCAACCGGGTCTTCGCTCCTTCGGAGGAGGAGATCGACCGGTCTCAGCGGATCATCGCGGCGTTCGAGGAGGCTTCGGCTGAGGGACGCGGTGTGGTGACTGTGGATGGGCGGATGATCGAGAATCTGCATGTGGAGAACGCCCGGCGGGTGCTGGCGTTGGCGGAGGCGATCGGGGCGAAGTAGCCCGGCCGAGTGCGGCGACGAAACACCTCGCCGCCGCACTCGATGGTCACAGAAGGTTCTTCTGCACCTTCCCCATCGCATTGCGCGGCAAGGATTCCAGGACCCGCACTTCACGCGGTCGCTTGTGGACCGACAAAGTCCCCGCCACGAAGTCCGTCACCACGGCGCCGTCGAGGCTGTCTCCGACCACATAGGCGACGATTCGCTGCCCGAGGTCGTCGTCGGGCACACCGACCACCGCCGCTTCGCGGACGCCGGGGTGGGCCAGCAGCGCTTGTTCCACCTCGCCCGCCCCGATGCGGTAGCCGCCTGACTTGATCAGGTCGACCGATTCCCGTCCCACGATCCGGTGAAAGCCGCCGGGGTCGGCGACGGCGATGTCGCCGGTGCGGAACCAGCCGTCCTCGGTGAACGACTCCGCGGTCTTCTCCGGCAGGCCGAGGTACCCGTCGAAGAGCGTCGGGCCGGTCACCTGAAGCTGCCCGAGGCTCTCGCCGTCGTGCGGAACCGGCTGGTCCCGGTCATCGCACAGTCGCGTTTGGACAGTGGACAGCGCGGTGCCGACCCAGCCCGGCCGCCGTTCGCCGTCGTATCGCGTGCTGAGGGTGATCAGCGTTTCGCTCATCCCGTAGCGTTCGACGGGCGCGGCACCGGTAAGCCCGGACAGCTTTTCGAAGACCGGCTTGGGCAGCGGCGCGCTGCCCGAAACAAGCAGTCGCGCGGACCCCAGCGCACGCGCGGCAGTCGGCTCCGCGCACACCCGGGACCATACGGTCGGGACGCCGAAATACAGCGAACCCCGCGCTTCCGCGTAAGCCGCAGGCTTCGGCCGCACGGTGTGCGTGAGCGGTGAGCCGACGCGCAATGCGCCGAGGACGCCCAGCACCAGCCCGTGGACGTGGAACAAAGGAAGCCCGTGCACCAAGGTGTCTTCGGCGGTCCACTCCCACGCTTCGCTCAACGCGTCCAGGCACGCGGCGATGGCCGAGCGCGACAGCACGACGCCCTTCGGCGCGCCGGTGGTCCCCGAGGTGTAGACGATCAACGCCGGGCTTTCGGCGGCTGGTTCCGGATAGCTCTTCGAGGACCGGGCCGAGACGTCGATAGGCACGACTGGGAGTTCGACGTCGTCTGGTGCCTCGCCCAGCCAGAGCTGGACGCCGGAGTCGGACAGGACATGGCGTCGCTCGGCCGGTCCCGAATCCGGCGGGACCGGGACCGCGGTCACGCCCGCGGTCAGGCAGCCGACCACGGCGACGATCGTCTCCATGCTCGCGTTCGCGTTGACCGCGACCCGGCGGGCTCCGGCGATCCGGTCCGCGACCGCGGCGGCGGCACCGCGCAGGTCGTCGAGCGACAGCGAGGAATCGCCGACCCGGACGAACGGACTGTCCGCGGAAGCGCTCGACAACGCGGTCAACAGGGGCGGCTGATGGGTGTCCTTCACTGATTTCCTCACTCGGGCAGCGGTTTGTTGCGGGTCTCGGGGACAAGCGGGAGCAGGAGCAATCCGGCGACGAAGACGACGGCGGTGGACGCCAGCGGCACGGCGATCGAACCCGTGCCGCGAATCGCGACGCCGAGCACGAACGTCCCGACCGCCGCGAACCAGCGGGAGATCGTGGTGGTGAACGCGAACGCGGTGGCCCGGAACAGCGTCGGGTACTGCTCGGGCAGCCACACGGTGAACACCGCGAAGTTCGCCCCGCCGAGGCCGAGGATCGGCAGGAACGCGAAGAGCAGCGGCAGGTTTTTCAGCGGATAGGCGATCGCGTAGGTCCCGACGATGCCGACCGTCATCAGCGCGAAGAACAGCGCCAGCGCGCCCCGGCGGCCGAGCTTGTCGGCGAGCCACGGCGTGCCGATGCAGCCGATGACCGTGAAGACCGCCGAGATCGCGGCCGCGAGGCTGGCCAGCTGGGGGCCGTGGCTCGCGCCGGTCTCCTTGACGAGCGCCGTCACTGCGGTCGGCACGTAGGTGGCGGTGGCCCACAGGCCGATCACGCAGGCCCCGAGCAGCAGCAGATTGCCGACGGTCCGCCGCCGGTAGCCGCGGCTCATGATGTTGCGCAGCGGGGCGAGCAACGACGTGCGCCGGGCGGTTTCGGCCTGTGCCGCCCATTTTTCCGGCTCCTTCGTGTTGCGCCGGATGAACAGGACGAGCAGCGCGGGCACGATGCCCAGCAGGAACAGGCCGCGCCAGCCGAGCTGCTGGCCGAACGCCAGGTAGATCACGGCCGTCAGCAGCTGGCCGACGTAGTTGGCCGAATGCAGCACTCCGCCGAGCTTGACGCGCAGCCGCTCGGGAACGGCCTCCGCCACCAGCGTGGCCGCCATCGCCCATTCGCCGCCGATCCCGACCGCGCACAGGAAGCGGAACGCCATCCAGGCCCACACGTTGGTCGAAAAGCCGGCCAGCGCGGTGAACACCGAGAAGAGCAGGATGCTGCCGATCATCGCGGGCCGCCTGCCGAAACGGTCCGCGATCGGGCCCCAGATGAACGAACAGCCCCATCCGGCCAGGAAGAGCGCGCCGCTGAGCTGGCCATAGAACCCGATGTTCCCGACGTCCGGGGCGATGCCGGACGGCGGAAGCAGTTCGGTCAGCGTCGGCGCGAGGACAAGGCCGAACATCGCGAGCGTGAACCCGTCCATCGCCCAGCCGCCGAAGGACCCCCAAAACGCGTTGCGCTGGGCGCGGTTCATCCGGACCGGCGGCCCCGGGTCGGCCTGATCGCCGCGCGACCGTTCGCCGCCGGCTTCCTTGATCGTCGTCATGACCACCTCACTGTGGTCCACATTGCGGACCGATGGACTACTATGTGGACCGGTAGCGTATGAACGGGATCACCGAAGGTCAAGGGGTGGCGAATGTGAACAGCGTGCTCACCGCGTTACGGGTGTTCGAGGCGGTCGCCGCGGCGCAACCCGCCGGCCTGAGCGAACTCGCGCGCCGGCTCGAGGTCCCCAAGAGCACGGTGCAGCGATGCCTCAAGACGCTCGCCGACGCGGGCTGGGTCCGGCCGGAGCCGAGCGGAGACGGCCGGTGGGTGATCACCGGGAAGGCGTTCAGCATCGGCAGCGCGGTGAGCTCCGGGCCGCGGCTGCGCGAGATCGCGCTGCCGGTCCTCAGCCGGCTGCAAAGCGACACCCGCGAGACCATCCACCTGACGGTCCCCGACGACGACGCGATGGTGCTGATCGAGCGGCTCGACAGCCCGCATCAGCTCCGCGCGTTTCTCCAGCTGGGCACGCGGCTTCCGCTGCACGCGGCATCGAACGGCAAGGCGTACCTGGCTTCGCTGGCCGACGCGGCCGTCGAGTCGTTCCTGCGCAACGGTTTGCAGAAGGTCAACGACCACACCGTCACCGACCCCGACGTCATCCGCCGGGAAGTCGAGGAAATCCGCCAGCGCGGTTACGCGGTCACCAACGAAGAACTCCACGAAGGCATCGCCGCGGTCGCCGTCGCGCTCAAGACGGCGGACGGCGAAACCTGCGGATGCTTCAGCATTTCCGGTCCCACGACGAGGCTGACGCCTGACCTCTACGCGACGTACGGCGAGAAGGCGATCGCGGCGAAAGCGGAGATCGAGCGGTTCCTGTCCTTCTGAAGGACGAGGCCGTCAAGCAACTACCCCCCCCCGTTCTTTTCCGAGGTCGCCAAGGAGCCGGGAGTCCGGGGTGAGCGGGGCGGCTCCAGAGACATTCGCCAGCAATTCGGCGACCTGCAGCAGCGCGACCCGCACTGATTCGATCTCCGCGCGCAGGTCCTCGATGTGCTCCCACTCGTTCTCGTGGTCGATCGGGGCGACGCCGTCGGATCGGGTGGCTTCCCACGAGCCGAGGCGGGGGTGCCAGCGCGCCAGCAGCGGGCGGACTGCCACGTTCAGCACTGTCAGCGCGAGCTTTCCGAACGTGATCGCGTCCGCGCTCTCTCGCGGCGACACTTCCGGACCGTACTTGCGCAGGATCTCCCGGGTGGTGCCGAACAGCGTGTAGAGACTGCTCAGCGCTTCCCGCGCGAGGCCTTCGTCCCGGCGCAGCTTGACCACCGAGATCCGGGTCGCCAGTTCGACGTACAGCTCCCACGCCGCTTTCGCCTCGGCCTGGTGCGGTGTCCACGATCCGCTGATCTCGCCGACGAACGGCAGCTTCAGCTTCACCCCGACCTCGCGCGGCCGGAACTGCCTCGTTCGCTTCCCCATCACCGCACCTCCACGAGGAGCGAGCCCGCGCCGGCGAGTTCGGCGAGCCGTTCGGTCGCGTCGCGCAGCAGCACTTGCAGGTCGGCCAGTTCGGCGCGCAACTGCCCGGCCTGGTCCCACTCCCGCTCGTGGTCGAACTGGGACGAGCCTGGCGGACGGCGTTCCAGGTGCGCGTCGAGCAGCGGATGCCACTTGGCCAGGAACGGCCGCAATCCGTCGTTGAGCAGCCGGAACACGACCTGGTGCAGGGAATCCGACGTCAGCGACCGCTCCGGCGGATGCTCGGCCAGCGCGCGGCGGGCTTCGGTGAACACCTGGTAGAGGCTGCTGAGCGCTTCCGACAGAAGTCCCTCGTCCGGGCCGAGGCGGACCGCCGAGATCCGGCTGGCCAGCTCGACGTGCAAATTCCAGGCCAGAGACCGGTCAGGTCGCTCGGACACACTCATGTTCGGCATTCTAGGTGTCGGCGGCAGCGGCGGCAGCCGTCTCGGAGGGGAGGGGCTAGTGCCGGACTGGGATGTGTTCGTCAGTTACGACCGGACGGACGCGGCGGCGGTGCGGCGCATCGCGGCGGCGCTGGAAGGCGCCGGGCTGCGGGTGTTCCTGGACACCGAGGAGATCCGTCCGTTCGATTCGATCCCGGGACGGCTGAGCCAAGCTCTCGGCGAGTCCAAGGTGCTGCTCGCCTATTACAGCCGCAGCTACGGATCGCGGCGTGCCTGCCAGGAGGAGTTCACGACCGCTTACCTGGCCGGACCCGGACACGTGCTGGCGGTGAACCCCGAACCGAGCAGCCAGCACTTGGCGCCTCGGGAGCTGCTCGACGTTTTGCTGCCGGGCCATCCCGCGACCAAACCGGCGCTGAACGCCCTCGCCGACGCGGTGCGGAGCCGAGTCGCCGACACGCCAGGACCGATCGGCGATCCGGGCACGGCGACCGGCTGGTCCGCTCCGCCGAAGTTCACCGGCCGGTGGAAGGAACTCTGGGAAATCCACTCGATCCTGCGCGGCGGCGGGACGGCGGTGGTGCACGGCGTGGTCGACATCGGCAAAACCACCTTTGCCCAGGCGTACGTACAGCAGTTCAGCCCGGCCTACCGCACCGTTTTCGCCGGGCATTCTCCCGCGGCGACCGCTGATGATCTGGTGGTGCTTGACGACGTCGGCTCTCCGCCGGAGCCGCTCCCCGCCGGTGTCCCGGTCCTGTTGCTGACCCGCGACCCGCGGCTGGCGAAGCTGGGCTCCGCCGTCGAACTGACCGATCTGCGCGAGGACGAACTGGATCTGACGGCCGGTCTCCGGACCGCGGCGGAGGGCAGCACCGGGTTGGCGCGCCGGCTCTCCGAACAGTTCTCCGGCAGCACCGAGACGGTGCTCGATCGCCTGCATCGCCGCCAGTCTCCGCTGCTCGACCCGCTCGCCGAACGGCTCCTTCCGGCGGTGGCGGGCGCGTGGGATCTCGCCAGGGTGCTAGCCGCTGCCTCCCCCGTGCCGCTGACCCGTGACGCTGTCGCGGACATCCTCGCCGAGGCGGGCATCAGCACCGACCTCGACGCTGAGTTCACCGCGCTGCTCGCCGCGGGAGTCGTCGTCGGCGGACTCGGCGAGTTCACGCTGCCGCACGCCTTTCACATCGTGGTGCGAGGCCGGGACCCGCGACCGGCGCGAGCCGAACAGGTGCGGCAAGCGACGATCGCGCTCCTCAAGAACCAGGCCCGGCCGCGGCACACCGTCGTCCCCGCGCGCCGGCGGTCGGAGATCGACGAAGCGGAACGGCGTGCCGCGCACCAGATCCTCAACGAGCTGAAAAGCCGGGTCGCGCTGCGCGAGCTGCCGGACGGCGAAGGTCTGCTGCGCAGCGCGCTCAACTCGCTCTACGCACTGTTCGGCAGCCTGCGGCAGATCACCGGCGGCATCGACCAGGACGCGCTCCGCCCTTCCACCTCGGTCCGGCCGGGGCTGGGCACCCTGATCCCCCGCCTCCAGGACGAGATCCTGCCGCGGTTCCTGACCTATTGGCACACGCGGCTCGACGACCATCACGACGTTCGCCCGCCGGGAATCGGCAGTCGCGAGCACGAACTCGCCTGGCCGTTGCAAGCTCAGCTCCGTTCGGACCTCGCGTCGCTGCAAGCGGAAGTCGCCGAGGTGGCCGACGAATTGGCCGTGCTGAGCGGAAACCCGCTCAGCTGACCGGCCACGGGCGCTGTTCCTCGCGCAGCTTCTCGAACTCCGCCGCGACCCGCAGCACCTCCAGGTCGGCGAACCGGCGACCCGCGATCTGCAGGCCGATCGGCAAGCCTTCCGGGGTATAGCCGCAGTTCAGGGAGACCGCGGGCTGTCCGGACATGTTGTACGGCACGGTGAACGCGATGTGCTCGAACGGCCGCGTCGGGTCGTTGGTCGGGGATGGCCAATCCGCGGGCGGCGGTCCGACTGGGCAGGTCGGCGAGAGGACCACGTCGTACGGTTCGGTCGCGCGCAAGGCGGCCACGCTGATCGCGTCGATGGCGGCGAACCCGCGATAAGTGTCCACACCGGACGCATCCGCTCCCCCGGCCGCCCAATCCGCGATGTACGGCAGGACCTGCGCGCGGCGCTCCTCCGGCAGACCGGCCATGTCCGACCAGGCGCGGACTCGCCAGAAGGTGTCCAGGCCGTTCAGGTGGTCGCGGGTCAGGAACGGGGCGACAGGTTCCACGACAGCGCCTGCGGACGAGAACAGGGTGGCGGCGGCGGTCACTGCGTCGGCGATCTCCGGAGTGACGGGGAGGCCGACGCCGGGGTCCAGTTGCAGGCCGACGCGCAGGCCAGCGAGGGAACCGGTCAGCGAGCGCCAGTCGATCGACGCGGGCGGCAGGCTGAGGTGGTCGCGCGGATCGGGTTGGGCCAGGACGCTCATCAGCAGGGCGGTGTCGGCGACGGTCCTGGTCAGCGGTCCGGCGACGCGGCCCAGGAAGGGCGGGTCGACTGGTACGCGGCCGAAGCTGGGTTTCAGGCCGACTAGTCCGCACCAACCGGCGGGGAGGCGGATTGAGCCGCCGATGTCGGTGCCTACGTGCAAAGGGCCGTAGCCTGCGGCGGCCGCGGAGGCGGCACCCGCGCTGGAGCCGCCGGGAGTGCGCGTGACGTCCCACGGGTTGCGCGAAGCAGTGTGGAAGCTTGAAAGGCCTGAGGTGAGCATGCCGTAGTCGGGCATGGTCGTCTTTGCCAGCAGTACCGCGCCGGACTCGCGTACGCGGGCTGCGGCGGGGGCGTCGGCGGCTGCGGGTGTCAGAGCGGTAGCGGCGGTGCCTAGCGGGGTGGGGACGCCTTCGGAGGCGATGTTTTCCTTCAGGGTCAACGGGACGCCGTCGATGGGGCCGGAGGGTTCGCCAGCGTGCCAACGTGCTTCAGACGCCTTCGCGGCTTCGCGGGCTGAAGCGGCGTCGTACGCGTACAGGGCGTGCAGTTCGGGTTCGCGGGCATCGATGCGCGCGAGGACGGCTTCGGTCACTTCGACGGGCGAGAACGTTTGCGCGCGGTACCCGGCTACCAGCTCGTTAGCGGTCAGGTCGGCCAATTCGGTCATCGCGGAACCTCCGATTCACGAAGCGGGTGGGTCAAAGCGGCCGTCGACTGCGGTCCAGCCGCCGTCGACAGCCAGCACGGAGCCGGTGACGAAGGTCGAAGCGTCCGAAGCGAGGTACACGACAGCGCCGGCCAGTTCGTCCGCGCGCGCCCAGCGGCCGAGCGCGCCCTTCTGGGCGTAGGCGTCGTACCAGTCGGGGCGCGCTTTGATCTGTGCGGTCAACGGCGTCTCCACAACGCCAGGGGCGATGGCGTTGACGCGCACGCCGGACGGTCCGAACTCGGCGGCGGCAGTGCGGAAGAGCTGCACTAAGCCGCCTTTCGTTGCTGCGTACGGGCCTTGACCGGGTTCGACGGTGGTACCGCGGATCGAGGAGAAGCCGATGATGCTTCCGCGGCGCTGCTCGACCATCGGTGCGCCGAACGCGCGCAGCACCTCGAAGGCGACGCCCAGATTCAGCTCCACCACGCGGTCGAACTCTTCGCGCGTGTAGTCCAGCAGCCGTTTCCGGACGTTCGTGGCGGCGGTCAGCACGACGGCGTCCAGCGGTCCCAGGTCGGTGGCAGCGGCAGCGATGGCCCCGGGGGCAAGCAGGTCGATCTCGTACGCCTCGCCGACGCCGGTCTCCCTAGCCGCGGCAAGGTCTCGGTCCGCGCAGATCACCGACGCACCGTGCGCGTCCAAGGCTCGGGCGGCCTCGCGGCCGATCCCGCTGCCCGCGCCGAGCACGACGGCCCGGCGGCCGTCCATGCGAAACAGTCCGGCGTAGTTCACGGGCGCAGCACCGCCATCCTGGTCACGGTCAGCTCTTCGACGGCGAATCGCGGCCCCTCGCGGCCGATCCCGGAGTCCTTGACCCCGCCGTACGGCATCGTGTCGGACCGGAAACCCGGCACCTCGTTCACCACTACCCCGCCGACCTCCAACTCGTCCAACGCCCGGAACGCGGTCTTCAGCGAGCGGCTGTACACGCTCGCGTGCAGCCCGTACCGCGACGCGTTGACCGCGGCGAACGCTTCGTCCACATCGGACACTGTGCGCAGGCAGACGACCGGGCCGAAGATCTCCTCGTCCCAGCATTCGACGCCGTCCGGAACGCCCGCGAGCACCGTCGGCTCCAGCACGCCCTCACGGACGGAGCCACCGGCCAGCAGGTGAGCGCCTGCCGCGATCGCTTTGTCGACCCATTCGGCGACCCGAGCGGTCGAGCGTTCGTCGATCAGCGCCGATACGCGGGTGCCGGGGGAACGCGGATCACCAACGGTCACTTCGCCGAGCCGCGCGAGCACCTTGTCGGTGAACTCCGCGGCCACCGAAGACACCGCCAGCACGCGTTGTACGGAAATACAGGCCTGACCGGACGCGTAGAACCCACCGCGCAGCACGGCATCCGCGGCAGCGTCGAGGTCCGCGTCCTCGGCGACCACTAGCGCGGCGTTCGAGCCCAGCTCCAGCAGGGTCTTTGTCGGCGCGGCGTCGCGGGCGATCCGGTGGCCGACGGCGGCCGAGCCGGTGAACGACACCGCGCCGACTCGCCGGTCCGTGACCAGCGCCGATCCGACCGAAGCGTCTCCGGTGACCAGCTGAACCATCGCGGGAAGATCGGTCAGCGAGCGGACCAGGTGCACCAGCCACAGCGTCGCCAACGGGGTTTGCGGCGCGGGCTTCACCACCACCGGGCAGCCGGCGGCGATCGCGGGCGCGATCTTGTGCGACGCCAGCAGCAGCGGGTAGTTGAACCCGGCGATCCCGACGACTACGCCGATCGGCTTGCGCTTCCAGAACCCGACCAGCCCGTCCCCCGACGGCAGCAGGTCGAGCGGCACGGTTTCGCCGTGCAGCCGCGACACTTCCTCGGCCGCGGCCTCCCAAGTGACAATCGTCCGCGCAACCTCCACCTGGCAGTCGACCAGCGGTTTTCCCGTCTCCAGCACGAGAAGCCGCTCAAACTCCGCACGACGTTCCCGGACCGCTGAAGCCACTTCGTTCAACAACGCCCGACGGGTCCGCGAAGGCAGCGAAGCGACCTCGCGAGCCACTGCCACCGCCTCGTCAACAGCCCGCGAAGCCAACGAGGCCGTGCCGACCGGAGCGGTGCCGACCACGCTGCCGTCGTAGGGAAACACGACGTCCGCGGTATCCACTGTGGACACCCAGCCGGGACCGATCGGCAGGCCGTCCGGGTAGTCAGGCATCCGTTTCTCCCTTCAACCGGGCCAGCTCGGTCCGCAGATTCGGCGCGGCGGCCAGCAGTTCCCGGGTGTACTCGTGCTCCGGTTCGGCGTAAACCTGCTCGACCGCACCGATTTCCACGATCTCCCCGCGCCGCATCACCGCGACGCGATCGCACACGTGCCGCACCACGCCGAGGTCGTGCGAGACGAAAATCAACGTCAGCGAGAACTCGTCCACCAGCCGGGCCAGCAGGTCCAGGATCTGCGCGCGCACCGAAACGTCCAGCGCGCTCACCGGTTCGTCCGCGATCAGCACACTCGGGTTCGGCGCGAGCGCGCGGGCGATCGAGATCCGCTGCCGCTGCCCGCCGGAAAACTGGTGCGGATACCGCATCGCCGCGTCCTCAGGCAGCCCGACGGCGGTCAGCAGCTCGGCCACCCGCTCCGGCGACCGGCGGCCGAGCGGTTCGGACACGATGTCCCGCACACGCATCCGCGGGTCGAGCGAGCCCATCGGATCCTGGAAGACGATCTGCATTTCCCGGCGCAGGAACCGCAGCCTCCGCTCGGGCAGCGAATCGATCCGCTTTCCTTGGAACGACACCGTGCCCGCAGTCGGTCGATCCAAAGCAGCGAGCAACCGCACCAACGTGGACTTCCCGGAGCCGGATTCGCCGACGATCCCGAACCGCTCACCAGCGGAAACATCGAAACTCAAGCCGCGCAACGCATGCACGTCCCGCCGCGTGTACCGCCGCTCCAAATCCCGTACGGAGATCATCGCGCGCCCTCCAGATCAGAAGCCGCGAGCAACCGCTGCGTGTAGGAATGCTTCGGCGCGGTCAGCACCTCCCGCGTCGAGCCATGCTCCACAATGGACCCGTCGAGCATCACGAGCACCCGGTCGCACATCTGCGCCACCACCGCCAGATCGTGCGTGATGAACAGCAACGAACTCTCCGCCGACAACCGCTCGCGAATCAGGCCGAGGATCTGCGCCTGCACGGTGACGTCCAGCGCGGTGGTCGGCTCGTCGCAGATCAGCAGCGCCGGGTCGTTGGCCAGCGCGATCGCCAGCACCACCCGCTGCCGCTGCCCGCCGGACAGCTGATGCGGATACGCCCGCGCGACCCCCGGCAACCCGACCGCGGCCAGCAGTTCCTCCGCCGGACGCCCGCGGCGGCCGTGCACCCGGAACGGCTCGGTGACCTGCCGTCCGATCCGCATCGCCGGGTTCAGCGCGGTCATCGGCTCCTGGAACACCATCGCCATCCCGTTGCCGCGCAACCGGGACAGCTCCTTTTCGGACGCGCCGAGCAACTCCCGGCCGTCGAGCCGCACCGAGCCGGTGGCCGACAGCTCTTCCGGCAGCAGGCCCAGCACGGACAGCGCGGTGAGCGATTTCCCGGACCCGGATTCGCCGATCAACCCGACCCGCTCGCCCGCGCCCAGCTCGAACGAAACCCCGCGCACGAGGTCCGCGACCTGCAGGTTTTCCACCGTCAGCGTCATACCCGCGCCGCCAATCGGGGGTCGAGACGGTCGCGCAGACCGTCGCCGAGGAGGTTGAATCCGAGCACTGCCACCGCGATCGCGACGCCCGGCACCAGCGCGAGCCGCGGATGCGCGGTGAGCAATTCCTGCGATTCCTGCAGCATCCGGCCCCACGACGGCGTCGGCGGCCGCGTGCCGAAGCCGAGAAACGACAGCGCCGCCTCGGCCAGCACCGCGATCGCGAACGACACCGAGGCCTGCACGATCAGCAGCCCGCCGATGTTCGGCAGCACGTGTGACCAGGCGATCCGCGTCCGCGACCGGCCGCCGGCACGGGCGGCCAGCACGTATTCGCTGCTCATCACCTGCAGCGAGCCGGACCGCGCGATCCGGGCGAACGACGGGATGGTCGCGATGCCGATGGCGACCATCGCGGTGAGCGTGTCCGCGCCGAAGACCGCACCGAACATGATCGCCAGCAGCAGCGCGGGAAACGCGAGCACCAGGTCGTTCACCCGCATCACGAACTCGCCGAGCCACCGCGGCGCCATCGCCGCCAGCACGCCCAGCGGCGTACCGATGACCGCTGCGATGCCGACCGCGACGACGCCGACGTACAGCGTGGTCCGCGCGCCGACGAGGATCTGGCTGAAGACGTCGCGGCCGAATTTGTCCGTGCCGAACAGGTGCTCGGCCGAGAAGCCCAGCAGCCGGTCCGCGGCGTTGACCTGCACCGGGTCGTACGGCGTCCAGACGAACGACACCAGCGCGGCCAGCACGACGAGCGCGACCAGCGTCCCGCCGAGCAGGAGATTTCCGTTGCGGCGCATCAGGACCCCCGCAGTCTCGGGTCGAGCACCGAATACAGCACGTCGACCACGAAGTTCACCAGCAGCACCCCGGCCACCAGCACCAGCACGATCCCTTGCACCGTCAGCAGATCGCGCTGCGCGACCGCGTCCAGCAGCATGCTGCCGAGCCCGGGCAGCACGAACACCCGCTCCACCACGACCGCGCCGATCAGCAGCGTCGTCAGCTGCAGCCCGAGCACGGTGACCACCGGGACGGACGCGTTGCGCAGCCCGTGCCGGAACAGCGCCTGACCAGGCAATAGGCCCTTGGACCGGGCGGTGCGGAGGTAGTCCTGGCCGAGCGTGTCGAGCACGGCCGAGCGGACGTATCGCGTGAGCACCGCCCCCTGCACCAGACCAAGCGACAACGCCGGAAGGATCAGTCCGCGCAGGAACTCGCCCGCGTCCTGGTCCGGCGGCGTCCATCCGCCGCTCGGCAGCCAACGCAGCTGTACGGCGAAAATCTGCACCAGGATGATGCCCGCGAGGAATGCCGGGATCGCGACGCCGACCTGCGAGAGCCCGGAAACCGCGACACCGCTGGCTTTCCGGTGCCGCACCGCGGCGAACGCGCCGGCGGGCAACGCGATCACCAGCGCGACGATCATTCCCGCGCCGACCAGCCACAACGTGACGCCGAGCCGGTCCACCAGCTGCGGGCTGATCGCCTCACGCGTGACGTACGACCGGCCGAAGTCGCCGTGCAGCACTCCGCCCATCCAGCTCAGGTACTGCTCGATCAGCGGCCGGTCGATGCCGAATTCGGCGCGGGTCTTCGCGAGCAGCTCCGGCGTCGCGTTGACACCCAAAGCGACCTGCGCGGGATCGCCCGGCAGCACCGCCATGAACAGGAACACCACGATGGACGCCACGAACAGGCTCACCGCGAACACGGCCACCCGCCGCAGCACGCGGGCGGTCATGCCGGCCTCACCGCGGTCAGGTCGAACGACTCGCTGACCTGGTTGCGCGCGAGTCCGGTCACCTTCTTCTTGGCGACCACGACGTTCGGGAACAGGAACAGCCAGTCCGCGGCCGCGTCGGTGTTCAGCTGCCGCGCGACCTCCTTCATGTCGCTCACCTGCTCCTGCGGCGTGCCGCTGTCCGCCGCGGCGAGCAGTTGCTGCACGCGTTTGTTGTCGTAACCCCAGTAGTACTTGGGTTTTCCGAACGTCGAGATGTCGCGGGCTTCGACGTGCTGGATGATCGACAGGTCGTAGTCGTGGTCGGTGAAGACCTGCTTGAGCCACACCGCCGGGAAGTCGAGCGGCTCGATCGTCGCGGTGACGCCGACGTCCGCCAGCTGCGATTGCACCACCTGCGCCGCCGACACCGCGTACGGCAGGTTCGGAATCCGCAGCCGCAGCTTGAGATCGTGCACCCCCGCCTCAGCGAGCAGTTGCTTCGCCTTCGCCGGGTCGTAGGAATAGACCTTCGACAGGTCCTCGTACCACGGGTCGGTGGGCGGAACCATGCTGCCGATGAGTGTGCCGCGTCCGCTGAAGACCAGGTCCAGCACGGCTTTCCGGTCGATGGCGTAGGTGAGCGCGCGCCGGACGCGCACGTCGTTCAGCGGCGCGCGACGGCCGTTGAACGCCAGCGTGACCTCGCTGTTCGTGGTGCCCTGCTGCACGGTGAACCGGTCGTCGCCCTGGAACTGCGGGATCGAATCGGCCGACGTGAGGTTCGAGATCACGTCGATTCCGTTGGACAGCAAGGCGTTGTTGAGCGCGGTCGGATCGGCGAAGTACTTGAGCACCACCGTGCGATACGCCGGCTTCCGGCCCCAGTACTGCGGATTCTCGCGCAGCACAATGGAATCGCCACGGCGGCGCGAAGCCACCTCGTACGGTCCGGTGCCGACCGGATGGTTCGCCAGATCCGCGACGCCGGTCGGGCTGAACATCGCGCCGAGGCGGCTGGTGAGGCTGAACAGCCAGCCGTTGCTGGGCTTCGACAACACCACGCGAGCGTGATCCGGCGCGACGACTTCGACGTGGTCCACGACGTCCATCGCCGATTTGAGCGAGATCGTCCAGTCGGTCTTCACCCGCATCAGCGAAAACTGGACGTCTGATGCGGTGAACGGCGCACCGCCTGCGAACTTCACGCCCTGCTGCAGCTGGAAGTCGTACGTCTTGCGGTCCGGGCTGATCGTCCAGGACTTCGCGAGCAGCGGCACGATCCGGCCCTGCGGATCGAGCTTCACCAGGCCTTCGTAGACGTTGTAGAGCAGCGCCTGCGGGATGGCCACGCCGTCGGAACGGGTGAAGTCGAAGTTCGCCGGCTCCGCCGTGTACCCGACGGAAAGCGTGTCCGGACCTGGGGAAACACTCGCGCTGGAGCCTGCCGAGCAGCCGGATGTCACGAGCAGCAGCGCCAGTGCCACCGCAGTGCTCCGGGCTTTCATTCCGCCTCCTGCTCAGTACACTGGTCAGACCAGTAACTCTGACAGCAGACTCGCATCCGGCAGACACCGAGGTCAAGATGAAGTTCGAACCGGTGGCTCCGGTCCGCGCCTACGAGCGGATCGTCGAGCAGATCGAGGAGGCCGTGGTGAGCGGCCGCCTCAAACCCGGTGACCGGCTGCCCGGGGAACGGGAGCTGATGACGCAGTTCGGCGTCGGCCGCTCGACCGTGCGCGAGGCGCTGCGGGTGCTGCAGGCCGCCGAGCTGATCCGGTCGCGACCAGGCGATCCGCGCGGGCCCGAGGTGCTGGCGGCTTCGCCGGGCGCGTTGCACCGGTCGATGCACCGGCTGGCGCGGGCTGACCACGTCGGACTGGCGGAACTGCTGCAATTCCGGATGGTGCTGGACGGATCGTCGCACCTGCTGGCCGCGGAACTGCGCACCGCCGAGGATTTGACCGCGCTCGACACCGCGTTGGAAGGAATGGCGGCAGCGGACGGATACGCCGAATTCAGCCGCGCGGACGTCGCATTCCACGACGTGATTGCCCAAGTGTCGCGGAATCCGCTGTTGGTAGTCAGCGGAGAAGTGGTCCGCGGGGTGGTGCTGGAATTGATCGAGGACAAGCTCAGCCACGCCAACGACCGCGGCACGCTGATGCGCTCGTGGCTGCGGCACCACGAAGAGGTGCTGAACGCGATCCGCGCCGCCGACGGGAAGTCGGCGGCGCGGCTGGCGCGTCAAGCGCTGTATGACAACTACGCGGAATACGTGCCGAAGGACCAGCGCACGCTGCTCACTCCGCTGCTGACCTGAGTCAGGAGACCAGGTTCGCGTACACCACGATGTTGTCCTTGTAGCTGTGCTCGGCGTGGTCGAACACGCCGCCGCAGGTGATGATGCGCAGCTGCGGCTTGTCCGTGTTGCCGAAGACGGCCTGCGTCGGGAACGTGTCCTTGGGGACCTGTTCCTTGCGGTCCACCACGAACTTCAGCTTCTTGCCGTCGCTGCGTTCGACGTCGACCTCGTCGCCCGGGTTCACGTCCTTGAGCTTGTAGAAGATCCCCGGCTTGTGGTCGCCGTCGACGTGCCCGAGCACGATCGCCGGGCCCACGTCGCCCGGCACCGGCGAAAGCCGGTACCACGCGGCCTGCATCGGGTTCTTCACCGACGGGACCGAGATCTGCCCGTCCTTGTTCGGCATCACCGTGATCAGCGTCGACTTCGCGCCGATCTTCGGGATCTCGACCGACGTCGGCCGCAGCCCGCTGAACGGCTTGGTCACCGGGACCGCCGCGCTGGCCGGGGCCTGCGCGGCCGGAGCCGCCGGGGCGTCCGAACCGCACGCGCTCAGCGAGAGGGAGAGGAGCAGGGCGCCCGCGACGGCGGCACCCTGCCCGAACTTCCTGGACATCAGGCGGCCATGCCCCCGAAGCCGGTCTCAACGCCGCGCTTCGGCGTGTACTTCACCTGCGAGTTGCCGTGTCCGCCGGTGGTGCCGGCCGAACCCGCGCCCGCGCCGCCCGCCGGGGGAACCTTGCCGTCGTCGGTCTTCTTGCCGCCGCAGGTCCAGACCGCGCGCACGGTGCCGCTGTCGAAGGTGACACCCTCGTGGCGCTTGACGATCCACGACCAGTAGCGGCCGTCGGTCTCGTCCTGCTGCGGGCCCTCGACGATGTCGAAGTCGTTGGAGTGCAGGCCGGTCGGCTCGCCGGCGGCGCACGCGATCTCGATGTAGCCGTAGCCGTCGTCGAGGTCGAGGCCCCAGCCGGTGTCGTCGACGTACGGCGGCTCCTCCGGAGTGGAGGTCGACGAGGTCGGCGTGGTCGGCTTGCTGGTGTCGGTCGGCTTGCCGGTCTCGGTCGGCTTGCCCGTCTCAGTCGGCTTGCCGGTTTCGGTCGGCTTGCCGGTCTCAGTCGGCTTGCCCGTCTCGCTGGGCTTGCCCGGCTCGCTCGGCTTGCCGGTCTCGCTGGCCGGAGGCTGCGAGGTGGGAGCCGTCTCGCTCGTGGTGGCCGGAGCCGAGGCGGAGGGTTCCGGCGCGGTCTCCGCGTTCGCGGCGGGCACGACGGCAAGGCTGATCAGGGCGCCCGCGAGCACAGCGCCCGCGAGTCTGCCCAGGGTCTTCTTCAAGATGATTACCCCTCTGAGGAAAAGCGCGATGACCCCCACCGCGCCCGCTGATCCTGCCGAAGATTCAGCCCATAGGGGTAACCCTTTAGCTGGTGATTAATGACACGAGGGAAAGACGTAACGAACGCCTTCTCGACGGCGATGATTTCGCCCGATTGCCGGGAATCCGGCTTGTCGTGCCCATACCGTAACAGTTGCCAGGCAACCCGGACAGCCCTCGTTAAAGAATGGCGGAAATCAGCCGAGTGCGGTCAGCAAATCCCGCCACAGGTCCTCCGGATCCTCCAGTCCGACGGAAAACCGGATGAGCCCCGGCGGCACGCGCTCCTCGCCGGGAAGCCAGGCACGCCGCTCCATCAGGCTTTCTACCCCGCCGAGGCTCGTCGCCGGCCGGATCAGCCGGACGGTCGCGCACACCTTGTCGGCGGCATCGGCGCCGTCGACCTCGAACGCCACCATCATCCCGAAACCGGGGTAGCGAACCTTTGTTACCGCCGGGTGTTCCGCCAACCGGGACACCAGCAACTCGGCGGTGCGCGTTTGCTCGGCGAGCCGCACCGGAAGCGTCCGCAATCCGCGTAACGCAAGCCACGTTTCGAGCGCACCCGGCGTCGCGCCGACCCGAGTCCGCGCCGCACGAAGCTCGTCCACAATGTTCTGCTCGGCTGCGACCGCGACGCCGAGCAGCAGATCGCTGTGTCCGCCAATGAGCTTCGTGGCGCTGTGCACGACAATGTCCGCGCCGAGCGACAGTGGTTGCTGATGCAGCGAAGTCGCGAAGGTGTTGTCGACGACTACGCGTCCCCTCGTGCCGCGCGCGATGGTTTCGATGTCCATCACGTCGAGCGTCGGATTGGTCGGCGATTCGAGCCACAACAGATCGGCGTCGCAGTCAAGCCACGCCTGCGTGTCCGTCGGCTCCAATTCGGTGACCGTGAGGCGACCGATCTCCTGCGCGTGCTTCAACGCTCCGCGCGTGACGGCGTAACTGAAAGACGGAACCGCAACCGTCGACCCCACCGGCAACGAATCCAGCACCGCGGACAACGTGGCAACGCCCGACGCGAAGGCGACCGCCGTGCCACCCTCAAGCGAGCCGACGACCTCCTCGAAAGCAGCCCAGGTCGCCGTGCCGTCGGAACGCGCGTACACCGCGTCGCCACCGGCCTCGAAGGTGCTCGTCGCAACGATCGGCGTAGTCAGCGGCTCACCAGGGCCGTGCGGCCGGCCCGCCGCGATCGCGCGGGTCCGCGGAGTCCAGTCGTCCATGCGGACACGGTAACTTCGCGACCGTCTGAACGGCAGGCGACGAATATCACCAGGTGGTCAGGTGTTCCACAAAGTGGACGACATCCTGATCGGCGGGCCGGTAATGCAGGGAGACGGCCCGGAACAGCCGCGGTTCCAGCGGCCGGACCACGACGCCGGGCGGCGGCGGATCCGGCAACGCCATCGCGGGCGCGACCCCGGCGGTAATCCCGGCAGCGGCCATCGCGACCACCGTCCCGACGTCGCGAACCACATGGTCGGGCCGCCATTCGACTCCGTGCGCCGCGAACCCCTCTGCCAAGGCGGGCCCGCACGTTCCGCCGGGATCAGCGACCCCGAGCCGGATCAACTCAGCAAGCCGGATCCGTTCCCGCCGGCTGGCCGGATGCTCCTTCGGCGCTACGGCAAGGAATTCGTCGTCGATTACCCGCTGCGAATCCGGGCCGGGCTGGGTGGTCACGGCGAGATCGATGGTTCCGTCGGCTAGCCAAGCGAGGAGTTCGTCGTCCTCGCCCTGCAAGGTGAGCACCTGACTTCGCGGCCAATCCCGTCGCAGCCGCAGCACTGCCGTCGGTACGAAACGCACCAACGCACTCGCGACCGCGCCTACCCGCAGCGTCGGCGCGCGAACGTCCGCGGCGAGATCGCTGATCGCCTGCAACCCACCCAGCACTGACGATGCATGCGTCGCCACTGTGCGCCCGAGTTCGGTGAACCCAGCTTCTCCGCGGTGTACGACCGGTCCGCCGAGCGCACTTTCCAACGCGGCAATCGCCCGGCTTACCGCCGACTGCGTCCGCCCCAATGCCTGCCCGGCGCGGGTGAAACTGCCGTGCTCCCCCACCGCGAGCAAGGCTTCGAGTTGAGCCACCGTCACGTCCACCGCCTGATGATCTCACCGCATCCGGGAGATGACGAGAAGTTGTTGGACGCATAATCGCAGGTGAGCTGTGCTGAAGTACATGGTCTATCTCGCGCTGGCGGGCCTCTGGCTGTGCTGGGGAACGTCGTTTCCCGCGATGCGAGTCATGGCGCACACCCTGCCGCCACTGTCAGCTTCCGGCACCGCATTTCTCGCCGCGGGTCTGGCACTACTCGCGCTCCGGCCAACCGCGTTGCGCGGCTTGAACTTCCGGCAGATCGCCACCGCCGCGACGAGCGGTATCTGCCTGCTCGGCGCGCAAGGCACCGTGGCACTAGCCGAACGCACGACCTTCGCCGGAACCGCCGCGCTGGTGGTCGCCGCGCTTCCGCTGTGGGTAACCGTGCTGAACGCAGCGTTCGGCGAACGCCCGAGCCGAGCAGGTTTGCTGCGAGTGCTCGTTGGTTTCTCCGGCGTCGCCCTGCTGACCGGCGCGCAGGCCAACCCATGGACCTTCGTCGTAGCCGCGGCCGGTTTCGTCTGGGCGATCGGCACTGTCCTGACCGCCCGCACAATCAACCTCCCCGGGCCATACGCGACCACCACCGTGCAATTGCTGAGCGGCGGAACCGTCCTCCTCACCGTCGGCGTGGCAACCGGCGAAGTGGTCGACCAGCCCACCACTGCTTCCTGGCTGGCGCTCAGCTACCTCGCCTTGGTCGATTCGCTAGCCGGTTTCGGCCTCTACACCTGGCTCCTGCGCACGACCTCCGCCGCGCTAGTCAGCACCTACGCCTACGCCGTCCCCATCCTCGCCTGCCTGATCAGCGTCCTGTTCATGAAAGAACCGCCCCGGCCGATCATGCTGGCCGGAGCGGTTCTCGTCATCACGTCAGTAGCAGCAGAACTCAGTGCGCGTAAACCTCGAACTCATACAGCGAATACCCGTACTTAGTCCCGCGCGAGACCCCCTGCATCCGAACGAATCGCGCGTCTGAGGGGGCGAACGAGACGTTGCCCACCCCGCCGTTCCCGTCCGTCACCGCAGCGGCGTCATGCCAGTCGGTGCCGTCCGTGGACAGCTGGATCTTGTACCCCTTCCCATACGCCTTCTCCCACGACAGCACCGCCCGCGAAACCTGCTGCACCGAGCCCAGATCCACGGTGATCGACTGGTTGTCGCTCCAATCGCTCGCCCAGCGCGTACCCGCGTTGCCGTCGACCGCGTTCGACGCGGGCGAGTTGTAGAACCCGGTTTCCGCGCTGGAGGCGTTCACCGGCTTGCCCGCCGCGAGGTTCGAGACGTTGTCGCCGCGATGCGCGGGATACTCCACGACCTGCTGGAACGTCGGCCGGTTCTGCGTGCTGATCTTGCCGTGCCCGATGCCGCCCAGCGGACGCTGGATGATCGAGTCCGCGCACCACTGGTCGCCCGCCGAGCAGTCGCTGTCGCCGGGGTACACGGTGTTCGCCGGTTGACCGGCGGCCGTGGTCAGCGAGTCGACCAGCGTCTGCCGGCACGCGGTCAGGTCGCCGCCGCCGCAGAACTTCGCGCCGAGCGGGCCTGCCACCGGCTGTCCGAGCACGGTGCGGAGGTCCTTGCTGGCGTAACCCCACCAGCCGTGCTGGTAGGCCGAACCCTGGTGCGGCTGCCCGACGTGCTTGCCCGGCGTCTCGTTCTGGAAGCCGGACGGGCTTTCGTTGATCTGCAGCACGTTCGTCATCGCGCCGAACGCGTCGTCGCCCATCGACGGCTTGAACTCGCCGGTGACCAGCAGCGGCCACCACGCGTCCATGATCCGGATCGCGTCGGCGTCGTTATAGGTCTTGCTGCCGGGGCTGGACTCGACGCGCTGGTGTCCGTGCTCCATCCACGTCTTCAGCTTCGCCTCGGCGTCCGCGGCGGCACCGGTGAGCGGGGCCTTGTCGAGCACCTGCAGCAGCAACGGCAGCACCTTCTCCGCCCGCAGGTCGGCCAGTGCCGCGTCCTCCATCGCCTGGGTCAGGTTGACCCGAGTCACCTTGGTGCCGCTGGAAAGCAGGCCCTTGACCCGCGCGTCGAGCAGATCGGCACGGTGCACAGCCGACTTGTCCGCGCCGCCGGAGGCGTAGCCGTTGGATTGGGCGTTGTTCCAGCTGACGTAGTAGTCCTGGTTCACCGACTGCGGATGCTGGGACGCGGGCGTGTAGTCGGCCTTGTTGCCCGCCGGGTTCCAGCCCTTCCAGTCGAAGCCGCGATCGCCCCACGCGGGCATCATCGGGTCCACAGTGGAAT
This sequence comes from Amycolatopsis albidoflavus, assembly GCF_039525725.1. Classification (NCBI taxonomy): domain Bacteria; kingdom Bacillati; phylum Actinomycetota; class Actinomycetes; order Pseudonocardiales; family Pseudonocardiaceae; genus Amycolatopsis; species Amycolatopsis albidoflavus. The sequence continues at coordinate 240,437 of NZ_BAAAHV010000021.1, forward strand.
TGCGCACCGGGTTCGCGCCGGAGTTGAAGTACGCGATGTCCTTCGAATCGGCGTAGAACCAGTTGAAGGTGAAGTTGACGTCGTTCGCGGCGCGCTGGAAGTCCGCGGCCGACTTCACGTAGCCCGGGTCGTTGAATTCCTGGAACCCGATCAGCGAATCCACCTCGTGGAAGTACGAAGACCGCAGCGACGAATACGCCACCGGCTTCCCGTCCACCGTCGCCCGCGAGGTCACCGGGCCGTACTTCGTGCGGTAGCTGCGCAGTGTGTAGGACCCGGCCGCGGTGCCGTCCGCGACCGTCGGCGACCAGGCGTTCTTGCGCTCCACGGTGTCCATCGGGAGGCATTTGCCCTGGTACAGGTAGTAGTTCGAGTCCTTTGTGGCCGGTTTGCCGCTCGGGTCGCACAGCGGCAGCGCGTAGGTGTCGATGATGTCCTGCGCCGCGGTCGTCGCGCTCCACGAGTAGTCCTGGCCGCGCCCGAGCAGCACGTACATGCTGAGCCCGGCGAACGACGCGCCGCGCGCGCTGATGCCCGGGCCCTGGATTTCCTGCAGCAGCAACAGCTGCGGCGCGAAATACCCGGTCTGCGGACCGAACACGGCGACCGGATGTCCGCTGGCGGTCTTCGCGCCGGACACCAGCAGCGCATTGGACATGCCGTGCTTTTCCTTGAGCATGTTGCCCGGCAGCACGCCGTTGTCGAACATGCCGCGCGCGGATTCCTGGTCCTTCGGCGCGGAAACCTTCACCTTCGCCTGCGCGGCGGCCGCCGAGCCGGTCTGGTCGAACACAAGCTGCTGGTTCGTCACCGAACCCTTGTCCGGCAACGCCGCGCCCTGCGGGTTCGCCGGAGTGTTGCCGTACGGGAAATTCTGCCCGTCGTGCAGGGTCTTCACGGCCTCGGGATCATCCTCGGCGCGCAGGCTCTGCCACACCTTTTCACCCTGCTCGACGCCGTATTTCTCCTGCAGCGCCAGCTTCGCGACCGCGTTCTGCACCTCGCCGCCACCGCCGGCACCGAACTGCGCGCCGACCACCGAAGCGAGTACGACGAGGTCGGTGAGCTTGAACGGTTCGATGGTGCCCGCGTTGGTGATCGCGTCGACGTGCCCAGTGAGCACGTATTCGCCGGGGAAGTACCGGCCGTTGTGCGAATCGGTGATGTATTTGTTGATGCCCTCGATGTACGCCTTCGCGTCGGCGAGCCCCTGCTGGCCGCGCGGACCGCTCGCCGCCACCGCGTCGATCTGCTGCTGCAGCTCGTCCTCGGTGTAGGGCGCGGAGGCGAAGAAGGACTGCTCCAGCTCGCGGTTCGCTTCCGCGCCGCCGGCGTACGACGTCAGCTGGCCGCGCCCGACCCGGCGCATGATGTCCATGAGCCACAAGCGGTCCTGCGCCGCGGCGTATCCCGCGCCGTACTCGGTGCCGGACCGCGTCGTGCCCTGGATGTGCGGGACGCCGGTGGCCTTGTCCCGCGTGATCGTCACGTCGTCGCGCGGTTTCAGCGTGCTCGCGACCTGGTCGGCGGGCACGCCGAAGGACGAGTCGTTGAAGAACTTGCCGATGGTGTCGGTGGTCAGCGTCTTGTACCCGCCCGCCAGGTCGGCGTATTTGCCGAGCTGGTCGTCCGCGTGCCCAGGCTGCGTGCCGAACGCCTTGTTGGCGAGGATTTCGGCGAGCGTCGCGCTGCCGTTCTCGCCCGGCGGAAGGATGTCGTTGCACTGGCCAGCGCAATAGTCGTTGCCGGGCAACGCGGCGGAAGCCGGTGCCGCGGTTCCGATCTGCACTAGCCCGGCCGTGAGCACGGCTACCGCGCCCGCGGCCAGGATTGGGATGCGTCGTCGCATGCCGCAGCTCCGTCCACGAAGGATTCCCCAGGGTGACCCAGCGCACGCTACCGACGAGTAGGGCACATGTGAAGAGTTTTCGCGTTTATCCCCTCGTTGGGAGTAGTCGTCCCTGGTAGCGGTCCATCAGGCGCGGCGTTTGACCGATAGGTACGGTGAGCCCCATGAGCGTGGAAAAGCCCCTAGTCGAGCGCCCGGACGGACCGCCGCCCGCCGAGCTGCAGATCAAAGACATCACGGTCGGCGACGGCCCCGAGGCCAAGGCGGGCAATGCCGTCAGCGTGCATTACGTGGGTGTCTCGCACTCCACCGGCGCGCAATTCGACGCCTCTTACGACCGCGGCGCGCCGCTCGAATTCCAGGTCGGCGCGGGCCAGGTCATCCCGGGCTGGGACCAGGGCGTGGCGGGCATGAAGGTCGGCGGCCGCCGCCAGCTGGTGATCCCGCCGCACCTGGCGTACGGCGAACGCGGCGCGGGCGGCGTGATCGCCCCGAACGAAACGCTGGTTTTCGTCGTCGATCTCGTCGGCGTGAGCTGATTCAAGAAAACGCGGGCAGCCGGGCAAGCCCGATCGGGCAGCCCCGGCTGATCCCCCTTTCGGGGGAAACCGGAGACGCCTACGTTCGCATTGAGTAGTCGTCTTCCGGAGGATATTTCATGCGTTTGCGTGCCGCCCTTTCCGCTGCCTTCCTCGCCGCCGGCGCCGCGCTAGCCGTGGCCGCGCCTGCGTCCGCGGTCGCGAACGGCAACGATGTGGCGCCCGGCGAGTATCCGTTCGCGGCCAAGCTGTCCATGCCTGTCATCCCGAAGGCGGACGGCACCACTTATTCGAGCGGATGCTCGGGTTCGCTCATCGCGCCGCAGTGGATCATCACCGCCGGACACTGTTTCCACGACGTCAACCGCAAGCCGGTCTCCGGCCCGGTGCCGTACGGGACTTCGGTGCTTCTCGGCTCGACCACCGACGAACCCGGCAAGGGCGAACGGCGCAACGTCACCGAGGTGCAGCAGGCGGGCGTCAACGACGTCGCGATCGCCAAGCTCGACTCCCCGGTCACCGACATCAAGCCGCTGACCGTCTCGCCCGCCGCGCCGACCACCGGCCAGAAGGTGCTGCTCGCCGGATGGGGCAGCCTCACCGAGGTTTCGCCGAAGCCGTCGGACAAGCTGCAGCAGGGCGAGATGCAGGTCGTCGGCTCGGACGCCACCACCGCGACCATCGTCGGCGTCGCACCGAAGAAGGACACCAGCGCGTGCAGCTACGACTCGGGCGCGCCGTACTTCGTCGACGACGGCGACCACACCGGCCGCATCATCTCGGTCGAGTCGACCGGCCCGGACTGCCCCCACGCCACTCCGGAGACGACCGCGCGCGTCGACATCCTCAAGGACTGGATCGCCTCGCACACTCAGTGAGGGCAAGTCGCGAGATCGGTCGGTTTTCGTCGCCCATCAAGGGAATTCCGCATCGCGGACGGTGTCGTTAGCGTGGAAGGCCGAGTTCATCGGCGTCCGCCGGTGGCACCGGACGAAGGGACAGAATGCGCGTCCGCGCCGCGATCTCCGCAGCAGTTCTCCTGCCCATCCTCACCGCGAGCCCGGCCTTGGCCGTCGCGAACGGCTCTGACGTCCCAGCAGGCCAATTCGGCTTCGCCGCGAAGCTGAGCATGACCGGAATCCCGCTGCCGAACGGAAGCACGTACTCGAGCTTCTGTTCGGCAGCGCTCGTCGCGCCGCAGTGGATCGTCACCACCGGCCACTGTTTCCACGACGCCAACAAGAACCGGGTGTCCGGCCCGGTGCCGTACCCGACGACGGTGTCGCTGGGCCTGGTCGACGAGACCAAGGAAAAAGGCGTCCAGCGCAAGGTCACGCAGGTTCTGCAAGCGGGACCGAACGACGTCGCGCTGGCGCAGCTCGACAGTCCGGTCTCCGGCATCACGCCGCTCGCCGCGAACCACCTGGTGCCGGGCGTCGGGCAGCAGGTCACGCTGGCCGGCTGGGGCAGCCGGACCGCGCAGAATCCGGTGCCGTCCAAGCAGTTGCAGCAGGGCACGATGAAGATCTCGTCGGTGGGCGGCACGACAGTCGGCATTCACGGCGTCGCGCCGGAAGCGTCCACGAGCGCGTGCACCTACGACACGGGCGCGCCGTATTTCACCGACGGCAAGCTGATCTCGATCGAGAACAACGGCCCGGACTGCCCGCACACCGGCGCGGAGACGACGTCGCGCATCGATGTGATCGCCGACTGGATCGACGAGCACGCGAAGTGAGTACGGTGGAAGGGCCGTCGACCTGAGGAGAGTCGCATGCCCGAGCCGATCCTGACCGCTGTCGCCACCGCGCTGGCCACGAAGGCCGCGACCGGGCTGTACGACCTGGTCAAGCGCAAGTTCTCCGGCAACAGCAAGGCGACCGCGGAACTGGAGGCGGCCACCCCGGAGAATCCGGCCACCGTGACCGCGCTGGCCGAACGCCTCGACGAGGTCAGCCGCCAGGACCCGGAGTTCGGCGCCGCGCTGCGCACCGAGTTCGAGGTGCACCAAGAGGCGCGCAGCGGCGGGGTGACGAACCACGTGGGCACCGTGGCCGAAGGGGCCAAGGTCGTCCAGCTGCGTGACGTACAAGGCAATATCAGCCTCTGAGGCTTTTCGAGCGACCGGCACGGAGCGCGATCGGTAGGATCGCTCTCCGTGCCTTCGTCGTCCTACCCCGTGCCGCCCCGATGGCGCACTGTGCCTACGGAACGGACCCTGCTGGCGGTAGTGCACAACGTCACCGCGGCGACCCGGCTGCTGGACGTACTGCCGTTGTTCGCCGGGGATCACCGGGTGCAGGTGGTGTTCACCTGCCCGGATTCGAGCGCGTTCACGCGGGGGACGCAGGAGTACCTCGCCGCGCGGGGGATCCCGCTGGAGCCTTGGGAAGACGTCGTCGCGGAGGACTTCGACTGGGCTTTGGCGGCGAGTTACGGCGGAAAATTGCATGAATTACGCGCTCCGCTGACGGTTTTGCCGCACGGAATGGGTTATAATAAATTCTTGGAAACCGGAAACCGGAAACCGGAAACCGGAAACCGGAAACCGGAAACCGGAAACCGGAAACCGGTTTTCGGGTTGTCCGAGCAATGGCTGATGCATAACGGCGAGGTGATCGCCGAACATCACGTCCTGTCCCATCCCGAGCAGCTCACCCGCCTGCGGCAGTACTGCCCGGAAGCCGCCGCCCACGCCGTCATCGCCGGAGATTCCTGTCTGGACCGCCTGCGAGACGCCCGGGAACTGCGCGAATCCTACCGACAGGCCCTCGGCGTGACCGGCGGGCAAACCCTGGTGCTGATCTCGTCCACCTGGGGCCGCCTCTCGTCCTACGGATCCAGCCCCGAGCTGCCCGCCCGTATCGCGCAACAATTGCCGCTGGACGAATTCGCCGTCGTCCTCGCCCTGCACCCCAACATCGGCCAAGGCCATTATCCGTGGCAGCTGAAAATGTGGCTTCAAGACTGCGAACGGGCGGGAGTAATCGTCCTCCCGGAAGAAGATCTGTGGCAAGCAGCCGCAGTAGCCGCCGACGTCACCATCGGCGACCACGGCTCCGTCACCTATTACTCCGCCTGCCTAGGCACCCCAGTCCTGCTGGCGGCAGCGCCACACGAAGCTGTCGACCCGGACTCCCCGGTAGCCGCTCTACTGCGCGCCGCCCCCATGCTGACCAGCCAAAACCTAGCCGACCAACTGCGCACCGCGACCCAGCCCGCAGACCTGGCCGCCGCGACCGCGCTCGCCACCAGCGTCCCCGGCCAGTCCGCGGCCCTCCTGACCGACCTCGGCTACCGCACCCTCAACCTCCCGCCACCAGCTCAACCAGCCGGATTCACCGCGTTCCCGCTGCCGCACGTCCAACGCCCCGAGCCCGGCGCACAATGGATCCAGGTCCGAGGCGACGAAGTCACCAGATTCGCCGGTGCCACACCCGACGCTCACCTGGTCGTTCACGTCGACGGCCCCGATCCACGTCAACTGCGCCGCGCCGACATCGTGCTGGGCGACAGATTCCCCGACCCAGCCCGCTGGATCGCCCTCACCCTCGCCGAATTTCCCGGCTGCGAATGGGCCGCCTGTCCAGCCGGATCAGGCTGGCTGGCCGGCAGCCGCGACGGCCTGGTCGTCTCCTTCACCGGCACCGACCTGCCGCAGGCCGTGCCGTCTCTGCTGTATACGCGCGACCGGCTGGGCCTCGACTTCCCCGAACAACTTCCGTTCACCGCGGGCGGCCGCAAGCATGAAGTCCAGCTCACCGTCCACTATGGATAGTCAGAGCTGTTCGATCCAGATCAGCAGATCCGTCGCCTCGGCGGTAAACCCGTGCAGCTGCGCAATGCCCAACGCGTCCTCCGCGTGTGCCTTCGCCTGGTCACGGTAGCCGCGAGCAAGCGCCGCCTCCGCCCGGGACCGCAACGCCGCGATCCGTTCCCGCTGCAGCTTGGCCTTCTCCGCCGAGGAGTCGAGCTCGGCCAGCGCGGCCGCGCCTTCCTCGTACGCCCCGGCCTCGATCAGCTTCCGCCCCTGCCACAGCCGGATCTTCACCAGATTGCCCGGCTCGTTCTTCAGCCCCTGCTCCGCTTGCGCCAGCAGAACGGCCGCCTCCTCCGGCGACACGACCTTGGCCAGATGCATCCGAATCAACGCGAGCCGACGTGGATCGCCGATCTGCTCGGCCAGCGCAAGGCTTTCCCGGAAGCAGGCTTCCGCCTGGCTGTACAGCGAAACCGCTTCCTCGGCCCGCCCCTGCTGCCGCGCGAGCAACCCCGGCTCGAAGAACGCGAGCCCGCGCGCTTCCAGCGCCGACGCATGCTCCTCCGGCGTCGTGGCCAGCTCGGCCGCCGCGGCGTATTGCTCCCGCGCCGCAGCCCAATTCCGCCGCTGCATCAACGCGAATCCGAGCTGAGTCCGGACCAACCCCTCGGCGACCGGCATCGCGGCAGCCTGCGCGGCCTGGACCGCGTCTTGACTCACCGCCGCCAGCTCGACGGGGTAAGCGCCGTCTTTGTAGACCGGCCACAACGCCCTCGCCAGCCGGATGACGTCCTCGTGCGCCCCGGCCTGCAACGCGACCTCCGCCGCGGCGAGCAGGTTCGCCTGCTCCGCGAACAACCACTCCCAAGCGTCACCCTCGGATGCCGGCGCGAAGCCCGACCAGATCCTCGCTGGCCAGCCGGTCGGCAGCGCGCGTTCCGCGATCCGGAGCCCCTGCTCGGCGTAGTACCCGACCACCGCCTCGGAAAGCTCGCCGGCCAGCGTCGCGGCGTGCATCCGCGCCAGCTCGGACATCCGGTAGCGACCCCTGATGACCTCGATCAGCTTGGCAGCGACCAGTTTCTCCAGCGTGTCCTCAGTGTCGTACTCGTCGAGGGCGAGGAACGCCGCCACGGTTTTCAGCCCAACGCCGCCGTCGCCCGGATGCGCGCCGAAGAGCCGGTACGCCGCTTGCTCGGGCTCGCCCAGCAACTCGTAGGCAACGTCGTAGACCGCGCTGGCCAGGGTGCCTTTCGCCCGGATCCGTGCGATCAGCCGCTGTACCGTCCCGCCCTGGCGCGCGAGGATCATGCCCGCGACGTTGATTTCCGCGGCAGAACCAGCGCAGATCCGGAGCAGCTCGTCCCGCTGCTGCGGCTCCGCGGCGAGCTTTTCCTCGCCGACCAATTCAGTCAGGATGCCCAGCGCCGCTTCGTCGCCCAACGGCTCCAACTCGACGTCCCGCGCGGAATGCCGGGTATGCAACGCGTCCAGCCCCGACCCGACCACCAGCACGTACGCCCCGGGGTGCGTCGGCAGCAGCGCCTTGACCTCGGCCGCGCTCAACGCGTCGTCGATCAGCAGCGCGACTTTGAACCCGGCGGTCCGCGACTGCCACATCGCCGCGCGCCCCTCGAGACTCGCCGGCATCTCGTCCGGACCGTATCCCAGCTTGGACAGCAGTTCGGCCAGCACGTCCGCGCCCGCCCGATGGCCCACCCGCACCTCGTAGAACCGGTCGAACCGGTCCTGATGCTGGTGCAGCCAGGTTTCGCACAGGGTCGTCCGGCCGCTGCCCGGCGCACCCCGCACAATCGCGATCGCGACCCGGTCCAAGGCTGCGTCATGGATCTCAGTCAGCAGATCAAGCTGCGGCTCGTTGTTCCGGTAGTGCTTCGGCGGCGCCTGGACCTGCAACGCCGGCGCCGCGGGCTGCTCCGGCGCGTGGAAATGCACGTCGCCGTAGACGTTGCGCGCCTGGAAGACCTTGTCCGCCTGGCCGTCGAAGTAGTTGCTGTCGCTCACCATTGCCCCCGCCCAGCTGGTCCCGGCTCAGGCTACCGGAAACGTCACCGTCCGTGTCCAGCCCTTCACCACGATCAGGGCCGGGTAAGGTTCTGACCAGGAATTCTAGGACGGATTTGGTAGAATTGAATTGAGCAGCAAAGCAGCAAAGCAGCAAAGCAGCAAAGCAGCAAAGCAGGTGGCGGACTTTCGACCCGGTCGTCGTGCTCGGAGTCGTGCGCACCTGGACTTCGGCGATCAAGCTGCTCGAAGTCTGCCGTCTCTTCCAGGATGACCAGCGGATTCGCTTCACCTTCACGGTCGACCGCGGGTCCCGCTTCAGCGCGGGCGTCGAGGAGTTGCTCGCCAGGGCGGAAGCGCATCGCACCCCCTGGGAAAATGTTCCGAAGCTCAATTACGCACTCGCCATCACGGCCAGCGAGAACATTGATTTCGACCACATCCGCGGACCAGTGCTGGTCCTTCCGCACGGCGTCGGATTCCACAAGTACGTTCCCGACTCCGGGTCCGCCGGCACGCGGCTTTCCGGGCTGATCCCGTCGACCGCGCTGCGGTCCGGCCGGGTGCTGATGGCGCTCTCCCATCCGAGCCAGAGAAAGCAACTGCACGACGCAGACCCGCTGACAGACGGGCAAACCGTCCTCGTCGGCGATCCGCAGTTCGAGCAGCTGCTCCGGAGCGAACCGCATCGCGACCACTACCGCGCCGCGCTCGGCGTGACCGGCCGGAAGTTCGTGCTGGTCAGCTCCACCTGGGGAGAAACCTCGCTGATCGGCCGCCGCCCCCGGCTTCCCGCCGAACTGCTGGCGGCCCTCGACTACGACTCCGCGGCCGTCGGCCTCGTCCTGCACCCCAACGTCTGGTCGCGCTACCGCCCCTTCCAGATCCGCTCGTGGTTCGCCGCCGCCGAAGACGCCGGGCTTCTGCTTCTCCCGCCGGAACGCGGATGGCAGGCCGCGATCGTCGCCGCGGACGTCGTCGTCGGCGACCACGGCTCGGTCTCCCTGCTGGCAGCCGCGACCGGCCGGCCCTTGCTGCTCGGCGCGTTCGGCGCCGAGGTCGTCCCCGGCACCAGTGCCGAACTGCTCGGCCGGCACGCCTCCCGGCTTGCCTGGGACCGCCCGCTACGAGACCAGATCGAAGCGGCGGAAACCCAGCACTGGCAACAAGATCTCGCCGAACGCACCTTCGCCAACCCGCACGGCGCGACCGCTGAACTGCACTCGCTCGTACTCCGCCTGGCAGGCCTGGAAGCCCGCCCCCTCGAACTCCTGCGCGCACCGGACCCCGAACTACGCCAGACCGTTCCGCTCGCCTTCACCGCTTATCCGGAGTTCACCGCACCAGATTCCCTTACCCTGCACCGATTCCCGCGCTCGGTAGAAGAATGGAAACCGGACTCCGAACGAGCCTCGACCAACCTGAGACACGTGGTCGCCGACGAAAGCGACGACAACCTCGGCCGAATCGGCAACGCCACCGTGCTCACCCGAACCGCACTGCTCCCAGCACCAGAATCCTGGTGCGCCAACGCATTGCGACTCCACCCCGCCTGCACACTGGCCGCGGCCGCCATCCCGGACGGATGCGTCGCCCACACCCGAGACGGCAACACCTTCACCGTGACCGGCTCTGCTGACGTCGCCGCACTGGCATCAGCCCTGCACGCCTGCCTGGCGACCGGCCGCGCACAACGTCCGCTGTCCCTACGACTCGGCTCCGTCGAGACCACCGTTGTTTTCTGACGCCAGCTTGTCCGCCCTCGGACTGCCAAGCTCTCGATACAGCCGAATCGCCCGCTCCAGATGGCTACGCGCCGCCTCCGGACTCTCATCGGCCATCGCCGCGTGCAACGCTTCCCGCGCCTGGGCTTCGTAGAACGTCGCGCCGCTCGCCTCGAACGCCTCCGCAGCCTTGATCAACGCGTCAATTCCGCCCGGCACCCCAATGCGCACCCGCACCTGCCCGGTAATCAGCAAGGCTCGCGCAGCCAACCGCCCGTCGCCAATCTCGCCAAACGCCCGATGCGCGGCTTCCAGTTCGCGCAACCCCTCCGCGTCGCCGAGCGACTGCCCGAGAAACATCCGGCTCAGCGCCTCACCACGCGCTTCCCCGGCCACCTCGTTCAACTCGATCGATTCGCGATACCGCTGCTGCGCTTGTTCCGGCTGCCCAACCACATCGTGGTACCGACCGGCGAACTCCCGCACCGACGCCCGCAGCACCAGATGTCCGTCCTGATCCGCCAGTTCGAGAGAGCGTGCCACGAACTCCCCGGCTTGCTCGAACTGCTCAAGATCCGTCAACGGACGCGACGCCAGGCTGCGCAATCGTGCCTCCGCGGCACGATTCCCGGCTTCTTCCGCGGCCTTGATGCCGTGCCGGAGACTGCTGAGCGAATCGGCATGCCGCTTGCGATCGAAGTAGTAGGCCGCGAGCGACTCGGCGATCTGCCAAATCTCGTCCACCAGGCCGATTTCACTGGCCACCGGCAGCAGCTCGTGCAGCGCGCGCCGGTTCTCCTCGAACCAGGCAAGCCCGTTGGCCCGCCGGTCGCCGGTGAAGGGATCCGAAATCTCCGGAACGCCCGCGACCCGGTACCGATTGACCTCGATCATCGCCGCGTCCGCGTAGTACGCGACGTCGCGGAACCCTCGCACCACCCGGGCGAGCGCCTCGTGGATCTCCTCGTCGCCCAAGCCCGAAAGGGACGCCGCGTGGTCGTGGACCAGCGGATGCATGGAGTACCGGCCTCGATCTTCCTGAAGCACCTTCAGCAGAACCAGTTCGGCAAGGATGTCTCCCGCCGTCGCCTCGTCGAGCCCGAGCAGCAGGTGGAAGACCGGCGCGGTGAACTCGATCGCCGGATACGCGCCGAGCAGCCGATACGCGCGCTGCGCCGGTTCCGTCGCTTCCTGATACGTCGCTTCAAACACCGGCTCCCCCTTCTTCGGCCCCCGGTCGGTCCGCATCAGCTCGGCACGCGAACGCCGCAGCCGCGCCGCCAGCTCCGGCAACGAAGGACACCGCCCGACCACGACGAGCGTCGCGGCGTTCCGAAGTGCCAACGGCAAGCCGCCGCAGTAGCCGAGAATCTCCGCCAGCAGCGCATCATCGCCGTCCAGCCCGCTCAGCTCACGAAACAACTGGGCCGACTGCGCTTCGTCGAGCGGAGTGACCCGGACCCTCTTGCCGCCGACCTCGTCGATCTCGATCGGCGACTCCACCCGCCCCGCGACGAGCACCAGCCAATCCCGCCCGCCAGGCATCAACTGCAGAAACTGCTCGGCTTCCGTGACGTTCTCCAGCAACATCACCGCGGCCGCCCCGGACGACCGGCTCCGCCACAGACTCGCCAGCCCAGGTTCGGCGGGCATCACCTCGTCGCGGACCCCGTCCCGGCGCAGCAAGGACCGCAGCGCCGCCGAAATCACCGTCTCCCCGTCGACCGTGTGGGTCGCGTAGTCCGTGTAATAGGCCCCGCCCGGATAACGGTCTTTCACCTGCTCAGCCACATACCGCGCCAACGCCCGCCGCCCGACCCCGGTCAACCCGTCGAACACCACGAGCGGCGCGCGCCGATCTTCGAGACACGCCTTGATCTGCTCTTCCCGCCCGACCAACCGCCGCAACGCCCGCGGCGTCTCGTGCGGCACCACGCGTTCGGGCCCGGGCAGCTGCTGGTTGACCGTGCCGATGTACTGCGCCTGCACGAGAGAACCACCGCTGCCGACCGACCCGACTTCGTTGTGCACCAGTCCACCCCTCACCCCGAGTGACCGCCAGCTTACCGATTCACTGCGGCGCCAGCAGCAACATCGAGCCGTCTTCCCAGTACAAACAGGCAGGCGAAGGACTCCACCGCGCCTGTCCCTGCCACACCACGACCGGCGCGCCCTCCCCCACCTCGACCAACGCCACCCGCGCCGCCCCGCGCACCACAGCTATCTCCCCGCGCCCCTTCAACCTCGAGGCCACTTCGTAAGCCTGCCCACGAGCCGGCCCGCTGGGCACCGCCACCGGTTTCCTTTTTCTCTTGGGAACCGTCACGAACTCCCAAAGCCCCATAACGGGCCAGGCGAGATGCGCGAAAATCTCCAGAACGGTCTCCGCCACACACCCGAGCGACCGATCAGCCCGCCGCCGATCGCGCCGCACCTTGACCCGCCCCAGCACCACAACGCGCACCGGCTCGTGCCAGTCGCCCTCGAAGTACCGCTCGACCCGGGCTTCCAGCTCACTCATCAGGTGCCCATCCGACTCGGTTACGCCGCCCTGGAACTGTACCTGCTCAACCTGCGAGGCGACGGAAAGAACAAACAAAATACAATAATCAAATTTACTGAATTAATGAGCATCGCTACAACCGGAAGCAGCATGTAAATAACGATGGGCACAGTGAAGTGCAGTTGTTCCTGGCCAATGTAGCTGCCCGACGTCGTGACGACGACAATGTACCAGAGCACAAAAGCGATGGTCACCAACCATCCAGGAATAACAGATCCTAGCTGAATTCCGATCGCCATGTACTCTTTTCGATACCGGAGATACCCGGTCGCCACATAGGAACGGGCGATCAGCAGACCGACTCCGGACATCAGCAAGCAAGCCGACGCGAGCGTCCCCAGGCCGACCGTGACCACTGTTGTCACGTCGTACGAAGTGGGCAGAAGGTACCCGAACACGGGCATAGCGATGATCATGAGCAGGCCGAGAACGGCACTCGCCAAGCCCCAGCGCATGGTGGTGGCACGAATCGTCCCGATCAGCGCTGGAGGGAGCCAGCGATCGGGAGCCACTGCTGGCTGGTAGGGATTCATCACTGCTGGATGCGCCAGTCCGACGGACTCGACATCGCCCCCGTATCGGAAACCGACCAGGTGGAACCGAGAGCCTTGACCTTGTCCAGGATTCCCTGCTGCTCGTTGGTGACAGTGGCGGTCAGGGAGTCGACAGCCGAGATGGTCGTGATAATCCCGGCGATGCCCGCTCCGATGGCGCCGAGCAGAACCACGATCGCGGCCGGGATGCCCACGACAGTGGCCGCGCTCACGAGCGCGACACCCAATGCGATCGCCAGCCCCGTGACCACGCCGATGAGCTGAGTCCAGAAGCTGTCGATTCCGTTAGCGAGATTGATCAGCGAGTTTCGGATCTGCAAGCCCAGGTCCTTCAGCGCGTTCAACCCGCTTGCCTGAGCCGGCACCGTGGCCTTGTACGCCTCGGCCCCTCGCCCTTGCCACTCGATCTCCGTCTTGAGCTTGTCCAGAGAGATCGCGCCCGCGAGATCGCCGATGGGATTTCCGACCCCGTCTGACCAACTGGCCGCGGTGGCCTTGAGAATGCTAGGACGCCCCCGGTCGGTCATGAAATGCTTGCAAGATTCCCAGAATTCAGCCATTTTCTTGTTGAGATCGTCCATGGCCTTGCGAATAGGTTCGATCAGGTCCGACAGGAATCCCGGCACCCAGCTGATTACGTCGTTGACCTTGTCGAATAGTTGCTGGACCAGGCGTTCGACCTCGTTGAGCTTGCCGATCGTCTGGTCGATGATCGGGTCGTCTCCGGTTGCGGCGGTCATCGTGAAAATCCCCTCCCTGTCATCGCGCTGTCAGCGTCCGCCTGCCCGAGTGATGCGATGCTGGTGGTCTTCCTCATCGCGTTCGTACACGTCAGCGGCTTTCCGCAGCGCACCGGCGAGGTTGCGGAAGTTGGCCTCCGCCTGGTTGATCATGTCTTGCATGGTGGAGCGCGTCTGGTTGTAGAGCCGGTCGAAGCCGTGCGAGGCGGCGTACGACATCACCTCGCGAGGACCGAGACCGAGTGGGTCGATCGCGCCTTTGGGCGGCTGCAGCCCGTCCGCGGTCTGGTCCCAGGTCGCCGCGTCCGACCGGAGAGCTGCCAAGGCTACGGCTACATCAGTCATTGCGTCGCTCCTCCGTCGTTTCGCCGTTGAGTGGTGGCAGAAGGCCGACTCGGCGCGACAGCCGTTGCGGGTCGTAGAGCATTCCCATGATCTCGGCAATCGCGGACCCTTGCGGCCCGTTGATGATTTCCGGCGGCGTGGTGGCGACATGAAGCTGCTGCAGCACGTCCTTGATCTCGCTCGCGATCTCGGTGGAGCGGACGCTGCCCGCCCACGTCGGGTCAATAGATATGTCGACTACTTGACCGTTGATCGCCGCGCCGCTCAGATGTCCGCCGGCGCTCTCGGCGGTGAGCCGGCGATCGACCACCGCCGCCGCCTGCTCGGTGAAACGGTTCATTTCGCTGGTCGCCGCGTCGACCAGCCGCAGCATGTCGTCCGGGCTGAGCGGCGACTCGTCAGCCGATCGTGACTGACTCCCGCCGAAGTCGGGCGGGGCAGGCGGATTCCGCTGGACGTCTTCCACCTGGCGAGCGAGAGCCGCCATAGTGGCCGCGTTCGCCGCCGCGACAACACTCGAATGCAGGCCCCGCGGGTCGACCGCCCTTGTCCAATCGCGATCGACCGCTACCGCCAATACTTCCGCGCCCGGCGAGACCGTGACCGAGATGATCCGATCAGGATCTCGCCCCACGAGCCGATCCTCGTCGGGGACCGGCTCCTCAGCACGCGCGGATTGCTCGTATTCCCAGTCCTCCGCTTCCTCGAAGCCCCACCTGCCGTCATCCACTGCGGTCACGCTCCTTGTCGCGTTCGGAGAGCGCGTCCGGCCGGGTCGTGAACCCCATCAAGCCCTCCCCAGGTCTTGTCGGCAGTAGCTGTACGTATTCAATTAAGCACTCCGACGCTACAACACAGACCGCTCCCCGAGACGCAGTTCAAGGCACAAACCACCCAAGCGCCCCCACGCCCCAAGCTGCCCGAACAAACTGTGTCCCACACCACGTACACAGCCATGACGACAAAAACCCGCGCATATGCCCGCCCCAAACAGGCAACGCACACCCACACGGCCCAACCCACCCGCGAACCGCAGCCGAAGGCACCGCGGGGGTCCGGGGGCTCGGCCCCCGGGGCAAAGGAACGACCGACAACGGAAAAGAGCCCCAGTCGCGCAAGCGACTGGGGCTCTGACCATGGTGGGCGAGGAGGGAGTTGAACCCTCACGTCCTTTCGGACACACGGACCTGAACCGTGCGCGTCTGCCATTCCGCCACTCGCCCGAGTTGCTTCCTTGAGGCAGCCAGCAAAGCTTAGCAGGGCCTTCTGACGGGTTTCACCGGGGGCATGCCCAACCCTTCCTCCCCCGGATAGGATCGATGCGGAAGCACACGTGTGAGGAGGTTGTCCCCGGTGGGTCGCGTTGAGCGCTTTGACAGGCGTCTCGAGAACCTGGTGGGGAATACTTTCGCGCGCATGTTCGGCGGCAACGTCGTCACGCAGGAAGTGGCGGTTGCGCTCGAGAGGGAAGGCGAGGAGAACGTTCGTGAGCTGGCAGGCGGTCGGCAGCTCGCCCCGAATCACTACATCGTGTCTTTGGGGGCGGCTGACCACGATCGCATGGCCGGCGATGAGCAGCGGGTCACCGGGGTTCTCGCGAGGGCGGTGGCGGAACACCTCGCCGCACAGGGCTGGGACACCTATGGTGACGTCGTCGTATCACTCGAGCGCAACGAGGCGCTGCATACTGGACAGTTCAAGACCCGTTCGTCCGTCGATCCCGACGCCCGCGACACTGCGGGGGAAGGGCCGTCACGGTCGGCACGACCCAGCAACGCAGGAGACCCACCAATGAGCCAGCCCCCCGGCTACGGCCAATACGACCAGGGTGACCCGTACGGCCAGCAGGGCCAGTACGGCTACGGACAGCAGGGTGGCCAGCAGCCCGGGTACGACCAGGGTTATGGCGGTCAGCCGCAGCAGGGCTACGACCAGGGCTACGGCGGCCAGCCCCCCGCGCAGGGCTACGACCAGTACGGCGGCCAGGGCCAGCAGCCCGGGTACGACCAGGGCTACGGCGGGCAGCCGCCGCAGCAGGGGTACGACCAGGGTTACGGCGGCCAGCCCCCGGCGCAGGGCTACGACCAGGGCTACGGCGGCCAGGCTCCGCAGGGCGGGTACGACCAGGGCTACGGGCAGCCGCAGCAGGGGTACGACCAGGGTTACGGCCAGCCCCAGCAGGGCGGCTACGACCAGGGTTACGGCCAGCAGGGCGGGTACGACCAGTACGGCGGCCAGCAGCAGGCGGCTTACGGCCAGGACCCGTACGCGCAGCAGGGCGCCCCGGCTCCGGGACGGCAGCTGCAGGCGAGCCTCCAGCTGGACGACGGCTCCAACCGCACCTACTCGCTGAAGCAGGGCGCGAACGTGGTCGGCCGCGGCCAGGACGCCGACTTCCGGCTCCCGGACACCGGCGTCTCCCGGCGGCACCTGGAGATCACCTGGGACGGCCAGAGCGCGACGCTCGCCGACATCGGGTCGACCAACGGGTCCACGGTCAACGGCACTCCGGTGCAGACGTGGCAGCTCGCCGACGGCGACGTGATCAGGGTGGGCCATTCGTCCCTGGTGTTCCGAACCCAGGGCTGATCGCAGACCGTCCACAGGGTTCCCGCAGAATTGTCGTGCGGGGGGATCCGCGGCGCGCGTGGCGCCGCGGCTTGCAGGCACAGGCGGGAGCGGACACAACAAGTGCCAGAGCTGGTCGTTCAACTCACCAGAGTGGGCTTTCTCGTGCTGCTCTGGCTCTTCGTGTTCGCCGCGCTCCGAGTCGTGCGCTCGGACCTCTACGC
Organism: Amycolatopsis albidoflavus; assembly: GCF_039525725.1. Lineage (NCBI taxonomy): Bacteria > Bacillati > Actinomycetota > Actinomycetes > Pseudonocardiales > Pseudonocardiaceae > Amycolatopsis > Amycolatopsis albidoflavus. Next base: position 257,328 of record NZ_BAAAHV010000021.1, read on the forward strand.
CGCGTCGGGCCTCCGGGTCCAGGTGCCGTCCTTCCGCCGCAACAAAGAGAAGAAGCCGCGGGGCAGCAAGGCCCCGCAGCAACTGCTCGTCACACACGGGGCCCTCGCGGGCACCCGCATCGCGCTCGACGGCCGGCCGATCCTCATCGGCCGGGCCGACGACTCGACGCTGGTGCTCGACGACGACTACGCATCGACCCGGCACGCCCGGATCGCGCTGCGCGGGGAGGACTGGTACGTGGAAGATCTGGGCTCGACGAACGGGACCTACCTCGACCGGGCTAAGGTCACTGCACCCCTCCGGGTCCCGCTCGGAGTCCCCATCCGGATCGGCAAGACGGTGATCGAGCTTCGCCCATGACTCTCGTCCTCCGCTACGCGGCCCGCAGCGACCGGGGCCTGGTGCGTTCCAACAACCAGGACTCCGTCTACGCCGGCCCGCGTCTCCTCGCGCTCGCCGACGGCATGGGCGGGCACGCCGCAGGTGAGGTGGCCAGCAAGGTCGTCATCGCCTCGCTCGCCCCGCTCGACGACGACGAGCCTGGAGACGACCTCCTCGCCCAGCTCCGCGAAGCCGTCCAGAACGGCAACGCGGCGATCGCCGAACTGGTGTCCCAGGACCCGGATCTCGACGGCATGGGCACCACGCTCACCGCCGTCTTGTTCGCGGGAAGCAGACTTGGTCTGGTCCACGTGGGCGACTCGCGCGCGTATTTGATGCGCGGCGGCCAGTTCGCCCAGATCACCCGGGACGACAGCTTCGTCAACGAACTGCTCGAACAGGGCCGCATCACGCCGGAAGAGGCGGCGGTGCACCCGCAGCGGTCGCTGCTGCTCAAGGCGCTCACCGGACACGAGGTCGAACCGAGCCTCACCGTGCGCGAAGCGCGTCCCGGTGACCGGTACCTGATTTGCTCCGACGGTTTGTCCGGAATGGTCAGCGACGAGACGCTCGCCGAGGCCGTGCAGATCCCGGACCCGCAGGACTGCGCCGACCGGATGATCGAACTGGCCCTCAAGGGCGGCGGCACGGACAACGTGACCGTCATCATCGCCGACGTGGTCGACGTCGATTTCGGCGACGACGCCCCGATCGTGGGCGGAGCGGCCGGCGACGGCAGCGACGAGATGCATCAGGGCGATTCCCCCGCGGCCCGGGCGCGCGCGCTGACTCAGCCGCCTCCGCAGCCGCGGCCGGAGCAGCAGGCTCCACCGGAAGACCCGAAGGCGAAACGGCGGAAACGGTTCCGCTGGCTCGTGGGGGCGGTCGTGGTGCTGATCGTGCTGGGCGCCGCCGCGATCGCGACTCGATACTTCGTGCTCAGCCAGTATTACGTCGGAGAAGGCCCCGATCAGGAGGTCGTGATCTATCGCGGCGTCCCGGGCAGCATCCTCGGCATCGACCTGCACGCGCTCGAGCAGGGCTCGTGCCCGCCGGGCCAGCTGTGCACCGACAAGCTCCGCGTCTCCGCGTTGCAGGAGGACGCGCGGATCGCCGTGCAGAACGGCGTGAAGCGCGAAAGCCTCGACGACGCGCGCAAGTACATCGACGATTTCCTGCGTCTCAAGAAGAAGCTGTCGGACTGCAAGCCGACCTCTTCCACGGGCGTCCCGCAGTCGGGTGCGCCCTCGTCCAGCGTGGCGCCGCCCGGCGGCACGCCTTCGTCGGCGAACCAGCCTGCGGGGAGGGACTGCTCGACGGCGGGTACGCCGCCGACAGGGGGCGGTAACTGATGGGCCAGCCGTTGGCCGACCCGACGTCCGCCCAGTTCGCCACGAATCCGCCGCGAGACCTCCCGAAGCGCAGGGGCACGGAGCTCGCGTTGCTGGCGTTCGCGGCGGGCATCGTCACCCTGGCGCTGGTCATCGTCGAAGCCAACCAGGAGCAGGAGCTGACGCTCTCGATCCTGTGGGTGGGGCTGGCTTACCTCGGCGTGCTCGCCACGACGCACCTCGCCGTGCGCCGGTGGGCCCCGTACGCCGACCCGGTGCTGCTGCCGTGCGTCGCGCTGCTGAACGGGATCGGGCTGGTGATGATTCACCGGCTCGACCTGGCGAAGGCCGAATCGGCGCTGCAGCGCGGCAAGGAGTACTCGCCGGAGATCACCAAGCAGCTGCTGTTCACCGCGGTTTCGCTGGTGCTGTTCGTGATCGTGCTGGTGGTGGTCAACGACCACCGCACGCTGACCCGCTACAGCTACATCGCCGGATTGATCGGGCTCGGCGCGCTCGCGCTGCCCGCGGTGCTGCCCGCCAGCCTGTCCGAGGCCGGCGGTGCGAAGGTGTGGCTGAAGCTGCCGTTCTTCTCGATCCAGCCGGGCGAGTTCGCGAAGCTGCTGCTGATGATCTTCTTCGCGTCGTTCCTGGTGTCCAAACGCGACTTGTTCATGGTGGCGGGCAAGAAGTTCCTCGGCGTGGAACTTCCGCGCGCGCGTGACCTCGGCCCGATCCTGATCGCAGCCGGGGTCGCCATCGGCGTGCTGGTGTTCGAGAAGGACCTCGGCACGTCGCTGCTGTACTTCAGCATCATCCTGGTGATGCTCTACGTCGCGACCGAGCGCGCGATCTGGGTCGTCGTCGGGCTGACGTTCTTCGTCGGCGGCTGCATCCTCGCCTACAACCTGTTCGGCCACGTCCAGCAGCGCGTGGAGAACTGGACCGACCCGCTCGGCCCGCGCTACGACGTGCTGGGCGGCAGCTACCAGCTCGCGCAGGGCCTGTTCGGGCTCGGCACCGGCGGCGTCGGCGGCACCGGGCTCGGCGCGGGCCGCCCGGACATCCCGCCCGCCGCGAGCACCGACTTCATCACCGCCGCGATCGGCGAGGAACTCGGCTTCATCGGGCTGGCCGCGGTGCTGATGCTGTACGTGCTGCTCGCGATGCGCGGCATGCGCAGCGCGCTGGCCGTGCGCGACACGTTCGGCAAACTGCTCGGCGGCGGACTCGCCTTCACCATCGTGATCCAGATCTTCGTGGTCGTCGGCGGCGTCACCGCGCTCATCCCGGAAACCGGCGTCACCGCGCCGTTCCTGTCCTACGGCGGCTCTTCGCTGCTGGCGAACTACATCCTGGTCGCCCTGATGCTGCGCATTTCGGACGCGGCGCGCAGGCCGGCCACCCGGCCGAAGCCGCAGCAGCCGCAGGCTCCGATCGCCGAGGCGCACACCGTGATGGTGCGGCGTCCGCCAGCCGAAGGCGACCCGAACGGGAGGACCGCGTGAACGCCCCCCTGCGCAAGGTCGGCATGGCGATGCTCGCGATGATCGTGCTGCTGCTGGCCAACGACACCTACGTCCAGGTCATCAAGGCCGACACGTACCGCACCGACCCGCGCAACCAGCGGGTGCTCTACGACGAGTACTCCCGCCAGCGCGGCCAGATCGTCACGCCGGACGGCACCGTCCTCGCCGGCGTGAAGCCCTCGACGGACAAGTTCAAGTTCTTCCGCACCTACGCCGACGGCCCGATGTACGCCCCGGTCACCGGGTACTACTCGATCAACTACGGCGCGGGCGGGCTCGAGCGCGCCGAGGACGACGTGCTGAACGGGTCGGACCCGCGGCTGTTCGTGCGCCGCCTGTCGGACATGGTCACCGGCCGCGATCCGCGCGGCGGCAACGTGAAGCTCACCATCGACCCGAAGGTGCAGAAGGCCGCCTACGACCTGATGACGCAGCGCGGGTACACCGGCGCGGTGGTCGCGATGGAGCCGAAGACCGGCCGCATCCTGGCGATGGTGTCGACCCCGTCGTACGACCCGAACCAGCTGGCGACGCACGGCACCGACCAGAACAAGGCGTGGGACGCCTACTCCAAGGACAAGAACAACCCGATGCTGAACCGGGCGATCTCGGAGAACTACCCGCCGGGGTCGACGTTCAAGATCGTCACCGCCAGCGCGGCGCTGGAGAGCGGCATCGGCCCGGACACCCAGGTCAGCACCGCGCCGAACGTGCAGCTGCCGGGCACGAACACGACGCTGGAGAACTACGGCGGCGAGACCTGCCCGGGCAACACGTTCAAGGACGCGCTGGCGCACTCCTGCAACGTGCCATTCGCGACCTTCGCGGGCCAGCTCGGCGCGGACAAGATGAAGGCGGCCGCGACCAACTTCGGCATCGGACAGAACGACCTGACGGTGCCGATGCGGGTCGTCGGCTCGACCGTCGGCCCGCTCGACTCGCCGGGCGCGCTCTACCAGAGCGGCATCGGCCAGCGCGACGTCCGGCTCACTCCGCTGCAGGACTGCCTGCTCTCGGCGACCGTCGCGAACAACGGTTACGCGATGAAGCCGCAGCTGATCCAGTCGATCCTGGCCCCGGACCTGTCGACGGTCGAGAACGTCGACCCGGAGCAGCTCACCGGCAAGCCCGCGCTGTCGCCGGAGAACGACAAGATCCTCACCGACATGATGATCGCGTCGGAGTCCTTCACCAAGGGCGGCGGCAAGAACGACGCGCTGAAGATCGCCTCGAAGACCGGTACCGCCGAGCACGGCGCCGACTCGAAGAACACCGCGCCGCACGCGTGGTACACCGCGTTCGCGCCGTCGGACAACCCGCAGATCGCCGTGTCGGTCATCGTCGAGAACGGCGGCAACCGCGGTCTCGCCGCGACCGGCGGCACGGTGGCCGCCGAGATCGGCCGCGCCGCCATCGCCGCCCGGCTCGGGGGTGGATAGCCGATGCTGTCCTCGGGTCAGCTGCTGGCCGAGCGCTACAAGCTGACGAACCGGATCGCCGTCGGCGGGATGGGCGAGGTCTGGCAGGCGAGCGACACCCGGCTCGACCGGATCGTCGCGGTGAAGGTGCTGAAGGCCGAACTGTCCGGCGACGCCGAATTCCTGCACCGGTTCCGTACCGAAGCGCGGATGACCGCGTCGCTCAACCACGCCGGAATCGCCGCGGTGCACGACTACGGCGAGACGGTCAACGAGGATCTGTCCATCGCGTACCTGGTGATGGAGTACGTGGAGGGCGATCCGCTCGCGGGCATCCTCGCCAAGCACGGGCGGCTCACCGCGGACTACACCCTCGATCTGCTTGAGCAAGCAGGCACCGCGCTGCAGGCCGCGCACGAGCAGGGCCTGGTGCACCGCGACGTGAAGCCGGGCAACATCCTGGTCACCCCCGCGGGCAAGGTGAAGATCACCGACTTCGGCGTGGCCAAGGCCGCCGACGCAGCCCCGGTCACCCGCTCCGGCATGGTCATGGGCACAGCGCACTACATCGCGCCGGAGCAGGCGCTCGGCCAGGACGCGGAACCGGCCAGCGACGTCTATTCGCTCGCCGTGTGCGGGTACGAATGCCTCGCCGGGCACCGGCCGTTCCTGTCCGAGAACGCGGTGACGGTCGCGATGATGCACATCCGCGACGTCCCGCCGCCGCTGCCGCCGGACGTGCCGCCGGGCGCGCGGGCGGTCATCGAGGCGACGCTCGTCAAGGACCCCCGGCAGCGGTACGCGAGCGGCGGAGAGTTCGCCGGCGCGGTCGCCGCGGTCCGGGCCGGCCGCCCGCTGCCCACCCCGCTCGGCCTGGTGAACGCCGCCTACGCGGCGGGGCAACCACCAGTGCCGCCGGTTCCGCCCGCAGTGCCGCAGGCGGGTACCGGCGCGCCGATCGGGCCCAGCTCCAATCCGGCGTTCCGGCCGCTGTCGGCTCCGCCGGGTCCGCCGGGACAGCGGGTCCCGCCGGTCCCGCCGCCGAGGCGGAACCAATGGGGCTGGTGGGTGCTGCTCGCGGTGGTCGTCGTCGTGGTCCTGGTGGCCGTGGCGTTCTTGATCGCGAGAGTGGTGTCGGCCGGCAACGGCGGGACGCCGCGAAGCGTGGACAGCGGGAGCGGACCGACCTCAGCCACCCCGGCCGGTACGAGCGAGGCCCAGGGCCTGCAAGGCATGATGACCACACCTTGGACGGAATGGAACGGCACGAAGCGATGACGACACCCAGACTGCTCTCCAATCGGTACGAGCTGGGCGACACGCTCGGGTACGGCGGTATGTCCGAGGTCCACCACGGGCACGACGTGCGGCTGGGCCGGGAAGTCGCGATCAAGGTCCTGCGCGCGGACCTCGCCCGCGATCCGCAGTTCCAGGAGCGGTTCCGGCGCGAGGCGCAGAACGCCGCCGCGCTGAACCATCCCGCGATCGTCGCCGTGTACGACACCGGCGAGGCGAACACCGACGTCGGGCCGCTGCCGTACATCGTGATGGAGTACGTCGAAGGCCGGACGCTGCGCGACATCGTCAAGACCGAAGGCCCGCTGTCGCAGAAGCGCGCGATGGAGGTCATGGCCGACGTCTGCGCCGCGCTCGACTTCTCGCACCGGCACGGCATCGTGCACCGCGACGTGAAGCCGGCGAACGTGATGATCACGAAGAACGGCGCCGTCAAGGTGATGGACTTCGGCATCGCGCGCGCCATGCACGACGGCCAGTCGGCGATGACGCAGACCGCGGCCGTCATCGGCACCGCCCAGTACCTCTCGCCGGAGCAGGCGCGCGGCGAGTCGGTGGACGCCCGTTCGGACGTCTACGCGGCGGGCTGCGTGCTGTACGAACTGATCACCGGCGAGCCGCCGTTCACCGGCGATTCCCCGGTCGCGGTCGCGTACCAGCACGTGCGGGAGGACCCGAACCCGCCGTCGTCGGTGAACCCGGCGGTGTCGCCGGAGCTGGACGCGGTCGTGCTGAAGGCGCTGGCCAAGGGCCCGGCGAACCGGTACCAGTCGGCCGCCGAGATGCGCTCGGACCTGGTCCGGACGCTGTCCGGGCAGCGGCCGTCGGCCCCGATGGTGATGTCGGACGACGAGCGCACCCAGGTGATGAACGCCGACCGGCGCCAGCCGCAGGCCTACGACGAGTACCCCGACGATCCGGAAGAGGACCCGCGGGCCAAGCGCCGCCGCCGGATCATCTTCGGGGTGATCGCCGCGCTGCTCGTGGCGGGCGTGGTGCTGCTGATCTTCTGGCTGAGCGGATCGTTCCGCGACAAGAACGAGACCGCGCAGATCCCGCCGGTGGTCAACACGCCGGTGCAGACGGCGAAGTCGCAGCTGCAGCAGGCGGGCTTCTCGTCGTTCGGGCCGACCAAGTACGTGGTGTGCGGCCCCGAGGCGAGCAACCCCGGCGGCCAGACCTGCACCGAGGACCAGATCGACAAGGTCATCGCGATCGACCCGCAGGTCGGCGCGACGGTGGCGACCACGTCCACGATCACCCTCACCGTCGGCCAGAAGCCGGGCAGCGCGACGGTGCCGGACCTGCAGGGCAAGTCGCAGGACGAGGCGAAGTCGGCGCTCGAGCAGGCCAAGCTGAAGCTGGGCAACACGACCTCGAAGCCCGTCGACAACCCGAGCGACGTCGGCAAGGTCGTGTCGCAGAACCCGACCGCGAACTCCTCGGCGGTCGAGGGAACGCCGGTGGACATCGTCGTCGGCTCGGGCGTCAACCAGAAGACGGTGCCGAACACGGTCGGCCAGGACTACGCGTCGGCGAAGCAGACGCTGGAGAACGCCGGTTTCCAGGTCAAGCGCACCGACCAGGCCTCGGACAAGCCGAAGGACCAGGTCATCGACCAGCAGCCGAACGGCGGCAACCTGCCCCCGAACAGCCCGGTGCGGCTGACCGTGTCGTCCGGGCCGAAGCAGATCCAGATGCCGGACCTGACCGGGATGACCCAGGACCAGGCGACGCAGCAGCTGCAGAACATGGGCTGGTCGGGCACCATTCAGCCGCAGACGACGCACAGCGGCAGCGGCCAGCCGAACACCGTGGTGAAGCAGAACCCGCCCGCGGGCACCCAGATCAGCCCGAACCAGACGATCGTCCTGGTGATCAAGGCGGACGACGGCAGCGGCTCGACGACGTCGAGCTCCGGCGGCATCTTCCCGCCGGGCGGGATCCACAACAACGGCTGACCCGGTCGTAAGGAGGGCCCGCACGGTGCGCACCGTGCGGGCCCTTTTTTCGCGCCGGCCGATCAGTCTTGGTCGAGAAAACTCCGCACGCTGGCGAGCACCTCGTCCACGTCGTGCCCGCCGCCGCAATCGACGTCCAGCTCTTCGACGGCCCCGGAACGCTTCACCGTGAGCGACACCTGCCGCCCGTCGCGCTGCCCGCGCAACCAGCCGAAGAGCGACCGGCAGAACGTGCCCGCCGACCGGCTGCTCACCATCACGACGACGTCGCTTCCCGGCCCGGCGAGCCGAACCCGGCCGGCGAGCTCGTCCTCGGCGCCGAGCCAGGAAACCAGCTGCTGCAACTCGTCCGCGGAGCCGTCCACGCTGATCGCGGCGATCCCTGCCGTCACGGATGCTCCCCTCCCGGGCCGAACAGACGGCGCGAGGGTAACCGACTCGCTACCGAACCCGGAACCCCCAAATCGGCATTTGCCGAATGCAATTTGCAAACTACAGCGAGTGCTTCCGTCCGCGATGCTGCTTGACCAGCGCGGATACGCACATCACCGCGCCGAGCGAGAAAACGGTCGGCAACCCCACATTCGCGACGAGAACAGAGGCGGTCGACCCCGGCTGCGGGGTCCGCATGGGCGAGAATATTCCAGCCGCAGCCATCGCGACACAACACGCGAGCAGCGCCCACAGGAGCGCCGCACGGACTTTTTCCGCCTTTTCGCCGAGCCAGGGGAAAGCTGTCGCGAAGACGATCCGTCGACCTTCGTGCCGGATGCGCCGATAGAGAGAAGTCCCCGTTCCTCCGGCGATCACCAGCATCACCAAACTGAGGGCGAGGTCTCCGAGCCTGCTGCTGGCAGAAGCGTCGCTGCCCAGAGCATTGGCCAGTCCTCCGACGGTGTAGCCGAGACTGATATAGAAGACCAGCCACTGCAGAGCGGCAAGCGCCGCCCGCCACAGCCACACTGCTTGCTGACCGCGCGGCTGGGCAGAAAGCGGGTCATCCTGAGCGACTGTCGGGGCCTTCGAGACCTCTTCGAGCTTGGGCTTGGCGGGCTTCGGTTCCGCTGTCGGCACAACCGGTTCCGCGGGCGTGAGCACCGGAGTGACCGGCTTGCTTCTGATCGGTTCCGAAGCGACCGGGCTCTTTGGTTCGACAACCGCGGGCGGCTTCTCCACAGCGGGCTTGTCCGTCAATGGTTCCCTGCGCAGCAGAAGACTGCTGCTGGTGTCCATCGCCTGCATCTTCGGCCGGGGCATTCCACGACGCGCGAGAGCCGCGTCAAGGGCACCGTAGAGGTTGTTGACGTCGAGCGGACGTCCGGGAGAACGGCTGGTGAGCAAGGTGAGCAACTCCGCGGTGAACGCGGTGTTGCGGTCTCCGGGCGGCGAGAGCGACACCCGGTTCTTCGGCGAAGAGGCGATCACCGTTGTCCCGCGAACCTTGATTTCCCGGGAGTCCAGCCGGGAATCAGACATCGCCCCGATCGCCATTCCGGAGTAACAACAGTCCAGGACGAGCAACTTGACCTGAGCGGGACTCATCTCCACCGCGTCGCGCAAGGTATCGAAGGCGACCGCTGTCGTGTCGGGTTCCTCGGGGTCGGTCTCCCGGGTCGTCAAATAGAGCCGGTCGCGGAGTTCGTGCCGGACCCCGTGGCCCGCGTAGTAGACGAAGAGGAAATCTTCGGCTTCCCGGGAGAAGCGGCGCAAGCGCTTCGTCAGGCTTGTCGGCGAATCAGGATTGTCGACGACATAGCAGTGGTCCCATTCGAGAATCCCGGCCCGCGGGTCGCTGAGCGCGGAACGCAAGTCCGCCAGGTTGTTGTGGACCGCCGGCAGGTTCACGAACAGCTCGGACTCGAAGTCGCTCGTGCCGATGAGGATCGCTCGAGACCGCTCCGGGTCGGGAAGCGCGCTCACTCCGATCAGGACTCCCGCTCGAGGAAATTCCGGACCGCGGCGAGCACTTGGGCGGAGTCGTCGCCCGAGCCGCACTCCAGTTCGAGCGTCTCCTTGCCCCTCGTCAGCTTGAGCGAAACCTTGCGCGCGTCGCGGAGACGAGTCAGCCAGTCGAATAGCGAACGGCAAAACGCGGTAGCTGTACCACTGGTGGCGATGACGGTAATCGCGTCGAGCGCACCGCCCATTTCCCCGGGACCAGCCGGAGCGTCTTGGGCTCGGACCCGGCCGCGCAAGTCGTCCTCGTCCCGAAACCATGCCGCGAGCTTCCGGAGTTCGTCGTCCGACGCTCCTGGCATGGTGATCGCAATGGTGCCATCCGCCATGAGACCTCCCCTTGCTCATGGGGCCGGAAACCGCACTCGGCCCAGCTCAGGTCGGATATCCTAGCTTGCGCCCGAGAGGTGCAGAATGCGTCTCGCTCAAGGCTTTGATAAAGATTCAAGACCGGCGGGCCGAAACCGCACCCACCACCGTCATGCTGGCCGCCAGCAACACCACCGACGCGCCGATCGCCAACGTGAGCGGGCCGCCGTATGGAGTGCCGTTCATCAGCGCCTCCAGCAGCGGATGCACCACCGGAACCCACTTTCCCAGCAGCACCACGCCAAGCACGAGAACCGCCGCGAGCACCGTCCATCCGATACGCGACACCAGCAGTCGCGAGCACGGCAGGCCGATTGCGATGCCGACGAGAGCGCACGCCAGATGGGTCGCCAATCCGGCGCTGACGATCTGCCAATGCAGCTGATTCCGATGCGTCGCAGCCCATGCGACGGTCACCAATGTGCTCGCCAAGGTGCAGCCAAAAACCGTAAGCGCCGCGCCGCCAATGGTTTTCCGGTTGCCCCCAGCGTGATTGAGGGTGATCAACCGCTGCACCGGGTCTTCGATGTCCAGCAACGCGATCGTCAGCCAGCAGCCCAGTACGAGAATCCCCGCCCCGCTAACGCCATACAGCGGAATCACCGGCGAACTCGGGTCTGCGTAAAGGATCGAGCACAACGCGAGGTACGCGAGTCCGGCCGGCAGATACCGCTGCGAATGTCCCAGCAGCGCCAGGTAATAGCGGCTCACTGCGAGCACGGCGCCACCTCCCGCACCGACCAGCCGCCGGACAGGGCGCGCAACAGTACGGCGTCGGCGTGGTCGGCGTCGACCGTCAGGACCACGCCGCCTGCCTGATCGGCGACCGTGTGCACGCCGGGTTCGGCGGACCAGTTGTCGACGCTGGAGGACACCGGCAGCAGCGTGATCCGCTTGCGCTCCGGATGCGTTTCCAGTGGCGCGAGCCGGCCGGATTCGAGCCGGTACACCTCGTCGGCGTGGGCGCGCACGACGTCCGGCCGGTGGTCGGTGAACACGACGCTCGCGCCTCGTGCCCGGGTTTCCGCGACCAGTTCGCCGAGCACCGCGTGCGTGCCGACGTCGAGGCCGGACCAGGGTTCGTCGAGGATCAGCAGGTCCGGCCGCACCAGCACGGCTTGGGCGAGGCCGACCTTCTGCGCGTTGCCTTTCGACAGCGTCCGCAGCTGCGCGTCCGGGCTGCCGACCAGCGCGAGCCGCTTCAGCAGCGGATCGATCCCGGACAGGTCAGCCAGCCCGCGGATCCGCGCGAGATGCCGCAGGTACGCCCGCGCGCTCAGCCGCTGGCCGCCGGGGAAGCGGTCCGGCAGGTAGCCGACCGCCGGGCTTCCGGTGATGTCCCCGTACGACGCCCGCGACACCCCGGCGAGGATCCGCAGCAGGGTCGATTTGCCCGAGCCGTTCGCGCCGAGGATGCCGGCGACCTGTCCGGCGGGCACCTCGAAATCGACGTGCGTCAGGACGGGTTCGCCGCTGCCGTACCGTTTTCCGACTCCGCTGAGCCGGATCAGCGGAGTCGGGGCGGTCACGCAGTCGCGGCCTTCTGCAGGGTGCGGGTGGCCCGCTCCAGGTCGTCGACGACGGTCGGCGCGACCGGGTGCCCCGCCGAGGCCATCCAGTTCGCCAGCATCCGGTGGCCGCATTCGGTGAGCACGGATTCGGGGTGGAACTGCACGCCTTCCAGCGGCAGCTCGCGGTGCCGCATGCCCATCACGATGCCGCTCTCGGTGGTCCCGGTGACCTCGAAAATGGCCGGATCGATGGTCTCCGGCAGCACTGTGAGCGAGTGATAGCGAGTGGCGGTGAACTCCTCCGGCAGCCCGGCGAGGATGCCGACGCCGGTGTGATGCACCTGACTGGTCTTGCCGTGCAGCAACTCGTCCGCCCGGTCGACGGTGGCTCCGAAGTGCACGCCCAGCGCCTGGTGGCCGAGGCAGACGCCCAGCATCGGCGTGCGCGTCTCGGCGCACTTCGCGATCACTTCAATGCTCTGACCTGCACGTTCCGGCGTTCCCGGGCCCGGGGAGACGAGCACCGCGTCGAATTCCGGGACGCGGTCGAGGTCGACGACGTCATTGCGCCACACCGTGCAGTCGGCGCCGAGCTGCGCCAGGTACTGGACGAGGTTGTAGACGAAGCTGTCGTAGTTGTCGACGACGAGAACGCGCATGCCGCCAGCTTAGCGGCTCCCACCTGCTGGACCGTACGCCAGATCACAGTGATTGTTAGGATCACCTAACTTACCGTGGACCGGTGAGCCGAATCCTTCGTGTCGCCGTCGTGGGCGCCGGTCCCGCCGGCATTTACGCCGCCGACCTGCTGGACAAGTCCGACGCCGATGTCGAGATCGACCTGTTCGAGCGCATGCCGGCGCCGTTCGGGCTGATCCGCTACGGCGTCGCGCCCGACCACCCGCGCATCAAGGGCATCGTCAACGCCCTGCACAAGGTGCTCGACCGGCCGAACATCCGGCTGCTCGGCAACGTCGACTACGGCACCGACCTGAAGCTCGACGACCTGCGCGAGTTCTACGACGCGGTCATCTTCGCGACCGGCGCGATGGCCGACCGCGCGCTCGACCTGCCCGGCATCGACCTCGACGGCAGCCACGGCGCCGCCGACTTCGTGTCCTGGTACGACGGCCACCCGGACGTGCCGCGCACCTGGCCGCTCACCGCGTCCTCGGTCGCGGTGCTCGGCGTCGGCAACGTCGCGCTGGACGTGGCGCGGGTGCTCGCCAAGACCGCCGACGAACTGCTGCCGACCGACATCCCGGCGAACGTCTACGAGGGCCTGAAGGCCAGCCCGGTCACCGACGTGCACGTGTTCGGCCGCCGCGGCCCGGCGCAGGCGAAGTTCTCGCCGCTGGAACTGCGCGAACTGGACCATTCGCCGAACGTCGAGGTGATCGTGCACCCCGAGGACATGGAGTTCGACGAGGCGAGCGTCGCGCAGCTGCGGTCCTCCAAGCAGACCGACATGGTCGTGAAGACGCTGCAGGAATGGGCGATTCGCGACGAAGGCACCCGTCCGCGGCGGCTGCACCTGCACTTCTTCCACGCGCCGACCGAGGTGCTCGGCGAGGACGGCAAGGTCGTCGGCCTGCGCACCGAACGCACCGAGTACCGCGACGGCAAGGTCGTCGGCACCGGCGAGTTCCACGACTGGGACGTGCAGGCGGTGTACCGCGCGGTCGGGTACCTGTCGTCGCATCTGCCGGAAATCCCGTTCGACCACACCGCGGGCGTGATCCCGAACCAGGGCGGCCGCGTGCTGGACCTGGACGAGAACCAGGTCCCCGGCGTGTACGTGACCGGCTGGATCAAACGCGGCCCGGTCGGCCTGATCGGCCACACGAAGGGCGACGCGGCCGAGACCGTCGCGAACCTGCTGGCGGACGCCGACACGCTCGCCGCGCCGCGGCATTCCTCGCCGGACGCGATCCTGGACTTCCTTGCCGCGCGCGGGATTTCGTTCACCACCTGGGAAGGGTGGGGCAAGCTCGACGCGCACGAGAAGTCGCTCGGCGAGCCCGAAGGACGCGAGCGGGTGAAGGTCGTGGAGCGGGACGAGATGGTACGGGTTTCGCGCGCCTGAGTCAGTTCACGTAGACGATCTTCCCGCGGGCGTGCCTGCTCTCGCTCAGCTCATGTGCGGCCGCGGCTTCGCTCAGCGGGAAGGTCGCTGCGACGGGGATCTTTAACCGGCCTTCCTCAGCGAGTTTTACCGCTGCGGCAAGGCCGTGTACTGCTAGCGGATCGGCACCGGGGATCGCGGCGCTGTGCGATAAATGCACGCCATGCTGGGGTGCTGCGGCGTCGGTGATCGTCACGACCCTCGCTGGGTCTCCGGCGATCTCGATCAGGTCTGGCAGCGCTCCCCCGGCGCAGTCGAACACTGCGTCAACACTGCCGACCCGGTCGACCAGGCCTGGGCCGTAAGTCGTCGGTTCGGCACCGAGTGAACGCAGGAAATCGTGGTTGTGCGGGCTCGCGGTGCCGATAACGGTGGCACCGCGCGCTACTGCCAGCTGGACCGCGACCGTGCCGACCCCGCCCGCCGCGCCGTGCACCAGGAGCGTTTCGCCAGGCAGCTGATCCAAAACTCGGGTGGCGGTTTCGATCGCGCCCGCGGCACCGCCTGCCTCGGCCCAGCTCCACGCGGCCGGTTTGGCCGCCCAGTGAACGAGAACGGCGTACTCGGCGTTGGCCCCGCGACGATCCGCGGCTGTCATGCCGAAGACGTGCGCGCCGAGTTCGACCCCGGTTACTCCGTCACCGACCTCGTCAACCACGCCGGCGGCGTCGTATCCCGTCCGGAACGGGAGCCACATACCTTTGCGCGCACCGGACCGAATGGCGGTTTCGCCCGCGGAGAAGCCGGAAGCGCGCACGGAAATGCGGATCTCCCCGGGTCCGGCGTGCGGTTCGGCGACATCGGCGACGTGCACGACGCTGGGCGGGCCATACTGGGAAAACTGGACGGCTTTCATGCGTCCGACGGTATTCCGGCAGGTCAGCGGTTCAGGCGGAAGTGAGAGGGGTGGCGGCCGAAGTGAGAAGGACCGACGCCACGCACAACCGCGTGCGCATTCTCGCTACCGCCCGGGCGGCCTTCACCGTCCGCGGATACCGCGTGCCGATGCGGGAGATCGCGCGGCAAGCCGGGGTCAGCGTCGCGACGGTTTACCGGCATTTCCCGACCAAAGACGCGCTGATCGCCGAAGCCTTCGCCGAAGAACTAGCGTTGTGCTCGTCGATCGTCGAGGAGGGCCTTGCCGCGGCTGATCCGTGGCAGGGTTTTGTCCTGGCGGTGGAGAAACTCACCGAGGTCCACGCTCGTGAGCAGGGGTTTCGCGCGTTCGTCGCGCAACTGCCGCGACGACTCGACTTCGCCGCCGACCGCGCCCGGACACTGCGGCTGCTGCTCGAACTCATCCACCGGGCCAAGGAAAGCGGCGATCTGCGCCCGGATTTCGTGCTGGAAGACCTCGTGCTGGCGTTGGTCGCCAACGAAGGCATCCGGGTGGAACCGGCTGCCGCCCGTGTCGCAGCGGTGCGGCGGTTCACGGCGTTGCTGCTCCAGTCGTTCCGGGCGCATCCGGCTGCCGGGCCGCTTCCGCCCGCCGTGCGGGTGCCGCTCAGCTAGAACCGAGGAACTTCAGCACGGCCAGCACCCGGCGATTCGTGTCGTCCGAGGCGGAAATCCCGAGTTTGGCGAAGATATTCGCGGTGTGTTTGCCGACCGCGCCTTCGCTGAAGTGCAACCGGCTGGCGATCGCGGCGTTCGAACAGCCTTCAGCCATCAAGCCGAGCACCTCGCGTTCCCGTGGCGTCAAGGCCGCCAGCGGATCGGAAGCATTGCCCGCCACCAGTTTCGCGATCACTTCCGGATCCATCGCGGTCCCGCCCGCGGCGACCCGGCGAACCGCGTCGATGAACTGTTCCGCGTTGAATACCCGGTCCTTCAACAGATAGCCGACTGCGCCGGTGCCATCCGCCAGGAGTTCGCGCGCGTAAAGCTGCTCGACGTGTTGCGACAGCACGAGAATCGGCAGCCCCGGCGTCTCCCGCCGAGCGGCGAGGGCGACCTGCAGTCCTTCGTCGGTGTTGGTCGGCGGCATTCTTACGTCCACAATGGACACATCAGGCCGGTGTTCCCTTAGCGCGGCGGCGAGTTCGGGCCCGGAACCGACCGCCGCGACGACGTCGAACCCGTGCGCGGCGAGCAGGTGGGTCAGGCCGTCTCGGAGGAGGTACTGGTCTTCGGCGACGACGGTCCGGGGTCGAGCTGGCACGGCACCTCCACAATCGCCTCCGTCGGGCCGCCCGGCGGGCTGGTCAGCGCCAACCTACCGGCGAATCCCGACAGCCTCCGCTCGATCCCGCGCAAGCCCGTTCCGCGAGCGGCGTCGGCACCGCCCTTGCCGTCGTCGGTGACGGTCGCGCGCAGCAACCCGTCGAGGTATTCCAGCGCCACAGTCGCGCGCCGGGCCTCGCCGTGTTTTGCCGCGTTGCCAAGCAATTCGCACACCGCGAAGTACGCGCACGCCTCCGCCGGCTGTTCGAGCCGACCCGGCACCGTTGCCGTGACCTCGACTTTCAACGGACTGTCCAACGCCGCCGCGCGCACCGCGTCGACCAGTCCGCGCTCCGACAACACCGGCGGATGGATGCCGCGAACCAGCGACCGCAGCTCGGTGAGCGCTTCCGACGACGCTTCCCGCAGCTCGGCGGCCAGCTGTTTCGCCTTATCCGGATCGTGGTCGATCAAGGCCTCCACCGCGCCGAGCTTCATCCCCATCGCGACCAGCCGCGACTGGATGCCGTCGTGCAGGTCGCGCTCGATCCGCCGCAGCTCAGCGGCCTGCGCGACGTTGACCTCGACCCGTGTCTGGTCCAGCCGGTGGACGCGCTGCGCGAGCCGGGACGCCTCGGTCGGGCCGAGCAGCCAGCGCCCGAATTTCGCCTGCCGCCTAGCGAGCCACGGCGCCGGCAGCAGCCCGACGAACACCGCCGCCAATGCCACCGGCATCATCGCGAACGCGCCGCCGGTGCTGGTCACCGCGGGCAGCCCGACCATCTCGAACCAGCTGTGCTGGCCGGTGATCCACAGCGCGACCAGACCGTAAATCCCCCAGAAAACCAGAGCCGCCGACGGCACCCACAACACCGGCGTCAGCACCGGCAGCAGCAGCGCGGCGGCCAGGTCCCGCCAGGTCGCGCGGTCGTGGAGCACCCAGTGGATCCGGGCGCGCAGCATCGGCCACCACGGTTCCTCGTACAGCTGCTTGCCGAACTGGTACATCCCGTCGCCACGCGGCACCGGCAACGCGGGCGGCGGCAGGTACGGCTGGGCGATCCGAACCCCGGTCCAGCGCTCGGCCTCGCGGCGGAAGGTGTCAGCGACCGCGCGGCTGGCCCGCGTGACCGTCGGGAACACCGGCACCGCGCCGGTCAGCACGATGATCTGGGCGACTGCCAGGCCCAGCTGCGCCACCGAGATCGCCCACAGCCCGAGCTGATACCCGAGCGTCTCGAACCTGCGACCAAGCCAGCTCTTCCCCCGCGGTGCGTGCGGGCCAAGCCAGTACCCGGTCCACCGGGCGTACCCGCGCAGCGCGACCGGCCCGGTGACCAGCGAAAACACCGCGAAACCCAGCGCGACCAGCGGATTCAGCAGCTGCCAGCCGAACTCCCGGCCGGTCGCCGGATCCTCCATGATCCACGTGAAACGTCGATTCCAGCGGATCCACCAGGCGCGCCGGTAGAGCTGGGTGCCGTCGCGATACCAGCCGTCGCGCTCGCGTTCCGGCTCCGGCGGCGCGGGCCGGTACGGGCTCGGAATCTCCCGCCCGGTCCACCGGCCGACCAGTTCCCGCGTGCGCCGCGACCGGACGCGCGCGATTTCGACCGCCGGGGAGAAGAAGAGCACGAGACCGACGCACAACAGCGCGAACGCGATCAGTTCAAGCAGAACGTCGACCCAGCTCACCACCGCGAGACCGGCTAGTGCCCACGCGCGCCGCACCGACGTCATGGCACCCCCCTTTCGCGCCCCAGTCTCGCCGCTGCGGCCGTCCCGGACCCTGGCCCCAGCTCCCGGATCAGGGTGGCCCCAGCCCCACCCCCGGCACCCGCGAAACCCCACCTCAACTGGGGTTTCCGGCTCATTCTGCCGGACCGCGAGCGCTTCTAGCGTCGTTCGCATGCGACTCATCGAAGTTTCCGAACTCCGCAAGGCCTACGCGGGCCGGGTCGCGGTCGGCGGGGTCTCGTTCTCCGTCGAACGCGGCGAGATCTTCGGCGTCCTCGGCACGAATGGAGCCGGGAAGACCACCACGGTCGAATGTCTCCAGGGCCTGCGTTCGCCGGATTCCGGCACGATTTCCGTACTGGGCCTGGACCCGGCGCGCGACACCGCCGAACTGCGCCGCCGCGTCGGCACCCAGCTGCAAGACGCGCGCCTGCCGGACAAACTGCGGGTCCGGGAAGCGCTTTCGCTGTTCGCGTCCTTCTATCCGAACCCAGCCGACATCGACACGCTGCTGACCCGACTCGGCCTCGACGCCCACCGCGACATCGCCTTCGGCAAGCTCTCCGGCGGTCTCCGGCAACGGCTGTCCATCGCACTCGCCCTGGTCGGCAACCCCGAACTGGCCATCCTCGACGAGTTGACCACCGGCCTCGACCCGCATGCCCGGCAAGAAACCTGGCAACTGGTCGAGAACGTCCGCGATTCCGGCGTGACGATCGTGCTGGTCACCCACTTCATGGACGAGGCGCAACGGCTGTGCGATCGCCTGGTGCTGCTCGACCAGGGCCGCGTCGTCGCCACCGGCACCCCCGCCGACCTGCTCGCCTCCACCGGCCAATCCACCCTGCACGACGCGTTCGTCGCGCTCACTCGCGGCTGAAGGAGCTCTCCCGATGCGTACTTTGCTGATCACCGAAGCAAAACTGTTCCTGCGCACGCCGCTGTGGGCGCTCCTGGGCGTTTTCCTGCCGACCGCGGTCCTGCTGGGTGTCGGCTCGATCCCCGGCATGCGAGAACCGAGCCCCGTCACCGATGGGTATCGATTTGTCGACCTTTGGGTGCCCTCGCTGATCGTCATCGCACTGGCGATGCTGGGCCTGCAAGTCATCCCCGCCGCCGTCGCCACCTACCGCGAACAGGGAATTCTCCGCCGCCTAGCCACCACCCCCGTGCCGCCCGCGTATCTCCTGCTCGCCCAGGTGCTGATCCACGCCGCGGTCGCGCTGGCCGGAGTTCTGCTGATGCTCGTGACCGCCCGCATCGCCTTCGACGTGCCGATCCCCCGCCATCCCGGACTCTTCCTGCTGGCCCTGCTGCTGGGCCTGGTCTCGGTGTTCGCGCTGGGCCTGATCGCCGCGTCTCTCGCCCGCACCGGCAAAGCCGCCGGCGGACTGGCCATGATCGCGTTCTTCCCCATCATGTTCGTCGGCGGCGTCTACCTGCCACGACCGCTGCTGCCAGCAGTGATCCAGAAAATCGGCGGCTACCTCCCACCCGGCACCCAACCGCTGCAAGACGCCTGGATCGGCGATGGCGGGCAGCCGCTGCAGTTCGTCGCGTTGGCCGCCTTCGCGCTGGGCGGAACGGCGCTCGCCGTGCGGCTGTTCCGGTGGGAGTGATCCACCAAAGTGGTGATGAAACTCGTTTTCTCTTGTGGCCGGGTCCGGCGGGCCGGTAGCTCTGAGGGGTACCGCTGACCATGGAGGTTGTCTTGTCCTTGGACGTATCGCCCGCGCTGCTGGAAAAAGCCGAACGCGGGGAGGTCTCCGACGCCGAGTTCGTGGCCTGTGTGCGGGAATCGCTGCCGTACGCGTGGGAGGTCATCACCGGAGTGATCGCGGAAGCGGACACCGCCGCGGACGGATTCGCGGACAACGAAACCCCGCCGCCGAGCGAGGCCGCCCGCGGCCAGCTCCTGCGAGCCCTGGCCTCAGACGCGATCCGCGGCGGGCTGGAGCGGCATTTCGGGGTGAAACTGGCATTCCAGAACTGCCACCGGGTAGCAGTGTTCCGCGAGACGGACGGGGATCGGTACCGGGCGTTTGTCTCGCCGCGGGGGCAGTTGCTGAACCAGAGCCCGGAATTGCGGGACTGCTGAGCCTGGTTTCGGACTTGGGTGCCGGCCTGGTCAGGGGATTTCCCTGACCAGGCCGGTCTTTAGCTGGTTCGTACCCGCCGCGGTCTCCGTTGCCGTTCTACGTCGATGGCGCCAATGCGGGTCACACGGAGGGGAAGTTTCGCACGGGGAGGAGTGAACGGACGCGCCCGGCGCGGGATACGTCCAGTGAGCTCACCGGCACGGTGCGGTGACGCATCGGGGTACTTGGCTGATCGTTCCGGAGAAGTCTGGTGCCCAGGCCGGCTGGGCGCTGGACTGGGAGCGCGTGCCGGCGGGTCTCCGCCGCACGAACCGGAGGGTGATGACATGTTCGGCAAAGCAGCGATATCCGTGCTGGTGCTGGCGGCGGGTGCGATGGTGCCGATGGCGCCGAGCGCCTCGGCGACCGCCCAGAGCGTTCCGGACTGTGTCCAGTACGCGGCGGACGAGGGGGACGCCAGTATCGATATCGCCTTCCAGGCGTGCACTCAAGGCTCGCTCCTCGACTGCTACCGGGTATTCCGCGACGAGTACGGCCGTCAACTCTGGGCGTTGGAGTCCTGCAAGCTCCGGGACCAATGACTAATCCCGCAGCGCGGGCAGCACCTCGGCACCGATCCGTGCGATGTTCGCCAGCGTGCCCTCCGGTGTGCCGGATGCTTCCACGAACATGATCACCTGGCACACCCCGGTGCGCCGGAGGCTCGTCCGCAGGGTCTCGACACAGTGCTCAACCGGGCCGACCGGATGGATCGCGCACAGGTTTTCCGTGTACTCCCAAGGATCTCGCGCCGGACCGGGCCGGTCGTCTACCGGCACATGAGCGGCCAAGCCGTCCGACAGCCAGCCCGGCAGGGCGCGGCGGACCACCGCAGAAGCATCATCGCCGACCTGGCACAGCACAGTCGACACATGGGCCGCGGGCGCACCGTAAGCGGCGACGGTCGCGGCCTTCTCAAAGTCATCCGCGTGCAGGCCCAGCAACAGCGGCAAGTCACGTTCAGCAGCCAGCCGGACCGCGGAAGAAGCAGGTCCGCCGCAGGCCACCACGACTTGCGGGGAGCGTTGCGGAGCAGGGCGCAGCGGCACCTCGCGAAATGAGAAGTGCGCCCCGTGAGCCGAAACCCGGCCAGCAGCGGCAGTCAGCAGAAGATCTAGCGACTCGGCGAAACCCGTTTCATAGCGCGACAACCCGGTCCCGAACACTTCCAGATCTTGCCAAGGCCCGCCCCGGCCAACACCCAATCGCAATCGGCCGTCGGAAACCGCGTCCAGCATTGACCACTGCTCGGCCAACGCGACCGGATGCGTCGTCGACAGCACGCTCACCGCCGTGCCCACGCTGATCCGCGACGTTTGGCCAAGCACGTGCGCGGCGAGCGTGATCGCCGACGGACACACGCCATAAGGCATGAAGTGGTGCTCGGCCAGCCACACGTCGTCGAAGCCAGCCGCCTCGGCAGCAAGAGCGGCACGGACGGTGCGCCGCAGGACGGCGGCGTCGTCCTGGCCCGGGAAGCGGCCCGAGACCAGGAAGACGCCGAACCTCAGTTGTTCACCGACACGTTGTTGAACCACAGCAGCGGGTCCAGCCACGGGAACACCACGAACATCAGCAACGCCACGATCCCGAGCGCCAGCACGAGCGCGATCACGAGCTTCACCGCGAACGGACCGGGCAGATGCCGCCAGAGCCAGCCGTACATCAGGAACCGACTCCGATCTTCTTCAGCAGCGTCGTGTAATCCGGCACCTGCGTCTTCGGCACCTGGCGGGTCAGCACCGAGGTGATGATCAGCCGCTCCTTCGCCGAGAACTGCGGGTGGCACGTGGTGAGCGTGAGCAGCGAAGCCTGCTGCGCCTTGGGCAACGCGTCGGCCGGCTTGTACGGCACCGCGTTCACCGCGTCGCCCTGGCTCGGCTGGACGACCTTGCGGCCGAACGTCTCGTCGTACGGTCCGCCGCCGGGGATGCTCGAATTGCGCAGCGTCGAGACGCCCTTGCACTCCGGCTGCGCGCCCTTGCCGCTGCTCCAGCCCTTGATCTCGTCGTCGTAGGGCAGCACCTGGTAGATGAAGAAATCGCTGTGCGTTTCGATGACGATCTGGTCGCAGGAGCTCAGGTTGTCCAGGTCGTTGAACGGCGCGCCCTTGCCGACGCGGTGCCCGGCGATGCCGAAGTTGCCCGGTTCGCCCGGCAGCGCGGTGCCCTTGTAGTGGCCGGGGCCGACCGCCAGCGAGTCCTCGCCGGTGCCTTCCTGGATGGTGAAGTTGAAGTCCGCGCCGAACGACGGGATGTGGATCCGCGCGAACGCCTTGCCGTCGATCAGCTCGGGGTGCAGCGTGCGGTCCTTCTGCCAGTCGCCGTCGAGCTGGTCGCTCGCGGTGTGCTGTTTCTCCGCCGAGAACAGGTCGGTGACCCAGACCTCGTACACCATGAACAGCAGCACGACGACGCCGAGCGTGATGAAGATTTCGCCCGCGGTGCGGATCGCGATTCCGCCCTTGCCCAGCGGCGGCGGGGTCTTCTTGGCCTTCTTCTCGTCCTTGTCCGCGACGGCCACCGCGGAGAACACCTCGGTCGGCTGCTCCGCGAACTCCGGTCCGGTCATCCGCCGCCGGGACGGGTCCGGGGCCGCGGCCCCCACCCGGCGAGGCATCTGACGGCCTTCTTCCGGCTGACGGCGAGGATCTCCGCCGCGGGGACGCCGTCCAGGATCCCCAGGCTGCGCACGATCAGCGCGCGGGTCGGCCGGGCGTCGTTCGCCGCGCGGGTTGCCTTCGGCGCGGAACTCGGCGGTACGGCGGGGTGCGTTGCCGCGAGCGCCGCCGAAATCACCGCCGCGGGGGTCACCCTCGCGGGGCCGCCCTTGCCCAGGCCGGTTTTCGCCGCCGCCCTGGGCCGGTCCGCCCCGGTCGATCGGCGTGCGCTGTTCGGGTGATCTCCGGCCCGGATCGCCTGCCACTCTTCGCCGCGGCGGCGTCTCCCCGGACTGCCTTCTCGGCGGCGGGGGCTGTCGGCGGACCGGGCGGTCAGGTCCCGTGCCGGGGCGGCGGTCGTCCTCGCCCGGCCAATCTTGCGGCGTCACCCAAGCTCCTCCCGCGCCCGGCCGGAGTCCTCCTCGGCACTCCAGGTGGCGCTATTGTCACAGTCTGAGAAACCCGACCGCTCCCGCCCGGTGCTGCGGAGCCGTCCTTTACGTTAACGTGTGCACGTGGCGCTGGTTGCGCACCCCGACAGCGGGACCTCGTCCAGGATGCCGCCACCAGGAATGCCCGAGAGCACGCGAGGAAACGATGCCGAAGTCGAAGGTCCGCAAGAAGACCGCGTACACCCCGCCTGTCGACCGCCGCACCCCGGTGAAGGTCCAGGCCGCGGGACCGTCGAACCTGTTCTACAAGATCGTCATGTTCGGCCTCATGCTCCTCGGGCTGGTGTGGCTGGTCGTGAACTACATCGCGGGCGACAAGGTTTCGTTCCTCAGCCAGCTCGGAAACTGGAATTTCGCGATCGGATTCGCCGCGATGATCGCCGGCCTGCTGATGACGATGCGGTGGCGCTGACCATCCGCCGGATCAGCTTTGCTCCGGACGGCCGATTGACACCGAATCACACCGGTGTGACTCATCCCCAGTGTGGATAACCCCTGTGGATAACCACCCGGCCTCGTGGGCTCCGCGCCGAAACCTCGTGGTAGTGGCGTGGGGCCTGACCGCGCTGTTGCTGGTCGGAACCGTCGTGGACGCGACCTTCGGCGACGGCAAGGGCGCGGTGCTCACCGGCCTCGCGACGCTGGCCGTCGGCGCGTTCGCGGTCCACTGGACGCTCGTGCGCCCTCGGCTTGCCGCGGATCTGGACGGTGTGCGCGCTCGCACGCTCAACGGCACGCACCGGCTCCCCTGGACCGGCACGACGGTCCGGCTGCGCAGCACGCGCCGCCTCGGCCGTGACGGCGTGACGCTCGAGCTGGAGCACGGCGATCAGCTGTTCATCTTCGGGCAGACCGATCTCGGCGAGGATCCTCGCGACGTGCTGGACGTGCTTACGGAGCTGCGGGCCCGGTCAGACGGAGCGTGACGTCCCGCAGCCGTAATAGGTCTGGCCGCGGGACTCGTGGAAACCGCACGAAACCGTGGGAATTTGGGTGGCTCGCCAGCCGATCAGCCCGGCGAGCGCGACCGCGACGATGACCGTGCCGATCGCCTGCCACCGGACCAGGTTCCGGGCCGGCGCGTAAAGCATCGCTGCCGTCACCAGCGCACCGGTGACGAGCCCTCCCGCGTGCGCCCAGATCGAAATACCGGGGATCGCGAAGGTGACGTAGGCGTTGATCGCCAGGTTGACGAGCAGCGCGGAAGGGTTCAGCCGGAGCTTCAGAACGATGACCGCATAGCTGCCGAGCAACCCGAAGATCGCACCGGACGCGCCCGCGGTGGCACCGTCGATGTCCTGGAAGAGCAGCACCGCGGTGGAAGCGCCGAGCATCGACACGAAGTAGAGCGCCAGGTAGCGGATCCTGCCGAAGACCTGTTCCAAAGCGCGGCCCATCATCCACAGCGAGAACGCGTTCGCCGCGATGTGAACAGGCCCGTAATGCAGGAAACCGGAGGTGAAGATCCGCCACAACTCGCCGCCGCCGAGTGTGGCCGAGGGCCAGAGGACACCCGCCTGCTCGACGGGCGCGACTTGGTTGTTGAACAGGCTCTTCGCCTGGATGACGGTGATCAGGAAGATCACCACGTTCACCGCGATCAACGTGGCGGTGACGACGTAAGAATTGGACAGCCGGGCCCCCGCGATCGTGCGAGTGCCCATCCCGGCATTGCGATACTGCCGTTGCTGCTGTTTCTGCTGCTGCGCCCCGGTCTGCACGCAGTCGGTGCACTGGAATCCCACCGGGGCCTCGCGCAGGCAGTCCGGGCAGGCCGGACGCCCGCAGCGGGCGCAGCTGAGACCGGTCGGGCGGTTCGGATGCCACCAGCAACCGGGAAGAGACGGCGCGGACGGGTTCGGCGGTTGGCTCACGATGACTCCAACCTACCGAAACCCCGTCCCTGCCTGCGGCTCGTCAGTCTTCGACGGTGATCTTCTCGATGACCACGTCGGACAGCGGGCGGTCCGCCGGGCCGGTCGCGCTGGTGGCGATGGCGTCGACGACGTTCCGGGAGTCCTGGTCCGCGACCTCGCCGAAGATCGTGTGCCGGAAGTTCAGGTGCGAGGTCGGCGCGACGGTGATGAAGAACTGCGAGCCGTTGGTGCCCGGCCCGGCGTTCGCCATGGCCAGCAGGTACGGCTTGGAGAACTGCAGCTCGGGGTGGAACTCGTCGCCGAACTTGTAGCCGGGGCCGCCGCGGCCGGTGCCCGTCGGGTCACCGCCCTGGATCATGAAGCCGTCGATGACGCGGTGGAAGATCGAGCCGTCGTAGAACGGACCGGAGTTGCCGCCCTTCGCGTTCGGCTGGGTGTACTCCTTGGAGCCGGTGGCCAGCCCCACGAAGTTCGCCACGGTCTTCGGCGCGTGGTCGGGCAGCAGGTTCACGTGGATGTCACCCTGGTTGGTGTGCAGGGTGGCCTTGCGGGCGCTTTCAGTCACGCCGCCATCGTGCCACCCCTTCGCACAAATGGGGGGTTCAGGGGGCCGTCCCGGCCCGTCGCGCTGGACATCGGCCCAGGAAGAGACCACTTTCTTGAGGTTTCCGATCCGCCTCGAACGGGAAGCCGCAGCGGTGCGGGCGGAAAAAGGGCAGGATAGATGTCAAGCAACAGATCTGTTTCACAACGATTGATGAGGTGAAGACCATGACCCGGGCCGTGGAATCGGTCGGCGAGTCGGTCAAGTCCGGCTCGACGGACCTGCGGAAGCTGGTCGTCGAGGCGGGCAAGGCGGGCGCGAAGGCCGCCGAGGCCGGCGCGGAGGAGCTGGGGAAGCAGAGCCGCCGGGCCCGGCGCAAGCTGGCGAAGAAGACGGAGCTGACTCGCAAGGAGCTCAAGAAGAGCTCCGCCGCGGCGCGCAAGGAGGCGCTCGCCCGCATCGCCGAGCTGAAGAAGCCGGGCCGCAAGGCCAAGAAGGCCGCGATCAAGGCCGCCTCGTCGGCCGGTGAGTCGAAGCGCCGCGGCAAGAAGGACTTCAAGGCGGCGAAGAAGGAGTTCCGCGTCGCGCTGGAGGAGGCGAAGAGCGCGGCCAAGGGCACCCGCAAGCGTCGCCGCTGGCCGTGGATCCTCGGTCTCGGCGCGGTCGCGGTCGGCACCGCCGTCGCGCTGAAGTCGCGTCAGCAGGAGCCGCCGGTCGCGCCGGCGCCGCCGAAGGCCACCCCGCCCGCTCCTCCGGCTCCGCCCGCGAAGCCGGCTCCGGAAGCCAAGGACGCGAAGGACGCCAAGCCGGGCGAGCCGAAGACGAACGGCAAGGCGCCGAGCACGTCGGCTGCGGAGAAGAAGAACTGAACGCGCGAAAAGGGCCCCGGGAAGTGCGTCCCGGGGCCCTTTTTCGTGCGAGCGCTCAGTCGGTTCAGACCGCGGCGGCGTGCTTGTCGATCAGCTGGCCGAGACGCGGCAGCGCCTCTTCGACGTTCTTCTTGCCGTTCGGGCGCAGCTTCGAGTAGACCTTCTTGATGCTGTCGCGGCTGCTGCGGTCCGCGCGGCTGTCGGTAACCCCGAGCAGCGCGTCCGAAGCCTCGTCCGAGCGGCTGGTCAGGTACGCGCCGAAGTCGTTGCCGCCCTTCGCGCGGTAGTCGCCGTAGAACGGCTCGAGCGCGCCGGCGAAGTCGTCCAGCAGGCTGTCGACCGCGGACGGGATGATGCCCGGCTTGATCTTCTTGACGGCGGCGAAGCCGGTCTTCACGACCGCGCCCGAGACCCCGCCCTTGTCGGAGACCTCGGCGTCCACGAGCTCTCCGAGGTCGGTGACCACGCTGGGGCGACGGCTCGAGTCGAGCAGGATTTCCTTGAGGGTGTCAGCCACGAATCTGTCCTTGTCGTCAAAAGGGGTAACCAAGTATTCGGTGCCGGACGGGCACCCGCCGCGCGAGTGTTGGGGGGACTGCGCGTGCTGCTTAGAGTAATACAAGATCAACTTCACTCACCCGTGCGGAGCCCGTTACTCAGAGCTTCAGGGCAGCGATAGCCTTTTTCGCCACTGTGCGTGCTTTGATGCTCTGCTTCTGGTTGCTCGTCACGATGACGGCGGCCTCGCCCTTCGCGACGGCGTAGACCACCCCGTCGCCGGCGGGCTGGTAGCCGCCCTTCCACCCCGCCGGATCCGAAGCCGGGTTCGACGTGTCGACCGGCGCGGCCTTGTTGACCAGCGCGGTCGCGACGTCGCTCTTGCCCACGTACACGCGCACGGACAGCTGGAGACTGCCGTCCGGGCGGTAGAAGAAGCACGTCGGATGCGGCTCGTCGTCGGACACGCTGACCTTGGTGACGTGCTGTCCGTTCGCGTCCTGCACCGTCTCGTTCGACAGGTACGGGCACTCCGCGGTGCGCGCGGGCTGCGGATCGGGCGGCAGCCCCGCGGACGCCGAAGCGGAACTCGCCGGCACCGAAGACGGAGTCTCCTTCGCCGGGCTCGACGGGTTGCAGCCGGCGAGCAGGACCAGGGCTGGGGCGAGAACGAGAAGTCGGCGCATGGCGGGCACAGTCAACCATGCCCGGTGAAGTCCGTGCGAAGGCGGCGCGTGCGACGATTGCCCCGGATTCCGCTCAGCCCGGGAGGTCGCGGACGTGCTCACGCCCGAGCAGTACCTGCAGGTGGTCGCCGAACGCGTGGTGCGCAGCGGCGGCAGGCTCAACACCGTCCAGATCGGACCGGTGACCGCCGCGGTCGGCCTGTTCACCGAGTCGATCATGTTGTCCACGATGAACTACTGCGTCGTGGCCGGGGCTTATCCCGAGGTCGATGCGGCGACATTGCAGCAGTTCACCGGCATGGCCACCCAGCACGCCCGCGCCAACGTGCAGGGCACGATCGGCTGGACCGCCGGGTCGGTGGTGATCTGCGGGCTCGTCGGACGCGTGCACCCGGACGCCGCGCAGCTGGCGAGCGCGAAGACGCGCAACCAGTTCGCCGGCGAAACCCGGATGGTCGCGGTGGATCCGTACGCGGGCGCGACGTACGCCTTCACCGGCGGGAAGCTCTGGGGCGCGGCGATGCACGGCGCGATCAACGCGAAGCTGACGTTCTGTTTCCCGCAGCCCGCCGAGGCTTTCCAGCAGGTGCAGTGGCAGCAGCAACAGGCCGCTTACCAGCAGCCCCCGCAATCGGGACCCGGCGGTTTCCCCGGGCAGATTCCGCAGGGGCCGATGCCACAGACTTCTCCCCCGCCCGCCGCGGGTCCGGCCGGGCCGCAGCCGCCGCATTACCCGCCGCCGGGGCAACCGCCGTACGGTCGGTGACATGGTTTCGTTGCGCGGCTGGCAGTCGTTCCCCGAACAGCTCCCGGACTTCGACCCGGACCGCACCCCGGAAACGCCCGAGGAGCTGTTCCTCGCCTGGCTGACCGAAGCCGGCGAGCACGTGCTGGCCCCGCACGCGGTCACTCTGTCCACAGTGGACGCCGACGGCGCGCCGGACGCTCGCGTGGTCATCCTGAAGAACGTCGACGAGGACGGCTGGGCGATCGCGACCAGCTCGGAAAGCCCGAAGGGTCAGCAGCTGACGGCGAACCCGCGGGCGGCGTTGACGTTCTTCTGGCCCGGTCGCGGACGGCAGGTGCGCGTGCGCGGTCTGGTGGTCCCGGCCGCGGCCGAGGTGTCCGCCGACGACTTTCTCGCTCGGCCGCCGGCGTCGCGGGCCGAGGCGTACGTCGGGCACCAGTCGGAGGTGCTGTCCGACCCGGCGAAGCTGGTCGAAGCCGCTGAGGCAGCGGCGAAGTGGGTGGCGGAAAACCCGGACGCGGCACCGGAAACGTGGACGCGCTACCTGATCCAGCCGGAATCGGTGGAGTTCTGGCAGGCCTCGCACGACCGGCGGCACGTCCGGGTCCGCTACCGCCGCGAACCCGCGGGCTGGGTCCGCGAACGGCTCTGGCCCTAGAGCCGGGAGTTGGCGCGCAGCTTGAAGATCGCGCCGACGGTGGCGTAGCCGCGCCACTCCAGCGAGGCCATCGGGGAGAAGCTGGCGAAGTCGACCGTCCAGCCGCCGTCGGGCTGCTGGCCCTGTTCCAGCCGGGTCAGGTCAGCCTCGACCGCTTCCGGAGTGAACAGCCGCCGGGACGGGCCGGGCACCGGGCTGAAGTCCAGCGGGCGCAGCACCTCTCCCTCGGAGCCGCCCTGCACCGCGACGATTCCGCTCTCCGGCAGGAACTTCCCCAGTTTTGTCAGGAGTTCGTCGGCCTCCGGGTACCGGTCGTACGCGGCGTCCAGCAGGTGGATCGCGAAGCTCAACTCGATGACGTGCGGCATCTCGTTGAGGTCCCGGATCGCGCGCAGGCACGTCTCGGTCGCCCGCGCGAGCCACGGATGGGCCGCGACCGCCTCGTCGTGTTCGGCGACCCGCCACGCCGCCGACGTGACGAACGCGGTGCTCTGCAACGAGAACACCGTCGGGTCGGCTCCAGTCCAAAAGGGAGCGCACGCCGTCGGATCGGCGACCGGGAACGCGAACGGCAGCCCGCCGTCGGCGAACGACACCGACTCCAGCCAGTCGCACAGCTGCACCGCGTGCGGCGTGGTCACCGGCGCGATGTCGCCGAACATCTCGAACGCGTGCAGCGCGCCGCCCGGCTGGCTTTCCGGCGCGCGCAGGTCCGGCTCCAGGCCCCAGCCGTAGCCGCCGTCCGGATTCCGGTAGGCCGCGACCGCCGCGAGCACCTCCTCGGCGCGCCCATTTCCTTCCAGCAACTCGAACCGCCGCTGGTCCAGCAACCGGCCGTGCCCGGCGAGGAACGGGGCGACGGCCTCCAATTTCACAGTCACCCGGAAACCGTCGCACGTGCTCGGCGCGACGGTCTTGAACGAATCGGCCACCAGCCCGAAAGAGCGGATTACTGGGACCGCGGCGATCGTCATGGCACGATTTCGGGGTGACCAGCAAGCCGGACGACGCGCAGCGATTGGCCGATCTCGCACGGTTGCGCCGGGTGCGCGACCGGATCGACCGCGAGTACGCGCGTCCCCTGGACGTCGAGGCGCTCGCGCGGAGCGTCAACGTGTCCGCCGGGCACCTCAGCCGGCAATTCCGCGCCGCTTACGGAGAGTCGCCGTATTCGTATCTGATGACCCGCCGCATCGAGCGCGCCATGGCGCTGCTCCGCCGAGGCGACCTGAGCGTCACCGAGGTGTGTTTCGAGGTCGGCTTTTCGTCGCTGGGGACGTTCAGCACGCGGTTCACCGAGCTGGTCGGGAAGCCGCCAAGCGTTTACCGCCAGGAGGAGACCGGCGCGACCGAGGGCATGGCGCCGTGCGTCGCGAAACAGGTCACGCGACCGATCAGGAATCGAGAAGCACCCCCTTCGGCGCGAACCTAGTGTGATCGGCATGGAGATGACCATTCACGCGAGCTTCCTCCCGCACACCGATCCGGAAGCGACGCTGACCTTCTACCGCGACGTCCTCGGCTTCGAGGTGCGCAACAACGTCAAGTACGGGGACATGGCCTGGATTACCGTCGGCCCGCCCGGACAGCCGGACACCTCGGTCGTGCTGCAGCCGGTCGCCGCGTTCCCCGGCCTCACCGACGACGAACGCCGGATGATCGCCGAAATGATGGCCAAGGGCACCTACGCCGCGCTGAACCTGGCCACCAAGGACGTCGACGCGACCTTCAACCGGTTGCAGGCCAGCGACGCCGAGGTCGTGCAGGAGCCGACGGACCAGCCCTACGGCGTCCGCGACTGCTCGTTCCGCGACCCGGCCGGGAACCTGATCCGCATCCAGCAAGCGAGCTGAAGAAGTCCGAGCCGGACCTCTGGGGAAGAAACAAGGAGAGACGATGACGAAGGCCAAGGGGAAGCCCGCGCCGGAGCACGCCGCAGACAGCCATGACCTGATCCGCGTGCAGGGCGCCCGCGTGAACAACCTCAAGGACGTCAGCGTCGAACTCCCGAAGCGCCGGTTGACGGTGTTCACCGGGGTGTCCGGCTCGGGCAAAAGCTCGCTGGTGTTCAGCACCATCGCGGCGGAATCGCAGCGGCTGATCAACGAGACCTACAGCAGTTTCGTGCAGGGCTTCATGCCCACGCTGGCCCGGCCCGAGGTCGACGTGCTCGACGGGCTGACCACCGCGATCATCGTCGACCAGCAGCGGATGGGGGCCGATCCGCGCTCGACGGTCGGCACCGCCACCGACGCCAACGCGATGCTGCGGATCCTGTTCAGCAGGCTCGCCGTGCCGCACATCGGGTCTTCGCAGGCGTTCTCGTTCAACGTCGCGTCGGTCAGCGGCGCGGGCGCGGTCACCGTGCGGCGCGCCGGGAAGGAGATCAAGGAGCGGCGCAGCTTCAGCATCACCGGCGGCATGTGCCCGCGTTGCGAGGGCCGCGGTTCGATCAACGACATCGACCTCGCCCAGCTGTACGACGACACGAAGTCGCTCGACGACGGTGCGCTCACCATCCCCGGCTACACCCCGGGCGGCTGGAACTACCGGCTCTACACCGGTTCCGGCCTGGTCGACCCGAGCAAGCCGATCCGCAAGTACACCAAGCGCGAGCTGCAGGACTTCCTGTACAAGGAACCGACGCGGATGAAGATCGAAGGCATCAACATGACCTACGAGGGTCTGGTGCTGAGGATCCAGAAGTCGTATCTGTCCAAGGACGTCGAGGCGATGCAGCCGCACATCCGCGCGTTCGTGGACCGGGCGGTCACCTTCGCGACCTGCCCGGAATGCGACGGGACGCGGCTGAGCGAACTGGCGCGGTCGGCCAAGATCGACGGGATGAGCATCGCCGACGTGTGCGCGATGCAGATCAGCGATCTCGCCGATTGGGTCGGGAAGCTGTCCGAACCGTCGGTCGCGCCACTGCTGAAGTCGCTGCACGAAACGCTCGAATCGTTTGTCGAGATCGGGCTCGGCTACCTGTCGCTGGACCGGCCGGCGGGCACGCTGTCCGGCGGCGAGGCGCAGCGGGTGAAGATGGTCCGGCATCTCGGATCGTCGCTCACCGACGTCACGTATGTCTTCGACGAGCCCACCATCGGCCTGCACCCGCACGACATCCAGCGGATGAATGACCTGCTGCTCCGGTTGCGGGACAAGGGAAACACCGTCCTCGTCGTGGAGCACAAGCCGGAGGCGATCGCGATCGCCGACCACGTGGTCGACCTCGGGCCGGGCGCGGGCACGAACGGCGGCATGGTGTGTTTCGAGGGCACTGTGGACGGTCTGCGCGCGAGCAAGACGTTGACGGGCAAGCACTTGGACGACCGCGCGTCGCTCAAGCCGTCGGTGCGGGAGCGCACGGGCGTGCTGGAAATCCGCGGCGCGAACACGCACAACCTGCAGGACGTCGACGTCGACATCCCGCTCGGCGTCCTGTGCGTGATCACCGGTGTTGCCGGGTCGGGCAAGAGCTCGCTGATTCACGGGTCCATCCGGGAGTCCGACGACGTCGTATCGGTGGACCAGGCGCCGATCCGCGGTTCGCGGCGGAGCAACCCGGCGACGTACACCGGGCTGCTCGAACCGATCCGCAAGGCTTTCGCCAAGGCCAACAACGTGAAGCCGGCGCTGTTCAGCGCCAACTCCGAGGGCGCGTGCCCGAACTGCAACGGCAACGGCGTGATCTACACCGACCTCGGGATGATGGCCGGGGTCGCCACCACGTGCGAGGTCTGCGAGGGCAAGCGGTTCGACGCCTCGGTGCTGGAGTACCACTTCGGCGGCCGGGACATCAGCGAGGTGCTCGCGATGTCGGTCGCGCAGGCCACCGCCTTCTTCGCCGACGGCGACGCGAAAACCCCGGCCGCGCACCGGATTCTCGAACGGATGGAGCAGGTCGGGCTCGGATACCTGACCCTCGGCCAGCCGCTGACCACGCTGTCCGGCGGCGAGCGGCAGCGGCTGAAGCTGGCAACGCACATGGGGTCGAACGGCGGCGTGTACATCCTTGACGAGCCGACCACCGGCCTGCACCTCGCCGACGTGGAACAGCTGCTCGGGCTGCTGGACCACCTGGTCGAATCGGGCAAGTCGGTGATCGTCATCGAGCACCACCAGGCCGTGATGGCGCACGCGGACTGGATCATCGACCTCGGTCCCGGCGCCGGGCACGACGGCGGCCAGGTGGTCTTCGAGGGGACGCCCGCCGAGCTGGTGAAGAAGAAGCGGACGCTGACCGGGAAGCACCTGGCCGCCTACGTCGGCTAGCTGAGATCGAGCGGCGGCCGCCGGTCCGTCCAGGGAAGTGCCTGCTCCAGGGTGCGGGAGGCCTGCAACAACAGGTCTTCCCGCCAGGGCGCGGCGACCAACTGGACGCCGACCGGCAGGCCGCTGGCCTCGTCGTGGTGCAGCGGAAGCGAGATCGCGGGCTGGCCGGTCACGTTGAACAACGACGTGAAGACGCCCATCGGGTACGCGGCCACCACCGGATTTCCACTCGCCCGCCATGCGCCGACCTTCGGCGGCAGGCACGCCATGGTCGGCGTGACCAGCAGGTCGAAGCTGTCGGTGAAGGCCTCGACAATGCGACGCGACAGCACCTGGGTCTTGTGCACGCTCTCCGCGTAAGCCCAGGAATCGACCGACTTCGCGGCTTCGCGCTGGGCACGGTTGTGCGGTTCGACGCGGTCCGGATCGACCAGCGGGATGCCTGCGCTGGCGACGTTCCAGACCTTCATGAACGTCGAGATCAGCTCCTCTGAGGTGGGCAGCGGAAGCGGTTTGTCGACGATCTGGTGTCCGGCTTCTTCCAACGCGCGGAGGGTTTTGTCGACCGCGGTCAGGCACGCCGGGTCGACGGTGATGCCGTCGATGAGCGAGGTCGTGAGGACACCGATCCGCAGGCCAGTCGGCGGTTCTTCGTTCAGCGCTTTCGCGAGCGACCGCGTGGGCGTCGGCTGCGACCACCACGCGCCGGGGTCGTGCCGCGCGATGACGTCCAGCACCGCGGCGGTGTCGACGAGCGTCCGGCTCACGACGCCGCTGGTCGCGAAGCCTTCGACCTCCACCACGGCGTTCGTGATCAGGCCGCGGGTCGGCTTGAGTCCGACGAGCCCGGTGCACGACGCCGGAATGCGGATCGAGCCGCCGCCGTCCTCCGCGTGCGCGACCGGGGCCATCCCGGCGATGACGGAGATCCCGGCCCCGCTGGACGAACCGCCAGGCGTGCGGTCCGGGTCCCACGGGTTGCGCGAGATGCCCTGCGCCTCGCTTTCGGTGAACGGCACCGCGCCGAATTCCGACGTCGTGGTCTTGCCGAGCGGGAGGAAGCCCGCGTCGGTGAACCGCTGCACCAGCGGATCCGACTTCGGCTGCGGAGCCCGGTCGGTGGCCAGCGAGCCGTAGGTCGTCGGCCAGCCTTGGACGTTGGCGAGATCCTTGATCGGCAACGGAATCCCGTGGAACGGCGGCAGGTCCTCCGGCGGGCACTGGACCACCGCGTCGGCGGCGGCTTTCGCGGCGGCGCGGACCTCGTCGTCTGCGCGGAAGCAGAAGGCGTTGAACTTCGGGTCCAGCGCGGCGATGCGGTCGAGGTAGCAGCCGGCGACCTCGACCGGGCTCACCTCCTTCGCGCGGATGGCGGCGGCGAGTTCGACGGCGGAGCTGAACGGATTGACCATGACGGATCCCCTTTCCGATACCTTCGTTCAGCCTGGTCAGGGTGAGGGTCGCCGGTCTTGGAGAAATGTCGCGCGGCTGGTTTTCTCCTACGATGGCGGCATGCGACCAGCCGAGTGGGCTCGCGATGGGGCGGCGGTGTGGGGCATCGCGGTGCCGCCCCGCCCGAGTCGGCTGCCGGGCGTGCAGATGGCCGGGTTTGTCGGCGACACCGTCGATCTGGTCGACCTGAGGGTGGTCCCGTATCCGGCGGTCACGCTGTTCGTCAATCTTCGCGAACGGCTGTTGGTCAACGACGTCGCTCGCGGCAGCGTCGTCGCCGGGCTCGCTCCGCAGGGGATGCGCGTGCGCGGGCAGGACATCGAATGCATGCAGATCCGGCTGTCCCCCGGGGTCGCGCACGCGGTGCTCGGGACGGATCTCAGCGGCGAGGTCGTGTCTCTCGAGGACGTCTGGCCTACTGAACTGCCCGACCGGCTGCGCGCCCTGGGCTCCTGGAACGACCGGTTTGCGCTGGTAGAAGCCTCTTTAGGGGCGCGGTACGAGGCAGGTCGCACTGTCGACCCGGAAGTCGCCTTCGCCTGGCAGCGGATGGACGCGCGCCACGGTCAGGTACGGATCGAGCAGCTGGCCGACGAGACCGGATGGAGCCGGAAACGGCTGTGGTCCCGGTTCCGCGGCCAGCTCGGACTCAGCCCGAAGCGCGCCGCGCAACTGGTCCGTTTCGACCACGCGGTACACCGGCTAGCCGCAGGCGAAAGCCCCGCTTCAGTGGCCGCGGACAGCGGATATGTCGACCAGTCGCACCTGCACCACGAGGTCAAAGCCTTCGCCGGAGTCACCCCCGCGGCCGCAGCGAACGCGCCATGGCTCGCGGTCGACGAAGTGGCCTGGTCCCGCCCCCACTGCGCGAACGGGTGATCGCACCGGCATGATCGCGGAGTGACTTCCCTCCGGCCCCCCGCTGTCGCGCTGCGCCGGTGGCTAGACGACGTCGGCAGCCGCCGGCGGGTGGTATTCGCGCTGGTCATCGCCTCGGTGGCGGTGGCGGCGGCGATACTCTGGCTCGTCTGCACGATGTGGCCGCTCGACCTGGAGATCTACCGCTCCGGCGCGCGGGCACTGGCCCAGGGCGAGGACGTCTACGGCCCGCTCCCGCCGACCCGCGCCGGGCTGATCCTGCCGTTCATCTACCCGCCGTTCGCGGCCGTCGTCTTCCTGGTGTTCGCCGCGATGCCGTTGCCGCTGGGCGCGATCTTGATGCTCGCCGTCTCGCTGGCGGCGCTCTGCGGGACCGTCTACGTCGTGGTCCGCCCGCAGGCCCGGCGGCGGACCGCGTTGCTGGCCGCGCTGGTGGTCGGGGCCGGATCGCTGGCCTTCGAACCGGTCCGCGAAACGTTGTGGTTCGGGCAAATCAACCTGATCCTGATGGCGCTTGTGGTCATCGACTGCCTCGGCCCGCGGACCCGGCTGCCGCGCGGCGTCCTGCTCGGTCTTGCCGCCGCCATGAAGATCACTCCGGCCGGGTTTCTGCTGTTCTTCCTGCTGAAAAAGGACTTCCGAGCCGTCGTGACCACGGTGGTCACCTTCGTGCTCGCCGGCGTGGCCGGGTTCGTGATCGCGCCGGAAGCGTCGATGAAGTACTGGTTCGGCGGCGGGCTGACCGGCGCGTCCGGGATGAGCGGGTCGATTTTCGCGACGAACCAGACCATCCAGGGCGCGGTGCACCGGTTCGGACTTCCGGACACTCCGACGCTGATCCTGGTCGCGGTGCTGACTTTGGCCGCGCTCGCGCTGACCGTTCCCGCGATGCTGCGTGCCGACCCGCCGATGGCGTTCCTGCTCAACACGGCGGCGATCCTGGTGTGTTCGCCGATTTCGTGGTCCCACCACTGGGTGTGGATCGTGCCCGCGATCGTGCTGTTCGCCGCTCGCGCCCACACGCGGATCGCCGTCGCCGGTTTGGCCGCGGTGGCCGCGATTTTCGTGATCGCACCGCATTCGTGGCTGCCGAAAAACGGGTACCTGGAGCTGTCCTGGGGCCCTGTCGAGCACCTGATCGGCAACAGCTATTTGCTGCTGGCGCTGGGATTCCTCGGCTGGCAGTTCTCTTCGACGCGCCGTCAGACCGCCGCGGTCTGAGCCAGCAGCGGCTCCGGAAGCCGGTCTGCGTGGAGGACGTGCAACGTGCTGACCGCCCGGGTGAGCGCGACGTACAACCGTTGCAGCCCACGCTCTTCGGCCGCCACAATGCGCGCCGGTTCGACCACCAGGACCGTGTCGTACTCCAGCCCCTTCGCCAAACTCACCGGCGCCAGCGTGATCCGCGCGGTTCCCTCGGTGCCCAGCACCGCGTGGTCCAACCCGCGTTCGGCGAGGGCCTGGCTTAACTCCGGAACATCCGTGTCCGCCGCCAACAGCCCGATCGACCCTTCTTGGCTGAGCGCCTTGGCACAAGCGTCGGCCGCGGCGGCGACCGTCTCGTCCGTTTCGGTCAGGTGCAAGGCATCCGCGGAATGTCGGAACGACGTGGGACTGCCCAGCTCCGGCGCGATGTGCGGAAGCAGCCGAGCCGCGAAATCGAGAACATCCGCCGGAACGCGGTAGCCGTGCGTGAGTTCCTCGATCCGCCCGCCAGGTCTATCAAGATGGGTCAGCACTGTGGTCCACTCGCGGACGGCGGACGGACTGGTCGCCTGCGCGACGTCGCCGAGAACCGTGCACGCCCCCGCCAATCTGCGCGCGATCGCCCGCAGATGCATCGGGCTGAGGTCCTGGGCCTCGTCCACCACGACGTGCCCAAGTTTCGCCGGACGCTCGACCAGCGCCGCGGCCTCGTCCAGCAACGCCAGATCGAGCGTTGACCAGGTCATCGCCTTACGACTGCGCGGCCTTGGCCGGATTAGCGCTTCCTGCTCCTCGGCGGTGAGGATTCCTTCGGCCGCTTCAGCGAGACTTGCTCGGTCCGTAAGCAGGTCATAGACCAACCGCGCAGGCTCAACCGCAGGCCACATGTCGCGGACCGCCTTGGTGATCGCGGCATTGCGGCGGAGCTGATGCAGCGTCGCGCTCGTGCCGCCGGAGCGCTCCATCTCGCGCAAGACCCGATGCGCGAGCCGCTGGGCCAGCAATTCGCGCCCCGCGCTGTAATCCGCGCCGCGACTGAGGATTTCGGTCAATTCCTCGGCGATGTCCTCGGGATACAACCGCCAGGTCCGGTGCTGATACTTGACTTCGAGCGTCCGATCGACCGGCCGGATCCGCGCCCACAGATGCCTCCGGACAACCTCCGCCATCCGGACGTCACCCTTGATCCGCGCCGTCCCCGGCTCGTCGACGTGCTCGGCCGGATGCCCCGCCCCGGTCAATTCGTCAATCGTGGCCTGGGAAACCGCCACCTCGCCGAGCGCCGGAAGCACACCCGCGATGTAAGCGAGAAACGACCGGTTCGGCCCGATCACCGCGACCCCGCCGGCCTTCTGCAGCCGCACCCGCTCGGTGTAGAGCAGATACGCGAGCCGATGCAGCCCCACCGCCGTCTTACCCGTCCCCGGCGCGCCCTGAATGCACAGCGTCCGATCGACCGGTGCCCGAACCAACCGCATCTGATCCGGCTGAATCGTGGCGACGATGTCCCGCATCGGCCCCTGCCTCGGCCGCTCAATTTCGGCGGTGAGCAGCCGATTCGCTGAGGAGCCAGGCCGATCGAGCGGCTCGTCCTCGAACGCGCTGAGCACCCCGGCCTGGTCGAAGCCGTACCGGCGCCGCACCCGCACGCCCATCGGATGATCGTGATCGGCTTCGTAAAACGCCCTGGCGAGCGGCGCCCGCCAATCGATCACCAGCGGTTCGCCATCGTCGTCGCGGATTCCTCTGCGCCCCAGGTAAACCAGGTCATGCCGCGGCGACCGAGTATGCGATCCACGGGCAGCCTCGTAGACCTCGCCCGGCGGATAGTCGAGCCGGCCGAAGAAGAGCGGCGCCTCGTCGATATCCGCTAGCTCCTCGGCGATCTCGGTGCGAAACTGCCTGAGGACGTGGTTGAAGTACTTGTCGTCGACCGCGTCGCCCTCGCCCATCCCCGTCGCGATCGCGGTCTTGATCTCCTCCCGCATGCGGTCCAGTTCTGCGTGACAGGCCTGGAGATACTCGCGCTCCGCCCGGATCTCTGGTTCCACTCCCCGCCCCCTGATTATTGACTAAGTTAAATATACAACTCAGTCAAGTTTTTATCCGGGTTCGAGTTCCGGCTAGGCTGACGCCCGTGTCAGGACTGCGCGAGCGCAAACGCCGCCGCACGAGGGAAGCCATCGCCTCGGCGGCGCTGCGGCTGTTCCGGGAATCCGGCTTCGACGGGGTCTCGGTAGCCGACATCGCCGCGGCGGCCGAGATCTCGAAGCCGACGCTGTTCGCGTACTTCCCGACGAAGGAAGACCTGGTCATCCACCAGTTCGCCGACGACAACGGCCCCGCGGAAATCGTCCGCGCGCGGCCAGACGGGGTGTCGGCCCTGTCCGCCTTGGAACGGTCTTTCCTGGACCGCCTGGCCGAACGCGACCCGCTGACCGGCCTGAACGACTCGCCGGACGCGATCACGTGCCACACCCTGCTGTACTCAACGCCGGCGCTGCTGGCTCGGCTTGCCACGTACCTGCTGGAGAAGGAGCAGGAGCTGGTGGAGGAGCTGCGGGCTTCGTGCGGGGTCTCGGACGAGTTCACCGCGCGGCTGGTGGCGGCGCAGATCTTCGGGGCGCAGCGGATCTTGGGGTTTCACAATGCCCGGGAGATTCGTGGTGGTCGGAGCGCCGATGAGACGTACCCGGACGCTGTGGCACGAGCGGAGGCGGCTTATCGGGTGTTGCGGGAGGGGCTGTGTTCGGTGCTGGGTCAGTCTGCGAGCCATTCGTAAGAGACCTGGTAGCGGTCAGCGGCGAGGACCATGTCGTTGACCTCCAGCGGTAGGCCGTCCTCGTCGCGGGCGATTCGGGTGACCGTCAGGACGGGTGTTCCTTCGGAGAGGTGCAGAATCGCCGCCTCGTCCGGGGTCGGCATCCGCGAGAAACGCGCCCCAGTTCGCCGCCCGGGCCGCGCGGGACAGTCCGGCCTGGGAGCTGCGATGGATGGCGTCGGCGGGCGGTACGAAATCGGCCATGCGCCCATCTTCGCCTTGCTGCCCAGCGCGCGAAAAGGGCCAGGCCCCGGAAGGCCTGGCCCTGCTTCCTCAGCGGCGTAGCTCAGTTCTGGTCCGGATTGTCGATCGGCGCGCCGTTGTACCCAGTCCCCTGGTCCTGCGCGGTCGGCGGGTCAATCGGCATCCCGTTGTACCCCGTGCCCTGGTCCTGCGCCGTGGGCGGATCGATCGGAACACCGTGGTAGCCAGTGCCCTGTTCCTGCGGGTCCGGCGTGTTCTCGTCCTTCGGCGGAGTCGTGTGCATCTTGAGACCGTCCTTCGCGCAACGGATCTCGTGCGTGCCCTCCGCGCCGGTGTCGGTCAGGCACTGCCAGCCCTGGACGGTCAGCATGTAGTTGGATCCGACGGCCTTGTCGATATTGTCGAAGTATTCGGTCATGACATTGAACGCCTCAGTGCATCCAACGGTACCGGATTTGGTTGCGTCCGCGATCAAATCAACCTTGCGCGGCCCGACAGTTCCGCCGCGTGTGCTGCAATTAACGTCCTCCGAGCCGGCCCCGCCACCGCCGCTGCCGCCCTTTTTGACCGGCGCATTCGGTTGCTGCGCTTGGCTCTTCGCCGCGACGTTGACCGGGGCGGATTGGTTGCTCGCCGGGGCTGCCGAATTCTGGCCAGAGCACGCGGAAAGCAGCGCGACCGCGCCGAGAGCCGCTCCGACGGTGGCCAATTTGACAGTCTTCATGAGCATTTCAATTCTCCCCTGACCCGCTCTTGGCTTTCCCTTTGCCTATAGAGACGCACACCGCCGGAGGGGGTTGCGAAGAAATTCCGCCGGACTTCCCCGGCAGGGAAACTCAGCCCCAAAAGCGCACTTCAGGGAACCGCGGCGACGGGCCGTCCAGCAGCGGCTGGTGCACCCCGCGCAGGTGCTGGTCGAGGAACGCGGTCAGGTACGCCTCGCCGACCCGGAGCCCCCGCGACGGATCGATCTCGACCCCCGGCAACGGCATCCCCGCCTGCTGAAAGAGCAGCAGTTCATCGGTGAACATGCTGTGGTCGCCATGCCAGGCAGCATCGGTGAAGTCCCCGATGAGCCCCCGATGTCGAAGTCATCTTCCGGGACGATACTCAGCTGACGACGTCCGCCAAGCGAGCGACCTCGTCCACGTCATCCGTCACCGGCACAAGAATCAGCTCGTCCGCGCCCAGCTCAGCGAAATCCGCAATAGACTTCCGCACCAGCTCCGGAGACGAGCAAGGCACCACGCTGTCCGCGACTTCCTTCGGAGCCAACCGATAGAAGTCCCGCACATTCGCCAAGCCAGCGTCGACGTCCCCCAACACGAAGTAGGCCAACGAAACCAGCCGCGGCACCCCGTCCCGACCACCCTCGCTCCAGGCACGTTTCGCCGCCGCGAACCGAGGCGCGCTGGCCGCCACCGAGCCCGAACCGGCGATGTAACCCGTGCCCCATCGCACCATTCGCTGCAACGCCTGCTCGGTATAGCCGCCGAACAACATCGGCACCTGACGCGTCCCGCTCGGTACCGCCGCGTTCTCCCCGACCGGTTTGCCACCCCACACTTCGCGGTAAATCTCCAGGTCAGCATCGAACCGCGCACCGCGGCCACGCGCCCCAAGCCCCGGCACGGTGAACTCCTCCTCCCGAAGCCCCACGCCGACGCCGAACGTCAGCCGATGCCCGGAAACGCCGTCGATACTCGCGATTTCCTTGGCCAGCAACGCGGCCGGCCACGTCGGCGCGAGCAACACGCCGCTGAGCAGCCCGATCCGCTCGGTCGCCCCAGCAGCGGCCGCCAGCGAAACCGTGTCGCTCACCCCCGGATACGCGTACCGGCCGATCGTCGCCAGCGAGGAAAAGCCCGCCTCCTCCGCCCGCACCGCCCACCGCGGCACGACCGTGGGGTCGACGTCGCGCACTTGATTCGGAAGTCCTATGCCGATCCGCACCAGATGATCCTCTCGAGCTGTTGCCTGACTCAGCGCTAAATGACAGCATGCTGTCATGTCCGACAAGCTAGCGATACGACAGCATGCTGTCAAGAAGGCCTGCGACGCCTACAACGACCTGATGGACGAGGTCATCCGACTCTCCGACATCCTGGAAGCAGTCGGCAACGGCATCGCCCGCCCCACCGGCCTGAGCGTCGCGCGGTACCAAGTGCTGGCCGCGGTCGAAGAGGAACCCGCTCCGGTCGGGACCATCGCCACGCAGTTAGGCCACACGAGACAAAGCGTCCAACGAGTCGCGGACCTACTGGTCGACGACGACCTGGCCAGCTACCGTCCGAACCCCGCGCACCAACGCGCCAAACTGCTCGAAGTCACCTCGACCGGCCGCGCCGCTTTGCACCGAATGCAAGCGGCGTACGACGACCTGGCCCTGCGCACCACCGATGGCCTAGACCTGGAACGGCTGGAATTGGCCCGGCAGACGCTCATCGAACTGCAGCACCGATTGAAATCCGAACTGCCCTCCTGATCACTAAGCTGGCGTCTCCCCGGACGTCAAGGAGAAACCGCTGATGCGTAAGCGAAAGACGCTGCCGAAGAACTTCGGCGAGATGCTGACGTCCGCGTCGCTCGCCGAGCTCCAGGCAGTGTTCGGCCGCACCGAACTGGACGCTCGCGGCGGATACGGCAAGGAAACGGCGATCGGATACGTCGACTGCCCGGACGAACTCATCGTCTGGCTAGTCGACCAGGGCCTCGACGTGGACGCGGCCAACCAGTACGACGAAACTCCACTGTGGACACGGGCCGCGAGAGGCGAAGCAGCACAGATCCCGCTGCTTCTTTCCCTCGGCGCTGACCTCGAACGACGACGAGGCCACAACGGCACCCCACTGCACGGCGCGGCCAGCCGACAGCGACCGGAAACAGTGCGAGTACTGATCGAACACGGCGCGAATGTCCACGCCACGATCGACGGCAAGCCAAACCTCACGCCACTCCTGTTCGGCCTGCGGCACACCGAGAACATCGGGATCGCGGACATGGCAGAAACTGCCGCGCTTCTCCTTCAAGCCGGCGCACCCGTAACGGACGTAGCGCGAGATCTGGTCCGCCGGATCGGCACCACCTTCGAGTTCCACCGCAAGGGTTTCAACCGCGACCTCCTCGACGCGACCGACGCCGGGCTGCAGGAGTTGTACCGCTTATTCGACGTCGAACCGGTCCCACCGCGGCTGATCCACGACGGAACCTCCCCGATCACGGTGCCCGACGGCACCTGGCAGAAACAGCACCAGCAGCTGTGGGAACTGCTCGTCCCGTCCTCGGGCGCGGCGGAAACCGTGCAGGGAGAAGCGATCCGCGTAACCGGAAAAGTCGCTCGCGAGATCCTCGACAACGGCAGCGTGAACTGGGACCGATCCTTCCGCGCCATGATCGACGCACTCCCCGGCTACCTCGCGTCGGGCACCCCGCTGCCTGAACTTCACGAAGCACAGGCCCTCACCAAGCGCACCCGCTCCGGCAACGGAACCGACGAAGAACTGGCCCGGCTGTCCAAACTCGCGGTCGCCTGGGTCCGGCTCAACTCGACCCCGTTGCCGATGACTTCGCCCAACTACGGCCGTTAGCCGGACAGCCCCGCACAGAGAAAGCTATGCGACGGTTGATTCCTTCGCGGACAGCCCCAGCGAAAGACTGCGCACCATCCGATATCGCCGGAACCCGCTGCCGCGCACTCCCGGAAACTCCTGCACCTTTCGCCACTCGTCAGACACCCCGACCGTCCCCCGGCCGGACAGCGCCAACGCGTCTCGATGCGACTGTTCGTCAGTCCACTCCGCATAGTTGAGCACCCGAGTCCCGTCGGTGCTGACATGGAAGTGCCCGGAGATCCCGCCAGGCGCAGGCGTTTCTTCACTGCCCAACGCGCCGAACACGGTGTCCACCCAACGCCGCTGCCGCCGCGCGTCAGCACCGTCGAACTCGACACTC
This sequence comes from Amycolatopsis albidoflavus, assembly GCF_039525725.1. Classification (NCBI taxonomy): domain Bacteria; kingdom Bacillati; phylum Actinomycetota; class Actinomycetes; order Pseudonocardiales; family Pseudonocardiaceae; genus Amycolatopsis; species Amycolatopsis albidoflavus. The sequence goes on from NZ_BAAAHV010000021.1 coordinate 301,023, forward strand.
ACGACGACAATGCACCCCGGAACCGCCGAATCCTCCCGAATTCCGCTGCGGTACAACCGGTACTCAACGGGATCACCTCCAGAAACCCGACCCACGAACCCGGGGTTGGCTGTTCCCTCCGCCCACTGGGTGTAGATCAGCGACGCCTCGCCGTCGGTACTGTCCAACGCACTGAACGAAATCATCCCCGCAGGCCACGGCTCGTTTTCCAGCTCCGCAAGCACGTTCGCCGCACCGACGGCTGTCTCGGCGACCAGTACAGTGCCAACATCCTGGCGGGCAAGGTCAGGACGCGCGACTTGGTTGGCAGTCATGAATCTTCGGTATCCCTTCGAGTTCAGCGATAACTCCCGAAGGATGAAACTTCAAGGTAGGTTGAAGTCAAGCCAGCGGCCGGATGCAGCACCGCGGTCGCGGGCAAAGCTAGCTCCGGTACAGCCAAGGGAGCTGAGCGCCGACACCGGCGACAAGGCCAAACAGGACGAATTGACGGCTCGCGTCGAGACGTACGACAACGCGGACGGCGCGACCTACGCCAACCACGCGACCTGCCACCCACGCTCAACCAGGTGTTCGGCGGTGCCGTCCTGAAGATCATCGACCGGTTGAAGCAGCTTCCGTAGCGCCCCTCGAACGCAACAATCCCCGCTCGGCGCTGGCCGAACGGGGATCCCGAAGTGGACCTGAGGGGAATCGAACCCCTGACCCCCGCCTTGCAAAGGCGGTGCTCTACCAATTGAGCTACAGGCCCGGTGCGGACCGAGGTCCGCGAAGCATGACGTCAGTTGCGCGAGGCGTCCGCGGCCTTGGCCGGCGCGCTGCCGTTCGCCGACGGGGCGGCAGGCGTGGTGGCCTCACGCCACAGGTCAGCCTCGGCCTTGGCGGCCTTGTTCCGCTTGACGACGAACAGGACGCCGCCCGCGACGACCGCGAGTGCCAACAGCTTCTTCACCTGAAGCCCCCTTCTGAGTGCTTGCGCTACCCCACGATGCTACCGGACCCGCCGCGCGTCCCGTCCGGCGGTTCCGTCTCTCGTTCCACGTGGAACACCGGGAATATCCGGAGTGATCGGTCCGTTGAACCCGACGGTCCTCGTGGCCGCGCATCACTCAGCCCTGCCGGTCCTTCTCTTCCCGGCAGGGCTGACTCGTCTCCACGAGCCGCGCGCGGGTGCCGGCGAGGCCCGATTCGACCAGGTCAGGGCGGTCGTTCTCCAAGCCGTACGTCACCTCGTACCACGGGCCCAGCTGGTTCCACGCCCACGCGCGCCGGCGCAGTTCGGGCGTGACCTCGTACTCCGCGGAGAACGCCGCGACGCACTCCGCCGACGTCCCGAACAGCAGCCACGCCAGGTCCCGCGCGGGGTCGCCGATCGAGACGTCGGACCAGTCGATCACGCCGCTCACCCGGCCGTCCTGCTTGAGCACGTGCTCGGGCCCGACGTCTCCGTGCACCACTGTGTCTGCTGGATAATCCTCGACCTCCGCCAGCAAAGCACGAGCGCGATCAGCCAGCGGACCAAGCAAGGGCGGGACAGCGTCGAGGGCCAGATCTTCCGGCACAGCACCAAGTTCGCGCGCCTTGGGTACGTCCGCGCTGTGCAAAGCGCGGAGGAACCGACCGAGCGCTCCGCCGTCGTCCGCGGTCAGTTCGCCCGGCTCGCCGGGCACCAGCTCGCGCCGTACGACCAACGGATTTTCCTGCCACACAACGGGAATCGGCACTGGCAACGGCAGCTGCGGAGCCAGCCACGGCAACACCGTCGTCTCCCGCAGCAGCCAAGCGCGTACCTCGTCCCGTTTGGGTCGCCGCTCGACCCATCGCCCGTCGACAAGCGTCGCGACGCTGTCCCAACCCTCGCCCAGATCCTCGCCGGCCATGCCACACTGAACCAGGTCTTCCCGGCATCGGCCCAGGGAGTTTTCCGTGCCGCCACCCCGTTTGGCACCGCTGCTCGACCAGTTCGACTTCGCCCGCACCCGCCTCGCGAACCGCCTCACCGGTTCGTTCCTGGACAGCGGCGACGGCTCCGAAATACCGGTCAGCCCGATGACCGACGCCGAATACCACTGGCCGCCGGTCCCCGGGCACTGGTCGGTGCGCCGCCGCGCCGACGGACCCGGACCGCGCGCGACGCACCTGGCCGGCACCGGCGAGTGGGGCCGCGACGCCGCGCCGTACCCGCAACCGGTGCCACCGCCGTTCACCACCATCGCCTGGCGGCTCAGCCATCTCAGCGAAATGCTCGCCCTCCGCGCCGACCACACCTCGGGCACGCACACCAAAACCCGCGACGACTACCCGATCGCCGGCGACGTCACGGCCGCCGTCGCCGCTTTCGACGCCGGTGCGACAGCCTGGCGCGAAGCCTTGCTGACCATCGACGACGCCGCGCTGGACACCGTCGGCTACTGCACCTACCCGCACGGCAGCGACGCCGAAAGCCCCTTCCTCGAGATCGTCTGGTGGGTCAACCAGGAAGTCCTGCACCACGGCGCGGAAATCGCCCTGCTGCGCGACCTGTACCGGCAGACCCGCTGATCACCCCGGAATCCCCGCGGCGAACGCGATCTCCGAAACCTTGTGCCGGTCAAGGGAAAGCGTGCTGAGCAGGTCCACGATCCGTTGCCGCTGCACGTCGGTCGGCTGGAAGTACATCGGCAGCGCCAGCCTGCCCCGAACCTCCCCGAACTCCAGGTCGGCGATCACCGCCTCCCATCCGCCGCGACCGCGGTGCAGCCCCCATCCCCGACGCCGAAGCACTGTCTCCGGAGAACCCTTCAACACAGCCAAATCCGCCGGCGACCACAGCTGCGGACTGCTGCTGAGCACTTCCCCCGCCAACCGGGCCACGCGCGAGTGCTCGCCGGTCATTTCCCGCAACAGCCACGGCACTTCCGAAGCGATCGCCTTGCCCCGCAGCAACGACAACCCGACCTTCTTCAACGGCAAGTCCGCGCTCCGCGCGAGACCGACGATCTCCGAACGGTCCAGCTCAGTCCCAGCCTCCGCGAGCCCGACGTAAGCCCGAGCCCGCACCGCCGGCTTGGCAGCGGAACGGGCGACCGCCGCGTAAACCTCGACCGGGTCCCGTCCCATTTCCCGCCAGCGCAGCCGCGCCCACAACCGCACCAGCACCGACCGGTCGACCAGAAGTCGTTCCACCTCAACCGGATCGAGCTGCGCCGCGGTCAGCTTCACCAACCCCAGCACCCGGCTCTCCGCGGACCGCCCGCGAAGCAGCAACTCGGCGATGACGTCCGGCGCCGCCGATTCCGCGACGATCCCGATCAACTGCCGCCGGACGATCTGGTCCCGTTCCCGGGGCAGCAACCGGACCGCGTCCGGCAAGCCGAGCAATCCGGACTCGAAGCTGTGCCGGAACGCCGCCCGCCGGACCTCAAAGCCCTCGGAGTTTCGCAAGCACGCCCACACTGTCGCCTCGCCGTGCACGGCGGTCAGCGCACGCAGATAGCGCGCGAAAACTTCCGAACCCCGCCAGCGCTGCGAAATCCGCTGCAGCAGCGGCATGATCCGCTCCGCCTGCGCCAACGTCGTCCGCCGCAGCACCTCTTGTTCGGCCAGTTCCCGGACCGCCTCGGCGTAGTCGGCAACCCGGACCGCCAGCGCCCGGTCGCTCAACGCACTGTCCGAGGAGCACAACAGCCGGACCGCCCGCTCCCGCAGGCGCCCGTTGCGATGCATCGAAGCCAGCACCAGCGCGACCAGCGGAGCGCGCTTCAGCTTCCGGTCCGTCACCCGCCCCATCACCGGTTCCTCGGAGCGGGACTGGCGGGAGTAGCAGTCGATCCGCAGCATCTCGCGCGCGGTCGCCGACTCGAACCACGCTGAGGTTTCGGCCAAGCCTTCGCGGTCGTCCCACTGCGCGGCGACCACGCCGAGGCTCAGCCGATAAAGGATCTCCGCCGGAGTCTGCATACGGCTGATTCTGGCGACCGCACCGCCGGTCAGTCATCCGAAATACCAGAAGGCCGGTCCGCAGGAGCTGCGAACCGGCCTTCTGGGAAATGTGGGCCCACCAGGACTTGAACCTGGGACCTCTTCGTTATCAGCGAAGCGCTCTAACCGCCTGAGCTATGGGCCCGTCGAACGAGGAGTACTTTACCGGACCCCTCATCCGCTCGTGCAACCGGGTTACTCTCGCTCGGACAGGGTGACTTCCAGCCCGCCCGCGAGGTCCGCCGACACGTTGTAGATGAACGCGCTCACCGTGGCCAGCGCGGACACCAGCACGATGTTGATCGCCCCGAGGATCGCCGCGATGCCGAACACGCGACCGGCGCTGATCAGCGGTTCCGGGGACGCGTTCGCGCCCTCGCCGCCGACCAGGGACGAATACGTGCCGTTCAGCTTGTCCCACACACCCATGCCGTCGAGCACGGTGTAGAGCACGCCGACCGCGACCAGCCACACGAAGAACATCGCGACGCCGAGCACCAGCGCCAGCTTCAGCACCGACCACGGGTCGAACCGCTTGATCTGCAGGCTCGCCCGCCGCGGGCCCCGGCCGGGACGGCGCAGCGCGCTCGGCGTCGGCCGGGTGCGGCCCGCGGGCGGCACGTCGTCCGCCGGCGGCGGTGCCTCGCCTCCGAAGAGCCGGGGCGCCGCCGAGCCGGTCACCGGGTAGTCGTTCTCGGCCGCGGCCGGTTCGGGAGCCGCGGTGGGCACGTCCTCGGTCGCGATCCGCGCCGTGGCCATGGCCTCGGAGTCGCCGCCGCCGTCCTTGGCGGTGCGCTGCCAGGGCGGGTTGGCCGACGCGTCGTCGGCCTTGTCGGATGGTGCCACGTTGAGTCAGTCCTTACCCGTGCGTGGGGCGCCGATCACTGCTCCGGCGCCGTGCCGTCTTCTGCTGTGGGCTCCTCTGGCGTAGCCTCGGCCGCTTCCTCCGAAACCGTCTCGGAAGCGATAACTTCCGAAACCTCGGAACCGTCCTCGGCGGAGTCCTCGCCACCATTGGCGACGTCCGAACCCTCGTCCGCGTTGCGTGCGACCGCGAGAAGAGTGGTTCCGTCACCCAGGTTCATCAGCCGAACGCCCTTGGTCTGCCTGCCCGCCTTGCGCACGTCCCGCGCCGGCGTGCGGATGACCCCGCCGCTGGACGTGATGGCGAACAGCTCGTCGTCCTCGTCGACGATGAGTGCCCCCACCAGCCTGCCACGTTTGCTGTCGTGCTGAATGGTGAGCACGCCCTTGCCGCCGCGGCCCTGTACCGGATAGTCCTCGATCGGCGTCCGCTTCGCATACGCGCCGTCCGTGGCGACCAGCAGGAACTTGTCCGGTTTGACCACGCTGATGCCGAGCAGTTCGTCACCCTCGTTGAACCGCATGCCCAGCACGCCCGAGGTCGGCCGCCCCATCGGGCGCAGCGCCTCGTCGGTCGCGTGGAAGCGGATCGACTGGCCGCCCGCGGACACCAGCAGCAGGTCGTCCTCGGCCGCGGCCAGCACCGCGCCCATCAGCTCGTCGCCCTCGCGCAGGTTGATCGCGATGAGCCCGCCCGCGCGGTTGGAGTCGAAATCGGTGAGCTTCGTCTTCTTCACCAGACCGCGCTGCGTGGCGAGCACCAGGTACGGCGCGACCTCGTAGTTCGGGATCTCGATGACCTGGGCGATCTGCTCGTCCGGCTGGAACGCGAGCAGGTTCGCCACGTGCTGGCCGCGCGCGTTGCGGTTGGCCTCGGGCAGGTCGTAGGCCTTCGCCCGGTACACCCGGCCCTTGTTCGTGAAGAACAAGATCCAGTCGTGCGTGGAGCACACGAAGAAGTGCTGGACGATGTCGTCCTGCTTCAGCGTCGCGCCCTGCACGCCCTTGCCGCCGCGCTTCTGCGAGCGGTACAGATCGGTTTTCGTCCGCTTGGCGTAGCCCGTGCGGGTGATGGTGACGACGACGTCTTCCTGCGCGATCAGGTCCTCGACCGACACGTCGCCGTCGAACGGGATGATCTGCGTGCGCCGCTCGTCGCCGTACTTGTCGACGATCTCCATCAGCTCGTCGCGGATGATCGACCGCTGCCGCTCGGGCTTCGCGAGGATGTCCTTGAGGTCGGCGATCTCCAGCTCGATCTCGGCCAGGGTGTCGATGATCCGCTGGCGTTCCAGCGCGGCCAGCCGGCGCAGCTGCATGTCCAGGATCGCGGTCGCCTGGATCTCGTCGATCTCGAGCAGCGACATCAGGCCCGGCCGGGCCTCGTCGGCCGACGGCGAGCGCCGGATCAGGGCGATCACCTCGTCCAGCATGTCGAGCGCCTTGACCAGGCCGCGCAGGATGTGGGCCCGTTCCTCGGCCTTGCGCAGCCGGTACCGGGTGCGCCGCACGATCACGTCGACCTGGTGCTTCACGTAGTGCCGGATGATCTGGTCGAGCCGCAGCGTGCGCGGCACGTCGTCGACCAGCGCCAGCATGTTGACGCCGAAGTTCTGCTGCAGCTGGGTGTGCTTGAACAGGTTGTTCAGCACCACCTTCGCCACCGCGTCGCGCTTGATCGTGACGACGATCCGCATGCCGGAGCGGCTGTTGGACTCGTCCGCGATGTCCGAGATCCCGGTGATCTTGCCGTCGCGCACCAGGTGCGCGATGTTCTCCACCAGGTTGTCCGGGTTGACCTGGTACGGCAGCTCGGACACGACGAGGATCGTGCGGCCCTTGGCGTCTTCCTCGACCTCGACGACCGCGCGCATCCGGATCGAACCGCGGCCGGTGCGGTAGGCGTCCTCGATGCCCGAGGTGCCGAGGATCATCGCCTTGGTCGGGAAGTCCGGGCCCTTGACCCGCACGAGCAGCGCGGCGAGCAGTTCGTCGTCGGTCGCCTCGGGGTTCTCCAGCGCCCACACGACGCCTTCGGACACCTCGCGCAGGTTGTGCGGCGGGATGTTCGTCGCCATCCCGACCGCGATCCCGGAACCGCCGTTGACCAGCAGGTTCGGGAACCGCGACGGCAGCACGTCGGGCTCTTGCGTGCGCCCGTCGTAGTTGTCGCGGAAATCGACGGTGTCCTCTTCGATGTCCGCGAGCATCTGCATCGCGAGCGGCGCGAGGCGGGATTCGGTGTACCGCATCGCGGCGGCGGGGTCGTTGCCCGACGAGCCGAAGTTGCCCTGGCCGTCGATCAGCGGGTAGCGCAGCGACCACGGCTGGGCGAGCCGCACGAGCGCGTCGTAGATCGCCGAGTCGCCGTGCGGGTGATAGTTGCCCATGACGTCGCCGACGACGCGGGAGCACTTGTTGTACCCGCGGTCCGGGCGGAACCCGGAGTCGAACATCGAGTACAGGATCCGGCGCGCCACCGGCTTGAGGCCGTCGCGCACGTCCGGCAGCGCCCGCGACACGATGACGCTCATCGCGTAGTCGATGTAGGAGCGCTGCATCTCCTGCTGGATGTCGACCGGTTCGATCCGGTCGTGTTCCGGCGGCAAGGTTTCCGTCATGGGGTCCTTCTCGGGTGAGCAGTCCTGGGGAAGTGAGTGAGGAGGGGACGCCTACACGTCCAGGAAGCGCACGTCCTTGGCGTTGCGCGTGATGAACGAGCGCCGGGCTTCCACGTCCTCGCCCATCAGCACGGAGAACAGTTCGTCGGCCTGCGCCGCGTCGTCGAGCGTGACCTGCCCGAGCAGCCGGTTCGCCGGGTCCATCGTGGTCTCCCACAGCTCCTCGGCGTTCATCTCGCCGAGACCCTTGTAGCGCTGGATCGCGTCGTCCTTCGGGAGCCGGCGGCCGGACTCGACGCCGGCCTGGATGACCGCGTCGCGTTCCTTGTCCGAGTACGCGTACTCCGGCTCCGAGCGCGGCCACTTGATCTTGTACAGCGGCGGCCGCGACAGGAACACGTGGCCGTGCTCGATCAGCGGCGTCATGAAGCGGAACAGCAGGGTGAGCAGCAGCGTGGTGATGTGCTGGCCGTCGACGTCGGCGTCGGCCATCAGCACGATCTTGTGATAGCGCAGCTTCGAGATGTCGAAGTCGTCGTGGATGCCGGTGCCGAGCGCGGTGATCAGCGACTGGACCTCGGTGTTCTTGAGGACACGGTCGATGCGGGCCTTCTCGACGTTGATGATCTTGCCCCGGATCGGCAGGATCGCCTGGTACATCGAGTCGCGGCCTTCCTTGGCCGAACCGCCCGCCGAGTCGCCCTCCACGATGTAGAGCTCGCACTCGCCGGGGTCGTTGGAACGGCAGTCCTTGAGCTTGCCGGGAAGACCGCCGATCTCCAGCGCTCCCTTGCGCCGCACCAGGTCGCGCGCCTTGCGGGCGGCGAGCCGGGCCTGCGCCGACGAGATCGACTTGTTGATGATCGTCTTGGCTTCGCTCGGGTTGCGCTCGAACCAGTCGCCGAGCCATTCGTTCGACTGCTGCTGCACGAACGTCTTGGCCTCGCTGTTGCCCAGCTTGGTCTTCGTCTGGCCCTCGAACTGCGGTTCGGACAGCTTGATCGACACGATCGCGGCGAGGCCCTCGCGCACGTCGTCGCCGGTCAGGTTCGCGTCCTTCTCCTTGAGCAGCTTCTTCTCGCGCGCGTACGCGTTGACCACGCGGGTGAGCGCGGCGCGGAAGCCCTCTTCGTGCGTGCCGCCCTCGTGCGTGTTGATCGTGTTGGCGAAGGTGTACACCGACGGCGTGAACCCGGTGTTCCACTGCATCGCGACCTCGACCTCGAGGCCGGCGCCCTTGGCGTCGAAGGAGATGACGCTCTCGTGGATCGGGTCCTTGCTGCCGTTGATGTGCTTGACGAAGTCCTCGAGCCCGCCCGGGTAGCAGTAGACCTTTTCCTTGATCCGCGCCGGCTTGCCCGCGGCGTCCTCTTCGGTCTCCTCGTCCGACACCCGCTCGTCGCGCAGCGACAGGGTGAGGCCCTTGTTGAGGAACGCCATCTCCTGCAGGCGGCGCGAGATGGTCTCGAAGTTGTAGGTGGTGGTCTCGAAGATGCCGCCGTCGGCCCAGAACGTGATGGTGGTGCCGGTGTCGGTGGCCGGGCCGAGGTCCTGGAGCGGACCGGGGACCTGGTTGGTGTACTCCTGGCGCCAGCTGCGGCCGCCGACCTTGATCTCCGCGAGCAGCTTCGTCGACAGCGCGTTCACCACGGACACGCCGACGCCGTGCAGACCGCCGGACACCGCGTACGAGTCGCTGTCGAACTTGCCGCCCGCGTGCAGGATGGTGAGCACGACCTCGAGAGTCGGCTTCTTCTCCTTGGGGTGCATGTCGACCGGGATGCCGCGGCCGTCGTCGACTACCCGCACCCCGCCGTCGGCGAGCAGGGTAACCTCGACCTTGGTGGCGTACCCCGCCATCGCCTCGTCCACGGAGTTGTCCACCACCTCCTGGACCAGGTGGTGCAGGCCGCGCTCACCGGTGGAACCGATGTACATGCCGGGGCGCTTGCGAACCGCTTCGAGGCCTTCGAGCACGGTGATGGACGACGCGTTGTACTCGCTCTTGTTCTCGGTCACCGGCGTTGTTTCTCCTCGTCTCGCCCGAGCGGACGTCCGCTACTACAACAGTGTACTTGGCCGCACGCGCTCACATGCGGCTAGGACACCGCTGAGCCGGTCGCAGAGGGACGAAATCACCCTCAGTTGAGTCATCTCGTATCCGAACCTGCGCGGCCCGGTTCTCGGGGAACTCATCCGGCGAAGCGCAACCCCCGTCAGCCGTACGTGTCACGCGGCCCGCGGCCAGGCACGTGCCGGGGGCCTTTCCGCCAGCTCGGAGCGGTCGGACCCTGGATCCGCATCCGCTTGACCACGCCGTTCCCGACGCCCGCGGCGATCTTCGCCAGCAGCTTGCCCTGCAGCAACCGCAACTGCGTCGCCCACGCGGTGGAACTCGCTCGAACGGTCAGCTCGCCGTCTTTCAGCGCAACCGGCTGGGCGTGTTCGGCCACGTCCTCGCCCACGAGCCGGGCCCACTGCCCGAACACGCGCGCGTTGGTCATCGTGTCCTGCCAGCCGCTGTCGGAGATCAGCCTCGACACGAGCCTGCCGAGCGGCTGCGGGTCGCGCGGGTCCGAGCCGGGACCGGACCAGCGCCGGCGCGCGCGGTTCTGCCCGCCGCCGCCGGTGATCCGGCCGCGCCGGAGATTCGGCGGGGCTCCTCGCTCGCGGGCTTTCGCCTTCGCCGCTTCGAGCGCGGCGTGCGCGAGGTCGCGGCCGCTCGGCGCGTCCCCAGCGGGCGTCTCGTTCGGCCCAGCGGAACTGTCACGCTCAGTCGCGCCACGCGCGGGATTTCGGGGGGTGTCTTCCGCTTTCGAGGTGTCAAGACGGCCATCCGGCCGGTTCGTCACGCGCGGCGATAACGCGGCTCCGGGTTTATCCACACTGTCCACAGGTTTGTCCCCAGATCGGTGGGCAACTCGCGTGACCCCGGTCACCCCGCGTGGTCGTCGTGGCTGTTCAGGCACGGTTCACCTCCCCGTCGGCCACCGTGAACCTCGCGCCGGCGAGCTCGGTGGGCACGTCCTCGGCCACCGCCGCGGTGATGAGCACCTGCTCGGCGCCCGCGGAGACCTCGGCCAGCCGGGCCCGGCGCTTGCGGTCGAGTTCGGCAAAGACATCGTCCAGCAACAACACCGGTTCGCCCGCTTCGGCACGCAGAAGCTCGTAACTTCCGAGCCGCAAAGCGAGCGCGAACGACCACGACTCGCCGTGGCTCGCGTAGCCCTTCGCCGGGAGCTCGCCCAGGATCAGCTCCAGTTCGTCCCGATGCGGGCCGACGAGACTGATGCCTCGCTCCAGTTCTTGCCGCCGCGAGTCGGCCAACGCCTTCAGCAACAGCTCGCGCAGTACCTCCGCGTCCGCACGCTCTCCGCCAGGCACGCCGTACGACGGCGGAAGCGCGTCGCCGAGCGAAGACTTGTACGCGATCTTCGCCGGGCGAGAGTCCGGTGCGACGCCCATATAAGCGTCAGCCGTGTACGGCGCGAGGTCCGCGATGAGGTTCAACCGCGCGGCCAGCAGCTGCGCGCCAGCCACCGAGAGATGGTCGTCCCACACATCGAGCGTCGACAGTGCGTACGGATCTTCGCGACCAGTACGGCGTTTGCCCGCAGTCTTAAGAAGCGCGTTGCGCTGCTTAAGCACCTTCTCGTAGTCCGCGCGCACGCCTGCGTACCGAGGCGCGCGAAGCACGAGTAGCTCGTCCATGAACCGACGGCGTTCGCTCGGATCGCCGCGCACGAGTGAGAGGTCCTCGGGAGAGAACAGCACCGTACGCAGAATGCCGAGCACGTCGCGCGGCTTGCCGACCGCGCCCCGGTTCACGCGGGCACGGTTGGCGCGGCCGGGCGTGATCTCGAGTTCGACTGTCAGCTCGCGGTCTTCGTTGACGACCGCGACCCGGACGAGCGCGCGTTCACAGCCATGGCGGACGAGCGGGGCGTCCGTGGCGACCCGGTGCGAACCGAGGGTCGCCACGTAGCCGATCGCTTCGAGCAGGTTCGTCTTCCCCCGGCCGTTCTGGCCGACGAGCACGACCGGCCCCGGTTCGAGGGCGAGGTCGGCCAGCGGCCAGGACCGGAAGTCGGTGACCTGGAGATGTCGCAGATACACGGGCGGGGACCGCGGGAGCTAGCTCCCGGCCTTCTTCACCGCGTGGCCGCCGAACTGGTTGCGCAGCGCGGCGACGGCGCGCATCGCGGCGGAGTCCTTCTGCCGCGAGGAGAACCGGGCGAACAGCGCGGCCGAGAGCACCGGGGCGGGCACCGCGTTGTTGACCGCTTCCTCCAGCGTCCAGCGGCCTTCGCCGGAGTCCTCGACGTAACCCTCGAGGTCGTCCAGCTCCGGGTCCTCGTCCAGCGCGCGCACCAGCAGGTCGAGCAGCCAGGAGCGGACCACGGTGCCGCGCTGCCAGCCCTTGATCACGGCGGGCACGTCGTCGACGGTCTTCGCCGCTTCGAGCAGTTCGAAGCCCTCGGCGTAGGCCTGCATGATGCCGTACTCGATGCCGTTGTGGATCATCTTCGCGTAGTGCCCGGCACCGACCGAGCCGGCGTGCGAGAAGCCTTCCTCGCGCGGACCCTCCGGACGCAGCGCGTCGAAGATCGGCATCGCGCGCTGGACGTCGGACGCCGCGCCGCCGACCATCAGGCCGTAGCCGTTGTCCTTGCCCCACACGCCGCCGGAGACGCCGCAGTCGAGGTAGCCGACCCCGTGCGAAGCGAGCAGATCAGCGTTCAGCTTGTCGTCGGTGAACTTCGAGTTCCCGCCGTCGATCACCAGATCGCCCTCGGACAGCAGCTGCCCGAGCTCGGTGACGGTCTGCCGGGTCGGCTCCCCGGCCGGGACCATGATCCACACGATCCGGGGACCGGACAGCTTGGACACCAGGTCCTCGAGCGACGCCGAGTCGCTGACGTCCTGGTTGCGGTCGTAGCCGACCACCTCGTGCCCGGCGGCGCGCAGCCGCTCGCGCATGTTGAAGCCCATCTTGCCCAGGCCGACGAGACCCAGCTGAACCATGAGATCCCCTTTGGATTGGATCGGTTTTCCTCGGTTGGACGCGCGCCGCTCAGCCCGGCAGCCGGACCGGCATGAGCAGGTAGAGATATCCGGGGACGACGTTGCCCTCGGCGTCGGCGGGCTTGATCAGCGCCGGCCGGTTGGGCGTGGTGAAAGTCAGCTCGGCCCGGTCGCTGTGCAGCGCGCCGAGCCCGTCGACGAGGTAGCCGGGGTTGAACGCGATGGTGACCGGCTCGCCCTCGTAGTCGACCTGCAGTTCCTCTTCGGCGCTGCCCTCGTCGTCGCCGCCGGCCGACAGCCGCAGCGAGCCGTCGCCGAACTCGAGCCGCACCTGGGTGCCGCGCTCGGCGACCAGCGACACGCGCTTGATCGACTCGGTGAGCGCGCCGACCTCGATGACCGCGCGCGAGGTGTGGTTCGCGGGCAGCAGCTGGCGGTACGGCGGGAATTCGGCGTCGAGCAGCCGGGTGGTCGTGTAGCGGCCCGCGCCGGACAGGCCGAGCAGGCCGTCGCCGGAAGCGAGCGCGAGCTGCACGGTGGTGCCCGCGCCGCCGAGCGTCTTGGCGGCCTCGGCGAGCGTGCGCGCCGGGACGAGCACCGCGGCGTCGGACAGGCCCTCGGCCGGCTTCCAGGTGAACTCGCGCATGGCGAGCCGGAACCGGTCGGTGGCGACGAGGGTGAGCGTCTCGCCGGAGATCTCCAGCCGCATGCCGGTGAGCATGGGGAGCGTGTCGTCCTTGCCTGCCGCGGTGGCGACCTGGGTGACCGCCTGGCCGAAGACGTCGCCGGTGAGCTCGCCCGCGTGCGCGGGCTGGGACGGCAGCTGCGGGTAGTCCTCGACCGGCATGGTCGGGAGGCTGAACCGGGCGCTGCCGCACGTGATGGTGGCGCGGGCGCCGTCGACGGAGATCTCCACCGGCTGCGCGGGAAGCGCCTTGGTGATGTCGGCCAGCAGCCTGCCGGAGACGAGCAGCCGTCCGCCGTCGGCGATGGTCGCGGGAACGCCGACCGTGGCCGAGACCTCGTAGTCGAAGCCGGAGACCGTGAGCGCGTCGGACTCCCCGTCCGCGCCCGCGTCGAGGAGGACGCCGCCCAGGACCGGCACCGGAGGCCGGGAGGGGAGGCTTCTGGCCACCCACGCGACGGCGTCGGCGAGCCCGTCGCGCTCGACGCGGATCTTCATGCGCGCTTCCTTTCGACAGCCGAGCCCCTCGGCTCGTGAAGGGGTCGCCGGGTACCGGTCGTGAGCACCGCGTGCGACCGGGTCCCCGCCGGTCCGGTCCGCCCCGCGCGGGAACGGACCAGCTGCAGACATCCACGTTAGGCCGTCGCCGGGGGTGCCGTCACCTCGGCCTCCCCTTCACTTTGTCGACAAGACGACACGAATCTCGGCTTGTCCCCAGTTTCGTCCTCCGCCTGTTTTTGTTCTGTTCTTTCTTAGAAGAGATGAAAAACCAGTAGCAGTAATAGGGGCTGTGGATTGTGTGGACAGGGCTCGTTCGCGCTGGTCGTGGCAGGCGCGGGCCTGTGGGCAGCCCTGGTGGCGGATCGGTGGATGGTTCGGCCGATCCGTGGATGGTTTCGGGCCGTCCCCGATTCATCCACAATCCGGCCCAGTTGTCCCCAGGGTTGTCCCCAGGTTGGGGCCGAGTTGTACCCAGGCTCTGGGGGCAGTCCGAGCGGCCGGGATCGCCCTGGTGAGTGACGAACCACAGCTGTGGATGACTTGTGGGCAACCTGGGGAATCAGCGTGGACAACCCTGGGGACAACCTGTGGATTCGGTGTGAGTGGGATGTGGATCAAATCCGGGTCGTCGCAGCTCCGGGATCCGTTGGCACTGTGGGCAAACTGCCCACACCCTGGGGAAAACCCCTTGTGTATCAATAAGTTTGAGAAATTCTGTGTACACAGGCTGTGGACGTCTGTGGATACGTACGCGTGCTTCGCTCCTACGCCGCTGCGTACGCACACTTCGGCTGCGTACGCGCGAGAAGCCAGTCAGAGCACGAAAAAGGCCACCACGGGAGGTCCGTGGTGGCCTTGGGGTCGAAACAGGACTGTCTACAAGCGAGTGTCCAAACGCGTCAGTCGGCTACTGCCGCGCGCGCTGCTTGATCCGCGACGTCAGCTCTTGCACCTGGTCGTAAATCCGCCGGCGCTCGGCCATCTCCTTGCGGATCTTCTTGTCCGCGTGCATGACGGTCGTGTGGTCGCGGCCGCCGAACGTCTGCCCGATCTTCGGCAGCGACATCTCGGTCAGCTCGCGGCAGAGGTACATCGCGATCTGGCGGGCGGTGGCGAGCGCCTTCGTCTTGCCGGGCCCGCACAGCTCGTCGAGCGTCACGTCGAAGAACTCGGCGGTCACGCCCATGATGGTCGGCGCGGTGATCTCCGGCGTGTGCGAATCCGGGATCAGGTCGCGCAGCACGATCTCGGCGAGCCCGGCTTCCACCGGCTGCTGGTTCAGCGACGCGAACGCGGTGACGCGGATCAGCGCGCCCTCCAGTTCGCGGATGTTCGCCTCGACCCGCGACGCGATGAACTCCAGCACGTCGCCGGGCACCGCGAGCCGGTCCTGCGCCGCCTTCTTGCGGAGGATCGCGATCCGGGTTTCCAGCTCAGGCGGCTGGATGTCGGTGATCAGACCCCATTCGAACCGCGTCCGCAGCCGGTCCTCCAGGGTTTCCAGCCGCTTGGGCGGCCGGTCGGAGCTGACCACGATCTGCTTGTTCTGGTTGTGCAGCGTGTTGAAGGTGTGGAAGAACTCCTCCTGGGTGCCTTCCTTGCCCTCCAGGAACTGGATGTCGTCCACCAGCAGGATGTCGACGTCGCGGTAGCGCCGCTGAAAGGCGACCTTGCGGTCGTCGCGCAGCGAGTTGATGAAGTCGTTCGTGAACTCTTCGGTGGAGACGTACCGCACGCGCATGCCGGGGAACAGCCGCTGCGCGTAATGCCCGACCGCGTGCAGCAGGTGCGTCTTGCCGAGCCCGGACTCACCCCAGATGAACAGCGGGTTGTACGCCCGGGCGGGCGCCTCGGCCACGGCGACCGCGGCGGCGTGCGCGAAGCGGTTGGACGCGCCGATGACGAAGGTGTCGAAGTTGTACTTCTCGTTCAGCTTGGTCTTCGACGTCTGCGGCTGCGCGGGCGCGGTGTAGGGCTGCCCCGCGATCGGCTGCCCGGCGAACCGGGGCCAGATCTCGTTGGCGGTCGCCAGCGCTTCGCCCTCTTCGTCGACTTCTTCGTCCGGGTCCTCGATGTCGTCCAGGCCGGGGTGGGCCGGGTGCAGCGGCTGCTGCTGAGGCGGCGGCGGCGGGTCGACCCGCGCCGGCGGAAGACCGGCCGCTTCGACCTGCGGCCGCCGCGGCGGCGGTTTCGGCTTCGGGCGCTCCGGGCGCACGTGATCGGCCTGGCCGTTCTCCGTGTGCGGGCTCGCGGGCGGCATCGGCATCGGCTCCGGATGCGGGACATCGTTTTCCACCCGGGCGGGTGACGCCGCATAACGGGGAACCGGCGCGACCGGTTCGGTGCTGTCGACCTTCACCGCGAGCGACACCGGACGGCCGAGCCGCCGGGACAGCGCTTCGGTGATCGAGGTGCGCAGCGCGCGTTCGATGGCTTCCTTCGCGAAATCGCTCGGCGCGGCGAGCAGCGCGGTGCCGTCGAGGAGACCGATCGGGCGGGTCACCCGCATCCAGGCTCGTTGCTGCGGGGAGAGGGTGCCGTCGGACAGCTCCCGCACCACCTGCTCCCAGATGACGCCCAGATTGTGCTGGTGCTCCGACACCGGTCTGACTCCCCTCCCCTCGTCGGCGCGCACGCCTCGGACCCACCCCGAGCACGTCCTGGAAGCTCGCCTCGAAGCACGCGGTCCGGACTCACCCGCGCGACGGCACAGCGATATCCACAAAGTTGTCCACAGCTGTGCACTAATGTACGGCCGTCCGCAGCCACGCCACCTGCGGGCTCGGCGTACTCCCCGGGCGCCTCCACACCCCCCGGCGCCGGCGAAGCGGCATCAGTCCTGCCCGGAGGCCGAGAGAGGCACGCTAACAAGCCCTGCCCGATGCCACAAGGCGTGGTGCTGCGCAAGCATTTCACGGTGTACGGCGTGTTGCCATTCGGTGCCGCGCCGTGCCGGGAGGCAGTCTCGCGGGTCGGTCGCCGAGGGTGGCGGAGGGGCGCCTGCGGCGTTCACGACCGGGGTGCGTACCCTCGTAAGGTCTCCCGTATGCGACGGGTGCGTTTCGCGTGCCTACGTATGTCGTCGCTCGTCGTGACGAGACCACCCGGTGGTAGGAGACAGCACGAACTTCCGTGCGACCCGCACGACACGCCGGGCGCCGGGGAATCCGCCGTCGCCCGACGGCCGAGACACAGGAGAAGCAGTGAGCAAGGGCAAGCGCACCTTCCAGCCGAACAACCGTCGTCGCGCGAAGACCCACGGTTTCCGCCTGCGCATGCGGACCCGCGCGGGTCGCGGCATCCTCGCGGCGCGCCGTCGCAAGGGCCGCGCCGAGCTGTCCGCCTGACTCGGCTCCGCCGAACCGCGTCGTGCTGCCCGCTGGCGCACGTCTGCGGCGGAGCGAGGACTTCCGGGTCGTCCTCCGCCGGGGGTCCCGAGCCGGCAGGCGCCGCCTCGTCGTTCATGCGTTGACCACGGACCCGTCCGTGGCCGCCTCGTTCGCGGCCAGGGCGGGTTTTGTGGTGAGCAAGGCCGTCGGCAACTCGGTGGTCCGCCACCGGGTGACCCGCCGGTTGCGCCACCTCGTTTCCGCGCGTCTCGGAACACTGCCCGCGGGCACTTCGTTGGTGGTACGGGCATTGCCTCCGGCGGCGTCCGCGTCGAGCGCGGAGCTCGGCTCCGATCTCGACGCCGCGCTGCGCCGGCTCGGCCTCGCGCCGTCCGGGGCCGATGCTCCCCGGCAGCCGCGTCAGCAGGGCGCGGCACCCGACCACGGATCAGCGGTGTAAACGGCCATGGACGCCACCTCCGAGCACAGCACCACCGAAGCACCCGAGGAAGGCAAGCCGCCCCGGCCCGGACCGGTCGCGTGGGTGCTGCTCCTTCCCGTGCGGTTCTACCGCAAGGCGATCTCGCCCTTTCTTCCCCCGGCCTGCCGGTTCTACCCGAGCTGCAGCGCGTACGCAGTCGAAGCATTGACCCGCCACGGCGCGGCCAAGGGCTCCTATCTCGCGCTGCGCCGGCTGCTTCGCTGCGGCCCGTGGACCCCGCCCGGCCGCGACCCGGTGCCCGAGAAGTTCTCGTGGCGACACCGCACGCCTGAAACACCGATCGAGGAGTAGCTCAGTGCTCGATTTCATCTACTACCCCGTGTCCTTCATCTTGTGGTGTTGGCACAAGGTCTTCGGGTTCGTCTTCGGGGAAGCGACCGCGATCTCGTGGATCCTCGGCATCATCTTCCTGACGTTCACCGTCCGCGGCATCATGTTCAAGCCGTTCGTGAACCAGGTCCGGTCGATGAAGAAGATGCAAGACTTCGCGCCGGAAATGAAGAAGATCCAGAAGAAGTACGCGAACGACCGGCAGCGCCAGGCGCAGGAGATGCAGAAGCTCCAGCGCGAGCACGGCGTCAACCCGCTCGGCAGCTGCCTTCCGATGATCCTCCAGATCCCGGTCTTCATCGGCCTGAACCACGTGCTCCGCGCGTTCACCATGCCGCCCGCGGGCGGCGGCCCGAAGACCGAGAACTACTTCTTCAACGCGCAGGACGTGAACTCTTACGTCAGCGCGAAGCTCTTCGGCGTCAACATGGGCGAGGCGGTCAACAACGGCGTCGGCGCCGTCGCGGGCCACGTCGCGAACGGCGGGTGGCACTGGGAGGTCCTCCCGGTCGCGCTGCCGCTGATGATCATCGCCTCGATCGCCACGCACCTCACCGCGCGCCACTCGGTCTCCCGGCAGAACGCGTCGGCCGCGGGCACCGCGCAGACCGCGATCATGAACAAGCTCACCATGTACGTCTTCCCGCTCGGTGTGCTCGTGTTCGGTGCCTTCTTCCCGCTCGGCCTGCTCTTCTACTGGCTGGCGAACAACGGCTGGACGCTCATGCAGCAGCGCCTCGTCTACACGAAGATCGACAAGGAAGAGGCAGCCCGCAAGGAAGAGGCGGCCGAGAAGCGCGCGTCGCTCGGCCCGAAGCCGGGCCAGAAGCCGACCGCGCCGAAGGTCGGGCAGAAGCCCGTGCAGCAGAAGAAGAACCAGCAGCAGGGTCAGCAGGGCAAGGTGACCAAGGCAGGTTCGGCGCACGGCTTCGCGCAGACGTCGACCGGTGGCAAGTCCGGCAACACGAAGTCCGACGGCGCCGCGTCGTCCGAGACGAAGGCAGCCGAGCCGGCGGAGAGCGCGCCGGAGCAGACGTCGAACCAGAACGGATCGAAGGAGAACGGCACCGGAGTGCCCGGACTCCTCAAGGACTCGAACAGGAAGTCGGGCCGCAAGCGTCGCTGACGCTTCGGTTCGGAGAGGAGACTAAAGATGTCGGAGACGGTCGACACGATCGACGCCGATCAGGAAGAGACGAGCGCACCGGCCGAGCCGAAGGCGGGCGGTGACGACGCTCTCGTGCAAGAGGGCGACATCGCCGGCGACTACCTCGAGCGTCTGCTGGACCTGCTCGACTACGACGGCGACATCGACCTGGACGTCGAAGCGGGCCGCGCGATCGTCAGCATCGACGGCGGCGACGACCTGGAGAAGCTCGTCGGCCCGCGCGGCACGGTGCTCGAAGCGCTGCAGGAGCTGACCCGTCTCGCGGTCCAGCAGGAGACCGGCTCGCGCAGCCGGCTGATGCTGGACATCGCCGGCTGGCGCGCGGACCGCCGGGAGGAGCTCCGCGAACTCGGCCGGTCCACCGCCGAGTCGGTGCTGTCGAGCGGCGAGCGGGTGCGCCTGCAGCCGATGAGCCCGTTCGAGCGCAAGGTCGTCCACGACGCGGTCGCGACGGTCAAGGGCGTCACGAGCGAGAGCGAGGGCGAGGACCCCAAGCGCCGCGTGGTGATCTTCCCCGAGGACTGAGCCCCTCGGACGCGCAGAGCCGCGTCGAGCACTGAGCCGAAGCGGCCCACCGGAGTTCCGGTGGGCCGCTTCTTTTATGCCTGCTTCGTGCTCCGGAACCGGAGGCGAGTCATACCGAGTTTCTCGACTGCCGCGATCGGTCTCTCGAAGCGCATCGGCACGGTTCCTTCGCTGAGGAGAGTCCTCCCCGCCGCCGGAGGACGATCGGCATCGGTTCGACAGCCAACCGTCGCCAGTTGCTTGGCTGGCGTTGCCGCCGCCTCGATGCCTTGAGATGCGAAGGCGAAGTACTCATCCGGACGGCTGTCGGGACGTCGTTGCAGCGGTGTCCCGCATCCCGACTCGCGCGCTTCGGCCCCGCCGGTGAGATCCCGATCGTCGGCACGGTGGAGCGTCAGTGATCACCGTGTCTCTGACGAGATGCGCGGGCGGTCAGCGTGCCGGTCCCCCAGAGCGAATTACAAGCGTGGCGTTTCACGTGAAACTCGCCGGCCGCGCTCACCCGGGTCACCGCGTTTCACGTGAAACGACCTGTGGATCGCTCGGCGACTCGAGTGGAGTTGTCCACAGTTGCGGTCTGTCGGCTCGATTTGGCGTCGGCATCAGGGACAATCAACCGAGCGCGTTTCACGTGAAACGCGCGGAGCGAGGAGTGGGAGTAGTGAGCTTGGACGGCGCCACCGGGACGGTCCGGACCGCGGCGGTGGAGGTGTTCGGGGAGCGCGTCGAGCAAGCCGCCGGGTACGTGGAGCTGCTGGCGACTCATGGGGTCGAGCGAGGGTTGATCGGTCCGCGTGAGGTGGAGCGGCTGTGGGAGCGGCACGTGCTGAACTCCGCGGTGATCGGCGAGCAGATCCCGTCCGGGTCGCGCGTGGTCGACGTGGGGTCGGGCGCCGGGCTTCCGGGAGTACCGCTGGCGATCGCTCGACCGGACCTCGATATCGTGCTCTTGGAACCCATGGCTCGCCGGGTTGACTGGTTGGCCGAGGTCGCCGAGAAGCTGGAACTCCCGATCACCATCGTCCGTGGACGCGCCGAGGAGCGGTCCGTACGCGAGCAGTTGAGTGGCGCAGACGTCGTCACCGCCCGCGCGGTCGCCCCTCTTGCTCGGCTCGCGGGCTGGTGCCTTCCCCTGGTTCGTCCCGAAGGTCGACTGGTCGCCCTCAAAGGCGCCAGCGCCGCTGAAGAGATCTCCCGCGACCGCGACGCGGTGCGCAAGGCCGGTGGTGCCGAACCACAGGTCGCTGAATGCGGGAAGGCAGTACTCGAAGTCCCCAGCACGGTGGTCCTGATCCGTCGCCTGCCGCCAAAGCCGAACCGGCCACGCGGCAGACGGAGCTAGCGAACGACAAGAGCCGCGCCGTTCCACGTGAAACATCGCGGTGTGAACGCCCCCGAATCGTCTACCAGGAGGAGGTGTCGAGACCGGTGAATCCCCCGCCGTCCGACTCCGCGGAGGCCAGCCAGGAGATGGGCTGGACGCCGATCGCTGAAGAAGCCGTTCGCGCCGCGAGCGTGCTCCACCCCAAGGAAGGGGTACTCCCCCGACCGGCTCGCCGCCGCGTGCTGACCGTCGCCAACCAGAAGGGCGGGGTCGGCAAGACGACCAGCACCGTCAACCTGGCCGCGGCGCTCGCCGTGCACGGGCTGAAAACGTTGGTGATCGACCTTGACCCCCAGGGCAACGCCAGCACCGCGCTCGACATCGACCACCGCTCTGGGACGCCCTCGATCTACGAGGTGCTCATCGGCGAGGTCTCGATCGCCGAGGCCGCGCAGCAGAGCGAGCAGTCCCCCAACCTCTTCTGCGTGCCCGCGACGATCGACCTCGCCGGCGCCGAGATCGAACTCGTCTCCATGGCGAACCGCGAGACGCGGCTCAAGGAGGCGCTGTCGGCCGAGGTGCTCGACCAGATCGGCGTCGACTACGTCTTCATCGACTGCCCGCCGTCGCTCGGTCTCCTCACCGTCAACGCGATGGTGGCGGCGCAGGAAGTGCTCATCCCGATCCAGTGCGAGTACTACGCACTCGAAGGTCTCGGGCAGCTCCTCAGCAACATCGAACTCGTGCAGCAGCACCTGAACCGCGAACTCAGCGTGTCGACGATTCTGCTCACCATGTACGACGGTCGCACCAAACTGGCCGACCAGGTGACCAACGAGGTCCGCAACCACTTCGGCGACACGGTGCTGAAGACCGTCATCCCGCGCAGCGTGAAGGTGTCCGAGGCACCCGGCTACGGCCAGACCGTCCTCGCCTACGACCCCGGTTCACGTGGTGCCATGAGCTATCTCGACGCGGCGAAGGAGATCGCCGAGCGGGGTGTGAACGAGAGGAGCAGCACCACATGACTGAGCGCAGAGGAGGGCTCGGCCGCGGACTGGCGGCCTTGATCCCGACCGGACCGGCGACGCCTCCTCCGGCCGCGACCGAGGCCGCCACGCCTGCGGAGAAAGCGGTGCGCGAGGACAAGGGCTGGTTCGCGGCGAACGGTGCCGCGGGCCAGCCGGTCGCGGGCGGCGAGGTCGCCGGCGCGGTGTACCGCGAGATCCCGGTCAGCTCGGTCAAGCCGAACCCGAAGCAGCCTCGCCAGGTTTTCGACGAGGAAGCGCTCGCCGAACTCGAGCATTCGATCCGCGAGTTCGGGCTCATGCAGCCGATCGTGGTCCGCGAACTCGGCAACGACGAGTACGAACTCGTCATGGGCGAGCGCCGGCTGCGCGCCTCGCAGCAGGCGGAGCTCGAGGCGATCCCCGCGATTGTGCGGCAGACCGCCGACGAGTCGATGCTGCGGGACGCGTTGCTGGAGAACATCCACCGCGTGCAGCTGAACCCGCTCGAAGAGGCGGCGGCTTACCAGCAGTTGCTCGACGAGTTCGCGGTGACGCACGAGGAGCTGGCGAGTCGCATCGGCCGCAGCCGTCCGGTCATCACGAACACCATCCGGTTGCTCAAACTCCCCCTCGCCGTGCAGCGGCGGGTGGCGGCAGGCGTCCTGTCCGCCGGGCACGCGCGGGCGTTGCTGTCGCTGGAGGATCCGGAAAGCCAGGAGGAACTGGCGGCGCGGATCGTCGCGGAGGGCATGTCGGTGCGTGCCACCGAGGAAGCCGTCACGCTGAAGAAGAGCGAGAAGCCGGCCAAGCCGAAGGCCGCTCCCCGCAAGCCGATTCAGGCACCCGGATTGCAGGAACTCGCGAACCGGCTGTCCGATCGGTTCGACACCCGGGTGAAGGTCGACCTCGGCCGGCGCAAGGGGCGCATCGTTCTCGAGTTCGGCTCGGTGGACGACCTCGAGCGGATCGTCGGGATCATCGACGCGAATTCCGGGGAAAAATCGGCGAATCAGGCCGACGAAACCGATTAGGGATCACCCAGGGTCGTTTCGTCACGGTGATGATTGCGGATCGAGGCGGTCATGGTCACCCGGAGTGGCCGCCGGAATCGACCGGCGCGGGGAGGGGCGGCAGACCGCCGCCCGCCCCCGTCCGCCTGGTTTCAGTTCGCGCGGGCGACGGCGCGCGCGACGAGGTCCGCGAAAACTGAACCGAGGGTGGTGCCGGCGGCTTCGACGGCCATCGGCACCGTCGAGGTTTCGGTGAGACCCGGCGAGAGGTTCACTTCGAGGAAGTGGACTCCCCCGTCCGGCGTGATCACCGCGTCCGTGCGCGAGATGTCGCGCAGCCCGAGCCACCGGTGCGCGCCGACGGCGAGTTCGCCGACCGCCTTCGCGGCTTCGTCGGAAATCCGGGCCGGGGTGAAGAAGTCGGTAAGACCCGCGGTGTAGCGCGCGGTGTAGTCGTAGACGCCGCTCTCCGGCACGATCTCCACCGCAGGCAGGGCCTCGGCCCCGTTCTCCCCTTCGATGACCGTGACGGCCACTTCAACGCCGTCTACGAACCGTTCCGCGAGCACGGTGTCGCCATAGGCGAAGCAGCCGACCATCGCCGCGGGCAGCTCGGCCGCCTCCCGCACCACCTGCGTGCCGAGCGCGGACCCGCCCTGATCCGGCTTGAGGATCAGCGGCAGGCCGAGCCGCTCGACCATCGCGTCGAGCACCGACTGGGCGCCCAGCTCCCGGAAAGTGCTGTGAGGCAACACAACCCAGTCCGGCGTGGAGAACCCGGCCTGCTGCACGAACGCCTTCGCGGTCGGCTTGTCCCAGGCGCGGCGGCAGCCCTGCGAATGGGTGCCGACGAACGGCACGTCGAGCATTTCCAGCACGGTCTGCACCGAGCCGTTCTCGCCCTCGCCGCCGTGCAGGGCGACGACAACCGCGTCCGGACGCTGCGTGCGCAGCCGCTCCAGCAGCCCGGCGTCGGTGTCCCACTCCTCCACCGTGAGGCCCTCGGCCCGCAGCGCGGCGGACAGCCTGCGCCCGGAGCGGAGCGAAACGTCGCGTTCGTGGGAAAGCCCGCCGGCGAGCACGGCAACGGTACGGTCGACCACCGTGGGAACTCCTTAGTGTTGCTGGGCCGGTCAGACCGTGTCCGGAGACGGGGTCTCGGGCCCCGGGATGGTGCGCGCCTTCACGCTACCGAAGGTGCGGCTGAGGTCCATTTCGGACTCGAGCACCGCGGCGAGGCGGCGCACGCCTTCCCGGATGCGCTCCGGCGTCGGGTAGCAGTACGACAACCGCATCTGGCGGGAGCCGAAACCGTCGGCGTAGAAACCGGTGCCGGACGCGTACGCCACCCGAGCGGTGACCGCGCGCGGCAACATCGCTTTGGTGTCAACGCCTTCCGGCACGGTGACCCACACGTAGAAGCCGCCGTCGGGGTTGGTCCAGGAGCAGCCGGGCGGCAGATACTGTTGCAGCGCCGACAACATCGCGTCGCGGCGTTCCCGGTAGTTCTCCCGGAACTTCTTGATCTGGCCCTTCCAGTCGTGCGTCGCGAGGTAGCGCGAGACGATCATCTGGTTGAAGGTCGGCGGGCACAGCGTCGCGGATTCCGCTGCCAGCACCAGCTTTTCGCGCACCGCGTGCGGCGCGAGCACCCAGCCGACGCGCAGGCCGGAGGCGAACGTCTTCGAGAACGAGCCGAGGTACACGACGTTGTCCGGGTCGAGCGAGCGCAGCGCCGGGTAGGCCTGGCCGTCGAAACCGAGCAGGCCGTACGGGTTGTCCTCGATGATCAGCACGCCGTGCTCGCGGCAGATCTCCACGATCTCCGGACGCCGTTCGACGGAAAGGGTAACGCCGGCCGGGTTGTGGAAATTCGGGATCGTGTAAAGGAATTTGACCCGCTGCCCGGCCTTTTCGGCCTGGCGCAAGGCTTCCCGCAACCCTTCCGGCACGAGACCGTGCTCGTCCATCGCGACGTGCACGACGTTCGCCTGGTACGCGGAAAACGATCCGAGCGCGCCGACGTACGACGGGCCTTCGGCGATCACGACATCGCCGGGGTCGCAGAAGAGCCGGGTCACCATGTCGAGGCCCATCTGGGAACCGACGGTGACCACGACGTCGTCGGGGTGCGCCTTGATGCCCTCGAGGGCCATGATTTCGCAGATCTGGTCCCGCAGCGCCGGAACGCCGTGCGCGGACCCGTACTGCAGGGCGACGAGCCCCTCCTCGGCGATGATCTCGCCGACCTGGGCCGAGAGCGTGTCGAGCGGCAGCGCGGCGAGGTTCGGCATGCCGCCTGCCAGCGAGACGACCTCCGGCCGGCTTGCCACTGCGAAAAGCGCGCGGATCTCGGATGCGGTCATCCCCGCGGTACGCGCCGCGTACCGGTCGAGATGAGGGTCGAGATTGTGGCGGCCGGTCTGCGGCTTGGCTGGGCGGTTCTCGGTCATCGGACACCTGAGGGCTCGGTGGGTACCTGCTGGTAGATCCATCGAGTGTAACCGCGGCCTCTTCCGGCTCCCCGCTCTTCCGGCGCTTGTCACATCGGCCTATCCTCGGGGAGGTTCTTCCGGTGCCGCCTGCGCTTTTGCGGGCGTCGAGGCCGGAGTTGCGGGGTCCAGGGAGGTTTCAGGTGTCACGTCGCGTGGTGGGCGTCACCCTGGACAACCTCGAGCACCTGCCCAAAAGCTGCCGGCAGTGCGTGTACTGGGAGCTCGCGCCGCACCTGAAGGCGCAGGCTGAGGAGTACGGCTCCACCGAGGTCGAGAAGGAAGCCTGGGTGTCCAGCGTGCTGCTGGAATGGGGTTCCTGCGGCCGCATCGTCTACAGCGACACGCTGCCGGTCGGGTTCGTGCTCTACGCCCCGCCGAACGCGGTGCCCCGCTCGCTCGCTTTCCCGACGTCGCCGCCCAGCGCCGACGCCGTCCTGCTCACCGCGTTCCAGATCCTGCCGGAATTCCGCGGCGGCGGCCTCGGCCGAATGCTGGTGCAGGCCGTGGCGAAAGACCTGACGAAACGCGGCGTCCGCGCGATCGAATCCTTCGGCGACGCCATGCCCGACGACGAGGATCCGCTTGGCCAGCACTCGTGCGTGCTGCCCGCGGCGTTCCTGCAGAGCGTGGGCTTCAAAACGGTGCGCCCGCACCCGAAGTACCCGCGGCTGCGCCTGGAACTGCGCTCGGCGATCACCTGGAAGGAAGACGTCGAAGCGGCCCTGGAGCGGCTGCTCGGCCAGGTGACGATCACGACCGCGGAACCGAGCCTCGGCCGAGCCTGACTGTTCCTTATCGCTGCTGTTTCGGATCAGCCAGAATGACCTTGCTGGCACCCACCATGAACAACCCGCCCGGGTTGCTCCCTGCGACCCGTACCACCCGGCTCGGCCGTTACTCTCAGTGCTGATCGACCGGAGCGTTTGGCTTCCCGCCGGACTTCCACCCCTTGCTTGGACAGCCGCGATTGGCCCCTATTCGGAGCCGCCTGAACGGCATCGACCGAGGTCAGCCCGCGCCCAGTTCCCCGCCGGTCGCTCGGGCCTTGGGGGTCGTCCGCCTCTGCCAGACGGGCCCTATACCACCTCAAGATCGCCCGGGAAACACCCACTCCCGGTACCTGTGCACAACTGTGGAAGAACCCCCGAGTTATCCACAGATTGCAGATAGAGGCCGTGGAAAAGCTGTGGATGGATAGAATGGATCTGGGGACGCCCCCCGGTGAGGGCGGGGGTTGCCCCCAGGTGTGGTGGCGGTTGGAGCGGCGCGGCGCAAGTTCTTGTGGCGCCGGTTAAGCGGTGGGGTGGCTCCGGTTGTGGGGTGCCGGAGGGCGCGGTTGGCGGTGTGTGGGGTGGTGGCTTACCTCGTGGTGGGGCTTGGGGGTGCTGGGCCGCGGGCGGTGCGGGTTGTGGTGACTGTGGGTAGTTGTCGGCTGGGGTGCGGTCGGGTCAGTACGGGTAAACGGGGAGCGGCGGCTGGGCGCGCGGAGCGCTCAGAGGGGCGGCAGCCGGTTGGGGCGTGCTGGAGGTGGCCCTGGCGGGATTCGGCGATGAAAGTCCGGTGAAGGGCGTCTCAGGGGGCAGGCAGGGGTTAAGAGGGTGTGGAAGGAAGGCCTGAGGCGACCGGAAGGAAGGCCGCCGGAGAGGGAGGGGGTTATTCGGCCTTCGCGAGTTCGTGGGCCAGGACGTCGGCGAAGGTGAAGGTGCCGGTGGGCTGGTCGCCTTCGCCCAGGAGGTAGAGGCGCTTCACCGCGATGAGGATGCCTTCGGCCACGACGTCCCGGAAGGCGGGGTCGCCAAGGCGGGCGGCGTCGTCTGGGTTGGTCAGGTAGCCGATTTCCACGCGGACGGCTGGGCAGCGCGTGCGGGTGAAGATTTCCCACGTCTTGTAGTGCGTGCGGCAGTCCAGCAACCCAGTGCGGGCGGCGACCTCGCGCTGGATGAAGCCGGCCAGCAGTTCGCCGACGGTGGACGTCGTGCCGTTGCCGGTGCCGAAGTGGAAGCTCGCGACGCCCTGGGCGCGCGGCGACGGGTTGCTGTCGCTGTGCAGTGACAGGAACAGGTCCGCGCCGGCGTCGTTGGCGAAACGGGCGCGTTCGAAGTCCGTCGGGCTGTGGTTCGGGCCTCGGCTGATCAAGGCTTCCATGCCGGTGGCCTGCATGCGGCCTTCGAGCCGGCGCGCCAGGTCCCAGGCGATGTCTGCTTCGCGCAGGCCGCCGGCGACGACACCGAGGTCCTCGCCGCCGTGGCCCGGGTCGATCACGATGCGCTTGCCGCGCAGGCGCGGGCCTGCCTGGCGCACCTGCTCCTGCTCGCGCAGGAAGACCGGGCGGCCGCCGCGGGCGCGTGGCGACGAGAGGCGGTGCAGTTCGCGGATGGTGGCCGGGCCGCAGATGCCGTCCGACGTCAGCCGCATGTCGCGTTGGAACGTGCGCAGGGCGCGCTCGGTCTGGGGGCCGAAGTAGCCGTCCGGGCGGCCCGCGTCGAAGCCCAGCTCGGTGAGCCGTTCCTGAAGAGTGAAAACGTCGTCGCCGTTCACCGGCGACGACAAAAGGTACTGGAGCGGGCGGCTCCCGAGGTGATAGCTGGCGCCCTTGAGCGCCTGGTACGTCGCCTGGCCCACTACGCCGTCGGTGATGAGCCCGCGGCGCTGCTGGAACGCGCGCACGGCCTGCTCCACCGCGACGTCGAACGTGTTGTACCGCTCGGTCCCCGCCACCGGCGGGAGCAGATCCATCCCGGCAAGGATCGACCTGATCTCGGCGACGTCGGGACCGGCGTCACCGCGGCGGAGTACCCGCATGCACTCCTCGCTCTTCCTCAGGCACCGAAACCGGCTCGATGCGAAACAGAAACCCGGGCAGGGGTGTACCCAGGCACCTATTGTGCCCTGTGAACTCTCGGTGAGTACGCAGGCCCGGTCGGTGCGCCGCCGGACGGGTGCGTCTTCCCCAGGCAGACACGCCAAGTGCACCTGCGGACACCCCTCCGCGCGGGTGTCCCCCGAACGTGCGAGAACCCGGGTCGGCGGGTCGAATCGCCGCAGGCCCGGGTTCTCAGCAGGTGGACCGGCTCAGAGCACGTCGGCGAGATCGGACAGCAGCGCGGCCTTCGGCTTCGCGCCCACGATCTGCTTCACCGGCTTGCCGCCCTGGAACAGGATCAGCGTCGGAATCGACATCACCTGGTAGTCACGCGCCGTGTTCGGGTTCTCGTCGATGTCGAGCTTCGCGACGGTGATCTTGTCGCCGTTTTCCTTCGCGATCTCCTCGAGCACCGGGGCGACCATCTTGCACGGGCCGCACCAGGTCGCCCAGAAGTCGACGAGAACGGGCTTCTCGCTGGTGAGGACGTCGTCCACGAACGACTTGTCGGTCACCTTCACGGGTTCGGACATCGCTTGCTCCTTCAACTCGGTGGGAAAGTCAGTGCTCGCCGGCGCCGTAACCGCCGCCGACCAGTTCCGGTGCCTCGTGCGCCTCGGACTCGCCGTGCTCCGCGAGCCATCGTTCCGCGTCGATCGCCGCGCTGCAGCCGGAGCCGGCCGCGGTGATCGCCTGCCGGTAGGTGCGGTCCACCAAGTCGCCCGCGGCGAACACACCGGGCACGTTCGTGTAGGACGTGCGGCCCTGGGTCAGCACGTAGCCGTCCTCGTCCACGTCCACCTGGCCGCGCACCAGTTCACTGCGCGGGTCGTGGCCGATCGCGACGAAGAACCCGGTCACGTCGAGCGTCTTCTCGTCGCCGGACTGCGTGTCGCGCACCTTCAGGCCGGACACCGTCCCGTCGCCCTCGACGCCGGTGATCTGCGAGTTCAGCTGCCACTTGATCTTCTCGTTCGCGCGAGCGCGCTCGAGCATGATCTTCGACGCCCGGAACTCGTCGCGGCGGTGCACGATCGTCACGGACTTGGCGAACTTCGTCAGGAAGGTCGCCTCCTCCATCGCCGAGTCGCCGCCGCCCGCGACCGCGATGTCGTGGTCGCGGAAGAAGAAACCATCGCAGGTCGCACAGGCGGACACGCCGCGGCCGAGCAGCTCCTGCTCGCCCGGCACCTTCAGGTACCGCGCGGCGGCGCCCATCGCCAGCACCACAGCGCGGGCGGCGTAGCGCTTGCCGTTCGCGACGACGTACTTCACGTCGCCGGTCAGCTCGAGCGACTCGACGTCCTCCGCGCGCAGTTCGGCGCCGAAACGCTCGGCCTGCTTGCGCATCTCCTCCATCAGGTCCGGACCCTGGATCCCGTCGCGGAAGCCCGGGAAGTTCTCGACCTCGGTGGTCGTCATCAGCGCGCCGCCGAACTGGGTGCCCTCGAACACCAGCGGTTCGAGCTGTGCGCGCGCCGCGTAGACCGCTGCGGTGTAACCGGCAGGACCCGACCCGACGACGATCAGGTTCCTGATTTCCTCGGCAGCCACCCGTCAACCCTCCGCTCGTCATGACCTGTGCTCCAGGCTCAACACGATCGTAGGTGGAGGTGTTCCCGGCGGTGACGCCCGCTACGTCCGGGCCGCTACTTCTTGCCGACCACCTTGTCGAACAGCTTGTCCGCGTTGCCCGGACCGCAGTCCGCGCCGAACGCGACCAGCCGGAACTGCGCGAGCTTGCCGGTGGTGTAAATCGCCACCACGCCCGGCTTGCCCCCGACGGTCACCGGCCGCACGCCTTCCGGCCGCACGTTCGGATCCATGCCCGCCGCGGTGACGCATGCGTCGAACCGCTTCGAGTCCTGCAGCGGGCCGTAGTTCCGCACGCCGAGACCGCCGCCCAGCAGCGATTCCGCCCCGCTGCCGTCGCTGCCGACGGACGGGCCGCCCACCGCGGACGGTGCGGGCGCGGCGACGCCGGACGTGTCCGTCTTGGTCGTACCGGGAACGGTCAGCGTGATGGCCACCGCGGCGGCCGCGGCGGCGGTCAGGATCCCGGCGCCCCAGCCGAGCTGCCGGTTTCGCCGTTTCCGCGCGGCCGACAGGTCCACCACCGGCGCGACCGGCTGCTCAGCTTGTGGTGCGGGCTGTGGTGCGGCCGCCGGAAACGTGGCCTCCTGCCGGGCCGCCGACTCCGCGGCTAGCGCGGCGTCGAGCCTTGCCGCGAACTCGGCGGGCATCGGCGGGGCCGGTTCCGCGGCGAGCGCGGACAGGTCGGCGGTGGTCGCTTCGAGGGCCTCGAGAATCGCGCGCGCCTCCGGATCCGCGTTCACCCGCGGCCAGAGCTGTGCTGCCTCCTGGTCGTCGAGGACCCCGGCGTGGAGGTCGGCGAGCAGGTCGACAGACCAGGGCGGCCCGATGGTTCCGCCTGCCCCCCGGCTCTCGTCCGTCATCGTCCCTCCCCGTTCCCCGGCGAGCGCTGGGCTCGCCCGGCACTCCGGGACCCCTCCGAAGTGGCGTGCTTGCGTTTGCTTTCGTTAGTTGGGACGTCGCCACCCCCGTCCGGGTTCCGCAGATGCCCGAGAACCTTCGCGAGTTTTCCCCGCCCGCGCGCGCAGCGGCTCTTGACCGTGCCCTCGGCGATGCCGAGCATTTTCGCCGTCTCCGCCACGGAATAGCCCTCGACGTCGACGAGCAGGATCGGCGCGCGCTGGTCCTCGGGCAGCTCGTCGAGCGCCTTGCGGACCAGGAGGCTGGTTTCCTTCTCCGCCATCGAATCGCCGGGCGCGGCCGGTTCGTTGAACTCCCCCGTCTCCGGAAGCGGAACGGTCGGGCGGGCCTGCCTTCGCCGGATCCGGTCGAGGCACGCGTTCACCACGATCCGGTGCAGCCAGGTCGTGACCTGCGATTCCGCGCGGAACTTGCCCGCCGCGCGGAAGGCCGAGATGAACGCCTCCTGCAGCGCGTCCGACGCCTCTTCCGGATCGCGCAGCGTGCGCAGCGCCACCGCCCACATGCGGTCTCGATGCCGCCGGACCAGTTCACTGAACGCATGCGGATCGCCCGCGGCGTGCGCCGCGATCAGATCCGCATCCGTGGGAGCTGCAGCCGTCACCCGGCAGAGCCTACTGAGTCGCCCGCCGAGTCGTGCTCGCAGCTCACGCCGCAGGCAGGAAGCTCAGTTCTCCGATCTGGCTCACGAAGCCGTCGCCGCCGTTGTCGCCCAGCTGGGTGATCCAGACGATGAAGTACTGGCTTTGCGTCGGCTGCTGCAGCGTGATCGTGGTGTCCGGCCCGTTCAGGTCGCCGCCTCCGACCACCTTGGTGTCGTCGAGCTGCGGGTTCTTGCTGTCCGCCGACCGGATCTCGACCTTCGTGCCCGGACTGTTCGCGCTGATCTTCACCTGCGCGAGGTTCACCGGGTTGTCGAACTGGACCGCGATCCCGACGCCGGGCTTCAGCGCGGGCAGCTGCTGCTGGTACTGGTCGGTCTTCCAGACCGTTCCCGGATCGCCGTCGATCGTGTTCTTCGCCCGGCCCGGGTTGTCGCCGGAGCCCTGCGGGTTGTAGAGCGACGCCGACTTCGGGGCCACCGGGTCGCCGATCTTCGGCGCCGCGGGCGGCTGGTTCGCCGGTGGCGGGGCCTGGTTGCCCGGTTTCGCCGGAGCGCTGCTCGGCGGCGCCGCGACGTTGATCGCCGGACCGGTGGGCTTGCCGTCGCCCTGGAACAGGTTGATCAGCATCAGCCCGCCCCACGCGAGGATCACCACGGTGGCGACCACCAGCACGGTGACGCCGAAGGCCAGCTTCCGCCGCCGCGCGACGTCCTTCACCGGCTTCTTCGTGGTCCAGATCGTGCCGTCGGTCTCGGCGGCCGCCTCGTTCTTGCCGACCGCGTTGATCAGCTGGGTGCGTTCCTCCTGCTCGGCGACCTGGCCGAGCACGCGCAGGATGGCCGAGCTGGTGCGGATCCCGCCGCTGCCGCCGTCCTCGATCGTGCGCACGGCCAGCGAAGACAGCTCCGGCGGCACCGCGGGCACCAGCGACCGCGGCGGCACCACGTGCCCCTGCGGCGTGAGCGGGGCCGCGGGGATCGCGGGCGGCCCGCCCGGCAGCGCCCAGCGTCCGGTGAGCAGCAGATACAACACCGCGCCGAGCGCCTTGACGTCGTCGCGGAGAGTGGCTTCCGGCAGCGGGCCGGGGAAGGCGAGCTTGAGCGCGCCGCCCGGCGTGAGCCGCAGCCGCTGCGGGTGGTCGAGGCCGAGGACGAGGCCGTTCTGGTGGGCGTGGTCGACCGCTTCGGCGAGCGCCTGCACCATCCGCGCGGCCGCGGCGGGGGCCACCGGGCGCTGCGCGACCAGGTCCACCAGGTCGCTGCCCTTGGTCCACTCCGCCACCACGACGCCGAGCAAGCCCTCGCTCGAGGTGACGCCGCTGCCGAGGCTGAGCACGTCCAGCACGCGTGCGACGCCGCCGTGCCCGAACTTCGACGCGTGCGCGGCCCGCTCCAGCGTGCGCCGGGCCTGCCGGGCCGCCTCCGGATCCGCCGGATCGCCGACCAGCAAGGTCAGCGCGACGTCCCGCTTGAGCTGGCCGTCGCGTGCCCGCCACAGGTGCGCGGCGGCTCGTTCGTCCACCCCGAACTGGGCAAGCAGGCGATACCGGCCGTCCCCTACGACGCGTCCGGGCGCGAGCGATCCGCCCCGGGCGCGAATGCCCGCGGCGTCCCCCGCCTGCTCGCTTCGTCT
The DNA here is from genome assembly GCF_039525725.1 of Amycolatopsis albidoflavus. Lineage (NCBI taxonomy): Bacteria > Bacillati > Actinomycetota > Actinomycetes > Pseudonocardiales > Pseudonocardiaceae > Amycolatopsis > Amycolatopsis albidoflavus. Next base: position 333,986 of record NZ_BAAAHV010000021.1, read on the forward strand.
CGTGTCCACGCTCTCTCCCGCTTCGCTCCCGGCACCGAGGGTACCCGGATCATCGGTCAGGGAAGCGTCGTGAGTCGTGAATCAATCGTTACCCGCGCTTGATCAATCGGGTGAACCTCGATGTTACGGGCTTCAGCTCCTCGACCTTCAGCGCCATGAGCACCCCGAACGAGACCGCGATCCCGACGATTCCCTGCAGGATGAGCTTGATCCAGGCGTGCGGAACCGGGCTGAGCGACGAGGGCACGATCAGCCCCACGACCCACGCGGCGCCGACTCCGAGGACGCTCGCCACAACGGTGAACAGGATCACCCCGATCACCCGCTTGCTGCGCAGGTTGCCGAGCGTCACCCACAGCCACACCTGGCCGAGCATCGCGCCGATCACATAGGTCAGCGCGTTGACCATCATCACGCCGAGCACGATGTTCTCCGCGTTCAGCAGCACCGGGCACAGGAACAGCAACGGCACCTTGACCACGGTCATCACGATCATGATCAATGTCGGCGTGCGGGCGTCCTTCATCGCGTAGAACACCCGCATCTGGAGCATCACCAGCGCGTACGGCAGCAGCGCGAACGCCGTGATCGCCAGCGCCTGGCCCATCCGCTCGGCGTTCGCGATCGGCCCCTTGCCCATCGCGAACAGCGCGACGCCCATCGAGGTGCCGACGATCGTCATCACCGCGGAGATCGGCACGAGCGTGACGGTGGAGATCCGCGACGCGTAGGACAGGTCGCTGACCAGCTTCTTCGTGTCGCCGTCGGCGGCCGCGCGGCTCATCCGCGGCATGATCGCGGTCAGCAGCGAGACGCCGAGCACGCCGTAGGGCAATTGGAACAGCAGCCACGCGTAGTTGTAGGCGGTGACGCCGCCGGAGGTGCCCTTGGTGAGCACCCGGGTAGTGATCGTGAGGCCGACCTGGCTCACCGCCACGTAGCCGACGACCCACAGGGCCAGCCCGCCGAACTCCTTCATCCGGCTGTCCAGGCCCCAGCGCCAGCGCGGGCGGAAGCCCGACCGCAGCAGCGGCGGGATCAGCATGAGCGCCTGCGCGGCGATGCCGCCGGTCACGCCGAGGCCGAGGGTGAGCACCTTCGGATCGGTGATCGACGGGTGGTCGGTGTCGATCGAACCGGGCATCAGCCACACCACGAGGATGGTGAAGATGACCACCAGGTTGTTGATCACCGGCGCCCACGCGGTCGGCCCGAACACGTGCTTGGCGTTCAGCATCGCCGAGACCAGCGCGAACACGCCGTAGAAGAAGATCTCCGGCAGCAGCAGATAGGCGAACGCGGTGGTCAGGCCCGCGCTCGCCTCGCCGGACGAATCGATGTACAGCGAGGTGAACGCCGGCGCCGCGACCACCGCGATCACGGTGCCGATGAACAGCACGGTGACGCCGGTGGTCAGCAGCCGCTGCGCATAGGCCTGGCCGTGGTCCGGGTCGTCCTGCGAACGCACCAGCAGCGGCACCACCACACTGGTGAGCACGCCGCCGAGCAGCAGTTCGAAGATGATGTTCGGCATCGTGTTCGCGACGTTGAACGAGTCGGTCGCGATCCCGGAACCGATCGCCGCGACCAGCAGCACCTTCCACAGGAACCCGGTGATCCGGCTGATCAGCGACGCGATCGCCATCCGGCCGGACGCCTTGGCGACCGAAGGGCCTTCGTCCTTCGGCTGCTGCGGAGCCTCGGTCGGACGCGCGAGCGGCGCGTCCTTGATCCGCGGCATGACCTGGGTGGCCAGCGCGTCGTACGGGCGCAGCACGTCCGGGTCGGCGGTCGGCCACCGCGAGGGAGCCGCCAGCGGGACGCCCGCGGTGCGCGGGATGAACCGGGTGGCGTCCGGGTCCCGCATCGCTTCTTCCTGCCACGGCCGGACCGGCGCGCCGGGACGCGGGCTGCGGCCCCGGTGCACCGGCGGCGGTGGCGGGCCCGGCGCGTTCGCGGGCGGCGGCGTCGGCTGCGGAAGCTGGCCGCGGGCGGGCGGCTGGTTCGACGGCGGGAGCGGCTGCGGACCCGACGGCGGAAGTTGCTGGGGTCCGGACGGCGGCCCGGCCGGCCGCGGCGGGGGCGGCCTGCGTACCGGCGGCATCGCGGCCCTGGTCGGGGCCGGGCGCTGGCCGTTCGGAGGAGGCGGCGGCGGGACACGGCGCGGCGCGCGGTCCCGGGGCTCACGGGGGTCGCGCGGTTCGCCGCCGCGCGGGTCGATCCGGCGCGGCTGAGCCCGGTCGGACGGTGCCCGGTCAGCGGGCGGACGCTCGTCGGGCAGGGGCATCCTGCGGGTGCCGTTGGGCGGCGGCTGCCTGCGGTCGGCGGGCGGCGGCGGAGGGGGCGGCTGGCGACGGGCGTCTCGGACCGCGCGGCGAGGAGGCTGGTCGTCCCGCCTCGGCGGCGCGCCGTCCCGCCGAGGACGACCCGCACGCTCGGGTGGTTGACCCGGCTCTTTGTCCAACGCGTGCCCAATCCTCGGCGGTCCCCTGGCCTCTGCCATTGTGGCAGCGCCGACCCAGGGTAATCGGGAACGGGCGCGAGCACCCGGCCCCTTCGGCTGTCAGGGCGTGCCGCCTCGGCTTTCCTTGATCCGCCGGTAGATCCGCCGGGACGCCAGCAGCAACAGCGCGCAACCAGCGGCGACGGTGACGATGATGGTGATCGGGCCGTATTCGGTCGAGGTCAGCTCGAACCGGGCGGTCGCGCCGAGATCCGTGCCCGATGGGGTGGTCAACGACACATCGACCGACAGGTGCCCGGCCCGCAGCGCCTCGATCTGCACGTATCGGGTCTGCCCGCCCTTCGCCGGGAAAAGCAGGTCCTTGGCCTTCTCGGGCCGGATGCCCATGCTGTTCTTGAGCGCGATCTGCGCGGTGACGCCGACCGGCAGGTCGTTGTGCACGTACACCGGCAGCGGCGAGGATCCGGACGCGAGCGCAAACGTTTGCTTCGGCTGTTCCACGGTCACCTGGTCGCGGATCGCGGCGAGTTCGGCGGTCGCGTTCGCCGAGGCGGACGAGGACGCCCCGGACGGCCCGAACGCGGTCGAACTGCCGCGGACCAGCGCGTCGCGCACCGGCCCGACGATCGCCCCCGGCTCGATCCGGTTCCTGGGGTCCACCTGCATCGCCGACAGCAGGCCCGCGCTGTCCTGGTCGAGACTGGACAGCTGGTCGGCGACCGCGGCGCCGCCGTCCGAACGGGTGCCGGAGACCAGCGAAGCGCTGCCTTCGGGGGTGCTGCTCAGCAGGTCGGTGAGCGTCGACCCGGCCGTCACGCCCGCGTTGGTGAGCTTGCCGAGCCCGGACAGGAAGGCGTTCAGCTCGTCGGTGGTGGCGTCCCAGCGCCGCGGCGGAGCGATGAGCATCGGCCCGCCGGTCGAGCCATCGGTACGGCCGAGCCCGGCTTCGAACGCGATCGCGGCGAGCCCGTTCTGTGTGGAGACCGCGCGCTGCGACGCTCCGCTGAAGGTGGTCGGCGTCTGCGGGCTCGGCGCGAATCCGGTGAGACCGGCGGTGGCCATCGAGTTGGTCGGCTGCGCGCGCAGGCCGTCGGAAAGCGTCGCCGCGCCGGTGACGGTTTCGTCGTCACCGCCGGCCTTCAGCTTCGCGCTGTCGGTGAGGACGGTCTGGAAGCCGCCGGCCGAAATCGCCGCCAGCGCCTTGTCGTCCGGTGTTCCGCCTGGCCACAGCACGCCGGTTTGCGATTCGACGCCGAGCACCTGGCGGATCGTCGCGGTGCCGTTCAGCGCCGTGGTCATCAGACCGGCGTCGGGATTGCCGTCAGCGCCGCGGATCTTGCCCAGGGTGGCGAGGTCGGCGTCGGCGAACGGCAGCGGGATCACGCAGCGGCCGGTGACCAGCGCCCGCAGTGACGCCAGCCAGTTCGACGCGGCGTCCGCGCCTTTGCCCGTCACCCCGCCGTTGACCCGATAGCCGCCACGCATCGCGTCGACGGTGCGCAGCAGGTCGGGATCGAGGGCGAAGCAGAGCGAACCGCCGATCTTCTGGTTGTTCTCCTGCGCCGCCCGCGCCGCCGAGACCAGGGAATACAGCCGTCCGCCCGGGCTCAGCTCGTCGGCGAGCGAATCGTCGGTGAGTGTCATCGGCACGCCGAACGGCGCGGACTGGATGTGCGGGGTGCTGTCGGTGATCGGCCACAGCACGGCCAGCTTCGAATGCCGCTGCGCCGCCTGGTTGTTCGCGTGACCCGGCGTCGAGAGCACCGGCATGAGCAAGCTCACCGCGGCGAGCCGGGCCGGGCCGCCGTACTCCGGCGTGCCGTTCACGTTCACCAGCAGCGGGTACACCCCCGGCCGCAGCGCGGCGCCGCGCGGGCCGGTGAGCGGCACCGTGATGTTCAGCTGGGCGCTCTGCCCCGGCTCCAGGTCCTCGGCGAGCAGCGAGAAGTCGGTCAGCGGGGTGTCCTGCACCGGATTCCCGGCGAGCACCGAGTCCATCGCGCGCGGGCTGGCCAGGCGTTCGCCGATCTGCAGCCGGGCCATCGGCTTGACGATCCGCCGGGATCCGGTGTTGGTCACCGTCCCGGTCACCGTGATCGCCTGGTCCGAGCTGGTGATCAGGCGCGGGGCCAGCTGGCCGAGGTCGAGCCGCAGCCGGGCGGGTTCCGGCGACGGATTCTCCTGCGCGCCCGCCGGCGCACCGAACAACGCGGTGGCGGCGACGATCAGCAAGGACAGCAAGAAGGCGGCGGGCCGCTTCACTCGGGTGCTCCCTCTCAGCCGCGCTCGTCGGGCGCGAAAAGTTCTGCTGCCCCGCGAACCAGCTTGCGCTCGTCCGCGTAGGCGAGGGTGGTCTCCAGCTCGGCCAGCGGGACCCAGGCGACCTCGGTCACCTCGACGTCCTCGTCCGACAGTTCGCCGCCGGTGGCCTCGAGCAGGAAATGGTGCACGGTCTTGTGCACCCGGCGCTGCTGCGCGACGAACCAGTAGTCGATGGTGCCCAGCGGGTGCAGCACGCGCGCGGAGATGCCGGTTTCCTCCTTCACCTCGCGCACCGCGGTCTGCTCCACCGTCTCCCCGTCCTCGATGTGGCCCTTCGGCAACGACCACAGCAGTCTGCCGTGTCGGTCGAGCCGCCCGATCAGCACCGCGCGTTCCCGCTCCGGGTCGACGACCAGTCCGCCGGCCGAGGTCTCGTCGACCGTGGTCAGCCGCCTGCCGCGGTGGCGCCGTCGCCGCCGGCGCGGCGTCGGCGGTCCGGCGCGACCGGCAGATCCAGACATGCTGCGATGCTAGAGCAAACGGCCGCCCGGGTACTCTGGCTCTCCGTGTCCGTGTCCGGCGGCGTCCGCGGTGGTGGCGCCATTTTCGTGGTGGGATTCGAGTGAACAACCTGGTCGCCCAGCAGAACGCGGTGACGGAACTGATGCGAGTGTCCCCGCTTGCCGACGAGCTGGCCGAGCGCTTCGCGCGCGCCGGCCACAGCTTGTACCTGGTCGGCGGCAGCGTGCGCGACGCGCTGCTCGGCAGGCTGTCGAGCGATCTCGACTTCACCACCGACGCGCGCCCGGACCGGGTGCTGCAGATCGTGAGCGAATGGGGCGACGCGGTCTGGGACGTCGGCATCGCGTTCGGCACCGTCGGCGTCACCAAAAACGGCACGACGCTGGAGATCACCACGTTCCGCGCGGACAGCTACGACCGCGTCGGCCGCAACCCCGAGGTCACCTTCGGCGACACCATCGAGGGCGATCTGCTGCGCCGCGACTTCACGGTCAACGCGATGGCGATCGACCTCGTCGGGAAGACGTTCATCGACCCGCACGACGGGATGGACGCGCTGCGGCTGAAGGTGCTCGACACCCCGGCGCTGCCGCAGGAGTCGTTCGCGGACGACCCGCTGCGGATGATGCGCGCCGCCCGCTTCTCCTCGCAGCTCGGCTTCACCGCCGCGCCGCGCGTGGTCGAGGCGATGACGTCGATGGCCGAGGAGATCGACCGGATCACCGCCGAACGGGTGCAGACCGAGCTGTCGAAGCTGATGCTCGCCGCGGATCCGCGGCCGGGCCTTGAGCTGCTGGTCGACACCGGGCTGGCCGAGCGCGTGCTGCCCGAACTGCCCGGCATGCGGCTGGCGATCGACGAGCACCACCAGCACAAGGACGTCTACCAGCATTCGCTCACCGTGCTCGCGCAGGCGATCGCGCTGGAGAAATCGCACGAGCCGACGAGCGAGCCGGACCTCGTGCTGCGGCTGGCCGCGCTGCTGCACGACATCGGCAAGCCGGCCACCCGCGAGTTCGCCCCCGGCGGCGGCGTGAGCTTCCACCACCACGAGGTGGTCGGCGCGCGGATGGCCCGCAAACGTTTGCGGGCGCTGAAGTACTCGAAGGAAATCGTCGAGCAGGTCTCCCAGCTCGTGTTCCTCCACCTGCGGTTTCACGGGTACGGCGGCGGCGAGTGGACCGATTCGGCGGTCCGCCGCTACGTCACCGACGCCGGCGACCTGCTGACCCGGCTGCACAAGCTCGTCCGCGCCGATTCGACCACGCGCAACAAGCGCAAGGCGGCCGCGCTGCAGGCGACGTACGACGACCTCGAGGCCCGCATCGAGCGGATCAAGGAGCAGGAGGACCTCGACCGCGTCCGGCCGGACCTCGACGGCAACGAGATCATGCGGCTGCTCGGCCTCCCGCCCGGCCCGCAGGTCGGGCAGGCCTGGAAGTTCCTCAAGGAGCTGCGGCTGGACCGCGGTCCGCTGGAGCACGACGAGGCGGTCGCCGAGCTCAAGAAGTGGGCGAAGGCGGAGGGGCTCGGTTCGGGCGAATAGTCCCAAGAAGTGAATTCGGGATCGCGGGTTCGCCACGATCCCCCATTGGGCTCTGGATCATCGACCAGGCAGCCGAGATACTCCCTTTCTTGAACCGAACAGGGGGATCGATGACGCGGCAGCACGACGGGGATCGGCGCGGTGCCAGCTTTCTCGTCATGTTGCTGCGCCGCGGCACGCCCGCGCTGGCCACGGCGACGACCGGGCTGACCGACGAGATCGCCGATCCGACCCCGGTGCGCGCGTTGCAGCGGATCTCGCGGATGGCCGGTCCGGTCGACGAACGCAACCGCGACGGGTTGCTGCTGCGGGCGGCCCGGTACGTCGTGCTGGTCCCGCTCGTCTACCGGTTGCTGGTGGTGCCAGCGACGTTCATCTCGTACGCGGTCAAGCACGGATCGCCCGGGCTGGCGTCGGTCGCGATCGTCACCGTGTGCTCGGTGGTGCTGAGTGCGTTCGGCCTGTTCTGGATGATGCGCCGGGCCCCGTTCCGCAGCGATCTCGCGGGGCGGCTGCTGCTGGTCGACCTCGTGGCCACGCTCACCTTTGAGCTGTTCATGGGCGCGACGGTGTCGCCCGCGGTGTTCCACGACGCAGTCGGTGTCGCGGACAAACACCTGCTTGGCAGCGTCGCCCTGCTCACGCTCGCCGTCGGCATCCCGTCCGGGATCGGGCTGGCGGTGCTCAGCCTGCCGGTGCGGCTGCTGTCGGATCTGCTCAACCACGGCACGTTCGATTTCGAGCAGGCCGCGTCGCTGTACCCGACGATGTTCGGCGTCCTGTTCACCGCGGTCGGCGCGCTGATCCTGCTCGGGCTCGGGATCCGGCTGGCGCTGGCGTACGGGATCCGCAACGGGCGGCTCGCCGAACGCGCGCGGCAGCACCGGATGCTGCATGACACGGTGCTGCAGACCCTGGAGGCGATCGCGCTCGGCGGTCCCGGCGATTCGGATCAGCGGCTGGTCGAAGTGCAGCGGCTGGCCCGCGCGCAGGCGATCGAGCTGCGGCAGACGATCGAGACCGCCGCCGCGCAGCGGGCCGAGGAAGGTGCGCGGCCGCTCGGCGAGAAGCTCGCGGCGCTGGCCGCGGAGATGGCGCGCGACGGTCTCCGCGCGCAACTGGTGATCGCTGAGCTGGACAACGACACGCTGTCGGAGGTCCGGCAGATCGCGATCCGCGACGCGGTGCGGGAAGCCATGCGCAACACGATGAAGCACGCGGAGACGGACAAGGTCGTGGTGCGCGTGGAGGAACGCAACGGCGGGATCGCGGTGATCACGCGGGATCACGGCACCGGGTTCAGTCCGCAGGACCGGCCGGCCGGGTTCGGGATCAGCGAGTCGATCACCGCGCGGTTGTCCGAGGTCGGCGGGACTTCGCTGGTCGAATCGAGTCCGGGCAGCGGAACGAGGGTGACGTTGTGGGTGCCGCTGTGAGCGGAGTGGCCGGTGCGCTGGCGGCGTATCGGGACGGCGACATCGAGCTGGCGGGTGCGCTTGCGTCCGCGGCTGGGACGCCGTTGGGCGCTGAGCTGGCGGCGTATCTCGCGGCGGGGCCGAGTGGTCCGGTGTACGACCAGCCTGCCGCGTTCACGGCGTTCATTCGCGGAGGCGGGAACGTCGAGTTGTACCGGCGGTTGAGCGAAGAACTGGCCGCGCGGTACGACTCCTGGCGTCCGGCGGCGTTGCTGGATCTGGGGTGCGGCGACGGGTTGGCGATCGAACCGGCGCTGGCGCGGGCCTCGTTCCGGCCGGAGCGGATCGACCTCGTGGAGCCGTCGGAGGCGCTGCTCGCGGACGTCGAAGTCCCTGGTGCGCGCCGATTTTCGTTGACCGCACAGGACTTTCTCGCCGCGGATGGTTCCACGTGGAATCTCACGCAGTCGACGTTCGCGCTGCAGTCGATCGAGCCTGCCGCCCGCGCCGAGGTGCTGAGCGCGTTGCGGCCGCGGACGGAACGGTTGGTGCTGGCCGAATTCGACGTGCCGGACACCGCTGACCTGGAGTCGCTCGCGCAGCGGTACGAACGCGGCGTCGCCGAGTACGGCGAGCAGGCTTCCCTGGTGGCACAAGGATTTCTGCTGCCCGTCCTGCTCGGCGTCGCCGCCGGGAAAGCCCGCACGAACTGGGAACATCCGGCCGCGCAATGGACCCGGCAGCTCGAAGCCGCCGGGTTCGCCGACGTGACCGTGGAACCGCTCGCGGACTACTGGTGGTCGCCCGCCGTGCTGATCACGGCTTCACAGCCGGGATAGCGTTCCCTGCTCCAAGTGCTGCGCGATCGGCCGCGGCAGCAGGTACGCCGTGGCTCCGCCGGGCTGCTGGCCCCACGGCGTGGTGACGCCGGTCAGCACCCGGATCGTGCGCTGCACGCGGTACTCGTGCCGGTCGCGTTCGCGGTCCGGCGTCAGCGAGGTTTCGAGGAACCGCACCGAATTCGCGTGCACCAGGTTCCCGGCCTCGGGACCGAACCGGACGATCGTCGTGCCGGCGGGCAGCGCGACGATCCGCTTGCCGCGGAAGAACGACAGCGGCGGCTCGCCGCGCATCGGCAGGATCGGCCAGTCCGCGGGCTGATCGGATTCCTCCGGAGCCTGCGGTGGCAGCATCAGCAGCGTGCCGAGGAGGAACCGGGACGCGTCGGCGAGGTTGGCGAACGCCACCGGCTCCACCGCCGGCGGACGCGACACCTCCCAGCCGTTTTCCGCGCGGCGCAACGTCCACACGCCTTCGGCGGGCACCTCGTCCGCGCCGATCCGGTACGCCGACGCCGGCACGCCGTGCTCGACGAGCCGTTGCTGCAACAGCGCTAAAGTCTCGGCCCCGCGCAGCGCATGGGTCTGTTCGCCGCGGACCGCGCGGGCGAGCGAGCTGTCGTCCGGAAGATCGGCCTCGGTACGTCCCGGGCGCGGTTTGCCGAGCACGTCGGCCTCGGCGGTCGCGCGGACCAGATCGCGCACGATCGGCGGCCGGAACCCGGCGGCGCGGATGTGCTCGACCAGCTCCGGCTCCGGCGGAACACCGTATTTGCGCAGGTAGTGCGGCACGGCGGCGGGCCAGATCCAGGTGCCGTCGGTGTGGAACGCCTGCGGCACGTCCGGCGGCGCGCCGGGCGCGAAGATGTCCGGCTGCGGCACCGGGCGGTGCAGCACGACCGGCGAGCGGAAGAGGTAGTCGAGCACGCCGCGGACCTGGTCCGGCGGCACCGGCGGACGGTTCACCACGGGCCGTTCGCCCTCGTTGTGCGCGTCGACCGGACGCGCCTGGCGGAATCCGACGGTCAGCGGGAGCCCGGCCTTCGCGCCGAGCCAGTCCGGCAGGTGCTTGTCCGGACGCGGGAAACGGGTCAGCTCGACGAGGTAGGACTCGCGGGCGGGCTCGCCGCCGTCGTTGGGCGGCAGCCGCCAGTCCGGCTCCTGGTCGGCGTCGAAGTCGAAATCGAACTGCGAATCGGCGTCGAGCGTGAAGGTGCCTTGGAACCAGGTGCCGCTTTCCGGCTGGTACATCGCGGCGCGCAGCTGGGTGAACAGCGTGCTCAGCTGCGGCGTGCCGGGCAGCGACACCGAAACCGGGCCGTTCTCGTCGCCGACCGCGCGGACCTCCAGCTCGGAGTAGTCGCCGACCTGCCGGAACTGCGCCGCGACCCGCGACCATCCGCCGGGCACCTGGCGCAGCGTGCGGCCGATCCCGCGCAGGATCCGCGTCTGGTCGCCGCCTTCGGTCTCGGCCTTCGGCTCGCCGTAGTCGTGCCGGGTCAGCCACAGCCCGGTGAGCTGCTTGCCCGGGACGGTCACCGAGAAATCGGTGAGCCCGAGCTGCGCGGCGCGCGCCGGATCGTTCCGCGTCCAGCGCAGGGTCAGATTTGCCTGATCGCCCGGCGCGACCTCGAACAGTTCGTCGTCGTATTCGACGTAGGTGCGCAGGTCGAACGTCGCGGGCACCTCGTTCGCGAGTACGACTCTGGCCGGCTTGCCCTCGTGCTCGCGGTCGAAGCCTTCGGGCGCTTCCTCGTCACCGATGACGGTCAGCAGCAGCGTGCCGTCGGTGGTGGAGCGTTGTGCCGCGAAAGTGCGATCGTCGAGCGTCGCGTACAGGCCGTCTGGGCGTTCTCCCGATTCCACCCGGTACCGCACGTCTGGTTCCTCCCCGAAGTCCCCCGTGTAGCCGCAACGAACCTATCTGACCGTGTCACGACCCGACCATCGGTCACCGGAGACGGGAGAATATGCGCCCACAAATACCTGCTCGGGTGACCGATCAGTGCCGTGGGTAGCGCTGAACCCAGGCGTCGCCGAGTGCGTTCCGCGCCGAATGGCGGTCGAAATGCCACAGCGCGTCGGTCGCCACCTGTTCGATCAGGTGGTGCAGTTCGAGCTGCTCGACCCACTTTCGGGGCAGCCCGGGAACGCCCACCCGCGCGCCGAGCAGCGCACCGGTCAACGCGCCGGTGAGCGCGCTGCGGCCGGAGTGGTTCACCGCGCGCAGCATGGCCTGCTCCGGGTAGTTCTCGAAGCCGGACAGCGCGGCGAACGAGCGGCCGAGGACGGACAGCGTGCTGTGCCCGTCTCCGATCAGCTCCGGCATCCGCAGGTCAGGCAGGCCGTGTTCGCCGAAGAACGGCACTGCCTCGGCGACCAGGTCGCGCACTGGTCCCCACTCGGGGCCGTCGTGCTCGTCGAGGACCTCGCGGGACAGGTTCCACACCGGATAGCTGAACGAATCTTTCGTGAGCGCCTTTTCGAACACCCACGCCAGGTACGTAGAGGCAGCCACGTCGTCCGGCTGGTGCGTCACGCCGGCCAGATCGCGCACGACCTGGCCGATGCCGCCGCTGAACCCGGTGCCCGGACCGGCCGCGGTCAGCACCGCGGGCAGCGAACCGACCAGCGCGGCCGGGCCGGACAGCGGCGCGGCTTGCGGATCGCCGGTGACCAGCGCGTGGTACGCGTTGAGCTCGGCGTCGTCGATGGCGCGGCGGGCGTGCAGTTCGGGCACCTTGACCAGGAAACCGTCGGCGTTCTGGATCGCCGCGCCCTGCGTGTGCAGCCAGCGGCCCAGCGCTCCGCGCACCACGCCGGGGAACAGCTTCTCGACGTCGCGCGATTCCGGCTGTTCGCGATGCGGGCTGCGGATCACCGCCTCGGTGAGGAAAAGCAGCCGCTGCGTCATCGAGCCGATCCGGCCCGGCTGATCGAACGCGAGCGGCAGTTCGCGGACGCCGTCCGGACCGTAGGTCGAGACGATCTCGTCCAGCCGCATCCGGTCGACGGCCGATCCGAGCGCCTCGCCGAGCGCGAACCCGACCCACGCGCCGACCACCCGCTGCCAGCCGTAGCGGAAGTTCTCCAGGCTCGTCTCGGGGTATTTGCCGAACGTGTCGAGCTTCGGGACCATCCGGCCCTCGTTGTCCCAGGACGGCACGAGACCGTTGGCGCGCAAGTCGTTCGGCCGCGAACGGCTCGGCTCCGGCTGTTCGAAGCGGCGCAGCCACGACCGGCCGAGAACGGTCTTGCGGCATTCGTCTGCGGTCAGCTCGAACCCGTGCCGCCGCGCGCGTTCCGCGGCCGCCTTCGGCACGTCGACCGGCTTCTCCAGCCCGATCCGGGCGGCGGTTTCGACGGCGAACTTCTCCAGGTTTTCTTCGATCTCCGGGCAGCGGCCGTTCTCGTCGACCCGAGGCTCGTGCCGGGGGAACCGCTTCGCGATCGCGGTCAGCTCGGCGCCCGCGACGTCCTCGAACGTCGCCGGACCGCCGTTGATCACCAGGTTCGGCGGGTGCTCGAACTCGGCGAGTGTCGCTAAGTCGACCCGCCACCAGGCGTGTTCGCGGGCGGGCAGATGCCGGGTCGAGCTGAAGACGCGCAGCTCGTTGCGTTCCTCGGAGAAGTAGAAACGGTCGGTCGCGCCGGTTTTGAGATCGAACGGCACGAAGACTTCGCAGCGCAACAGGCCGATCAGCAGCTGTTCGCGCGAGAGCCAGCCGACGCTCGCGAAAGCGAGGAGGGTTTCCAGCGGATTTTCCGGCTTCGGGTAGCCGCGGCGGATCGGACCGGCCTTGTACTCGGGGTTCTCCCGTTCGTCACCGGTCTGGTGGCCGTCGTTGTCGACCTTGACCCAGCCCGCGACCGCAGGCAGCGGCACACCGAGCTCGCCCAGCCCGGCCTTCGCGTACTCCGGGTCGACGACCTCGCGCCAGCTCTCCTGGCCCGGGTACGCGACCGGGGTGCTGAGCCCGCCCGGATGCGGATGCGCCTGGCGCAGTTCGCCGTCCGGCTCGCGCACGAGCACCGACGGAGCGGGGAAGAGTTCCTTGTCCGGACGGCCGTCGTCGAGGAAGGCGACGGTGTTGTAGGGAATCGACCAGCCTTCGGGGACCCGCAGCACGCGGTCGTGGTCGACCCGGAGGCCGCCCGGCCCGGAGACCTCGGGGCCGTGCACGGCGCGCAACCACTTCCCGACCTTGTCCACCGCTTCCGCCGCTTCCACCTACTCGATCCTCTCCAGGCTTCCGTCGGACTCGTGCTCCGCGATCGGCTTGGGCAAGACGTACGCCACCGCGCCGCCGGGAAGGTTCGCCCAGGGCACCGTCACCCCGGTGATCACGCGGAGTGATCTTCGGAGGCGAAAAGTGCTGGTCATGCGCTCCCGTTCGAGTGGCAGGGACGTCGTCGCGAACCGTACCGCCTGGTGGTGGACCAGGTTGCCGGGTTCTTCACCGAATCGCAGGACGACGGTACCTTCCGCCAACCGAGTGAGTCTCTTGTTCCGCAGCAGCGTGAGGGGAGGGTCACCCGGGACGGGCTGGACCGGCCAGTCGGCGACCTCCCGCGCGGTTTCCAGCGGGGTTTCGCGGCCGCCGGTCGCGCGGGCGGGATGCAGCAGCAGTGCGCCGAGCAGCTGCTGAGCGGCGTCTTCGAGGCGGGCGAAGGTCTGTTCGCGGCCGTCCGGCGCGACGACCGCCCACCCGGCTTTGACCTGGTAGAGGCTCCATTTTCCGGCCTCTCGGCCACCGAGACAGCGGACGTCGCGCCACACGCCGAAGGACTCGAGCCGGCGGCTGAGGTGGGTCAGCAGTTCGGCGTCGGACAGGACCGGGTCCGGGTTGGTTTCCCGCTCGGCCGCGATGTCTGCCGCGGTCCGCTGGAGGTCGTCCGGAGTCGGTCGCGGACGAGGCTTCCCGAAAAGATCGGCTTCCGCGGTGCGGCGCACCAGATGCTCGACGTACGGCGGGTGAAAGCCCAGGTCACGGATGTGCTGGAGGAGCTCCGGTTCGGGCGCTGTGCCGTGTTCTCTCAGCTGCTCGGCCACTTCGACCGGCCAAATCCAGGTGCCGTCGGTGCGGTGATTTTCGCCGACCTCGGCCTCGCGTTCGAGGTATCGAAGGACGAGCGGCAGTTCTTCCTCCGACAGCGGTTCGCCGGTTCCGGCGGCGGCGTGCCGGAATTCGACGCCGAGCGGGAGTCCGACGTGCAGCCGCCACCAGTCGGGCAGGTGCTCGTCGTCGCGGGGGAAGATGGCGAGTTCGGCGAGGTAGGCGGCCGAATCTGGCGGCGTCGTCCACGGGGGCTCGCCGTCGGTGAAATAGTCGAAGTCGAACGCGCCGTCCGGGGTGAGCACGTAACGCGCCTGAACCCAGGTGCCCCGGCCCTCTTGATACATCTCAGCCCGCAACGCGGTAAGCCGCTGGACGACCTCCGTGCCGGCGACGGTATTGCGCGCCTGCACCTCGAAATGGTCGCCGAGCTGGGCGAATCCGATCCCGGCCGCCGCGTCCCCATCGGCCCGGTTCGCCTTGATCAGCCGACCGATCTCGACGAGCGCCTGCTGACCGGTACTCGTTGGTTCCACGTGAATCATTTCGTCCGGAGCGGACGACATCAGGACCCGCGACGGCGGTTCTGCGGAACGGTTCCGCGCGGGCGGACGCGGCGCGGAGTCGGCCGCGGAGCAGGCATCGAGGAGGCGTGCTGCGGTTCGGGTGCGTCGGCCAGGTGCTGGACGAGCGCCTGGACGGTCAACGCGAGCTGTGCGGGCGTTGTCCGCTCGAAGGCATCCGGGGCGAACTCGAGCCGGCCGAGCGTGCCGGCCGGCCCGGCGGTCGCCCGGACCAGTCCGTCCGGCGAGGTCAGGACAGCTGGAGCGGCGTCGAGACGGGCACGGTCGTCGCCGATGGTGCTCACGGTGGCCCCTCGTGTCGGTTGCGCGTGCCGAGATTAACTCGACCGGGTCACAAGTCACCCTAATGCCAGACGGTGAGTTACTACCCCCGTTTGGCTTCAACGGTTTGCGGCAGCGAATCGCCGCGCCGTCGGCGGGCCAGCAGATATCCGGCCCCGCCCAGCAGATAGAGCGCGGTCGCGACGACCATCAGCTCCGGCGAGTACCCGTTGTCCTTGACGAAGGCCGCCGCGATCGAGACGGCGACTACCTGGGTGATGTTGAACAGGGTGTCGTAGAGCGCGAAGACGCGTCCGCGAGCCTCGTCCGCGACATCGAGCTGTACCGAGGAATCGACGGACAGCCGCAGCACCTGGCCGGTCCCCATGATCAGGAACGACGCGACCACCGCCAACGGCAGCAGCATCGGCAACCCGAGCGCGGCCTGGGTGACCGCTGAGATGAGCAGCGACCCCAGAACCGTCCGAACCCGCCCCAGCGAGCGGATCAGCCTCGCCGTCACCAGTCCCGCGACGAGAATTCCCGCTCCCGCGCACGCGACCAGCTGTCCAAGCCCAGGCAGCCCTGCTCGGAAGATCCCGTCGTCAGTGAAGTAATTGCGCATCAGCAGCACGCTGACCAGCAACGAAATCCCGTACGCGGCGCGATGCGCGAACAACGCCACGAACCCGGCCATGACGCTGGGCGCCCGCCACGCGTGCCGGGCCCCGTCCGCGAGCCCCCGCGCCACCGCCACCACGGGGTTGGTCGGCTCGTCCACGACCGTCGGCCCCAGGACGCCCTTCGCGAACCGATGCGCGAGGAAGGCCGACACCAACGCCCCGACCGCCGCGAACGCCGTGGTCTCCGCCGAGCCGATGTCGCCAGACCCGAACACCGCCCGCAACCCGATCGCGCACCCGCCCCCGACGACCGCGATCGCCGACCCGAGCGTCGCCGCCACCGCGTTCGCGGAAACGACTGCCTTGGGCTCCACGATGTGCGGCAGCGCGGCCGACAACCCAGACCCGATGAACCGGCTGATCCCCTCAGCCAGCAACGCGAGCGAAAACAACCCGATCCCGCCGACCCCGGCCCCCACCGCGAAAACCGACGCCACGATCGCCACGGCCCGCAGGAGATTCGCGAACACGAGCACCCGCCGCCGGTCCCACCGATCGAGCAACGCCCCCGCGAACGGCCCCACCAGCGAATACGGGAGCAGCAGCGCCGCAAACCCCTCCGCAATGGCCAGCGGATCCGTCGCCCGCTCCGGATTGAACAAAACGGCCCCAGCCAACCCGGCCCGGAAAACGCCGTCCCCCCACTGCGCCGCGAACCGCGTGAACAGCAACCGCCGAAACAACGGATCCCGAACCAGCTGCCAACCCAGCCGCCGCTCCCCCACCTTCACCCCGCAACCCTACCGAGACCCCCCGACAAAACCCCCAAAAATGAGACACCCCAACCCCGAAGCTGCCACCCACAAACGGAGCCCCAACACGCCCGCCCAAGAAACCCCGCGACCACGCCGAACAGCCCCGCAGCCCCAACGACACCGCACCTGACCAAGGCAAGAACACCTCCGAAACTGGGGCCAAACAGAGACAGGTCTCCACGAGAGCGAAACCCCCGGAACTCAGCGCATCTGAACGCAATCGACCAGACCACGCCCCCCAACGCCGAAAGAACGACGCAGGGAGCACCAGGCGGGGGACCCACCGACGCGCCGGGAAGGCCCTACGGACCAAGCACCGCAGACCTGACGGACGCCGGCGAACGATGCGCAGGAAGCCCGCCCCGCAGACAAGGACGCGGGGTGACGTGGTGAGTGGAGCGCAGGAACTGCGCCCCGCAGGGAGGATGCGCGCGGTGAGTGGAGTGCCGGAAGTGCGCCCCGCGGGAAGGATGCGCGCGGTGAGTGGAGCGCCGGAAGTGCGCCCTGCAGGAAGGACGAGCGGGGCGAGTGGGGCGCCGGAAGTGCGCCCCGCAGGAAGGACGTACGCCGCAAACCCAGAGGCACGCGGGCGACTGAAGCTCACGAGGCCCGCAGCGCAGGAAACAGAGCATCGGGCACCGGCAGGCGAAGAGTTGCACAGCAGGAAACAAAACAACGCTCCCGCACGCTCCGCGCGCAAGTCACAACCAGAACAAAACCCCCGACCGCAGAACGCAAAGAGCAAGAAACACAACCTGCCCGCCTCGAACGGGCCACCGCCCTTTGCACCGTCGAACGGTTGGCGGCCTGTGGCACCGGAGCGAGGGCGGCTTCGCACCGTCGAACGAGCTGCCACCCGGCGCTATCGAGCGACCTGCGCCCCGGTGCCACTGAGCGAGCTGCGACCCGGTGTCACTGAGCGAGCTGCGACCCGGCGCCATCGAGCGACCTACGCCCCGGCCCTATTGAACGAGCTGCGACCCCACCGCACCAACCGCGCCACCACTCCCACCAGAAAAAACAACACAAAAGCCAACAAACCCTCAGCAACCCACCCCACCCCAGCAACCAGCCAACAACAAAACCGCACCCCTCAACGAAACCCAGCCACCCAGGAAGCCAAAGGGGGCTCCGCCCCCGACCACCCCGAAAACCGCACCGAAGGCACCGCGGGGGTCCGGGGGGCTCGGCCCCCCGGGTACTCGGCGCCGGTGGCAGAGGGAAGGTGCGAAGCACCGAACAGGAGGAGAGAACACCGGCGCACTCGTTTCGCCTCTCGGCGGCTTGGCGCAGTGCGGCTCCGGCCGGACCGGTATTCCGCAAAGGCGGTTCTTCAGTGAGCCCGGGGGACACGAGTGCGCCGGCTCACTGTTCTCAACGGGGCGCGTGGTGCTGGTGTTCCCGTGCCGGGAGGATTTCCCGTGGCGGGTGATGGGATCATGGGTGGCGTGCCAGCGGACGCCGAGGTTGAACCGGGAACGCTCCTGGTCGCCGCACCCACGATGTTCGACCCGAACTTCAAGCGGACCGTGGTGTTCGTGATCGATCATCGGGCGGAGGGCACGCTCGGGGTGGTCTTGAACCGGCCGTCCGATGTTCCGGTGAATGACGTCCTGCCGGGGTGGGGCGCGCACGTCGCCGAACCTCAGTCGGTCTTTGTCGGCGGGCCGGTGGACAAGAAGACCGCGCTTTGTCTCGCCGCGTTGCGGACTGGGGAGACCGCTTCCAGCGTCCCGGGTGTGGTCGCGGTGCGGGGGCCGGTCGCGCTGGTCGATCTGGACAGCGATCCGGAAGTGCTCGTGCCCAAGGTGCGTGGGGTGCGCGTGTTCGCGGGCTACGCCGGATGGGACTCAGGGCAGCTCGCGGGTGAGATCGAGCGCGAGGACTGGGTGATCGTTCCCGCTCTGCCCAGCGACATTCTCGCGCCGCCCAGCCGTGACCTGTGGGGTCAGGTGCTGCGTCGCCAGGGGGTGCCGCTCGCGTTGCTGGCCACTCACCCCGGCGATTTGCAGCGGAATTAAGCCTCGCTGGACTTCTGCAGGACTCCGCAGCCGCCAGCGCCGCACGCGCAGCCGCTGCAGCCGGCCGGGGCCTGCACCGGAGCGGGCACGGTCAGGGCGGCTCGGGCGCCCATCCGGGCTCCGGCGACCACCATCACCAGCAGGCCGAGCAGTCCGACGATCGCGGCGGCCACCAGGCCGGCCGTGGCGGGGATCGCGAGGCCGGCGAGTCCGCAGACGACCGCGGCGGCGCCGCCGGCGAGGGTCGGGATTCCGGCGACCCGGTTGGCGAGCTTGAAGGCCTCTTCGCTGCGCATCGAGGCTTCGGTCCGGACTCCGGCCCCGCCTTCCCTGCTCAGCCGTCCGCGCACGCCGAGGAAACCACCCCAGCCGACGACGACACCAAGGACGATCGGGACGAGCGCGATAGCGAACACCTCTTGAGGATAAGCGTGACCTCGCGGCCATGTCCCGGATACCCTCGTCGGCTGTGCTACGGGCCATGTCTTCGTCCACGCGACACCGGCTGCTCGCCGCCGCCGGGATCGTCACGCTGTCCTTGCTCATCCCCGGAACCAGCGACGCCGCGGACGCCGCGCCGCGGCCGGTCCGGCTGCTCGGCGAGCAGCGGGTGCCGCACAACCTGCAGTTCCAGGGCACGACGGTCGGCGGGTTGTCGTCGATCGACTTCGATCCGCGCACCGGCGGATACGTCTTCATCAGCGACGACCGGTCCGCGATCAACCCGGCCCGCTTCTACACCGCGAAGTTCGACGTCAGCGCCAAGGGTGTGGGACCGGTCACCTTCACCGGTACGCATCCGCTGCTGCGCCCGGACGGCACGCCGTACCCGCCGCTCGCGAAGAACGACCCGGCCGCTCCCCAGAACGAGCAGACGATCGACCCCGAGGAACTGCGCGTCGACCCGTGGACCGGCCATTACGTCTGGTCGCAGGAAGGCGACCGGCTCGCTGACCAGCATCTGATCCAGCCGTCGATCCGCGAAGCCACCCGCGACGGGCACTACCTCCGCGACCTGCCGTTGCCCGCCAACGAGCGGATGACGCCGGACGCCGGTCCGCGCCGAAATTACGTCCTCGAAGGCCTCGCCTACACCGGGTTCGGCACGCTGCTGGCCAGCGAGGTCGAGGCCCCGCTGCTGCAGGACGGTCCGCCGCCCACGCCGACGTCGGGCGCGTTGTCGCGGATCACCCTGCAGAGCCGGTTCGGGCCAGTGCTGGCGCAGTACGCGTACCCGCAGGAGAAGCTTTTCGCCGAGCCGAAGCCCGCCACTGGGTTCGCCGACACCGGCGTCTCCTCGATGCTCGCGGTGAACCAGGCGGATCCGACGAAGTTCCTGATGATGGAGCGGTCCTTCGTTACCGGTGTCGGCAACAAGGTGCGCATCTTCGAGGTTGACACCACCGGCGCGACGAACGTCCTCAACACCCCGTCGCTGACTGCCGCCAAGCACGTCAAGCCGGTGAAGAAGCGGCTGCTGGCCGACCTTTCCGACCTCCCGCTGTCCACTGTGGACAACATCGAGGGGATGACCTGGGGTCCGGCGCTGCCGTCCGGGGAGCGCAGCCTGCTGCTCGTGAGCGACAACAACTTCTCCGCGTCGCAGGTGACCCAGGTCGTCGCTTTGGCGGTCCCGTCGGAACGGCTTTGACCAGCGCGTTACGATGAGTGCATGAACACGGCTCGGCTGCTCCTTGGCCTGCCGCGCTGACCTGGTCCGATGACCGGCTCGGCGCGGCGACCCCTCATGCCTTCTGGCTTGGGGGGTCGAGTTGTTTCTGGGAGTGGCTCGACACGGAGGAAGACGGCGATGACAGGGTCTGACGAGGCCACCGGGGTCGCGGCGAAGAGTGCCGCGGACGCTGAGCACGCCCCGCCGTTCCGCTACACCGCGGAGCTGGCCGGGCAGATCGAGCAGCGCTGGCAGGACCACTGGTCCGACCACGGCACCTACCACGCGCCGAACCCGGTCGGCCCGCTCGCCGACCCGCGCGAGCCGGTGCCCTCGGACAAGCTGTTCGTGCAGGACATGTTCCCGTACCCGTCCGGCTCCGGCCTGCACGTCGGGCACCCGCTGGGCTACATCGGCACCGACGTCTACGCGCGGTATCACCGGATGATCGGCCGGAACGTGCTGCACACGCTGGGTTACGACGCGTTCGGCCTGCCGGCCGAGCAGTACGCGGTGCAGACCGGCACGCACCCGCGCACCACGACCGAGCAGAACATCGCCACCATGCGCCGCCAGCTGAAGCGGCTGGGACTGGGCCACGACGAGCGCCGGTCGATCGAGACGATCGACCCGGACTACTACAAGTGGACCCAGTGGATCTTCCTGCAGATCTTCAACTCCTACTACGACGAGGACGCCCGCAAGGCGCGGCCGATCGAGGAGCTGGAGAAGGCGTACGCCGCGGGCGAGCGCGCGACGCCGGACGGCCGTCCGTGGGTCGAGCTGAGCACCGTCGAGCAGCGCAAGATCATCGACGACCACCGGCTGGTCTACATCTCCGAGGCTCCGGTGAACTGGGCTCCCGGCCTGGGCACCGTCGTCGCGAACGAGGAGGTGACCGCGGACGGCCGCAGCGATCGCGGCAACTTCCCGGTGTTCCGCAAGAGCCTGCGCCAGTGGATGATGCGGATCACCGCGTACGCCGACCGCCTGGTCGACGACCTGGACCTGCTGGACTGGCCGGACAAGGTCAAGTCCATGCAGCGCAACTGGGTCGGCCGCTCGCAGGGCGCGCGCGTCTCGTTCGCCGCGGGCTCGCCGGAAAAGACCGAGAAGATCGAGGTCTTCACCACCCGTCCGGACACCCTGTTCGGCGCCACCTACATGGTGATCGCGCCGGAGCACCCGCTGGTCGAGAAGCTGACCGCGGCGCAGTGGCCGGGCGAGCACCCGGAGAGCTGGACCGGCGGCGCGAAGACGCCCGCCGAGGCCATCGCCGCCTACCGGGCCGCCGCCTCCCGCAAGTCCGATCTGGACCGGCAGGAGAACAAGGAGAAGACCGGCGTCTTCACCGGCAGCTACGCGGTGAACCCGGTCAACGGCAAGGAAATCCCGGTCTTCGTCGGCGACTACGTGCTGATGGGCTACGGCACCGGCGCGATCATGGCGGTGCCCGCACAGGACCAGCGCGACTACGACTTCGCGAAGAAGTTCGAGCTGGAGATCGTCCGCACGGTCGACCCCGGCGAGGGCTTCGAGGGCGAGGCGTTCACCGGAGACGGCCCGGCGATCAACTCCGCCAACGACACCGTCGACCTGAACGGCATGGGCGTCGCCGACGCCAAGAAGACGATCATCGCCTGGCTGGAGGACCGCGGCGCGGGCGAGGGCACCGTGCAGTACAAGCTGCGCGACTGGCTGTTCGCCCGCCAGCGCTACTGGGGCGAGCCGTTCCCGATCGTCTACGACGAGAACAACCTGCCGATCGCGCTGCCCGAGGACCAGTTGCCGGTCGTGCTGCCGGAGGTCGACGACTACTCGCCGAAGACCTTCGACCCGGACGATGCCGATTCCGAGCCGTCGCCGCCGCTGTCGCGCGCGAAGGACTGGGTCGAGGTCACCCTGGACCTGGGCGACGGGCCGAAGAAGTACCGCCGCGACACCAACGTCATGCCGCAGTGGGCCGGTTCCTGCTGGTACCAGCTGCGCTACGTCGACCCGTCGAGCGAGGACGTGTTCTGCGCGCCGGAGAACGAGGCGTACTGGCTGGGCCCGCGCCCGGCCGAGCACGGCGGGGACGACCCGGGCGGCGTCGACCTGTACGTCGGCGGCGTCGAGCACGCGGTGCTGCACCTGCTGTACTCCCGCTTCTGGCACAAGGTGCTGTACGACTTGGGCCACGTCTCCTCGAAGGAGCCGTACCGCCGCCTGTTCAACCAGGGCTACATCGAGGCGTTCGCCTACACCGACAAGCGCGGTGTGTACGTGCCTGCTGAGGACGTCGTCGAGCGCGACGGCAAGTTCTTCTTCGGCGACGAAGAGGTCAAGCAGGAATACGGCAAGATGGGCAAGAGCCTGAAGAACGCCGTGACGCCGGACGAAATGTCGGACACCTACGGCGCGGACACCTTCCGCGTGTACGAGATGTCGATGGGTCCGCTGGACATGTCGCGGCCGTGGGCGACCAAGGACGTCGTCGGCGCGCACCGGTTCCTGCAGCGGCTGTGGCGGCTGCTGGTCGACGAGCAGACCGGCGAACTGCGGGTCTCGGCGGACGAGGCGACCGAGGCGGACCGGAAGCTGGTGCATCGCACCATCGCCGGGGTCCGCGAGGACTACGCGGAGATGCGGTTCAACACCGCCGGCGCGAAGCTGATCGAGCTGAACAACCACCTGACCAAGGTTTACGGCTCGGCTGCCGGAACCCCGCGCGAGGTCGCCGAACCGCTGGTGCTGCTGCTGGCTCCGCTGGCCCCGCACGTCGCCGAGGAGCTGTGGCACCGGATGGGCCACGCGGACTCGCTGGTGCACGGGCCGTTCCCGGTCGTGGACGAGAAGTACCTGGTCGAGGACTCGGTCGAGTACCCGATCCAGGTCAACGGCAAGGTCCGCTCGCGGATCACCGTGCCCGCGGACGCGAAGAACGACGCGGTGCAGGCGACCGCGCTGGCGGACGAGAAGATCGCCGCGCTGGTCGGCGACAAGACGCCGCGCAAGGTGATCGTGGTGCCGGGCCGGCTGGTCAACATCGTGCTCTGAAAAAGCTCGTTCCGGCCCGGGAGCCGATCCCGGGCCGGTACTGTGCTTTCCGTGCGTAACCGAGCGATCACCGCGGTAACGGCGAGCATTGTCGCAGTGGCGGCAGTGCTTTCCGGGTGCGCCGTCGCGCCCGCTCCGCCGCCGGGGAAACCCGCGCCGCGGCTGCCGGCGGATTCGATCGCTTACGACACGCTGCCGGTCATCACGAGCCGCCCGAAGCTGTTCCCTGGCGACTGTTCACAGCTCGAAAAGAACCCGCAGTTGCTGGCCTCCCTCGGCGGCAGTTCGCCGATGTACAACCCGTATGCCAAGGCCTGCGTCCTGAAACGGTCGGCGGGCACGCAGGTCGAGATCGGCTCGATGGACCCGGACCAGCGCATCCCGGAGCCGTGGCCCGGCTGGTGGAAGGTCTACGACTACAGCGTCTACCACTTCCGCCGGATGCTGGTGCTGGATCGCTATTACGCGGTTTCCCAGCTCCAGGGATACGGCTGCGTGGTGGCGGTGAACACCGGTTCGCTGCAGGTCGTCACCGTCCGGGTCGGCACCGAAGCGGGCCGCGGACCGGTCCCCGGCGACAATCTCGACGTCGATCGCCAGACCGCTCAGCAGTTCTGCCCGGACGCGCAGAAGGCCGCCGAGGACTACCTGAACACGGTCGACCCCGGCGGCGGCTCGCTGGCCGGCTGACCCGCGGTCACGCCGCTTCCCGCGTGCCCGCCCGCCAGATCGCGACCCCGGCGAGGCCGATCCACACCACCAGCGACGTGGCCAGCGCGACCGGTCCGTGCTTGGCGATCCCCGCGAGCTGCCGCGCGGGTTCGGCCGGATCGACCCATCCCGCGTAGTCGATGCCGCTCTGCAGGAACACGAACAGCAGCGACAGCAGGACGTAGGCGGTGATCGATCCGGCGGTGTTGGGGATCAGCCAGCCGATGGTGACCGCGAGCAGGGTCATGCAGAACCCGCCGAGCAGAATCGTCGCGACCATCGCGCCCGGCCGGGCGTCGAGCAGGAACTGGGTGTCGTATCCGTCGAGCTGGTTGCGGTAGTAGGTGAAGGTCATCAGCAGGTTCAGCCCGGAGGTGACCAGCCAGACCCCGATCGCGATGGTGGCCTGCGCGAGCACGTAGCGCAGCCGCGACGGCTGGGCGAGCAGGGTCGGCTGCGCGCTGCGGTAATGCCATTCCGCGGCGATCAGCTTCACGAGGACGACGTTCATCAGCACCGCGCCGAGCCGGATCGTGAGGAACACCGGCAGCAGCTGCTTGTCGAGCGTGTAGTCGCGCAGTCCGCCCTGCAAGAACAGCAACGACAACGCCACCAACAGGATCGGCGCCGAGATCACCAGGATCTTGTCCGCCACCGTCGCGGTCATCTTCCGCAACTCGACGCCCACCACGGTGCCGAACGACGCGCGCCGCTGCGCCGGGGCCTGCCACGCGGGCGCCTGTGCCGGGATCATCGGGCTCCTCCGGTGAGCCGGAAGAAAAGCTCTTCCAGATTCTGCTGTTCCTCGCGCAGCTCCAGCACCTGCACGCGGGCGCCGAACGCGAGGTCGGACACCTGTTTCATCGGGGCGGCGACGGACACCCCGTCCACGCTGGTCTGGCGCAGTTCGAGCCTGGCCTGGCTCAGCGCGGAGGTCAGCCGGGGCAGGTCGGTGGTGCGGATGAGCGTGCGGGCCGGTCCGGCGAAGCTCTCCAGCGGACCGTCGGCGACGACGCGGCCCTGGCCGATCATCACCACGCGGTCCGCGGTCTGGTCCACTTCGGACAGCACGTGGCTGGACAGCAGCACGGTGCCGCCGCGCTGGGCGTACCCGCGCAGCAACTGCCTGGTGGAGCGGATGCCGTCCGGATCGAGGCCGTTGATCGGTTCGTCGAGGATCAGCACCGGCGGATCGCACAGCAGCGCCTGCGCGATGCCGAGCCGCTGCCGCATGCCGAGGCTGTACTTGCCGATCCGCCGGTTCGCCGCGTCGGAGAGGCCGACCTGCCCGAGCACCTGGTCCACCCGGGCGGCGGGCAGCCGCATCAGTTTCGCGGCGTTGCGCAGGTGATGCCTGCCGGTGCGCCCGGGGTGCACGGCGGACGCGTCGAGCAGCACGCCCGCGACGTGCGCCGGATTGGGCCATTCGCCGAAGCGGCGGCCGGCGATGGTCGCGGTGCCGGACGTCGGCGTGGTCAGGCCGCAGATCATCCGCAGCGTGGTTGATTTCCCGGCGCCGTTCGGTCCGAGGAACGCGGTCACCGTGCCCGGCCGCAGGCTGAACGACACAGTGTCGACCACGCGACGTTGGCTGTAGACCTTCACCAGCTCTTGGACGTGCAGCAACCCGTCCCCCTCCCCGTTTTCCCGCTGGCAGGAGTTTGTCACACGCTGTGGCCGCCCGGGTGCGGAATCGAACCGCCACGGCCGAAAGACGCCAGCTTCGCCCGTCGTCCGGCGCTTCGATGGTTGAAAGCGAAACAAACGGAAAGGACGGACATGAACCTCGACGGCAAAGTGGCGCTGGTGACTGGTGGGAGCCGCGGAATCGGTGCGGCGACGGCACTGCGGCTCGCCGAGGCTGGGGCGGATGTGGTGCTCACCTACGCGGTGAACGCCGAGCAAGCGGCCGAAGTGGTCGACCGGATCAAGGCGCTCGGGCGGCGTGCGCTCGCCGTGGGCGCGGACAACGCCGATACGGCCGCGGTCGAAGCGGCGGTGGAAGCGGCGGTCGCCGAGTTCGGGCGGCTGGACGTGCTGGTCAACAACGCGGGCGTCGGTTTCGTCGGGCCGCTGGAGCAGACCGGGATGGACGACGTCGACCGCGTGCTCGCGGTGAACGTGCGCGGGGTTTTGGCAGCGACGAAGGCGGCGGCCAAGCACCTCGGCGAAGGCGGCCGGGTGATCACGATCGGCAGCTGCGTGACCGACCGCGTGCCGGGACCGGGGATGGTGCTGTACGCGGTCAGCAAGTCCGCGATGGTCGGGCTGACCAAGGCGCTGGCCCGCGAACTGGCCGCGAACGGCGTGACGGTGAACCTGGTGCACCCGGGGCCGACCGACACCGAAATGAACCCGGCCGACGGCCCGTACGCCGCGGACCAGGCGTCGATGACCGCGGCCGGCCGGTACGGCAAGCCCGCGGAAGTGGCCGACACGGTGGCCTTCCTCGCCTCGCCGGCCAGCGCGTACGTGACCGGCTCGACCATCTCGGTCGACGGCGGCCACGCGGCCTAATCGGAGTAGAGGCCGACGTCGCGGGCGAGGTCGGTGAGCATGGCCTCGAACAGCACGTCCGGCTTGGACACCGGGATCGGGTAGTTGCCGAACACCTCGAGGGTCACGTGGCCGTAGAGCCGCGCCCAGAAGGTGATCATCAGGTAGGTGAGCCCGAGGTCCAGCTTCTCCGGCGGGATTTCCCGCCCGGATTCCTTGAGCACCGTCAGCAGGTCTTCCTGGAACGCGGTGAGGTCGTCGCGGAGTTCGGGCGGGACCACGTCGTTCGGCGGCATGACCAGGTCGTGCTGGGCGAGCACGTGGCCCGCCGCGGCGAGGAAGATCTTGCCGAACGGCTCGTCCAGCCTGCGCAGCGCGCTGCCGGTCGCGGTGCCGGTGGCCCCGGTCGGCGACGCGAACACCAGCGTGAATTCCTTGGTGTGGGTCAGCGCCCAGCGGCGGAAGCCTTTGCAGATCTGGAACAGCTGCAGCAGGCCCTCGTCCTTCAGTTCCGCGATGTCCTCGGCGAGTTCGGCGGCGAGGTCGGTGCAGACGTCGAGGCGGAGGTTCTCCAGCAGGTCGTCGCGGGATTCGTAGTAGCGGTACAGGGCCGGTGCGGTGATCCCCAGCTCCCGGGCGATGGCCCGCAGCGTCACGGCTTCCGGGCCTTGGCCTACCAGCAGTTTCCGCGCGGTCCGGCGGATGTCCGATTCGGTAGCCGCTCGCGCGCGACCCCTGCGTGTGGGGCTGCTCATTCGGGCAGTCTAGGTGGTCTGGACACCGATTCAGGCGCTGGCGCGCGAATCGGGTCGGTGCCGACGCCGATCACTCGGGGGGCTACGTGATCGGCGCCGGCGACCCGATGCCCTCTCCGGTGCGCTTCCGGTCGGGGCAACGTCATCGGCTCAAGGCCAGTGACGCTCGAAGAAGAGCGAAGGCCGCCGCAGAAGTGACGCCTGGGGGATACGGATCCCCCGATCGAGTGACGGCCAGACGCTGTTCCGCCTGATTGTCGCACTGAGCGCCGAGAAAGTTACAAACGCTTTCACTTTCGGGCACAGATGGCGGAAAGGACGGGTCATGGCAGAGTGGCGGCATGAGTGCTGCGGTGCTGGTAGTCGGGTCCGCGAATGCCGATTTGGTGGTGCCGGTCGACCGTCGTCCCGGCGGTGGCGAGACGGTACTGGGCGGCGACACCGCGTTGTCTCCCGGCGGCAAGGGCGCGAATACCGCGGTCGCGGCGGGAAAACTCGGCGCGGACGTCGCGTTGCTCGGGGCGGTCGGCGACGATCCCTATGGTCGATTGCTGCGGGATTCGTTGTCCAATGCGGGTGTCGATACGCAATTCGTTCGTACTGTTGATCGGCCTACCGGAATCGCCTACATCACCGTGACTCCGGACGGGGAAAACTCAATCCTCGTCTCCCCTGGCGCGAACTCCGCGCTGGAACCCGGCGACATCACCGACGAGGCGCTGGACGGCGTCCGGGTGCTCGTCGCCTCGCTGGAAGTGCCGCTGCCGACGATCGAACGCGCGGTGGTTCGGGCGCGCGAGAACGGCGTGCGCGTGCTGCTGAACCTCTCGCCGGCGGCCGAGGTGTCGCCGGAAACTCTGGCCGCGCTGGACGTCCTGCTGGTCAACGAGCACGAGGCCGCCTACCTGCTCGGCTCGGAAGACGCTGACCCACGCAAACTGCTCGAACTCGGCCCGCGCGCGGCCGTGGTCACGCTCGGGGCCAAGGGTGCGGCGGTGATTGAGGGCGACAAGTCGACAACCGTCGAGTCGCCGAAGGTGGAAGCGGTCGACACGACGGGCGCGGGCGACGCGTTCGCCGGTGCGCTGG
The DNA here is from genome assembly GCF_039525725.1 of Amycolatopsis albidoflavus. NCBI lineage: Bacteria > Bacillati > Actinomycetota > Actinomycetes > Pseudonocardiales > Pseudonocardiaceae > Amycolatopsis > Amycolatopsis albidoflavus. Next base: position 362,157 of record NZ_BAAAHV010000021.1, read on the forward strand.
CCGCGGCCCTTGCCGATGGCGCTGACCTGGTCGAAGCCGCCGAGCGAGCAGTGAAAGTCGCCGCGGTGACGGTGACCCGGCATGGTGCTCAGCCGTCGTATCCGACGGCCGCCGAGCTGGAATGAGCCGCGCCCGGGCCGTGTTGTGGCTCACGTGGGCGATTCGTTCGGTTCAGCGTGGTGGCAGGGGTACGCGACCCGGTTGCGGAGGATTGCGGCAGCGCGTGATCCGCTCGCGTTGATGCCGCTCGACGAGACGCTCGCCGCGCTGGGGCGGACGGCGGAAACCTACGAGGGGCTCCGCAAGGTCCCGGTCGACGGAGTGGTGGGGTCGCTCGCGCGTGCCGAGGATTTCGACCGACTGTTCCGGCCCCGCAACCGCGCGCTGCGGGAGCGTTGGCGGGCGATCGCCGACGCCGTCGGGGAGCTTCCGCCGGTGCGGCTCGTGCGGCTGGGCGACATGTACTTCGTGGAAGACGGGCACCACCGGATCGCGCTGGCCAGGGCGCGCGGTGCGGACGCGGTCCTCGCCGAAGTGCGGTCGGTCTGCACAGTCGCGTTCGCGATGCGCTGCCTGACGCTGGCGGATCTGCCGTCGAAGCGGGCCGAACGGATGTTCCTGGAGCGCGTCCCGCTGGCTGACGCCGACCGGACCGACCTGTGGCTGGACGATCCCGCCGACTGGTTCCGGCTCGCGGACTCGGCGGAGGCGTGGGGTTTCCGGCAGACTTTGCGGGGCCGGGTGCTGCGCGACCGCGCGGAACTGGCCGGCGCGTGGTGGCACGAGGAGGTGCGTCCGGTGGTCGAACGGGTGCGAAATCGGGAAACGGGTGCGGCGCCCCGGGAGATCGCCGTCTACGTGAGCTATGGTCTAGACCATGTCTGAGAGTGCCGCCGCTCCGGCCGAGTCCGCTGTCGCTTCCTCGCTGACCGGGGTCGCGGTGAGCCCCGGACGCGCGAGCGGACCCGTCGTGCGGGTCGCCGAGCCGCTCGGGGAACCCGCCAGCACGCCCGCGCCGGAGGACCCGGCGGCGGAGGCGGCCCGGATCGAGCCCGCCGCGCAGGCGGTCGCCGCGCGGCTGGAAGCGCAGGCCGAGGCCGCGACCGGCGAGGCCGCGACGATCCTCATCACCACCGCCGCGATGGCCGCCGACCCGGCGCTCGCCGCTCAGGCTCAACAGCTGGTGACGGCGCGGAACCTACCCGCGGCCCGCGCCGTCTACCAGGCCGCCGAAGGCTTCGCCGACGCATTGGCGGCCGCCGGCGGATACATGGCCGAGCGGGTCCGCGACGTCCGTGACGTGCGCGACCGGCTCGTCGCCGAACTGCTCGGCGTCGCCCCGCCCGGGGTGCCCGAGCTGACGTCGCCGAGCGTGCTCGTCGCCCGCGACCTCGCGCCGGCCGACACCGCGGGGCTCGACCCGGCGAAGGTGCTCGCGCTGGTCACCGAAGAGGGCGGCCCGACGAGCCACACCGCGATTCTCGCGCGGGCGCTGGGAATTCCGGCGGTCGTCGCGGTGCGCGGGCTGCTGGCCTCCGACGCGAAGGCGCTGTCGGTCGACGGCGACACCGGCGTGATCGAAGCGGTCGACCCGTCCGCGCCGATCGTCACCGCCGCCGCTTCCGGCCCGGCCGAATGGAACGGCGTCGGCGAGCTGTCCGACGGGCACCGGGTGAAGGTGTACGGCAACGTCGGCTCCCCGGCCGACGCGCAGGCCGCCGCGGACGCGGGGGCCGAGGGCGTCGGACTGTTCCGCACCGAATTCTGCTACCTCGACGCGCCGGCCGAGCCGTCCGTCGAAGAGCAGCGAAAAGCTTATGCCGCAGTGCTTTCGCCGTTCCGCGGCAAGCCGGTCATCGTGCGCACGCTGGACGCGGGCGCGGACAAACCGCTCGCGTTCCTGTCCCCGGACGACGAGCCCAACCCGGCGCTCGGCGTCCGCGGCCTGCGGATCGCGTTCGACCGGCCGGAGGTGCTCGACCGGCAGCTCGAAGCCATCGCGGGCGCGGCGGAGGATTCCGGCGCGGAGGTTTCGGTGATGGCCCCGATGGTCGGCACCGTCGAGGAAGCCGCCTGGTTCGCCGAGCGCGTGCGCGCCGCCGGGATCGCGCGCGCGGGCGTGATGATCGAGATTCCCGCCGCCGCGGTTTTGGCGCAGGAGATTCTCGGCGTGGTCGATTTCGTGTCCGTCGGCACCAACGACCTGGCCCAGTACACCTTCGCCGCGGACCGCCAGCTCGGTGCGGTCGCGAAGCTGAACGACCCGTGGCAGCCCGGTTTGCTGCGCCTGCTGAAGCTGATCGGCGACGCGGCGGAAGCGACCGGCAAACCGGCGGGCGTGTGCGGCGAGGCGGCGGCCGACCCGCGGCTCGCGCTGGTGCTGGCCGGGCTCGGCCTGACCAGTCTGTCGATGAACGCCCCGGCGGTCCGCGCGGTCGGCGCGAGCCTGGCGACGGTGTCGCGGGAGCGGGCGCACGAGATCGCGGCGGCGGCGCTCGCCACCGCCGATCCGGCCGCGGCCCGCAAAGCCGTCGCGGACGCGGTCTCGGCATAAGGGGACGCCGGACCCGGGAGAGAGATGGGGTACCGGATCCGGCGCCGGACGCTGGTCAGCCGAAGATGCCCCGCCGAGGGTGGCGGATGACCAGCGAGCCTCCGTGGACGCGGCCGGTCAGCACGTAGCGCGGGGTGCCCGCGCGGCCGTTGCTGCCGGTCTTGTCGTCGAGCGAGCCGAACTTGATCTCGGTGATCGAGTTGTAGTCCACCGCCGCGTGCTGCGGGATGATCAGCTCGACCGAACCCCACTTCGAGTCGAGTTCGATCTGCACGACCGGGGTGGCGACGCGGGCTTCGGTGAAGTCGAGCTTGGTGCTGCCGTACTTGTTGCGCACCACCATCGCGGCCGGGACCTGCCACGGGCCGCTGCGCTGCAGTGACGAGTACTTGGCGTTGAGTTCGAGCCGCCTGCCCAGCCCGTAGTTCGGCCCGTAGCCGGGCGGCTCGGGCAGCGGCGCGTACTGCGGGGCAGCGCCGGGGTGGACCAGCCCGGGCAGGTCGGCGAGGACGGTGTTGAGCTCGCCGCGGGTGCGGGCCGCGAGCGCCTGGTCGGTGCGTTCGGTGAACTCGTCGAGGGTGAGCATCCCCTGCCCGATCGCCTTCTGCAGCACTCCGACCACGTGTTCGCGCTCGTCGTCGGACACCCGGATGTCGCGCTCGGTCAACGGCTTGGTCTCGGTCGCGGGCTGCGCGGCGATCGTCTCTTCCTCGGCCATGGCTTCGATGGTAGAACTCGATTTCCGCTGGCAGATCGGGGAAAAACCCTGAACGGACCCGTATCCCGCGCGACGGTCGCCCTGGTCGCGGCCTGCTGCCTGCTGACCGCCTGCACGAGCGGGGTTCCCGCACCCGCGCCGGTCACCTCGTCGGCACGCCCGACCCCGACCACGCCCCCACCGACCGGCCTCGACGGCGGCGTCGCGACCGGCGGCATCGGCGTGGAGCTGCTGCTGGCCACGTCGCCGCCGACAGTGTTCGACTCCGATTCGGGCGTGCGCGGAACCCTGCCCGGCGTTCCGGGCGGGGAGCGGGCGGTCTCGGTGCTGCGCGTCGGCCACACCCCGGTCGTGCTGACCGCGCCGATCTGCTCGCAGGCCACCTGCGATCCGGCCGAAGTGTTTGTCTACCTGGGACTTTCGGCCCCGCGGTCGCTCGGCAAAGCGGTGAGTGCGGCACCGGGCGCGGACGGCACCAGCGTGTGGCTGATCCGCCAGGACGGCCCGGACCTCTGCCGGCTGGAACACGTCGCGCTCACCGGCGTCTCCTTCGGCCGGGGCACGGTGGCGGCGTGCCGCACGGTGGTCCGGGTGGAGACATCGCACGGGTTGCTGATCACCGTCGGCGGCGGCACCGCGGAGACGGTCGACGTCCTGATCGACCCGGAAACCGGGCGTACCGTGCAGCAATCGCCGCGAATCCTCGCTGCGGCAGGCGACCGGCTCCTTCTCGGCGGACTCACCGACCTCACCGTGCTCAACCTGCGCGACGGAGCGCGGAAACCGGTGACCCTGCCGGTGCCGCAGCCCAATCCGTACGTGCTGCCCAGCCGGGACGGCACCCTGGCCGTGGTCGATTTCGGCACCCCGTCGTTCGCCGGGACCAGCACGCAGACCCGGGACCTGTGGCTGTTGAACCTGACCGACGGCACCTGGCAGCAGGCTCCGTCGATGCCGTACTCGACGGAGAACCTGAAGCATTCCGGCCTGGAGTGGACCGGGGCCGGCGACCTGGTCGTGGACGACGGGGTGGTCGCGGCGTGGCATCCGGGCGAACCGGCTTGGCGGCTGGGGAAGGCGAAACTCTCCGCGGCGCAGCAGGCCGCCGGCGTCGCGACTTCCTGACGTTGTGAGGTCAGTCCTCGTCCAGCCCGTGCTCGATCGCGTACCGCGCCAGCTCGACCCGGTTGTGCAGCTGGAGCTTCCGCAACGTCGACTGCACGTGGTTCTCCACCGTCCGGTGCGACAGGACCAGTCGTTCCGCGATCTGCCGCGCGGTCAGCCCCTTCGCGACCAGCCGGAGCACGTCGGTCTCCCGATCGGTGAGCCGCGGCGGTTCCGGCGCGCCGTCCGGAACGTCGGCCATCCGCCGGTACTCCCCGAGCACCAGGCCCGCCAGCCCGGCGGTGAACACCGGGTCGCCGTCGGCGGTGCGGCGCACCGCGTCCACCAGCTCCGCCGCGGACGCCGATTTCACCAGGTAACCGGACGCGCCCGCCTTCACCGCTTCCAGCACGTCCCTGTGCTCGCCGCTGGCCGAGAGCACCAGCACGCGCGTGTCCGGCGCCGCCGCGGTGATCTCGCGGGTCGCTTCGACGCCGGACGTGCCGCCGAGGTTCAGGTCCATCAGCACCACGTCCGGCCGCACCGCGCGGGCGATCCGGATCGCCGCCGGGGCGTCCGGGGCGGTCGCGGCCACCTCGAACCCGTTCTCGCTGAGGTCGCGGGCCACGCCGTCGCGCCACATCGGGTGGTCGTCGACCACCATCACCGAGATCGTCCGTTCCGTCATCGTCCGTCCCTCATCGTGGCTGGCACCCGCACTTCCCACTCCGTGCCCCGGCCGGGAGCGCTGTCCAGCGTCGCGGTCCCGCCCAGGTCGGCCACCCGGCCGCGAATCGACTTCACTACGCCGAGCCTGCCCTCGGCCGCCGCCCGTTCCAGCCTGCCGCGCTCGATCCCCGGCCCGTCGTCGCGGACGCTCACCACGACCTCGCCGCCGAGGTCTTCCAGCAGCACCCAGGCGTGCGCGCCCGGACCAGCGTGTTTCTCCACGTTGGCCAGCGCTTCGCGGGTGATCGCGACGAGTTCCTCGGTCACGTGCCCGGGAAGGTCCACCGTGCCGGCCGGCGTCGACACCTGCACCGACGTGGTCGCCAGCAGTTGCAGCGCCGAGCGGAGGTCCGCGGTGTCGCCGGACCGCGTCGGTTCGCTGGTCACCAGCGCGCGCAACGCGATCTCCTGCTCCCCCGCGAGCTGTGCCAGCTCCGCTGCTTCGCCGCCTACTTCGAGACCGCGCCGCCGTACGCGCGCGAGGACCTGAAGCACGCCGTCGTGAATCGAGCGCGCAAGCCGCTCACGCTCGGCCGTCGCTGCTTCGGCGCGAAGTGCGCGCGCGAGTGTTTCGGCGGAGCTGCGCGCGAGCGTCGCCGCCATACCGACAAGGAGGCCGCTCGCGCACAACAGCACGCCGTCACGGAGGACATCGATGTCGACGTTCGCGCGTGCGACACCAGTACTCACTGCCACGACGAGACCTGCCATTACGCCGCAGCGCGCGCCGAAGCGCGTTGCCACCGCGATCGGCGCTACCGCTGCCCAGACCGTGGTGATCAACGGCGTCGTCGCGTTGGCGAACTGCGCGTCCGACAGGATCCACGGCGACGTGAGCAGGAGCGCTGTGGTGAGTACGAGGTCGAAGATCACCAGCCAGCGGCGCCGTCCGTTCTCGCGCATGTACGCCAGACTCGAAACGACAGACCACACGGCCATCACTCCGATGACGAGCCACGCCAGCCACGGCCGCTGGAAGCCCGGGTGGTGCACGATCGCCACGGCCAGCGCGAACAACCACGTGACGACGCGCAGCACCACGACACCGCGCCACAGCGGTGCCGCCGGATCCCGGATGGAACGAATGCTCACTTCTCGTCTTCGCCGGAGCCGGCGTCCTCGTCTTTCTTGTCCTTGCTGGACTTGCTGGACTTGCCCGGCTTCTTGCCGCCGTCGCTGTCCGGGGCGTCGTTCGGGTATGCGGCCTTGCTGTGCAACGCGTCGACCGTCGCCGGATCGGGATCGTGTTCGTGCAGCAGCGACCGGATGCCGGAGTTGAGCACGGCCAGCAGCGGCACCGCGAGCAGCGCGCCCGCGATGCCGGCGGCGACCAGGCCGGTGGCGATCGCGAGCACCACCGCGAGCGGGTGCAACCGCACCGCGCGGCCGAGCAGCAGCGGCTGCAGCACATGGCTTTCCAGCTGCATCACGCCGATCACGATGGCCAGCACGATCACCGCGCCGATGATGCCCTTGGACACGAGCGCGATCAGCACCGCGACGCCGCCGGTGATCAGCGCGCCGATGATCGGGATGAACGCGCCGAGGAACACCAGCGTCGCCAGCGGGATCACCAGCGGCACGCCGACGATCCACAGCCCGATGCCGATGCCGACCGCGTCGACCACGGCCACCGCGGCCGTCGCGCGGATGTAGCTGACCAGCGACGCGAACCCGCGCCGTCCCGCCACGTCCACCCGCGAGCGCACCCGGTGCGGCACGCCGCGCACCAGGAACGACCAGATGCCGTCGCCGCCGGCGAGGAAGAAGATCGTGACGAAGAGCGTCAGCACGAAGCCGGTGAGGATCTCGCCGACGGTGCCCGCGGTGGTCAGCGCGGTGGTGGTGATCGACGCCTGGTTGTTCTGCAGGAAGCCGATCGCCTGGTTGATGAAGTCCTGGATCTGCTCCTGGCGCAGGTGCAGCGGACCGTTGATGAGCCAGTCCTTGATCTGGTTGAGGCTCGTGGTCAATTGCTGCTGCAGTTCGGGAAGGCCGCTGGAGAACTGGGTGATCACGAACGTCAGCAGCCCGCCGAGCACGGCGAGCCCGGCCACGAGCACGATCGCCGTGGCGAGCCCGCGCGGGAAGCGGATCTGCACGAGCCGCGACACCGCCGGGGCCAGCAGGGCCGAGAGCAGCAGCGCGATCGACACCGGCACCACGACCGACGCGAGATAGCCCAGCAGCCACACCACCGCGTACAGCGCGGCGATCACCACGATGAACCGCCACGACAGCGCGGCGGACACGCGAAGGCCGCGCGGGATGAAGCCGGTGACGTCGGCGACTGGTTCGGAAAGGGACGGTTGTTCGCGTTGTCCGCGCCCTGGCTGGCTCACGGGGTCAACCGTATCGGCCCTGTCGACGAAAACCGGGCGGATCGCCCAGCGGCCGGTGCGAATCACCGCTTCGCCGGTGCGCGCGAACCGACTCGGGAGTAACCCGCCGTCTTCTCCGGGGATGACCCATCGTGAGACCCGGCCACACTCTGTGTTGTTCACACGATGGTGGCATCAAGCCGTGTCAAGGATGCGCGGCGGGCCGGAAATTTGGTTGTCTCGGTTTTGCACCACCGCGGAACTGTGCCGTTCCGCTCGAAAACCGAAATCATTTTTTACTCTCAAGGAGAAATCACCTGTGACGAACGACGCTGTGCACGAGAGGCGGGGCGCGACGCGCTTCGGTCGTCTCGCGTCGCGTGCGTTGTTCGTCGTCGGCGGCGCGCTCGCGGCCACCGCGGCCGCGTGGACAGTCTCCTCCGCCGCCGCTTCGGCGGACACGGTCGACGCGAGCGTCACGCCGGTCACCGACGCGACGGCCGCCGGAATCGGCGACGTCACCGACGGCGCGGCCCGTTTCGCGGGCGACGTCACCGGTGCGGCGCAAGGGCTTTCGTCGTGCGGCCAGGGCGCCACCACGTGGTCTGAACCAGGCACGTCGCGGCCCACCTGCTCGCTCGGCCAGCTCGGCGGTTCGCACCGGGACGATCTCGCCGGCGGCCAGGAGGCCGCCGGAAAGGTCAGCACCGCGGTCAGCGATCTCGGTCAGCACGCGGTCGTCAAGCCGGTGGAGCGCACGCTCGGCTCGCTCGAGCACATCGCGCGCAAGCCGCAGGACGCGCGCCAGGTGATCGCCGACGCGACCACCCCGCCGCCCGCCGCGCAGGATTTCGGCCGGAAGCTGTGGGACCTGCTCGACCCGAGCGCTCCCTCGAACCTGGTCGACCTGCCGAAACTGCCCTCCGCTCCGGCCCCCGGGTCCGAGCAGGTGCCCGCGCCCGGCATTCCCGAGCAGCCTGCCGAGGCGGACCAGAACCTCGGCGCCGCCGCGATGACCACGTCCGACGCACTGCAGTCGGTCTTCCCCTCGATGGACGCGCAGTCCGTCGACCCGGTGCAGAGCGTCGAACTGCCCTCGCGGCACCACGGCGGCGACCGCGGCCTGCCCGGCGCGCCGTTCTCCCCGGCGCAGCTTCCCGCCGCGCCGCTTTCCATCCCGAACTCCCCGGCCGGTGGCAGCACCGCGCCCGGCGGACACCTCGACGGACTGAACTTCGGCGTCCCCTCCTGGGTCACCGCCGCCGTCGACAACGCCGTGGCGGGTTCGACCCGCACCGGCCTCGCGCACACGCCGCGCACCCCGGGCACGCAGCCCGGCGTCACTCCTGACTGATCCACTTCACCCGCGGGGTCTTTGACGCACCCACGGACACCTTTGTGTGCCGTCGCCGTCATCGACAGATATCCCGCGGGTTTTTCGCGCGCTGCGCAATTTCCGCGCACGCATTCCCCGGTGCATTCCTTGAGAGACAGGGCGCACCGCCACAAACCCGCAAGGGACCCCGATATGAAGGAGAAAAATCCCATGCAGACCTGGGCAAAGCGCGGACTCCAGACCGCGTTGGTCACGGGTGGGTTGCTGATGCTGGGCACCGGCATCGCCTCGGCCGACGAGAACGTGAACCCGGACACCCCGGCCTCCCCGCTTGATCTCAACGTCACCGTCCCGATCGACGAGGCCAACAACGCGATCGGCACCCCGCTCGGGCAGGTCGACCTCCCGGCGCACCACAACGAGATCAGCACCAAGCCCGTCACCTCCGCCGTCAAGGGAGCGCTCGCTTCGGCGAAGACGCCGGGCGGCTCCGCGGGCAGCCTGACCGACAGCCTCCCGAAGGCGGACGCGCCCCGGCAGATCACGCCGACCCACGACGCGTTCAAGGGCAACAAGGTCAACGGCGACGTGGTCGTCCCGATCCAGATCGTGGACAACGCGGTGGGCGTCATCGGCGACGCGCACGTGCAGGGCGGCGACCACAGCCAGACCTACAACCACAACCAGGACGTCGCGACCGACGGCAAGTACTCCGGCATCGCGGGCAACGTAGTGGCGCTCGACTACGCGCTCCCGGTGCAGATCGCGGGCAACGGCGTCGGCCTGGCCGGCGGCAGCGGCGCGGTGCACGGCGGTTCGGCGCACCAGAGCACCACCGAGACCGGCAACGTCGACACCACCGGCAAGGGCTCCGGCCTGTCCGGCAACGTCGTCGGCGGCCAGTTCGCGACCCCGGTCCAGGTGACCGGCAACGCCGCGTCCTGGATCCTCGGCAACGCCTACAGCGGCGGGTACAACGCCGACACCACCGCCACCTCCGGCGGTTCGATGAAGTCCAACGGCAAGGGCGCCGCGGGCAGCGGCAACGTGGTCGGCGCGCCGATCGCGCTGCCGGTCAAGTTCAACGGCAACGCCGGCGGCGTGTGGGGTTCGGACGCCGACTCCACCTCCAGCTCCTCGGCCGACGCCAAGGCGGGCGACACCCGTCCGGGCAGCCTGAACGGCACCCCGACCTACCTCGAGACCGACGGGGACCAGTCGTTCCTGTCCGGCAACGCCGCCGCCGCGCAGGCCAGCCCGGTCGCGAACGTCGCGTCGGTCGCCGGTTCGTGGATCGGCAACGCCACCACCGGCCAGGCGCTCGACCGCCAGGCCTCGTCCTCCAGCCACGAGACCACCGCCACCTCCGGCGGCTTCGTGAAGACGAGCGGCAACGACGCCGCCGGCTCGGCCAACGTGGTCGACCCGGCAGTGGCGCTCCCGGTCGAGGCGTGCGGCGTCGGCGGCACCTACATCGGCCGCGCGGTCGCCAACTGCGACAACACCACCACCGCGACGTCCGGCGACGGCAGCTACACCCGCGGCAACGGCTCGACGCTGACCGGCAACATCGTCAACACCCAGGTGGCGGGCGCCCCCGAGGTGCACGGCATCGGCGGCAGCCACATCGGCAACGCCTCGGGCACCTCGACCGAGACCAAGACCGTCACCGCGGGCAACTACGACGGCAGCCAGGGCAACGACTCGTCGGGCTCGGGCAACATCGTGCAGGTCCCGGTGGCCGCGCCGGCCGAGGTCTTCGGCGTGGGCGGCTCGTTCATCGGGCAGGGCTCGGCCGACGGCTCCGAGACCAAGGTCGTGAAGGCGGGCGGCGGCGGCAACACCGCTGACGACAACGGCTTCCTCAGCTCGAACCTCGCCACCGCGCCGCTGTCCACCCCGGTGCAGCTGTTCGGCATCGGCGGCTCGTTCGTCGGCCAGGGCCACGGCAAGTCCAGCAACGACACCACCTCCACAGCGGGCAACGACGTGCACGCGACCGGCGCGCAGGGCGCGGGCGCGGGCAACCTCGTCGAGGCCCCGGTTTCGCTGCCGGTCCAGGGCCACGGCGTCGGCGGCTCGGTCGCCGGCATCGGCACCGGCATGTCGGACAACCTGACCGACTCGAAGGCGGGCGGCAACGCCAGCGCCGACGGCAAGGACGGCGCGCTCGCCGGCAACATCGTCAAGGCTCCGATCGCCGGCGCCGGCTCGATCTTCGGCGACGGGGTCGCCGGGGGTGCGATCGGCCACGGCACCGCCACCAACGACGTCACCTCGACGGCGGGCGGCGACGCCCTCACCGACGGCGACGGCGGCGCGGTCGCGGGCGACATCGTCGGCGCGGACGCCGAACCGGTCGCGCAGGTCTTCGGCGACGCGGTCTCCGCGGCGGGCGTGTCCTCGGGCGACGCCATGAACAACACCGTGTCCACCGACGCGGGCAAGGACACCACCTCGGGCACCGAGGGCTCGATCTCGGGCGACATCCTGGACCTCCCGGTCCCGGCTGTGGCGCAGGTCTTCGGCGACGGGGTCGCCGTGGGCGGCGTGGCGCACGGGGTCGGCGACAACGTCACCGACGTGACCGACGGCAACGACGCCACCAGCACCGACGGCACCGGCGAAGCCCTCTCCGGCTTCGACTTCTACCACCCGCTGGGTGCGCTGGTGCAGGTCTTCGGCGTGCCGCTGGAGGTGCTCGGCGTGGCCACCGCCGAGGCCCCCAACTCGACCGACGTCGAAGAGCCGCCTGCCATCGACGTGCCGATCGGCGGCGAGATGGGCGCCGGCGAGCTCCCCGCGATGCCCGCCGTGCCGGGTCTGCCGGGCGGTTCCTCGGCCGCGCCGTCGCTGCCGTCGGCTCCGGCTGTGCCTTCCCTGCCGGGCCTGGGCAGCCTGCCCACCGCCACCACGCTGCCCGCCCCGGCCCTGCCGGGCGCCCAGCGTGCTGACGTGCCGCAGGTCAGCGGACTGTCCGCGCTGAACCAGCTCAACCAGCTGAAGGGTGCTTCGGCGCTGCCTTCGGTTTCCGGGCTGCAGAACGGCATCCACCTGCCGTCGGCTCCCGCGGTCCCGGCTCTGCCGGGCGTTCCGGCTCTGCCGGGTGCGGGCGCCGAGCGCGCGGATGTTCCGGCCGTTCCCGCTCAGCTGCCGGTGAAGACCTCGCTGCCGACGCTGGGCCAGCTGCCCGCCTTCGCCGCGGTGCCCGCCGTTCCGGGCGCCCCGACGACGCTGCCGACCACGATGCCGACCGCTCCGGCCGTGCCGGCGATCGGTGACGCGACCGGCCCGCTGGGTGCGTTCCAGAAGCTGGCCGCGAAGGTGACCGGCATCTTCAAGAAGTGAACCGCTTCGCCTGAAGCGAGCCGGGGATAACCCCGGGCGGGCCCGGAAGCCACGTGCTTCCGGGCCCGTTTTTTGTGTGCTGGGTCAGGAGAATTCGAGCGACCGCTTCGCCAGGCCGTGCCAGAAACCGTCGATCACCGTGCGGCCTTCGCCCTCGGCCGAGCTGGCGCCGAGCGACACGAACAGCGGCGCGAAGTGCTCGATCCGCGGGTGCGCCATGGCGGCGGCGGGGGCCTTGTGCTGGAAGTCGAGCAACGCGTCGAGGTCGCGGTCGCGCAGCACCTCCTCGCCCCAGTGGTCGAATTCCGCGGACCATCCCGGCGGGGTTCCGTTGCTGCCGTTGACCTCCTGCATCGCGCGGAGGTTGTGGGTGAAGAATCCGCTGCCGATGATCAGCACGCCCTCGTCGCGCAGCGGCGCGAGCTTGCGGCCGAGGTCGTAGAGCGCTCGCGGGTCGAGGGAGGGCATGGAAATCTGCAGCACCGGGACGTCGGCGTCGGGGAACATCTCCACCAGCGGGACGTAGGCGCCGTGGTCGAGGCCGCGGTCCGGGGCGTCGTGCACCGGGGTTTCGGTCGAATGCAGCAGCTTGCGCACCTGCGCGGCCAGCTCCGGAGCACCTGGCGCGGCGTATTTGACCTGGTAGTAGCGCTCGGGGAAGCCCCAGAAGTCGTAGACGAGCGGGACTGTCGTGGTCGCCCCGAGCGTCAGCGGAGCTTCCTCCCAGTGCGCCGAAACGACCAGGATCGCGCGAGGTTTCGCGAGGTCGGCGGACCACTGGGCGAGCTGCCGGGTCCACGTCGCGTCGTCGGCGAGCGGCGGCGCACCGTGGCTCAGGTACAGGACCGGCGTGCGGTTCGCCATGACTGCCTCCGAGTGTTTGAAAGTTCAACTACTACCGTACGCCTGGTTCGCGGACTTGGCGAATTCGTCCTCGGCGGTCTGCCGGATGCGGCAGACTCTCCTGGTGAAGTTCTTCTGCTACCACCGCGACCGCCCCGGCTCCGCCGCGTTGCGCGCCGAGCTGATCGAAGAACATTGGTCCTATATGGACGGTTTCGAGCTGATCGCCCGCGGCCCGACGCTGGACGGCGAAATTCCGACCGGCAGCGTGCACATCGTCGACCTCCCGGACGCCGCCGCCGTCCGCGAATTCGCTTTCGCGGAACCGAATTACCAGGCCGGCGCCTACCGGGACGTCCTGATTCGCCGCTGGGACAACGCCCTCGGCCGCACGATGTGGGAGTTCCCCGGCGATCCGGAGGCGGCGAACCTGTATTTGGTGCTGGGCTTGGGTTCCGGCGCCGCCGTCGACCTCGAACCGTCCGCCACGGAGTCCTTGATCGCCTACGGCCCGCTGTGGTCCGTCGACTGCACTGCCTGGCTCGGCACCGCGGCTTTGGTGCAAGCCGCGGACGTAGACACGGCACGGGGAATCCTTACCTCCGCGCACTATGCGGCGATCGAGGTGCACGACTGGCGACCGGGCGGCCGTCCCTGACCCTCAGTGGGCGGACCGCCATACGAATCCGGCGGCCGTGAGCGCGGCGAGTGCGAGAAGCGCGGCGAAAACCGTTGACCCAGCAGCGATTCCGAGGGCGTCACTGAGGTACCCGGTGCCGACGGGCAGCAGCGCCGCCGGAAGGTAGCCGCCGAAGTTGAGCAAGGCGTTGGCCTCGGCGCGCCTGCGCTCAGGCACGTGGGTGCTGATCAGCGTCAGCCCGCCGAGCTGGCCGAGTCCCTGCGCGGCTCCAGCCAGCACCGCGGTCACGACGATGGCCGCGATCCACTGCGCGTGCACGGCGACCAGCAACGCCGCCATGCAGGCGACCCCCGCCGCCGCGCCGGCGAGCAGGATGGCGCGCACCTCGAGCCGCCTCGCCGCGAACTGAACCGCAGTCGCCGCACCGAACATGACGAACGCGGTCGCCCCGGCGAGCAGGCGATTGCTGGTACCGAGCACGTTGGCCAGCAACGCCGGTCCGAGGGAAAGCACGAACGACGTCGAGGTGATCCCCGGCGCGAAAACCGCGATCCCGAGCGCGACATACCTGCGTTGCGCTCGCGGCACCGCGGGAACCCGCACCCAACCGCCCGCACCGGAATCGGCCGGACGCCGCAGCGGCAGCCGAATAACCACGACGACCGCGCTGAGCAGCAGCACCGCCGAAACCGCGAAGATCGTCACCGTCGGCCCGGGCAGAGTCTCCGACAGCGCCCCGGCAAGCAACGGCCCAAGCCCGGCCCCGAAGACCATCGCGGTAGACGCCGCGAGCGTCGAGGTCTTCGCACGTTCGGGCCCGCCGACGTCAACGACCGCCGCCATCCCCGCCGACACCGTGATGCCGACCGCGATCCCCGCCAGCAACCGAGCGATCGCCAACGCGAGCACCGACGTCGCGACGGCGAACAGCCCGCAAGCAACGAGCGCGAGCAAAACCCCCGGCAGCACAACAGGTTTCCGCCCAAGCCGATCCGACGCACGCCCCGCGACGAGCAGCGCGGCCAGCAGTCCGGCGATGTAGGCCGCGAAGATCACCGTGAGGGTGCCGGCGGAGAACCCGAGCCGGTGCTGCCACAGCACATACAGCGGGGTCGGCGCATTGGAAAGCACGAACACCGCGGTGACCGGCCACGCGGCAAGCCAAGGACTACCAGCCCGCGAGGGCGCGACGACGGCCATGGATCCTCCAGTACGAAATAAGTCGAACTATGAGTCGAACCTAGCAGTAGTTCGACTAATCTCGTACTGGAGTGGTTGACTGTGGGCATGCCCTCGCCTTCGGTGACCGACCCGGACACCCCGCCCGCCGAACTCCCGTCGCCCCTCCCCGAACCGGCCCGGGAAGACCTGCGCCTGGAAACCGTCCTAGCCGCCCTGAGCGACCCCCTGCGGCTGACGATCGTGCGGAAACTGCTGCTGGAACGCGAGGCTTACGACCATCCGTGCGGCTGGTTCGGCTTCGACCGCCCGAAGTCGTCGCTGACGCACCACTTCAAAGCCTTGCGAGAGGCAGGCGTCCTGCGTCAGCGGCAATACGGGCTGGAACGCCGCAGCCGGGTGCGCACGGAGGATCTCAACGCGCGCTTCCCCGGGCTGCTGGACCTGGTCGCGGAGTGGCAGCCCGCTTCTTAGCGCAGTGCCGTGGCGGGCTTCGGATAGTGCGGGCGGAGGTTGGCCGCGAGGATCCGGTCGAGCATCCGGTCCGGCACGATCCGCGACAGACGGGTGATCAGTGCCGCATCCCGGCCAACGGTGTAGCGGGTGCGTGGTTTCCGGGCAGTCGCCGCCTTCGCGATCACCCGGGCCGCGTCCTCCGCGGGTCTGCCGTTGGGCAGGTGCGCGGCGGCATGCGTGTTGACCGCTTCGAGGAGCCCTCCGTAGCGCTCGCGCTGTTCCGGGGACATCGCGCTGGCCTGCTGGTTGGTGGCGGCGATGACCCGGTCCGGCATCTGCGTGCGGACCGCGCCGGGTTCGACGACGACTACTCGCACGCCGAGCGGAGCCACTTCCCGGCGCAGCGAATCGCTGACCGCTTCGAGAGCGAACTTCGTGCCCGCGTAGGGACCGTAGGCGGGCAAGGCGACCCGGCCGCCGACGGAGCTGATGTTGATCACCCGGCCGGAGTGGCGCAGCAGGGCGGGCAGCAGTGCCTGGGTGACGGCGACGTGACCGAAGAGATTGACCTCGAACTGCCGTCGCCATTCGCTCAGCGGCAGGGCTTCGACGGGTGCGTTGATCTGGATCGCGGCGTTGTTCACCAGCGCCCGAAGCGGACCTGCCTGCTGCTCGACGCGGGCGGCGAGTGCGGCGATGTGGTCCGGCTCGGCGATGTCGAGGATGAGCGGTTCGATGCCGTCGGCGCGCACTGCGTCCGCGTCGCGCTCGCGGCGGACTCCGGCGAGCACGCGGAACCCCCGGCGGGCCAGTTCGCGGGCGGTCGCCGCGCCGATCCCGGTCGAGGCTCCGGTGACGACCGCACAGCCTTCAGATGACTCAGATGACATTGTCACCTTAACGAGGGTAGGAAGCTCAGATGACGCTGTCAACTGTATGCTGAACGGCATGGTCACCCGTGCGGAATCCGCTGCCGCGACACGTCGGGCCCTGCTGGACGCGGCCGCTGGCCTGCTGGACAGCGGCGGTCCGGAAGCGGTGACGTTGCGCGAGGTCGGGGCGCGGGCGGGGGTCAGCCGCGGCGCGCCGTACCGGCACTTCCCGGACAAGGACAGCCTGCTGACCACCATCGCGGCCGAAGCGTTGAACCGGCTCGCGGACCAGGTGCGCGCGGTGCGCGCCGATTCGCGGGTGCCCGCGGCCGAGACGTTGCATCGCGGCCTGGCCGCGCTGATGGCGATCGGCCGCGGCCAGCCGCACCTGTACCGGCTGATGTTCGCCGCGCCGGCCGGCGATTCGGCCGCGATCGAAGCGGCGGAGCAGGCGGGTGACCGGGCGATGGGCGAGTTTCTCGCGATAGTCGGCGATCTGGTCGGGCCCGAGCACGTCCGGCGATTCGCCGCGCTGCTGTTGACCAGCGCGCACGGGATCACGGACATGGCGGTCAACGGCCATCTGTCCGCGGAGAAGTGGCAGGTCACGGCAGAGGAACTCGTCTCGGCCCTGGTGTCGATGATCGATCGGCAGGCCCAGTCGAGCTGACCTTCCCTGATTTTTGAGGAACGATTGTTCTTGACTGATCGTTCCCCAAAATCCTATGGTGGAGCCATGGGCAGGCGAAGGGCGTTCGACGAGGACGAAGTAGTGCGCGCGGCGGTGGAGTTGTTCGGTGGCCGCGCGTACGACGGGGTGTCTGTCGACGATCTCGTCACCCACCTCGGTGTGCACCGCAACAGCCTCTACAAGACTTTCGGCAGCAAGCGCGGCCTGTACCTGGTCGCCCTGCGCCGCCACCTCGCCGACGACGTCCGCCCCTTGGCCGAAGCGCTCGCCGCGGCCAAGGACTCCGCGACCGTGCTCCGTCTGGTCGCCTCGGCCGACCTCGGTCTGCTGCTGCTCGCGGCGGTCGAACGGGCGTCCTCCGACGAGGAAGTGGCTGCCGAGGTGAGTACCGCGTTTGCCTCGCTTGACCAGGCGATCTCCGACGCGCTCGGCGTCTCCGCCGCCTTGGCCGCCGCGCTCACGGCCGCGGCGCTGGGCCTGCGCCTGCGCGGCAATCCCGACGGGGCCGGCGCCGCGCTGACTCAACGACTCGATCCGCTTAACTGACAAGGAAAACAGACATGGCACTGGTCTCCATCGACGGCGACAACCTCGTCGTCGTGATCGAGGGTCTCGACAAGCTCTGGGCCTTCAAGAGCAGCCTGACCATCCCGCTGGCCCACGTCCGCGGCGCGACCGCGGACCCCGGCATCGCCGCCGACCCCAAGGGAATCCGCGCGCCGGGCGCCCACGTGCCCGGCGTGATCACCGCGGGCACGTTCCACCTCGACGGCGAAAAGGTCTTCTGGGACGTCAAAGATCCGGCGAAGGCCGTCGTGCTCGAACTCGCCGACGAGCGCTACGCCCGGCTGGTCGTCCAGGTCGACGACCCCCGGGCGACGGTCGCGCTGGTCGAGAACGCCCGGCGGTGAGCCGATGTTCTCCTATCTCGCCGCGGCCGCGCTGGCATTGACGGGCGTGACCGCCGCGCCGGTCGGCCTCGTACCCGCCGCCGACCGCGAAATCGTTTTCACCGTCGACGGGACCACGACCTACGGCACCCTGCATGTTCCCGCGCATCGCGCCGGGCACCGGTTGCGAGCCGCGCTGCTGCTGCCCGGCAGCGGGCCCACCGACCGCGACGGCAACCAAGCCCACACGTCCCCGAACACCCTTGCGCAGGTGGCCGGCGCGCTGGGCGACGACCGGGTCGCCACGTTGCGATTCGACAAGTACGGCACCGGCCGCACCGGGCTCGGCGCTTATCGCGACCACCCGGAGAAACTCGACTATCCGGCGTTCGTCCGCCAGGCGAAGGCCGCCTACGAGTCGTTGCGCGACCAGCCGGAGACCAACCCGTACGCGCTGACCGTCGTCGGGCACAGCGAGGGCGCGATGACCGCGCTGCTGCTCGGCGGCACCGCCCGCCCGCGCCCGACTGGCCTGGCCTTGCTGCAACCGCAGGCGATCCGCCTGCTGGACCTGGTCGCGCTGCAACTGCACGCCCAGATCGCCGAGGCGGCCCGGCAAGGCCAGCTCACCCCGGAGCAGCAGCACACGATCGACGCGGCGATCGACGCCGCCGTCACCGCGCTGCGCGAACACCGACCGGTCGACGCCACCGGTTTGCCACCCGCCGTCGCACAGCTTTTCAAGGCCTTCCAAGGGCAGAACAGCCGCTTCGTGGACAGCGACGACGCCGTCTACCCGCCAGACACCGCGGCGGCCCTGCGACCAGGGACCCGGGTGCTGCTGACCTGCGGCACGAACGACACCCAAGTCCCTTGCGCCACAACGGATGCCTTGACCGCCGCGCTACGCCGCGCGCACGTCAGCGGACCGGGCCGGGTGCCGCTGTCGGGAGTGGACCACCTGCTGCACGACGCCGACCACCCGAGCGCTCTCGCCCCGGCAGCGCTCGACTCCCTGCACCGGTTCGCGCGACGCTGAAGCAGGCCGACAGCTTCCGCGAGGGCTTCTCATTCCTGCCAACTCAGGTCATCGGTCCTACCCGGCGCGTGTGGCCGCGGCCGGGAACAGGCGGGCGAAGGCTGCCTCCAGCTGCTGCTGTCCAGCGCGGTCGAGGGTGTTCCGGAGATTCTTCGACGTGGCGGTGATGATGTCGGTCCCCGCCGGCGGGTAGTCCGTGCCGAAAACGAGGTGGTCTATGCCGACCATCTGGACGGCGGGAACGATGCCGGCGGGGCCGCCCCCGATCGCGGTGTCCAGATAGAGGCCGCGGAGCTGCTCGGTCAGCTGCTGCGAGGTCAGCCCCAACGGGTTCGCGACCCACGGCTCGGGTCCGGCGAGGGCGATGCGGTCCTGCAGCGCGGGGAGTACGCCCCCGGCGTGGGCGAGGACGAGGCGGAGATTCCGGTGCCGCAGCAACACTCCGGCGAAGATCGCGTCGACGATCGTGCGGGCCGTGTCCATCGGGTATTCGATCAGCGGTCCCGGTCGGCCGAGGCCCAGCCGGTCGAACGCCGGTGGCAACACTGGATGCACAAAAACCGGCAGCCGATGCCGGTCAAGCTCCGCGAAGGCTGCCTCGAAACGGGCGTCGCCGAAGTACACGCCGTCGTAGTTGGTGGCGAGGACGAACCCGTCGGCGTGCAGCTGATCGGTCGCGTAGCGGATCTCTTCTATGGCGCGGTCGGGATCTGCCATGGGCAGTGCCGCCAGCAGCCCGAACCGGTCCGGATGCGCGGCCACGATGCCGGCGGTTTGTTCGTTCCACGTCCTCGCCTGCTCCGCGTCCAGCGCGCCGGGCATCGACAGCAGTTGCAACGCGATGCCCTGCTCGTCCATGAACCGCAGTGCTCCGTCGACGCTCCAGCCGGCGCCCGGAATGCTGCCGGCGAACCCTTCACGCTTCATCAGCGCCTGGGCCGCGGGGAAGGACGCGACATCCGTTCCCGGCGCGACCGCATGTGCGTGCACATCGAACCGCTGCACGGCAATCCTCCAGTGCTTTGCATCTGTCAACTATTGACAGCTGCTACTGTACGCCGATGGAAGCGGACAGTGCGGTACTCGATTTCGTGGAGGTGCTGTACCGGGTGAATCGGCTGCTCGTCGATGACGCCCGGCAGCACATTGCCGGGATCGCGGAGCTGGACGTGAGCGAGTTCATGGTGCTGCGTGCCGCTTCCCGCGGAGCGGTGTCACCCGCGGAGCTGACGCGGCAGCTGAGCACTCACCCGAGCGCGACCAGCCGCACCATCACTCGCCTCGTTCGCGCCGGCCTGCTGCAGCGCATCAGCACCACAGCCGACGCGCGACGACTCACGGTCAGCCTGACCGACGAGGGACGCCGGATCGTCGGCCTCATCGCGCGGCGCATTCGACCGGAACTGCAACGCCGATTCGATGCCATCGGACCCGACCGCGTCACGGAACTGCTCGACACCCTGCACGCCTTCCTCCGAGACGGCGCGCCGGACTCGTCCGAGCAGTGAATTGTCTTCGGTTCTGACGGCGATCGCGCAGGCTCCCGCGCGAGGTGCGGCCAGCTTTGAGACCCTGCCGGCTCGCGTCAGTCGTGGGCCAGGTCGGCGAATCGGCTGTAGTGCAGCTGGTGCGCGACCACGATCGTGCTCGTCGGACCGGCACGGTGCTTCGCCAGGATCAGGTCCGCTTCCCCGGCGCGCGGGTCGTCGCGTTCCCAGGCGTCCGGGCGGTTGATCAGGATGACGATGTCCGCGTCCTGCTCCAGCGAGCCGGATTCACGAAGGTCCGACAGCATCGGCTTCTTGTCGGTGCGCTGTTCCGGACCACGGTTCAGCTGGGAGATCGCGATCACCGGCACCTCGATCTCCTTCGCCAGCAGCTTCAGCTGACGGGAGAACTCCGACACTTCCTGCTGCCGCGATTCGACGCGCTTGCCCGAGGTCATCAGCTGCAGGTAGTCGACGACCACGAGCTTCAGGTCGTGCCGCTGCTTGAGCCGGCGGGCCTTCGCGCGGATCTCCATCATCGTCATGTTCGGCGAGTCGTCGACGAAGAGCGGAGCCTCGGACACCTCGCTCATCCGCCGCGCCAGCCGCGTCCAGTCGTCGTCGGACATCTTGCCGCCGCGCATGTCGGCGAGGCGGATTTTCGCCTCGGCCGACAGCATGCGCATCACGATCTCCGTGCGGCTCATTTCCAGCGAGAAGATGACGCTGGTCAGGCCGTGCTTGATGGACGCGGAACGGACGAAGTCCAGCCCCAAAGTCGACTTGCCGACACCGGGACGGGCCGCGACGATGATCATCTGGCCGGGGTGCAGGCCGTTGGTCAACTCGTCGAAATCGGCGAACCCGGTCGGGATGCCCTGGGACTGCCCGCCGCGCGAGGCGATCGCGTCAATCTCGTCCATGGTCGGCTGGAGCAGGTCTTCCAGCGCGACGTAGTCCTCGCTCGTGCGGCGTTCGGTGACGTCGTAGATCGCGGCCTGTGCGCGGTCGACGACCTCGTCGATGTTCGCGCCGTCGGCCGCGGCCGCGCCGTAGCCGTACTGCACGATGCGGGTGCCCGCTTCCACGAGCCGGCGCAGCACCGCCTTCTCGGACACGATCTCCGCGTAATAGCCCGCGTTGGCCGCGGTGGGCACGGTTGCGATGAGCGTGTGCAGGTACGGAGCTCCGCCGACGCGGCCGAGTTCGCCGCGTCGTTCCAGCTCGGCCGCCACGGTGATCGGGTCGGCCGGTTCGCCGCGGCCGTAGAGGTCGAGGATGCAGTCGTAGACGGCCTGGTGCGCGGGCCGGTAGAAATCGCCGGGCCCGAGCGCTTCGATGACGTCGGCGACCGCGTCCTTCGACAGCAGCATGCCGCCGAGCACGGACTGCTCCGCCGCGATGTCCTGCGGCGGCTGGCGGTCGAACCCGCCAGGGCCGGGGTCGCTCGGACCCGGATCGGACTCCGCGTACGCCGGACCGCGGTCATCGGTCACCGCCACTGCCCGGACACCTCCCCTCGCCCCGCCGTCGTTCCGGCCGGCCCCGTCGTCTCGCTTGCGCCTGTCTCGCGTGCGCCTGTGCTGTGCCGAACCGCGTCCGCCGCCCGCCTCGCGAAGAGGCCGGTCAAGGCGAACACCTGTTCGAGTATGCCGGAGTCGGCCCGGCTTTCCCACCTTGTCCGTCCGGTCCTCTTCGATGATGGACCGGGCGGTTCCCCGCGCCGGTGACCGCCACGCGGGGCCACCGGGAGTACTGAGCGCGATCGCACGCTAGATCCCCCGGAAGGACGAGCGCAATTCCGGGTGTTGACCGTCTTGTGGACAACCTGTGGATGACTGGGGGCAACGAATCACAGGTGCCGGTGAGCCTGTGGACAAAGTGGGGACAGTGCTGATCGGCTTCACTAAACCCGCAGGTCAAGGCCTGTGTAGAGACTGTGGAGAACTTCGCGAAAACTCGTCCGGCGTGTCGTGTCGAACTGGTTCTTCGGCGTGTCGCACCGGCCGCGATCCACCGCCCTGTGGATGGTTGCTACGCACGGTAGATCACTGACCCGATGGGCTGAACGAAGGAGAATTCCACACCTGGCCCAGCCGGTGACTACCCGTGGTGACCGATCCGGGAAAAGCGCAGGTTAACCGGGTGCAAACGCGAAACCGGGTGAGGTTCACCGGCCGGCCACCTCGCGGTGCCGTACCGGGAACCCCACCCGGAGTAACGCTCGGGGCGGTCAGCCCAAGGCGCTTTGAGCTTGGCGGAGCCGTTCGGAGAGCGCCTGCGGAGTGCCCGGGGTGAAGACGATGAGCGAATCCTGTCCCGGCCGCTCCTCCATCAGCCACCGGCCCTCGCTGGTGTCGATGAAGTTCACCGGCTTCGGGATGCGCCGCCGCCGTCCGCCGTTCGGGCGAGTGGCGACGTACAGCGCGCCGCTGCCGGTGCGCGGCAGCTTGAGGATCCGCTGGATCTCCTTGAGCGGCGAAAGCTGGTCGCTCCGCTGCCCGCTTTGCATGATCGAGCGCTGCGAAACTTCCTCCGACCCGGCGGACCGGCCGCTCTCGTACTCGCTGCGGCTGGTGACGAGCGGCTGACCGGCCGCCGCCTTGCCCGCGGGCATGAGGTCGAGGAACGTCTGCAACAGCAGGTCCGGCCGCTGGCGCGACACCGTGACGGTGTTCTCGCCGATGATCCGGAGCAGCCCGAAGCCGCCGCCGTTGCCGCTGCCGCACAGCACCGAGTAGTTCCCGGGGCTGCCGTCCTCGAACGTGCCGTCGAACCAGCCGTAGTACTCCAATTGCGGATGCGAGATGGATTCGATCAGCGCGAGCAGATCGCGGTCCATGCCGCGCGGGCCCATCAGGCCGGACTCGGTCAGCGCCTCGTTGACCTGCTGGTCCAGCTTCCGCTCGGCGTCCGGGTCGTGGAACACCGGGATCTCGGCGATGGCCTGATGGGGCTCACCGCCCCGACGCCGGATCAGGTTGTACAGCGTCGGGAGGGTGAACTTGGTGGGTCGGTCAAGCGTGATCACGTCGGCTGGCCTCATTCACCGATCACGGGAGGAACGGTCAGCTGGTCGGAGCCGAAGAGTTCGTTGGAGTCCTCTTCCACCAGGTACTTCGTCTGGTGCTCCTCGTCCTCCTGGCCCTTGCCGCCCTTGGCTCCGGCGCCCATGCCGCCCATTCCGGCCGCACCGGCTTTGCCCGCCGCGCCGCCGCGCATGCCGGCTCCGGCGCCCATGCCGCCCGCTCCGGCTCCGCCGGCCATGCCGCCCGCGGCCGCACCGGAACCGGTGCCGCCGGGACCGAAGCCCGCGCCCGCGCCGAACGCACCGGGACCGAAAGCCGCGCCGGCGCCGGAACCCGCGCCGCCGCCACCGCCGCCCGGACCGAACTGGCCCGCACCGCCGCCGGGTCCGAACGTGCTCGGGTTGAACTTGCTCGGGTCGGTCGTCGGAGGCGTCCAGCCCGAGGTGCTCGTACCGTCGCCGCCGCCGGGGTAGTGCCCGGTCGGGTCCGTGATGTTGTGCCCAGGACCGCCCGGTCCGCCAGGGGGGAACGTCGTGTGCGGCGGGGTGCTGGGCGGGGTCGGGGTGAACTTGGGCGGGTCCATCTTCGGCGGGGTGAAGCCGCCGCCACCGCCGCCGGGGCCGCCCCCGAAGTTTCCGCCGGTGCCGCCGGGACCGCCGCCGAAGTCGCCTCCGTTGCCGCCCGGGTTCGAGATGTTGTTGCCCTGCCAGGCGCTGTACTGCGGCAGCCCGCCGGCGTTCTGGCCGCTGGCGTTGAAGTAGTTGGTGTAGGCCTGGACGTTCGCCTTGCCGTCTTCGTTGTACTTGTTGATCTCGTCGTCTTTGTCGCTCCACGGGTTGATCCCGTCGACGAACCCGGCGTGCGGCGGGTCCTTGGCGATCTCCTGGACCTTGCCCTTGACCGTGGAGAAGCAGTCGACCTGCGTGTTCAGGTACGTGTGGCTCTTGCCGAGGTTGTTGACCGAATCCTGGAGCCAGACGCCCAGCGGGTGCGCACCGGCCTGCGCGGCGGTGGCACCGCCGCCCTGCCAGGCGGCGTCCATCTTCTTGTTCAGGTTGTCGATCTCGGTGATGCGGTCGTTGTGCACGGTCTTGAGATTGTTGGCCGAACTGACGCCGGTCTGCAGCGACGAGCTGTCGCCGACGTGGATCTTCTCCCAGATCGTGCGCGCGTCGATCGACCGGCCGCCGAGATCCGCCTCGGCGAGCTTCGCGTCCGGGCCACCGCTGAACAGACCGACGAGGCTGCCGACCAGCGCGCCGCCTGCCGCACCGACGGCGGTCCCGACGACCGGCACGACGGAGCCGACCGCG
This sequence comes from Amycolatopsis albidoflavus, assembly GCF_039525725.1. Lineage (NCBI taxonomy): Bacteria > Bacillati > Actinomycetota > Actinomycetes > Pseudonocardiales > Pseudonocardiaceae > Amycolatopsis > Amycolatopsis albidoflavus. The sequence continues at coordinate 386,706 of NZ_BAAAHV010000021.1, forward strand.
GCGCCGACGCCGGCACCCGCGGCCGCGTACTTCAATTCCTTGCCTACGGTGTTGGCGTCATTCCCCATGATGAGCCACTCCTTCTTCTAAGCCGGTCATCGGCTGCTGGGCGGTCACGCCGCACCCTTGAGATGTTTGACCACCGCGTTCCCGAACTTCTGCGCGAGACCGCAGGGGTTGCTCTTGTTCGGACCGGCACCGATCGCCGGGATGATCGAGATGGCGACCTTGTCGGTGACCCCGAGCCACAGCGTGCAGGTGCCCGACGGACGTCCGTCCTGGGTGTCCGCGAGAACGCCCGGGTAGCCGTCGATGGAGACCGGCTCGAAATATGCCTGCCGCGCCTTCTGGTCGTAAATGTCGCTGATGCCGTTCGGAGTCAGCTTCGGCGCCACTCGCATGCCGATGGAGTTCTGCCCATTGCCAGACGACCTCCACTCGCAGCCGGAGAGCGGTTCGGTGGTCTTTTCCCCAGGAACGACCAGCCCGAAGTCGGAGGTCTCCGCGTCGGTGAGGACCTTGCACGGGTTGTCGCCGAGCAAGTCCTGCGTGGGCAGCGCGGCGGGGACCTTGGGGCCCGAGCCGCCTCCGGTCGCGCTCGAACTGGCAGGCGCCTGCGAGGGGGTGTCACCTCCGCCGGTCTTTCCTCCTCCGCCACAGGCGGTCAGAAGACCGAGAGCGGCGACGGCAGCGGCGGCGATCCGGATGGTGCGGTGCGGCATGAGCAGCTCAGACCTTCGTCTTGCTTGCGGCGTCGCGTGCTTCCTGCTCGGCGACGGTGATTTTGTTTTTGGCGGCCTTCAACGCGGTGATGAAGTTGGTGACGTAGTCGACCATGCGCTGGTGCTGGTCCAGCAGGGTCTGTCCGGAAGGATTCGCACCTTTGTCGATGAAGTCGTTGCTGGCGAACTCGTCGGCCGGACGCTTGACGTCGGCGATGAACCGAGCGTCGCGGAGGTCCTTGTTCAGGTTCCCGAGCAGGTCTTCCCACTGCTTGATGACCGAGTCGACCTCGTCCTCGCTGAATTTGTACCCGCCTGCGGATCCGTATCCGCCGACCATGATCGGCGCGGGCGGTGGTACGTCGGACATCCGGTGACCCCCTTTGGCACAGTTCTCGCTCCCCAAGCGGCGAGATCAGCAAGTTGGATGGTAACGCACGCCCGTTGGTTCCCGCTTCGCGTTCAGTTGTTTCGAGAGTGGGCCCGAGCTGCGGGAAGGCCGCCGAAACGAAACCGCCCCCGGGGAAGAATCCCCGGGGGCGGTTCGCGGAAAAAAGACGCGAGCGTCAGTTCGCGGCCGTGGCCTTGACCTCGAGCCGGAGGTCCACCTTCACGTTCGGGTGCAGGCGGGCGTTGACCGAGTGCTTGCCGACCGTCTTGATGTGGTCGCGCAGGTCGAGGACGCGCTTGTCGAGCAGCGGGCCGCCCTGTGCCTTGATCGCGTCGACGATTTCGCCGGCGGTGATCGAGCCGAACAGCTTCTTCGAGCCCGCCGCGGCCTTGCCGGTCAGCTGGATCGCGCCGAGGCCCTCGAGCGTCGCCTTGATCTCCTTGGCGTGGTCGAGGTCGCGGATGCGGCGGGATTCCTGTGCGCGCTGGATCGTGCGCACGTTCTTCTCCGCGCCCTTGCTGGCCACGATGGCGTAGCCGCGCGGCAGCAGGTAGTTGCGGGCGTATCCGTCCTTGACCTCGACGATGTCGCCGGGGCCGCCGAGGTTCGCCACGTCCGTGGTGAGAATGATCTTCGCCATGACTAGTGCTCCCCTCAGCGCGCGGTGGACGTGTAGGGCAGCAGAGCCATCTCGCGCGAGTTCTTCACCGCGATGGCGATGTCGCGCTGGTGCTGGCTGCAGTTGCCGGTGACGCGACGGGCACGGATCTTGCCGCGGTCGGAGATGTACTTCCGCAGCAGGTTGGTGTCCTTGTAGTCGATCGTCTCCGGGCGGCCCTTCTTCTCGGCCTTGCAGAACACGCAGACCTTCTTCTTGGGCTTGCGAATGGGTGGCTTGGCCACTGGTGTACTCCTGGAATTCTAGAAAGAAATGAGATCAGAACGGGGGTTCGTCGGAGAAGCCTCCGCCGCCACCGCCCGCGGGCGGGGCCGAGCCCCACGGGTCGTCGGCGGGCGCGCTGTTGCCGCCACCGCCGCCGCGATTTCCGCCGCCGCCGTTGAAGCCGCCGCCTCCGCCGCCGCCGAAGTCACCACCGCCGCCGCCACCGCGGCTGACCTTGTTGACCTTCGCCGTCGCGTAGCGCAGCGAGGGGCCGATCTCGTCGACCTCGAGCTCTACGACGGTGCGCTTCTCGCCTTCCTTGGTCTCGAAAGACCGCTGCTTCAGCCGCCCCTGCACCACCACGCGGGCGCCCCGCGTGAGCGACTCGGCGACGTTTTCCGCCGCCTGCCGCCAGATGTTGCAGCGCAGGAACAGCGCCTCGCCGTCCTTCCACTCGCCGCTCTGGCGGTCGAGCGTGCGCGGGGTGGACGCGACGGTGAAGTTCGCGACCGCCGCACCGGACGGGGTGAAGCGCAGCTCCGGGTCGGACGTCAAGTTCCCGACCACGGTGATGACGGTGTCTCCAGCCACGGATGGCGTCCCTTCGGATCGGGCTCGGATCAGGCCTTGGCGGGCGCGGGCTTGGCCGCGGCCTTGACCTCGCGGCGCATGACCTTGGTGCGCAGCACGGTTTCCTGCAGCGACAGCTGGCGGTCCAGTTCCTTGACGGCCTCGGACGTCGAGTTCAGGTCCAGCAGCGCGTAGATGCCCTCGGCGTTCTTCTTGATCTCGTACGCCAAGCGACGGCGGCCCCACACGTCGACCTTCTCGACGCTTCCGCCCGAAGTGCGGATCACGTTGAGGAAGTTGTCCAGCGTGGGCGCGACCGTACGCTCGTCGAGCGTCGGGTCCAGGATGACCATTACCTCGTAATGGCGTGACATAACCACTCACCTCCTATGGGCTCGCGGTCACGGCGGATCCGTGACAGGAGGGTTTGTCCAGGTAAGCGTACCCGGCGGGTACGACAGTCCCGTCCGGCGGGTCAGCTGACGCGGCGCAACACCCAGGTGCGGACCAGCCCGGCGGTGACGCCGGCCAGCACGATCACCGCGAGCAGCATCGGCAGCTGGACGTCGGAGGGCCGGCCCTGGCTCGCCAGCGATTCGGCGTTGCCCGCGTTGAGGATGTCCGGGCCCTGCTGTCCCTGCGGGTCCTGGCCCGCCGAGGGCTGCTGCGGCAGCGCGCCGGAACCGGGCAGCGTGCCGTAGCGCGCGCCGGGGGCGATCGCGGTGCCGAGCACGCCGGGGTTGCCCGGGCTCGCGGTCGGGATGTTGCCGTAGTCGCGCGGCGGGGCGATCCCGGTCGAGCCCGGCTGGTAGTCGCCGAGCGGGTTGCCGCCGCCGTTCTGCGCGGGCGCGTTCCCGTTCGACTGGGCGCCGCCGTTCGACGGGGAGCTCGAGGACGACGGCGCCTGGTAGTTGTTCGCCGTCGTGGTCAGCCCGCACGCGGACGCGACGCCGCTGCGGATCCCGTTCAGCACCTTGGTCTTGGTGTCCGGCAGGACGCCGAGCCCCCATTCGTTCTTCAGCGCGTCCGAGACGACCTGGCCGATCGCGTCGCCGCTGATCGTGCCGCCAGCGGCGTTAGGGATCGCGCCGACCTGAAGGTTGCCCTTGTTCCCGATGGCGTTCGCCAGCGAATCCGGCCACACGGTGAGCAGTCGCCAGAAGTCGACCTGGTTCTTGGCCGACTGGCGGACGATCTCCTTGACCGCCGAACCGGGCACCGCGACCGAATCGCCCATGCCGCCGGTGACCGCGCCCTTGCACTGGTTCGCGAGCGTGGTCGCGGCGGACGCGGTGCCGGCGCCCAGGAACGTGCCGCCGGTGAACAGGGCGGCGAGAGCGGTGACGGTGAGTGCTCGACGGGTTCGCTTCCAGGTGGGGATTTTCCGCACGAGCACTATCCTCCGGGGTCCGTGGGCATGGTTCGTCGCATCAGGAACAACGAATGGACTCCGGTAAAGATACTGGTGAGTTGGCTTAACCTGCAGCGGCCATTCGGCGGAGCACCCAGGTGCGGACCAGGCCCGCGCTGACTCCGGAGAGTGCCAAAACTGCCACCAGAACTGGCCAGTCCAACCCGTTCGTGTGGTTGCCACCGGTGCCGGGCAACGCTTCGGCATTACCGGCGTTCTGGATCGTGCGGTCGCCGCCCGAGGTGCCGTCCGGGTTGGAAACGCCGTACTGCGGCGCGTAACCCGGGATCTGGCTGCCGTAGCGCAGTGAGGGCGACGGGCTGAACAATCCGGCCATCGCCATCGGGATGCCGCTGTAATCGCGCATCGGCGCGTATCCGGTGCTGTAGCCGTACGACAGATTGCTGAAATTCGGCAGGAAAGCCGAGAACGGCGCGGCTCCTCCGCCGGCGCCCCCGAAATCGCCGAGGACCGGGCTGTTCGAGCCCGGCATCTGGGATTGCTGCCCTGGCGAGCCGCCCTGCTGCGGGTTGCCGCCATTGCTGCCGGACGGCGGCTGCTGCGGGTTCGGGCCCGGGTTTTGCTTGCCTGGCTGGTTGCCGCTGAAGCCCTGGCCGACGGCGGCGACGCCCTGCTGCACCGCGTTGGTGCCGCCCGCGACCGCGCCGTTGACCGCGCTCGCGGCCGGTGCGCCGACCACCGGGACCGGCGCGACGACGGTGTTCACCACGTTCACCGTGACCTTGCAGAGCGTGCCGAGTACCGAGTTGATGGTGCCGGTGAGCACGCCCGAGACCTGGCCGACGATGCCGAGATCGATCGGGAGGCCGAGCAGCGGGGTGGTCGCCTGGACGTGGTCGCCGGGATGCGCCGTGATGGTGGAACCGCAGGTCGCGGTCAGCGTGCCCGCCGACGCGGTGCCTGGGGCGGCGAGCGCGGCGGAGCCGGCCAGGACGAAAGCGGCGGCGCCCACTGCGGTTGCCCTCCGTGCCCGGTGCTGCTGCATGGCCGTCGACCCTTTCGCCGCGTCCGTTGTACCTGCCTTGCTGAGGACAACGACGGTAACGAAGACGAGTAACGCCCGCCTCCCCTCCGAGGTCAGGCATTCGGGTGGAAGCGGGCGCTACTGAGAGTCAGGGGTCAGGCGGGCTTGCGGCGCAGCCAGGCGCGCACCAGCGCGGCGGCCACCATCGCGAGCGCCAGCACGGCGATCAGCAGCGGCAGCCGGGCGGGCGGGTTGGCCGCGGGCAGCGCCTCGGCGGTGCCGGACTTCTTCGCGTCGACCGTCGGCACCTGGTCCGGCTGCGGCAGCTGGCCCGGGACGACCTGGGTGACGAGCGGGGCCTGCACGAAGCTCGCCGGGAGCATCGCGGCTCCGGTGAAAATGCCGGACACCGAGTCGAGACCGGACAACCCGTCGACCGAGGTCACCGGGCCGAGCGTGTCGCCGCCGGGGACGGGCTGGCCCGGGCCGCCGGGGCCGGGAGCCGGGGACGGCGGGTTGGGCTTCGGCGGCTCGGGAGTCGGCTGCGGGCCTGGGGGCGGGGTTACCGGGAGCCCGCCGACCAGGCCCTGGGTCGCGTTGCCGACGCCGTTCGCCGCGGCCTGCACAAACGGGCAGGTGTCCTTCGCGGCCGTGTCGCCGACCGCTGGGACCTCGCCGACGCCCAGTGCCCGGACGGTGTCGCCGACCGGGAGCGCGAGCGCCGGGGCCTTGCCGTCGGTCTGCTTCGCCTTCGAATCGAGGCCGACCGTGAGCCGGTTCGGCGCGTTGAGCGGAGCGCCCGCGTCGAGCGCGAGGCCGTTGCCGTTCTTGCCGTTCTGCAGGGTGGATTCGCAGTCGCCGGTCACCGTGGGGCTGGGATCCGCGGAGGCGGTGGCGGGGAACGTCAGAACCGCAGACAGCAGCGGCGCCGCGAGCGCGACCCCCAGTGCGGTCATCCGTCCAGCGCGCTTCCGCATGCCTTCCTCCCCCGACTTGCTCACTCCGAATGGATCACGGAACGCGCTCACGGTACTCCACGAGCGTCACCAACTCGGGCGGAAGGGGGAGATTCGCCCGGTAGTAGCGTCAGGGCATGCAGATTGGCGCCCATGTCCGCGACGACGATCCGCTGGCCGCCGTCGCCGAGCGAGAAGCCGACGTCGTCCAGTTCTTCCTCTCCGACCCGCAGGGGTGGAAAGCACCGAAACCGCATCCGCACGGCGAGGAGATCAAGGCCTCCCCGGTCGAGGTGTTCATCCACGCGCCGTACCTGATCAACGTCGCGTCCAAGAACAACCGGATCCGCATCCCGTCCCGCAAGAACGTCACCCAGCACGCCGACGGAGCCGCCGCGATCGGCGCGAAGGGCCTGATCGTGCACGGCGGGCACGTCGGCGCGGGCGACGACGTCGAGGAAGGCTTGGTCAACTGGCGCAAGCTTTTCGAGCGCGAGGCGGAGAAGGGCGGCTTCGCGGTGCCGATCCTGATCGAGAACACCGCGGGCGGCGACAACGCGATGACCCGCGAACTCGACGTGATCGCCCGGCTGTGGGACAAGGTCGGCGAGTTCGGCGCGGGCTTCTGCCTCGACACCTGCCACGCCTACGCGGCGGGCTGGGACCTGGCGACCGCGGTGGAGAAGGTCAAGGCCATCACCGGCCGGATCGACCTGGTGCACTGCAACAACTCCCGCGACGAGCACGGTTCCAACCGCGACCGGCACGCGTCGGTGGTCGACGGCGACGGCACGATCGAACCGGAGCTGCTCGCCGAGGTCGTGCGCCAGGCGGGCGCGCCGGTGGTCGTCGAGACGCCGGGCGAAGGCCAGGCCGCCGACATCGCCTACCTGCGCAAACAACTCGCCTGAGAGCCGTGAAGGACTCCTTGCGGGAATTCCCCCAAGGAGTCCTTCACGGATCACGAGACCGGCTGCTGAGCGTGAGCGGCGGAGCGGCGGAAGGCGGCGAAGGTGACCTTGTCGCGGGCCCGCTCCAACACGCCGCCCGCCGGGTCGTCGTCGCCGGAGAGCCGGACCAGGTCGGTGCGCGGACGGTAGATCTCGCGGATCACCAGCACGCACAAGCCAACGACGGCGAGGTCGCGGATCACGACGCCGCCGAGGAACCAGCCCGCGGGCAGTCCTTTGTGGTCGACCCCGAGGTAATAGAACATCCGCGGCGCCCACACCGCCGCGTCGATGACCATCCAGCCCAGCAGCAGCCGCCAGCGCGGGATCGCCAGCACCGCCAGCGGGACGAGCCACAGCGAGTACTGCGGGCTCCACACCTTGTTCGTCAGCAGGAACGCCGCCACGACAAGGAAGGCCAGCTGCCCGAATCTCGGCCGCCTCGGCGCGGTGAGCGCGACGTACGCGATTCCGGCGCAGCAGAGCACAAACAGCACCGCGACCACGATGTTCAGCACGGCCGGGGTCTGTCCTTTTTGGAGCACTCCGTCGAAGCCCGCCCAGCCGGTGACGTAGGAGACGACGTTGTAGAGCGAATCCGGGTCCATCGGCCGCAACGTGTTGAGCCGGAAGAACTCCCACCAGCCGCGCGGCGCGGCCACGATGAACGGGACGTTCACCACCAGCCAGGCCAGCACGGTGAACGCCGCGGTCCGGCTCCACGCGCGCAGTTTCCCGGCGCGCAGGCACAACAGGAACAGCACCCCGACCAGTAACAGCGGATACAGCTTCGTGGCGACGCCTAGTCCAAACAGGACTCCGGCGACCTCCGGGCGTTTTCGCGACCACGCCAGGATCCCGGCGGCGGTGGCCGCGGTGGCGAGTGCGTCGAAGTTGGTAAAGGTATGGACCAGCACCAGCGGCGAGATGGCGACGAGCACCGCGTCCCACGGCCGGCGTTTCGTCGTCCGCCCGGTGGCCCACACGGTGACCAGCCAGGCGAGCGCCAGCCAGAACGCGGAGATGTTGAAGTAGATCGCCACCGGAAGCGCGCCGGGCAGCCAGCCCGCGTTCGCGACCGACGTCCAGCCCGCCGCGAGCTTCGCGTTGATCCACTGGAACAGGCCGGTGACGACCGGGTACTCCATGTACCGGGTCTGGTTCTCCGCGGTCTGCGAATCCTCCTGCCATGACGTGACGTAGGGGAAGGTGTGCGCGTCGTCGAGCTTTTCCGAGCTGTAGAGCGGGACGATGTCGGAGTAGCACATCGCGACGAACGGACGGCCCGAGCGCCAGTCGAGCTGGTGCACGCCGTTGGAATCGCTGTACTGCTGGATGCACGACGCCTTGCCGAACCAGCACACCACGAGCGCGAGCACGGCCATCGCGAGCCCGACGCGCTGCGGCGACCAGAACCACTGCCTGCCCACCGCCGCGTGCGCGCCGATCGGACCGCCGACGGGTCTCGTCGCCGCGGCCACCAGCGGGTCGTGGCGGCTGGGGGCGATTCGCTCCGCCGGGGTGAGCGTGCGGGGAGCCGAATCCGGCTCGTCGGCGGGGTCGGAGACGCGGGACACGTCGGGATGCTATCGGTCCGGGGGTGGGCTGCCGGTCATTTCGGATCCTCGTAGAACCCGGCAAGCACCTCGAAAGCCGCGCCGAGGGCCACCGCTTCCTCGTCGAGATCGCTCAATTCGACGTCGATGCGCTGCCAGTACGGCACCGGCAGCAGGTCGCGCAGCTGCTGCGAGACCGTTTCGCGGTAGACCTCGGGCGCGCCGCGGATCGTCCGTCCGAACAGGACGATCCGCTCGAGATCGAGCACCTGCACCAGGTCGGCGAGCCCGATGCCGAGCAGCCGGGCGGCGTCGTGCGGGGTGCCCGCGGCGCGGTGCATGACCTCGACGCAGCCGCGGCGGCCGCAGGCGCAGCGCGGTCCGGCGTACGCGATGGTGGTGTGGCCGAACTCACCCGCGTTGGTGCGCGGGCCTCGGTAAACGCGTCCGTCGATCAGCAGTCCGACGCCGATTCCGGTGCCGACGAGCACCACCGCGGTCGCCGCCGAGGTTTCCTCCGGCCAGGCGTGCGCGAAGGCGGCGGAGTTGGTGTTTTTGTCCAGCGTGACCGGCAACCCGGTGCGTTCGGCGAGCAAATCGCGCAGCGGGACGTCGTGCCAGCCGGGCATGTTCGTGGCGTCGCGGACGCGGCCCGCGTGGTGGTCGAGCGGTCCCACCGCGCCGACGCCGAGCCCGAGCACGCGCGCCGGATCGAGGTCGGCGACCAGTTTGCGCACGCCGTCGGCGATCGCGGTCACCGCGGCCTCCGGGCTGAAGCCGATCGGCAGCGGGCCTTCCACGATGTCCTCGACCTCGCCGGTCAGGCCGGTGCGCAGCACGAGGTAGCCGTCCCGGTCGAGCTGCGCGCCGAGTGCGCAGCGGGCTTCCGCGCGCAGCCGCAGCATCGTGCGCGGTTTGCCGACCCCGGCCGCGGGTGCGCGTTCGACGTCCAGCAGCCCTTCGGGAAGCAGGTCGGACACGATTTTCGACACCGCCTGCTGGGTCAGCCCGGACCGCTGCGCCAGCTCGACCCGGCTCAGCCCGCCCGCGCGCAGGATGTGCCCGAGCAGCAGCGCGCGGTTGTGGCGTCGCAGCCCGCGCAGGTTGACGCCGGTTTCCGCCATCGGCCGATCATCTCGGACGGGTGGCCTATTACGCAACAGTGTTGTTTAATGGGGGTCATGGCTGATGACGCGCGGGTCGGCATCCTCGGGTACGGGATCGGCGGCCGGATCTTCCACGCGCCGCTGGTCGCGGCGACGCCGGGCCTGGTCCCGGCCGTGCTGGTGACCGCGAACCCGGACCGGGCCGCGCAGGCGCGCGCCGAGCATCCCGGTGCCGAAGTGGTCCCGGACGCGGACGCGCTTTTCGCCCGCGCGGGTGATCTCGACCTGATCGTGGTGACCACGCCGAACCGGACGCACGTGCCGCTCGCCCTCCGCGCGATCGAGGCCGGCATTCCGGTGGTCGTGGACAAGCCGTTCGCGCCGACCGCGGCGGAGGCGCAGCAGGTCGTCGACGCGGCGAAGGCCAAGGGAGTCGGCCTCACGGTGTTCCAGAACCGCCGGTGGGACTCGGATTTCCGCACCGTCGGCAAGGTGCTCGACTCCGGTCGCCTCGGCGAGGTCTTCCGCTTCGAATCCCGCTACGACCGCTGGGTGCCGAAAATCAAGGACAACTGGCGCGAGTTCGGCGACCCGGCCGAGGCCGGCGGTCTGCTCTACGACCTCGGCGCGCACATCGTCGACCAGGCGCTGCAGCTGTTCGGCCCGGTCACCCAGGTCTACGCGGAGGTCGACCGCCGCCGCCCCGGCGTGCAGGTGGACGACGACGTGTTCGTCGCTCTGCACCACGCGAACGGCGTGCGCTCGCACCTGTGGTCGTCAGCGCTCGCCGGCACCCGCAACCCGCGGTTCCGCGTGCTCGGCGATCAGGCGACATTCACCAAATACGGCCTCGATGTCCAGGAACCGCAGATCAAAGCCGGTCTCCGCCCCGGCGACGACGGCTGGGGCGTGGAGCCGGAAAGCGACGCCGGACGGCTCGGCGTGAACGACGAAACCGAACTCGTGCCGACCGAAACCGGTTGCTACGAAGCGTTTTACGCCCAGGTCCGGGACGCGCTGCGCGGCGAGGCGGACTTCCCGGTCGACCCGGCGAGCGCGGTCGAGCCGTTGCGCGTGATCGAAGCGGCGCACCGCTCGGGTGCCGAAGGCCGCGTGATCACGCTCGGCGGCTGAGGCCGCCCCTGAACGGCCGTGGCCGCGACGGACTCCCCCC
>NZ_BAAAHV010000021.1:397423-497710 GCF_039525725.1 Amycolatopsis albidoflavus
CCCCCCCACCCGTCGCGGCCACGGCCTTTTCCTTACTCCTGTGGCGGATCTTCGCCCGTCGTCGGACCGCCAGTAGGCGGGTTGTGCGACGACGGCTTGCCGGACGGCCAGTGCGGGAGCCCGGTCGGCCAATGCGGCTGGCTGGGCCCGCCGGTGATCGGGCCGCCGTGGTCGTTGCCGTCGCCGCCCGGATCCGGCTGGTTGGTGGCGGTCTGCTGCGGCGGCTCGTCGCCCGCGTTCTGGTCGCCCTGCGGCGGCGGGGCCTGAACGCCGATCAGCGGCACCTGGTCGAACTTCTCGGCGGGCTTGCCCTTGAGGTAGCCGTCGAGGAACTTCTGCCACATCGGACCCGCGATCGTCGAACCGTAGATCGGCGACGTGCCCGAACCGTGCAGCGCCTGGTCGCCGTCCGCGCCGACCCACGCGGCGACCGAGACCGACGGCGTGTAGCCGACCATCCAGGTCTGCGCGTTCGCGTTCGCCGCCCACGCGGGTTCGCCGGACCGCATCGTGTGCTGCTGCGTACCGGTCTTGCCCGCGCATTCATGCCCGGACGGGCACTTCAGGTGCGAGAAGTCGACCACCGGGCCCAGCGCCATGGTCACGTTGCCGGCGATCTGCTTGGCTTTGTCCGCGCTGCTGTCGAACGCCGGCTTGCCCGCACTCGGCTGCGCCTCGTAGGCGACTTCCTTCTGCGCGTTGGTCACCTTCAGCACGAAGTGCCGGTCGCGCTGGATGCCGTTGGCGGCGAAGGTCGCGTACGCGCTGGCCATGTCCGCGGGCGTGATCTGGGTGTTCCCGCCGCCGAGCGCGATGTTGGCGTCCGCGGTGGAGATCAGCGACTTGCCGCCGTTGTCCTTGGTCTTGACGCCCGCTTCCTGGGCGGCCTGCCCGACCGGGCCCGGATGCGTCTGGTTCAGCACCATGTCGTAGAACACCGTGTTCGCCGACCGCTTCATCGCCTCGGCGACGGTGCACTGCCCGGAACAGCTGGAGCTGGGACCCGCGTTGCGCACCTTGCGGCCGTCGAAGACCCGGTTGTTGCTGCCGTCGAAGGTCTCGTTGATCCCCTTGCCCATCTTCAGGAACGCGGTGAGGTCGAACGCCTTCATCGACGAACCGGGGTTCTGCGGCGTGTTCGCCCAGTCGCGCGCGCCCTGCTTCTTCCCGTTCACGTCGACCAGCGCCGGCCCGCCGTAGTACGCGAGCACCCCGCCGGTCTTCGGATCGACCGCGACCAGCGAATTGAGCAGCCGGTCGTCGGACTGGTCCTTCAGCGCGTCGGTCGCCACCTGGGTCGCGACCTCCTGGGCGTGCTTGTCGATGGTGGTCTGGACCGTGTAGCCGCCCGCGTAGTACTTGTCGTCGTCGATGCCGTGCTGCGCCAGTTCGGCCTTCACCTGCATGTTGATGAACTTGTAGGGCGCGTTCGCGTCGTCCTTCGATTCCTCGAGCGGGATCACCTGCGGGAACTGCGCCGATTGCCGCTGCTGCGCGGTGATGTACTTGTTCTCGAGCATCCGGTCGAGCGCGGTGTTCCAGCGGCCTTGGGCCACCTTCGGGTTCTCCGAACGGCCCGGCTGCTGGATCAGCCCGGCCAGCAGCGCGGCCTCCGTGTAGTCCAGCTTCGAGACGTCCTTGTGGAAGAAGGCCTGCGACGCCGCGCCGACGCCGTACGCCCCGCGCCCGAAGTAGATGATGTTCAGGTACGCGGTGATGATGTCCTGCTTCTCGTACGTCTGGTTCATCTTGAAGGACTTCGCCAGCTCGGTCCATTTGCGGGTGAGCGTCGGGGCGTCGTTGTCGGTGGCCTTCTTGATGTACTGCTGCGAGATCGTGGACCCGCCGCCCGCCTTGCCGGTGAGCTGGTTGAACGCCGCGCGCAGCAGGCCGGTGACGTCGAAGCCGGAGTTGGTCTCGAACGACGAGTCCTCGGTCGCGATCACCGCGTGCTTCACCACGTCCGGGATCTGCGCGGGGGTGAGGATCTGCCGGTTGCCGCCGGAGGGCACGTCCTTGCCCATCGGGCTGCCGTCGGCGTAGAGGTAGGTGACGGCCTGGTTCTGGCCCTGCGCGATGCTCTGCGGCGAGGGCACGTCGACCATGAAGTAGGTGATCACGAACGCGATCGCCGGGATCACGATGAAGAGGCCGACGAACGCGTAGGCAGAGCGCCGGATGATCTTCCAACGTCTTTTTTTGCGTTGCGCGGGCGTGCGGCCCTTCTTGTCCAAGTCCTCCGGCGGATACCCGTCGTCCGGATCGAGCGGACCCTCGTCGCGGTAATCGGCGTCGCGGTAATCGGCGCCCCGATAGCCCGGGTCGCGGTAGTCGTCCTCGACCATCCGGTGGGTCATCAGCTCCGGCTCGCGCTGCGGCGGCGGGACCGGCCGGCGGCCGGGAGGCGGCGGACGGCGGCCCGGCGGCGGAGACCCGGCGGGTCCGGACGGGCGGGTCGGACCCGCGGCGGGACGCTGCGGACCGCGGGCCCACGGCGGCTGCCCGGGCTGGGAGGGAGGTGGTTGACGCCGCGGGTCGGGATCCCGGTCGGGCCAGGAGCGGCTGCGGTCGTCGTTCACTGCGGATCCTCTTCTCGGACACGGGCAGCCTGCGGACGCAGAAGGCCCTCTGATGACCAGACGCGGCAACCCCGGTCGAGGTTCACTCTCCTGGCCGATCCCCTTCGCGGGGGAGGGAGACCGTCGGTGAACCTACCGCACCCCCAGCCGGGCGGTACCGGCAAAAAGAGGCTCCTCTCCGGTGCGGAGAGGAGCCTCTTCGTCGGGTGCGGAAGCGGATCAGCCGGTGCGCCTCGGCGGTTCGCCGTTCACCACGGGTGCGCCGCCGCTGCCCGGATTGCCGGGTTCGGTGCCGCCGCCGAAGATGCCGCTCGGCCGGGTCGGGCTGGTCGTCGAGGACGTCGGATGCGACGAGCTGGTCGGCGGCGCGGACGACGAGGACTCCGTCGTCGGAGGCGGCGCCTGCTCGCTGGACGTTTCGCGCGGCGGCGGTGGCGCCTTGCTCGACGTGACGACCTGGTCGGCGTCCTTGCCGATCGGGTCGACCTTGTCGAACTTCTCGCCCGGCTTGTCCTTCAGGTAGTTCGTCATGAAGTCCTGCCAGGCCGGACCCGCGATCGTCTTACCGAAGATCGGCTTGTCGTTCTTGTCGTGCAGCGGCTTGTTGCCGTCGCCGCCGATCCAGATCGCGGCCGACACCGACGGCGTGTACCCGACCATCCAGGTCTGAGCGTTGCGGTCCTTGTACGAGGCGGGGTCGCTGTCCTTCGGGTCGTACTGCTGCGTGCCGGTCTTGCCCGCGCATTCGTGGCCGCTCGGACATTTCAGGTGCGATTCGGCGATCACCGGGCCGAGCGCGTCGGTCACGTTCCCGGCGATCTGCTTGCTCTTGTCCGCGTTGTCGTCGAACGCGGGTTTTCCCTGCCCGGCGGAGTCGTCGAAAATGACCTCGTCCTGGGAGTTCGTGAGCTTCGAGACGAAGTGCTGGTCGCGCCGTACGCCGCCGGAGGCGAACGACGCGTACCCGGCGGCCATGTCCTCCGGGGTGACCACGGTGGCGCCACCGCCGAGGGCGATGTTGGCGTCGCTCGTGCCGAGCTTGGCCTTGCCCTTCGGGGCAGCCTGCACGCCTGCTTCCTTCGCGGCCTCCGCGACCCGGGCCGGTTTCGTCCAGTTCAGCACCATGTCGTAGAACACGGTGTTCGCCGAGACCTCCATGGCCTTTTTGACCGTGCACTGCGGACCGCAGCTGGAGCTTTCACCCGCGTTGCGGACCACGCGGCCGCCGAGTTCCCGCCGGTCGGTGCCGTCGAAGGTTTCGCCGAGCCCCTTGCCCATCTTGAGCCAGGCCGTGAGGTCGTAGGCCTTCATCGACGAACCGGGGTTCTGCGGCACATTCGCCCAGTCCGTGGCCAGCGTGTCCTTGCCCGCGTCGTTCTTCACCGTGGTCGGCCCGCCGTAATAGGCGACCACGCCCCCGGTTCTCGGGTCGACGGCGACCAGAGCTCCTCTGAGGTTGTCGTCGGTCTGGCCCTCCATGTTGTCCTGGACGGACTGCGCCGCGATCTTCTGCGCGTTCGGGTCGATCGTCGTGTAGATCTTCGCGCCGGTGGAGGCCAGCTTGTCCTCGCTGTAGCCCTTCGCGTCCAGCTCCTGCAAGATGCGCTGCTGGATGTGGTAGTCCAGCGTTCCGGCGTCCTGCTTCTGCTGCGAGTCGCGCGGGATCAGCGTGGGGAACTGCGCGGCCTTGCGGTCGGCGGGCGAGAGCCAGTGGTTGGCCACCATCTGGTCCATCACGTACGTCCAGCGCTTCTGGACGTACGCGGTGTCCTGGTCCTTGCCAGGGCCCTGGATCATCCCGGCGAGCAGCGCCGCCTCGGACGCGTTGAGCTGCGCGACGTCCTTGCCGAAGTATGCCTTCGACGCGGCGGCGATGCCGTTCGCGCGGCGGCCGAAGAAGACGATGTTCAGGTAGCCGGTGATGATGTCCGATTTGGACGTCTCGTTGTTCAGCTTGAACGACTTCGCCAGCTCGGTCCACTTGCGGGACAGCGTGGCCTGGTCGTTTTTGGTCGCCTGCTTGATGTACTGCTGCGAAATGGTCGAACCGCCGCCGGTGCCGCCGGTCGCCTGGTTGAAGACCGACCGGAGGATCGCCATCACGTTGAAGCCGGAGTTGGTCTCGAAGGTCGCGTCCTCGGCCGAGTACACGGCGTGCTTGACGACCTCGGGAATCTGGTTGGGCTGCAGCAGTTCGCGGTTGCCGCCCTCCGGGATTATCCGGCCCATCACCGATTTGTCGCCGTAGTAGAAGGTGATCGGCTGGCTCTGCTTCGCGAGCACGTCCTGCGGCGAGGGCACGTCGACGGTGAAATAGGTGATCACGAACGCGATCGCGGGCACCACGACGAACAGGCCGAACATCGCGTACAGCACCCGGCGGATGATCTTCCACCGGCGTTTGCGGCGCTGCATCGGCGAGAGCGGGATCTTGGGCTTCTTGCCGTCTCCCTCGCCTTCCGGGTCGTCCTCGAAGTCCGCGTCGTCCGAGTACTGGGCGAGGCGGGTTTCCTCGTCGTACGGGTCGTCGTCGTACCGGTCGTCGTAAGGGGCGTAGCCGTTGTGCGCGGCGTGCGTGATCAGGTCCGGTTCGCGGTCGGTCTCCGGATAGGACGACGGCGGAGGCGGCGGCGGGACCCGGCGGCCTTGGGGAGGCCGTCCGCCGGGCGGCGGCTGCCGGAAGCCCTGGGTGGCGTTCCCGTTAGGACCGCCGTTCGGGCCGCCGCCCGGCGCGGGACGTCCGGCCGGCGGCTGGCGGCGAGGCGGCGGCGCGCCTTGTCCGTCGAGGATCTGCGACGCACGGGTGCCCGAACCGCGGTCCTGCGGTCCGGGGCCTTGCGGCGGACGGCCTTGCGGAGCGCGGTTCTGCGGCATCCGCTGCGGACGGCGCGGCTCGTCGGCCGCGGGCCACTGCGGACCGCCTTCGTCGCCGCTCGGCCACTCCGGGCCGGCTTGGCCGCGCGGCGGGCGCGGGCCGCCCGCGGGAGGACGGCGGGGCGGCGCGGGGCGCCGGGGGGCGTCATCGGCTGGCCAGGCGGGACCAGGGTCCTCCTGGGGTCGCCGGGCACGGCGAGGTGCATCTGGCTCCTGGCTCGGCCAGGAGCGGTCGCGGTCGTCGTTCACGAATGGGCCTCCGAAGGCGGCGCTGTCTGCACTGGAGCCGCCCCGCGTTCTGCAGCGGTTGTGGTACTCGTCACTGCCCGGCAGTCCTTCGCGGCCGGGTCGGCTGGGGTTCGCCCGTTCCGAGGACATAGGACAGGACCAGATGGTTCCAATGGCACGTCCGGCACACCTCTACGTCATAGACGGTGAACTCCCCGAAAACCCCGGCCATTCTGGCCAGTTCGGCGGGGGTGCGTGCCGATCCCGAAACGTGCTTGAGCTCGTCGCCGTACACCCACGAAACGAGGTGCAGCGGCGTCCGGCGGCACATCGGACAGGCCCGGTCCTCGGGTCTGCCGTGGAATTTCGCCGCGCGGAGCAGGTACGGGCTCGCGTCGCAGACCTCATGGTCTCCGACGCGCCCGGAGCGGACGCCGGCCAGCAGCGCACGGCGCTGCAAGGCGTAATCCACAACCTGCCGCTGGTTTCGCACGAGGACAGAGTACGGGCTCTTTCTGTGTCCGCGGTGCCCCCTGCTTTCCCGCACCCTGGGCAACCGTTCGGACACGCCGAAACTTAGATAACGCTCTGATCACGGATCATCGGGCGAGTGCTGGTAGCGGGTTACTTCCGCCACTTCGATGTATCGGCGCGATATACTCGGCGAGTAGGTTGGCTGAGCCGGTTCCCGTGTGGTCAACGGTGCCGGTCGCGGCGTATTCCCGAAAGCGGGGTGTGGTGTGCTCGAACTCGCGATCCTCGGATTGCTGCACGAGACGCCCATGCACGGGTACGTGCTGCGCAAACGTTTGCACGAGACGCTCGGGATGTTCCGGACGTTCTCGTACGGCTCGCTGTATCCGACCTTGCGCCGGCTGCTGCGGGCCGGTTATCTCGTCGAGGAGTTCGACGAGGCGGACGACCGGGCCTGGTCCCGGCGCGGCCGCCGCGTCTACAAGCTCACCGCCGAGGGCAAGGAACGCTTCGCCGAACTGCTCGGCGACGCGGGACCGCAGACGTGGGACGACGAGGGATTCGGCGTCCACCTGGCGTTCTTCTCGCGGACACCGGCCGACGTCAGGATGCGAATCCTGGAAGGACGGCGCCGCCGCGTCGAGGAGCGGCGCGAAGGCTTGCGGGACGCGCTGGCCAGGGCCGAGGAGAAGATCGACCGCTACACCCGCGAGCTGCACCGGCTGGGGCTGGAGTCGAGCGAGCGGGAGGTGCGCTGGCTCAACGAGCTGATCGCGCACGAACAAGCCGAGCAGCGCGGTCCGGAGCAGCCGGGACCGGGTTGAGCGGCGGCCGCAACGGGGCGGCAGACCTGCAGATGCAAGTGAATGAGATTGAAGGAGAAACCGGCATGGGCGAGAACCGCCGCGTTCGGGTGGCCATCGTGGGCGTCGGCAACTGCGCCTCGTCGCTGGTCCAGGGCGTCCAGTACTACCGCGACGCGGATCCCGGTGCGCGCGTCCCCGGTTTGATGCACGTCCAGTTCGGCGACTACCACGTGCGCGACATCGAGTTCGTCGCCGCGTTCGACGTCGACGCGAAGAAGGTCGGCCGGGACCTCTCGGAGGCGATCTCCGCCAGCGAGAACAACACGATCAAGATCGCCGACGTGCCGCCGCTCGGCGTCACTGTCCAGCGCGGGCACACCTTCGACGGCCTCGGCCGTTTCTACCGCGAGACGATCGAGGAGTCCGACGAGACTCCGGTCGACGTGGTCGCCGCGCTGCGCGACGCGCAGGTCGACGTGCTCGTCTCCTACCTTCCCGTCGGGTCCGAAGAGGCCGACAAGTTCTACGCGCAGGCCGCGATCGACGCGAAGGTCGCGTTCGTCAACGCGCTGCCGGTGTTCATCGCCTCCGACCCCGAGTGGGCGAAGAAGTTCGAGGACGCGGGCGTCCCGATCGTCGGCGACGACATCAAGTCCCAGGTCGGCGCCACCATCACGCACCGCGTGCTGGCGAAGCTGTTCGAGGACCGCGGCGTGCAGCTCGACCGCACGATGCAGCTCAACGTGGGCGGGAACATGGACTTCCTGAACATGAAGGAGCTGGAGCGGCTCGAGTCGAAGAAGATCTCGAAGACCCAGTCGGTCACCTCGCAGGTGGACCGCGAGCTCGGCAAGGGCAATGTCCACATCGGACCGTCGGACTACGTGCAGTGGCTCGACGACCGCAAGTGGGCCTACGTCCGCCTCGAGGGCCGCGCGTTCGGCGACGTGCCGCTGAACCTCGAGTACAAGCTCGAGGTGTGGGACTCCCCCAACTCGGCGGGCATCATCATCGACGCGGTGCGCGCGGCGAAGATCGCCAAGGACCGCGGCATCGGCGGCCCGATCCTGTCCGCGTCGTCCTACTTCATGAAGTCGCCGCCGGAGCAGTACGACGACTCGACCGCCCGCGACTCGGTCGATGCCTTCATCCGCGGCGAACTGGAGCGCTGACCCCAGCTCTGACCGTCCGTGAAGGGCCCCTTGAAGGAATCAGATTCCCTCAAGGGGCCCTTCACGGCGTCAAAGGTCGGCGGAGATCAGTTCGGTTTTCGCCATCTGGCCGGCGAGGACGTCGGGCATCCGTTTCCCGAACCGGACGGCGAGGTCGGCGACGCGGTCCACCTGGACGTCCCAGCCCTGCCCCGTGAGCCACTCGGCCGCGTCCCGGCGCGGTTCGGTGGAGAAGACGTTGTCCGCGGCCAAGCCCATCTGCTTGCCCGCCTCGGAGGTCTGGAAGGTGCCGGACAGTTCGGTGAGGTCGCCGGGCGGGATGTGCTCGGCCCCGATCCGGCTGCCCGCCGCGCACCGGGCGTGCACGAGGTCGAACAGCAGTTCCTCGGCCAGCGCGGGCAGGTACGGCAGCAGTCCTTCGGCGATCCACACGGACGGCCGGGCCGGGTCGAATCCGGCGGTTTCCAGTGCGGCGGGCCAGTTTTCGCGCAGATCCGCGCCGACCGGATGCCGTCGGCATCGCGGGGTCGCGCCGAGGCGAGCGAGCACGTCGTGTTTGAACGCGAGCACGCGCGGCTGGTCGACCTCGTAGACGTCGCGGCCGGACAGGTCGAGCCGGAAGGCGCGGGCGTCGAGTCCGGCGGCGAGGAGCACGACCTGCGGTGCGTCGGATCCGGTGATCAGGTCGTCGAAGAATCGCGCGCGCAGCTGGACGTAGTCGGCGATCCCCAGCCAGAGCGCGTCGTCGCCCGGTTCGGTCGGCAGCGGCCGCGGCGGGTTCGCGGCGCGGACGAACTCCGCCGCGTACGGATCTCTGACCAGCGGTTCCGGCGACGCGGTCGCGATCGCCCGGCCGGCGGTCACCCCGAGCGCGGTGAGCCCGATGCTGCTGACGATGTCCCAGTCCCCTTGCGGCACAGCCATTTCCGCCCCTCTCGCAGATGAAGGCTCAGAATGGCACCGCGCCTGCTACCCGGCTGTGAGCTGCATTACTCGCTGAGTGCGGCGGGCAGCGCGGCCAGATTCGGCAGCACCGTGGCCTCGCGCAGCGCCTCCGGGTCCGGCGGGAAGTGCGGGTTCGGCACCGCGAACACCGTCATGTTCGCCGCGAACGCCGCGCGCAGGCCATTCGTCGAGTCCTCCACGGCGGCGCACCGCGAAGCGTCGACGTTCAGCAGCATCGCCGCACGCAGGTAGACGTCCGGCTCCGGCTTGCCCGCGGCCACTTCCTCGCTCGACACCGCCACCGGGACCAGCGACGTCAGGTCGCACGCGGTCAGGAACGAGTGGATCAGCACCGGCGGCGACGAGCTGGCGATCGCGACCGGCCAGTGCCGGGAGATCTCCCGGACGACCTGGTCGGCGCCGTCGATCACCGGCGGGCGGTCGGCGTAGCGGGCGGCCATCTCGTCGATCACGACGCGCGCGATCTCGTCCGGGGTGAGCCGCGCGCCCAGGGTTTCCACCAGGTAGCGCGCCCATTCCGGCGTGCTCATCCCCTGTTGCGCGCGCGTCGCCTCCGGCCGCCAGGTCCCGCCGTGCTCGGCTACTACGGAGCGGCGCACCTCGTCCCACGTCGTCTCGGAGTCCACCAGTACGCCGTCGAGGTCGAAGATCACCGCATCCACCGGTACAGCCTAGGGGGCCTGGCCTGGACCACCTTGTGAGCCGAATTACTTCGCCACCCTAACTAATTTTTGTTAGCCTAGCTAAGTGACTTCCTCGACGGGCGATCTGGCGCAGCGGCTGCGGCCGGTGGTGTTCCGGCTGTACTACCTGGTGCGCCGCGAATCCGCGCAGCTGCTGACCCTGACCCAGGGGTCGGTGCTGTCGGAGCTGGTCGGCCGCGGGCCGAGCCGGATGAGCAGGCTCTCCCGGCTCGAGCGCGTGCGGATGCCGTCGATGACCGACGTCGTGCGCAGGCTCGAACGGCTCGGCATGGTGACCCGGCGCCCCGATCCCGACGACGGGCGCGCCGTGCTCGTGGAGGCCACGCCGGAAGGCGAGCGGTTCTACGCCGAGATGATCGCCGGCCGGGAGGCGGAATTGCGGGCGCTGCTCGAGCGCCTCGACCCGGCCGAGCGCGCCGCCATCGACGCCGCGCTTCCCGCTCTCACCAAGCTGATCGCCGATTTCCACCGCGACGACCCGCACTCCCCCGAAACTCCCGAACTCCAGAAGGAGGAACTGATCCGCAATGAGCGCTGAGCACCACTCAAGCCTGCTGGACGCGGTCAAAGGCCAGCCGAAACAGGTGTGGATCACCGCGTTCGCCGCGGTCATCGCGTTCATGGGCATCGGCCTCGTCGACCCGATCCTGCTCTCCATCGCCAAGGGCCTGAACGCGTCGCCGTCCCAGGTCACGCTGCTGTTCACCTCGTACCTCGGCGTGCAGGTGATCGCGATGCTCTTCACCGGCGCGATGTCGGCCCGGTTCGGCGCCAAGCGGACCGTGCTGGTCGGGCTGACGCTGATCGTCGCCGCGACCGCGCTGTGTGCCGCCGCTGGTTCGATCGAACAGCTCGTCGGCCTGCGCGCGGTGTGGGGGCTCGGCAACGCCTTCTTCATCGCCACGGCGCTGTCAGTGATCGTCGGCGCGGCGACCGGTGGCCAATCCGGCGCGATCCTGCTGTACGAGGCCGCGCTGGGCGTCGGGCTCGCCGTCGGTCCGCTGCTCGGAGCGCTGCTCGGCACGATCTCGTGGCGCGGTCCGTTCCTCGGCACCGCGGTGCTGATGGTCGCCGCGCTGGTGCTGTGCTCGATCTTCCTGAAGAGCGATTCGGCCGAGAAACGAGAACCGATCAAGCTGCTCGACCCGATCCGTGCGCTCAAGCACCCCGGCCTGCTGCGGACGTCGGTCGCCTCGGCGCTCTACACCGCCGCCTTCTTCGCGGTGCTCGCTTGGTCCCCGTTCGTGCTCGGCTGGAACGCCATCGCGGTCGGCCTGATCTTCTGCGGCTGGGGCCTGTGCGTGGCGATCGCCGGCGTGGTGCTCGCGCCGAAGATGGCCGCCCGCTTCGGCGAACGGCACGCCGCCGCGCTGGCGGTGACCGGCTACACCGTGCTGATGCTGGTGCTGGCCATCCCGAGCAAGCCGGTGGTGGTCGTCGGGATCATCGTGTCCGGGCTGGTCTCCGGGCTGCTGAACACGCTGTTCACCGGCACCGCGATGTCGATCAGCGACGCGCCGCGGCCGGTCGCGAGCGCCGGGTACAACTTCTGCCGCTGGTTCGGCGGCGCGGTCGCGGCCACGCTCGTCGGCCACATCGCCGAGTGGATGGGCTGGGAGCAGGGTCCGTTCCTGGTCGCCGCCGTGCTCTGCGTGATCGCCGCCGTCCTGCTGTCGCAGCGGGAGAAGAAGGCCGATCCGCACACCGTGCCGAAGGAGGCCGCGCTCGTCGGCGACGAGGAGTTCTGAGCCTTTCCGCGACACTCGGCGATCGCCTCCGGACTGTCTGTTCGGGGGCGATCGTCGTCTTTCGCCGAATACATCCGCCGTTCACCTTTTAGTCCGATTCAGGGGGTTTTCGCCGCATACGGTCGCCGGGTTCCCACCGAGAAGCGACCCTGGAGGCCCCGTGTCCCTGGAGCCCGGACGACTGCTGCCCTTGTTCACCGCGCATTCCGGCGGCCGGTCACCGATCACCTGCGAATACCGCTGCGGCAACGCCTGCGCGCACGAGGCCCCGAACCCGACCGGCAACGAGTACTTCGGCGACATCGCCAAGGGCGTCTCGCGGCGCGGCGTGTTCAAGGCCGGTGCGGTGATGGCCGCGGCGGCGGGCGGATTCGCCGCGCTGTCCGGCACCGCCGCGGCAGCCACGCCGACCCAGGCCCCGGCGCCGTTGGCGAAGGGCCGCGCGGTGCCCGGCACGGACTTCACGCCGGTGCCGCCGAACAAACTCGACGTCGTCAGCATCCCCGACGGCTACGCCCAGCACGTGGTGATCCGCTGGGGCGACCCGGTCGTCCCCGGCGCGCCGAAGTTCGATTTCCGCAAGCAGACCGCGGCCGCGCAGGCCAAGCAGTTCGGCTACAACAACGACTTCGTCGGCCTGATCCCGCAGGATCCGCTCGGCCTGCGCAACCTGCTGGTGGTCAACCACGAGTACACGACCGAGGTGCACCTCTTCCCGGCCGATCAGTACGACCCGGCCGACCCGACCGAGGAACAGGTCAAGATCGCCTGGGCGGCGCACGGATTGTCGGTGCTGCAGACGCTTCGCGACCCGATCGGCGGCGCGCTGCGCACCGTTCCGAGCCCGCTGAACCGGCGGATCACGCTGGACACGATCTTCGAGGTGCGCGGCCCGGCGGCCGGTTCGAAGTACCTCAAGACGTCGGCCGACCCGTCCGGCAAGCGCGTGCGCGGCACGCAGAACAACTGCTCCGGCGGCGTCACGCCGTGGGGCACCGTGCTGTCCGGCGAGGAGAACTTCCACCAGTACTTCGCCCACGCGGACAAGGTTTCCGACCCGGCGGAGGCCGCGCGGCTCAAGCGGTACGCGGTCGGCACCGGCGAGAGCACGCGCAAGTGGGAGCGCTTCGACAAGCGCTGGGACGTCTCCCGCGAACCCAACGAGCCCAACCGGTTCGGCTGGGTCGTGGAAATCGACCCGAACGACCCGCATTCCACGCCGGTGAAGCACACCGCGCTCGGCCGGTTCAAGCACGAGGCGGCGAACGTCAAGATCACCGCGGACGGCCGGGTCGCGGTGTACTCCGGCGACGACGAGCGGTTCGAGTACATCTACAAATTCGTCTCGAAGGGCAAGTACAAGAAGGGGAATTCCGCGCTCGCCCGGCGGCACAACTCGGCGCTGCTCGACGACGGAACCCTGTATGTCGCCAAGTTCTCCGGCAACAGCCCTGGCGAGATCGACGGTTCCGGCAAGCTGCCCGCCGACGGCGAGTTCGACGGCACCGGCGAGTGGATTCCCCTTGCCAGCGGCGACAAGTCCTTTGTGGACGGATTCACCGCGGAGGAGGTCTACGTGTTCACCCGCCAGGCGGCCGACCGCGCCGGGGCGACCAAAATGGATCGTCCGGAGGACATCGAGCCGAACCCGGTCAACGGCCGGATCTACGCCGCGCTCACCAACAACTCCGACCGCGGCGCGGCGGGCAAGGCGAGCCCGGACGAGGCGAACCCGCGCACCCGCAACAAAAACGGGCACATCCTCGAATGGGACGAGGACCGCGGCGACAGCGCCGCCACCCGGTTCTCCTGGCGGCTGCTGCTCGTCTGCGGCGATCCGGCCACGGCCGACACCTACTTCGGCGGTTTCCCGAAGGACCAGGTCAGCCCGATCTCGTGCCCGGACAACGTGGCTTTCGACCCGCACGGCAACCTGTGGATCTCCACCGACGGCAACACCCTCGGCGCGAACGACGGCCTCTTCTCGGTTCCGGTGAGCGGTCCCGAGCGCGGGCACGTGAAGCAGTTCCTGTCCGTGCCGGTCGGCGCCGAGACGTGCGGTCCGGTCGTCACCGAAAACCTCGTGCTCGTCGCGGTGCAGCATCCGGGCGAGGACGCGCCGAGTTCGGCGAACCCGACCTCGCACTGGCCGGACGGCGGCAGCTCCCAGCCGCGGCCGGCGATCGTGTCGGTATGGAAGAAGGGGACCTTCGGATTGCCCGGCCGGATCGGCCGCAAGTAACACTTTGGAGTGTTTCTTACCGCCGATCGGCCTTCCTGGGTCTAGCTTCACCGCGTGAGGCGGGCAAGGAAAGTCGCGATCGGACGCACGGCGGGCGCGGCGGCGGGCACTGCGATGCTGGTCGGCGCGCTCGCCGTCGTCACTCCCGGGTCGGCTCCCGCCGAGGGGGCTCCGGATTGCGGCGGCATCGCGGCCAACCCGAGCGTGGAGGACGCCGGTTCGCCCGGCGGACCGCCGCGGGGGTACCTGTTCAGCCCCGCCGCGCCGATTCCGCGCAGCACCCCGCCGGACCGGGTGCCGAAGCTGGTCACCAGCACCGCGCACGCGGTCGACGGTCAGGTCAACGCCCAGATCCAGACGCCGGACGGCCGGGTCAGCTCGGCCGTCCAGCAGGTGAAAGCGGTGCCCGGCGGGCAATACTCGCTGTCGGTGTGGGCGGGCACGGCGCAGTCCGGCCTCGGTTCGCACGCGAGCGCGACCACCGGGCTGCGCTTCGCTGACAGCACCGGCCGGGTGCTGGTGGAGAAACCGCTCGCGGTGACGCACGACGTCGCGTCCGACGGCAAGCTCGCGCAGCAGGAGGTGCCGCCGGTCACCGCGCCCGACGACACCGCGGCGGTCTCGTTTTTCGCCAGCACCAACCACAACTGGGTGCTGTGGGACTGCGTGCACGTGGCTCTCGCCGCGTTCGCGGTGAAGATGGAGGTGCGGAATCCGGCGGACGGAACGTGGGGCCCGTCGGCTGCCATCCCGGCCGGCGATGCCGCGCACTTCCGCATCTCCGTCTCCAACACCGGTTCCCAGCCGCTCACCGGGTTGCTCGTGAAAGACCCGTGGTGCGCGGGTCTTCCCGGCGCGTTCGACCTCGCCGCCAGCGCGTCGAAGGAACTCACCTGCGATCACCCGAACCTCACCGAGGACGACAACGGGCACGTCAACACCGCGAAGGTCACCGCCACCGCTCCGGGCGGCCCGCTCGCCGAGCAGAAGGCGACCGCGACGGTCACCGTCACGCCGCAGCCCGCGGTCGGCAAGATCGGCGACCGCGCGTGGAAAGACCTGAACCGCAACGGCATGCAGGACGACGACGAACCCGGCTACCCGGACCTGCCGGTGACGCTCAAGGACGGCGCGGGCGGCACAGTCGCCACCACGCGCACGAACGCCGACGGCAGCTACCTGTTCGATCAGCGCAAGGACGGCACCTACCAGGTGTGCTTCGACGTCTCGAAGCTGCCGGACGGCCTCACCGTCACCCAGCGCGGCGCGGGCGCACCGGGCCTCGATTCGGCCGTCGACCCGGCGACCGGCTGCACCTCGCCGTTCACCCTCGGCGGCAAGGACCGCGAGCGGATGGACCTCGACATCGGCCTGGCTCCGCCCGCGCCGACCGTCCCGCCCTCGCCCACCGCCTCCGCCGCGCCCGCCCGCTAGTTGTCCGTGAAGGACTCCTTGAGGGAATCAGATTCCCTCAAGGAGCCCTTCACGGACAATCACGGCGACCACTGAGCGTCACTTCCAGGCGGATGCGAGACTGTGGCTGCACACCACGTCTCGGGGAGGTCTGGACCAATCATGACCGCGTCCGCCGGCGCGCCGCCGGACGACCCGACCTCGTGGTATCGCCGCCCGATGACCTGGACGTGGGCCGCCACCGGAGCGGTCCTCGTGCTGTACACGGTGCTCGCGTGGCAGCGCCGGTGGATGAGCGACGACGGGCTGCTGGTGCTCCGAACCGTCCGGCAGATCCTCGCCGGGAACGGGCCGGTGTTCAACGTCGGCGAGCGCGTCGAAGCGAGCACGAGTCCGTTGTGGACCTGGCTGCTCGCCGGACTCGGTACGATCCCCGGCCCGCCGCTGGAATGGGTCGCGGTGATCACCGGCTTGCTGTGCGCGGTCGGCGGCCTGTTTTTCGGCCTCGACGGCGCCCGTCGCCGCTACGCCGGGCCGGTCGCCCCCGCCGGCGCGCTGATCGTGTGCGCGCTCCCGCCGTTCCGGGACTTCGCGACCTCCGGCCTCGAAACCGGCCTGGTGCTGCTGTGGCTCGGGCTGAGCTGGTGGCTGTTGGTGCGCGGCAAAACGCCGGTCGCCACCGCGATCGTGCTGGGACTGGGTCCGCTCGTCCGGCCGGATCTGGCGCTGTTCAGCGTGATCGGCTTCATCGCGCTCGTCCTGCTGCGCCGTCCGCGATGGCTTGCCGCACTAGGCTGGCTCGGCGCGGGCGTCGCGATTCCGTTGGCGTACCAGGTGTTCCGGATGGGCTACTACGGTCTCCTCACGCCGAACACCGCGCTCGCCAAGGAAGCGGCCAACAGCGACTGGCCGCGCGGTTTCGCGTACCTGACTGACTTGATCAGCCCGTACGTGCTGTGGATTCCGTTGCTGCTGCTCGTGATTGCCGCGATCCTGACGAGCCGGTCGCGGATCTTGTTACCAACTTCGTTGGTGGGCGCGCTTTTGCTCGCGCTGTACGTCGTCCGCGTCGGCGGCGATTTCATGCACGGCCGGATGCTGCTGCCCGCGTTGTTCGTGCTGTTGCTGCCGGTCATGGCGATCCCGTTGACCCAGAAGACGATCGCGATCGCCGCCGGGGTCGCGGCGTGGGCCGTGGTCGCGGGCGGCTGGCTGCGCGTGCCGTACGAGAACACGCATCAAGCGGTGAGCGTCACCGACGAACGCGGGTACTGGTCGTGGGCGACCGGCCACGAACACCCGCTGCTGGCGACGGATTACCTCGGCCAGGACGTCACCCGTCATGCGGTCGAGGCGGTAGAGGAGACGAAGCAGCCGGCGGTGGTCGTCTACAGCTACGGCGACGTGAAGAAGTGGTTCCGCTTCCCGACCACCCGGCCGTACGTGACCATGGCGGCCGACAGCATGGGCGCGATCAGCAACATCGTGTCCCTGGACGTCCGCATCCACGACGGCTACGGCCTGGCGAGCGACCTCGCCGCGCACTCGTCGACCATCCCGAACGGCCGCCCCGGGCACTCGAAGTGGCTGGTCGGGGCGTGGGAGATTGCCGAGGCCGGATACGGCGACTTGGCCACCGACGGCGAGATCCGGATGTTCCAGCCCGTCGTCATCGACGCCGCCCGCCAGGCGCTGCGCTGCCCAGACGTCCGCGAGGTGCTCGCCTCGACCCGCGAGCCGCTCACCTGGAGTCGGTTTATCGACAATTTCACCGGCGCACTGCACCGGACGGAAATCCGCTTTTCCCGAGACCCGCTGACTGCGGCCTCCTGCGCCCCGGCGAAGTGATCGCCGACTCCCCGGACTGGCGAATCAGCGTCGGACGCCTACCGTGGCCGGTATGACCGACCTCCCGCTCGCCCTGATCACCGGTGCCTCCCGGGGCATCGGCGCGGCTATCGCGCACCAGCTGTCCCCGACGCACCGCCTCCTCCTGGGCGGCCGCGACACCGACGCCCTCGCGAAGGTGGCCCAGGAACTCCCCGGTGCCGAGCCCTGGCAGGTCGACCTCACCGACGCTGCTTCGCTGGAAGCCGCCGCGAGCAAGATCGACCGCCTGGACGTGCTGGTCCACTCCGCGGGAGTCGGCAAGATCGGCACCGTTGCCGAGTCGCCGTCCTCGGTCTGGCGCACGAACCTCGAGGTCAACGTCATCGCGGTCGCCGAGCTGACCCGCTTGCTGCTGCCCGCGCTCCGCGCCGCGAACGGCCACGTCGTGGTGATCAACTCCGGTGCTGGTTACACCGCTCGTCCCGGCTGGGGACCTTATGCGGCAAGCAAATTCGCCGTCCGCGCCTTCACCGACTCACTCCGCGCCGAAGAACCAGACCTGCGCGTGACGTCGATCTTCCCCGGCCGCACCGACACCGACATGCAACGCGAGGCCCGCGCCCAAGAAGGCGGCGACTACGAAGCCGACAAGTACCTGCGCCCGGACTCCGTGGCGACGGCCGTGCTCACCGCCGTGACCGCCACCCCGGAAGCCCACTTCACCGAAATCCAGGTCCGCCCCCGCTGAGGTCTGTGAAGGGCTCCTTGAGGGAAGCTAATTCCCTCAAGGAGCCCTTGACGGACAGTGTCAGGCGCGCAGCCGGGCGGCGGTGTCGGCCACCGACGCCTGGATCTCGCGACGGTCGACCCGCGTCGGCTCGGCCTCGGCGACAACCTGCTCCCCGGCGACCCACACGTCCCGCACCCGGCGCGAACCGGCTGCCCACACGAGGTTCGCCAGCAGTTGCTCGTCCGGCACGTCCAGACCGGTGGCGAAGGCCGGGTCGTCGAGGTCGACGTGCACCAGGTCGGCCCAGCGGCCCGGCTCCAGCACGCCGAGGTCGTGGCGGCCGAGCGCTTCGGCGCCGCCGCGGGTGGCCATCAGGAACACGTCCTTCGCGGTCACCACGGTGGAATCGTCGTTGGCCAGCCGGGCCAGCATCGCCGTCAGCTGCAGCTCTTCCCACAGGTCGATGTCGTCGTTCGAGGCCGGACCGTCGGTGCCGAGCCCGATCGCGACCCCGGCCGCGCGCAAGTCCTTGATCCGCGCGATCCCCGAAGCCAGCTTCGCGTTCGACCCGGGGCAGTGCGCCATTCCGACCCCGCGCGCGGCGAAGATCGCGATGTCCTCATCCGACAAATGCACCGAATGCGCCGCCAGCGTCCGCCCGTTGAACATCCCCAGCGAATCCAGCAGCTTCGGCACCGAACCGTGCTCCTTGCGCTGCTCAAGATCCTCCGCCGCCGCCTCGGCAACGTGAATCTGCACCAGCGCCCCTCGGGCAGCCGCGGATTCCGCAGTCGCGCGCAGTCCGTCCGGGTTCAGCATGTACGCCGAATGCGGGCCGTAACCCAGCTCGATCCGTTCCCCCGGACCGAACCGCAGCCCGTCGGCGTCGATCCACCGGTCGATCGCCGCCAGCGTCGCGCGCCAGTCCAGCCCGGGCAGTTCGATCACCGGCGGCGCGACGAGCACCCGGCCGCCGGTGGCGAGCACCGCGTCGACGAGCTGCTCGCCCTCGAAA
Organism: Amycolatopsis albidoflavus; assembly: GCF_039525725.1. Classification (NCBI taxonomy): domain Bacteria; kingdom Bacillati; phylum Actinomycetota; class Actinomycetes; order Pseudonocardiales; family Pseudonocardiaceae; genus Amycolatopsis; species Amycolatopsis albidoflavus. The sequence goes on from NZ_BAAAHV010000021.1 coordinate 416,205, forward strand.
TACATTTCCGCGCTGGTCGTCACGCCGTGCCGGAGCATTTCGACCGACCCGAGCAGCATGCCGGTGCGCACGTCGGCGGGCTTCAGCTTCGCTTCGGTCGGCCAGATGATCTCGCGCAGCCAGCGCAGCAGCGGAAGGTCGCCGCCCATCCCGCGCAGCAGCGTCATCGGGCTGTGCGCGTGCGAGTTCACCAAGCCGGGCAACAGGATTCCGGTCAGCCGGGTTTCCTCGCCGGCGAACTCCGGCGCGCTGGATGCCGGTCCGACGAACGAAATCCGGCCCTCGTCGTCGACATCCACGACGGCGTCGCGGAGCAGCGAGCAGGACGGGTCGGCGGGCAGAACTACCGGGGCATGGAATCGACGCGACATAACGAGATAGTACGGGCGTGCCAGTAGCGGTTAATCCACTACGCCGCTACGCCAAGCCCAAGCTGCGATTTCCACTCGGTTACGCGCGCCGACTTTGCCCTGTACCGAAGCCAAATGCGTCTTGACCGTCGACAGCGACAGGAACAGCTCCGCGCCGATCTCGGTGTTCGTGAGTCCTCGTGCGGCAGCTTTCACCACGTCCATCTCGCGCGCGGTGAGCGGTTCCGACGGTGCCGGAGCCTCGCGCTTGGCGATGGTGCCGCCGTCGAAATGCTTCAGCAGCCGCACGGTGATCTGCGGCGACACCAGCGCGTCGCCGCGATCGGCTGCGCGCACCGCTTCGATCAGCAGCGCGGGACCGGCGTCCTTGAGCAGAAAGCCGCTCGCTCCGTTGCGCAGCGCGGTGTGCACGTATTCGTCGAGATCGAAGGTGGTCACCACGACGACCTTCAGCGGGTCGGCGACCTCCGGCCCGGCCAGCTGGCGGGTGACCTCCAGCCCGTCGAGCCCCGGCATGCGGATGTCGAGCAGGCAGACGTCCGGGCGCAGTTCGCGCGCCTTCGAGACCGCGGAGATCCCGTCCGGCACGTCCGCGACCACCTCGATGTCGTCCTGGGCGTCCAGGATCATGCGGAAGCCCATCCGCACCATTTCCTGGTCGTCCGCGATCAGTACCCGGATCACCCGTCTGTCTCCCCGTTCGCCTCGAGCGGCAGCCACGCCTCGACCCGCCAGCCGCCGTTCGGCTCGCGGCCTGCCGAAAGCCTGCCGTGCAGCAGCGCGACGCGTTCGCGCATGCCGACCAGACCGTATCCGCCCGATCCGCCGGCCGGACGATGAGTCTGCCCGCTGCCGTTGTCGGTCACCCGCAAGTGCAGTTCGCCGTTGACGACCTCGGCCAGCGCGAGCGCCTCGGTGGCGTCCGAGGCGTGCTTGCCGACGTTCGTGAGCGACTCCTGGACCAGCCGCAGCGCCGACCGGCCGACCTCGTGCGGCAGGTCCGGCGGAAGGTTGAGCTCCAGTTTCGTCGGCACGCCGTGGTTGCCCGCTTCGACGAGCCGGTGCAGGTCGGCGGCCAGGTCGGTGGTCGCCTGCTCGTTGAATTCGCCCGAACCGGCCTGTGCGTCGCCGCGCATGCTGCGGACCAGGCGGCGCATCGCGGCGAGCGCCTCGACACCGGCGTTCTCGATCCGGCCCATCGCCTCCAGCGCGAGCTCCGGGTTCTTCTCCCCCATCATCCGCGCGGCCTGCGCCTGCACGACGATCCCGGTCACGTGGTGCGCGACGACGTCGTGCAGCTCCCTGGCCAGCGCCATCCGCTCGGACGTCTGCGCGTCGGTGACCGCCGATTTCACCACCTGCGCGCGCTCGGAATCGCGGGAACGCAGGTAGAGGCCGATCGCGATGGCGATGCCGAGGAGCAGGACCGCGACGGTGGCGAGCATCCCGAGCGTCGCCGGGTCGGTGAGCAGGCGGCCGGTGCGGTACTGGCTGAAGTTCAGGATCGTGCCGACCGCGACCACGCCGGACAGCAGCGCGATCCGTGGCCACGCCCGGGCCAGCGGCACCGCGCGCACGACGTTCACGACCACGCCGAAGGCGGCCACGATCTGGGTCGGCGGGATGCCGCCGAGCAGTTGGTAGCTGTGGCTGGGATGCAGGAACGGCGTCGCGAGCGCGGACAGCAGAAGGATCCCGGCCACCACGAGAATCGCGTCTCGCGGACGGCGCGGCGACAGCGCGGTCACCGCGGCGGCGCCGATCGAGCAGGCCAGCAGCGGGAAACCGCGGCTGCCGCTTTCGTAGGTGTAGCCGAATTCGATCAGCACGCCGATGCCGAGCATGCCGATCAACGGCCACTGGCCGCGCACCAATTCGGTGAACCGGTGCATGGTGCGCAGGCGTTCCACCGTCGCCGGGTCCCGTTCGCGGCGCGGGCGGCCGACCGCGCCGGTGATCACCGTCCCGACGAGGAACAGGAACCCGAACAGCATGGTCTGCGCGATGCTGCTGGCGGACAGGTCGCGGTAGGAGCCGCGGCCGAAAACCGCGGTGAGCGCGCCCATCACCAGCGCGCTGATCACCGCGAAGGCGACCCCGGGGCGAGCCCGGCGGGCGAGGAAATAGACCATCTCGATCCCGGCGACGAACTCGGTGACGGTCAGATTCGCCAGCACGCTGGAGTACGTCGGGACAGCGAGATATCGGATGACGAAGGTGCAGAACATCAGCGTCAGCGCGCCGAACACACCCGCCACCGCCGCGCGTTTGCGAGCCCAGAACGCGCACGCCGCCATCGAGAAAACACCGGGGAACAGCCCGAGGTCGACGAATCGCGGGCCGACGTTGTCGAGTGCCGCGTCAGTCACGAACACGAGGTCGAACGCCAGCGCGGCGAGCAGCACGAGCACGGACATGTCGAGGCGGCGGGCGAGTTCGGTCGCCCGCGCGGCAAGCGTTTTCGACGGCGGGGAGTGCGGCACACCGTGACGGTAGATGATTCGCGCCCGCGCGCACCTTGGCCACGTGGTTCGTCGCCATCGGCCGATCGGCCGATGGCGGCTCCGCCGTTACCGGCCGTCTGCCCGAAGTGGACCTCCGCCCGAATCCGCGAAGCTGCCTTCCGTCGCAGTCGAAGACGAATGACGGAAACAGGGAGAGAGCTGGCGGATGACGAATCCACAGTGGAGCGCCGGACCGGTGTTGTCGGGGCGCGGGCTGGTGAAGCGCTACGGGCAGCAGCACGCGCTGGCCGGAATCGACATCGACGTCCAGCCGGGCGAGGCGATCGCCATCGTCGGCCCGTCCGGATCCGGCAAAACCTCGCTGCTGCACGTGCTGGCCGGCATCCTGCGCGCCGACAGCGGCGAGATCTGGTTGCAGGGACAGCGGATCGACCAGTTCGGCGAAAAGCGGCGCAGCGAACTGCGGCGTACCGAATTCGGTTTCGTCTTCCAATCCGGAATGCTCGTGTCCGAACTGACCGCGGAAGAGAATGTCGCACTTCCGTCGCTGCTGGCCGGCGGAACTCGTGGCGAAGCCATTGCGGCGGCGCGGGAATGGCTCGGCAAACTCGGGTTGTCCGGCAAAGAAGCCCGCCGTCCCGGCGAGCTTTCCGGCGGCGAGGCGCAGCGCGTGGCGATCGCCCGCGCGCTCACCCACCGGCCGAAGGTGATCTTCGCCGACGAGCCGACCGGCGCGCTCGACACCCGCACCGGCCGCGAGACGATGGACGCGCTGCTGGCCGCCGCACAGGCGTCTGGCGCCGCCGTGCTCGTGGTGACCCACGACCGGGAACTCGCCGAATCGATGCCGCGCACCGTGGCGATCCGCGACGGCCTGATCGCGACGAGGCTCGCGGCATGAACCCGTTCCAGCTCGCCCTGCGGGTGCTGCGCGGCGACCGGCGGACCCGCACCTCGGCGATCCTCACCGCGGTCGGCGTCGCCGTCGCGACCGGGCTCGTCCTGCTGCTGGCGACCCTGCCGTACGCCACTCAGGCGCGCGAGCAGCGGGCGCTGTGGCAGAGCAGCGGCCGCTACGACTCCGGCCAGCAGAACGCCCTGCTCGTCAACTCCTCCAAGGACTACTTCGACGGCAAGCAGGTCGCCCGCGTCGACATCGCGGTCACCGGCCCGGTCGATTCGCTGCGACTGCCCCCGGGCATCCCGCAGCTGCCCGGCCCCGGCGAGACGATCGTGTCGCCCGCGCTCGGGAAACTGCTCAACGCCACCCCCGCCGATCAGCTGGGAAACCGCTTCGGCAAGCCGGTCGCGGCCTTCGGCGACGAGGCGCTGCGGTACCCGGAACAGCTCGTCGCGCTGGTCGGGCACAGCACGCAGGAGATGCGGCCGTACGGGCACAAGGACCTGCCCGGCCAGGACGCGTTCCCGGCCTCGGCCTTCCCCGGGGGACAGGGACATCCGGACGGCCTGCTGACGGTGTTGTCCTGGGTCGGCATCATCGTGTTGCTCGTGCCGAGCCTGGTGCTGGTCGCGTCGTCGGCCCGGCTCACCGCCGCCCGCCGCGAACAACGGCTCGCCGCGATCCGCTTGGCCGGTGCGACACCGGGTCAGGTGACTGCGATGGTCGCCGCCGAAACCGGATTGTCCGCAGGCGTCGGCGCGCTGCTCGGCCTGCTGCTGAGCCCGGCGCTGCGCGGCTTGGCCACCTTCGTGCCGTGGGACGGCGGAACCTGGCTGGCGTCGGACTTCGCGCTGCCGGTCGGGCTGACTGTGCTGGCCGTGCTGCTGGTCCCGGTGCTGGTCGTGCTCGCCGGGGTGCTCGGCCTGCGCCGGGTGGTGCGCACGCCGCTGTTCGCGAGCGGCGGGCATACCGTGAAACCGTTGCGCTGGTGGCGATTGCTCGCGCTGCCCGCGGCCGGATTGTTCTTCTTCTACACCGTTTTCGGCGCGCGGGGCGGCGGCAGCAGCAACCTGGTGCTGTTCGGCCTGTTGCTGGTGGTCGGTTCGGCGATGGTGGTCGGGCCTTGGGTGACCTCAGCGGTCGGCGGCACGTTCGTGCGGGCCTGGCGACGCCCGTCGTCGCTGCTGGCCGGACGTCGGCTGCGCAATGACCCCAAGGGTTCTTACCGGGCTTCGGCGGGGATCGTGCTCGCGGTGTTCACCGGGTCGATGGCGCTCACCCTGCTGCCGTCGATCGAATCCCTCGCCGGCGGCGGACGCCAATACGTGGACTCGGCGCTGTACGTCGACGTCACCGCGAACCGGGCTCCCGAGGCGACCGAGCGGACCAACGCGACGCTCGCGAAGGCCGGACTGTCCGAACGCGTCGTCCCGGTGGCCAGCGTCTACGTGATGCAGGGCGAGGGGAACTACCGGTCGATGCAGCGTGCCTACGTCATGAACTGCGCCGACGCCGCGAAGCTGACCCGGCTCGGGATCACGCAGCAGGACTGCAAGCCCGGTGTCGGGCTGTACACGCCGTACCAGCTGGACACCGGCAACCTGCGGGTCGCGCGGTTCGGCGGCGACGACAGCACCGGCATCCCGCTCGGCGCGGTCAAGACGGGCACCTACCAGCCGGAAAAGCACAACAGCTTCGGCGAATACGTGATCGACCCGTCCGCGGTGCCGGCCGGCATCAAGCCGAGCCAGGTCACCCTGGTCGTGCCGACCGCTGAGGCGAACCGCGAGGCCGTGCGGACCGCGCTGGTGCCGAACGCGGTCGGAGAGGAAATCGGCAGCCGCGAGCAGCACCTCTACGGACAGCAAGTGCAGCTCAGCGACCTGCGCCGGGTCACCGTCATCGGCCTGATCGCGGCGGGCATCCTCGCCGGCTGCAGCGCCGCCGTCGCGACCGCGGGCTCGGTCATGGACCGCCGCCGGACGTTCGGCGCCCTGATGGCGGCGGGCACACCGGTGCGGGTGCTGTCCCGGGCGTTGCGAATGGAAGCCGCGCTGCCTGCCCTTGTCGCGACCATCGGTGCGGGCGTGACCGGCGTCGTGGTGGGCCTCGGGCTGTTCATGGCAACGATGGAACGGGGGTCGGTCGTGTTCAGCCCGTGGATCGCCGCACCGGTGGTGCTCGGAATCGGGGTCGCGCTGCTCGGCGCGTCGGTCTGCACGCCCGCGCTGAAGCGGGTTCAGGCGGAACCACTGGCCGACGAATAGCTGGCGGCCGCCCCTCGTCGGGGGAGGGGCGGCACCGGGGGTGAAGGGAACGAAGGGCCGTTGCCGGGGATGGGAACCCGGCGACGGCCCTTCGGCACTTCGCGATCAGTCCAAGATCAACGCCGAGATCAGCGCTTCTCGAAGATCAAGTCGTGCGAAACCCGCCCCTCCCGGTCGGCCCGCTGTTCGAACTTCGTCACCGGCCGCCACTCCGGCCGCGGCGCCCAGCCACCTGGCTCATCCGCATACCGGTTCCGCAGCGCAGGCTCCGCCGAGCACACCTCGAGCATCTGCTCCGCGTAGTGCTCCCAGTCCGTCGCCATGTGGAATGTCCCACCCGGCGCGAGCCGAGAGGCGATCAACGCCACGAACTCCGGCTGCACGATCCGCCGCTTGTGGTGGCGCTTCTTCGGCCACGGGTCCGGGAAGAACAACCGCACGCCGGACAGCGTGCCGGGCTCGACGTGCGACGTCAGCAGGACCACCGCGTCGCCGTGCATCAGCCGCAGGTTTGTCACGCCGAGCTTTTCCGCGCGCAGCATCAACTGCCCAAGCCCGGGGTCGTACACCTCGGCGGCGACATAGTTCAGCTCCGGCGCGGCGGCGGCCAGCTGCGAGGTCGTCTCGCCCATGCCGGAGCCGATCTCCAGCATGACCGGCGCTTCCCGGCCGAACCAGGCCGTGAAGTCGACCGGCCCGGCAGGCAGCTCCGACACCGTCCGGCCGAGTCGCGGCCAGTGTTCTTCCCAGGCTCGCTGCTGGCCGACGGTCATCCGTCCGCCGCGTTTGACGTAGCTGACCACGCTGCGCAGCCGTGGCTGGTCCTCGTTCTCCACCCGGACAACATACGGGCGGGTCAGCGGACCGCTTCGAACTCCCCGAGCCGGGAGCGCAACCCGGCCAGTCCGGCGACCGCCACCGGCTCCGGGGCGCGGGCGGAATGCGCGGGCAGCACGTCGATCCAGCCGTCGTGCCGGTCGGTGTTCAGCACGGTCGTCGGGATGGAATGGCCGGACTTGCCGCGTTCGGAGGGCATGAACTCCCAGTACCCGGATTCGCCGTCGGCCGCCCACGGCACGAACTCCCAGCCCATCCGCTTGCCGAGCAGCTGCGCCACCCGGTCTTCGATGCGGAAGCCGAGTTCGCGCGATTCGAGCCGCCCGCTCGCGACCGCGCGCAGCCACCAGGGCGCGGGCAGTGCGTCGTCCGTGCCGCTCGTCCGGCGGTACAGCCCGAGCACCGCGTCCTCGGGGGCGCGGTGCACCCACGCCTGACGCAGCTCGGCGGGCCGGGTCGCGGGCAGCGCGAACCGGGGCAGTTCGATCGCCTGGGACCATTCGAGGTCCAGCATCGGCTCGAGCCGGGGGGTCGGTACCGCAGCGTCGCGGGAAATGAGTTCCTGATCAACGTCCACCGTCACGGTTCACCTCCGGAGAGCTGAGACGGGGCTCTGCTGTGAATATCCGTGGCTTTCCGACAGTATGTCCGCTCCCTGTGAGAGAAGCCACACCGGTTTACGTGAATTTAATCCGATTGCCCGCCACGCAATCGGGAATGTGCACGTGCAGGTCAGGCGTCCCGCCGATTCGCGGTCGCCACGCCCGCGGCGAACAACACCACGCTGATCGCCGCGAAATACGCGAGATAACCCCACGGGCCGAAAGGCGGCGACAGTTTCAGCGTCGTCCTGGTGAAATCGCCACCGGCGAACTGCGAAGCGGCGTAGAACGGCATCCACTGGTAGAGATCGCTGCCGATCTTGGGAATCAGCAGCACCAGGCCCTCGACCAGCTGCGTCCACACGAGCACGATCGCCAGCGTCAGCGCGGAACTGCGCAGCAGCAGGCCGACGCCGACGCCGAGCAGCCCGGTCAGCGCGAACGTCAGGAGCTGGCCGAACACGATCCGCCAGTCCGCTCCGGAGTGCAGGCCGAGGTCGGCGTCCGGCCGCACGAGGTGCGCCATTCCCCACGAGCCGACGCCGGCGAGCAGGCCCAGCACCGCACAGGCCGTGAACACCACGGCGCCCTTGGCGAGCAGCGCGGGCGTCCGCGTCGGCACTGCTTGAAAAGTCAACCGCAGCGTGCCCCAGCTGAAGTCCGCGGTCGCGGCGAGCACCGCCAGCACCAGCGCGACCGTGCGGCCGGTGCTCGTGGCGAGCTGGGTGTTGCTCACGTCCGCGGTGATTTCCGCCCCGGAAAGCCCGAGGAACAACGCGGTGAACGCGATCGGCGCGGCCACCGCGATCAGCGCGCACCACCACGGCGCGCGAGTGCTGAAAAGCTTGATCCGTTCCGCCCGCAGCAGATTCACCGCGCACCTCCACTGGTGAATTCGGCCGCCTGGCCGGTCAATTCGAGGTAGGCGTGTTCGAGGGAACCGGCCAGCGGGCTCAGCTCGTGCAGCGTGGCGCGCGCGGCGTAGGCGAGTTCGCCGATCGCGTCACTGTCCATTTCGGACACGAGGAACGCACCGGAATCCTCGGTGAAAACCGCGCGCGCTTCGGTGAGCGCTTTTCGCAGCGCGTCGGCGTGCGGCGTGCGCACCCGGACCCCGCGCGAACCGGCGCGGGCCACGAAATCGGCCATGGTGCCTTGATAGATGAGCTGGCCGCGGCCGATCACCACGAGATCCTGCGCGGTCTGTTCCATCTCCGGCAGCAGGTGGCTCGACACGAACACCGTGCGGCCCTCCGCGGCGAGCCCGTGCAGCAGCTGGCGCACCCAGTGCACGCCCTCGGGGTCGAGGCCGTTCACCGGTTCGTCGAACAGCAGCACACGCGGGTCGCCGAGCAGCGCGGACGCGATGCCGAGCCGCTGCAGCATGCCGAGCGAGAACGTGCCCGCCCGCTTGCGCGCCACCGCGGACAGCCCCACGAGGTCCAGCACCTCGTCGGCGCGCCGGTCCGGCAGCCCGTTCGTCGCGGCGAGGAAACGCAGGTGCTGGCGGGCGGAGCGACCCGGGTGCCGCCACGTCGCGTCGAGCAGCGCGCCGACCGTGCGCAGCGGATCGGACAGCTGCCGGTACGGCTTGCCCTCGATGTGCGCGGTGCCCGCGGTGGGCGCGTCGAGCCCGAGCAGCAGCCGCATCGTGGTGGATTTTCCCGCCCCGTTCGGGCCGAGGAATCCGGTGACGCGACCGGCTTCCGCGGTGAACGTCAGGTCCCGCACCGCGACGGTGTCGCCATAGGACTTGGTGAGTCCAGTCGCTTGGAGCACGCCGTCCCCCTTCTCGTGGACCCGAACTCTACCGAAACGAAAAGATCCGGGCCGCCCCCCGAAAGGCGACCCGGATCTTGTTCCCCTTTTCCCCTTTTTCCCCTTGTTCGGCTGGCCCGGCCCCCGCCTGACTCGTCCGAACGCCCCTGTGGGTCTTTACGCGTCGCGCTTCTTCGCGACGCCGACCGCGATGGCCAGCAGCACCACGGCCACCCCGGCGAAGTAGGCCAGCGAGCCCCACTGCGACAGCACCGCGTCCGGCAGGCCCGGCCCTCGCGAGGAAGCCGAACCGCCGAGGAAGCGCTCCGCGACGTTGAACGGCATCCACTGGTGGATCTTCGGGCCGACCGTCGGGATCAGCTGCACGAGGCTTTCCACCGCCAGCACGTAGATCAGCAGCAGCGAGAGCGCGCCGGCGCTGTGCCGGATCAGCGTGCCGACCGCCACCGCGATCACCGCGGCGAAGGCGAACACGACGCCGACTCCCGCGACGTTGATCCAGTCCGCGGAGGTGTTCAGCGCCACCGAGTCCGACGGGCGGATCGCGTAGCCGAGCGCCCACGCGCCGAAGGCGGCGATCTCGCCGATCACGAACGACAGCAGCGCGACGACGGTGGCTTTGGCGACGAGCACGCTGCCCCGGTGCGGCACCGCCTGGAACGTGGTGCGGATCGTGCCGAAGCGGTATTCGGTGGTCACCGAAAGCGCTGCCAGCACCATGATCACCGCGATGCCGAACTGGTGTCCGGCCTGGGTGCTGGCGACGGTGATCGATTCCCCGCTCGGCAGCGCGGTGGCCATGAGGGCGGCGAAACCGACGGTGAGAACGACGGCGATGAGGGCGCACCACCACGGCGACCGGGTGGTGAAGAGCTTGATGCGTTCGACCGCGAGCAAAGTCATGATGTTTCTCTTCCCAACGAGAGTGTGGTCAGCGGATGGCCGCGGCCTGCTGCGCCTCTGCCTCGAGCCCGGTGTGGTACTCGACGGAGTCGCCGGTGATCTGCATGAAGGCCTGCTCGAGCGAGCCGGTCTGCGGGCTCAGCTCGTGCAGCACGAGGTTCGCCGAAGCGGCGATCTCGCCGATCTTCGCACTGTCCATTCCGGACACAATGAGCGCTTCGCCGGAATCGGTCACCTGCGCGCTGGCGGAGATCAGCTGCTGGCGCAGCGCCGGAAGCTGCGGCGAGCGCACCTTCACGGTGTTCTCCGCGGCCCGCGCCACGAATTCCTCGGTGGTGGACTGCGCGATCAGCTGGCCCTTGCCGATGACCACGAGATCGGTCGCGGTCAGCGCCATCTCCGAAAGCAGGTGGCTCGACACGAACACGGTCCGGCCTTCGGCGGCGAGGCGCTGCATGAACTTCCGGATCCAGAGGATGCCCTCCGGGTCGAGGCCGTTCACCGGCTCGTCGAACAGCAGCACCTCCGGGTCGCCGAGCAGCGCGGCGGCGATCCCCAGCCGCTGCGACATGCCGAGCGAGAACCCGCCGGCCCGCTTGCCCGCGACGCTGGTGAGGCCGACGGTGTCGAGCACCTCGTCCACCCGCGCCGCCGGGATCCGGTTGGACCGGGCCATCCACTGCAGGTGCGCGCGGGCCGAGCGGTTGGGGTGCACCCATTTCGCGTCGAGCAGCGCGCCGACCGTGCGCAGCGGTTCCTTCAGGTCGTGATACAGCTTCCCGCCGATCCGGACCTGGCCCTCGGTGGGGTTGTCCAGGCCGAGGATCATGCGCATGGTGGTGGACTTGCCCGCGCCGTTCGGACCGAGGAATCCGGTGACTTTCCCCGCTGCCACGCTGAACGACAGGTTGTTCACCGCGAGCGTGTTCCCGTAACGCTTGGTGAGACCTGTTGCCTCGATCATCCCCTGCTCCCTCTACGGCGGTGCTGACGGAATTCATCCTGTCTCAGCTCGGCCGTTTTCGCGTCATCCCGTGGACCGAACCGGCTACCCGACCTGAGTAGTACTCAATCGTGTCGCAGGGTTGAGCGCGATGGGGGATGTCCCTGAGCCGACCCTGAATTTTGCCCGAACCGCCAAGACCCCGCTACGAAATCCGCAGCGGGGTCCGGTGTGGACAGTGTCCGAAATGGACGCTTCAGCCGATCCCCGGCCGGGCGAGCCCGGTCTCGTACGCGAGGACGACCGCCTGCACCCGGTCGCGCAGGTCGAGTTTCGACAGGATCCGTCCCACGTGTGTTTTCACCGTAGCCTCGGAAAGGAACAACGTCTCGGCGATTTCGATGTTCGACATGCCTTTCGCGATCAGCACGAGCACTTCGCGTTCGCGGTCGGTCAGCACGTCGAGTTCGGCCGGATCGCGCATTTCCGCGCCGCCGGAGCCGACGAACCGGTCGAGCAACCGGCGCGTGACCGAGGGCGACATCACCGCGTCGCCGTCGGCCACCGAACGCAGCGCGGACACCAGGTAGTCCGGCTGGGTGTCCTTGAGCAGGAAGCCGGACGCGCCGCCCTGCAGCGCGGCGTAGACGTACTCGTCGAGGTCGAAGGTGGTCATCACGAGCACCCGCGCGGTGCCGGCCGCGACGATCTGTTTCGTCGCCTCGACGCCGTCGAGCACCGGCATCCGCACGTCCATCAGCACGACGTCGGGCCGCAGTTCCGCGGCCATCCGCACGGCTTGCGCGCCGTCGCCGGCCTCCCCGACCACGTCGATGTCGGCCTGCGCGCCCAGCACCATCCGGAACCCGACGCGCATCAGTTCCTGGTCGTCGACGACCACCACTCGGATCACGAGTTCAACCTAACCGGCAGCACCGCTCGCACCTGCCAGCCACCGCCGGCGGCGGGGCCCACCTCCAGTGTTCCGCCGTACACGTTCGCCCGCTCCCGCATCCCGATCAGCCCGTTCCCGCCCGCGACCGACAGCCGCGGCGCCGGTTGCCGAGCCGCCCCAGTCGCTCCAGCCGACCCCGCCGCGCCAGTTCCGCCCGCCCCGACCTGTTCCAGCCGCCGAGCTCGCCCGGCGCCGTCGTCGCGCACGAGAACCTCGACCTGGTCGCCGGTCCGCTGCACCCGCACCGCGGCGCTGGCCCCGGCACCGGCGTGCTTGAGCGTGTTGGTGAGCGATTCCTGGACGATCCGGTAGATCCCGAGCGACACCCCGGCGGGAAGTTCGTCCAGCCCGTCGCCGAGGACGAGGTCCACCGGGACGCCCGCGGCGCGCATCCGCTCGGCGAGGTCGCCCAGCGCGGTCGCGTCCGGCTGCGGCACCCGCGGTTCGCCGTCGCCGTGGTCGTTGCGCAGCACGTCGAGCAGCCGGCGCAGTTCGCCGAGCGCGCCGCGGCCGGTTTCGGAGATCGTCCCGAGCGCGCGGCCGGCCAGCTCCGGATTGGACTTCAGGGCGAGCGCCGCGCCGTCGGCCTGCACGACCATCACGCTCACCGAATGCGCCACCACGTCGTGCAGTTCCCTGGCGATCCGGCCGCGCTCCTCGGCCACCGCGATGCGCGCGGCCTGGTCGCGTTCGGTCTCCAGCAGGTGCAGCCGGGCCTCCAGTTCGCGCTGGTAGGCGCGGCGGGCGTACATGAACTCGCCGAGCAGCCAGCAGAAGGCGATGGTGAAGGCGCTGAACAGCAGCTGGGCCGCCATCGACGGCTCGGGTTTGACGATCGCGGTGACGACCATGGCCACCACGAACGCGCCGCCGTAGAGCAGGCCTTGCTTGCGCCCGACGTAGACCTGGACCGAGTAGAGGCTGATCGCGAGCGCCGCCAGACCGGAAACCCCGAGGTCCAGCGCGCTGTGCGCGAATGAAATGACGTACACGATGTACGCGGCGAGCACCGGCCGTTTGCGGCGGAAGACGAGCGGCGCGACGACGGCGAGGTCGATCGGGACCGCGACGTACCACTCCGGGCCGGGCAGCGTGGGATCGAGGCCGCCGGTGGCGAACACCAGGATGTCGAACGCGGCGAGAAACAGCGCCAGCAGCGAGTCCCCCACCATCGGGTGGGCACGCATCCAGAGGCTGAGCCGTCGCACGACTCAACAGTAGGTCGCGCGGCCGGCGGGCGCGTCGGTCGCGGGTAGCACCTTCGGTGCGACCGAAGGATGACCGGCATGCGACGATTCCCGCACGGGGGAGCGAACGAGCCGGAAGGGGGCCGGGGCGGTGACGGCAGCGGCGGAACGGGGGCGGCTCGCCGGCCCGCTGTCCGCGTCGGTGGCGGAGCTGTGCCACCGGCTGCGGTCCCAGGTGTCCCCGCGCACGGCCGCCGGATTCGCCGAGGTGCTGCGCCGGCTGGGCGCGCCGCTGCAGGTGGCGGTCGCCGGGCGGATCAAATCGGGCAAGTCGACGCTGGTCAACGCGCTGATCGGGCGGCTCGTCGCGCCCACCGACGTCGGCGAGTGCACGCGGCTGGTCACGCGGTTCCAGTACGGCACCGTCGACCGGGTCGAGGTGGTGTTCCTCGACGGCCGCAAGCAGGTGCTGCCCTTCGCCGCGGACGGGTCGATCCCGGCGGAACTCGGCGTCGACATCTCCGAGGTCTCGCACCTCGAGGCGTACTTGACCAACGCGGTGCTGCAGGACATGACCGTGATCGACACGCCGGGCCTCGGCTCGCTCGACGCGGCGTCGGTGTCGCGGACCGAGCAGCTGCTGGGCGCGGCCGAGCAGGATGAGGGTTCCGACGACCTCGACGACACCTCGCGCAACGCCGTCGCCGGCGCGGAGGCCGTGCTCTACGTGGTGACCCAGGGCGTGCGCGCGGACGATCAGCAGGCGCTGGCCGCGTTCACCGCGGCGACCGCGAGCCGGGAAGCAGGGCCGGTCAACGCGATCGCCGTGTTGAACAAGGCGGACACGGTCGTCGCGGAATCTGTCGAAGGCTCCGGCGGGGACGTTTGGAAGGCCGCGCAACTGCTCGCCGAGAAACAGGCCTCGACGCTGAAGCCGCGCGTCGCGGACGTGCTTCCGGTGATCGGCCTGATCGCCGAATCGGCCGAGTCCGGCGGGTTCACCTCCGCCGATGCCGAGGCACTCGGCCAGCTCGCCGCGCTCGACGACGACATCCTCGAGACGATGCTCATCGCGGCCGACATCTTCACCAGCTGGGAGTGCGACATCCCGACCGGGATCCGGTTGCGGCTGCTGGAAAAGCTCGACCTCTTCGGAATCCGTTGCGCGGTCGAGGCGATTCGCACGGAACCGGAGATCACCGCGGGAGCGTTGCGCCGCAAGCTTCTCGACATCTCCGGACTCGACGCGGTCCGCCGCCGCTTGTCGATCGTCTTCGCCGCCCGCGCGGACGGGATCAAGGCCGCGGCCGCGCTGGCGTCGGTGACCGCGCTCGCGCACACGTCCGGCGACCCGGGCGAACGGCAGCGCGTGCACGACGCGATCGAGGTGCTGCTGGCCCGTCCGGAAGCGCATCAGCTGCGGTTGCTGGAGGCGTTGACGCTCGTCGCGTCGGGGGCGGTCGAGATGCCGGAAGACCTGGCGGAAGAGGTGCTTCGGGTCGGCAGCAACGCCGACATCGGCGCGCAGCTCGGCCTTCCCGGCGCGCCTCGCCCGGAGCTGGCGGCGCACGCGCTGGAACGCGCGGGCTGGTGGCGTTCTTTCGCGTCGTTCGGCGCGACTCCGGCGCAAAGCCGCGTGGCCCACGTCGTGCACCGCGCCTATTTCCTGATCTGGCAACAGATTCGCGAACAGTAAACAACTCGCCCGCGACGCGTAGGCTGAATGTCGTGCGGCTGGAGGACACCACCTCGTGGCGGGTGAACTGGGGGAGCGACCACGACGTCGACGTGGCGTTGTTCCTCCGGGACGTCCTCGCGCTCTCGATCGCCGACGGCCAGCTGCTGCCGCCAGTGGAGCCTGCGGTCCCGGTGCACGTCCCGCCCGCCCTCGACCGCGCGGCGGTGCAGGCGCAGTGGGAACCGTGGTGGAACGGCCTGCTGACCTTCCTGCGCGAGCGCGGTTCGGCCCGCACCCGCCGGAAAAGCCCTGCTCCCGGCGACGGTTCGGCGATAGACCTCGCGGCACAGCACTTCGCGCCGGCCGCCGCCGAACACTTCGCCGCGGCGCGCCGTCCGGTCTCGTCCGGCTTCCACCGCCGCCAAATCCTCGCCGGCGAACGCTTGGGCCGCCTTGTCCGCGAAACCGAGGTCGAGCTGGGCCGCCGCGCCCGGCCGTTCCGGCTGTCGGTGCTGGAGATCCCGGTCGCGGGCCGGGTCTGGCTGCGGACCGCGGAGCACCAGCTGCTGGTCTCGTCCCGGCTGGCCGCGGACGTCCCGGCCCTTGATCAGGCCATGCGCTCGCTGATCCACGAACTCGCCTGAACCCGCGGTGCCCCCAATGTGGCGTTGGGTGCGTTAGACGCACCCAATGTGGCGTTCGGTGCGTCCCATGCACCCAATGCCACATTGGGGCGTTCGACCAGGCCGGATATTCATAAACCGAGCGCGCGGTCTACTATTGCCCACCATGGAGACAGTGGTCGACGAACCGGCGTGGCTGCGCCGCGGGTCCTGGCTGGCCTGCCCGGTCGGCGGGGCGCTGCTGGGCTGGGGCGGGCAGGCGCTCGCGGATTGGATCGCGTCGCTGCCGTGGTTCCCGGTGCAGGGCCCGTTCCGGCTGCTGCACCAGATCCCGCAGCCGTGGCGGCTGATCGGCGCGGTCGTCGTCGGGCTGCTGCTCGGGGTGGCGTTCGCCTGGTTCTGGGCGTGGGACCGGCTGATCGTCACGGTGTCCGCCACGCGCGTCACGCTCGAACGACGTGAGCGCCGACGGCGCATTGACACTCCCCTCACCGCGGTGTTCTTCGACGACGGCAAGCTCGTGCTGCTCGGCGAAAACGATCGCGAAGTGGCCAAGGAGAAGACGGACCTTTCCCGGCGGCAACTGGCCGAAGCGTTCACCGCGCACGGCCGCCCGTGGTTCGACGAACCGCCGCCTGAGCGATGATGTCCCCGTGGTGAGGACGGTCGACCCCGAGAAGCACGCGGCGAAACGGCGCGCGATTCTCGACGCGGCAGCCGGGTGCTTCGCCCGCGACGGCTTCGAAAAGACCTCCACCGCGGACATCTGCCGCGCCGCCGGGATCAGCTCCGGCAGCCTGTTCCACTATTTCCCCAGCAAGCGCGCGGTGTTCGTCGGCATTTTCGAGGCGGACACCGCCGAGAACGAGGAACTGCTCGCCACCGCGGTGGAAATGGCCGACCCGTGGGAAGGCGTGCTCGCCGTGGTCGCGCGGATGACGTCGGCGATCGTCCTGCCCGGTGTCGTGCGGCTGATCCTCGAAGCAGCCGCGCAAGCCGCGCGCGATCCCGAGTTCAACGAGCTGATCCGCAGCAACGACGACCTCATGCGCGTTGGCCTCGCGGGCTTGGTCGAACGCGGCGTCCGGACCGGGCGCTTATCCCCCATGCTGTCCCCGGCTGACGCGGGAAACTGGATCGTCGCGCTCGTCGACGCCTTGCTGTCCCGCGCGAGCCTCGATCCCGACCTGGACGTCGAACATGAGCAGGCGGTGCTGCGGCAGTTGCTGACGCGGATTCTCGGCCCGTCTGAGTGATCCGCCCCCGCCGCGCGCCGAGGCGCCGCAAACTGGTGGAATCACGGGGACGGCCAGGGGAGGGTCTAGATGGCGTGGTTCGGCCACGAGGAAGCAGCCGACGCGGCCGAAGCGCCGACCGGCGAGATCAGCGCGGAGGCCATCGCGCGGATCATCGCCGAAGCGGACGGAACCGACGCCGCGGCGGATGCGTCGGATCCCGATGTGGACCTCGTAGCTGCCCCGGGTGACCTCGAACGCGCGCTTTCCGACCGGCAGGCGCTCATCCAGCTTTGCCTGTACGCGCTGGACCGCGCCCGCAGCAGCGGCGTCGTGGAACGGCTCGAACACGGGCTCGCCGACATCGGCGTCACCGCGTTGCGTGCCGAAGGCGAACGGTTCGACCCGGCGCGCCACGAGGCGGGCGGCGCCGTGCCCACCGACGATCCGGAGCTGGAAGGCGTCGTCGCGGAGACCGAGGTCGTCGGGTTCGCCGACCAGGAACGGCTGTTGCGCGCACCGATCGTCACCGTCTACGCGAAGCGGGCGCAGTGACCGCACCGACGCTCCCCGCTCAGGTCCAGGCCGCTCGTGAACAGCTGCTCGGCGTCGTCCGCGAGGCTGATCCGCAGGCCGCGAAATGGGTCGAGGACCAGCGCAAGGCCCGTTCGGAGAAACCGTCCGTGGTAGTCGTCGGCGAGACGAACCGCGGGAAGAGTTCGCTGGTCAACGCCCTGCTCGCGACTCCGGGACTGTCCCCTGTGGACGCTGACGTGGCCACCGCGACCTACCTCGTTTTCGAGCACGCGCAGCAGTGGGGCGCGCAAGCCTGCTACCCCGGTCAGCTGGCTTCGGTGCCGTTCGACCTGACGCAGCTGGTCGACTGGGTGTCCGCCTCGCACGAACTGCCGCCGGGACAGCTGCCGCCGCGCTACGTCGAGGTCTCCGGCCCGGTCCCGCTGCTGGAACGGCTGACCCTGGTCGACACCCCGGGCGTCGGCGGCCTCGATTCGCTGCACGGCGAGCTGGCCAAGGAGGCCGCCGCCGGAGCGACCGCGCTGGTCTTCGTGGTCGACGCGTCGGCCCCGTTCACCTCCACTGAGCTGCAGTTTCTGCGCGAGGTCGCGGACCGCGTCGAGACGGTTGTCTTCGTGCTGGCCAAAACCGACGCGTTCCGCGGCTGGCGCGAGATCCTGGAAGCCGACCGCCAACTGCTCGCCGAACACGCGCCGCGCTTCGCCGACGCGGTGTTCCACCCGGTGTCGGCGCGCGTGTTCGAGACCGCCGCGAAGGCGCCGAACGAGCAGGTCGCCGCCATGCTGCGGGAGAAGTCCGGCATCGCGGCGGTGCAGGTCGCGCTGCAGGAACTGCTGGTCGGCCGGTCGATGATGTTGAAGGAAGCCAACACGCTCCGCTCGCTGTCGAGCGCGCTGGCCGGGATCAAGGCGAAGCTGCAAGCGGAAAGCCGGGCACTGTCGGCAGGCGAAGCGGAAGCCGAACAACTCCGCGCCCGCCGCGACGATCTTCAGTCCCAGCGCCGCACTTCCACTCGCGGCTGGCAGCTGCGGTTGCGCGGCGAAATCCAGCGCACGCGGGTCGAGGTCGGCCACGAGAGCAGCCGCGAAATGCGCGAGGCACAGGCGCATTTCCGCCAACGCATCGACGCGGCCAAGCGCGACGAGCTGGCCGCGTTGCCGCAGGAAGTGGACATCGCGCTGCAGACCGCGTCGCAGCGAGTGTCGATGCAGCTGTCGCAACGCCTGAACCAGGTCACGAACACCGCGCTGTCGGAGCTGTTCTCCGCCGAGGAACTCGACGTGATCCGCGCCCAGTTCGCCCGCGCCGGCGGCCCGCCGGTCGTGCTGCGCCCGCCGGACAAGAAACCGCCGACGGCCGAAGACAAACTGCTGGTGTTCATGGGCATTTCCGGCGGTGTCGGCGCGGGGAAGATCGCCGCCCTGCCGCTGGCCGGCGTCGCGATCCTCAACCCGGTGGTGCTCCCCGCGACAATCGTGATCGGCCTCGGCGCGGGCTGGTGGATGGCGCGCACTCGCAAGCACGCCTCGGACAAACAGCACCTGAAGCAATGGCTGGTCGAAGCCATCGCCGACGCCCGCTCAACGCTTGACCAGCTGATCGCCGAACAACTCATCGAGGCCGAACAGCAGCTGTCGCTCGCCCTCGACGAGGCGCTGGGCCGCCGCATCGAGGCGATCGAGGCGGAGCTGAAGGAGGTGGACCAGACGATCAAGATGAGCGCGCAGGAGCGGGCGAAGAAGATCGCGATCGTCTCGAAACGCCTCAAGGACGTGACCGAAAGCCACACCCGGGCTGAGACTCTGCTGTCCCGCATCCGCACGGTCCGCGATCGGGCATGATCAGCCGGTGACGTACGGACCTGGATCTCCGCCGCCTGGACCGCAACCGCCGAAGTGGGGAAAACCGCCGCCAGCCCCGCAGCGGGGCGGGCCTCCGCCGCCGCGATGGCAGCCGCCGAAGAAGCGCCGCCGGGGCGGGCTGATCGTCGGCATCTGCCTGGGCGCGGTGGTGCTGCTCGCCGGCGGTGGCGTCGCCGTCTTTCGAGGTCGAGGTCAGTCGCGACGCGCATCCGCCGACGAACACCCGGCTCGATCTCAACCGCGAAGAAGCCGGGACCTGGTGCGTCTTCGTCACCGGCTCCGGCCTCCCGGTCAACTTGCCGCCGTGAGCAGGTGATCGGCTTGTGGACGGGAACCGAACCGGCCTAACGTGAGTCATACCGAGCGAAACCAGCGGCAGACCCGGCGTAATAAGGGGGATCAACCCATGTGGGTCGACGAGAGCGGCGGCACTGACGCGACCGGCCACGAGGCCTTGACCGTCCACGTCGACGGCCAGGAGTACCAGGCCGAGGTCAACTACGACACCGACCACGACGGGGTCGCCGACACCGCGGTCGTCGAGCACGACGACGGCACCGCGCAGGCGTTCGCGGACACCGACCACGACGGGGTCGCCGACCACTACGCGGTGCTCGACTCGACCGGGCACGTCGTCGACCAGGCGGTTTACGACGAGAAGACCGGCAGCTGGGTCGAATCCGGCCACGGCCAGTCCGGCTCCAACGGCACCGACACGCACTCGCAGGACACCTCGACCACCGGGCACATCCACGCCGACCTGCCGGACGGCAACGTCGACGCCGGGGTCGCCACCATCGACACCGACCACGACGGGCACAACGACACCGCGGTCGTCGAGACGAAGTCCGGCGGCACCATCGCCTTCACCGACACCAACGGCGACGGCCAGGCCGACGTCGCGGTGCAGGTCGGCGCGGACGGTTCCACCCACACCTACGAGCACACCGGCCAGGGCCAGTGGACCGAGACCGACGGCGCGAACCACGCGCTCGACTCGGCGGCGGCAGTCGACCCCGGCAGCGATTCGGCATGGGGCGGCGAGGGCGCTCAGCTGCTCAGCGGCGTCGCGAAGATCGACAGCGGAACCGGGCAGTGGATCAGCCC
Source organism: Amycolatopsis albidoflavus (assembly GCF_039525725.1). Lineage (NCBI taxonomy): Bacteria > Bacillati > Actinomycetota > Actinomycetes > Pseudonocardiales > Pseudonocardiaceae > Amycolatopsis > Amycolatopsis albidoflavus. Next base: position 436,457 of record NZ_BAAAHV010000021.1, read on the forward strand.
CAACTGAGGCTTCGGTAACTGACGTCACACGAACGGGTCCGGCCGCGCGCCGGGCCCGTTTCGCTGTCTCCGGGACGCCAACACCGCACGCCGTCCGCTCGCGTCCGGCGAACCGGCGCCCGGCGGCACCCCGGCAGCGTCCGGCGAAGATCAGGACTGATCAGCCCAGCTCCGGCATCCGGCACGAATGCGACGCGGGCCACGCGGAAAGATTTTCGGCGCTGGCCCGTTCCGGTGAAACTGAATCGATTCCCTTATCGTTCTTGTGAGAGAACCGACAGGTCAGCTCTCGGTTACCTGCCGTCCATCCGGCTACAGTCGGGGAATCCCAAAACCCGCACACCGGTCTTCCGCCGGTGTGCGAAGCCATTCGGTCGCCGGCAACGAAGCCCGCACCAAGAACACTGTCGTTCGCGGTGTGGGCTCTTTTGTCGTCGGAAGTCAGGAGTAGAGATGACCGCAGTCGCCATCCCCGGACTGGACAACGCGCCGACGACGCACAGTGGCGTGCTGTCCTGGGTCCGGGAGGTCGCCGAGCTGACCACCCCGGACCGCGTGGTGTGGGTCGACGGGTCTGACGAGGAAGCCGCCCGGATCAACCAGGAGCTGGTCGACGCCGGCACCTTCGTGAAGCTGGACGCGAAGCCGAACTCCTACTGGGCCACCTCGGACCCCGACGACGTCGCGCGGGTCGAGAACCGGACCTTCATCTGTTCGAAGGAAGAGAAGGACGCGGGCCCGACGAACAACTGGGTGGCCCCGGCCGAGATGAAGGCCACCATGACGGAGCTGTACCGCGGCTGCATGGCCGGCCGCACGATGTACGTCATCCCGTTCTGCATGGGCCCGCTCGGCGACGAAAACCCCAAGCTGGGCATCGAAATCACCGACTTCGCTTACGTCGTCGCGTCGATGCGCGTGATGACCCGCGCCGGCAAGGCCGCGCTGGACAAGTTCGTCAAGCCCGACGGCACCGAGGCCGAGTTCGTGCCCGCGCTGCACTCGGTCGGCAAGCCGCTCGCCCCCGGCGAGAAGGACGTCGCTTGGCCGTGCAACGAGACCAAGTACATCTCGCACTTCCCGGAGGAGCGGCTGATCTGGAGCTACGGCTCGGGCTACGGCGGCAACTCGTTGCTGGGCAAGAAGTGCTACTCGCTGCGCATCGGCTCGGTCATCGCCCGTGACGAGGGCTGGCTCGCCGAGCACATGCTGATCCTCAAGCTGATCTCGCCCGAGGACAAGGTCCACTATGTCGCGGCGGCGTTCCCGAGCGCCTGCGGCAAGACCAACCTCGCCATGCTGCAGCCGACCATCCCGGGCTGGCGCGCGGAGACCCTCGGCGACGACATCGCGTGGATGCGTTTCGGCGAGGACGGCCGGCTGTACGCGGTGAACCCGGAGTTCGGCTTCTTCGGCGTCGCGCCGGGCACCGACAACCACACGAACCCGAACGCCATGCGCACGATCGAGAAGGGCAACACGGTCTTCACGAACGTGGCGCTCACCGACGACGGCGACGTGTGGTGGGAGGGCATGGAGAACAAGCCCGCGCACGCCACCTCGTGGAAGCACCAGGACTGGACGCCCGACTCCGAGGAGAAGGCCGCCCACCCGAACTCGCGCTACTGCGTGCCGATGTCGCAGTGCCCGATCCTCGCGCCGGAGTGGGACGACCCCCAGGGCGTGCCGATCTCGGCGATCCTGTTCGGCGGCCGCCGCAAGACGACGGTGCCGCTGGTGAACCAGGCGCGCGACTGGCAGCACGGTGTGTTCATGGGCGCGACCATGTCGTCGGAGACCACCGCCGCGGCGGTCGGCGCGGTCGGCAACGTGCGCCGCGACCCGATGGCGATGCTGCCGTTCCTCGGCTACCACGCCGGCGACTACTTCAACCACTGGCTGAACCTCGGCAAGAACGCCGACGCGAACAAGCTGCCGAAGATCTTCTACGTCAACTGGTTCCGCCGCGGCGACGACGGCCGTTTCCTGTGGCCGGGCTTCAGCGAGAACTCGCGCGTGCTCAAGTGGGTGCTCGAGCGCGTCGAGGGCAAGGGCAACGCGGTCGAGACCCCGGTCGGCTTCGTGCCGAACGCCGAGGACCTCGACCTCGAGGGCCTGTCCGAGCCGGTCGAGGACATCCAGGCCGCGCTTGAGGTGCGCAACGAGGAGTGGCGCGAGGAGCTGCCGCTCATCGAGGAGTGGTTCGCGAAGATCGGCGAGGTGCCGTCCTCGCTGCGCGACGAGCTCGACGCGCTGGCCCAGCGCCTCGGCTGACGCAGTGGCCTGACTGCTTGAGGAAGGGGACGTTCGCACCGGGCGGCGGACGTCCCCTTCTTCATGCGCGGGTAACGGTAGCGTGGCCGCATGGTCTCTGATGGGGAGAAGACTTTCCGGTTCGGCGTGAACATGGTGCGGCCGGGCTCGCGCGACGAGTGGATCGCGAAGTGCCGCCGGGTCGAGGAACTCGGCTACGACGTGCTGAGCGTGGCCGATCATCTCGGCATCGCGCCGCCGTTTCCCGCGCTCGTGCTGGCCGGTGCGGTCACCGAACGGGTGCGGCTCAACACTTTCGTGCTCAACGCGCCGTTCTACAACCCGGCGCTGCTCGCGCGCGACGTCGCGGGCACGGACCAATTCGTGTCCGGACGCCTCGAACTGGGCCTCGGCGCCGGATATGTGAAAGAGGAGTTCGAAGCGGCCGGAATGCCGTTTCCGGGTGCGGGCGCGCGGGTCGATCATCTCGAACTCGTGATCAAGGAACTCCAGCGGCTGTACGCGGATCCGGAATACGCGCCGCAGCCCGCGCAATCCGGTGGTCCCCCGTTGATGATCGGCGGTCGCGGAGACCGGCTGCTTTCGCTTGCCGCCGAGCACGCGGCGACGATTGCCTTCAGCGGCACGGCAAAGGTGCGCGACGGTGCGCCGCCGATGCTGGCGACAGCGGACGCGGTGGAAGAACGCACGCGGTTTGTCATCGAACGGCTGGCTGGCCGCGAAGCGGAATTCAACCTGCTCGTGCAATTCGTCCAGATCACTGACGACCGTGAAGGCGCATTGCGGGAAATCCACGCCCGCCTTAGTGACACGCTGACGCTCGACGAATTGGCCGAGGTTCCGACGGTGCTGGTCGGGACGGTCGAGGAAATCGCTGACCAGCTGGTCGCGCACCGAGCCCGGTTCGGCTTCAGCTATTTCACGGTCCTGGAACCCAACCTCGAAGTGCTGGCCCCGGTGGTGGATCTGCTGTGTCGCCGATAGTCGACGCGCGCGGGCTCGGCGTGAAGGCCGGTGACCTGTGGCTGTTGGAAGATCTCGATTTCTCCGTCGATCCCGGCGAATGCGCGGTGCTCGTCGGGCCTAACGGTGTCGGCAAATCCACGTTGATGCGGTGTCTGTACGGCATGCAGCAACCGCAGCGAGGCCGGGTCCTGATCGACGGCGCGAAGCCGGACGAACGCAGCGTTTCCTTTCGTCGCAAGGTTTCCGTGCTCTTCGACGATTCCGACTTCTTCGCCGAACTCACCCCGACGCAGCACCTGGAGCTGCTCTCCGGTTCGTTCGGCGAGGATCTCGGCGATTTCGAAGAACTTCTCGAGGACGCGGGTCTCGCCGAACGCGCCCGGGTCACTGCCGGGCATTTTTCGGCCGGACAGCGTCGCCGGTTGCTGCTGCTGGGCGTCACCGCGAGGCCGCATCGAGTGCTGTTGCTGGACGAACCCGAACGCGCGCTCGACACCGCGGGCAAGGAGTGGCTGGTCAAGCTGATCGGCCGCTCCACCGCGGCTGGTGCGGCAGTTGTCGTTGCCACGCACCATCAACCGTTGCTGGACACGGCAGACAGCGTGCTCGAACTATGGTGACCCGGTTGCGCGTGCCCGGCCGTAAGCGGTTCGGCGGCATCTTCAGCGGCGACAGCCCCACGTTCGTGCTGATGTTCGGCGTCGGCTTCCTGTTCACCGCGTTCTTCCGCACCGACGCGTGGCATCGAGTCCTCTTTGGACCGTCCGCAGTGGACTATTCGGCGGTGCTCGGCCTGGTCGCGTTGTGCGCCGCGGTGGGCTGGCGGAGCTTGCTGCGGCGCGGTTTCGTCTGGGCCGAACCGGCTGAGCTGACCTGGATGGACTTCGCCCAGGTGGACCGCCGCCGCGTCGTCGCGACCCGGTTGGCCAGCGTGCTGACCGGATTCGTGGTGGTGATCGGATATCTCGCCGCGCTGATGCTGGCGGTCGGCGGCAGTTCGATCGACTGGTGGCGCGCCGCGGCAGCGCTCGTCGCGGGCGGCACGATTCTCGCCTTCACCACCGCGCGTCGCACCGCGTTCCTTTTCGAAGCCGCCGGACCGCTGCTCCTCGCAGTGGCTGGCGTGGTCATCGCCGCCGCTCGTCTCGACGCGACGGCAGTGCAATACGTCGGCGCGGCGCTCGCGTTATGCGGTCTGCTGCTGGCTTTCGGCGGCGAAGCAGTCAGCGGCGCCGGGCGCGCGGTGTTGCTCGACGGCTGGAATGCCAGGGTCTTGCGCGCGATGGCGGTGACGTTCCTCGACCCGATGATGATGCTGCCGGAATCCGCGCCCGCGGGCTCGTGGTCGCTGCGCCCGCCCACCGCGTTCCGGCTCGCGTGGGCCGGGATCGTCGGCCGTTCCCGGTACGCGGGAGCGGTCTTGTTAGTGGCTTTCGCGGTAGCCGTCGGGCATGTTGCTGTTCCCACTCTCCCGGGACCGGTGCTCGTCGGGATCGGCGCGTACGTCGCGCTTACTCCGTTCGGGGCCGGTCTTGGCGTGCTGTGGCGGAATCCGGGTCGCCGGAGGTGGCTGGGCTCGTCGTCGCGGGAGCTGGTGATCGCGCACGGAACCGCCCTGGTCGTGGTCGGCCTGGTCTGGTCGGCTCTGCTCTCCGTGGCACTTTTGGCTTTGGGCACCACGTTTTCGGCGCTCTCGTGGGTGACTGTCGCCCTGGCGGTGCTTTCGGTGTTGCGCACCGTCACGCGCCAGCCGGTCGACTACAGCAGCGCGGGTTTCGTCGACACCCCCGCCGGTCCGATGCCGGCAAACCTTATGCGGCAACTGTTCCGCGGTCCGGACGTGCTGGCGATCGGCATCTTCGTGCTGGCACAAGTCGGCTGAACGGGCGCTCCCGGGTTAGGCTCCGTGCCGACGAGAGGAGCCGAACGTGGGCGGTGGACACGCTTCCGGCATCGGCCGCAGGGCGACCTGCGAATTTCCGCCCGGATGGACCGACGAGCAGATCATCGCGGTGGTCAAGGACGTCGCCAACGACCCGGGCGAGCCGCGGCGGCAGCAGTACAACGGCCGCTGGCGCTGCGTCGGCGAACGGTACGGCGTGCGCGTGGTCGTCCTGGTCAACGGCGACGGTCTCGTGCACACCAGCTTCCCGCTGCCGGGCCCCGGTGTGGTCCGGAATCCGGACGCCGCGCGGGACCCGGCGAACCCGACGGTCGACGACCGGTCGGGCAACCGGATCAGCTACTTCGTCGACAGCGTCCTGCGGCTGCTCGCCGACCGGATGCCGGCGGAAGACCTCGAGCACTACCGCGACTTGCAGTGGTCCGGCGAATGGGAGGAACTGGCCGACACCATGGCCGCGCACTTCGAGGTCACCGGCATCCAGCTCAATCCGGACGAGTACGCGGATTTCGAGAAGCTGCTGAACTCCTTCGAGCTGCCCGTCCGCGACTGCCGCTACCTCAACGACCGGGAACGGGTGCTCGCCGACCTGCGCGGCTGAGGCGTCACCAGGGGACGACCCCGGCGTCGTCGAAGAACCCGCCGCGCGGCCCGTCGTCCGGGAGGGTCGCGAGTTTGACCGCGATCGCCGCGCCCTGCTCGGGCGTGCGCGTTCCGGCGTAGCCGTTGAAATCCGTTGCTACGTAACCGGGACAGGCGGCGTTGACGATGACGTTCGTGTCGGCGAGCGCGCGGGCGTATTGCACGGTGATGCTGTTGAGCATCGACTTCGACGGGGCGTAGGCGGCTAGGACCGGACCCGTCCGCAGCTCCAGCGAGCCCATGTTGCTGGACATGTTGACGATGCGCGGCGAATTGGCGCGGCGCAGCAGCGGCAGCATCGCGTTTGTGACCCGGACGACGCCGAAGACGTTCGTGTCGAGGACGGTGCGGACGACGTCGAGGTCGAGCGTCGTCGGATCCTGGACGCCGCCGTCGAGCTGGCCGCTGATGCCTGCGTTGTTGACCAGAACGTCGAGCCGTTCGAGGGCCTTGGCCGCGGCGGCGACGCTGTGTTCGGAGGTGACGTCGAGCGCGACGCCGAACGCGTCGATGCCCGCGCCGCGCAGTTCCTCGACGGCCTTCTCGCGGTTGGTTTCGTCCCGCGCACCCACGGCAACCGTGAAGCCGATCGAGCCGAGGCCGTGCGCGATGGCGAGGCCGATTCCCTTGTTCGCGCCGGTGACCAGCGCGGTCTTCGTGTCGTTCACTCCGCCCATGATCGGCACCGGTCGATGCGTCGTCCAAGATCAATGAGGTCCGCTGTGATACCCACCGGGTATTACGCTGGTTTTGTGGACGACCTGGAGACCCGCGAGCTTCGCTACTTCGCCGCGGTCGCGGATGAACTGCACTTCGGCCGCGCTGCTGAGCGCCTCGGGATCGCCCAGCCGCCGCTGTCCCGCGCGATCGCCCAGCTGGAACGGCGGCTCGGCGTCCAACTCCTCGACCGAAACCGCCGCGGCGTCGCGCTGACCGAGGCCGGCCGGGTGCTGCTCCGCGAATCCCGGCTGGCCCTCGCCGCAGTCGCAGCCGCCGCCCGTCGCACGCGCCGAGCCGGGGACCCGCAGCTGATCCTGGCGACCAAAGCCGGGGCGTCGCACGAACTCCTGCAACGGCTGCTGGACGCCCCGGACGCGCCGCCGGTCGAGATTCTGCTGTGCGAAGTCGGCGAACAGGCCGGACTGCTCCGCGACGGTTCCGCCGACGTCGCGATCGTGCACCACCCCTACGACGACCTCGCCGGATTCGACACCGAGGCGCTGCAGGTCGAGGGCCAGGTCGCGATCCTTCCGGCGACCCATCCGCTCGCCGCCCGGGAAACGCTCACGCTGGCCGAGGTCAGCGACGTGCCGGACCTGCCGATCGCCCGCTGGCCCCGCCTCGACGGCAGCTACCCGGATGGCCCGGGTCCGGAGGCACGCACCCAGTCGAAACTGGCCCAGCTCGTCGCGCTCGGCCGGACGCTGCTGGTGATCCCGGCCTCGAGCCGAGCCTGGCAGTGGCCCGAACACGTCGCGGTCCCGGTCGTCGACGCGCCGGAGGTCACGACGCTGCTCGCCTGGCCGTCCACCAGCCGCTCGCCGGAGGTGGCTGCTTTCGTCCGGGCCGCGGTCGCGCTTCGCGCCGGGGCTTGAGTTGTCCCCAGTTGTGCACCGATGCCGTCTACCAGCCGCTCGCCGGAGGTGGCCGCGTTCGTCCGGTCCGCGGTCGCGCGTCGAGTCGTGAGCTGTCCACAGTTGTCCACAGACGTCGGGCGCTTGCCCGTTCAGCTCGCCCATCCTGCCCCGCGCGGCCGGACTCAGCTGCTCTGCCCGTCCGCCCAGCGCGGCTGCCCGATCAACCCGCCAAGCCCGGCAAACCTCAACTGGCCTGCGAAAACGCCGCCGGATCGCCATCGCACGCGACGCGCAGCCGGTCCAGCGGCATGCCCACCGCGTCGGCGATCGCGGCGACGGTGAAGAACGCGGGCGTCGGAATCCGGCCGGTCTCGATTTTGCGCAGAGTTTCGACCGAAATGCCCGCTTCGGCGGCCACGTCGACCATGCTGCGGCTGGCCCGGGCGGCGCGCAGCACCAGGCCGAGCCGCTCGCCGCGGGAGCGTTCTTCGTCGGTGAGGGGCACGCGGACCATGCCGTTCAGTTTAGCCACAGAGTTGTCCACTGCCTGTGGATAACTCTGTGCACAAGCTGTCGAACCCCGTGGACAACCGCCGGTCGGCACAAGTCCTTGGGGCATTCGGGGCGGTCCGGTCCCGCCGATAGGGGTAGCGAACAGCTCACTGAGGCCGCGCGGGAGCGGGTTGTCCCCGAGGTTGTCCACACCCTGGAACGTGTTCGCAGTGCTGATCGAATCGATATCGAAGTCGTATGACGGCGGGATGAGCGCGGTCTAGGGTCAGGCGGTCGCGTGTCACGTGAGTGTTAGGTGAGGTTCGATGTCCACTGCCAAACCGGGCGGTCGGGTGCGCGGGTTCCAGTTCAGTGCCTGGAACCTGCTGTTGCTGATCCCGTTGCTGATCCTGGTCACGCCGCTGTTCAACTTCGACGGGCCGCGGCTGTTCGGCCTTCCGTTCTTCTACTGGTTCCAGCTGGCGTTCGTCGTGCTGGGCGTGCTGTGCACCGGCATCGTCTACTTGGCGACCAAGGACAAGCCGCGCAACCAGGGCCAGGACGAGCTGAGCGTTGACGACTTGGACGAGGGGGACGCCCGATGAACAACATTCAGTGGGTCGAACTGATCGTCTTCGCGTTCCTGTTCGTCGTCGTCACCGTGCTTGGCTTCGTCGCCTCGCGCTGGAAAGCCGGCGGCAGCCTCGACCACCTCGACGAATGGGGCCTCGGCGGCCGCAAGTTCGGTTCGTGGATCACCTGGTTCCTGCTCGGCGGCGACCTCTACACGGCCTACACCTTCGTCGCCGTGCCCGCGCTCGTGTTCAGCGCCGGCGCGCTCGGCCTGTACGCGCTGCCTTACACGATCGTCGTCTACCCGATCGTGCTGCTGCCCGCGCTGCGCATGTGGTCGGTCAGCCGTTCGCGCGGCTACGTGACCCCGGCGGACTTCGTCCGCGGCCGTTTCGGTTCGCCGACGCTGGCGTTGCTGATCGCGATCACCGGCATCGTCGCGACCATGCCGTACATCGCGTTGCAGCTGGTCGGCCTCGAAGCCGTGCTGCGCACGATGGGCATCAACGGTTCCGGCATCGTCGGGCACCTGCCGCTGCTGATCGCGTTCGTGATCCTGGCGCTCTACACGTATCAGTCGGGCCTGCGCGCGCCCGCGCTGATCGCGTTCGTCAAGGACATCCTGATCTACATCGTGATCATCGTGGCGATCATCTACCTGCCCTCGAAGCTCGGCGGCTGGGACCACATCTTCAACACCGCCAAGGAAACGCTCGCCAAGCCGAACCCGAAGACGGGCAAGCCGTCCGGTTCGATCCTGCTGACCTCGAGCAACCAGCTGCAGTACGCGACGCTGGCGCTCGGTTCGGCGCTCGCGCTGTTCCTGTACCCGCACTCGCTCACGAGCGTGCTCGCCTCGCGCGGCCGCAACGTGATCAAGCGGAACATGGTGGCGCTTCCGGCCTACTCCTTCGTGCTGGGCCTGCTGGCGCTGCTGGGCTACGTCGCGATCTCGGCGGGCGTCAAGCCGCTGACGAACGCGGCCACCGGAAAGCCGGACGGCAACACGATCGTCCCGCTGCTGTTCGACTCGCAGTTCACGAACTGGTTCGCGGGCATCGCCTTCGCCGCGATCGGCATCGGCGCGCTGGTGCCGGCCGCGATCATGTCGATCGCCGCGGCGAACCTGTGGACGCGCAACATCTACAAGGAGTACCTCCGCAAGGACGCGACGCCGCAGCAGGAGGCGAAGCAGGCCAAACTGGCGTCGCTGGTGGTCAAGCTGGGTGCGGTGCTGGTGATCATCCTGATCGACCCGCAGTTCTCGATCGACCTGCAGCTCATCGGCGGCGTGCTGATCCTGCAGACCCTGCCCGCGGTCGCCATCGCCCTGTACACGCGCTGGTTCCACAAGGCGGGTCTCATCGCCGGCTGGATCGTCGGCATGGGCTGGGGCCTGATCATGCTGTACGGAATCCCCAACCCGGCCAACGGAAAACTCCACTTCGGCGGTTCCGCGCTGGCGATGGGCAACCTGTCGATCTTCGGCTGGCACCCGTTCAGCGGCACCGGTCTCGCGGTGGTGCAGATCTACCCCGGTTTCGTGGCCCTGGTCGCGAACATCGTGGTGGCCGCGGTGGTTTCGGTCATCGCACGGGCGCTGAAGTGGAGCCCGGGCAACGACGAAACGGCACCCGAGGACTACCACGCCGACGAACACGACAAGGACCTGCGCCCGATCGGCGCGCACTGAGTCCTTTTTAGACAGAGGCCCCCTCGCCGTCGTCCGGCGAGGGGGCCTCTCGCATTTTGCCGATCATCGCCTTCGCGACGAGGTACAGCACGACCGAGTTCAGCACGTGCCACAGGAAATGCGTGCCGGCCGGGAAGTCCCCGCAGACCACGTCGTCAATGCCGCGGAACGCCAAGGACAACGCGAACACCGCGGCGGCCATGGCGAAGTCCAGCCAGTACGAGTCGCGGTTGACCCCCAGCGCGACGGCGAATCCCGCGAGCCCGACGAGCGCGGGCAGATAGAGCCCGCCGCCGAGCGCCCCGGACGCGACGGTGAGTGCCAGGAACGCGGCCGCGCCGAGCCAGGCCCACTTCGCTTTCACCCGAAAGAAGACCCGCGGGAAGAGCGCGGCGTAGAACAGCACGAAGAGCAGGATGGCGGTGGAGTCGGCGACCGCCGCCCATCGCGTCGCGACCAGGTGAAACACGCTGCTGGCAACGAAGATCAACCCGATCAGGACAGCGAGCACCCGCCCGGTTCGCTGCCCGTTGGCGTACCACCAGACCATCCCGGCGGCGACGAGAAAGGCCAGGTTGGCCAAGTCGTTGAGCGGTTCACCCCAGAGTCCGGGCGCGGTGCGCTCGCAGTAACCGTCCACGTACGCGGTCCAGTTCACCGGGTAAGCAAACCCCTTCCGGGTGAACGGGCCACATCCGGGGGTCAGTCGGTCCGGGTCAGCGGCGCCCAGCCGTCCTCGGGATCGCCGAGCGTCCAGCCTTCCGGGCAGTTGTGCAGCACTGCTCCCTCGCGGTCCAGCCACACCAGGGCATGCCCGAGTTCGGCTGCCCCGGCGAACTCCGACTCGCCGAAATCGAAGTCTCCGCCGAATCGGACCTTGCGGAATCTCACCGGGCCGTCGAAACGGATCGAACGCAGACCCGCATAGCGCTGGAAAGACACGTCCGCGAAGGACGTGCTGTCGGCGAAACGGGAGCGGTGCAGGGAGACATCGTGGCGGAACTTCGCGTGGTCGAACGAGGTGTGCCCGCCGAACCTGGCTTGCTGGAACGCGGCGTGTTCGGCGAAGACCGAGCCGTCGAAGGAAGTTCGGCCGCGGAACTTCGCGTCGCGGAAATGTGCGTCGGCGAAAGTCGCCATGTCGAAGTGTGCGTCGGCGAAGCGGGCGCTCGAAAACTCCGCGGTGGCGGCGAAGTCCGCGCCGCGGAAGTCCGCCTCCGCGGGGAATCTCGCGTTCTCGAAGTCCGCGGTCCCGTGGAAACTCGCTCCGATGAAACCGGCGCGGACGCTGAACACCGTGCCCGCGAAGTTGGCGATGCCGGTGAAAGCGGTTCCGGTGAAGAGGATGTTGTCGAACCGGCATTGGCCGAAATCGGCCTGGTCGAGGTTCGCCCCGGAGAAATCGAGGTGCAGCCCCGGCCAATGCCGCTCGTTGGCCGGGCGGGAATGGTTCGCGATGATCTTCTGCGCGGTCCGCCGGACCTGCGCCTCTTCCGCCGTGTCCTCCGACGGCATCCGGAGATACGCGCACAACACGTCGGCGATCATCTGCCGCAACGGGCTGTCCGCATGGTCCTGCCCAAGCCGCTCCAGCGCGTACAACCCACCCAGCCGCACCGGCGCGCGCTCTGACCCGAGCTGGTCAACGGCCTTCCCGTACTGCTCCGTCACCCGCCGCGCGAGCGCGTCCTCCCGAGCATCCGCAGCCGTCCGAAGCTGATGCTCCCGAGTGTCCGCGGCGACCTGTTCCGCAAGGCGATGTGTTTCGTGCTTCTGCAGCAAATCCAATTCGGTCGACCGCTGCCGTCGCACCGCCAGCCACAACGCCACCGCACCGCCAAGCCCGACCCCGAGCGTCCCACCGGTGCGGATCGCGTCAAGCTGGGCCGAATCCGGCGCGAACGCGAGCAGCACCCACACCGCCACCGCGGCAAGCGCCACCATCGCCGGAAGCCCGGCCCAGATCACCCACCGCGGTATCGGCTTCAGCGCCAGTCGTTCCTTCACCCCGCCACCTTGGCCCATCCGACCCCCTCCCGTGCGCAAACCTCGCGGGTTAGCGTGGGCGGCATGACCAACCCCGTGAGCCGGTTCCCCGTGACGGAACTCGAAGACCTTCCCGACGATCTCCGCGAGCGCATCGGCGCCATCGCGGAGAAATCCGGCTTCACGCCGAACATCTTCCGCGCGCTGGGCCACCGCCCCGCCGAGCTGAGGGCCTTCCTCGACTACCACGACGCGCTCATGGAACGCGAAGGCGGACTCACCAAAGCCGAACGCGAACTGGTCGTCGTAGCCACCTCCGGCGCGAACCACTGCACCTACTGCATCGTCGCGCACGGAGCGATCCTGCGGATCCGCGCGAAGGACCCCGAACTGTCCGACCAGGTCGCGACCAACCCGTGGCAGGTCGAACTCGACGAGCGCGGCCGGGCGATCGTCGATCTCGCGCTGGCGTTGTCCCGCGATTCCGCGTTGTTCGGCGAGGGCGACCTGGCGATGGCGCGCGAGGCAGGGCTGACCGAGGACGAGATCTGGGACGTCGGCGCGATCACCGCGTTGTTCGCGATGTCCAACCGGCTCGCGCATCTGACCGCGCTCAAGCCGAATCCGGAGTTTTACTTGATGGGGCGTCAGAAACGGTAGAACGGGCCGGGCAGATCGCGGCTCATTTCGAACCGGGTGCGCAGCCAGCCGCGCAGGCGGTGCACCGGTTTCGTCCACACTCGCGGCGCGGGCCCGAAATACCTCGGGTCCGCGTGCGGGGTGAACGCGTCGCCGGTCAGGATGACCGCGGCGTGGCCCAGCGGGCAGTGGCCGGACACCGAGATCACGCCGCGTGTCAGGTTCTCGACCCAGTCGACCTCGTCGACGCCCAGCAGCGTCCGGCGATCGCACACCGGGCAGTACAAGACGAACATCTATAACTCCCGCCGCCAGGTTTCGCCGGTCACGAGGGGGCCGAACGCGTCCGTCTCCTCTTTGCCGACGAGTTCGAATCCGGCGCCGCGGTAGATCCCGCGCGCGGCGGCGAGCAGCGACAGCGTCCACAGCTCCATCGCCCGATACCCCTGCGCGGCGGCGAATTCGACGCATTCGCGCACCAGCCGTTTGCCGACGCCGTGTCCGCGCGCGGCCGGTTCCAGCAGGAGCAGCCGGAGTTTCGCGGTGCCGTCCTCGTCGCCGGGGGTGCAGAAAATACTGCCGACCCGTTCGCCGTCGAGTTCGGCGATCCAGCCGGCTTGGCGCGGGTCTTCGCGGTGTTCGGCGAAATCGGCGACCACGCGCGCGACCATGGCCTCGAAGCGTTCGTTGAGGCCGTACTCCTCGGCGTACAGCGCGCCGTGCCGATGCACCACCCAGCCGAGGTCGCCCGGTCGTGGCGCGCGCACGGTGACCGCCGGTTCCGGTGACTGTTCGCCGACGAGTGCGGTGATGGTCCCCATCGCGCCGAGCAGGCGGCGCTGGTCGGCGTCCGCGAACTGGTCGAGGAGGCCGCCGATCTGGCTGGCCGAGCGGTGGTCGAGGTCGGCGAACGCGGCGTGCCCCTCGGCGGTGAGCGTGACGAGCTGGCGGCGCGCGTCGTCCGCGCAGCGTTCGCGGGTGACGAGGCCGCGGGTTTCCAGCCTGCCGAGCAGCCTGCTCGCGTAGCCGCCGTCCAGGGCGAGCCGTTTGCGCAGATCACTGACCTGCAGCTGGTCCTGTTGGGCGAGTTCGAACAGCACCCGCGCTTCGCTCAGCGAGTATTCGGCGTCGGCCGGCCCCTCGTCGAGGACACCGATCACGCCGGTGTAGAGCCGGTTGAAAGCGCGAACCGTGGCGACGCGTTCGGCGAGGACGGAATCCGGCACGGGGACCACCTTGACTCGATCGTTGACTAAGTCAAGCATCTCCCCGTCGCCCGCTCGGGGCAAGGGAATTCCCCCGGTGGTGGAGCCGGAGCGAAAATGGTCCAGACATATGGAAACCCCGTGATGCTGCCAGGTCGGGGGTCCGCCAGCATCACGGGGTCGTAGTGGGTATCGACGCGGCTCTCCGCGGCGTTACACCCAGGATTCGCTGTGGTCTAGATCACTCGCGTGAGTGACCCACCAACAGGTTGGTTGTGCAGGTCAGCGCATGAACGGCTGACGCGCCTGGGCGAGCGCGATGAGCTCCTGCCGGACCGTCGAGGTGGCCGCGGTGTCGATCGCCCGGTTCAGCGCCCGGCGAGTGCGAGCCTCGGCGCGACGGGCACGGAGCTTGGCGGCGATGTTGCTCATGGTCTCTTGCATCCCCTTCAGAGGTCTTCGGTGGCTGTGTCTCTAGTATGCACCTTTTTTCACAAGGAAGCCAACGAATCTACGGTGACATGGGGCACTTGCCGAAGAATCATCGGCGGTCTCCTGAAGATCACCGGACAGATCGCGTGTCGGCAGTCACAAGCCGCTAACGCGCTAACGCTCTCTACGACTATCTAGCACAATCGCTAGAAACAGCTAGGCAGCCGCATAGACCGGTAGCGAGGGGAAGATTCGCTCAGTCGCGGCCGAGCAGGTAGTGCCCGAAGTGCGGCACAGTGAAGGCGATCTGCCCGCGTTCGGCGGAGTAGACCAGGCCTTTCTTCATCAGACTGTCGCGTGCCGGCGACAGCGACGAGGGCTTGCGCCCCAGGTAGACGGCCACATCGGCGGTGCCGGCGGCCTCGTCGCGGCCTTGGGTCAGCTCGGCCATCGCGAGCAGGTACTCGCGTTCGGCCGGCGTCGCGCGTTCGTAGCGCGACCCGAAAAACCCGACCGCCAGCTCGGACTCCGCCTCAGGCGCGGCGACCTGCACGTCCTTGACCGTGATCGGGTCCGCGGGCGCGGCGTCCCAGGCGGCCTTGCCGTAGGCCTGGATGAAATACGGATAACCGCCGGACGCGTCGAAGAGCGCGTCGAGCGCCTCCGGTTCGATCCCGGCGTCCTCGCGTTCTATCGGGGCCATCACCGCGTAGTCGGCGTCCTCGCGGCTGAGCCGGTCGATGCGCGAGTAGCGGAAGAGCCGCTCGGAGTACGACTTCGAAGCCGACAGCACCGCCGGCACATGCGGCAGCCCCGCTCCGACCACGACCAGCGGCGCGCCGGACTGCGACAGCTCATGGCAAGCCGCGCACAGCGCCGAAACGTCGTCCGGCTGCAGGTCTTGGATCTCGTCAATCAGCAGCGCGACACCGGTGCCGACGTCCGCGGCCAGCTCGGCGACGTCGGTGAACAGCTCGACCAGGTCGATCTCGATGTCGCCGGAATCCGCCCGGCCCTGCGCGGCGGGCACGTCGATGCCGGGCTGCCAGCGGTCGCGCAGCTTCGCGTCCGGCTTGTTCGCCTTGAGCGCGAACGCCTTCAGCACCCCGAGCACTTCCTCGACCCGGTCCGGCGC
This sequence comes from Amycolatopsis albidoflavus, assembly GCF_039525725.1. Classification (NCBI taxonomy): domain Bacteria; kingdom Bacillati; phylum Actinomycetota; class Actinomycetes; order Pseudonocardiales; family Pseudonocardiaceae; genus Amycolatopsis; species Amycolatopsis albidoflavus. The sequence continues at coordinate 451,974 of NZ_BAAAHV010000021.1, forward strand.
GCGATGCCGCACGGCGAGGTCGCGGATCGCCCGATGCAGGGCCGCCGACAGCGGACGCCGCAGCTCCGCGTCCGGTCGCGCTTCGATCTTGCCCGCACCCCACCGGTGCCGGACGGCCATCGACCGCAACTCCCCCAGCAGCACCGTCTTGCCGACCCCGCGCAGGCCGGTCAGCACGAGACTGCGCTCGGGGCGTCCGCGAGCGACGCGTTCAAGGACGACCTCGAACGCCTTCAGCTCCCTTTCCCGGCCTGCCAGCTCCGGCGGCCGCTGCCCGGCGCCGGGCGCGAAGGGGTTGCGGATGGGGTCCACTCTGTCACCGTATCGAGGTATCTAGCGTGGACCCGATATTCAGGGATATACCGAGATAGCACAGCGTGGCGCAGCCACTCCGTTGAGGGCGGCGGAGGGGAGGAAGGCGGAGGCGTGTCGCAGAAGGATGGCCGGGTCTGCAGCCCCGTCCATCCTTACCCCCAGCGCACACTCTGACGGAGAGTTAGTCCGTCAGGTTCCGCTCCGCGTAGATCTTCATCGCGTCGCGGATGTACTCGGCCGTGCCGGGGCCGTGCCGCTCGTCGTACGCGCCGTACCGGGGGTCGGCGACATACATGTGTCCGAGACCGGCGAAGTAACCCTTCGAGATCTCCATCCCGGTGGGCTTCAACCACTCGTGCAGCCGTGCGGTGACAGCCTGCGTCTCAGCTGAACCGGCGTCGTGACCAGCGTCGCGAGCGGCTCCGAACGCGGTGCCGATGTCGAGTTGCTCCTGTTGGTGGGCCTTCTTCTCGGCCGCTGACAGCGAACTCCACCACTGGTCGCCCTTGCGGTAGGCCTCGGCTCCCCAGCGCCGGGTGACCTCTTCCTTGTGCTGGGTGTGGTCGAAACCGTCGAACATTTCCTCTGCCATCAGTCGTTCACCTCCCTTCAGTTTCCGGAGCGTGGTCCGCACGGAATCGATCTGCCGCCCGATCCGCTGCTGCTCTTGCTTCAGCAGCGCCAGGTGCGTTTCGAGCGCCGCGACACCGTCGCGTTGTCCGTCGAGCACCTCGGCGATCGCGGGCAGACCCAGTCCCAGTTCGCGCAGCAGCAGGATCCGCTGCAACCGGACGAGCGAGTTCTCGTCGTAGTAGCGGTAGCCGTTGCTGCCGATCCGCGTCGGCGGCAGGAGCCCGACGGCGTCGTAATGCCGCAGGGTCCGGCTCGTCGTGCCCGCGGACCGGGCGATGTCCTGGATCGACCATTCCGTCCTGACCACGGCTTCGACGGTAGAGGTTGACGTAGCGTCAAGGTCAAGCCCGCAGCCCGATAGAGCTGTCTAAGGTAATCTAGGACCAGAGCAATATTCTGCTAGGTATCGCTAGCTCGGTTCGGCGGGGAGCGGGGCGGGCAATCCCGGTTGTAGGTTCTTCTTCAGGGATTCCAGACCAGAGAGGCGAGACCGTGATACTGCGCCGGGTGGCACGTCCACTGCTCGCGTCGATCTTCGTGTTCGGCGGCATCGGTGCCCTGCGCGACACCCAGGGCCACGCGAAGGCGGCCGAACCGTTCCTCACCGAGACCTTCGACAAGGTCGAGGGACTGGTGCCGGACCAGGTCCCGCGCGATCCGGCCACGCTGGTGCGGATCGACGCGGCGGTCAAGATCGGCGCCGGGCTCGCGCTGGCGAGCGGCAAGGCCCCGCGCCTGGCGGCGGTGGCGCTGCTCGGGTCGCTGGTGCCGACGACGCTGGCCTCGCACCGGTTCTGGGCGCTGACCGATCCGGGCGAGAAGCAGGCCCAGCAGATCCAGTTCATCAAGAACGCGTCGCTGGCCGGCGGGCTGCTGCTGGCCGCGGGCGACACGGCGGGCAAGCCGTCGCTGGGCTGGCGGGCCCGGCGCACGGCGAAGAAGGCGGGCAAGCGCGCCGACAAACTGGCCAAGCGCGCGGAGAAGTCGCTCACCGACTGACTTGGCTCAACGTCCGTGAAGGGCTCCTTGAGGGAATCAGATTCCCTCAAGGAGCCCTTCACGGACCTTGGCTTACTTCTCCAGAATCGCGGTGACGCCCTGGCCGCCCGCCGCGCAAATGGAGATCAGGCCGCGCCCGGAACCCTTCTCGTTCAGCAGCTTCGCGAGCGTCGCGACGATCCGGCCGCCGGTCGCCGCGAACGGGTGCCCGGCCGCCAGCGAGGAGCCGTTCACGTTGAGCTTGGCGCGGTCGATCGAGCCGAGCGGCGCGTCGAGGCCGAGCTTCTCCTTGGCGAACGCCGGGTCCTCCCATGCCTTGAGCGTGGCGAGCACCTGAGACGCGAACGCCTCGTGGATCTCGTAGAAGTCGAAGTCCTGCAACGTCAATCCGGCGCGTTCGAGCATCCGCGGCACCGCGTACGCCGGGGCCATCAGCAGTCCCTCGTCGCCGTGCACGTAATCGACGGCGGCGGTCTGGCTGAACGTCAGGTACGCCAGCACCGGCAGGTTGTGCGCCTTCGCCCACTGCTCGGTCGCGAGCAGCACGGTCGACGCGCCGTCGGTGAGCGGCGTCGAGTTGCCCGCCGTCATGGTTCCGTCCGGGCCGCCGTAGACCGGCTTGAGCTTGGCGAGCTTTTCGACCGAGGAGTCCGGGCGGAGGTTCTGGTCGCGGGCGAGCTTGAGGTACGGCGTGACCAGGTCGTCGAAGAATCCGCGGTCGTAGGCGGCGGCGAGGTTGCGGTGACTGGTCGCGGCGAGTTCGTCCTGCGCCTCGCGGGTAACGTCCCAGACCTGCGCGGTGAGCGCGGCGTGCTCCCCCATCGACAATCCGGTGCGCGGTTCGGCGTTGCGCGGGATCTCCGGGACGATGTGGCCCGGCCGGAGCTTCGCGACCAGCTTGAGCCGGTCGGCGAGCGTCTTCGCGGCGTTGAGCTGCACGAGGATCTGGCGCAGGTTGGCGTTCACCGCCAGTGGGGCGTCACTCGTGGTGTCCACGCCGCCCGCGATCGCCGAATCGATCTCCCCGAGGGCGATCTTGTGGGCGACGTTGATGACTGCCTGCAATCCGGTGCCGCACGCCATCTGGACGTCCGACGCCGCCGTCGCGGGCGAGAGCTTGCTGCCCAGCACGCTCTCGCGGGCGAGGTTGAAGTCCTTGGAGTGCTTGAGCACCGCGCCGGCGGCGACCTCCCCGATCACCTCGCCCTGCAGCGAAAACCGGCTGACGAGACCGTCCAGCGCGGCGGTGAACATGTCCTGGTTCGAGGCCCGGGAGTACGGGCCGTTCGACCGGGCGAAGGGGATCCGGTTTCCGCCGACGATCGCGACCTTGCGCACTGCCGGGGCTTTCCTGGTCGCCATGGGCGTCCACCTCTCTGAGTCGTCCCTTTCACACTGTAACCTACTAGCGAGTAGGTTAGACTGCGACGTGACGCAGACTGCACGGGAGGCACGTGATGGCGGACAGGTACCAGCAGTTCACGAGGACTCCGCTGGGGAAATTCGTGGTGCCGAAGCTCGGCCTGCCCAATCCCGCGACGTTGCGCCGGCACCGTCCCGGCCAACCCGCACTCGAGGGTCCCGCACTTCTCGGCGCCGCGCCCGGCGGCCGGCTGGAGAAGACGGTCCGGGCACAGCTCACCGAGGCGGGCATCGAGGTGATCAGCGCACCGGCCGACCGGCAGGCGGCGCTGGTTTTCGACGCCACCGGCGTTAAGGATCCGGGACAGCTGCGCGAGGTCTACCGGTTCTTCCACCCGGTGATCCGCAAGGTGGGACCGTCGGGCCGGGTGGTCGTGCTCGGCACGCCGCCGGAGCTGGCCGAGGGCCGCGAGCGGATCGCCCAGCGCGCGCTGGAGGGTTTCGTCCGCTCGGTCGGCAAGGAGCTCAAGCGCGGCGCGACGGCGCAACTGGTGTACGTGGCCGAAGGGGCTGAGGAAGCGGCCGAGTCGACGCTGCGGTTCCTGCTCTCGGCGAAGTCGGCGTTCGTGGACGGCCAGGTCATCCGTGTCGGCACGCACGCGAAGACCGCGCCCACGCCGGAGAACTGGGACAAGCCGCTGGACGGCAAGGTCGCCCTGGTCACCGGTGCGTCGCGCGGCATCGGCGAGGCGATCGCCGAAACGCTCGCCCGCGACGGCGCGCACGTGGTCGCGCTGGACATCCCCGCGCAGGGCGGCGATCTGTCCACTGTGGCCAATCGGATCGGCGGTTCGGCGCTGCAGCTGGACATCACTGCCGCGGACGCGCCCGCCAAGCTCGCCGAGTACCTGACTTCCCGCCACGGCGGCGTGGATGTCGTGGTGCACAACGCCGGAATCACCCGCGACAAGACACTCGGCAACATGACCGAGGGCGGCTGGGAGTCGGTGATTTCGGTGAACCTCGCCGCGCAGCTCGCGGTGAACGACAAGCTCCTCGGCGACAAGGTCCTGCGCGAAAACGGCCGGGTCATCGGGGTTTCGTCCATCGCCGGCATCGCGGGCAACGTCGGCCAGACGAACTACGCGACGTCGAAGGCGGGCGTGATCGGGATGGTGAACGTCGGCGCGCCGCAGCTCGCGGAGTACGGCGGCACGATCAACGCGGTCGCGCCTGGGTTCATCGAGACCAAGATGACCGCCGCGGTCCCGCTGTTCATCCGCGAGGCCGGACGGCGGCTGTCGAGTCTCGGCCAGGGCGGGCTGCCGGTGGACGTCGCGGAAACCATTGCCTGGTATGCCAATCCGGCGTCGGCCGCGGTCAACGGAAACCTGGTCCGCGTGTGCGGCCAGGCGCTGCTGGGGGCGTGAGGGATGGCCGTTCGTGAAGTGACGAGCGCGCCAAGCCTGGCGACGCTGTACCCGAAAGCCCTGCTCCGCCGAGGCGGCGGCTCGACTCTGCCTAGTACGGAGTTGGTGCGCCCGGAGGTCGTCGTTGATCCCGCACATGTCGCGGCCTACAACGAAGTCTGCGGATTCCGCTTCTCGGACGCGCTTCCGGCGACGTATCCGCACATGCTGGTCTTCGGACTGCAGATGGCCTTGATGACCGAGCCGGGTTTCCCGTTCCCGCTGCTGGGTTTGGTGCACGTCGAGAACCGGATCACGCAGCACCGTCCGCTGCTGCTCGGCGAGACGTTCCGGGTGAGCGTGCGCGCGGAAAACCTGCGCCCGCACGAAAAAGGCACCCAGTTCGACATGGTGAGCGAGGTCCACTCGGGCGCGGACACCGTGTGGAGCGAGGTGTCGACTTATCTCCGCCGCACCGGCTCGGGTTCTGGTTCCGGGGGTCCGCGCACCCAGCTGACGCCCCCGAAGCCGTCCGCGCTGTGGCACGTCCCGGGAGACATCGGCCGCCGCTATGCCGAGGTTTCCGGTGACCGCAACCCGATCCACCTGCACCCGCTGACCGCGCGCCTGTTCGGCTTCCCGAAGGCGATCGCGCACGGCATGTGGACGAAGGCGCACGCGCTGGCGTCCTTCGAGGGCCGGCTGCCGGACGCGTACAGCGTCGCGGTGCGCTTCAAGCAACCGGTGCTGCTGCCCGGCCGCGCGGCTTTCACAACCTGGCAGACGGATGACGGGTGGGCTTTTGAGCTGTGGCACGCCCGGAAGCCGAAGCCCCATTTGGACGGGGTGATCTCAGCCCTCTGAGGGCTTCTCGTTTCGGTACTCGAGGTACTGCTCGGGATGAATGGCCGCCGATGTGTGAAGCACGAAAGTGACGACGTGGTGCCACCTTGCCCGCCGTCCGAGTTGAGCCTCAACGCGAATCTCGCGATCTAGGTTCTGGAAGCCCGGCGGAGCGGAGTCGAACTCAGCGAATATCTGGGTGACGCTCCGACCGGGAACGGCGAACGTTGCCGGGAGGTCGGCGTCGTTTTCGCCGCGTAGCCGGGGACGCGTTCTCTCCCATTTCAGCACGCTCATCGCCGGTTCTCCCAGCACCACGACGCGGAGATCTCGAACCACAATCGGCAGTGCGCCGGTGTTGTGGAGAACCAGCGGGATGAGTACCGACTGCCCGCCGTCCCGCTCTGGGCCGGAGGCAAAGGTGTGCGGCGGGAAGGTCTTCAGCCGACCCGGTCGCGCGTTGAGCCACCAGAACGAGAAGACCGTGAACACCAACGCGCAGATCGAGACAGTCAGAGCCGCGCCGCTCACTCTGAGGGCTTCCAGACCTGCCCCTCCACAAGGTCGTTGAATCCCAGCCACACCAGGTTCATCAGCCAGGACGCGAGCACGCCGTCGGAGATCTCCGGGTGGTCCAGTGCCCAGTCGGCCAGCGATTCCGCCGCGCCGACCAGCGCGGCGGCCAGCCCTGGCCCGGAGAACTCCGTCTGCTCGCCGAGGCCCTTGCGCGTCCCCGCGGCCACCACGAGCGCCGCGACCAGTTCGATCGCGCGCGTGCGCATCGCGGTGATCTCCGCCGCGAACCCGCCGCCGACCGTCAGCGCCTGGCGGTGCAGCACCGTCCAGGACTCGCGGTACTCGGCGACGAAGCGGTAGAACGAGCGCAGGCCGTGCCACAGCTGCATGTCCGGCGGGAGGTCGGGCTGCACGCCGGCCTGGATGGCTTCCAGCAGGCGGGTCGCCTCGCGCTGGATGCTCTTGCCGAAGAGGTCTTCCTTCGAGCCGAGGTAGGTGTAGATCATCGGCTTGGAGACGCCCGCGACCTCGGAGATCTCGTCCATCGACGCCGAGTGGTAGCCGTGCTGGGAGAACACCCGCACCGCGGCGTCCAGGATCTGGCGTTCACGGACCGCCCTCGGGAGCCGTCTCGCTCGCTCGGGTGGGCGCTGATCTTCGTCGGGCACGGTGGTTGTTTCCTCCCTCTCGCTGGCACGGACGGTACCCGGAGCCAGGCCCCCGGCGTTGCTTGCCGGGCTACCTACTCACCGGTAGCCTTACGGCGGAAAGTTCTGGAAGGGGTGGAAGATGGCCGACAACCCGGAGGCGACCAGCTCTGACCTGGCCGGCCTGCGCGGGGTCGCGCTGCTGGACGCGCTGGACCGCACCGAAGCCGTCGACGCGAGCGCGCTCGACGTCAACGCGGTCGCGGACGCCATTGACCCCCGTGAGCTGGGCCGTTCCGACATGAACCGCCTGCTGGCGGCGTTGGTGCGGCTGTCGGAGCAGGTGCCGGCGTTCTCGCTGGACAAGGTCGACCCGACGAAGTTCGCCACGCTGGTGGCGCGCGCGTCGCGGGCGCAGCTGGAGGCCGTGGTCGCCGAACGCCCGCTGCGGGAGCGGGTGCTGGACGAGATCTTCGCGCGCATGGGAGCGCACATCCGTGCGAAGTCGCTGCACGCGGTCGTGCACTGGCGGCTGTCCGGCGGCACCGGCGAGGGCGGCTACGACCGCTACGAGACGGTGCTTTCCGACGGAACCTGCACCGTGTCCCGCGAAATGCGCGAGAAGGCCCGCGTGACGATTACGCTTTCGCCCGTGGACTTCTTCCGCATCATCACCCACCAGGCGACGCCCGCGGTCCTGTTCGTGACCGGAAAACTCAAGGTCAAGGGCGACCTGGCCTTCGCAGCCGGGTTGGCCGGCCACTTCGACCTCCCCCGACCGGCCTGAGCCGCTCCGGTGTCCCGCTGGCGCTCGCGCATGCGTGCCGCGCACTCACCCGGTGAGCACGCGGTGAACGGTTTCGCCCGCACCCTCGAGGTGGGCAAACTGACGCCGGAGCAGTTCGTGCAGGTCTTGGAGACGCTGCACATGCTCGGCACAGCCGGAGCCGGCATCGACATCGGCTCGCTGACCACCCAGGCCTTAGTCGATGTCGTCGCGTCGGCTTCGCGGGAGCAGCTGAAAGGCATAGCCGACCACGACGAGCTGCGCGCGGTCTTCCTGGACGAGATCTTCCGCCGGATGTCGGAACACTTCCGCCCGGAACGAGCCAGGCACGTGGACATCGTGGTCTCCTGGCGGTTTCCCGCCGGGGACGATTTCGACCGCTACCAAACGGTGATTGAGGACGGCCTGTGCGTGTCGAGCACCGACCTGGCCCGCACTCCGGACACGACGATCACGGTGGCGGTAGAGGACTTCATCCGGATGGCGACCGGGAACGCGGCAGTGGCGGCGATGTTCGTGACGGGGAAGGTGAAGGTCAAGGGAGAGTACGCGCCTGCGGTGCGGTTGTCTGGGTATTTCGACATTCCTAAGCCGACTGGGGCGGACTAGCGGACGGCTTACCTCATCCCAGCGCGTGGCGCGGCTGTCGTTCTGCCAGGAACGCATGGAGCGAATCATGGGCTGCCCGGCGCACCTCGCCTTTGAGCTGTTCATCCTCCAGCGTCTCGAACGACATAAAGGCACCGAGTCGCAGCAATCGTTTGAGGAAGTCCTTCAACAGGTCGGTCTCGTTCACCCCTCCGGTGTCGAGCTCATTCCACACCTGGAGGATGCCGCGAACCAGCTGAGGGCTGCCGCCGAGCGCGCGTCGCCGGGCGTAAATTTGATCGAAAGCCCCCTCGCCGAGAATGCGTAACGCCGCATACGGGTCGGCGCTCTCCGGGTCGTGCACCAGGTGTGCTCGCCACCAGAGCCTGCCGAACACGTGCCGAGTCAAGTCCTTGGCCAGGAACCTTTCGTCGGTCCGTTTTTCGAAGCGCCAGAAAGAGACATCAGGCAGCAGCACGAGTGCGAGGAATACCCAGATATCCCGAGCCGCAGCCTCCGCGGGAGCCAAGCCCGTGGTCCGGTGCAGAAGTTCGGCGACCGCCCGGTCGAAGTCTGTCCGTGCGCCCGCCGTCGGTTCGTTCGGGAAACCAGCTTCGCGCGCGGCGGCCACGACGGCACGGCGCAACTGGTCCAAGTCTTTGTCTCGGACCCGGTCGCCGCCGGTCGCCGCGTAGACAGCTGATTCGTGTCGTACGCTCACCTGCTGCTCAAGTTCCGCGATCGGCAAGGTCTTGTACTGCTCATAGAGGGCGTGGGCCTGGCGGGGAAGCAAGCGTGGGTAGAGAACGCTCATCAGTCCTCCTCCAAGATCCGAACGGCGTGTTGCAGCTCAGTAGCGAACGCGATGGGTGACTGCTGCTGTCTGCGGCGCAAGTGGGACACGCTTTGCTCGGGGAATAGCCTGGCGACGAGCGCTTGCAACGTGGCACCCAAGCTTTCATCGCCGTAGTCGGCGTTCAACGAGAAATCGGGTTCGCGCAATGCGTGATCGACCAACGTCCGGGCAACGTCCGCATGGACCGTCGACAACACGACTCGATCGACTGCCCTTGGTTTGGCCGCGTTGCGCAGGGCCTCTACGACCACCTTTTTGCGCTCGTTCACCAAAAGCAGCAGGGCGCCCATCGTGGCCGTCTCCAGGTCACCGCCGATCTCCATATGCCAGCCCGCGTCCTCGGGATACTGGGTTCTCGAGAAATCGACCACGGCCATCGGGAAGAGCGCGGCGTCGCCTTGGAGACGAGTGCTGCGTTGATCTGCCCACAGCACGGACCCAGCCCGGCGTGGGGAGGCCAAGGCCCCGGAATCGCAGTACTCCGCGAGAACCAACGCGGTCTCGAGAACCAGCAGGCCGCCTAATTGGTTTCCGGACAGCAGCGCGTCGAGTTGGACTGTGACCGTCCCCGCCTCGGGCAGCAAGACTCGCGATCCCGCTGCTTTCAGTCCGGATCCGGTCGCGGTCCACACCATCGCCAGGGTGAGTTTCGCGGACGGTGGGAGGCCAGTCGCTTGCCGGACGAGGTCTACATCGACTCTGACCTGCTGTCGGACCGGCAGGTCCATTTGATAGTCCCAATCGCTCAGGGACTCCGGCAGCTCGACTGGCACGTCGTCCAGCAGCAATTGCCAAGGCTCGGCCACGACCGAGCCAGGGGCGGCGAGACGGTACGGCGGCGCCTGTTTGCTCACGGGAGGACCTCCGCGCGCTCCGTGACCACGGTAATCTCGGTCATTGTGTCGGGTGCGGGTCGGACTAGGACTCGCCAGACTTGACCGTCCCCCTCTAGTACTTGCGTCATCTCTCGGTGCAGCGCGCCGTCTGGTCCCTCCCATCCGAAGAACTGCGGTTCGTCCGCCCCTCGGGGCGGATCGGTTTCGCGACTGCTACTGCCCGCCAACGTCACCGCGAGGTCCGCGACGCACCGATGCGCACCAGGCGCGGAGATACAGAAGGCCTGGATCAGGACCAAGTGGCCCGCTCGCACCTCGTAGTACGGCGTGTCGAGATACTCCACACGCGCTTTGCGGCCGCCCGGCCGGGCGTGAGCGGCGGGATCGGCGCTGCTGCCGGTCGGGACGGTTTCGGCGACTGGGCCGTTGTCCGCTGCCGGGGCGTACAGGTCGCCGGTGTGTTGCGCCGCGACGGGTTCCTTAGGAGGCGGGGCGGGCTTGAACGCGATCCGGTAGTCGGAGGCACCGCCGTTGCCCCAAGAACCTGCCACCAGGTCGGAGAACGCGCGGCTGGCCGCGCCCAGTGCGATCTCTGAAGAACTGGCGCGTACACGACCGTCCACCTCGATCAGTTCTTCGACTGCTTCACGGATGCGAGTGAAGGTGGTCTTGACGAAGGTCTTGTCCCAACCGTCAAGGGACTGCCAGTGCCAAGCGTCGTGAGTCGGAGGCTCCGAGGCGGCGAATGTGCTGTCGAGTGCTGTGTCCGCGCGGAAGACTCCAGCGTACGAGACATACTCAGCCGCTGGCTTCGGGCCCTCGTGATAGGTCACGACCAGTTCGGCCGTACGCATGAGGCAGACGTGATGAACTGTGGTTCCGATGCCCGACGCCGCGCCTGCCGGAGTTTCGTCGAACGGGGGCAGGAAGCGCTTCTCGAAACCCAGGTTTCCGAGTTTGGCTTTCGGTTTTCGGCATTCGAGCGAGCGCCCGTTTTCCGAGCGCATGGTCTCGTGCGCCGCGACGAACATGTCGAGCGGGCTGGTTTCTCTCGGATTTGGGACTGGCACGGTGATCCCGTTGCACTGCACCGAAAATCGCATGGGCGGGTGGTCGATGGAATCCGTGAGCATTTTCGGCCACAGATTCCAGGCGATCGTATCCGCCAGATAGCTGCCCGCTTCCTCCGTCGTCCGCTCGCCGAGATCCGGGTCGATGACGACGACGGTCGTACCGGTCTCGTCGTCGCCGAATTGACGAAGTCCCAGGCGTTCCGCCGTTTCTTCGGCTTCGATACCGACCAGCGGTTCGACGACGCCGTCGGGAGAAGGAGCGCCCCACCAATGGCGACCGGTGAACCGATGTCCGGAGAGTCCTTCGCCTTCCGCATAGCTCTTCCACAGCGCGCAGCCCATCAAGCGGGTTTCGTACCCGCCGGCAACTCGACACCGCGTGTGCACCAGCACGGTGCCCGGCCCGCTCAACAAGTAGAAAATCCCCTTGCCGAAACCGTAGGTGCCACCGCCGAGTTCGGTGTCGCGCGGTTCGCCGATGTTCCGGATGAAGGAAACGAAGTCGTGGTTCTCGACGACAGCGTTGTCGGCTCGAGTGGGGCCGCCCAACCCAGTCGTCCCTCGGTCCGACACCGTCAAGATTCGGATGGCGGAGCCGGATAGCGACTTTCGCAGTGGCAGATTTTCGTGGGCGGGCACCCGCCTGGTGAGCAGTTCACGCCAGCTCGGGGCGTGTGCCGGACTCACGATTCGCAAGTCCAGGTGATAGTCGACCGTGGTGTCGCCGATTCGCGCGTCCCAGCTGTTCTGAGCCGACTCGCGTACGAGGATCGTCAGCAGATCGAGTTCGGGGCGGCCGAGCTGGTTGCGGATGCCCTCCGCGGCGCTCGCCCCTTCCGGAGGGAAACGCTGAGAGTGCCAGGATGCCTCGGTCATGTGTTCTCCCGGGTGATCCGCTGGACCCGGGCACGGATTTCGTCCGGGTCGGTGGCGTGCGGCCGTTGTCCAGCGAGGTCGAGGGTGTAATCGAGCTCGGAGACATCGGCAGGCACCGCGGCGGGGTCGATCCGGGGGAAATCCTCGCCTACCTCGTACCAACGCTGCTCGCGAATCTCGAAGCGCACGTCGTGATACCGCTCCGCGTCAGCGGTCAGGTATCCCGCCTCGGCAAGCTTGAGCAGGAGGCTAGCGTCGTCATCACCTGCGCGCCGCGCGCTCTCGACCAGTTCGGCGAGCGTCTTGCCTTGTTCCGCGACAGACTCCAGCCGGATCCATACCAGGTCGAGGTCGCCGTGTGGCGGAGGCTGGAGCTGATTGATTCCGTGGATCCGCGCTGTGCGATCCCGCGTGGCAGTCGAGGTCTTCACCTCGATGCCATGCGATCCGATCGTGAAGTCGTGGTGATGTCCGGACGGTCCGGTCCAGAAGTCGACTGCGGTGCTTCTCCCGGCCAGCAACTCATTCAGCACCACCAGCTCTCCGAAGAGGCCCGCGAGTTGATCTATGCCCAGCGGCGCAGGAGCATGTCGGAACAGATCTCGCCATCGATTGAGGACCGTGTAGAGCGCTTTGAGCGGTCGTTCCGGCGTTGTCTCCACCGCGGAAAGCACATCCGAGACCAGACCGGTGAACACTTCGTCGAGGTCTCGGCGAAGACAGCCCAGGTCTGCGTAGCGCTCGTAAATCTCCCCGTTCTCGAGTGGTCGCTCGCGGACCGCCAGCGCCGCACCGCGACGGTCGGTCCGGACGTGTTGGTTGGCGGTCAAGGGCACGAGTACGTGCCGATTCCCCATGTGGTCGACCGCCGCGAGCAACGATCCGGCCGGGGTGGTCACCGGGAGTTCGGAGGTTCGCACGTGGTCGGGACCGGACACTCGCTCCTCTTCGAGGCGTTCCCAGTGGTCGTCGACGACCCTCCGCAGAGACACGGGCATCAGACGTCCATCGCTTCGAGGGCGCTCAGATCTTCTTCCTCGATGCGGACGTTGGCCAGGTTTGTGGCGACGGACTGCCATTCCACTGTCGAATCGTCCGACGAGGGTGCCGGGAAGACGAGGCCGACGCCGATCACGTGGTCCTCCGCGTTGAGCGCTCGGCGCTTGTCTTTGCGCAGGTTGCTCGGTGCGGAGTCCTTGTCGATCGCGTAGAGCGCGAGCAAGGCGGTGTCTGGGCTCTGCCCGAGACGCAGTCCCTTGATCTTCTCCTCGGTCAGCTCGCCTTTGACCGCTGAGACATCGAGATCGATCGCCGCATCCCGGCGGCTCATCAGGGTCTTGATGTCGACAACGGCGGGGTCGGCCCCGTCGAGCGCTGACCGGGTGACCATCCGAACCGTGTAGCCGGCAGAGAACGTGAAGGTCTTCGGTACGTCTTCACCTGCTGAACCGCCGATGATCGCGACATTCCAGTCGCGGAGCGCGCCGGACTTGGCGATTCGCCTGGCGATGTACTCGGTCAACTGCGTTGAGTCGCATTCCATCGAGTTCTCGTGGAAGCTGTAGTCGCGCAAGAAGTCGATGACGAGGTTGTGCGGAACACCCCGGATCAGTTTGTCCTGGTCTCGGACGCTCCTGTCCTCTTGCCCTTCGGCCGCCGCTTTCTCGATCAACGTGCGGGCTGCCGCTTGGTTGGCTTGTAGCCATTCGCGATCGGTGCGGAAGTAGCGAGTCTGTACTCGTTGACCACCGTACGCCGAGGCGGATGGCACTGCGTTCGTCATCTTCGCCGCAGCCGTGACGCGAAGCGATGGATGAGTGCGCAGCCGTACCGCAAAGGTCAGCGGCGTCTTGTCTTCGACCAGGTAGATGTCGATGTCGCGACGCATCTGGCTCTCGACAGTCGCGATGTGCCGGAACCAGTCGCGCAGTTCGTCGGTCATCCAGATTCTCGGCAGGTCCGCATAGCCGTTGCGGAAGCCGAACCACCGTCCCATCTGGAGCAAGGTGTCGTAAGCGGACACGGCTCGCACGAAGAAACTCACAGTGAGGCCTTCGAGCGTGAGTCCGCGAGAAAGCGTGTTCCCGCCGACCGCGATGGCGACTACCGGGCCGTGCTCGTAGTCAAGGCGATCTTTGCTGCCCGAGTTGTCCATGATGATCCGGCAGTCGCGCAGGACGTCCGGCAGCAGGGGTTCCAGCTCCTCGAACGAGACCCTCTGCTCGCCGAACTGCTCGGCAGGCACCTTCGCGGTTTCCTGGTCCCAGAGCCTACGCAGCTCCGCGAGCAGGTCAGGGTCCTCGGCGAGCAACGACGCTTTGCTCTCGTTCCGCAGTTTGCTGAGCGGATGCTTGAAGCTGTTGTGCACGGAGGTGTTCACACTCGTGTGCACCAGCATGGTCGAGTGCGGGTTCCCCGTCTTTCGAACTCGACGCGCGGCGGTACACAGCCAGAAGTACAGGATCGCCGAGCGCAGCGTTTCGGTGATCACCGGCTGGAATCCGTCCGTGTCCGCTCGCGAAATCGGCCGGACGAGATCCGCTTCGGACTTCGGTACCTCCCGGATCATGTCGTACCCGGCGAACACGTCCTCGGGATCCTCGCCGTCCATGACTTCGCGTCCGAAGAGGACTTCAGTGCCGAAGTGGCCTTCGGGTTTGGGGAGATTCACGATGAAGTGCTCGGGATAAAGATCCTTCACCGACGGGTCGATCAAGAGGTTGGCGAAGGGCGTCGCGGTGTACCCGACGTAGGCAGACTTCGGCAGTCGGTCGAGTATCTCGCAGATAAGCGGGTTGATCTTGTCCGTGGCGACAGTCGCCTGATCGGCTTCGTCGTCGATGATCAAGGCCGGGCAATCCGACAGGTACGCGGCTGCCGTTTCGAGCCACGCCGAGAACTTCTCGAGCACACGAGGGTTTTTCTTGATCACGCACAGAACGTGTTGCTTGTTGTTCTTGGCGAAGTACGAGGCGGCGTTGGCGGGCGGAGTGAAGTCCTTGTCCGGGTCCGTCAGTTGGTGCCACCGCGATCGGTTGGGGTCCACCAGTTGTTGCACCAACCGGAGCTGCGTCTGCCTGCGCAGACCGTTGTGGATGCCGGCGAGCACGATGAAGAGTTTGTAGCCTCGGTCGGCCGCTTTCGCTGTGACCGCCGTGAAATTGGTGGTCTTGCCGGACTGTACATAGCCGACGACCAGCCCTTTGGTCGAGAAGGTCCGCTCCTGTGGATGGCTCAGCAGGGAAACCACCCTGGTCGACGCGTCGTCAAGATCGTTGAGGCTCTTGTCCGTCCAGCCGGACTTCCGGAGGAGACTTTCGAGGGCAGGCCAGTACTTGTCTTGCGGGCGGGCACCCGTGTACCAGGTGGACCGGTTGCCGAGGACGACGCTTCTCGGTTCCTCGCGTTCTCGGATCTTGATCGTCTCCTGCTCGTGCCGATCCGCGATCCGCTGCAGGAGATCCTCCGTCGCGCCGAACAACTCCATCTTCTTCAACGCGCTTTCGGGGGTACCGGAGTCCACCAAGTCGAGGAACGCCGAGTACTGCTGGTCGAACTCGTTGGGCACCTTTCCTCCATCCGCGTCCGTTCTTGGCGGTGCACATCCACGGTAGGGCCCGCCGCCAACTCCGTCAGGGCATCGCGCGAACGACCCTTGATCGGAGGGCAGGCCCATCCGCTTCGACGCGCTCCGCGATCATTCACGTCGCGCGGATAGCCGAGTTCGTTACTCCACGTGGTCACAAGTTTGTTACGTAGCGCGATGTTTCGAGCCGGCGTGTCGAATGGGTGTTCGCGTCCGTCTCGGGGACGCCCCTTATAAGATGTCGTCTCATGACCGACGAACAGCCGCCATCGTCGCTGCGTGCGCAGGTCGAGATGGTGGATCTTTTCGCCGGTCCGGGCGGTCTCGACGTTGCCGCGCACTGGCTGGGGGTATCGGTCGCGGGCATCGAATATGACGCAGACGCCTGCGCCACCCGAGAGGCTGCGGGTCTGCTGACCGAAGAGGGCGACGTTTGCCTGTCCAAACCAGCTGACTTCCCCATGGCACGCATCCTCAGCGGCGGTCCGCCCTGTCAGACGTACACGGTTGCGGGTAAAGGTGCTGGTCGGAGAGCCTTGGACCAGGTGCTGCGGTTTGTCGAGGAGATGGCCGCGGGCAAGGACGTCACCGAAAAGCTGGCACTCCTCGACAAGGACGACAACCGCACTGGTCTGGTCCTCCAGCCTTTGCGGTGGGCGATCGAGGCGGGAACGCCGTACGACGCGATCGTGTTGGAGCAGGTGCCAGCCGTGCTCCCGGTGTGGAAGGCGTTCGCCGAGGTTCTTGAAAAGCGTGATTACAGCGTCGCCTGCGGCATCCTGCACACCGAGGAGTTCGGTGTTCCGCAGACCCGGCGCCGGGCGATCCTGATCGCTCGACGCGACGGGCCCGCGAAGCTGCCGGAGCCCACCCACCGCCGCTACGTCAAGGGGCGGGATCGCCAGGCCGGTGACCAGCGACTGCTGCCGTGGAAAACCATGGGTGAAGCGCTCGATTGGCAACACCGGTTCACTGTGGTGTCCAACTACGGCACTGGTGGCGATCCGAAGGCCCGGGGGCGGCGAGAAACCGACCAACCCGCGTTCACGGTTACCGGCAAAGTCTCTCGCAACCGTCTTCTCGGCAGGCCGTCCGGCGAGCCGGACCGCTTCAACGATCGGGAAGCGGGCAGGCTGCAGACTTTTCCGCCGGATTACCCGTGGTCTGGTCGGGGCGTCGCCCAACAGGTCGGGAACGCGATCCCGCCGCGGTTGGCTGCCCATGTCCTAGCTGCCGCGCTCGGCGAGGAGCTTGACATTGCGGTCTTGGACAAGTGTGTCGAAGCGAGCTGGCAGGACACTCGCGACGGTGTTGACGGGTTGTTGAAATAGGCTGGCCAAGCGTCTCGGGCCGCCGACTGGGGCGGACTAAACCGCGGTCTCCAAGCTCATTTCCCCACGCGCCAACGGCATCAGGTAATTCTCCGACAGCCACTGCACCACCGGCACGCACACCGCGTCCCCGAAGCCGAACAGCGCCTGGTTGTTCCGCAGCCCGTCCAGCGCGTACTTCCCCGCCCCCATCAGCCGCGCGTACTCGCGCGGCGTCATCCACCGGACCCGCACGCTTCCCCGGCCAGCTTGTACGACGGCCTGCTTAGAAGACCCACCGCGGGCGGTTCGCAGGCAGCCGGAGATGTCGTCTGGCCGGACTTCCCACACTGGCTTTCCGTTGCGAGTGCGGCGGTAAGCCGTCCGGTACACGAGCTTCTTCCCCGCTTTGAGCTGCGTCAGTCGTTCCAGCTGGAGCGGCGAGAGGGAGCCAATGAACGCGGCAGCACGCGGCGCAGCCCACCATCGCTCGTCGTCGGCGGACAGGCGTTCGATAGCGGCGGACAGCCCGGCGACCAACAGCGGCGGAGGCGCGGGAAGAGCAGCGCGATGTGTCCGTAACGCAGGGTCAAGCGCGAGCCAAGCCGGGCGGAGTGGCGACGGCGCGGGCGAGTCAGAGGGCGGATTCTGCGCACCAACGATGAACAACCTAGGCCGCGACTGTGGGACGAACCGCCGCGCGTCCAGGGTGAGAACATCGGCCGAGTAGCCGAGACGGTTGAGTTCCCGGATCGCCGCGCGCAGGTCGTCGCCGCCGTGGCTGGTGGCTAGGCCTACTACGTTTTCCAGGGCTACCACCGGCGGACGGTCGGGGCCCAGTTCATCCAGGATGCGGGTGAATTCCCAGAACGTCGACGAGTGCGAGCCCGCCAGGCCGCGGCGCCAGCCGGCCAGCGAGAGGTCCGTGCACGGGAAGGACGCCCAGGCCAGGCTGAGGCCGGCGGGCAGGTCAGCCCCGCGCAGGGCGGCGACATCGCCCAGGACGTACTCGTGCGCGCCCCGGTCGTTGAAATGCGCCTCGTACATGGCCTGCTTCGCCGGTTCGATGTCGTTGGACCACGCGACGTCGAAGCCGGCCGGTTCGAGGCCTAGGCGCACGAGACCGATGCCGGCGAAGAACTCCGCGGCGGTGGGCTGACCCGGTAGAGGCATGGCGCCAACATTAATGGGGCCGGCGTTCCCGCACGGTCTCGATCACCCGCGACGCGGCCGTATCGGTCGCTTCGTGTTCCCAGATTCGCACGGACAGCCAGCCCGCTTCGAGCAGCAGTGCGTCAGTATTCGCGTCTCGGCGGCGGTTGGTTTCGATCTTGGTCCGCCAATACTCCGCATTGTTCTTCGGCCACGTGCCGTGTTCCGGGCAGCCGTGCCAGAAGCAGCCGTCGACGAAAACCGCCACCCGGGCTGGGCCGAACACCAGGTCAGCCTCGCGGCGAACGCCTTTGACCGGACGCCGGTGCACCCGATAGCGGAACCCGGCGGCGTGCAGGATTTTGCGCAGCGCCATTTCGATCCCGGTGTTGCGGGACTTCTGTTTGCTCATGCGGGCGCTCACCGCGGAAGTCGTTACCAGCCGCTCCACGGGAGTCATTGTGGCAAAGGCTCAGCCTTCGACGATCCGGCCTTCGATCACCGGATGGTTCGACGGCCGCGGCTCCTCCGTGACGACCTCGCTGTCCACCACCATCACCGGGCCTCGCCGCTGGTTGGCGTACCGGACGGCGCGCTTCTCCGCGCGGCGCAGCCAGAACCGCCGGGCGACCGAACGGGTTGGCGGTGCCAGGATCAGCAGGCCCAGGACGTCGCTGACGAAGCCGGGCACCATGATCAGCACGCCGCCGAGCGCGACGAGCATGCCGTCGGTCAGCTCCTTCTCCGGGTTGCGGCCGGACTGTGCGGTCGCCATGAACGCGCGCATCGCCTTGCCGCCCTCGCGGCGCGCCAGCCACGAGCCCACGAACGCGCCCGCGATCAGCAGCCCGATCGTGCCGAGCACACCGACGACCGAGCCGACCGCCCAGATGGCGGCGACTTCAGCGATGACGTAGAGCAGGAACACGACAGCCATACCAGGTGAACGAACGAGTGCCGGGATTTGCTCCCGAGGGGAAATAAGCGCAGGTCAGGAGGCTGCCGATCGCGGTCAGGAGAGGTTGGGACGGCCGCAGCATTTCTTGTATTTAGCACCCGAGCCGCACCAGCAGGGCTCGTTGCGCGCGGGGGGCCAGCTCAGCGCGCCGCCTTCCTCGAAGACCTCGTTCATGCAGGCCAGCCGGGTGTCTTCCGCGGCTGGGTCGCCGCCGGTACGGGTCGCGAACTCCCGGAGTTTCGCGACGGTCAACGGGACCATCAAGATCCGGGCGACGCCCGTCTCAGACAGCTCCCGGTTGTCGGCCTCTCGGTCGGCGACGATGGTGTCCGCGTCGGCGTGCTGAACCAGGTGCGGCCAAGCCTCGTGCGCGCGGGGAATCTCGTCGCGGGGCCAGAACAGCACTCGCACTTCCCCCGGAGGCGCTGGCGGGGCGGCGGCACGGACCGGATCCGAAGGACCTTGGACCGACTCGTCCTGCTCGTCCGGAGGCAACCCCAGCGCGCGGCGCACCCGTCGTCGACCAGTCAAGACGTTGTTCGCGAGGGTGAAGAACCCGAACTCCGTGTTCCGGTCGGCCAGCTCCTCCTCAGACAGCCGGGCCACGGCCAGGTCGAACCAGGCCAGCGCCTGCTGCAGCTCTCCGCGGTGTTCCAGCAGCTCAGCGGCCAGGTGATACGGCATCGATGAGGGCAGTTGCTCGCTCCGCAACTCGTCCAGGCGGGCCTGGGCCTCGTCGGCCCGGCCGAGGTCGAACAGCAGCTCGGCGAGTTCGACCCGAGCGTTGCCCCCTTCCTCGCCGCCCAGCGCGACAGCCTGGGTCAGCAGCGCGACGGCGCGGTCGTCGTCACCGGCTTGACGCCATGCCCGTGCCGCCTCGAAAAGGATCTCTCCCTGCTCATCGGGATACTTATCCAGCTCGGCTTCCAGTCGTGCGGCGGTCTCCGCGGCCGTACCCGTCGTCATGTGGGGCACTTTATTGCTAGCCCGGCAAGCGATCATCGCAGGCGCTGCAGGAACGCCGAAACCTCGCGCGGCGAGCGCAGCAGCACCTGCCGCGCGGCCGGGGCTTCGGTGGCGATCCGTCGCAGCATCAGCGGGCGGCGGGCCGGCCAGTTCCAGATCCACTGGACCAGTTCGAGGTCGATCTTCGACACGCACCCGGCGGCCTGCGTTTCCTGGCCCCATTCGCGCACCTGCCGGCGCACGACCCGATGCAGGCAGGTGTAGCGGGAGGCGTCCAGCAGCACCACGGTGTCGGCAAACGGCAGGCGCAGGTCGAAGGTCTTGCTGTAGTTGCCGTCGATCACCCAGCTGTCCGTGCCGGCGGCCTCGGCGACGGCGGCGCGGAACTCCTCCGGCGGGGCCGCCACCCAGCCGGGACGCCAGTAGAGCCGGTCCAGATGCGTCACCGGGATGTCGAGGGCGGCGCCGATTTGCCTGGCCAGGGTGGATTTTCCGGCCCCGGAGCAGCCAGTGACCATGATGCGTCGCCCCATGGCGAGCAAGCCTAGAACTAGAGCGGGACGAAACTCGCGGCAATTAACCCGAGCACCAGGAGATCCGGGCCCCGGACAAGTTGTCGCACCAGGCCCGCCGGGATCAGGACGCCTTCGTACAGCACCATCCCCATCGAGCTGAAGTCCAGCGGGCCGCGGGTTACCGAGCGGACGGCCGCGAGGGCGGCGATCAGCACCGCCACGACCGCGCTGACGGAGGCCGGGGTGCCCAGCAGCAGCACCACGCCCGCCCAGATCAGGGCTAGCAGGCACAGGAAAGCGCAGGTCACGGCGTGCAGGCGCAGGTTTGACGCGTCCAGCCAGCGACGCAGTCCGGGCACTCGATGCAGCTGCGCGACCGGGGCGGTGAAGGGCAGGAGACCGAGGTAGCCGCCGATGCCGAGCAGCCACACTGACGTCACGGCGGGGAAGGTCGCGTGGGTCGCGACTACGGCGAGTGCCAGGAAGACCGGCAGGCCGAGCGTGTACCGGCGCGCGAGAGTCCCCGTGACGACATACCGGGTGACGATGAAGCGACCGGCCAGCGCGTTCCGCCACGGCACTGGGCGTCCGGCCGGGAGCAGCGCCCAGACGTCCAGGAAAGCGGCGGACGTCCGGCGCACCATGCGTTCGGTGTAGTGCCGGATCAAGGTGTCGCGAGAAACCGTGCGCGGCAACGGAGAGGACCGCGCCAACGCGCAGGCGGCGATGGCGGCGGTGACGACGTATGTCCACAGTGGAACTACCAGCGGCAGTGCGAGGGTAAGCGGGAGAAGGGATTCGCCGGGGAACGAGCGGCGGCGGCCCATCGCCAGCGCCAGGGCGGCGACAACCACGAAAAGCACCACTGGACCGACGAGCGAGCTGGGGAAACCGATGAGCATGCCCGAAACCGCGAAGAAATACGCGGCGACACCGAATCGGGCGGCCCAGTCCAGCACGAGCCGGTGGGTGAGCGCGGAAGGGCGCTGACCGTCGAAATCGTCCCAGGTCAGCGTGGCCGGATGGGTCCACAGGTAGCCGCGGCGCAAGGTCGCGCGCCAGGCCAGTGCGAGGCCGGTGCACAGCACGAGCAGGCTGCCGAGCGCGCCCACCGGAGCGCCGCCGATCAGCTGGCTCCGCACCAGTTCGGTGTTGTAGAACGGCGATCCCAGCAGCCCGGCCGCGATGACCAGCGCCAGGACCAGATCCGGTCGTTTCACAGGTCCACCACGTAATCCGCGACCTCGTCCGCGAGCGGCGGGTGATGGCTTGCCACGACCACCGCCGCGCCGCGTCCCGTGCTGGTGCGGACCAGAGTGGACAGCCACGCCCGGCCGTCGGCATCTAGGGCGCGTTCCGGCTCGTCCAGCAGGAGCACCTCGTGCGGACGCGCGACCGCGGCGTGCAGCAGGAGCCGACGCCGTTGTCCGGCCGACAGCTCTGCCGCGGGCACATCGGGAGCCGGTACCGGACCCTCGGCCAGCTCGCCGCCGAAAGAATTGCGCAGCAGATCGAGATGCTGGCGCGGCGTGAGCTCGTCGAAGAGCGCCGAATCGTCGAAAAGCACCGAAACGCGGCGGCGGAAAGCGGCGGACCGCTCGTCGGGCGGTCCGCCGCAGACGGACACGGAACCGGACGTCGGCGGCTGGTTCCCGTAGAGACAGCGCAGCAATGTCGACTTGCCCGCCCCGTTGGCACCGCGGACGACCAGGCATTCGCCGGCGTCGACGGCCAGGTCGAGACCGCTGAACAGCTCAGTCTCGCCCGCGGTGACCCCCAGGTCTTGAGTGGTGATGAGCACGAAACCCCCTCGGCTGATCACCCCAAGATAATCACTTCAAGTACGCCTCCGCTTGCAGCGTGAACAATTCCGCGTACCCGGCGTCGGCCGCCATCAGCGCCTCGTGCGTTCCGTACTCCGCGACCTTCCCGTGGTCCAGCAGCAGAATGCGCTCGGCCTGGCGGACCGTCGAGAACCGGTGCGAGATGTACAGCGTCGTCCGCCCGCGCGACAACGTGTGCAGCCGGTCGAACAGGTCGTGCTCGGCTTGGGCGTCCAAAGCCGACGTCGGCTCGTCCAGGATCAGGATCGGGGCCTCGCGCTGGAAGGCCCTGGCCAGCGCGATTTTCTGCCATTCCCCGCCGGACAGCGACACGCCCTGGTCGAACCACCGGCCGAGCGGGCTGTCGTACCCCGTCGGCAGCCGGGCGATGCGCTCGTCGGCTCCGGCGCGGCGGGCGGACTCCTCGATGTGCTCGCGATTGGTGAGCCGGTTCAGGTCGCCGAGGCCGATGTTCTCGGCCGCGGTGCCTTGATAGGTCACGTAATCCTGGAACATCGCGCTGATCTTGGTGCGCAGCTGTACCGGGTCGTACTCGCGGATGTCCACGCCGTCCAGCAGGATCCGGCCCGCTGTCGGGTCGTACAGCCGGCACAGCAGCTTGAACAGCGTCGATTTGCCCGCGCCGTTGCGGCCCACGACCGCGACGGTCTCACCGGGACGGATCTCGAAACTCACCCCGTGCAGCGCCGGTTCGTCCGCGCCGGGGTAACTGAAGCTCACCGACTCGAACTGGATGTGTCCATCCACAGTGGACGGAAGTGGCCGCGGCTTCGGCGGAGCGGTGATTTCCGGTTTGGTGTCGAGGAATTTGTACAGCGTGTCCAGGTAGAGATTGTTCTCGTACATCCCGGAAAACGCGGTGAACAAACCGGTCACCGAACTTTGCACGGACGTCGCGGCGGCGGTGTACAGCGCCAGGTCGCCGAGCGTCAGCCGCCCGCCCACCGCTTCCAGCGCGATGTACAACGCGATCCCCGAGCCGACCAGCGTGCTCAGCAATCCCCACGACGTCGAGCTGACATTCCGTTTCACTGTCAGCTTTCGCTGCCGTTCGTAGGCCACGACGCCGAGCTTCCGGAACCGGTCCACAAAGTACGGACCGAGGCCGAACAGCTTGGTCTCTTTGGCATACGTGTCCGTGGTGACCAAAGAGGACAGATAGTCCATCCGCCGTTTGATCGGCGACATCATGAAGGTGAGCCAGAACGCCCGCGAACCGTACTTCGACTGCGAGATGAACGCCGGAATCGGGGCCAGCAAAGCGACCAGCGCGAGCAGCGGACTGATCGACACCAGCAGCGCGATCATGCTGGCGAAGGTGATCAGCGTCCGGATCAGGCCGAGCGCCGAGGTCATCATCGACAACGGACGCGTCGGCGCTTCCTGCGCTGCCTGGCGCAGCATGTCGTAGGACGACGAACCCTCGAAGTACGACAGGTGCAGGTCGCTCGCGTGCTGCATGACCTGGTGCCGGATGCTGAGCGTCATCCGTTCCTGCAGCAGGGATTGCGCGATCGTGGTGAGCGCGCTGCTGATCGCGGTCGCCGCCAGAACGCCGAACTGGAACAGCGTGATGCGCACGATGTCCGCCGTCGACCCGCGATGCTGGATCGCGGCGACCACCGAGTCGAGCAGGATTTTCGCGATATACGCGGTGACCGTCGGCAGCAGGCCGGACGCCAGTGTGATCACCGCGAGCACGATCGTCAACGTCGGGCTGGCCTGCCAAGTCAGCTTCGCGACCTTCGGCAGGCCGCGGACGGTGCCGGCTACGGAAGTGCGCATGCGCGACAGCCGGGCGCGCAGGCCTTTTGGCTGTTCGGGCTGTTCTGGTTCCGGGATGTCGACCGGCCCGGTGAGACCGCTGTCCGGCACGGATTGCGCCATCCTGCGGCGACCGCGGCGGCCGAGGGCCATCTCGATCCCGCCCCCACCGCCGGGGATCACGCCAGCACCGAACCGTGCAGGAAGACGTCGATGACCTCGTCAGTAGTCGGGGCACCCGGCATCGGGCGGGATTGCGTGAACAGCAGCGCCAGGAACAGCGAAGCGGCCTTGTCCACCGGCAGCCGCAACCGGGCGGCGTCCGGAACGAACAGCTCCCGCACCGCGCGCTGCATCGCTTCGAGCGACTCGCGGCGGCTGTCCCCGGTCACTGACTTGCGGTTACGCGCCTCTTCCGCCGCCGCGCGCGGGCGTCCCTTCATCGTCGCGGCCATCACCGCGCCCATTCGCTGCAGGTGCGCGTTCATCGCCTCGGCGGCTTCGGCCAGCCGCTTCTCCAGCGGCAGCTCGGCCGGGATCTCCCCGATCATCTCCAGCGCCTCCGCCGGATCGAGCGCGGCTTCCACGCACGCGTCGAACAGTTCGTCCTTGTCCTTGAAGACCCGGAAGATGGTGCCCTCGCCGATCCCGGCGGCCCGGGCGATCTGCGCGGTGGTGACCCCGTGACCGTGCTCGACGACCAGCGGGAGCACCGCGCGGACGATCATCCGCCGCCGGTCGTCCGGGGCCATCCCCGGTGCTCTTTTCCTCGTTTCCATGCTTGCCACGGTACGGAGTGAGCGCTCACTCCGTCAACTCGATAAACGAAAGGCCGTGCCCGGGTGGACACGGCCTTGTCGCTTAGTACGTGATCGCGACCGCCGGATCGGCGAGCAGCGCGCCGACGTCGGCGAGGAACTCCGACCCCTGCTGCCCGTCGACCACCCGGTGGTCGAAGCTCAGCGACAGCTGCATCACCTTGCGCACCTTGATCTCGCCGTCGACCACCCAGGCGGTGTCGCGGATGGCCCCGACCGCCAGGATTGCCGACTCTCCCGGGTTGATGATGGGCGTTCCGGTGTCGACGCCGAAAACGCCGACGTTGGTGATCGTGAACGTCCCGCCCAGCATCGCCGCCGGCGTGGTCTTGCCCTCGCGTGCGACGTCGGTCAGCTCGGTGAGCGCGACCGCGAGTTCCTTGAGCGACAAGGAATCCGCGTCCCGGATCTTCGGCACCACGAGACCGCGCGGGGTCGCCGCCGCGATCCCGAGGTGCACGTAGTCCTTGTAGACGATCTCCTGCGCGGCCTCGTCCCACACCGCGTTGACGTCCGGCGTGCGCTTCGCCGCGAGGCACACGGCCTTCGCCGCGAACGCCAGCGGAGTGAGCTTGACGCCGCTGAATTCGCGCGACTTCTTGAGCTTCTCGCGCAGCTCCATCATCGGCGTAACGTCGATGGTGAGGAACTCCGTGACGTGCGGAGCGGTGTACGCGCTCTGCACCATCGCGGCCGCGGTCGCCTTGCGGACGCCCTTGATCGGCACACGCCGCTCGCGGGTGGTCGGGTCGTAGCCGGTGTCCACAGTGGACACTGTGGACACCGTGGGGGCGGCGGAACCGTTGGCGGCGGCGTGGACGTCGTCGCGGGTGATCACGCCGCCGTCCGCGCTGCCGGTGAGCGAGTGCAGGTCGACGCCGAGGTCCTTGGCCAGCTTGCGGACCGGCGGTTTGGCCAGCGGGACGTAACCGCCGCGCGGGGCCGCCGGTTCTGCCGGTGCCGCTGGGGCCGGGGGCTGCCCCAATGTGGCATTGGGTGCATGCGACGCACCCAATGTGGCGTTCGGTGCATCTGACGCACCCAATGCCACATTGGGGTGCTTTCGCGCCCGCCGGGTAGTCCCGGCCGCCTTGGAGCCGTAGCCGACCAGCGGCTTCATCTCCTCCTCGGCCGGAGCGGGCGCGGCAGCGGAAGCAGCAGCAGCGGCGGGCGCGGGCGCGGCTTTCCCGTCGGGATCCACGTCCATGGTCAGGATCGTCGTCCCGACCTCCACCGTCTGCCCCGGTTCCACGTGCAGTTCGGTGACCACCCCGGCCCACGGGATCGGCAGCTCGACAGCGGCCTTCGCGGTCTCGACCTCGACCACGATCTGGTTGACCGTGACCGTGTCGCCCGGCTTGACGCGCCAGGCGAGGATGTCGGCTTCGGTCAGCCCCTCCGCCGTGTCCGACAGGGGGAATTGTTTGTACTCGGGCATTTCTGATGCAACCCCCTTACCAGGCGAGAGATCGGTCGACAGCGTGCAGGACCCGGTCGAGGTCGGGGAGGTAGTGCTCCTCGAGCTTCGCAGGCGGGTACGGCGTGTCGAATCCGGTCACGCGCAGGACGGGGGACTCAAGGGAGTAGAAGCATTCCTGCTGAACGCGGGCGGCGATTTCCGAGGTCAGCGAGGATTCCGACGGCGCTTCGCTGACCGCGATGAGCCGTCCGGTCTTGCGGACCGATTCGAAGACCGGTCCGAGGTCGAGCGGCGAGAGCGTGCGCAGGTCGATGACCTCCAGCGACTTGCCCTCGGCTTCGGCGGCGGTAGCGGCGTCGAGCGCCACCTTCACCGACGGGCCGTACGCGACCACCGTGGCGTCCGTGCCCTCGCGCACCACCTGCGACGCGAACACCCGCGACGGCGCCGTCGAGGTGTCGACCTCCATCTTCAACGCGCCCGAGTGGTACAGCTTCTTGGGCTCGAAGAAGAGGATCGGGTCGTCCGAGCGGATCGCCTCCTGGATGCCCCAGTAGGCGTCCACGGCGTTCGAAATCGACACCACCTTCAGGCCGGCGATGTGCGAGAACAGCGATTCCGGCGATTCCGAGTGGTGCTCCACCGCGCCGATCCCGCCGCCGAACGGCACCCGGATCACGACGGGCATCTTGACCTTGCCCTGCGTGCGGTAGTGCAGTTTCGCCAGCTGCGAGGAGATCTGGTCGAAGCCGGGGAAGATGAAGCCTTCGAACTGGATCTCGCACACCGGCCGGAATCCGCGCACGGCGAGGCCGACCGCGGTGCCGATGATGCCCGATTCGGCGAGCGGCGTGTCCAGCACGCGCTGCTCGCCGAAGTCCTTCTGCAGTCCGTCGGTGATCCGGAAGACGCCGCCGAGCTTGCCGACGTCCTCCCCCATGATCAGGACCTTCGGGTCCTCTTCCATCGCACGACGGAGACCGAGGTTGAGCGCCTTGCCAATCGTGAGCTTCTGCAGATCAGTCATCAGTGCTCACCCGCTGCCGCGAAACCGTCGAGATAGGACAGATACTCCTCGCGCTGCGCTTCCAGCACCGGCGAAGGTTCGGCGTACACCTGGGAAAACACCCGATCCGGCGGCGGCTCCGGCATGTTGAACGTGTAGTCGCGCAGCTCGGCGGCGAACTGGTCCGCCTCGGCCTGGACGCTGTCGAAGAACGCCTGGTCGGCGTGCCCGTTGCGGGCCAGGAACGCGCGGACGCGCTCGATCGGGTCCTTGAGCTTCCACTCCTCCAGCTCGTCTGAGAGCCGGTAGCGGGTGGGGTCGTCGGTCGTGGTGTGCGCGTCCATCCGGTAGGTGAACGCCTCGATCAGCACCGGTCCGTTGCCGTGCCGGCATTCCTCCAGCGCCCACCGGGTGACGGCGAGGCAGGCGAGGACGTCGTTGCCGTCCACGCGGATGCCGGGGAAGCCGTAGCCGCGGGCGCGCTGGTAGAGCGGCAGCCGCGACTGGCGTTCGGTGGGCTCGGAAATCGCCCACTGGTTGTTCTGGCAGAAGAAGACCAGCGGTGCGTCGTACACCGCGGCCCAGACGAAACCTTCGTGCACGTCGCCCTGCGAAGTCGCGCCGTCACCGAAGTAGCAGATGGTGGCCTCGCCACCCTCGTCGCCAACTTTGCCCTCGAACTTCTGGCCCATCGCGTAACCGGCCGCGTTGAGCACCTGGTTGCCGATGACGATGGTGTACGGGTGGAACCGGTGCGCCTGGTAGTCCCAGCCGCTGTGGTCGGTGCACCGGAAAATCCCGATCAGCTCGCGCATGTCGACGCCGCGGGTGTAGGCGACGCCGTGCTCGCGGTAGCTCGGGAAAGCCATGTCGCGGGGCTGCAGCGCGCGACCGGACCCGACCTGCGCGGCTTCCTGGCCGAGCAGCGGCACCCAGATGCCCAGCTGCCCCTGGCGCTGCATCGCGTTGGCCTCGCGGTCCGCGCGGCGCACCAGCACCATGTCGCGGTAGAGGTTCTTCAGCGTTTCGTCGTCCACGTCCTCGACGTAGCGGTCGAACCGCTCGGACGGGACCCGCTGGCCCTCGGGGGTGAGCAGCTGAGTCAGCTCAGCGCCACCTTCGCTTGTCGCTCGCAAACCGGCGATCACCTGTTCGGGGGAAGGCTGGGCCGCTACGGCGGCCGGCCCGTCTCCAGGTTCCGGGTGCGTCCACTGTTCGGACGGCATGAGCTGTTCTCCTCGGTGTCGGCGCCTCTGACGGCCGCTTGTGGCGGCCACAGCGACTGCACCGGCGGGGACCGGCGCCTCGGGTCCGAGGTGCTCCGGTCATCGTCGGCGTTGACGGTTCGTGGCCACATCCTGGCACGAGAATTGCTCCGATGGAGAGCGGGAGTTGCTGATTTGTTGCTGAGAAAACCTCGCTGAACAGGGAAAACGCTTGGATGCCCGAGTATGGGAGTGGCGATGGTCGGTCGGCCATCCCGCGCCCTACCTGCCCTCGCGAGCGACGATCGCGGTTCTCGCTGGGATCGCCGCGCACGACGTTCACCCGCACCGGTGACGTCGGTCACCGTGGCAAGATGGCGCTGTGGAACAAAAATCCGTACGCGAATCCGTGGTCTCGACGTGGATCAACGACGTCACGCCGAGCCTGTCCGGTCTGGTCGCGATCCCCGCGCTGTCCCCGGCGTTCGACGCGGACTGGGCGTCGACCGGGCATCTCGCCGCCGCCGTCCAGCACGTCAAGACCTACCTCGAAGGGCGCGACCTGCCGGGCGCGCGGATCGAGGTCGTCGAGCTGGAAGGCCGTTCTCCGCTGCTGTTCGTCGACGTTCCGGCCACCCCGGGCGCGACGGACAAGGGCACCGTTCTCATGTATGGCCACTTGGACAAGCAGCCCCCGGTCGGCGGCTGGTCCGAAGGCCTCGACCCGTGGACGCCAGTCATCCGCGACGGTCGCCTGTACGGCCGAGGTTCGGTCGACGACGGCTACTCCGGGTACGCGGCCAGTGCCGCACTGGAAGCAGTACACGCCGCTGGCGGCGAGCACGCGCGCATCGCGCTGCTGTTGGAAACCGGCGAGGAATCCGGAAGCCCCGACCTGCCCGCTTACCTTGAGCACCTGAGCGCACGGCTCGGCGAAGTCAGCCTCGTCGTCTGCCTCGACGCGGGCGGCATGGACTACGAGCGGCTGTGGCTCACCACCAGCCTGCGCGGCATGGTGCACCTGACGGTCAACGTCCAGCTGCTCGCCACCGCACAGCACTCCGGTCTGGCCAGCGGTGTCGTCGCGAGTTCGTTCCGGGTCCTGCGGCAGCTGCTGGAGCGGATCGAGAACGCGGAAACCGGCGAGATCAAGCTGTCCGAGCTGAACGTCGAGGTGCCGGCCAGCCGCCGCGCCGAGATCGAGGCGGTCGCGGAGGTGGCGCCGGAAGCGCTGCACACCGCGTTCCCGTTGGTGAGCGGTGGAAAGACGGTGTCCGAGGACGCGCTTGAGCTGCTGCTGAACAACTATTGGCGGCCGACGCTGTCGATCATCGGCGGCGAAGGGCTTCCGCTGCCCGCCGAGGCAGGCAACGTGCTGCGGCAGAGCACCACGCTCACGCTCAGCTTCCGCCTGCCGCCCACGGCGGTCGCGGACGACGCGCTGGCGGCGATCAAGCGGGTGCTGACCACGGATGTTCCGTATGGCGCGAAGGTCACCATCGCCGAGGACCAGCAGGCGGAGAACGGCTGGAACGCGCCGGAGGAAGCCGCGTGGCTGACTGACGCGCTGCGCCGGGTCGACGACGAGGTGTTCGGCCGTCCGCACCGCGCGGCGGGAATGGGCGGGTCGATCCCGTTCATGGGCCTGCTCGGCGAGAAGTACCCGGAGGCGCAGTTCCTGGTCACCGGCGCGTGCGGGGCGGATTCGAACATCCACGTGCCCGACGAGTGGCTGAACCTGGACTACGCCCAGCAGGTCACCGAAGCGGTGGCGCATCTGCTGGACGCGCACGCCCGCAGCTGACCTGGCGAACGCCCCAATGTGGCATTGGGTGCATCTCACGCACCCAATGCCACATTGGGTGCGTCGCATGCACCCAATGCCACATTGGGGTGCTTTAGGCAAGCTTGCCCAACGCGTCGGCGATCCGGGTCTGCTCCGGCGCGAACCGCTGGTACGAGAACGGCGTCTCGTTGTTCCACGGGATCAGCTTGCCCGCCTTCACCGCGGGCAGCTGCTGCCAGGTCGGGACGCCGCCGAGCCCGTCCGGGCCGAGCGAAAGCGACCCGCCGCGCGAGTCGTACATGATCACGTCGGCGGAGTACTTGCCGACGTTCTCCCAGCTCACCTGCTCGTAGTAGCCGCCCTGGCTTTCGTCGGGCTTCTCCGGCAGGACGAACTGCATCCCCTTGTCCTGGTAGTGCTTCGAGGTCGCGAACTTCGCCGGGTTGGCCACGTATGTCGTGTCCTTCTGCGCCGACAGCAGCAGCACCTTGAGCCCGGCCGTCTTCTTGACCGCCTCGGCGAGCTTGGCGTCCGCGGCCTCGTACTTCTCCTTCGCCTGCTGGATTTCCGGCGTCGCGACGTCCGCGCCGAGCGCCTTCGCCAGCGCCTCGAACTTCGCGATCCCCTGCGGCATCGCGATGTCCTGGAGTCCAATGCCGACGCTCGGCGCGGCCTTGTCGACCTTGTCCGCCATCGTGTCCGGCACGTACCACATCTGCTGCTTCAGGTAGATCACGCTGACCAGCAGTTGCGGGTTCAGCGAGATGAACTTGTCGAAGTTGAACTCGTTCCACACGTTGCCGAGCGAGGTCACCGACTTCAGGTCGACGCCGCCCGCCTGCGGATCGGTCTTGCCGTCCGGGAGCTTCGACGGGCCGAAAATGCCCACCGATTTCACGCCGAAGTCCCACAACGCGGCCGCGGCGGTCACCTGTGCGACGATCCGTTCCGGCCGTTTGCCGTCGAGCTTGCGGCCGCGGTCGTCGGTGAAGGACCAGGTCGCGCCGTCGCCCGCCGCCGGCTGGTCGTCTTTGTACCCGCAGGCGCTCAGCAGGCCGAGGGTGCCCGCGGCGGCGGTGCCTGCGAGAAAGCCGCGGCGGGACAGCCGCGCCGGTGAGAAGGTCATCGGAACTCCGGAGGATCGGGTGAGGTACCGCCTGAGGTTAGCCTTGCCTTAGGGTGAACGCCATGGTCCTGCTTGGGGAGCGCGTCACATCCCGGCGCTGGGGCGTCCGCGCGACAGTCCTGGTCGCGGCGCTCGTCGCACTCGTCGCGGTGGTGGTGCTGTCCATCGCCCTCGGCTCCAACCGGTTGCCGCTCGGCAGCGTCTGGCACGCGCTGTTCTCCTACAGCGGCACGTTCGAGGACGTCGTGATCCGCGACGACCGGCTGCCGCGGACGCTGCTCGGGCTGGCCGTCGGCGTCGGGCTGGGGCTGGCCGGCGCGTTGCTGCAGGCGATCACCCGGAACCCGGTCGCCGACCCCGGTCTGCTCGGCATCAACCATGGCGCGGCGGTCGCGATCGTCCTGGGCGGCGCGGTGTTCTCGGTGACTTCGCCGGAGCAACTGGTGTGGTTCGCCTTCTTCGGCGCGCTGGCGGGAACGGTCCTGGTCACGGTCATCGGCGGCTCGGTGAGCCCGCTGCGGCTGGTGCTCGCGGGCGTCGCGGTGCAGGCCGTGTTCGTCGGGATCAACCAGGGCATGCAGATGATCAACACGCACAGCCTCGACCAGATGCGGTACTGGCTCGTGGGATCGCTGGTGAACCGGAACCTCGACAGCCTCGCCGGGCTGCTGCCGTTTTTCCTGGCAGCCTTGGTGATCGCGGGTGTACTCGCTCGGCCGCTCAACGCGATCGCGCTCGGCGACGACAGCGCACGCGGCCTCGGCGCGAACCCGGCGCTGACCCGCGCGGCAGGCATGATCGCCGTCGGCCTGCTCTCCGCGACCGCGACCGCCGCGTGTGGCCCGATTGCCTTTGTCGGGCTGATGATCCCGCACGTCGTCCGCGCGCTGGTCGGCCAGGACGAACGGTGGGTGCTGCCGTTGTCCGCGCTGCTCGGGCCGGTGTTGCTGCTCGGCTGCGACGTGCTCGGCCGACTGCTCGGCGGCAACGGCGAAATCCAGGTGGGCGTGATGACAGACGTGATCGGCGGCATCGCCTTCGTGATCGTGGCGCGGCGGCTGAAGGCGGTGCGGCGATGAGGACGTGGATGGTCGTCGGGCTGCTGACCCTGGTGGCTGCGGTGCTTCTGGTGCTCGCCGTCGGCACCGGCGATTACGAGATGACGCCGATGGAAGTCCTGCGGACGCTCGCCGGATCCGGCACGAAGGCGCAGTATCTGGTGGTCACCGGCCGCCTGCCGCGCGCGTTGGTGGCGATTTTCGTCGGCATCGCGCTCGCGCTGGCGGGTTCGGTTTTCCAGACGGTGACGCGGAATCCGCTCGGCAGTCCCGACATCATCGGCTTCACCACCGGCTCGGCGACCGGCGGGATCATGATGATCCTGCTGTTCGGCGCGGGCCCTGGACTGGTGTCGGTCGGCGCGGTCGCGGGCGGCCTGCTCACTGCGTTGCTGGTCACCGCGCTGTGCGCCCCGCACGGTTTGCTCAGCTCACGGCTGGTGCTGCTGGGCATCGCGGTGAGCGCGGTGCTCGCCGGGGTCAACGGCTATCTGCTGGTGCAAGCGAAACTCGAAGCCGCGGCACAGGCGGTCGGCTGGCTGACCGGCGATCTCGCGGGCCGCGACTGGAACTACTTCATCCCGTTGTGCCTGGCTGTCCTGGTGCTGTCGCCGTTCATCTTCGTGCACCAGCCCGCGTTGCGAATGCTGGAAATGGGCGATGACGCGGCTGTCGCGGTCGGCGTCGCGGTGCCGCGCGTGCGTGCGGTGGTGCTGCTGGCGGCGGTCGCGCTGGCCGCTGCCGCGACCGCCGCGGCCGGGCCGATTCCGTTCGTCGCCCTGGCCGCGCCGCAACTCGCTCGCCGCCTGACCCGCCGCCCGGGCCCGAACCTGGTCGCTTCCGCGGCGATGGGCGCGGTGCTGGTACTGGCGGCGGACTTCGTGGGACAGCGGGTTCTGGACGCTTCGCTGCTGCCGGTAGGCGTGGTCGCGGCAGCGCTGGGCGGCGGGTACCTGTTGTGGCTGCTGGCGGTTTCCCGACGCCGTCAGACCGCGTGACTAAGCCATCCGGGTCAGTTCCACCGAAACGTCCAAAGTGGACTGACTAGCCCCGGTGAAGATCCCCTTCAACGGAGCCACATCCGCGTAATCCCGCCCAGTCGCGACCCACACGTGCCGCGGCCCGACCGGGATCGCGTTCGTCGGATCGTGCGCCCACCAGCCCCCGGTCCACACGTCGACCCACGCGTGGCTTTCGCCCTCCACCTTTTCGCCGAGTTTGGCCTCCGGCTTGGTGTGCAGGTACCCCGAGCAATACCGCGCCGGAATGCCGATCGCCCGCAGCATCACCAGCGTGACGTGCGCGAAGTCCTGGCACACACCCTCGCGCGCTCGCCACGAATCGGTCGCCGTGCTGTGTACGCCGGTGGTTCCGGGCTGGTATTTCAACTGCTCGTTCACCCAGCCGCAGATCGCGAGCACCGCGTCCGCCGGGTCCAATCCCTTGCGCAGCGCACGGGCCTGTTTGGACAGTTCTTGATCATTCGGCGTATAGGGCGTCGGCGTCAGATATTCCGTGCGCTGATCGCGGACGGTCTCGCTCTGCAGGTCTTTCCACGTCGCCGAGTGCACCGGTTCCGCTTCGTCCGCCGTCTCCACCACGGACGTCGCGAGCACGGTGAACTCGGTGTGCGGCGCGTGCAGGTCGAACGAGGTGACGTCGGTTCCCCAATAATCGGTGTAGCGATAGGCGCGCGTGGCCGGGGAGGTTTCGATGCGAGTGGCCAAAGTGGTCTGCCGCCGGTCCGAACGCGGCGTGAGCCGGGCTTCGTTGTACGACTGGGTGGCCGGCGTCGCGTACCGGTAGCCGGTCCGGTGCGTCACCCGCAATTGCCAGGTCACAGGGATACCTCCGCACCGCTCCACGCCACCCACGGCGACGTGTGGAAGTACTGCATGGACACCGCTTCCCCGATTTCCTTGATCGCTTCCTGCAGCCCGCGCAGCCGTCGCGGCAGGTCGTCCAGCAGCGCCGCCGGGTGAAGGAATTCCAGCTCGCTGCGGGCGCGGCCGAGCAGCCGGACGGCCTCGGTTTTTTCGTTGCCCCGTGCGTTGATTCCCGGATCCAGCTGCCGTAGGCAATCCTCCGCCTGGCGCAAGGCGTGGAAGACCGAACGCGGGAACAACGTGTCCCTGAGCAGGAACTGCACCACGCGTGCGGCGTCCAGCGCGCCACGGTTGGTGCGCAGGTACGTGTCCTGCGCGCCCGCCGAGCGAAGCACGGTCATCCATCCCGGCGACGACGCCCGGTCCGAAACTCGCGAAAGCAGCAGCCGCACCACCATGTCCGCGCGTTCGACCGATCGCCCGAGCACCAGGAACAGCCAGCCGTCGTCGCGGCTCATCGTGGAATCGGCGAGCCCGGCGAACATCGCCGCCCGTTCCTCCACAAAGGACAGAAACGCGTGCGGCCCGGCACGGCGGGCGTAACGCTGCCGGTCCGGCACCGCGTTCCACGTCGCGTTCAGGCATTCCCACAGCTCGGTCGACACCACCTCGCGCGCGCCGCGAGTGTTCTCGCGCGCGGAGTTGATCGAGCCGACGATGGACGACGGATTGTCCTTCGCATAGGCGACCAATTCGGTCAGCTTCCAGACGTCGAGCGCGTCGCCCGCGTCGAACGGAATGCCGAGCACAGCGAGCAGTTGGCGGCTGACGTGGTCCGGGTCGACGCTCGCGTCTTCCAGCAGCTGATGCACCGAGACGTTCAGGATGCGGGAGGTGTCGTCGGCGCGTTCGACGTAACGGCCGATCCAGTACAGCGACTCCGCGTTGCGGGCCAGCATCATGATTTCCCTCCCTCAGCTCTGCTGTTGCTGTTGTTGCTGCTGCGACGTGGAAAGCTCCGGTCCCTGTTCCGCGGCGACACCGTCCACAACGGACACGTCGCCGAGCGCGGGACGGTCCAGTTCCTGCTCCGACGTCGAAGACCGCGAAGCGAGCACCCAAGTGTCCTTCGACCCGCCGCCCTGCGACGAGTTCACCACCAGGCTGCCCTCGGGCAGCGCGACCCGGGTGAGGCCGCCGGGCAGCACGAAGATTTCCTTGCCGTCGTTGACCGCGAACGGCCGCAGGTCCACATGCCGCGGCGCGAGCCGATCGTCCACCTTGGACGGAACGGTGGAAAGCTGCACCACCGGCTGCGCGATCCAGCCGCGCCGGTTCGCGCGCACCTTGCGGCGCAACGCGTCGAGCTCCTTTTTGGACGCGTCCGGCCCGAAAACGATGCCGTACCCGCCGGAGCCCTCGACCGGTTTGATCACCAATTCGCCGGCGTGCTGCATGACGTAGTCGAACTCGTCGGGCAGCCAGCAGCGGAAAGTGTCCACATTGGGCAGAATCGGTTTCTCGTTCAGGTAGTAGCGCACCATTTCCGGCACGTAGGTGTAGACGAGCTTGTCGTCGCCGACGCCGTTGCCGACCGCGTTCGCCACCACCACGTTGCCCGCGCGGGCGGCGTTGAGGATGCCGGCGACGCCGAGCACCGAGTCCGGCCGGTGGTGCACCGGGTCGAGGAACTCGTCGTCGATCCGCCGGTAGATCACGTCGACCTGGCGCTCGCCCTCGGTGGTGCGCAGGTAGACCACGTTGTCGCGGCAGAACATGTCGCGACCCTCGACCAGCTCCACGCCCATCAGCCGGGCCAGCAGCGAATGCTCGAAGTAGGCCGAGTTGTACACGCCCGGGGTAAGCACGACGACCATCGGATCGGCGACGTTCGGCGCGGCCGCCGCTCGCAGCGCGCGAAGCAGATGTGACGCGTAGTCACCGACCGGCCGGACCCGGTGTCGCGCGAACAGGTCTGGGAACACACGCGCCATCGTGCGCCGGTTCTCCATCACGTACGACACGCCGGACGGGTTGCGGAGATTGTCCTCCAGGACGCGAAATGTGCCCTCTTCGTCGCGGACGAGGTCGACGCCGGAGACGTGGATCCGCACCCCGTTGGGCGGTTTGATCCCGTAGGCCTCGCGGTGGAAGTGCTCGCACGAGGTGATCAGCCTGCGCGGCAGCACGCCGTCGCGGAGGATCTGCCGGTCGCCGTAGACGTCGGCGAGGAACGCCTCCAGCGCCCGGACACGCTGTGTCACGCCGCGTTCGAGCCGGGACCATTCGGTCGCCTGGATGACGCGGGGCACGAGGTCGAGCGGAAACGGCCGCTCCTGGCCCGACAGCGAGAACGTGATCCCCTGGTCCACCATCGCCCGGTCGAGTGCCTGCGAGCGGTTGGTGAGGTCGCCGGCGTCGAGCGCGGCGATCGAGCCGTAGAGCGCTCGGTAAGGGCCGCGGACCATGCCGTCGGGCGCGAACATCTCGTCGTAGGCGCCGGCGTGCGGCCGCTCCGGGGCGAGGTATCCGTCGAACTGCGCGCCGGGCCTGGCCGCGCGGCGGCCTTTCACCGTTCGCGCACGTCGTCCGGCCGGAGGCAGCCGGGGACCGGGGTTGGCGTTCATGGAGGACATCCTGACTTACCGCGTCGAGCGGCCGCGACACCCGTCTTCCCGGCAAGTCCTGTGCGAAACTTCCCCGTGACGCATCAGTGCTGTGCATACCCGCTTACGAGTGGCAATATGCCAGCTCTCAGCCCTTGAGAACTACGAGGAGTGACGAAGTGGCCCGAGGACAGCAAATGAAGGCACTCGCCCTTCTCCCAGCCTTCGCGCTCGTCGGCATGACGATGGCGTGCGGTGCGGGCGGAAACGGTTCCGGCGGTGATTCGGGAGCCAGCCAGGCTCCCGGCGGCACCGAGAGCGCGCCGACCGCGCAGAAGGACGCGGCGCTGGCCGGGCTCGTGCCCGCCGACGTCAAAGCCGACGGCAAGATCGTGATCGGGCAGGACCAGACCTACCCGCCGAACGAATTCGTCGAGAACGGCAAGGCGACCGGCTTCGACGTCGACATCGCCACCGCGGTCGGCCAGGTGCTCGGCGTGCAGACGGAGTTCCAGAACTCGGCGTTCGACGGCATCATTCCCGGTATTTCGGCGAAGAAGTACGAAATGGGCATCTCGTCGTTCACGATCAACGCCGAGCGGATGCAGACCGTCGACATGATCTCGTACTACAGCGCGGGCACCTCGCTCGCGGTGCTCAAGGGAAATCCGGACAAAATCGCGGTGGACGACCTGTGCGGTAAGAATGTGGCCGTGCAGAAGGGCACCACGCAGGTCGACGACCTCGGCAAGCGCAACACCGCGTGCACCAAGGCGGGCAAGCAGGCCATCAACATCACCCAGTTCCAGGCGCAGACCGACGTGAACCTGGCGCTGACCGCGAAGCGCGTGCAGGCCGAACTGGCCGACTCGCCGGTGATCGACTACGCGGTGAAGCAGACCGGGGGCCAGCTGGAGTCCGCGGGCGCGCCGTACGACACCGCGCCGTACGGGATCGTGCTGCCGAAGGGCAGCACCGAATTCGGCAAGGCCGTGCAGGGCGCCGTGCAGAAGCTGATCGACACCGGAATCTACAAGAAGATCCTGGACAAGTGGGGCTTGTCGGGTTCCGGTGCCATCACCAAGTCGGAGATCAACCCGTCCGCTTCCTGACGAAACTGAGGACTTAGTTACTCGTGTCCACTCCCCCCGGCCCCGCCGATTCCTGGCAGGAGGTCGACACCACCCCGATCAAGGCGGTCCCGGTCCGGCATTACGGACGCTGGATCGCCGGCGTGATCATCGTGTTCGTCGCGTTCATCGTGATCCGCAGCGTCGTCACGAATTCCGCGTTGCAGTGGTCGGTCGTCGGTCAGTACCTCTTCGACAACCGGATTCTCAACGGCCTGCGGAACACGTTGCTGCTCACGGTGCTCTCGATGCTCATCGGCATTGTCGGCGGCGTACTGCTCGCGGTGATGCGACTGTCGCCGAACCTGCTGATGTCGGGCGCGGCGTCGATCTACATCTGGCTGTTCCGCGGCACGCCGTTGATCGCTCAGCTGGTGATCTGGAACTTCCTGGCGCTGGCGTACCCGAAGATCGGACTCGGCATCCCGTTCGGGCCGACCTTCGTCAGCTGGGACACGAACACGCTGATCAACCAGTTCGTCGCCTCGTTGCTGGGCCTCGGCCTGAACGAGGCGGCGTACATGGCGGAAATCGTCCGCGGCGGCCTCCAGTCCGTCGACAGCGGTCAGCTGGAAGCGTCGTCCGCGCTGGGCATGAGCCGGGGCAAGACCTTGCGCCGGATCATCCTGCCGCAGGCGATGCGGGTGATCATCCCGCCCACCGGCAACGAGACCATCTCGATGTTGAAGACCACGTCGCTGGTGGTGGTGATCGGGTACTTCGAGCTGTTCGTGTCGGCACAGACGATTTATTCGCAGAACTACAAGACAGTCCCGCTGCTGATCGTCGCGGCGACGTGGTATCTGTTCATGACGTCGGTGCTGACGGTCGTGCAGTATTACATCGAGCGGTACTT
Source organism: Amycolatopsis albidoflavus (assembly GCF_039525725.1). Taxonomy (NCBI): domain Bacteria; kingdom Bacillati; phylum Actinomycetota; class Actinomycetes; order Pseudonocardiales; family Pseudonocardiaceae; genus Amycolatopsis; species Amycolatopsis albidoflavus. Next base: position 490,646 of record NZ_BAAAHV010000021.1, read on the forward strand.
CGCCCGTGGCACTTCACGGGCGACCGCGCAGAAGAACAAGTGGGGAGCGCGAATGCTGGGCTTCCGCTTCGGCAGTGGCGGCAGTGGAAGCGGGGGTGCTCCGCAGTGACTCCCGTAGTTTCCGCGCAAAAGGTGTGCAAGAGCTTCGGCTCGCTCGACGTGCTGAAGGGCATCGACCTGGAAGTGCACGACCGAGAGGTGCTCTGCCTGATCGGCCCGTCCGGTTCCGGCAAGTCCACTCTGCTGCGCTGCATCAACCACCTGGAGAAAATCGACGCGGGCCGGCTGTATGTCGACGGCGTACTGGTCGGCTACCGCGAACGCGGCGGTCGCTTGCACGAGCTGCGAGACAAGGAAATCGCGGCACAGCGCAAGAACATCGGCATGGTCTTCCAGCGGTTCAACCTGTTTCCGCACATGACGGCACTGGAAAACGTCATGGAGGCCCCGGTGCAGGTCCGCCGCGAGCCTCGGGCCCAGGTCCGGGAACGGGCGCTGGAACTGCTGGACCGCGTCGGCCTGGCGGACAAGGCCCGTTCCTACCCCGGTCAGCTTTCCGGTGGCCAGCAACAGCGCGTCGCCATCGCGCGAGCGCTGGCCATGCAACCGAAGCTGATGCTCTTCGACGAGCCGACGTCCGCTTTGGACCCGGAACTGGTGGGCGACGTCCTTGGCGTGATGCGCCAACTGGCCAAGGACGGCATGACAATGGTCGTGGTGACGCACGAAATGCAGTTCGCCCGCGAGGTAGCCGACAAGGTCTTCTTCATGGACGGCGGGGTTGTCGTCGAGTCCGGAGCTCCGGATGAGGTCATCGGCGATCCGAAGCATGAACGGACTAAGTCGTTTTTGTCTCGGGTTCTGAACCCGAACGCTTGATGTGGGGCCGCCCGGAGATTCTCCGGGCGGCCTTTCACTTTCGCAGCTCGTTCTCGACCTGCTGCACCTTCTTCGCCATCTCCTGCGGCCCAGCCCCGGCCAAGCTGATCCATCCGGATTTGTCCACCCCGAACAGGATCCGCCCCTCCTCCATATCCGCCCACCCCGGCGGATTCTCATTACGCCGCCGCTTCCCGCGACTGTCCCGGATCGCGACGTACAGCCGCCCGAAGTACGTATGCGGCTTGTCAAGCCACTGCAGTACCTGCTTTGCGTCCCGAATACTCGGACTAGTCCGCCCAGACGGTTGGCCACCGCTCTTGACCAGATTCAAATCCTCGTCAGAACAGTTAAGCGAAAGCACCCGCGCGGCCGGAGCCTCCGGCAGCAACGCGATGAACTCACGAACCAACGTATCCGCCGAACACGGCGCGATGTACAGCTTCTGGTTCACCGCAACAACAGTCGCCGCGTCCCGGCCACTCGCCGCCGCGCGCACGGTCCGTTCGCCGCGCTCCGACTTGACCCACGAGTAGTACTCAATGCCCGGCCGCTGCAGCAAATGCATCGTCTCGACGAACTCGTCGCTAAGCCGTCCACGTTGCATCAAACCGGAATTGTGCAGCTCGCGATCGGTCTCAGCAGCCAGCTGCCGGCGCTCGTCCGGCGAGTACCAGAGCGCGCCGCGAACCAGCGTTGGGTGGATGTCGCCGAGATTCAGCCGCTCCAGCAGCACCTCGAAGGTCTGCAGGCTCAGCTCAACGGGCTTGCGCAGCACCGACTTTCCCTCCCCCTGACCATTCCGCTAAGCCCCGATAACCGGCGGCGTAGGCCGATTGCCGTCATAACCCCCGAAAATCGAGTCCGGGTCCTCTTCGGCGAGCAGGATTTTGCGCTGGTGCTCTTCGTCCTCGGGCCCTTTGCCGCCCTTGCCGCCGCCACCCATGCCACCCATTCCCGGCTGACCCTTCGCTCCGGCTGCGCCCGCACCGCCACCCATCGCGGGGCGACCCGCGCTCTCGCCGAGCGCTCCCGCACCAGTGCCGCCGCCGACACCTCGGGGTCCGGCACCTGGGCCGCCCGTACCACCGGAACCGGCTCCCGACCCGCCTGGGCCGAACCCGCCGCCGCCACCGCTCGTGGGCCCGAAACCACCGAGCCCGCCGACCGGCCCGAACGCGCCGTTCATGCCACCGTTGCCGGTGTTCCCACCCCCAGGCAGGCCGGACGGCGGCTGCCAAGTCTGAGACGGCGGAGGCGGCGTGGGATCAGCCCAAGCCGCCCGAGTGCTGTCATTCGGCGGCGACACGGGCGGGGCCACCGGCCCGCCGTGCCCGGGTGGCGGAGGCACTGGCATGCCCGCCGCCCCGGGAGGAGCGGAGTAGGTGCTGGGCCCACTGCTGTAGCTATGCGACGGCCCACCGCCGTAGTTGTGCGACGACCCGCCAGACGAGTGGTGTCCCGCCCCCGAGCCAACCTGCCCACCGGTAGAGCCCGGCGTTGGCGGATCCGGAGTGATGCCAGTCGCCGACACATTCGGATCATGCGCGGCCGGATAGTCCGGAGCCAACGTGGTCTTGCGAGGCTGCGTGCTCTGGTAATAGGGCTCGTACAGTTCGACGTTGAATTTCGTGTCCGAATCGAACTGCGCCGCGGCCTTCTCGTCGTCGCTGGCGCCGATCGAGACGTAGTCGCTCAGCTTCTGATCGTCCGGCCGGTCTTTGCCGACTTGCCGGGCATTCTGCTTGACGTACCGGAACGCGTCGGACTGCTCCTGCATGGAGCGGTGCGCCCGGTCCATGTTTTCCGCGACGATCTGCGAACTTTGAATCAGCGGGGTCAGCCCGGCGGTACCGGTCTCCGCGGCCTTGCCCTTCCAGAACGCGTTGAGCTTCGCCTGGCTCTCGGTCAGGTTCCGGACAATGTTCTCGTGGATCGTCTTGAGCTGGCTTGACGTGTCCCGGGCGCTGTCGAGAGATGACGTATCGCCTGGGTCGTGAACCTTGGTGAAGATGTCGAACCCACTGTAGGTCACGTCACTGACCCTTCATGTGGGAGACCGCCGCGGCGGCAAGCTTTGTCGCCAGCGTGCATGGGTCGGAGTACGAAGGGCTTTCTTGCCTTAGCTGCGTGACGACTGTGTAGGTGAGATCGTCGCGGATCCCGACGGCGAGATTGCACCTGCCGGGTGCCGGTTGACCTCGGTCGTACACGACGGCTGGGTAGCCTTGGACCGCAGGCTGCGGCTTGAAATAGGTGATCGCTCCGTTGCGGTGCTGGATGTAGACACCGTCGAGCCCGTGCGTGTTGCCGGTGACTAGTGCACCGCTGACGTTTCCGCCGGTAGCGAAGACCCATGCGCAAGTCTTGTCGGTCGCCGAGTTCTCCACCTTGGTCCGGTCTACTTTGCCGCCGGCGCTTTCGACCGCGGCAGCCGGGATGGCCGAGCAAGGGTCGGCTTCGAACCCGGAGGTATTGGTGATCGGCTGCGAAACTTTAGGCGCGCCGCCGTCTCCGGCGTTGGACGAGGGTGCGGCCGAGGATTGTTCGTTCGGAGCAGGCGTGGCAGACCCCGCGTTCGAGCCGTTGCACGCTGATGTCGACAAAACGGCGGCTGCAGCGATCAGCGCGGCTAGAGACTTGCTGGGTCGCATTTAATCAACCTTCCCGGCGGATCGAAGCTGATCCTTGGCGTTCTGATCATTATTCTGGTAGGCGGTGCGAATTTGTTTCAACGTGTCCACGTAGGACGAAATATATGTCTGGGCACCCTGGGCGAAATCGTAATAAGAAGATCCTGATTTGTTTGCCACGTCGGCGTAGCCCTGGCTGCCGACCTCTGAACCGGGCGGGACGATCTGCATCAACGCCGTGGCCTTCGAGACGCTCTCCTGGTGGTCGCCGTCAAGACTGTCTTCCAGGTTCTTGATGACCTCGTCGATCGCGGCCGGGTCGAACTCCCAGCCGTTGTTCCCCGACGCGGCGGCGAAGTCGGCCGAGGCCTGCTTCTTGCCCAATGCCGCGTAGTCCGGCGGTGGAGGCGGCGGCGCGGCCGCGTTGGCCCCCTGGATCAACCCGGATCCGGGCGGAGGCGCGGTCGGGGCCGTCGAGATGATCTGGTTCTGGACGCCCTGCAGCCCGCTGTTCGTTCCGTCTGGCATGTCGTGCCTCCCCGCACGGGCCGCGGTTTCCTGGGTGCGGCCTACCCTCTGTTCCTGGTCAGCTTCGGGAAGTGACTCTAGCAGGCACGAACCGCACAGGAAGGACGTTCGAGCAAGATCGACCGAGGTGGGTAGTTACTTGCTCGCAAGCGTGTGACCTGGGCGGCCGGTCGCTCTTCGGCTGTAGGTGGCCGTAGCGGGACAGTTGCGCGTTGACGGCATATGCCGGGCCTACGTCGTACACGATCGCCGGGTGTCCTCAATGGCAGCGCACCGCTGCCGGGCCTCTGTTAACGGATCCGCTTTTGACGGCGATCTTCGGCGGGGTATCGGCACTGCCTGCTAGGTCCGGAGGTGGCGATGTCCCGGAAGTGGGGCGTCCTGGGGCTGTTGCAGTCCGCGAGCAGGAGCCAGCCGCCGCGACTTCCTGGGTGCGGCCTACCCTCTGTTCTTGTTCAGCTCCGGGAAGTGACCTTAGCAGGCACGAACCGCCCGCGAAGGACGTTCGGGCAAGATCGTCCGGGGGTCGTGAATCGATCACGTAGTCGTCCGCGCGCGCAAAGTGACCAACCCCGAGGCCGAACACGCACTACTCCGCCCAGCCCCTTGCTCATCCGTCGTTGATCCGATTCCCTGAGGGCCGACGATCGTGGGGAGAAGGGGCTCGTGCCGACCGATACGACCTTGCCGCCGCTTGATCCGTTTGCCGGGGTTCCCGACAAACGGTACGAGGTGAAGGCCGCGGACCTGCTCAAACCTGGCACCAGCGGCATCCTTCGCTGGCGCCGGCAGGCCACCAACGCGCCGATCGTGCAGGTCGAGGACGCCTACATCACCGGGACTCTCGACCTGCGCGCCGCCGACCTCAATTTCCTTTTTCAATTCGAACGGTGCCGCTTCGAGCATCCGCCGGACGTGCGCGAGGCGACTCTTCTCGGGCTCGTTTTCCGCAAATGCTGGCTTCCCGGCCTGCGGGCTCGCAATTTGCGCAGCAGGAATGACGTGCGGTTGGTTCGCAGTGTCGTGGAAATCGCGGCGGACCAATTCGAGCTCGAGACCACGACCGTGCAGCGCGGGGACGATCGTGAGCGCGGGATGCCCAACGCGGCGGTCAACCTCACCGACGCGGTGATCGACGGGTCCGTCGTGCTCACCAGGACCACGATCAGCCATCCGCACGGCAAGGCGATCCAGGGCGACCGACTGGTGATCACCGGCGCTCTTCTCGCGTATCGGATGGTCGCCAAGGGCGAGGTGCGGCTGCCGGGCATGCGGACCGGCGGTAACGTCAACTTCTCGGGGGCGACGTTCGACAACCCGGATGGCTTCGCGTTCAACGGGAACGGGTTGCACATCGGCGGAAGCCTGCTGTGCGAGGTCGACAACTACGGGCCGGCCAGCGAGCGGAAAAGGTTCTCCGCCAAGGGTGTTCTCTATCTCCCAAGCGCCACTGTGGACAGTGACATAGTCCTGCGCGAGGCGCGGCTTCAGGTCGACCAGCGCGGGCCGATCGTCGTGGACGCCTGGAAATCCGGAGACCCGTACCTCGATCCGCGACCGGCGTTGGTCGCGGATCGGCTGAAGGTGGACGGCAATCTCGAACTGTCCGACGGGCTCCGGGCATTCGGCACGCTGCGCATGGTCAACGCGCGGATCGGCGGGTCGCTCAGGCTCGCGGGCGCGGAGATCACCATGGTGCGCGGCCGTGCGACGCCGTATTACGACCGGGCGCTGCACCTCGACGGGTCCACGATCGGCGGCGACATCGAGGCCACCAACCTCCGGGTCCCGATCGGGCAGCTCAGGCTCGCGGACGTCACGGTCGGCGGCAACTTCCTCGCCTGGAATTCGATGTTCCTCCACCCAGGGCGAGACGTGTTTTCCGCCCGGAGAGCCAAAATCTCCGGGAATTTCCAGCTGACCGACGCTACCTTGCAGGGCACCCTGAGGCTGCAAGGGGCGGAAATCGGCGGCAGCGTGAACATGTTCGGCACGTTGCTCACCGAGCCAGGGCAACGGAAATCGAGCAGTTTCTCCCTCGACATCCGCACCGCGCGGATCGGGCGAGACGTCGTCCTGACCGAGGACAAGGATCGTCCGTTCCTGGCCGAGGGCGGTGTGAACCTCGACGGGGCGCAGATCGCCCGGCGGCTCGACATGAACGGCGCGAAGCTGGGATCGCTTGCCCCGCATGACATCGCGCTCGACGCAAGCGACGTCACGGCGGACGAGTTCATCCTGTCTCCCGCCGAGCCGCCGACCGGGTCGGTACGCCTGCGCCGGGCGCATTGCGGCGCTCTGGCCGACAACGAGGAGATCTGGAAAGCCACCGACGGCCTCGAACTCGAAGACTTCCGTTACGACGCACTGAAACACGGCATCGCGCTCGACGACGACAACGCGCTGGACCACCGGATCGACCTGCTCCGCAACGCCATGCGCGGCTACCGCCCAGGACCGTACGACCAGCTGGCCGCGACCCTGCGCGCCGCCGGAAACGAAGAGCACGCCTCGACGGTCGCCCTGCGGAAGCAGCAGTTCCGCTACGAAGCACTCGCCAAGGGCTTCAAGTTCTTCGGCCCCGGCGTCCGGCTATGGAGCTGGCTGCAACGGTCGATGGTCGGCTACGGCTTCCGTCCGGTACGCGCGCTCGGCTGGCTGCTCACGCTCCTGGTGCTCGGCAGCCTCTGGTTCGGCCTCGGCAAAGACGACTGCGTCAACGACCACACCGGCCGCTACATGACCAGCGGACCGCGCTGCCTCGTCAACCAGCAAGACTCCGGGCTGCAGTGGAATCCGGTCATCTACACCGCCGACCTGCTGGTGCCGATCGTCGACTTCGGCAACAAGTCGCGCTGGTACATGCACGGCGCGGACAACTGGGTGGCGGCCGGGTTCACCGCGTCCGGCTGGATCCTCGCGACCACCGTCGCAGCAGGCGTCAGCCGAATGCTGCGCCGAGAGTCTTGAGTCTTTGGCGCCGGCTCCGCCGTCGCGGCGGGATCGCCTTCAAGTCGGCGTCTGG
>NZ_BAAAHV010000022.1:0-889050 GCF_039525725.1 Amycolatopsis albidoflavus
AAGGGATAACCGCTGAAGGCATCTAAGCGGGAAGCCTGTTCCAAGATGAGGTATCCCACCCCTTTGTGGGTTAAGGCCCCCAAGAGACGATTGGGTTGATAGGCCAGAAATGGAAGCACAGTAATGTGTTGTCGAGTTGACTGGTACTAATAGGCCGAGGACTTGCCCACGAAGATGTTACGCATCCACTCTACGGTTCTGAAACACCACACCGACACCGCTCGCCCCTCACGGGGCGAGGCTGGTGGGTGTGTGTTGTTTCGGAGTGTTTCGGTGGTTTTAGCGTCAGGGAAACGCCCGGTCCCATTCCGAACCCGGAAGCTAAGCCTGACTGCGCCGATGGTACTGCAACCGAAGGGTTGTGGGAGAGTAGGACACCGCCGAACTTAACATGAAAAAAAGGGGCGGGACCCCGGTTGAGAACCTGAAAAGGTTTTCCCGGAGTCTCGCCCCTTTTTTTATGCCCAAAAACAGTGGGCCGAAAGGCGGCCCGCCGGCCTCACTCCGGCCGGCGTAGCAAATAGGTGTCCATGATCCACCCGTGCCGCTCCCGAGCCGCGGCTCGCGTCTCCCGGATCTTCGCCGCCAGCTCGTCATCCAGCGGCCCGGACAGCAGGATTTCGTCCGGAGTCCCGACGTACGCGCCCCAATAGATCCACAAGCCCTGGCCCGCATACTGATCGAACGTGGTGTGCGCGTCGAGCAGCACGAAGACGTCATCAGCGTCACTCGGCCAGCCATCAGCCAGCCGGCGCCCAGTTGTGAGCTGCACAGCCCGGCCGATCTGGTTCATCGTCGTCCGATGCCGCGCGACCAGCGCGGAGATGCTGCTGATCCCCGGCACGACCTCGTAGTCGAACGCCACATTCCCGCGCGCCAGCACGGCCTCGATCAACGCGATAGTGCTGTCGTACAGCGCCGGGTCTCCCCAGACGAGAAACGCGCCGGTCTCGCCGTCAGCCAGTTCGTCGCGGATCAGCTGCTCGTAGACGTCCGTGCGGAGCTGGTGCCAGTCGGCGACCGCGGTGCGGTAGTCGGCGGGCGTCCGGTCGCGGTCCGGGTCCTTCGCGCTCACCACGCGATACCCTGGCCGGCTCACGAACCGCTCCAGGATCTCCTGGCGCAGCTGCACCAGGTCGGCTTTCGCGCTGCCCTTGTCGAGCACGAAGAACACGTCGACGCGATTGAGCCGGTCGACTGCCTGCACCGTGAGGTGTTCCGGGTCGCCGGCGCCGATCCCGATCGCGTAGATCTTCCGCATCCGTGAAGTCTCTCCCGGCGGGTAACCGGGTTCGGCAGAGGGTCCCCTGGCGTACTGCTACCCCCTAGGGGTATAAAGGAGGCATCAGGAGAGAGCACCATAGGGAGTGTGGCGATGACCGAAGCGACTTACACCGTCGAGGGCATGACGTGCGGGCACTGCGTCGGATCGGTGAAAGAAGAGGTAGGCGGCCTGACCGGCGTGCAGGCGGTCGACGTCGACCTCGCCACCGGTGCCGTGAAGGTCACCAGTACGGAGCCGATCTCGCGCGAAGCCGTCGAGGCTGCCGTCGCTGAGGCCGGTTACCAGGTCGTCGCGTAAAAAGGAGTGACATGAGCACCACGACACCAGCCCCCGTGCAGTCAGTCGAACTCGCCATCGGCGGGATGACCTGCGCGTCGTGCGCTGCTCGGGTCGAGCGGAAGCTCAACAAGGTCGAGGGCGTCAGCGCGAGCGTCAACTACGCGACCGAGAAGGCGCACGTCGAATACCCCTCCACCGTTTCGGTCGACGACCTGGTGGGCGTCGTCGAAGCGACTGGTTACACCGCGCAAGCGCCACAACCGGAGAAGCCGGAAGAGCCCGAGCAGGACGAGACGCGGCCGCTGCGCGACCGGCTCCTCTACTCGGCGATCCTCACGGTGCCGGTGATCGTGCTGGCGATGGTCCCCGCGCTGCAGTTCACGAACTGGCAGTGGCTGTCGCTCACGCTCGCCGCGCCGGTGGTGGTCTGGGGAGCGTGGCCGTTCCACCGCGCCGCGTGGACCAACCTCCGGCACGGCGCGGCGACGATGGACACGCTGATCTCGCTCGGCGTCTCGGCCGCCACGCTGTGGTCGCTGTACGCGCTGTTTTTCGGCATGGCGGGGATGCCCGGCCTGCGGCACGGCTTCGAGTTCAGCGTGTCCGGGGGATCCGGGACCGACAACATCTACCTCGAGGTCGCGGCGGGCGTCACCACGTTCATCCTGGCCGGACGCTATTTCGAGGCTCGGTCGAAGCGTCGCTCCGGGGCTGCGCTGCGAGCCCTGCTCGAACTTGGCGCGAAAGACGTGACGGTCCTTCGCGGAGGTGGCGAGCAGCGAATCCCGGTCGAGCAACTGCGGGTCGGTGACACGTTCGTGGTGCGGCCCGGCGAGAAGATCGCCACCGACGGGGTGGTTACAGACGGTGGCTCGGCAGTCGACGTCAGCATGATCACCGGGGAATCCGTGCCGGTCGAGGTCGCAGTCGGTGACGGCGTGACCGGAGCGACGGTGAACGTCGGCGGCCGGATCGCGGTGCGCGCGACCCGCGTCGGCACGGACACACAGCTCGCGCAGATGGCCCGGCTCGTCGAGGAAGCACAGAACGGGAAAGCCGCAGTACAGCGACTGGCCGACCGCGTCTCGGCAGTGTTCGTGCCGATCGTGCTGGTCTTGGCCCTGGGCACGCTGGTCACCTGGCTTCTGACCAGCGGAAACGTCACCGAGGCGTTCACTGCCGCCGTAGCGGTGCTGATCATCGCCTGCCCGTGCGCCCTGGGGCTCGCGACCCCCACCGCCCTGCTGGTCGGCACCGGTCGCGGCGCGCAGCTCGGGATTCTCATCAAGGGTCCGGAGGTGCTCGAGTCCACTCGCCGCGTCGACACCGTGGTGCTCGACAAGACCGGGACCGTCACGACCGGGCGAATGAGCCTGGTGGACGTCCACGTCGGGGAAGGCGTCACGGAGCGCGAACTGCTGCGCTATGCCGGAGCAGTCGAGCATGCTTCGGAACACCCGATCGCGAAAGCCATCGCAGACGGTGCCCGCGAACGAGTCGGTGACCTCCCGTCCGCGACGGAGTTCCGGAACACCGAGGGCCTCGGCGTCTCCGGCCTCGTGGAAGGTGCGGCTGTCCTAGCCGGCCGTGCGGCGTTCCTGGCCGACTGGAGCGTGAAGGTCGACGACCGGCTCGCCGAGGCCAAGTCCGCAGCGGAAGAACAAGGCGCGACAGCAGTGTTCGTCGCCTGGGACGGCGTGGCGCGAGGCGTGCTGGTGGTCGCGGACACGATCAAGCCGACCTCTGCCCAAGCTGTGGCCGAACTCCAAGCCCTGGGCCTGCGTCCAGTGCTGCTGACCGGCGACAACGCCGGCGCGGCGCGGGCGATCGCCGACGCCGCAGGCATCACCGAGGTAGTGGCCGAAGTGCTGCCCGCGGAGAAGGTGGCCGTGGTGAAGCGACTGCAAGACGAAGGCCGAGTGGTGGCCATGGTCGGCGACGGTGTCAACGACGCAGCCGCGCTGGCCCAAGCCGACCTCGGCCTGGCCATGGGCACCGGAACGGACGCAGCCATCGAGGCAGGCGACCTGACCCTGGTCCGAGGCGACCTGCGCGCAGCAGTCGACGCGATCCGCCTCGCCCGCCGCACGCTCGGCACGATCAAGGGAAACCTGTTCTGGGCGTTCGCCTACAACGTGGCGGCACTGCCGCTGGCCGCGTTCGGCCTGCTCAACCCGATGATCGCAGGTGCCGCGATGGCGTTCTCGTCGGTGTTCGTGGTGTCGAACAGCCTGCGGTTGCGGCGCTTCCGGGCTGCTTGATTCGCTTGAGGACGGGCCGGTTGGCGGGACTTCCCGCTGCTGGCCCGTTTTAACGTTCGCCGGCTCCGCAGTTTGGCGGCTACGGATTGCTCGGGCGCTGATCGCTGCACCAGGAACCGCGACCAGTCGCTGGGCTGGCGGGACGATGAGAGCGCCGGACTAGTGAGCACAGCGGATTGACCGGGAGCCGCGTGCGGTGGAACCGGCTAGGACTTGCCGCAGGAACTCATTACGCGGGTAGGCCGTGGGGATGCATCGCGCGGTAGGCCTCAGGACCGCATCGCTCGGGTAAGCCCTGGTGACGCATCGCGCGGGTAAGCCTCAGGAATGCATCAAGCGGGCAAATCACGTGGGAGACCTCGCATGTGCACTATCCGCGCACTTCCCTCCATCCGCAGCGGCGGCCATCGTCGCGTCAACGGGTGTGGCCTTATAACGTCGGACTAGCCGCACCCGCGCTCCGCGGAACGAGTCGTGAGTTACGTCAGGAACGCACCAGCCGAGCGATCGCGTCGGAGGCTTCGCGCACCTTCAGATCCGCCTCCTCGCCGCCCGCGGCCGCGGCCTGGACGACGCAGGTCGCCAGGTGCTCGTCGAGCAGCTCCAGCGAGAAGGACTGCAACGCCTTCGTCGCCGCGGACACCTGCGTCAGGATGTCGATGCAGTACTTGTCCTCCTCGACCATGCGCTGCAGGCCGCGGATCTGCCCCTCGATCCGGCGAAGGCGCTTGAGGTAGGCCTCTCGTTCACTGCCGTAGCCGGTCATCGCACATCGTCCCTTTTTCTCGACATCCCCGTTGGTCCACTCCCCAGTATACCCACCCGGCGTATCCAGGTTCGGCGCTCAACCGTCGGGGCGACTTCGGCGATCGCCGACGTTCGGCACCGGTTCGCCGTCCGACCATCCCGAGTACGCCACCCGGCGTAGCCGGGATTGGTGCTAAGCCACGCGCTGCCTGCGATGAGCGCGCACGTTGGCCGCGAGGTCGGCACGCACGGCGGTCGCCGCTGAGTGAACCGCCCGGCGTATCTGGGGCTGGCACTCAGCCAAGGGCGGCTGTCATGGACGCGCACGTGCGGCGGCACTGGTTCGACGCGACGTCGGCGCTCGTGGTGGCCATCCGCCGAGCAGGTCAGTCGTCGTGGGTCGCTACGCGCCGAGTAGATCACCCGCCGAAAGTGTCTGGCCGCCGAGCAGGTCGGTCGCCGTGGGCGGCCACGCGCCGCGCAAGCCATCCACCGAAGGTGCCCACCCGCTGCGCAGGCCACCCGCCGAAGGTGTCCACCCACCCCGTAGATCACCCGCCGAGGGTGTCCGGTCGCCGAGCGGGCCATTCGCCGAGGGTGTCCCCGCGCCGCGTAGATCACCCGCCGAAGGTGTCCAGCCGCCGAGGATGTCCAGCCGTCGAGCAGGCCTAGCGACGTCTCCAGCGCTGGCGGTCAGCCAGTCGGAGTGGCCTCGGTGACTTCGGTGAGCGCGGAGGTGCGTCTTTGGTTCGGCACGGGCGTTCCGTCCGGCGCGAGGTCGGCGTTCGCGGTGGCCAGCAGTTCGCGGGCGCCGCGCAGCGCGGCCTTGATCCGTTGCTGGACGGCGGCGAGTTCGGCGACGCGCTGTTCGGCGTCGGCGACGATTCGGGTGGCGTGGTCGGTGGCTTGGCGGAGGTGCGCGTCGGCTTCGGCGCGGGCGGTGGCGGTGCGGTCGGCAATTTCGCGGAGTGCGTCGGTGCGGCGGTCGGCCAACGTGCGCGTGAGGTGTTCTTCGAGCCGCCGGCGTTCTTTCGCCGCCGCCTCGTCCGCGGCTTTGCGTTCCTCGACTGCGCGGCGCAGCAGATCTTCGTGTTCTTGCCGCTGCTGCACGCGGTCCGCGGAGACGGCTTCGACGAGCGCGCGTTCCTTTTCAGTGAGGCGGACGGCTTCCGCCTTGGCGTCGGCGATGATCCGCGCGGCGGTGTCCTCGGCGCGGGCGGTGATCTCCGCGGCTTCCTCGCGCGTCAGCTCGACCATCCGGCGGGAGCGTTCCTGCAATGCGTCCGGCTCGATGGGGGTGCGGCTGATCCGGTCGACCGTCGCGCGCAGTTCGCGATTGCGCTCGGCGAGTTCGGCCGCCTGCTGTGCCACGGCGTCGCGTTCCGCCGCGAGGCGCCGGAATTCCGCCTCGACCCACGTGACGAATTCTTCGACCTGGCCGCGCTGATAGCCGCGCCACGCCGAGTCGAAGGACGGCCGGACGGACATCAGGTCCTCGCCACCGCCGGGGGCCATGCTCTCACCTCCCATTTGGATGGTTTCTCCTCGGCGCTCGTTTTTCTTGCCGCACCGGGGTTTCCGCACTGCCTCCAGTGTGCCTGAAGTCCGGCGATCCGTGTGAGTCCGGGGCGGGTCAATCTTCGAGCGGGTCCTCGGTTCCCGTCGCGGTGCTTCGCACGCCGGGCAATTCGGCCAGTTCCGCGGTGAGTTCGGGAAGATCGCCGCGCCCCTGCAACAGCAAGGTGACGACCGCGATCCGTTGCCCCTCTTCGGAAACTGTTTCGCGGTCGACCGCCACCCGGTGGACGGCCCAGCCCCGATCGGTGCAAGTGGCGAGCACGGCGCGCAGTACGCCGTGTCCGTCGGCATAACTCAACCGGAGGATCGGCGGCTGCCGCCGATGGCGCGCGACGAACCGGGAAAGCGGCGGGAATCCGCGAGTGATCACCACGAGCCCGGCAGTCGTCGCGACGGCCAGCACGGGCAGCCCGGCGCCGCACGCGACTCCGACGGCCGCGGCGAGCCAGACGGTCGCCGCGGTTGTCAGGCCGCGCACCGCGTCGCGGCGCACGAAGATCAGCCCGCCGCCGACGAACCCGATGCCGGACACGATCTGCGCGGCGATCCGCGACGGGTCGAGTGCCACGTGCTCGATGCCGAGCAAATCGGCGAAGCCGTATTTCGACACCAGCATGAAGACCGCCGACCCGACGCCGACCAGCGTGTGCGTGCGCAGGCCGGCCTGTTTGTTGCCGACCTCGCGCTCGATGCCGATCACCGTGCTCAGCAGCAGGGCGAGCAGCACCGGCGGCAGCAGTTCCCACTGTTCGCCGGTGGACCAGAGAGCATGCACGGACGTACCTCCTCGCCCGTCACTGTGCCCGGCCTCCGGAGAGCCCGCGCGCCCGGCCCGGCGGGCACGCCTAAGCTCGGGCAATGGCCCGTTACTTCGACGTGCACCCGCAGAACCCGCAGCGCCGCGCGCTCGCCCAGGTAGTCGACCTGCTGCGCGACGACGGGCTCATCGCCTACCCGACCGACTCGTGCTTCGCGCTCGGCTGCCGCATTGGCAACCAGCAGGGGATGGAACGGATCCGCACCATCCGCAAGCTCGACCACCGGCACCACTTCACGCTCGTCTGCCAGGACTTCGCCCAGCTGGGCCAGTTCGTGCACATCGACAACGCGGTGTTCCGCGCCATCAAGGCCAGCACGCCCGGCGCGTACACGTTCATCCTCCCGGCGACGAAGGAAGTCCCGCGGCGGCTGCTGCACGCCAAGAAGAAGACCGTCGGCGTGCGGATCCCCGACCACGTGGTGACCCAGGAACTCCTCGGCGAACTGGGCGAGCCGATCCTGTCGAGCACGCTGCTGCTGCCCGATTCTGGCGAGCCCCTCACCCAGGGCTGGGAGATCAAGGAAGAACTCGACCACGTCCTGGACGCCGTGATCGACTCCGGCGACTGCGGCGTGGAACCCACCACGGTGATCGACTTCTCCTCCGGCGAGGCGGAGGTCGTGCGGCACGGGGCGGGAGACCCGTCCCGGTTCGAGTGAGCAGGGTCGTCATCGGTTTTGCCTCCTGATGGGGTCTTGATCGGATCCTGATTCGGGTGTTGTGCGGACGGTGTTTACAGGCACCTCCGCGCGACAGCTCTTGACGCGGATTGCCCGACTCGGCGGCTGCTCATGACAACTTCTTGACGTGACGGTCCTTGTGCGGCAGCTACCGTCACGGGCTGTGTGAAGTGACGGCTGCCGACTGCGGCATCGAATCGTCTGCTGTTGGCACGGAACGTTTGCGGCGACGCGGCAAACGCTGGTCATTTGGCCCTGACTGCTGGCAGTTGAGACCCGCTGCGGCTCAGTGTGCGTTGGTGTCCCGGCGCCGGGCACGCACCGGGATCTTCAGCTCCGGCACGCCGACGCTGTCGAGGATTGAAGCGTCAACTGCGGAGCGACAGCGGACGGTAGTGCGGGTACTGGCGGACCTCCTCTTGACGCAAGTTGTGGTCGGGTTCTCACGGCCGAAGACGCCGCGCACCTGGGTGGCGAGCACTCGGATGGCGAGCGCTCCGGTGGCGAGCACTGCGATGACGAACGCTCCCGTGGCGCGCACTCTTGTCGGCGAGCAGCGCGATCCGGTAACGCGTCCGGTGCGAAGCGCAGCCGGTCGCCGCTCCGGTGTTCTTCCTCGGTGCCAACCGTGGCTCTTTAGCTTCCTGTTCGCGCGGGCCGCAGCAATCCACGCTGCTGCTGCTGCCGCCGCTGGCGATTGCGGAGCAGTCTCCCTCAGGCGCGGGCCGCGGGTGGGTGCGGGCTGGCACGGTGGCGCGGCTCAACCTGGAGGGACAGCGGCGGATCCCGACCGGTCGGTGCCGAAGCGGGCTGGCAGATACCGGCACCGGGGGTCCGCGCTTTCAGGTGTTTGTCCGATCAGTACTCCTTTCTTGCGCCGAATGTGTGGCAGATCTGGCGCGCGGGGCGGGCGAACCCGGGCACCGTCGAAGTGATCACACGGTTGCCTCCATAGGGACGTTGAGCAGGCGGGACAGGGCCTCGGCAAGCGGGACCTCCGACGTCGAATGCCAGCCGACGACAGCGTCCGGCCGGAGCAGCAGCGCACCGTCGGCGGGGAGTTCCGTCTCGGCCAGCCACGCCTCGTCCGATATCGGAACGAGGCGGAGGCCCAGCCGGTCGGCCTCGGCTGCCCATCGGGCGTTGTCCGGCCCGGTGAGCAAGACGAGGCCTGGGCCTGCTAGGTCCACTGTGGACGTCGTGGCGTCGAGCCAAGCGTGGGGCACTCGGGTGCCTGGACGGCCGGCGGGGCCGTATCGGTCTTCCGGTGCGGGGCCACGTCCGTCCGGGACGAAGGCACCGCGTTCGTATTGCACGCCGAACAGCGCGGCGAGCGGGTCGATGCGCGGCGCGTCGGCACTGGTGATCGCGGCGATCATGGTGCCGAGATGGCCGCTGGCCATGCTGGAGAACTCCGCGGTCGCGTACCCGATCGGGTACCGCTCGGCGTGGTAGGTGTCGAGCAGGGCGGGCGTCGCGCTGCCGGCGAGCACCGCGGCGAGCTTCCAGGCGAGGTTGGCCACGTCCGCGATCGCGGTATTCGCGCCCGCGGCGGCCATTGGCGGCATCGCGTGCGCGGCGTCGCCCGCGAGGAAGACCCGGCCGGAGGAAAACTGGTCGGCCACGTACATCCCCGACTCCCAGTGCATCCGGCTCAGCACCTCGACCTCGAGATCCGGCACGCCGACGACGGTGCGCAGCAACTCGCGCCAGCCGTCCTCTCCCAGGGATTCCGAGCCGGGGAAGTCGGAGGTGGAGAAGAGCCACCGGTCGGTGCCGTTGACCGACACGAAAGCGCCGGAGGCCGCCGGGTTTTCGATCCGGCACAGGTTGAACGGTTTGTCCCGGACGAGCTCCGCGAGATCGGCGCGGAAGCAGACGTCGAGATTGTCGGCCAGGTGTCCGTGCCCGCTGCGCGTAATGCCGAGCGCGGTGCGGATCGGGCTGCGCGCGCCGTCCGCCGCGATCAGGTAATCGGCGCTGACCTGGTACGGCTCGCCGTCCGCTGGGCGCAGTTCGGCGGTGATTCCGGTGTCGTCCTGCTCGAACGACACCAGTTCGGTGCCGAACCGGACTGACACGCCGCGCTCGACAGCGGCTTGCCGCAGCACCGGTTCCAGGACGTCCTGCGGGCACAGCACGCTTGGTGCGGGGCTGAGGTCGGGCATTTTCGCGTGCAGGTTCGGCCGCTCGCGCAACGCGTCGGTGATCTCCGGCCAAGTCGCGTCGGCCAGCGTCGTGCCGGAAAGCATCCCGGTGAACGACGCGAGCGGTGCGCTGGCGCGCTCGACCTCGTCCATGAGGCCGAGCAGGCGGAACACCTCGGTGCTGCGCGGGTTGAACCGGCGCGCTTTCGGCTGCGGGGAGGTGCCGGGGTGCTTTTCCACCAGCACCGCCGCTACTCCCTCGCGGTGAAGCAGCAGTGCCGCGGTGAGGCCGGCGATCCCTCCGCCGCAGATCAGAACAGGAATTCGAGCAGTCATTTCGCAACCCCCAGGGTCGTGTACGTTGTACATCTTGTGTACGTTGTACATGACGATGTACTATGTACGCAAGCGGGCTGGAGACAGGGAGATGAATGGGAGATCAAGGGCCGACACCGCCGATTTGGCTGTTGCCTGAGCCGCCAGAACGCGGTTGGGGCCTCGGGCGGGTCGACATCGTCCACGCGGCTGTGCGCCTCGCCGACCATGGCGGCGCGGAGGCGCTCACGATGCGGGCAGTGGCGAAGGAGTTGGGCGCGTCCACGCCGATGTCGCTGTACCGCTACGTGCACAGCAAAGACGGCCTGGTGGACCTGATGCTGGACCTGGCGAACAGCGAGGTGCGCACTCCGGAAGTCCCGGGCGAGGACTGGCGGGGCGAGCTGACGGCCGTCGCGGTCGACACGTGGACTATGACGAAGCGGCATCCGTGGTACGCCCGGCTCGTGCACCAGAGGCCTCCCGCGGGGCCGAATGCGAGCCGGCGGACCGAGTTCGTGCTGGCGACGTTCGACCGGCTGGGTCAGGACCTCTCGTCGGCGCTCGGGTACGCCCGGCTGCTCGACGGATATGTCACTGGGCAGGCGCTGCAGTGGGCCGAAGAGCGGGCGATGTGGCAGCGCAACGCGTTCGTCGACGTGGTGGACGTGCAGCGGCAGGCGCGGGCCTGGTTCGGCGACGTCGTGTCGGAGGACGGGCCGTATCCGTTGCTCGTGCGCGTGCTGGAGAGCTTTCTGGCCGAGCGGCACGACGCGGCTGGTGAGAGTGCCGAGGCTGGCTCGGACGGTGCCGGGTCGGACGGTGCTGGGTCAGGCGCGGAGCCGGAGGAGTTTGGCCGGGCGGCCGGTGCTGGCGGGTCGGATGCTGGGCCGAGCGTCGGGTCGGATGCGGAGGTCGTTGAGGCTGGGCGGGTGGCTGACGCTGCTCGCGAGGTGGCTGGCTCTGGTCGGGCCGCGGAGGCTCGACGGGGTGCGGCTGGAGTTAGTCGACGGGGCGGGAGTCGTCCCGGATCGGCTGGGGCTGGCCAGGCGGTCGCCGGGACAGATGCGGCGGGGGGAGCGGGTCAGTCGGTGGATGCGGAAGCTGCTGCCGGCGCGTGGAAGGTGGCCGAGGCGGCGGCTGAGGACGCGCAGTTCGAGCTTGGCCTCGAATGTCTGCTCGACGGCATCGCCGCCCGGCTCCGCTAGGTTGGTGCGCCTGGGCCGGCTGCTGGGGAGAACGACGTGAAGTTCCTGCTGACGATGCACATGAACCCCGCGATCTGGGAAGGGCTGAGCTTCCTTCCGCGGGGAGGGTAGGCGGGTTTCCGGGCAGGTGAGTTGGCTGGCCAAGTGCGGTCAGACCGGGAGATCCGGGACCGGCTCGGTCGGGCTGGGGGAGCCGGGACCGGCTCGGTCAGGTGGCTGGGTTTGTGCGTTCCAGGAGGAAGACGCGGATTTCGCGGTGGGCGGCGCGTTCGGCGTAGCGGTCGTAGGCGGGCCAGTAGGAGGCGACGGCGTCCCACATTTCCTGGCGTTCGGCGTCTTTCAGCAGGCGGCCTCGGACCGGCGAGGTGCGGCCGTGGACGGAGACTGTCGCGTCGGGGTGGGACAGGAGGTTCGCGGTCCAGGCGGGGTGGCGTTCTCCGCCCCAGTTGGAGCCGATCACGATGTATCCGCCGGAGCGTTCGACGTACAGCAGCGGGACCTGGCGTGGTTCGCCCGTCGTGCGGCCAATGGTGGTGAGCAGGAGGGTGCGCAGTCCGACTGCCGCGCCTACGCCCACGCGGCCGCCGCTGATGCGGAGGAGGAGGCGGTCTGCGGGCATCATCGCTTGGCCGAACGCGGCGAATGCCTTGCTGCGGCCCAAACCGGCGAACATCCTGCGCAATTCCATGATCGGCAGCCTACGGGGCGGTGCAGGAACGATTGACGGGTGGAGTCTCGGACGGAGGGGGAGGCGGGGTGGCACTTGCGCGGGCTTAGTTGGTGCGGGGGAAGGGGCTGCAGTGCGAAGGGTTGAACGGCGAAGGGGCTGCACTACGAAGGGTTGGACGGCGAAGGGAATGCAGTACGAAGGGTTGGACGGCGAAGGGAATGCAGTACGAAGGGTTGGACGGCAAGGGGTGGTGAGAGGCGCTGATGGCTGGGGGACGGTCCAGTGGGGATCGCGGGGTGGGTCGATCGTCGGGATGGTGGGGATGAGGTGCTGGTGGAAGGCCTAGTGGGGATCGCGAGGCGGGTCGATCGTGGTAGCGGCGGGTAGATGAGCCTCCTCTGCCCGGGCAGAGGAGGCTGGTGGAGGCCATCTTCGGGGTGATCGGCGGGAAAGAGTTTGAGAAACCGGCACCAGAAGAGCCGCGTGCTTGGAGAAGGTGTCTGAGACCTGAAGACCGCGGGGATCGAGTGGCCGAGGCCGACATTGGCGAGTTGCGCTGGCGGCAAGGCGTTCGGGTCGGCAGGGTGCGAAGAACTGGCAGCGGTGCCAGGGGTCGGCAAGCGGAGGTCAACGAGGCAGGGGTAAGCAAGCGTGGGCCAACTCAGCCGCGCAGAGGAAGTTAGAAACCGCTTGTGGTGAGTTTCAGCAGGGCGTCCGTGATCGCCGGAGTGTGGTCTACCAGGTAGAAATGGCCGCCGGGGTAGGTGGTCAGGGTGAAGTCTCCTCGGGTGTGCGACGACCAGGCTTGGACGTCCGCTACGGGGGCGTGGGGGTCGGCGTCGCCGGTGTGGGCGTGGATGGGCGCGGTGAGCGGGCCCGCGCTCGGGTGGTACGTCTCGATGGCCGTGTAGTCCGCGCGCAGGGCTGGCAGGAACAGTTCTCGCAGTTCCGGGTCTCGCAGCACCTTCGGATCCGTGCCTGCCAGGCCTTCGATTTCGGACAGCAGACCGTCGTCGTCCTGGAGGTGGACTCGTTCGTTCACCTGGCGGGACGGGGCTCGGCGGCCGGAGATCACTACTGCTTCCGGGGGCGTGCCGCGTTCCTCCAGACGGAGGCCTACCTCGTACGCGAGCGTCGCACCCATGCTGTGGCCGAACAGCACCACCGGGAGGTCCAGCCATGCCTGCAACGCCTGGGTGACGCTGTCGGCTAAGGCCTCGATGGTGCGCAGGGCGGGTTCGGCCATGCGGTCCTGCCTGCCGGGGTATTGCACCGCCAGGACATCGACGGCGGGGGACATTGCCTTCGACAGAGGATGGAAAAACGGGGCTGCACCGCCTGCGTGCGGCAGGCACACCAAACGGGCGGGGGCATCGTCGGCGGGGTGGAAGCGGCGTAGCCACGGGTCCGTCATGCGGGCGATTTTACCGGCGGCGGGCGTCGTCACAGGGGCAAGCGGCGGAATTCGATCTTTTCGTAGGCGCTGGTTTCGCCGGTTTCGTACAGGACGCCGATGGTCTTGCGGTCTGGTTGCACCAGGTCGGAGTAGCCGGCGGGGGCGTCGGCGAGAACTGTCGACGGGTGCCAGGTTTTGCCGCCGTCGGAGCTGGTTCGGAGTTGCATGGTGCGGCGGATCGCTCTGTCGGAGGGGCCCGAGTAGAGGAGGATCCGGCGGTCGGTGGTTTGCAGGACGCTGCCTTCTACCTTCGGGCCGGACAGGGTTGGTTGCACTTGGTAGGGACGAGTGAGGGTGCGGCCGCCGTCGGTGCTGTAGGCGTCTAGGCGGTGTTCTGGGGCGGAGCCCTGGTTGCGGCTGGAGAAGTACACGGTGCCGTCCGGAAGCTCAGTGGCGGTGGTTTCGTTGGGGGCGAGGACGCCGTCGGTGGGGTCGTCGGTGAAGCCGATGTGCCAGGTGCGGCCGTTGTCGTCGCTGTAGAGGTCGTGGCCGCCGTAGTACTTGGCTTCGGTTCCTACATCTGCCGAACCTGCGGCGGGCGCGCTGGAATGGTTGGCGGGGACGATGATTCGGCCTGCGTAGCGGCCGTGTTTGAGGAGGGTCGCGTGGCCGGGGGCGGCGGCGTACCAGCGCCAGTTCGGGAGTTTCGTCGTGGCGGTGATGTCGCGGGCCGGGGTCCAGGTGCGGCCGTTGTCGGGGCTGCGCTGGACGAAGACTCGGCGGGTGTCTTGCGGCGACACCGTGCCGGACATGATGGCTTTTTCGCTGACGGGTCCGTTGTGGACAGTCAGCAGGATTAGGTCGTCGTTGCGGGCCAGTACTGGGGTCGGGTTTCCGGCGGTGGCCTCGCCGTTGCTGTCTACTACGCGCAGGTCGCCCCAGGTGCAGCCGCCGTCGCGGGAGGTTTTGGCGACCGTTTGGATCGCGCCGGAGTCGCCGGGTGAGTCGCGGCGGCCCTCGGCGAAGGCGATCAGCGAGCCGTTCGCGGCGCGGACTGCGGCTGGGATGCGGAAGGTGTGGTAGCCCTCGGTGCCGGAGACGAACGGGGCCGACGACGTGCAGCTGCCGCTCGCGCTCGCGGGCGGCGGGGTCGGAGTGAGGCTCAAGAGGGTTGCGGCGAGCGCAAGCGTGACTGTTCTCGGGAGCACCGGGGGACCGCCTCTCGCTCCGGACATGGGATGTCCGACGTCCTATGTCCGGAGAACTTAGAGAGGCGGTCGCGCGGCGTCAAGACTCCGGATCGGTGGCGGTCGCGCGGATGGTTCCGTTCGCGGCGGTGGCGGTGATCGACAGCGGGGCGGTGCCGGTCGGGCGTACGCGCATGATTTCCGCTGCTACTGGGGCGGCCAGGCGGGTGCGGAGGGTTCGGCGCAGGCCGCGGGCGCCGTAGATCGGGTCGAAGCCTTCGAGAGCGAGGAGGTGGACGGCAGAATCGTCTACCTGGAGGTCGACGCCGCGGCGGCGGAGCCTTGAACGCAGCAGGTCGGTTTCCAGGCGGGCGACTTGTTCGATGGTGGTGCGGTCCAGTTCGTCGAAGATCACCGTTTCGTCGATGCGGTTCAGGAATTCCGGGTCGAAGAACGACTGCAGGGCTTTGTCGACGACGGTGCGGCGGGTGTGGCCGCGGTCCAGGAGCGAGCGCCAGCGGGAACCTCGGCGGCGGGCCAGTTCCTTCGATCCCAGGTTTGAAGTGAGAAAGACGAAGGTGTTGCGGAAGGAGATTTTCTCCTGACCGTTCGCGAGGCGCAGGATTCCGTTGTCCAGTACGCCCAGGAGGGCGCGCAGGACGGTGGGGTGGGCCTTTTCGACCTCGTCGAAGAGGACGATTCCGGGGGTGTACGGGTCACCCTCCACAGTGGATCGGTCGAAGACGGTGAAGGCTTCTTTGCTCCCGGCGTATCCGGGTGGGGCACCGTTGAAAGAGGCGGCATAGTGTTCTTGGGCCAGGGAGTTCATGTCGACTCGGCACAGGTCGTCCGGGCCGGATCGCACCGCGGCGGCGACTTGGCGGACCAGTTCGGTTTTGCCTACGCCGGTGGGGCCGAGGAGCAACACTGTCGCGGGTGGACAGTCGGGTTCTGTTGCTCCGGCGCGGGCCAGGGTGATGGCTCGGACGACGGCGTCGATGGCTGGGTCTTGGCCAAGGACGCGGCTGCGCAGGCGTTGAGCCAATGCGTCGGGAGTGTCCGGGGTGGACGGAACGGGGGCGGGGGCCGGAGCGGCTGGCTGCCGGTTCCGGTTCTGGTCGTGGTACCTGTCGGTGATGAACGGCATGGTGTCCTTTCCCTGAACCGAAAACCGAAAACCGAAATCGGCAGCCAGCGAAAATCAGGCCTGTTTGGTCTTTTCGACTGGCAGCTCGCCCACCGGGCATTCGGCGACGCCGACGGTGCTGCGCGTGATGGCCTCGACGTTCTCCTGCGCCTTCTGCGCGTCGGTGACCCACGTGCGGTAGAACTCGAACGGGCAGTCCGCGACGCCCTTGTCACCGTCACCGGCCGCATGCACGCCCGAGTAACCGCGGTGCAGCAGCTTGAACAGGTGGTTCTGCGACTGGTCGTACTCGCGTGCGTCCCGGATCGCCGAAAGCGACAGCTGGGCGAACTGGATGCCGTACTCCTCCTCGCCGGTTTCGCCGAGCGTCCGGCCGTCGAAACCGATGATCGAGGAGTGGCCGAAATACGAGTACACGCCGTCGAATCCGGCAGCGTTGGCGACCGCGACATAGCAGTTGTTGGCCCAGGCCATGGCTTTCGCCATCAAAACCTGCTGGTCCTTCGCCGGGTACATGTAGCCCTGGCAGCGGACGATCAGCTCGGCGCCCTTCATCGCGCAGTCCCGCCAGATTTCCGGGTAATTGCCGTCGTCGCAGATGATCAGCGAGATCTTCAGGCCCTTCGGGCCGTCCGTGACGTACGTCTGGTCGCCCGGGTACCAGCCTTCGATCGGGCACCACGGCAGGATTTTCCGGTACTTCTGCACGATTTCGCCGTGGTTGTCGATCAGCACCAAGGTGTTGTACGGCGGCTTGTTCGGGTGGTCCTCGTGCTGTTCGCCGGTGATCGAGAAAACGCCCCAGGTGTCGGCCTCGCGGCAGGCGGCGGAGAAGATCGCGGTCTCCTCGCCGGGGACGGTCGCGGCGGTGTCGTACATTTCCTGCTCGTCGTACATGATCCCCTGAGTCGAGTATTCGGGGAACACGACGAGGTCCATTCCGGGGAGGCCGCTCTTCATGCCGACCACCATGTCGGCGATCTTGCGCGCGTTGTCCAGCACCTCGGCCTTCGAATGCAGCCGCGGCATCTTGTAGTTCACGACCGCGATGCCGACCGTGTCCGGGCTCGAGGAAATGTCACCGTGTCGCATGGGATTTCTCCTTTGGATGGAGGGTCAGGCCGCGGCCGCCGCGGCCGCCGCGCGGTCGTGGACGGAGCGGAGCCTGCCGCGGAATCCGAGCACCGCGGCGAGGGCGACGAGCAGGACGGCGACCGCCGCCGCGATGAGCGCGGCGGCCCCGGTGGAGCGGTAGCCGCCGGTGAGCGCGAGGAACGCGGGCAGCGTGCAGGTCGGCTGGCTCAACAGGACGGTCGTCCAGCCGGTGAACCGGGTCAGCTCCTCGCGGCCGAGCCCGAGCACGAGGAAGAACAGGCCCCACAGCAGAGCCCAGGAAAGCCAGATGACGCCGAACACCGGATCGTGCTGCCGCCAGAACGCCAGGCCGGCGTACACGAGCGCGGCGCCCGCGACGAACAGCGAGAACCAGCCGATGCCCTCGGGTTCGAGCCCGGCGAGGTTCGCGATCCCGACGTACAGATAGGTGAAGCCGAACAGGAACAGCCCGGACGCGCCGAGGATCGCTTCGGAATCCCCGTGCGCCTGGATGATCAGCACCGTCGGCGTCACGCACTGCAGCCCGCCCACGAACAGATTCAGCGCGGCGGCCGACCGCGCGGGCACGCGCCCGAGCAGCATCAGCCCGTTGACCAGCAGTACCGCCCCGACGTAGAGCAGGCCGACGTTGTTCATCGCACGCTCCTCAGTTGGTACCAGATGAAATACTGTCAAGTGAAAATAAATGGACAGGGGGCGGCCGTCAAGACCGGAGCGGGACGGGTCAGAGCCGGGTGATCGGATCGAAGTCGCAGCCGTGCGCGGCGGCGAGGTGCACGTGCTGCGCGGCTTGCTGGCCGTGGAATTCGACCGTGCCGCGCGGTCCGTCGTAGGCGACGCCGTCGATGGCGGCGTTCAGCGCGCGCATGTCCGGAGTGCCCGCGCGGCGGGCGAGTTCGGCGAGCGTATGCAAGCCCTCGTAACAGGATTCGGCCGCGTTGTTGAGCGGCGGCGCGGCCGGGCCGTGCAGGCGGACGTAGCGGCCGAGCAGGTCCATCGCGTCCGCGGTGACGAGGGAACGGAAGTACGCGGCGGACGCGAAGAGGTTGTGGGTCGCTTCGGCTCCGCTGGCGAGCAGCATGTTTTCTTCCATCAACGGGCTGAAGCGCAGCATCTGCTCGTGGAGGCCGCGCGCGGCGAACGTGCGGTTGAACCGGACCGCGTCCTGTCCGACGAACAGCATGAGAACGCCGTCGCACGCCGACGTTTCGACGCGGCGCACGAGCCGCGCCATGTCGCCGGAACCGAGCCCGACGAACGCTTCGCCGGCGATCTGGAGATCGAGTTCCCTTGCGTAGCGCCGGATCGCGTTCGCGGAGCCGCGCGGCCACACGTAGTCGTCGCCCGCCACGAACCAGCTGCGCGCGCCGCAATTGTCGCGCAGCCACCGCAGCGCGGGCTGGATCTGCACGCGCGGGACTTCGCCGGAACAGTAGATGCCAGAACGACTTTCGCCGCCTTCGTACAGCGACGTGTATACGTACGGCACGCGGTCGGCGAGCACGGGGGCGAGCGCGTTGCGGACTGAGGAAATGTGCCAACCGGTGACCGCGTCGATCTCGCCCGCGTCGACCAAACGCCGCACCGACGACGCGACCTGGGCGGGAGGAGCGCCGCCGTCGACGACTTCCAGCGTCACCTCGCGGCCGAGGATTCCGCCCGCGTCGTTGAGTTCCCGGACCGCGAGTTCGCTGATCGCCTCGCACGAAGGCCCGAAAAGGCCCGCCGGTCCCTGCAGCGGGACGACCAGCGCGACGCGCAACGCGCTCGCGCGGCTGGCGACTCCGAGTCCCATGCCGGCTCCGGGCTTCTTTGCCGGTTGACTTGCTTCCATTTGGAAGTCTTACAATGCGGAGGCATTTGCGCAAGGGCGGAACGAGGGCGGGCGGATGAGGCAGGCACAGGCGGCCGAGGCGTCGTTGATCCGCGCACTCACCCGCACCGCACGCGCGGTCACGCTGCGGATCGAGCCGCTGCTCAAAGAAGAGGGCCTGTCCCTCGACGGCTGGCTGGTCCTGGACGCGCTCGCCGGAGGCGACGGCCTCACGATGACCGAACTCGCCGGGCACACGCTGGTCACCGGGCCGACGCTGACCCGCGTGGTCGATCGGCTGGTCACCACCGCGGCGGCGTATCGCGAGGTGGACGCGGAGGACCGGCGGCGGGTCCGAGTGTATCTCGCGCCGCGCGGACGCAGCGCGCATCAGCGGGCGACGGCCCGGCTGGCCGAGGTGGAACGCGAACTGGACCCGGACGGCGGCGTGCTGGCGAAGCTGTCGGACGTCGAGGTCGAGTAAGACGTTCAGTCCCGGCGTTGTGCCCACGGCGTGCGGAAGGCGACGAGGCTGCCGAGCAAGACCAGGGCGAGCAGTGCCGCGCCGCCGTCGGTGATCGCGGACGGGAGGATTCCCGCTGGTCCGTGGAGGGTGACGGAGGCGTCGAAAACCGCGGGCGGGATCGCGAAGACACCGGCGGCCTGGGTGACGTTGACGGCCACGACGACCCAGAACGTCCATGTCCGGCCCCGCAGTGCAAGCAGGCCGACCGCGTTGCCGACGATGTAGAGGCAGCCGACGGTGCGAAGTCCGATCAGGAATCCCGGCGCGTCGGACGCGCTGGCCCCGGCCGACTGCAGCGCGAGGCGAAGCATGTCGAGGTCGATGACGAGGAAGTTCTGCAGGATCGTGCCGACGGTGAACACCAGCGAGCAGACGACGGTGGCGATTTGCAGCGAACGAGTCCACGCGGTCGGGCGGAACCTCCGGACAAGCGTGTGCGACATGAGTCCAGCTTTGTCCGGTTCGTGCTTGAGGACATCCGGCACAAGCCCCGAATAGCGACCCCGGAATACCCTGAGACTAGGGCCGCTTCTGCCAACCGCGCTGATGCCGGGTCAGCACCTCGATCAGCTCGTCTTTGCGCGAGGCCACTTCGGTGTGGCTGCCCATGATCCCGACCGCGGCGACGGTCCGGCCGTCCTCCACGACCGCGACCGACACGCCGTCTGCCTCGGTCGAAGCACTGGGCGCGGCGACCAGGCCCTCGGCTTGGATCCGGGTCAGGTCTTGGAGAAAACGCTCGACCAGTTCGGCGTCCGAGGGCGGCAGTGCGCCGATCTGCGGCCACAGATCGCGGTTTTCCATGGCTGCCAACAGGATCCAGCCAGTCGACGTGCGGATCGGCGAGCGGCGCACGAAACCCTCGGCGAGATAGGCGTACCGCGGGTCGTGCGAGGCGTAGTCGACGTAATAGAGGTCGCTGCCCACCATGATCGCCAGCACCGCGGTCATCCCGGTTTCCTCGTGCAGCGCTTCGAGATCCTCGTGCGACACCGTCGTCACCGTGGGACGGCCGACGAGGCGGATGAGCAGGAACGGGGCCGGGCCGAGGGAGTAGCGGCGGTCGTGCTCGTCGAGGTAGCCGGTCGCGACGAGGCCGTTGACCAGGCCCTGGATCGAGCTCATCGGCGCGTCGAGCTCGCGGGCGAACTCGGTGAGCGTGACCCCGTGCCGGGAGCGCGCGGCCCGCTCCAGGATGGTCGACACCCGGTCGATCATCCGGTGGTGCGGCCTCGGGCGGCCGTCCGGCGTGGGGTGCGTCGGCATCGGTGCTTTCTCTCCTCGGGTGATCGGGAACTCTACCCGGACCAGCGGGTTGCGTAAATACGTATTTTGATGCCAGTATGCGTAGTGAGGAGGTGCGCTCGTGAGCATGCCACTGGACGGTGTCGTCGTCGCGGATTTCAGCCGGGTGCTGGCCGGTCCGCTGGCGTGCGTGAACCTGGCCGACCTCGGGGCGACGGTGATCAAGGTCGAACGGCCCGGTTCCGGGGACGACACCCGCGGCTGGGGACCGCCGTGGACGGCGCACTCCAGCTCGTACTTCGAATGCGCGAACCGGTCCAAGCAGTCCGTGGTGCTCGATCTCGGCGATCCGGACGACCTGGTGTTGGCACGCGAACTCGCCCGCCGCGCCGACGTGCTCGTGGAGAACTTCCGGTCCGGCGCGCTGGGGCGGCGCGGGCTCGACTACGAATCCGTCCGCGTGGGTAATCCGGGCATTGTGTACTGCTCGGTTTCCGGCTTCGGCGGCGACGCGGACCTGCCCGGCTACGACTTCCTCGTGCAGGCGATGGGCGGCTTGATGAGCATCACCGGCACCGACGAACCGGCGAAGGTCGGCGTCGCGCTGGTGGACGTGCTCGCCGCGAAGGACGCCACCATCGGCATTCTCGCCGCGTTGCGCGCCCGCGAGAGGACCGGACGTGGCCAGCGGATCGAGGTGAATCTGCTGTCCAGTTTGCTCGGTTCGATGGCGAATCAGGCTTCCTCGTATCTCACGACTGGACGCGCGCCGCAGCGGATGGGCAACTCGCATCCCTCGATCGCGCCGTACGAAACGTTGCGCTGCAAGGACGACGTGCTCGCGCTCGCCTGCGGCAACGACGGGCAGTTCCGTCGGCTTGCCGAAGTGCTGGGCGTTCCGGAGCTGGCCGACGACGAGCGGTTCGCGACGAATGCCGAACGCGTCCGCAATCGTCCGGAGCTGAGGGCAGCGCTCGAACAGCAGCTCGGCACCGACACGGTGGTCGCTTGGGCCGCGCGGCTGACCGAGGTCGGCGTGCCCGCTGGTCCGGTCGGCGATCTCGCGGACGGGTTCAAGCTCGCGGAATCGCTCGGTCTCGCTCCCACCGTGCCGGTCGGCGATTCGCCGCCCCAGGTCCGCCATCCGATCGGCTACTCGGACACGCCGGTCGCCCGCTACACCGCCCCGCCCCGGCTGGGGCAGCACAGCGACGAGATTCGCCGCTGGCTCGCAGAGGAGAAGAAATGAGCGCCACGAAGTCCCTGCCGCCGCTGGACCCCCGCGACCCCGCCGGGCTCAACGACCTGTTCACCGAGGACGAGAAGGCGATCGCGGCCGCGGTCCGCCGGGTTTGCTCCGAGCGGATCGACCCGTACGTCGGCGACTGGTTCGAGCGCGGCGAGCTGCCCGACGTCCGCGGTCTCGCGAAGGACCTGGGGTCGCTCGGGGTGCTCGGCATGCACCTGGAAGGCTACGGCTGCGCGGGGATGTCGGCGACCGAGTACGGGCTCGCGTGCCTGGAGCTGGAGGCGACCGACTCGGGCATCCGCTCGCTGGTGTCGGTGCAGGGATCGCTCGCGATGTTCGCGATCTGGAAGTGGGGTTCGGAGGAGCAGAAGCAGCAGTGGCTGCCGTCGATGGCGGCGGGCGAGGCGATCGGCTGCTTCGGCCTGACCGAACCGGACGCCGGCTCGGACCCGGGCAGCATGCGCACACGCGCGCGGCGCGACGGCGACGACTGGGTCCTCGACGGCCGGAAGATGTGGATTACCAACGGAAGCGTCGCCGACGTCGCCGTGGTGTGGGCGCAGACCGACAAGGGCGTGCGCGGTTTCGTGGTGCCCGCCGACACTCCGGGCTTCTCGGCGCCGGAGATCAAGCACAAGCTGTCGTTGCGCGCTTCGATCACCAGCGAACTCGTTCTCGACGGCGTGCGGCTGCCCGCGGATGCGGTGCTGCCGGAGGTCACCGGGCTGAAGGGGCCGTTGAGCTGTCTCAA
The DNA here is from genome assembly GCF_039525725.1 of Amycolatopsis albidoflavus. Taxonomy (NCBI): domain Bacteria; kingdom Bacillati; phylum Actinomycetota; class Actinomycetes; order Pseudonocardiales; family Pseudonocardiaceae; genus Amycolatopsis; species Amycolatopsis albidoflavus. Next base: position 22,421 of record NZ_BAAAHV010000022.1, read on the forward strand.
CGAAGCCCGCTTCGGCATCGTCTGGGGTTCGGTCGGCGCGGCGCGTTCTTGCTTGCAGGCGGCGATGTCGTACGCCGAGGACCGCACGCAGTTCGGGAAGCCGATCTCCGCGTTCCAGCTGACGCAGCAGAAACTTGTCGACATGACGCTCGAGTACACGAAGGCGTTGCTGCTCGCGATCCACTTGGGACGGCGCAAGGACGCCGGGGTGCTGCGGCCGGAACAGGTCAGCCTCGGCAAGCTGAACAACGTCCGCGAGGCGATCGAGATCTGCCGCACCGCGCGCACGATTCTCGGCGCGAACGGGATTTCGCTGGAGTACCCGGTGATCCGGCACATGAACAACCTCGAATCGGTGCTCACCTACGAGGGCACCGTGGAGATGCACACGCTGGTGGTGGGTCAGGCGATCACCGGGCAGTCCGCTTTCCGCTGAGGTTTGCGCCGAGATTTCCGGCGAGGGACGGCCATGGCCGCCAGCGCGGCGGCCGCGGCCAGCATCCCGAGCCCGGCGAGCGTCCAGCCGAGGAAGCCGAACGTCAGCACGAGCGGGACCAGCACGATCGGTCCGGTGATGCGCGCGAGCGCGGTGCTGGTGGCGAACAGCGCTTGGTATTGGCCCTGATGTCCTTCGGGGGCAAGGCTGAACGCGAGGTGCCAGGCGCCGGCGGAGGCGGTCGTTTCGGCGACGGTGAGCAGGAGCGCGCCCACTAGCGCCAGGACCACCGGGTGCGTGGAAGCTCCGAGCGAGCCGAAGACGGAACAGGCGGCGATCAGGAAGATTCCGCCCACGGCAAGGGATCGGCGGGCCGTGCGGGCGTCGCGGACCTGTCGGCTGATCGGCAGCTGGAGGAGCACGACGAGCACGGTGTTGGCCAGCAGCACCACCGCGGAAGTCCATTGTGGAGCAGAACTGCGCATGACTATCCACAGTGGCAGGGTGACGCTGAGGATCGGCATGGTCAGCTGGGTGATCGCGGCCAGCAACGTCAGGGTGACGTAGCAGCGGTCGCGCAAGGCCGGCCAGCCGGTCTGGCGTTCGGTGGGTGCGTCCGGTCCGGCGTGCAGGTAGAGCGCGGTGGCGAAGACGAATAGTCCGGCATCCACAACGAAAACGGTGACCGCGTTCGTGCCTGCGGCCAGGACGAGCGCGCCGATTCCGGAGCCCGCGCCGATGCCGATGTTGACGGCGGTGTGCAGCAGTGCGCGGGCCCGGACGCGGCCTTCGGGAGCCACCACGGTGGCGACGACGGCTTGGCGGCCCGCCGCGAGCGCGCTCTGCCCGCAGGCGAAGAGCGCGCACGCGGCGATGTACAGCGGAACAGTGTGCGCGACGGCGAAAAGCAGCAGGCCCGCGACCGCGGCGACGGTCGCCGCGGCGAGTGCGCGGCGGGCGCCGATCCGGTCCAGCAGCGTCCCGAACGGAACCGTGGTGGTCAGGCTCGTCGCGGCGCCGAGCGACAGCCCGAGCGCCACGATTCCCGCCGGCAGGCCGACCCGGGTGGTGAAGTGGACGGCGGACACGGCCAGCACCGCGCCGTCGCCCGCCGAGGTCAGGGTTTGTGCGGTGGCGAGCCGCCGGATCGCCGTGCGCGCGCTGGTCATGCCGGGCTGACCGACCAGCAGCGGGTCGACACGCCGACCGTGTTCCACATGTTGATCGCGGTGATGAGCGCGATCACCGCAGCCGCGCCCTCCTCGCCGAGTGCCTTGACGGCGTCGGAAACGGTCGACTCGGGCACGTGCGTTTCGGAGAGGCGCGTGACGTCCTCGGTGAGCGCGAACGCGGCCCGCTCGGCAGCGGTGAACAGGCCCGATTCCGCCCAGACGGCGAGCGCGTCGACTCGCTGAGCCGTGACGCCTTCCTTGCGCGCGGCCTGCGAGTGCATGTCGACGCAGTACGCGCAGCCGTTGATCTGGGAGGCGCGGAGGCGGACCAGTTCGCGCAGGCCCGGCTCGATGCCGGCGTGGTCGAGCTGCTGGGTCGCGGCGTCGTCCAAAGTGCTCATCGCACGGGAGAAAATCGGGGCCAGCGCGTCGAAATCGAGGCGCTGGGGGATCGGGACCAGAGTGGGGTTCGTCGTTGTCATGGACCTAGATTAGGTCGCGAATGGACCGAGTTCCCGGCCAATCTGTTGCTAGGAACTCAGTCCATTTGCCAGTGCGTCGGCGGCCAGGGCGAGGGCGCGGGCGGCTCGGGCGGACGACACCGCGCCGTAGCCGATGACGACCCCGGCGCGGTCCGGATCGCCGCCGGGGGCGCGGTAGTCGGCGAGTCCTTCGAGGGCGACGCCGAACTGGCGGGCGGCGGCGAGCGTGCGTTCTTCGGCGGCCGTGTTCGGGAGTTCGACCAGGCATTGGAGACCGGCGGCCAGACCGCCTGGCCGCAGCTCCGGGGTGCGTTCGGCGAGGAGTCGGGCGAACAGTTCGCGGCGGGTCCGAAAGGTGGCACGGCGTCGGCGGACGGCGCGGTCGTACTCGTGGGAGTCGAGGAAGCGGGCGAGGACCTGCTGGTGCAGGCCGCTGGGCGTGACGCCGCTGAGGTTGCGCTGCCGGAGCAACTCGGGGAGTAGTTCGGGCGGGGCCACCGCCCACGCGACGCCGACCGCCGGGGCGAGGGCCTTGCTCGACGTGCCAAGGTAGACGACCCGGTCCGGCGCGAGGGCCTGAAGCGCGCCGATGCTGCGGCGGTCGTAACGGAACTCGCCGTCGTAGTCGTCCTCCAGGATCAGCGCGTCGCGGGAGTTCGCCCATTCGATCGCGGCCCGGCGCCGTTCCGGGGACAGCGGCACTCCGGTGGGGAATTGGTGTGCTGGAGTAAGGAAGACGGCGTCCGCCTGGGTGTCCGCGAGGTCGGCGCCGTCGGAGTCGACCGGGATCGCGACGATCTCCAGTCCGGATTCGGCGATGATGCGCCGGTGCCGTTCGTGCCCGAACTCCTCGACGGCGATCCGCTTGCCGCCGCGGGCGCGAATGCTTCGGCAGGTCAACGAAAGCAGGTCGCCGAAGCCGCTGCCGATGAGGACTTCCGCCGCGGTGACCGCCACGCCGCGAGTCCGGGCGAGGTACCCGGCGAGGGTGTCGCGGAGTTCGGTCGCTCCTTCTGGCGGCGCGTAGGCGAACGCGGAGACCGGCATTTCCGCCAGTGCACGCCGGGTTTGCGCGCTCCATTGGCTGCGCGGGAAATCGCCAGCGTCCGCGAGGCCGCCGCGAAGCTCGTACTCTGGCGGCGATTGTCGTTGTGCGGCAACTGGTTGTGCCTGTCGAGGGAAGCCGGCGATCCACGTTCCGGCTCCCACGCGGCTCTCCAGCCAGCCTTCGGCGGCGAGCCGGGAGTACACCTCGGAAACGGTGCTGCGGGCGATGCCGAGGTCCGTGGCGAGCGCGCGCGAGGCGGGCAGCCGGGTGCCGACCGGAAGCCGACCGTCGACCACCGCCGCGCGCAGGGCGGTTTCGAGCGCGTGCGCGGGGCGGGTCGTGGAGACGGGCAGGTAGAGGTCGAGACCCTCGGCCACCGATGCGCGCTTCATGGCCGGACTTTAGCCTGGTGCGTCCACAGTGGGCAGACGTCAGCCGAGCAGCGCCTCGACTTCGCGGTACCGCGCGGGGGAGACCGTCTTCCGTCCAGCGGCCGCGGCCAGCGGGACGGTGCCGAGATCGGTGCCGCGTAGTGCGACCATGACACCGGACTCGCCCGCGTGCACCGCGTCCGCCGCACGGAGGCCGAACCGGGTGCCCAGTTCCCGGTCGGCCGCGGTCGGCCGTCCGCTGTCCTGGCTCACCGCGACCGCGCGGGCCTCTTTGCCGGTGTGCCGCGAAATCTCCTCGGACAGCCAGGTCGCGACGCCGTTCGGCACCGGGATCCCGTCCGGGAGCGCGCCTTCGGCGAGCACGACGATCGGCGCCCGGCCTCGCTCGAACCGCCGCGTCACCCGCGCCAGCACCTGGCTCAGGTCGAACGGGCGCTCCGGCCCGACGATCACGTCCGCGCCGCCCGCCAGCCCGGCGTGCAGGGCGATCCAGCCGGAATCGCGGCCGGAGACCTCGACGACCAGCGCGCGCTCGTGCGATTCGGCCGTGGTGCGGCACCGGTCGAGCGCGTCGGCGGCGATCTGCACCGCGGTGTCGAAGCCGAAGGTCGCGTCGGTCGCCATGACGTCATTGCGGATCGTCGCGGGAACGACGACGACCTGGACCCCGTCGGCGGCGAGTTTCGCCGCTCCGGCAACGGCGTCCTCCCCGCCGAGCACGACCAGCGCGTCGAGGCCGTGCAACGAGTCGCCCGGCTTGACCGGGCCGCGCGACGAGCTGAGCAGCGGACGGTCGCGGGTCAGCGTCTCGTCGATTTCGCGAGGCCCGATCGGCACGGCGCGGTTCTCCCGCAGCCCTGCCCACCCGTCGCGAATGGCGACGATTTCCCAGCCGTACACCTGAATGCCCTTGCGAGCGAAGGCCCGGACCACCGCGTTCGATCCGGGGCAGTCGAGGTCGCCGGCCAGCATGCCGATCCGCATGAGGCGAGAGTGGCATGGCTGAATCGATGAAGCAAGCAGGACGCGGAAACGCCCGGCAGGGTCCACCCGGCCGGGCGTTTCCGTTCTCTTTAGTGATCTTTCCGAGGGGATTACCGTCGCGGACCGGGGTCGCTGAAGCTCGGACGGCCGGTCTCGTTGTGCCCGGCGAACCGGCGCAGGTAGCCCGGCGCGGCGGGGTCGGTCACCGAGATGTCGAACCAGCCGAACGCGGACGCCGTTTCGCACGGCACCCGCCGGGTTTCGCCCGGGCCGAGCACGATCGTCCGGGCGGCGCCGCGGCTGTAGTCGTTGCGCAGCTTGAGTTTCCGGCGCTGGCGGCCCGGGTTCGTGACGGTCAGCGTCAGCAGCGGGGCACCGTAGTTGTTGGTGGACACCGAAACCTCAGGTTCGGAGGTGTCCGCCGTGGTGCCGGTGAACTGGGCGAGGTAACCGTTCGCGCCGGTCACGCGAAGGTCGTAGTTGCCGTGCTCGTCGGTGCCCGGCGCGCCTTCCCAGATGTCGCTGACGGTGTCGTGCGCGGCGACCGTGTAGCGGCGGGGCGAATCGCCGTGCGCGTAGACGTAGAAGTACGCGCCCGCGGTGCCGTCGTTGGTGAACTGCACCGAAATCGAGCGGCCGTCGCGCTTTCCGGCGAGCTGCGAGGTGAACCGGTACGGCAGCGCCCGCGCGGGGCGGACGCCCGGCTCCTGCGTCGGCATAGTCTGCGGCAGCTTCACCGAGAACGGCTGGTTCTTGCTCGGCAGCGGGGTCGGCGTCGGCGTCGCGACCGGTTTGGTCTGCGGGCGGGAGAAGTCGAACGCCGAGGTGAGGTCGCCGCAGACGGAACGGCGCCATGCGCTGATGTTCGGCTCCGCCACGCCGAACCGGGCCTCGAGGAAGCGCAGCACCGAGGTGTGGTCGAAGGTTTCCGAGCAGACCCAGCCGCCGCGCGACCACGGCGACACGACGAGCATCGGCACGCGGGAGCCGAGCCCCGCCGGGTGCTTGCCGGTCAGCGGGACGCCGGCCGGTCCGCCGCCGGTGCCCTTCGGGAGCTTGTCGAAGTCGAGGGTCTCGTCGGGGAGGCTCGCCGCGAGCGAGCGCGAAACGAGGCCGTCCGTGCCGGGCCGGTTGACCAGCGGCGGCATCGGCGGGACGACGTGGTCGAACAGGCCGTCGTTCTCGTCGTAGTTGATGAAGAAGACGGTCTTGCTCCACACCTCGGGGTTGGAGACGAGCGCGTCGAGGACGAGGTTCAGGTAGTACGCGCCGTCGCTGGCGGACGCGGCCGCGTGCTCGCTGTACTGGTACGGCGGGACGATCCAGGTGACCTGCGGCAGCGTCCCGGCCTGCACGTCGGCGCGGAACTCCTTGAGCGTGTGCGTCGAAACGCCCTGCTCGACCAGCGGCCCGGACGCGCCTTCCTGGCGGTGGTACTTCGCGAAGAACTCGAGGCTGTTGTCCGTGTAGTTGTCCGTCGGCTGGCCGGGAATGCCGCTGCCGCCCTGGTACAGCTTCCAGCTCACGCCGGCTTGCTGCAGGCGCTCGGGGTAGGTCGTCCAGCTGTAGCCGTTGGTGTCCGGCCGTTCCCAGAGGCCGGGCCCGTTCTGCTTGCTGCCGAGGCGGTTCTGCGTGTCGATCGTGCCGGACCACAGCAGGATCCGGTTCGGCGCGGTGTCCGCCGGGACGGAGCAGTGGTAGGCGTCGCAGATGGTGAACGCTTCGGCGAGCGCGTAGTGATACGGCAGCTCGGACCGCTGCTGATACGTCATGGTGAACACGTCCTGCTTTTCGTTCACCCAGCCGTCGTAACGCCCGCCGTTCCAGAGCGGTTCGCCGCTGCCCCAGCCGTGGTGGGTGCCGGCGATGTGCTCGCTGGTGCGCAGCGCGTCGAGCGGGAACGGCAGGACGTACTCGGCGTCGTTCGGCAGCCCGCGGCCGTTGTAGCCGGACGTGCGGACCTTCGCCGGCGGCTGGTAGAACACCGGCCGCCCGTTGGGCAGCAGGTGCGGCCGGGGGTCGCCGTAGCCGCGCACGCCGCGCATGGTGCCGAAGTAGTGGTCGAAGGACCGGTTCTCCTGCATGAGCACGACGACGTGCTCGACGTCCTCGATGGTGCCCGACCGGCGGGCCGGTTCGACCGCGAGAGCCTTCCCGATCGATCCCGGCAGCAGCCCGCCTGCCGCCGCGCCGGCCAGCGAAGCGCCTGCCATGCCGAGAAAATTCCGGCGACTCGTACCCGCCATGTTGCGTTCCTCCACGTGTCCGCGGCGAGACAGCGCCTTGCCCGGAGTTACCGGCCGCCGCTCGCCCGGGGGAGAGCATGAACGAGTTGAGTGTCCCGGATCTGGCGCGCGGGTGAATACTCCGTCCGGGGGCGGTTTGCCGTGGTCCGGCGCGGATTTTTGGTGATCTTGGCGACGGTGGATCCGGTGATCGTCCCGGCACTGTCCGCGACAGTGCGTGGTGTGCCGGGCGCGCGCCGGAAACGGGTTTCCGGACAAAAAAGGCATTGTTCCTTCTTGCCGCATAAGCACTTCGACTGAGCGGGCCGGGATGTGCTTTCCTGGCGGACGGCCTGGAACCTGGGGGTTCCGCCCGGACCGGACGGAAGAAGGAGCACACCATGAGCGATCCGTCGCCGAACGGGCCCGGTCCCGCCGCGCGGATCGACCAGATGGTCGCGCAGGCGAAAGCGAAAGCCGAGCGATACCAGGCGATGCAAGCCGCGGCCGGGCAGGTCTCGGTGACCGAGACCGGCAAGGACGGCCTGGTCACCGTCACGGTCGATTCGGCGGGCAACGTCACCGATCTGCGCGTCTCGGACCGGATCCGGGAGCTCTCCGGCGACCGGATCGCGGCCGCGGTGCTCGGCGTCCTGCGGCGCGCGCAGTCGCGGCTCCCGGAACGGCTGGGCGAGGTCATGGCCGCCACGATCGGCGACGACCAGGCGACGGTGGACACGATCGTCGGCAATTACCGGGCCAGGTTCCCTGAACCCGAACCGGACGAACCGGAATCGCCGGATCCGGGGAACCAGGTCAAGCTCGGCGCACTCGAAGAGGAAGCGGGCGCGCCGGCGCCGAAACCGCCTCCGGTCCGCCGTCCGGCGGCCGATCCCGGCGACGGGGACGACGACTTCGGCCAATCGTTCATGACACGGGGATGAGCGCGGGGGGACGATGGCAGACAACGGTTCCGGCGGCTACCAGGTCCATCCGGACGAACTGGCCACGCACGCGAAGGCGGTCGAACAGGTCGGCAAGACGCTGGGGCAGGCGCTGTCCGCGGCTGAACAGGTGACCATGGGCGTGCAGGCCTACGGCATGATCTGCGGCCCGTTGTTCGTGCCGATCGTGCTCGCGGTGAGCGCACCCGGCCTCGCCACGCTCGGGCTCGCGTCCGAGGCGATGAGCGAGGTCTCCGGCGCGGTGAACACGGCGGTCACGACCTATCAGACCGCGGAGCAGAACCACGCGCAGGCCATCGACAAACTGGGGAAGAAGCTTTCATGAGCAATCCGCTGGTGGCGCAGCGGCAGGATTCGACGACCTGGCATTCCGGGATCAGCGTTCTCGACGATGCCGCGGGCGTGTACGACGGCGTGCAGTCCGGTTCCTGGATCGAGGGCGGCATCTCCGCGCTCGGCGCGGGCCTGGACATGCTGACCATCGCGATGAATCCGGTCGGCACGCTGATCTCCTACGGGCTGAACTGGCTGATCGAGCACGTCAAGCCGTTGCAGGACGCGCTGAACCAGCTGGCGGGCGACGGCGACCAGATCGCGGCGTACTCGCAGACCTGGAAGAACGTCGGCGCCGCGACGCAGCAGGCGGCGAAGGACCTGGCCGAGACCGTGCAGAAGGACACCGCGAACTGGCGGGGCGGCGGCGCGGACGCGTACCGGGACAACCTGAAGAAGAAAATCGACCACATCAACGCCGCCGCGACGTGCGCGAACACGATCGGCACGGTGGTGGAGATCGTCGGCGTGGTCACCGCCGCGGTGCGCTGCCTCGTCCGGGACATGATCACCCAGGCGGTCGGCGACTTCATCCAGGACGCGCTGGAAGAGGTTTTCTCGCTCGGGCTCGGCACGCCGGTCGTGGTGGCGCAGGTGGTCGAGCAGGTGTCGGCGTGGATCGAGAAGATCGGCGCGCTGATCAAGAAGCTGATCACCTCGGTCGAGAAGCTGCGGCCGATGATGTCGAAGCTCGAAGAGATCTTCGGCTCGATCAAGAAGGTGCTGTCCGACCTCCACGGCAAGCCGGGCGAGGGCGGCGACGCGACCCATGTCTCGTCCGCGGACGAGCCGCACACCCCGGCGGGCAAGCCGTCGCACGGCGACGGAGCGCACCCGCCGGACGACGGAACCGCGCCCAGCGGCGCGGAACCCGGAAGCGGCGGCCCGCACGACGGGTCGGGGAAACCGGGAGAGCCCGGGGAGCCCAACGCCCGCGACAGCACCGATCCGGCGAAGGACGGGCGGCCCAACGACGGGAAGTGCACCGGCGGCGACCCGGTCGACCTCGCGACCGGCGAAATGCTGATGTCCCAGACGGATGTCGAGCTGCCCGGCGTGCTGCCGCTGGTGCTGCGCCGGACTCACCTGTCGAGTTACCGGCTCGGCCGTTCCTTCGGCGCGTCTTGGGCGTCCACAGTGGACCAGAGAGTCGAGCTGGACGAGGAGGGCGTTAGCTACGTGGGCGAGGACGGGGTCACCCTGACCTATCCGTTGCCCGCCGCGGACGGCTCGCCGGTCGTTCCTTCGCACGGCGTCCGCTGGCCGTTGCGTGCGCTGTCGGCCACCGAGTTCACCGTCACCAGCCCGGCCGACGGGCTGGTCCGGCATTTCCGCGCCGCGCCGGAAAACGGGGCTCCGCAACGAGTTCTGCTTTCCGCGATCGCCGACCGCAACGGGAATACCGTCACCATCGCCCGGGACGCCGACGGCTTCCCGACTTCGATCGAGCACTCCGGCGGCTACCGCGTCGCGGTCGAAACGGTGGCCGGCCGCATCGTGGGACTGAGCTTGGCCCGCGCGTCCGGCGGCGACATTCCGCTGGCCAGCTACCAGTACGACACCGAGGGCAGGCTGACGGCGGTCGGCAACTCCTCCGGACGAGCCCTGCGATTCGAGTACGACCGGGCGGGCCGGGTCACCACGTGGACCGACCGCAACGGGCATTGGTACACCTACCACTACAACGAGGCGGGCCAGGTCGTCCGGACCGACGGCAGCGGCGGCGCGCTCGCTTGCTCGATCGCCTACGACGCGCGGAACCGGGTCACGACCTACCGCAATTCGCTCGGCGCGGTCAGCGTTTTCCAGTTCGACGCCGAATGGCAATTAGTGCGCCAGACCGACCCGCTCGGCGCGACCACGACGTTCGAACGGGACAGCTTCGGCAGGATCACCGCGGAAACCGATCCGCTGGGGCACACCACCCGGCACGAATACGGCCGGACCGAAGAACCTGTCCGGACCATCCATCCGGACGGCAGCGTCACCAGCACGGTCTGCGACGAGCACGGCCTGCCGGTCGCGGTGGTCGACGCCGACGGTGCACAGTGGACCTACCGGCGCGACGAACGCGGCAACATCGTCGAGGAAACCGACCCGGCGGGCGCGGTGACCCGGTACGAGTACAACGAATCCGGCCACCTGCGGGCCGAAACCGACGCGCTGGGCAACGTCCGTCGCGTCGAGACCGACGCGCGCGGCCTGCCGGTGGCGCTGACCGACCCGCTCGGCCGGACCACGCGGATCGCGCGGGACGAGTTCGGCCGGATCACCGCGGAAACGGATCCGCTGGGCCACACCGTCCGGACCTGGTGGACGGTGGAGGGAAAGCCGCTGGCCCGGACTCGCGCGGACGGGACGGTCGAACGCTGGCGGCACGACCCGGAGGGCAACTTCGCCGAGTACTCCGTGGGCGAGAGCCCGCTGTTGTCGGTCGCCACGACCCATTTCGACCTGCCTGCCGCGCAGATCGGCGCGGACGGCGGCCGGATCGAGTTCGGCTACGACACCGAGCTCAACCTGACCTCGGTCACCAACGCACAGGGCGCGGTCTGGCGCTACGAGTACGACGCGGCGGGTTTCCTCTTCCGAGAGACGGATTTCAACGGGCGCGTGACGACCTACGCGCGCGACGCGGCCGGCCGGCTCGCCGGGAAGACCAACGGAGCCGGGCAAAGCATCACCTACGAACGCGATGCCCGCGGCAACATCGTGGCGGCGCGATCATCGACCGACACCCAGCGCTTCGCGTACGACCGGGCGGGCCGGCTGGTGTCGGCGGCGAACCGGGATTCGACCGTCGAGCTGACCAGAGATGTGCTCGGCCGCGTGCGGGCCGAGACGGTGAACGGCCGGACGGTCGAGTCGGAGTTCGACGCGCTCGGTCGCTGCGTCCGGCGGCGGACGCCGAGCGGCACCGTGACGACGTGGGAGTACGACGCCGCCGGGTCGCCGGTCTCGCTGCGCAACGGCAGCCGGATGCTGAGCTTCGGGTATGACGCGGCGGGCCGGGAAACTGTCCGGACGGCCCCGTCCGGCGTGCGGCTCGCCCAGTCGTGGGACCAGTCCGACCGGCTGGTCGGGCAGTCCGTGCTCGGCGGAGGCGACGACCCGGCGCGGCAGGTGCAGCACCGGACGTTCCGCTACCGGCCGGACGGCGGCGTCGTCGCCATGACCGACCGGATCCACGGCGCGCGCCAGTTCGACCTCGACGGATTCGGCCGGGTCACGCGGGTGCGCGGCGAGCGCTGGTCCGAGCAGTACGCCTACGACGAGGCGGGCAACCTCGCCGGCGAAGGCGCTGAGGCTTGGCGCAGCACCGGGACTTTGCTGCACGACGCGGGCGCGCTGCGCTATCAGTACGACGCGCAGGGCAGGGTGGTGCGCAAGCAGCGCGGCGCCGAAGTGTGGCAGTACGACTGGAATGCCGACGACCAGCTGGTCGGCCTGGTCACCCCGGACCAGACCGGCTGGCGCTACCGCTACGACGCGCTGGGCAGGCGGATCGCGAAGGAACGGCACGTCGGCGGCCAGGTCGCCGAGCGGGTCGATTTCGTCTGGGACGGCACGACGCTCGCCGAGCAGACCGCCGCCGGGCAGTCGCTGACCTGGGACTACGACCCGTCCTCGCACCGGCCGCTCGTGCAGGTGGAGCGACGGAGCACCGACGAGCGGTTCTACGCGATCGTCACCGACCTCGTCGGCGCGCCGACCGAATTGCTGGACGAGCACGGGGCAGTCGCGTGGTTCGGGCAGAACACGGTGTGGGGCAAGCCGATCGCGCACGGCGGCACGACGACGACGCCGCTGCGCTTCCCCGGCCAGTACGCCGATCCCGAATCCGGGCTCAACTACAACTATTTCCGGTACTACGACCCGGAAACCGCGCGCTATTTCAGCGCCGACCCGGTGGGCCTCGCCGGCGGGTACTGGCCGCACAGCTACGTGCCCAACCCGCTGACCTGGCTCGACCCGCTCGGTCTTTCGCTGCTCGACGTCAGCAAGAACGGCGTGCGCATCGTGGTGCACGAGTACGACGTCGACAAGCCCGCGCACGCCCACGTCACCGGAGGCGGGGGCCGGGAGGTGCGGATCGGGCCGAACGGCCATCCGATCGACGGCCAGCCGGAGCTTTCCGGCAAGCAGCGGGCCGTGGTGGGAGAATACAAAAAAGAGGTACGGAAGGCTGTCCGCAAGCTCGGCAGGCGAAACCAGGCGGACGAAAAGGCCGAGGAAGAGCGGAAGCAGGCCGCAAAGGGATGTACGAAGTGACGACGTTGCGAGCCGATCTGACCGCGTTGTTCGAGAAGGCCGGGCTGACCGACGTCGAGGTCGACGCGGCGGTCGCGGACGAGCACGTCCGCTCCGCCGCCTACCGTCGCGTCATCGCGGCGGCCGTCGCGCCGGATCCCCGGGAACTGGCCGCGGTGCTGGTGCGGGATCCGGAACCGCTGACGGCCAAGACAGCGGTGGTGGAGCTGGTCGATCACGTCGCGGGGGAGACCGCCGACCCGGCCGAGTTCCGGCGCCGGGCGGCGGGAATCGTCGCGGAGGCGGACCGGCTGGCGCCGGAGAAGGACCGCGAGTTCGTCCGGCAGCGGGTGCGGGATTGGGAATTGTGGCTGGAGACCGAAAACGGCCGGGTCCCGGAGGCCGCCGACCTCGCCTCGGCGAGCGACTGGATGCAGCGGCGGCTGGCTGATTTCTCCGCTTCGCGGCAGGTGCTGGGATTGCTGGCTGAGCACGGGCGTACCAAGAAGATCCGGAGCACCGCCGCGAACCGCGCCAAATCTGCCACGCCCTAGCCCCGCATCCCGGCGAGATCGCGCATCGTTTCGGTCAAGCCAAGGGAGCGGCTTCGGCTTCCTCGACCAGTTCGATCAGCTCCGCGATGTGCTGGCGGGCGCCCTCGTGGCCCGGACGCCATTCTTCGACGGCGGCCGGCAGCTTCTCCCGGATCACCTTCATGATCTCCCCGGCGTGCTCCGCGGAGTAGACGCCGAGCGAGAAGAACGCATAACCCCCGGCCACGAACTCGCGCAGGGCCGCGGCCAGCGCCGCGTCCTCGACTTCGTCCGCGACGAACTTGAGGACGCGGCGCAGCAGGCCACGGCTCGGCATCCAGTCGAGGAACTCGAGATCGGCTTTCTCCGGCGGATCGACGATGAAATCAGCGGACATGGGTCACCTCGGGATGAAGACGCAGGGCTGGATGAAGTCCGTGAGATTCTGGATCTGCTGGGCGTTCAGGCCGATCGTGCCGACCGGGCGGCGTGGTCGAAGTTCCCATCGCTGCCTGGTTTCGGTCAAGCCGGGGGAGCGGCTTCGGCTTCCTCGACCAGTTCGATCAGCTCCGCGATGTGCTGGCGGGCGCCCTCACCTGGGACGGCTCCGACCGCAACACCGGAGCCCGCACCACCGGCCCGACCCCAGCGCTCAACGCCGACATCGCCTACACCCGCGACGCCACCAACCGCATCGTCCGCCGCGACCCCCGCGACTGCGACAACAACACCGTCGCCCGCTACGGGTTCACCGGCGACGGCGACACCCCCGACCTGACCCTGAACACCGACAACCGCCTTACGTCGCTGTCGATCTCGTTGCCCGGAGGTGTGCTCTACACGAGCAAACTCGGCAACGACGGTGCCTTCACCCCCAGCTACGACCATCCCTCCGTCCGCGGCGACCTGGTCCTCACCACCGACTCCGCCGGACACCAAATCGGCGGCCTGCGCTCCTACGACCCCTACGGCCAGCCCCTGGCCCCGTCTGGCACAGTCGACACGCAGAACGTGCCGGACAACGCGCCGGGCTCGATGGACTACGGCTGGCTCGGCCAGTACCAGCGGCCCTACGAGCACACCGGGGCACTGTCACTGATCCAGATGGGCGCCCGCCCCTACAGCCCTCTGCTCGGTCGGTTCCTCTCCGTCGACCCCGTGGAGGGCGGTTCTGCCAACGACTACGACTACGTAGCCGGCGACCCCATCAACTCCCTCGACCTGGACGGACACGGCTGGTTCAGTTCGCTGATCAGCGCCGTCACGAAGGTTGCTGAGGTGGTCAGCTGGATTCCCGGGCCGATCGGTGCGATCGCCAGCGGGGTAGCTGCTGTCGGTAACGCCGTCCAGGGCAACTGGGGACAAGCGGCGTTGTACGCGGCTTCGGCGGTTACCGGCGGCATGGCGAAGTTGGCGGTCGCAGCAGCATCGCGTGTCGGAAAGGTCGCCTCACGAGGAATCCAGGTGGTAAGCAAGCCGAACCGGGTAAAGCGGATCGCGCCAGCCGGTAAATGGGCACAAAACGTCGTCCGGCATTGGGACCGAGGGACGTTCCCCAACCGTCTCCAGAGCCTTCGCTACCATTACAAAAAGCATGGTCGACCTGGTCAAACGTTCAAGGAATACGCGCGACAAGGGTATAAACTCTCGAAGCGAACCGGTGCCACAGGCAAGAAACAGTATGTCAGAGGTAAAGGCGGCGGCATCGTTTCCGCCAAGGGAAGGACTTACACGACATGGTGAAAGGAAGCGCGTACAGCAAGATTCTGGACGATCTGACTCGGTCCCGGACCCCAGCGCAACCAGACGATGCGGACGGTTTCGCAGCCTGGTCCGCGCTTGTCGAAGTTGAATCCACTTTGGCGGGGCTGCTGACAACCACTGTCCATCAGGGGGCGATCGATCGGTCTCAGCTGGACCGGATCAAGCGTTCGCTCGAACAGATCGATCCGCCCCCAGGTCCTTTGGCCGACTGGCTTTACGCCCTGCGCGAGGCGGTTGCGGCGGTGTAATGCACGCAACCCGATACTGGCGAGTGCGCCCAGTCTCGTCAGTATCGGGTTTAGGTTGGCCTCGTCTGCTTGAACAGCAGGAACGCGACAACGGCGGCCAGGCCGCCTGACACCCGATCGGACCCCGGTCAAGCCCCGCCTCGACACCACGAGCCGGGGCTTTTCCATGCCCGCACACAAAAGGGCCGGCTGCTCACGGCGGACTGCCTTGTCGGAGACAGGTCCGTGAGCACCCGGCCCGCACAAGCTGCCGGCTGTCCCTCCCCGGATCGCCGCCCACGCCCCAGAACTCCCAACATTCACTCAACCAGGGTGGGGCCAAAACCACTGGAAAACCCCTCCGCGGACAGGTCCGTTGCCAGCGGAGGCTGGCCCGGACGCTAGTCTGTGCCACTCCGGATTGGTCGGTGCCGTACCAGACGATGGTGGGCAGAGGTTGGCTGATGCGGCGGGTACGGCGCTTGACCAGGACTGTTCCTTCTTCGAGTTGGACTTCGTCGATGCTGTGGGAGCGCGACGGCAGGAGTCGCTGACGACGTGCTGGAACGTTGCGTTCGAGAGCGTCGATCCGGTCCGGAGTTTCCGCTGGGCCAAGGGACAGAAGCATTTTCCGGGCTGGTGGTGGTCTGCGACCAGCGCACGGCACGTGGGTTACGAGTCCTGGCTCGAGCGTGATCGCGCGATGCTTCTGGACTTCGACCGAGAGGTCGCAGGGTTCGCGTCGCAGCCGTTCTGGTTGCACTGGCAGGACACGAAACGCTGGCGACGGCACGCACCGGATTTCTTTGCCCGCAACCGCGACGGGGCTGGTGGGGTGGTCGACGTGCGCGCCGATGACCGCATTGAAGTGAGGGACGCGGAGGCTTTCAAGGTGATGGCGGAGGCCTGCGCCGAGGTCGGTCGGGCTTTCCGGCGGGTCGGGGTAGCCGATCCAGTGCTGGCGGCGAACGTGCGGTGGCTGTCGCGCTACCGGCATCCCCGCAACGGTGCTCGGCAAGACATTGCCGAAGCCTTGCTTGCGATCTTCAGCGAACCGACGCCGCTGTTCGTCGGTGCGGAGACGGTCGGCGACCGCATCGCGGTGCTGCCGGTGTTGTTCCATCTCCTGTGGCAACAGCGCCTGGTCACCGACTTGACAAGAGCACCGCTGAGCGCAGCCGCCACTGCCCTGTTGGTCCAGTATGGCCGTGGGAGACATTCAGCGGATCGCAGTGAAGGGCTGGGTGAACAAGACCCTCGCGAGAACACGGCCGACAAAAGCGCCCAGGACATCCTCATGCTGTTCTCGATGATCCCCGGCGAAGCCGTGGACGAAGAACTCATCGGCTCGAACCCGTGCCGGAACGGCCCCACGCCACCACCGACGAAGCGGACGCGCCGGCCGGGCGGATGAGCCCGGACAACGGACTGATGACGATCACCGACGCCTGCACCGGACTGCGATGGGGCGAACTCGCCGGGCTGCAGTGGAGCCGCACCCGCCTCGGCGACGACCTCCCGCGCATCGACATCGACCCGAAGTTCGGAGCGCTGCACGAGATACGGGGGACGACTTGAACTCGGCCCGCCGAAGACCCCGGCCAGCGTCCGCACGGTGCACCTGCCGCCGTTCCTGGCCGACGAACTGCGGGCGCACCGGAAACGCAACCCTGACGCCCGGTTCGTGTTCACCGGAGCCAACGGCGGACTGCACAGGTGGTCGAACTTCCGGCGGAGGAGCTGGCTGCCCGCCCTGGCCGGAGACGAGAAGAAGGGAAGGACATGCTCACAGCACTCCAACAACGGTGGGAGCAGGACGGCAGATGGGCCTGGGCCGACAACCCCGCGGCGGAACCGGAAGCCGCGTGAGCCCTTCGGATGCGGGGCTGTGGTCAGCAGACCGTGCTCCCCATCTGCTCCCCGAAATCACGAACGGCCTGCCGACGAAGATCATCGACAGGCCGGGTGACCAGAACAACCACACTGTGGGCGATACTGGGATCGAACCAGTGACCTCTTCGGTGTGAACGAAGCGCTCTCCCCCTGAGCTAATCGCCCGTTGTGCAACGCACCAGCCTGGGGTGGACTGGAGTGCGCGATACTGGGATTGAACCAGTGACCTCTTCCGTGTCAGGGAAGCGCTCTCCCGCTGAGCTAATCGCGCTTGCTGCTGTGCAACGTGTCGTAAACATTAGCGGACGCCCCGGCGACGTCGCACAGGGGGCCTGGTTTCGGGGACGGCGCTGGTCACTGTCCTGCGTGGACAGTCATGCGCACGCCTTCGGCCAGGCGGTAGGGGCGGGTGTCGACGATGGCGCCCAGCAGGCGGCGCAGGCGCGACACTTCGGCGCGGACGGTGACCAGATGCTCGGCGTCGCCGTAGAGGGCGTGGCTCAGTGCGACCGCGGACAGGCCGTCGCGGCCGGCCTTCTCCAGGCGGACCAGGATTTCCGCGTGTCGTTTGGTGATCGGGCGGCGCCAGCCGGTGTCGCCAGCTTGGAGGCTGAGCAGGGGAGCGGGCGTGAGGTCCAGGTCGAGCCGGACGCTGCGGGCCGTGTCGGCGGGGCGGACCAGCCAGCCGTCGGCGATGGGTTCGGGGAGGCAGGCTCCGAGACCGGGGACGGCGACGACTTGGCCGGTTTGAGGGGCGGCGATGCGTTCGCCCGCGGAGACGCCGACGCTGTGCGCGACCCAGCCGTCCTCGTCGACGACCAAAGCGGGGCCGGAGGACAGGACAGGTTCAGCCATTTGGCGCAGTCGTTCGAGGCGTTGGCGGTGCGTGCGCCAGAGTTCCGATTCGGCCACCCGTTTGCCGGTTTCGACTAGCGCGCCGATCGCCGGGTGCAGGGTCAAGGCGGGGCCGCTGATGTCGATGACGCCGAGCAGTTCGCCGGTGCGCGGGTCGTGGATCGGCGAGGCGGTGCAGTACCACGGGTGCTGGTTCTGCTCGAAGTGTTCGCCGGCGAGCAGTTCGATGGGTGCGGCTTCGGCGAGGGCGGTGCCGATCGCATTGGTGCCGACGCGGGATTCGGTCCATTCGGAGCCTTCGATGAAGCCCAGCGTGTCCGCTTTGCGCCGGACGGCGGACGAGCCTTCGCGCCACAGGATGATGCCGTCGGCGTCCGTGACTACCAGGAGCATGTGCGCCGAATCGGAGGTCGCGCCGACGACCTGGCGGAGGTCTTCGATGATGTGCCGCAGCGGCGAGCCGTGCCTGCGGCGTTCGACCTCGTCGCCGGGCACCGAATCGCGGGCGTTCATCCCGTCGGCGGTGAGGCCGAGGCTCAGCACGCGGGACCAGGAACGCGAGACGAGCGGCCGGGGCGCCGTGGCCGGACGGCTGCCGCCGATGACGGCCTCGTGCATCCGGACGAGGTCGCGGGCGTGGGTGGGCAGGTTGCGGCCCGGAGGCACCGCACTGTGCACCACCACAGTCACCTCCCGCACCGTCGCGTTAGCCGCCCAGCATAGGTGACCTGCGCCGATGTTTCCATGCACCGGGCGCGTGCAACTCGCTGCAACCCTTGCCGCGCCCGTCGTCCGGAGAGTGTGATCGGCGCTACACCACGACAGCGACGTCCGAGGAGTAGCGATGACACAGACAGTCGACCGGATCGCGGAGGCGAGTACGCCGCAGGCCCGGGTCGAGGACTGGCTGGCCCGGTTCGAGGCCGCGCTGACCGCCCGCGACGTCGAGGCCGCCGCGGCGTTGTTCGCCGTCGATTCCTACTGGCGCGACCTGGTTTCGTTCACCTGGAACCTCAAGACCGTCGAGGGCCGCGACGGGGTCGCGGGCTTGCTCGGCGGCTGTCTGGAAGCGACGGACCCGAGCGGATTCCGCACCTCCGAACCGGCGACTGAAAGCGACGGCGTCACCGAGGCGTGGATCGAGTTCGAGACCGCCGCCGGACGCGCGAAAGGGCATCTGCGGCTGAAGGAAGAGGGCGCGTGGACGCTGCTCACCAGCCTGCGCGAGCTGAAGGGTTTCGAGGAGTCGCAGCGGGAACGGCGGCCCAAGGGCGTCGAGCACGGCGTGGTCCGCGGCCGCCGGTCGTGGGCGGAGAAGCGGGCCGAGGAGCAGGAGACGCTCGGCTACGGCGAGCAGCCCTACGTCGTCGTGATCGGCGGCGGGCAGGGCGGGATCGCGCTCGGGGCCCGGCTGCGCCAGCTCGGCGTGCCCTCGCTGGTGGTGGAGCGCAACGACCGGCCCGGCGATTCGTGGCGCAAGCGGTACAAGAACCTCTGCCTGCACGACCCGGTCTGGTACGACCACCTGCCCTACCTGCCGTTCCCGGAGAACTGGCCGGTGTTCGCGCCGAAGGACAAGATCGCGGACTGGCTGGAGATGTACACGCGCCTGATGGAGGTGCCGTACTGGACGCGCTCGGCGGTCACCTCCGCGGTCTGGGATGACGACGCGAAGCAGTGGCACGTCACGGTCGACCGCGACGGCGAGCAGGTGGCCCTGACGCCGAAGCATGTCGTGTTCGCGACCGGGATGTCCGGCAAGCCGAATCTGCCGTCGTTCCCCGGGATGGACGAGTTCGAGGGCGACCAGCACCACTCGTCGCAGCACCCCGGACCGGACGCGTACGCGGGCAAGAAGGCGGTCGTCGTCGGCTCGAACAACTCGGCGCACGACATCTGCGCGGCGCTGTGGGAGCACGGCGCGGACGTGACGATGGTGCAGCGCTCGTCCACGCACATCGTGAAGTCGGATTCGCTGATGGATCTGGGCCTCGGCGACCTGTACTCGGAGCGTGCGCTGGCCGCGGGCGTCACCACCGAGAAGGCCGACCTGATCTTCGCGTCGATCCCGTACCGGATCATGCCGGAGTTCCAGATCCCGGTGTACCAAGCGATCCACGAGCGCGACGCGGACTTCTACGCCCGGCTCGAGGCGGCGGGCTTCAAACACGACTGGGGCGACGACGGTTCCGGCCTGTTCATGAAGTACCTGCGCCGCGGCTCCGGCTACTACATCGACGTCGGCGCGTCGGAGCTCGTCGCCAACGGCAGCATCAAGCTCGCGCACGGCCAGGTCGACCACTTGACCGCGAACTCGGTGGTGCTGTCGGACGGCACCGAACTGGAGGCCGACGTCGTCGTCTACGCGACCGGCTACGGCTCGATGAACGGCTGGGTCGCCGATCTGGTCGGTCAGGAAACCGCGGACCGGGTCGGCAAATGCTGGGGCCTCGGCTCGGAAACGACCAAGGACCCGGGCCCGTGGGAGGGCGAGCAGCGCAACATGTGGAAGCCCACCCAGCAGGAGGGATTGTGGTTCCACGGCGGGAATCTGCACCAGTCGCGGCATTACTCGCTGTATCTGGCGCTGCAGCTGAAGGCGCGGTTCGAAGGTCTTGAGACGCCGGTGTACGGGCTGCAGGACGTGCATCACCTGTCTTGACGCGGTGAGGGAAACCCGGTGGCTGCCTTGAGGGCGGTCACCGGGTTTTCTTTGTAGGCTGGCAGCCGGGCGGCGGCACCTCGGCTCCCTCGCCGGCCACCTGACCAGTGAGGACGAGCGATGACGCGTATTCACGACCTGCTTCGCACCGCGCCCGCGGACGCCGTCGGCTGGACCGCCGGTTCACGCGACCTCCGGATTTCCGAGATGGACGCGTGGTCGGACCGGATCGCCGCCGACTTCCTGCGGCGTGGAGTGCGGCGCGGCGACCGGATCGCGGTCAACGGGCGCACGACGCCGGAATGGCTGGCGGTGTACTTCGCCGCCGCGAAGATCGGTGCCGCGGTGGTCGGGCTGAGCCCGCGATACCGGGAAACCGAGTTCGCGCACATCCTCAACGATTCCGGCGCGCGTCTCGTGGTGACCGAGCCATCGGCGGGTGAGGTGGATTTCCTTGCCCTGCTGGGGAAACTGGAACTGCCCGGCGTTTCTTTCGTGACGTTCGCCGAACTGGGCTCCGCGGAGCCTGACGAAGCGCTGGCCGCCGCCTCGGCCGCAGTCGAAGAGGACGACCCAGTGATGATCATCTACACCTCCGGCACCACCGGCCGTCCCAAAGGCGCGACGTTGACTCATCGCGGCCAGCTGGCGTCGGCCGCCGCTGAAGCCGATCACCTCCAGTTGAGCCCCGCCGACGTGCTGCCGGTGGCCGTTCCGCTGAATCACGTCAGCGGCATCACCTGCTGTGTCCTGTCCGCTTTGGTCGCGGGCAGCCGGACGGTGCTGCTGCCGTCCTTCGACGCCGGGGCCGCCGCCGATCTGTTCCGGACCGCTGGCCTGACGATGTGGGTCGGCGTCCCGACGATGCACACGCTGCTGCTGAATCACGAGCGTTTCGCCGGTGTCGACACGTCCGCGATCCGCGTGGTGGTCACCGGCGGCGCGAACGCGGAACCGGCTCTGCTGCAACGGCTTACGGCTGCGTTCCCTAAGGCGACCGTGATGAACCTGTACGGGTTGAGCGAGGTTTCCGGCGCTGTCGTGATGACGCCGTGGGGTGCCAGCACGGAAGCGACCGAAAGCTCGATCGGCGTTCCTTTCCCTGGGGTGGAAGCAAAAATCGCTTCCCCGTCCGGAGAAGCGCTGCCGATGGGCGAAACCGGCGAGCTTTTGTTCCGGACGCCGTCGATCATGGCTGGTTACCACAATCTGCCGACGGAAACCGCGGCTGCGGTCGACGCGGACGGCTGGTTGCACACCGGCGACATGGCCCGCGCGGACGAGGACGGGTACCTGACGTTGCACGGCCGCGCCAAGGACATGTTCGTCCAAGGCGGATTCAACATCTATCCGATTGAGGTGGAGAACGTCCTCGCCGCGCATCCAGGGGTCCTGATGGCTGCCGGAGTCGGCGTTCCCGACCCGGTGCTGGGCGAGATCGGCCGGTATTACGTTGTCCCGGCACAGGATTCGGCGGTCACCGAGGCGGAGCTGAAGGAGTTCTGCGCGGGGAAGGTGGCGGACTACAAGGTCCCGCGCCAGATCGTGCTCCGGCCCAGCCTGCCGCTCACGCCGTCCGGAAAGGTGCAAAAAGCCGCCCTGCGCACGGAAAACTAGACGTTCGCCGTGACCGCTTCCTGGATCACCCTCGCGGCATCGGCGAACGCACCGGGATTCGGCCCGGCGTAGTTGAGCCGGATGAAGCGTCCGGTCGGTTCGGCGGGGAACCATTCGTCGCCGGGGCCGATGACCACGCCCGCGGATTCGCAGTCGCGGACGACGTGTGCCAGGTCGACCGTTCCGGGCAGCCGCGCCCAGAGGTTCAGCCCGCCCTGCGGCACGGATTCGACGTGCACTGCGGGCGCGTGCTCGCGGAGGCCGGTGAGCAGCAGGTCGCGGCGGGTCTTGAGCTGGTGGCGAACCCGGCGCAGGTGGGTGCGCCACGCGGGCTGGGTCACGACGTCGAGCGCGACGGTCTGCAGCACCGTGCTGACGTACATCGACTCGGCAAGCGTGTCGACGAGAATCCGGTCGCGCGCCGGGCCGCGGGCGATCAGCGCGGCGACGCGGATCGCGGGGGAGACGCTCTTGGTGAGGGAGCGGAGGTAGACCACGTGACCGTCGTCGTCGCGGCCCGCGAGCAGCTGCGGTTCCGCGATGATGCCGAAATCGTGCGCGGAATCGTCCTCGATCAGGAACGCGCCGTGCTGGCGAACGATGTCGAGGACGCGGCCGGCCAGGTCGGGAGACCACAGCGCACCGGTCGGGCTGGCGAAACTGGGCTGCGCGTAGAAGGCCCGCGCGCCCGTTTGCTCGAACGTCCTGGCCAGCACGTCGGGATCCGGTCCGTTCGGGCCGCTCGGCACCGGTACCACCGCGACGCCCGCTTTCGTCGCCGCGAGGATCGCGCCCCAGTACGTCGGCGATTCCAGCAGCAGCGGCTGTCCCGGCCCGACCAGCGCGCGGAACGCGGTGACCAGGCCGCTCTGGCTGCCCGGGGTGATCACGACGTCCCGTGGCGTGACCGGCGCGATCCCGGCCGCCGTCACCGCGCGGAGTTCCGCGGCGAACCAGGCCTGCAATTCGGGAACGCCCGCGGTCGGCGGCCTTCCGACCAGGGCCGCGGTCCGTGCCGCCCGGGAGAACGCACTCCGGACGAGCCGCTCCGGCAGCAGCTCCGGGTCGGGATAGCCGGAATGAAGCGCTACTGAGTTGGTGGAGGCCGGCTGCAGCGACGCGGGATGCTTGAGCACTCCGTGCCCCGGCGTTCCGAGCGCGGCGGTCTGCCAGCTGTAATCGCCGGTCCCGGTGGCAGGCGCCGCGCGGACGAACGTGCCGACGCCCGGAAGACTCTCCACCATCCCTTGGGAAGACAGGCTGCGCAGTGCTTTCTGGACAGTCACCGGACTGGCCGAATACCGCGCGACCAGCTCCCGCGAGGACGGCAGCTTCGCTCCGGCCGGTGCGGTGCTGATCCACTCGCGCAGTGTCGAAGCGATCCGGGAGCTGCTATCGTCGGACATGAAACTGAAGGATAGCGCTACTCTCCAGGCGGTACCGGCGCTACCCCGGGCCGGTCTCTGGTGGGGGCTGCTCGGTGTCGTGGCGTTCTCGTTCACGATGCCGTTCACGCGGCTCGCCGTGGAAAACGGCGGCCTCTCGGCGATGTTCATCGGCTCGGCACGGGCAGCGGTCGCCGCGGTGCTCGCGGCCGTCGCGCTGAGCGTCACCAAACAACGCCTCCCGCGTGGCGCCCAATGGTTCCGCCTCGCCGTCGTCGCCGGCGGCGTGGTGATCGGCTTCCCGCTGCTGACCTCCTACGCCCTCACCGCCGCGTCCGCCAGCCACGGCGCTGTCGTCATCGCGCTGCTCCCCGCCGCGACGGCCGTAGTAGCGGTCCTCCGCACGCGCGAACGTCCACCCGCGACTTTCTGGGCGTTGGCCGCGGTGGGCGCCGTCGCCGCGATCGGCTTCGCCGTCCTGCAAGGCGGTGGCCTCAGCGGTCTGCAATGGTCGGACGCGCTCTTCTTCGGCGCAGTACTGGCCGCCGCCGTCGGCTACGCGGAAGGCGGTCTGCTCGCGCGGGAATTGGGCGCGTGGCAAACCGTTTCGTGGGCGCTGGTGGTCGCTTCGCCGCTGATGGTCGGGTTGACCGTCGTGTCGGTGGCGAGCCACCCTCCACATGCGACAGTCGGGGAGTGGGCCGCTTTCGCGTATTTGGCAGTGGTGAGCATGTATTTGGGCTTCTTCGCGTGGTACCGGGGGCTGGGTCTGGGGCCGATGACGCAGGTCAGCCAGGTGCAGTTGGTGCAGCCGGTGCTGAATCTGTTGTGGGCAGCGATTTTCCTGGGCGAGGAGCTGACCTGGCAGACCATCCTGGGCGGCCTGGCAGTGGTGGCCTGCGCGGGGAGCGCGGTGCGGGTGCGGACTGCTCGCCCCCCGGTACAGGCGGCAGTCGAGGGTGCGAAGTGATCTCGCTTGCCGGACAGACCCAGCGCAGGACCGTTCTTTGACCGGTCAGCTCCAGTAATCGCGGTCGGGCAGCCGGATCCAGGCGTCCGGCGGTCCGATCACCGAACGGTTGTCGACCGGCCGCAGCCCCGCGTAGGCGAAGCAATAGGCGAGTGCCTCATCCTCGTACAGGCAGGACAGGAGCACGTCGCCTTGCTCGCTCGGCTCGCCGCCGGGGTGCAGGTCCCAGCCGATGACCTCGCCGTCGCGGAGGATGCTGCCCTGGTTGCCGCTCTTGGGATTGGCGTACATGCCGTAGCAGATCGTGCCCGCCGACAGGGCCTTGGTGACGCCAGGCATTTGCGGCCCGTATCCCCAGGGCTGCGCGAGGACGCATCCGCCCGGCACGTCGGTGGCCCACATGGTCAGAATGGTGTTGTCGTCATTGAACGGGTCTTCTTCCCACGCGGCCTCCAGTTCGTCCCGTTCGCGGAGGACCTCCGCGGAAAGCCTGCGCACCGCCTCGGCGACGTCGATGCCCGCGACGCAAGCGATGCCCAGCCCCTCGAGGTGCTGATCGCCGAGCGCGGCGATCAGCCGATGGCTTTCCTCGACGATCGCGGTTTCCTCTGGCGTCAACGAAACTCCCAAGTCTGGCAACTCCGGCGTCGGGCTCGTCAGGCTCAGCCGTCCCGGCGACCAGCCCGACATCATCTCCAGCAGCGGATCCGCGCCCGCGGCGACGAGCGCGCGGGCGTTGTCCGGCCGGTGTGCGGCCACTGCCCGCCACAGCGCGGTCCGGCCGTCGGACAGCGCGTCCACGTCGTGCACCCGCCGCGCCAGTTCGGCCACGACCTCCGTTGAGCCGTACTCGGCCGCGGCGTGCAGCGGCGGCCCGGGCCACCCGTCGCCGACGTTCGGGTCGGCACCGTTTTCCAGCTGGGCTCGCACCTCGCCGAGATCCGTCCAGCTTTGCCAGCCGAGGCCGGTCCATCCCCCGTCACTGCGCATGCCGGACAGCATGCCGGATCAGCCGTGCGCCCGGTACGTCCGCCCGAGATGATCCTGAAGCCGCGCATGGCGAAACTGGTACACCGCCCCAGCCTGCCGCAACACCCCGCGCCGGTACGCGTCGTCCAGAAACGCCGTCACCGCCCAAGGCAGCCGGCCAGTCATGGGCAGCCAGATCCGCGCCAGGAGCACCCACTGTCCCCAAGCCGTAAACGCCAGCACGTAAGAAAGCCCGCCGCCCAGCCCTCCGACGGCTCCGATGAGCAGCCCCGACGACAGCGGCCAGCGAAGCGGGCCCAACGGACCTTGAAGCAGCTCGACCAGCGCCCACCCGCCGAATGCGATGGCGAGGGCGACCGTCGGCACCAGAATCAGCAATTGGCGCAACGCAGTCGTGCGATTTGTGGCCAGCAGACCGAGCGGAGTGGCGGCCGAGCCGACGTCCAGCGGGATCTCCAGCGCGGCCATCAGCCCGAACACGAGCCCGGCCGCCAGCCCGAAGATGAGTCCGTAGACCAGCGTCGGGACGAGCATTTTCTCCGCCAAGGACTTGCCGTCCGGCGGAAATCCGAAGAGCAGGCCGTGCAAAGCCGTGTTCACCGGGCCGTAGCCGAGCCCGATCACGAAGCCGCCCAGCAGGGCGGTGCCGAGCCGGGCGGCGTAAGCGCGGACGAAGTGCCGTCCGGTCCGATGTCGTCCCCGCAACCGGATCTGCACGCGCGACGGCTCGATCGTTCTTCGGCCGCACACGATCATCAGGCCGTAGACCAGTCCGAAGGCCAGGCCGACCATCGGCCCGATCAGGAGGCCGTCCATCAGGCCCGCGCGGAAGGTGAACGCGGTCCCGCGGCCGATCAGGTCAAGCGGGACGAAGACAAGCCAGTTCAGCACGGCGATCGCCAGCGTCGAAGCGACGACGACGGCGAGGATCCGCGACGACCGGCGCAGCGAATCGCCCAGCTGCCACCAGGCCAGATCGTGGTCGTCGAGCTGGCCGACGTGCTGGGCGAGAAAGCCCAGCCACCGCTGGGCGCGTCCGGGATCCCAGCTCCGGGGCGGGCGCGCCAGATGCGGGGGCCGGTGCTGGTACACGGTGGGCACGAAGCTGGCCAGCAGATGGTCTTCGAGAGCGTCCGAGGTCGGAAACCGGGCGGTGTCCAGCAAAACCGCCGGGTCCCGGTCAGGGACATCGCTGTAGACGGTGCGCGCGAGGCCCGCCATCAGCGGCGTTCGCAACGCCGTCGCCAGGCGTCCGCCGGGATGCTCGCGCACGTCGGCGAGCACCGGGCCCCACGGGTTTCCGTCGCGGGAGGTCGTGCGGGGCAGGTAATTCGCGACATCCGTCGGGGTCAGGTCGAGCAGTTCCACGCCCGCGGCCGCAGTCGGCACGTCGGTCGCGGCGACCGCCGTCTCGTATTCGCCGGGACGGCTGGTCAGCAGAAACGGCAGCGAGGTGGCGCTGAGCGCGGCCAGCGCGGCGGCGTGCAATCCGCCGGAGATCTCGTCGAATCCGTCCAGAACCGGGAGGACGCATCCGGTTTCGACAAGTTCGGCGGCAAGCGAAGCGGTCAGGCCGGGGTAGTCGGGATAGTCCTGCGGCAGCCGTTCGATCAGCCAGTCGCGCAGCGTGCGGGCCGTCGGGTCCCACGAGCTGACGGCGAAGACCGTCGGCACCGGTTCGCCGGCGGCGCGCGTCCGGAGACAGCTCAGCACGAACCGCAGCGTCAGGATCGTCTTCCCGGAACCGGCCCGGCCGAGGACGACCAGCCGCCCGGACGGGATCCGCCGGTAGACGTCCGCGATGTCGTCCAGTTCGCCGTCCAGCTTCAGCGGTTCCGCGGCGCCGCCGGGCGGGACGCCGCGGATGTTGTCCCAGCGATCGGTGAGCCGTTCGGACGCCAACTGCCAGCGCACCGGCAACGGGAACGGATCGTGGACCCGGCGTTGCTCTTCTTCGCGTTGCCAGCGAGAAGCGACCACCTGCGCGAATTGGTCCGCGGCGTCGGAAAGTGCGCTCCGGATTCGCGGAGGCTCGATCTCGTCCGGCGCGGAGGAGACGCCGAACTCGGCCAGCAGCGCGCGACGCTCGGCCGTCGTGGATCCCAGCGCGTCGGCCAACAGCTTCACGGTGCCCATCCGCGGATCGATGGGTTTGCCGTTCTCCAGCCGCCGGATGGTGCTGACGCTGACCTCGGAGCGCTCCGCCAATTGCTCTTGCGTCAACCCGGCATGCCGCCGCATCTCCCGCAGCAGAACGCCGGCCCGGCTCGTCACCGCGGAGACCCCTCACTGTGCGCCCGCCTTCCCGGAAATGACCTTACCGCGCGGGCCGGTCATCTTTGACCGGCTTGTGCTCTGGCACCACGACCTGCGCGAACGCGACCATGATCGGCATCGATCCCCCAGCCCGGTCACCTCGCCGGAAGAGAGAAGGAAACCGGGTATGGCCGCCGACTACCGGTACTGGTGCGGCGAATGCGGCTACCGGACGCCTTGGCTCACGCGGGCCGGCAGTGCCGAGCAGCGGACGCGGCACTACGCCGAGTGCCATCCCGGCGTTCCGCCAAGGGGGCAGGCGGAGCGCCGCCGGTCGGCCAGCGGCGGGGTCGGGTGCCTGGTGCTGGTGGGCGTGCTGCTGCTGATCGTCGTGGCGGTGGCCGTCTGCCGGTACCAGTTCAGATAGCTCCGGAACCCCTCGAGCGAAGGAGAGATTTTGTGCGCACACTGAGACGGACAGCCTCGGTATTGGCGAGTGTCGCCGTCGCCGTGGCACTGGCCGCACCGGCATCCGCGGCCGACGCCCACGCCGACACCCAGGCTGTCCTCAACGGCTATCAGTCCCACGCCGGACCTGGTGCCGCCGTCTACGCGGGCAACGCGTCCGGGTCGTGGCACCTGTCCGCCGGCAGCGCCACGATCACTGGAGCCGCGCGTCCGCTGGAGCCGAACGAGCACTTCCGCATCGCCAGCCAGACCAAGACCTTCACCGCGTCGGTCGTCCTGCAGCTCGTCGACGAGGGCAAGGTCGTGCTCGACGCGCCGATCGAGCGGTACCTGCCCGGCCTCGTCGACGGCAACGGCTACGACGGCAACCGGATCACCGTCCGGCAGCTGCTCCAGCACAACGCCGGAATCCCCGCCCCGGATGTGGTGGCCTGGGCCCAGAAAGCGGCCGGGCTCGTCAAACCGGACGGCAGCATCGGTCTTCGCGACCTGGTCCAGGTCGGGCTGCGCAATTTCCCGCCCGCGTCCGCGCCGGGCACGAGCGTGCTGTACTCCAACCTGGGCTACCTGATCAACGGCCTGCTGATCGAGCAGGTCACCGGAATGTCCGTCGGCGACGCGATCACCTCCCGGATCATCGACCGGCTCGGCCTGGCGCAGACCAGTTTCCCGCGCGCGGGCGATCGTTCTCTCCCCGCGCCGTATCTCGCCGGGTACCGCGGGGTCCGGGCGGGCCCGTTCTTCTTCTGGACCGAGACGACCTCGGCTCCGGTCATCTCCGAACCGTCGATCGAAAGCTCGGCCGGCGCGGTCGTCTCGACGCTGTCGGACCTGTCGGCGTTCTACCGCGCGCTGCTCGACGGCAAGGTCGTCTCCCCGGCCGCGCTGGCCGAGATGCGCCGGACGATCCAGGTTCCGGTGCACGATCCGAACTACGTCGGGCTGGGCCTCGGCCTGCAGGCCATCACGCTGTCCTGCGGCGGGCAAGCGTGGTTCCACAACGGCCTCGCGGCGTCCGGCTACAGCTCGTTGACCGCGGTGACCGACGACGGCCGGTACGCCTCGATGATGACCAACGCGTGGGAGCTGACGAGCCTCCGGCCCTCGCCGGTCGACGTGATCGACTCCGCTCTCTGCGGCAGCAGGCAGTGAACCCTACGAATCAAGGAGCGTGTGTGCGCACCCGAAGTTTCCTCGCCGCGATCGCGGTGGTCGTCCTGGCGGTCACCGGCGCGGCCGGCGCCTCGGCCGAGACGGCGAAACGGGTCTTCAACTCGATGCAGATCCTGTTCGACCTGAACAGCCCCGACCATTTCTGCACGATCGGGGCGGTCGGCACCGACAAGTACGACCGGAAGATCGCCGTCTCGGCGGGGCACTGCCTGCAGGATCCGCCCGGGCAGAAGTACTCCGACCGGGACATCCCGGAGAACATCCAGCCGGTCTACGACCGCGCCGACACCGGGTTCGGCCCGATCGGCTACGTGCGGTACTTCAAGAGCCGGGAAGGCTCGATGACCGGGCACCCGACCAAGGACTACCTGATCATCGAGCTGGTGCCGTCGGTGACGCTCTCCGCACAGGGGCCGTACCTGAAGCAGACCGGAGAAATGGAAGTCCCCGACGGGCAGCCCAGCCCCAACGCGCTCACCCCGTCGCTGCCCGCCGAACGCCTCCTTGGCGCAGCGCTGAACAACAACAACGAACTCGTGGTGTCGGGGCAGCTCGGTGTCTGGTACGGCCGGATCACCAGCAACGCCAACGGCGTCTACCAGTCCTGGGCCAAGCACCAGGGCGGCGACTCCGGCGGCCCGGCGATCTGGCACGCGCCCGGAACCGAATATCCCGGACAGGGCAACAACTTCCAGGCCGCCGGACCCTGGGCGGGCATCACCAAGGCCGTCATCCTGGGCGTCCCGCAGTATGCCTACACCAGTTCGGCGAACATCCTCGCCGACCTGCGTGCCCGCGACGCCGCGCACCCCGGCACCTACGGCGCCGGTTTCCACGTGACCCAGAACCCGTGACTCCCGCTACCGAGAAAGTGACCATGAGACCGTTGTTTACGCGCACGCGCGCCCTAGTGTCCGCCGTCGCGGCGGTGCTGGCCTTCAGCAGCCCCGCCCACGCCGACACCCCGGCTGTGCCAACCTTGACCGACGGCTACGGCCTCACCCAAGTCGGTGCCCCGCAAGGCACCGCGACCAACTTCGTCCTCACCGTGACGACTCCGGCGGTCGCGGGACAGCACCACATCCGCGTCATCGTCCCGAGCAGCTATTACACCGACACTGCCAAGCGCTACCCGGTGTTCTACTTCCTGCACGGCGTCGGCGACGATCCGAGCAACCCGTACCTGGCGTACCCCGCGATGCTGGCCAGCCAGAAGATGATCACCGTGATTCCCGACGGCGGGCTCCGCGGCTGGTACACCGACTGGGTCCGCCAGGACACCGCCGCCGGGGCGCAGAACTGGGAAACCTTCCACCTCAACCAGGTGATCCCGTTCATCGACGCCAACTTCCGGACCATCGCCGCGAAGCAGGGCCGAGCCGTCGGCGGCCTGTCCATGGGCGGTTTCGGCGCACTGCACTACGCCGAGGACCGTCCCGAATTGTTCGCCCAGACTGTTTCGCTGTCCGGCGCGATCGACTTCAACCTGTACTGGGTCCGTACCGCGATCCGCGGCACGTTGTCCAACGTCGGTTTCGCCATGTCGGGCACCTCCGGCTCCGGCGAGACCGCCGGCGGCAGCGGATTCGGCCCGGCCGTGCCGACCGACTCCGCCTTCGGGCCGCTCAACGAGGCGGGTGACATGTCCGCCGCGCTGGCCCACGGCCCGGTCGCGAACGCCGGGAAACTCGCCACGGTGGGGGTTTCGCTCTACACCGGCTCCGGCAACGGCAATCCGATCAACGTGCTGCTCGACGAACCGGCGTTCGCCGAGTCGGTCACCGAGGCCGCCCAGCAGAACGTGAAGGCAGCCCTCGACAAGGCCGGACATCCTTACTACGCCGTGGATTACGGCAACGGCAAGACCTGGGGACCGAACTGCCAGGGCAAGCACACGGCCGGTTGCTGGGGTCAGGACCTGGTCGACTACCTGCCGCGGCTGGAGCAGGCTTTCGCTGCTGCGTAGGGGAGCGCCCTAGGTCCGTGAAGGGCTCCTTGAGGGAATCAGATTCCCTCAAGGAGCCCTTCACGGACCTAGGGGCTCAGCCGGGCGGCGTCGTCCGGACTGACCGAAACCGCCAGCTTCGCCGGGCGCAATTCGACCGTTTCCGGTGCCCCGTCGAGCAATTCGAGCAGCCGCGGCAGGTACTTGGTCAGCACGCCGGTGTTGTGCGCGTCGAGAGCAGCGCGCGAGGGATACTTCTCGATCACCGTCACTCGCGACGGATCCTGCTCGACGTAAAAGGCATACCGCAGCGTGTCAGGTTCATCTCGCAGCACCTCGGGAACCAGGTCGGAAAACAGTGCGAGCATTTCGGCACTGCGCCCCGGCTTGGCCTTGAGACGGGCAATGACAACGATCTCGGACAAGAGAAGCTCCTGGTTGTTTATGCGCCGAGCACCGGAAGGCGCAGCGCGGACGGGTAACTTTCGTTGTGGTGCAAGGTGTGCTGCGCGACGACCGCCTCGTCGAGAGTGCCGAACTCCGGCACCGTGCGAGTGTGCAGGTTGCGGCTGAAGCGCGGAAAACTGAACCCGGCGATCTGCACCCGAATACGGTGCCCGCGGCCGAACCGGTGCGCGACGTCGTGCAGCGAAACTGTCACGCGACTGGGCTCTTCGGCGGCAAGCCAATCGGTGTCGCCGCCGTTGCGATACCGCGCCCGTTGCGCACCCTCGGCGACATTGAGCGCGAAACCGTCCGGCTCGACGTCCACCAAGGTGACGCAGATGTCGGCATCCGGCGCGGTGCTGGTGACGTACGCGATCAGTTCGGCTTGACCGGCGATCGTCACGTCCTCAGACAGCGGGGCGCTAGTGTAAAGAAGCACGTCTTCGCGCCCGTCGACTGCGCGCTGATCCTGAATGCCGCCCGGTGCCGCGGCCGGGTCGCCCTCGAACGCGATTACCCCGCCGTGCGTGGGAAATGGGTCGCGCGGATCGGCAGTGAACGTCGCCGCTCCATGGCCGTCCTCGCGGCTCAGCAGGCCACCTGTGGAAAGCGCCCATTCCTCGACCGTCGACGCAGGCGGCCAGGCCGAGGCATGCGCCCACGTATTCGATCCGCCGACGAAATAGCTGACCCGCCCGGCCAGATAGGGCTCAGCCGCAGGGTAATCCGAGCTGTCGCCGCCCCGCAGATGCCGATCGAAGAACGCGGCGAGCACCGGACTCCACGTCGGCACCCCGGCCGCCGCGTTCGGCAACACCCGCGCGCCCACGTCGCCGAACGCGCTGTAAGTGCCCGCGTGAGTCCACGGACCGGCGATCAGGCTGGCGTTTTCGTTGCCGGACAACCGGTTCGCGAGCCGGAACTGCGTAGGACTCGTGAAGTCCCGGTACCCGCTGATCTGCAGAAACGGAATGTCCGCCCGCTCCGGCTCGGTGAGCAACGTGGGCCGGTCCCAGAACGGATCGTGCGGCGACCGCAGCCAATCCGACCAGAACGGCGCGACCCGGCTGTCGTCCAGCGGGGCAACGCTGGTCAACGGCAACTGGCTCACCGCCGCGGGACGGTCCGCGAAGGCCTCGTCCAGCAGCTCGCGCACCCGTTCCTGATCAGTCGCGCTCAGCGTGGTGTGGTCCAGACCTTCCTGCGCCATCCCCAAGGCGTACAACGTCAGAAACCCCAGCTCGAACAACCCGCCCGGCCGCGCGGTGTGGCGCATGTCGGCAGTCCCGATCATCCCGACCGCAGCCTTGAGCCGCGGATTCCTCGCGGCGACGGCTTGCAGCACGGTCATCCCCAGATAGGACGAGCCGTAAATCCCGACATTGCCGTCGCTCCAGGATTGCTCGGCGGCCCAGTCGATCGCGTCGGAGGAATCGTTGTACTCCTGCGTGATGAAGTCGAACTCGCCGCCGGACCCGAACCTTCCGCGGCTGTCCTGCACCAGCACCGCGAAGCCCTGCCGGGCCAGCCACACCGGATCGGCCACGAGCCCCGACACTCGGAACACGCCCGTGCGGTCGTAAGGCGTCCGGTGCAGCAGCACCGGCCACCGGCCGTCCGCGGCAGGCCGGTACAGGTCGCCGACGAGGGTGACGCCGTCCCGGGTCTTCATCTCGACACCAGCGTCGATGCGCGGTGGATACACGGTTACTCCCATCCGGAGAGGGGCTGTCTCGGTGCGGCCGACCGTAGCACTAACGGTTGCAAAACACTAACCGTTGTTGTTAAGTTGGCGGCATGAAAGCAGTGCGCTTCGCCGCATACGGCGGCCCCGACGTCCTTGACCTGGCAGAAGTGCCCGAGCCCCACGCCGGCCCCGGCCAGATCCGCGTAACCGTGCGAGCGGCAGGCGTGAACCCGCACGATTGGCGCAGTCGGGAGGGCCAGTTCCAGCGGATCCGCCCCATCGAACTGCCCTCCGGCGTCGGTCAAGACGCCTCCGGCGTAGTCGACGAGGTCGGCGAGGGCGTCACCGATGTCGCGGTAGGGGACCTGGTGTTGGGCCGCGGCTCAAACACCTATGCCGAGCTCGCCGTCCTGACCTCCTGGGCGCCCCTGCCCGCGGGCCTGACCTTCGCCGAAGCCGCCGGATACCCGTCGGTGGTCGAGACCGCGCTCCGGGTCATCCGGCTGGTCGGTGTCCAAACTGGACAGACGCTCCTGGTGAGCGGTGCGGCCGGGGGAGTCGGATCCGCGGTATTGCAGATCGCCCGCGAGCGGGGAATCAAGGTGATCGGCACAGCCAGCCCCGCGAACCAGGACTACGTGCGAAGCCTGGGCGCCATCGCGACCCCCTATGGCGAGGGCTGGGTCGACCGGGTCCGCCAGCTGGGCCAGATCGACGCCGCCCTGGACCTCAACGGCACCGGGGTCATCCGCGGTCTCCTGGATTTGACCGGGGATCCTTCGCGAGTGATCACCATCGCCGACCTGGAGGCCCCGATGCTGGGGATCCGCTTCGCGGGGGTGGGCGGGAACATGAAGGAAGCGCTGGCCGAGACAGTAGCCCTTATCTCGCAAGGAAAACTCCACATTCCGGTCGAGAAATCATACCCGCTGGCCGAAGCTTCGGCGGCGCATGCGGACAGCCAGGCCGGACACACTCGAGGGCGCCGGGTATTGCTGGTCTGACGTAACGGGGCACCGCCGGACTCGCCTGGAGGTGCCCGCACGTGCCGTTATTCGTGCACCCATACAGTATTGAAGGACGCGCCGCGCGGCCCGAGCGGCAATGCGGTCTGCTTGGTGACGCCGCTCGTCGGGCTGACCTGGTTGACGTGCCCGAGATCCCAATGGGCGTTGTCGAGCGAGCCGACGTGCCCCCTGGTGTCGGTCACGGACACCAGGTCGTATCTCACGGCCCCGTAATTGGGGAGAAAGAAGACGCCGTCGCCCGCGTTACCGCCCAGCGGCGTCTCGGTGATCACCTCGGCGTTGACCCGGGGACAGCCGCCCATCTCCGGATAGCAGGGCTGGACCTGGATCAGCGTCTGCCCGGTCGACTGGTCCTTGACGACGATGCGGAATTTCTTGGCGGCGGCCTCGTAGGTGACGGTGGCGTCGATCAGGTCTCCCGGCTTGATCGGGTTCGCGAGCTGGATGTCGTTGTGCGGGAACATCTCCCACCAGAGCGCGTATCGCGGGACGCCGTTGACGCAGCGGGCCGAAGAACCGCCCTGCTCGACGACGTCGTTCCACCAGCCGTCCATGCCCACCCAGGAGACGACCCAGGCGTCTTTGTTCTCCGGACAGGTGACCTTGGGCTGGATCCATCGCGCGTGCACGGACCGGGAATCGGTCGTGTGGGCCGCGTTGGTGGTGAAATACCCAGACCAGTTCCGCGAGGTGAAGTTGGTGACCGTGGCGGCTCCCGGCCTGCGCGTCGCCGGGCCGACTTGTCGCTGGTCTCGGGCCGCGGCGGCAGACGTGGTGGCGGGCAACGGTTTCGCAGGAAGTTGCGTCGCGGGCAGCGGAAGCAACGCCCCCGCGGCGAGCACCGCGACCGTTCTCGCCAGGTTTCTCCGCGGTCGGCTTGTCGGCACGGGTTCCTCCTTGTCGGCGGATTTCTTGGTGCGCCAGGGAATACGCCGCGACCGTCGTCAGCGTCGTCGAACGTGTTCGCGGACGTGTCATTGATCTTTCCTTTTCGCCAGCGGGGAACGCATATTCCAGTTCGCCGGAAGGCTCGCTCAGTGTGGCACGGGCACACCTGCCGGACCAGCGCCGAGCGGCCGAAAGTCCCGCAGCCGCTGGCGGTTCCGCCGCGAGTGCGACGTCATTTCCTTCGGCCGCGGCCGAGGACAAGCCATTGCCGATGCCGCCGGGACGCGTTCTGTGCGGAATTCGTAGGCGGGGCTGGCGAATCGTTGAACCGGATGCCGTGGCCGGTACTCGACAGTTGGCCAGAGCGTTGTCGGGTTCGGCGGAGCGGAGGATCCTGGAAGGGTGGCGCGGTCGACGGAGCGGGTGGTGCGCGAACTCGCGGCGCTGGCGAATCGTTGAACCGGATGCCGTGGCCGGTACTCGACAGTCGGCCAGTGCGTTGTCGGGTTCGGCGGAGCGGAGGACCCTGGAAGGGTGGCGCGGTCGACGGAGCGGGTGGTGCGCGAACTCGCGGCGCTGGCGAATCGTTGAACCGGATGCCGTGGCTGGTACTCGACAGTCGGCCAGCGCGTTGTCGGGTTCGGCGGAGCGGAGGATCCTGGAAGGGTGGCGCGGTCGACGGAGCGGGTGGAGCGGGAACTCGCGGCGCTGCCCAGACCGGGACTCCGGGCGAGCGAACTGGGAGAAGCGCTGTCGCGGGCTATGGCGCCGCTGGTGGCGCACGATGCGCTCCGGCTCTTGGGATTCTCGCCGAGCACGCCGATCGGCCTGGGTTCGTTCGGGTTCGTGCACGGCTACGAGCCGGATTTCGGGCGGGCGCTCTACCGCGGTCTCTGGACCGGAGCCGATCCCTGCCCGCTGAGCGTTTTCCAGCGGCGGCCGATCCCCGGTTGCGTGGCAGGCAGCGACGAACCGCGGCACCGGGCGACTCGGCGGATGTTCGGCAGCTACGGCGTCGGGTGCGAGTTGCGGGTGGTGTTGCGCACCGCACGCGGCATGTGGGGAACGATCGCCCTCCTGCGCGCGGAACACACGCAACCCTTCACCGAGCACGACACCGCCTCCGTCGCGATGCTCACGACCGCGCTGGTCGGCGTGCTGCGGCGGCACGTCGTCATCGAACCGTTGACTCCGGCTCAGCCGGCCCGGCCCGCCGGGGTGCTCATCCTCGGCGCGGACGACCGGATCCGGGCAGCCACCCCGGACGGCCGCGACTGGCGCGACCAGCTCCACCAACGCGACGCGGGCCCGGACTGGGCGCTCGACGCCGGACTCTCCATCCTGGCGAAAGAGGCCCGCGCCCGCGGCGACAATCCGCGCACCGCGGCACCGCTGTTCGTGGGACCGGCCGCGAGCTACGGGCACTGGGTGGCAGCCCAGGCACAGGCTCTCGACGGGGACAGCACCGGGGACGTCGCCGTCGTCTTCCAGCAGGCCACCGGCGACCTGCTGCTGCCCTATTTCGGCGACTGGCACGGCCTAACCGCCCGCGAACGGCAGGTCGTTTCCCAGCTGTGCCAAGGAACAGCGGCGAAACAGATCGCCCGGCACCTCACCGTGTCCGTGCACACCGTCAACGAACACCTCAAATCCGTCTACCGCAAAACCGGAGCCGAAGGACGCGACCACCTAGTCGCCGCCCTGAACGGCTGAGCCAGCGCGACCGAAGTCAACCCTCAACATCCGGTATTCGACCGGGCCCGGATTCACGCGACAGTGGTGATCGGCACCCGGCCCGATCGGACCGGGACGACCGTCGGAGAAAGGATTCCGCATGAGAATGCCGAAACGATCGGCCACCGTGCTGGCGGCCGTCGCGATCGCGGCGACCGGAGTGTCCGCGGCGCCCTCGGCGACCGCCAGCGCCGCCGGCGACGAGGACTTCAAAGAATTCACGATGTGGTTCGACGTCGGCGAACTGTCCAACACCAACGAATGCATCCCGTCCTGGGTGACCGCCCGCTACCGGGACCCGGCGTCGGGCAGCGACACCTGGACGAGGCTCGTCCGGACCACCAGCAACGGCTGCGAGCCCGACATCGAGCACCTGCAGAAGTACGGCGACTTCCAGTTCACCAACAGCAAGGTCAACCTCCTCGGCGGCCCGAAACCGGGGCAGCACCTGCACTGGAAGGACCTCACCAGCCTGATCTTGACGGTGACCACGCCGAACACCCCGCCCGGGCGGCAGAAGTGCGTGGCCACCAACAGATACGGCATCTGGGGACTGGACACCAACAACTACTGGCACGAACTGGTCAACCAGGAATTCCCCTACGTCTTCTGCGACGGACACAACGACCTCGAACTGTTCGTCACGCACTGACGCACCGGAAACGTGGTGAGGGCCTCCGCGGGGGAGAGGCTCTCACTGCCGGCGCGTCGCACCGTCCAGCACGCCGATGTGCCACCGATTAGGCCGCGGAGAACGGTCGAACGGCTTCAGGGAATAGGTCGTAGCGCACCACGCCGCGATGATCTGCCGGGGCTGGAGAACGAACTCCTGGCTCAGCGCGACCTCCTTGCCCATGTCGCTGACCACGAAGCTGAGCCGATGTCTTCCGGGCGCGAGGTCGACCCAGCGCACCGAGCGGTCGTCCGGATTCCCCCGGTACAATTCACGCGATCCTTCGCGGACCACGACCGAGCGGAAGTACCGGTACCCGTTCCGGTTGTTCGACGGAATGACCGAGTAAGCCAGCATTCCCGTGCGCCCTTCGCGACGGGCCTCGCGCAGCTTCCGGCGCGCGCCCCATTTGAGCTGTCGCGGGTTCAGCGGCCGCCGCTCGCTGCTGTCGGTCATCCCGATTCGCTTCCTTCCCTTGCCGCGTCACGATTCTACGCCGGTCGGCCAGTTGCGCCTGATCGAAGACGGACTCGCCGACGTCCTCGCGTTCGGCACCCTGTTCGTCTCCAATCCGGACCTGGTCGAGCGCCTGCCCGCCGGTGGTCCGTTCACTGCCGCTGATCCGGGCTTGGCGTCGTTTTCGCCGTGAAAGGCCGCTTGCGTCAGAAGAAGAATCCCCGCGGAGGCTTAGAGAACTTGCGACAAAGAGTCCATTGAGGACGGTCGCGAGACATCCGGCAGGCTGCGCCCGCGGCGGATTCCTTCCCCGTCGGCAGTCGTCCTCGCCTGGGCTGGCGAACCTGTTCGTGGCACGGCGCTCGGGGCCGGGGTCAAGGTGCCGATGAGACGCCCGGCCGGTGGCGGGTGGCGTTGCTGGTTAGCCTGGACGGCCCGCGTCGCTCGTCGCTGTCGCGTGGGGGAGCCGCGCGGGATACTGCGGTGTCACTGGATTCATCGTCCCCCTCTTCGGGAAGTGATGCGTGATGAATGGAACTGGCTTCCGCACAGTGATCGCGAGCACGGCCGCCGTGCTGATCATCGGTTCACCGGGCGCGGTGGCCGCCGGTCATCCCCGGCAGGCGGCCGCGAGCGACTGGCCGACCTATCACCGCGACAACGCGCGCACCGGCGACGCCGCCGATCTCGCCCCGCTGGGCACGCTAGCCACCGCGTGGCAGTCCACTTTGGATGGTGCGGTGTACGGCCAGCCGCTGGTGGTCGGCGGGCAAATCCTGGCCGCCACGGAGAACAACACCGTGTACGCGCTCGACCCGGCCACCGGCGCGACCCGCTGGTCGGCCCACCTCGGCGAGCCGGCGCGCCGGTCCGAGCTGCCGTGCGGGAACATCGACCCGCTCGGCATCACCAGCACCATGGTGTACGACCAGGCCACCTCGCGGGTCTACGCACTGGCCGAACTCACCGGCGGGCAACACGTGCTAGTCGGGGTGAACGCGGGAACCGGTGCCGTGGAAGTGCGAACGGAACTGGAGCCGCCGCGGGGAGACCGAATCGCCCATCAGCAGCGAGCGGCGCTGACCTTGTTCAACGGCCGCGTTTACGTGCCCTACGGCGGACTGGCGGGCGACTGCGCGAACTACATCGGCTCCGTGGTGTCGGCGACCACCGCTGGTACCGACCCGATCAGCTACGCCGTGCCGACTACCAGGGAAGCCGGGATCTGGGCGCCGGGCGGCGGCGTCGTCGACGGGCAGCGGCTGCTCTATTCAGTGGGCAACGGCGAATCCACGATGACCTACGACGACAGCGATTCCGTGCTAGCGCTGTCGCCCGACCTGCAGCGGGTGGACCTGTTCGCCCCGGACACCTGGGCCGACGACAACGCGCAAGACCTCGATCTCGGCTCGTCCAGCCCGACCCTGCTCGGCGATCACGTGATCGCGGTCGGCAAACGGGGAACCGGATACGTGCTGAACCACGACAAGCTCGGCGGCATCGGCGGGCAACTGGCGACGGCCGACCTCTGCCAGTCCTTCGGCGGCAGCGCGACCAGCGGAGACACCGCGTACCTGCCCTGCACCGACGGCCCGGCCGCAGTGCGCGTCGACGCGAACGGCACCCCCACCGTGGTCTGGCGCGCCGCGGCCTCCGCGAACGGCTCCCCGACGGTGGGCGGCGGCGCGGTGTGGGTGGTGGACTACAACACCGGCGACCTGTACGCACTGTCCCCGGCCGATGGCACGGTGCGGAGCCAGATCAATCTGGGCACCGTTCCGCACTTCGCCTCTCCCACCCTGTCCGGTGACCACGCCTACGTCGGCACCATGACCGGAGTGGTGGCTGTCTCCGGCGCCTGACCCGAGGCGATACCTTCAGCCGCGCCGCATCTCACGATGCGGCGCGGCGGTCGTGCCCAGAAAGGCTTTCGCGCGTAGGGACAAGCGCGATGGTGGCAACAGTGAGAGCCGCTGCCGAGCCGAGCAGGATCTGACTGCTGACGGTGTTCTGAAAGGCGGCGGCGGTGAGGCTCCCGAGCGGGGTGGCTCCGTAGGCCAGGGCTCGAAAGACTCCCAGGACTTGGGCTCGCTGGCCAGGGCTCGTGGCGCGTTGACGCAGGTTCATCGCCTGGACGGCCCACATTGCCCCGAACGTGCTTCCCACGACCATTGCGGGCGCGATGAGCCAGGGCGAGCGCAGCAATGGGCTGAGAAACAGCAACGCCCAGCCGACCCGGGTGAGCCGCATGGTGACGACCTCTCCGAATAGCCGCTCCGCCCGGCTCGTGAGGTAAGCCCCCGCTCCCGCTCCGACACCGACGAGGCCGGTGAGCACACCGTAGGTCGTCGGTGTGAGTCCGAGGCCGGTATTGGCGTAGACCGCGAAGACGGTCAGATAGATGCCGTTGGCGACGCTGGTGAGGCAACTGATGGCGATCGCGGCTTTGAGAATCTGGCTTCGGCCCACGATCCTCAGGCCGCGTCGAAAGTCGACCCTGCCCCGGTCGCCACGTCGGGGAGGCCACGGCTGCCGTACCGCGGCTATGCACAACGTCGATATCCCGCAGAGCGCGCCGGAGAGCAGCGACGATGCCGATGGCCAGAGCGTGTAGGCCAGACCCGCGATCGGGGGCCCGAGGAACTGGTAGAAGACCCGCGTCGACACCGACAGCGCGCCGTTCGCGTCCGAAAGCCGGCCGCGGTCGACGAGTTCGGGGACAAGTGCTTCTGCCGCACCGTCGACGAAAGTCTGGAGTACCCCCGAAACAAAGACCGCCACGACGAGAATCACAGCGGAAATGTGCCCAGCGGCGCTGATGACGCCGACGGCAAGCATGGTCCCCGCGCGGGCGAGATTGGCGACCTGGATCACGCGGTGCCCGTCCATGCGATCCACGACGATTCCCGCTGGGATGGCCGCGACCAGCCACGGAATGGTCGCCAAAGTGAGCAGAACCCCGACGAGGGCAGGGCTTTCCAAGGCGTGGATGGCGAGGAGCGTCGCGCCGACAAGGAAAATGCCGTTGCCGGTGTCGGAAAGCGCGGTCGAACACCACAGGCCAAGGAACCGCGGCCCGAGCCCGCCCCCGCGCGCCCGTCGCGCGCCCCCGTTCGCTGTGGCCATGAGGTCACTCTGACCAGCGATAATCAACGTTGTCAACGTTGATTGAGTTCACTATGGTCCCGGCATGGACGGCGAGTGGATGACTGCAGCCGAGGCTGCGGACCGGCTAGGCGTCACCACGCGCACCCTCTACGCCTACGCGAGCCGTGGCGTCCTGACTTCGCGACCCGTGCGCGGCAGTGGCGGCCGTCGTTCCCAGTACGAACGGGCGCAGGTCGAGGCCCTCGCCGCGAGGACGGCGAAACGCGAACGGGCCGGTCAAGTCGAGATCCGCGTCGAGACCGCCGTCACCGACCTCAAACCGGCGGGCTCGCTGGCTTTTCGCGGCTACCCGATCGAAGACCTGCTGGACCAGAGTTTCGAGAACGTCGCGGAACTGCTCTGGACCGCGGATCTGCCCGCCGACCCGGTTTTCTGGCCAAACACGAATCGGTCGGAGACCACCCGCGTGCTCACCGCGCTTCCCGAGACAGCAGGGGTGCTCGACCGGATGAGCACGGTCGTATCGGTACTGGGCATGCTGGATCCGGCACGACCTGACCTCGAACCGGCCGCTGTCGCCGACGTCGGCAGGCGGCTCATCCCGGCCATGGCCTCAGCGATCTCGGCGCACGCGGATCCGCACCCGGCGTCAGGATCGGTTGCGTCCGTCATCGCCGACAGGCTCACCCGTGCCGACACCCTGCCCTCCGCGCCGGTCGACCTGGCCCTGTGCCTGCTGGCCGACCACGAACTCGCGGCGTCCACCTTCGCATCCCGGATAGCCGCCACCACCGGCGCGGATCCCTATGCCGCCGTGGACATCGGAATCCAGACCATGCGAGCCGTCGATCACGGCGGGACCGCCCGCGATGTCCACCGAATGCTGCAAGCACTGTCCACTGTGGAGTTTTCTGTTCGACCCGCCGTTGCGCTGCCGGGATTCGGACACCCGGTCTACACCGACTTCGACCCGCGCGCTCCGCATCTGCTGGCTGCTCTCGAGCGCGTCCACGCCGGGAACGCCCGGCTGGACCTCGTGCAGGCAGTATTGGAATCGGCTAGTAGGCGCGGCCTGCCGAGACCCAATATCGACTTCGCGCTCGGCGCCCTGACCTGGCTCCACGGCTGGCCCGAGGAAGCTTCACTGGGTTTGGCAGTCGTGGCCAGGACCGCAGGCTGGCTCGCCCACGCAGCCGAAGCCTACGAGCGGCCGTCGCGAATACGGCCTCGCGCCGTCTACATCGGACCGCGACTCCGTCGTCGCTGAACCCAGAGGTGTGTCGCGCCCTCGACACCGAGCTATCGGGCTGGCCGACAGCTCTAGACGCTCTGGACTGATCGACGTGGCTCAGGGTCGCTGGCCCCGATGGTGCCGAGAACAGCCGCGGGCAAGGGATAAATTCGTTCGATCGGCAGTTCTTCCTGGGCGGCGTCGAGACGCCCCGAGCTGACATAGCGGTGGACACGTGCGACGAGCGGGGTGATGTCCGTGATGCTGGTGATCCACTGGTCGACGTAGCGATCGACCGCCTCGCCGGACAGCCCGATCTGAATG
This sequence comes from Amycolatopsis albidoflavus, assembly GCF_039525725.1. Lineage (NCBI taxonomy): Bacteria > Bacillati > Actinomycetota > Actinomycetes > Pseudonocardiales > Pseudonocardiaceae > Amycolatopsis > Amycolatopsis albidoflavus. The sequence continues at coordinate 65,023 of NZ_BAAAHV010000022.1, forward strand.
GCGCGCCGGTTGAGCGGAGCGAGGTTCGCCGACCGGTCAGGATCCCACTGGACGCGGACCGGGCTGGCGTCCTTGCGCTCAACCCATTGCCGCTGGCTGGCGTAGGTGCCGGATTCGTAGCTGCTGAGGGCGGCGTTGGCGAGCGCCCATTCGAAGCCGGCCCTGGTGAGCTGGATTTCCAGGACGCGTTCCTGGCCAGGTTTGGTCGCCCACCCGGACCGGTACATCATCCACAGGAACGAGGGCTTGATCCAGGTCATCCGCTCGCGCTTGAACGGCGCCGCGAACGCCTGGGATTCGACTGCCACGTCGGCTATTTGCCGCGAGTAGGCCTGGTAAACGGTGATGGTCTCGTCGGTGAAGCTGGCCCGCACGTCACGTCGCGGAGCGCTCGACCGATGGTTCGCCGGCGACGAAGCGAGGGGTGACGATGACGGTGGGGCGTTCGTTGTCCCGGCTGTCCCGTTGCTGGTGACGAGCTGCTCGACAGTCGTGTTGAGGGCCTCGGCGAGGCGGACGACCGCTTCGTGACTTGGTATCTCTTCGCCCTTTTCGTAGCTGCTGATCTGGCTGACGTCGGTGCTGACTCTCTCCGCGAGTTCTGCTTGGGTCAGGCCAGCTTGGGTCCTCAGGTCGCGAAGCTGGTTGGGGATGAACTGACCAGACACGTGGTTTCCTCCGTGGTCGTAACGTGAGACTCATTGTGCCTCGCTCGTAATGGCTGTGTCGCGGGAAAATCGGCGCTCGGTTGAGCGGCGGAATCCGAGCGGCGTGATTGCTCCGTGACCGTGGCCTGTAACGGATTCTCCGCGGCGACGACCTGTTGTTGTCGGAAGAGGAGGTTCGATGGCCGGTGTGGTGACTGACGAAGTGGGGGACCGTGTAGCGGCACGGCGCTTCCTGTTGTTTCTCGAGCGCCGCGCTGTCGCCGCCGTGTATGGCTGGTGGAAACCCCGTGAAGTCGCGTCGGATGGAGCGTTCAGGGAAATCGTCGAGCGTTGGCCGCGGTACGCGGACACCGTCGTAGAGGAACCTGCACGGGGCAAGGCGATTGTCGATCTGGAGTGGGGACACGAATTGCCGGACAACGTTGAGGCTGGCGGCCTCGAGGATCTGCGGTGGGTCGCCGGGGTTCGCCCCGCGGAGAGGACCCTGGTGGTGCTGAAGGAGTTGACGATCGCGCGGACGTTGAGGTGGTTGGTGTCTGTGTGGGCCGAGTCTGAGAAGGCGAAGAACCGCCGTCGTTATGTACGGGATGTACGGGAGGAACTCTTGCCGCCGAGCTGGCTGAGTGCCGTGCAGGTCGCCAGTGCGACGCGGGTGCCGCGGTGAAGGCCATGCACGGCTACGCCGTCGTCGACACCGAGACCACCGGAATCCTCACCGGCGGATGGCGGCACCGGATCGCTGAGATCGCCGTTGTCCACGTCAGCCCGGACGGCACGATCACCGGCGAGTGGTCGACCTTGGTCAATCCGGAACGTGATCTGGGGCCGCAGAACGTGCATGGCATCCGCGCCGTCGACGCGCGGCGTGCCCCGTTGTTCGGAGAACTGGCCGGCGATCTCGTCGCGCGATTGCGCGGGCGAGTGCCGGTCGCGCACAACTGGTCGTTCGACGCCATGCACCTGCGATCCGAATTCGACCGCCTGGGCATCGATACTCCGTTCGAACCTTCGGCGGGCGTGTGCACCATGCGCGCGGCAGGCCGGGTCCGGCTGGGTTCTAGACGTTCTCTGGCCGACTGCTGCGCGGCGGCAGGCGTGCCCGAACGTTCGTGGCACAGCGCGCGTGACGACGCGATGGCGGCAGCCGAGCTTCTGGGGTATTTCATCCGGTACGCGCCGGACGCGGTGGCGCTCACCAAGGCACATATGGGCGCTGCGCTGTGGGACTGGCCGCGCATTCCGGTTGGCACTGCGGAAGCGGTGATGCGCAGCGAACCAGGACACGCGGAACCGCATTTTCTCGCGCGACTGGTCGAGCGGATGCCGCGCGATGAAGAGCCTGTCGCCGACGCGTATCTAGCGATGCTCGACGCGGCGCTGCTCGATCGGGCCATCTCGTCGACGGAGGGGGACATGCTCGTCGATCTCGCGCATGATCTCGGCTTGCGCCGGAACGAATTGGTCGCACTGCATTTGAGCTATGTACGCGATCTTGCCCGGGAGGCGTGGGCCGACGAGGTTGTCACCGACGAGGAGCGACACGACTTACGCACTGTCGCGACGCTTCTCGCACTCGATCACGCGGTGGTGGACCAAATCCTCGACGAGGAACGCACCGCGGCCGCGGCCTTTCCCACGGCGTCTTCCGCGGGCCGACTCGGCGGGCTCGCGTTGAGACCAGGGGACAAGGTGGTGTTGACCGGGAGCATGGCGCGCGGACGCGAAGAGATCGTCGCGCAGGCTGCGTCCGCGGGTGTGCGAGTGATCGGCAGCGTCAGCCGGCAGACTCGTGTGGTCGTGGCCGCTGACCCGGACTCGTTGTCGGGCAAGGCGCGCAAGGCTCGTGAACTCGGCGTTCCGGTGGTATCGGAAGATGCTTTCCTGACTGTCCTCGACCGGTTGGCGGAGCCGGTTTCGGCAGCGGCTCCGACGATTGACCAGCTGCTCGGTCGCTCCCGTGGCAGCGACGGCGGAGGAGAGTTGTCCTACGAGATCCAGTGATGGGCCTGCTCAAGGCTTTGGGGTGAGGATCGGCAGCGGGAGAGCCGTACTGGCCGGTTGTGCGGCTTTCTCCGGCCGATCGGATCGGGCGGCTGGGCTTCCTGCCGAATTCGTTCCAAGCTGTGACCCGTCCTCGTGAATCGTCGGCGGGCGAGGGGGTCGATGTGCTGTACCTGAGAGTCGAGTGGATCCACGATCTCGAAGAAGAGCCGGTTGTGCATGCTGTTGCGGACCGGCCGACCGGCTATACGGCGCTCGGGGAGGGGGAAGTCCCTCCATTTGAGGAGATCCAAGCGCTAGCTGAGTTTTTCCCGAGGGTCATCGATGCCGCGGATTTCGCTCGATTGTGGGAAGAGGCTCTCCGATCGTGTCGACAATGACGGTTTTCTTTCGGACGGCCGTGACGACGTGGCCTGCGGAGAGGATGGTCGCGGACTGGCGGAGAGCAGTGGTCGGGGACGCTGCAGCCGTTGGGTATCTTGTCGGTGAGAACATGACGGTTCGTTGCCCTGGTGTTCCGGGAGATTGCTGATGCTCGACGAAACTTTCGTGCGCGATCTGCGGGAGTTCGCGCACGAGATAGGGGCTGAAGCAAGTTCATTCGAAAGCGGAAACATCCGCTGGGATATGTATTGCCGGGCAATGCGACTTGACATCGAGATCGATCAGCTGATCGCATTGATTGGCCGCGAGCCAGACAGGGTCTTGGTGACTTCGGTTGTCTTGAGCTTGCTGGAGCAAGGTCCAAGGTCGCTTCGCGAGAGAGTGGTAGGCGTACTTCCTGTTGGTGCTTCACAAGATTTCGCTCGGGCGAGAATGGCGGAGCTGTCGGTGCTCGAGGAGCTGCTTTCGGGATCGAGCGACGCTGTCGAACCGGACTTGATGGAAAACTGGTCGCACTGGCTGCAGTTACGTGCCGCGAAACTTTCTTCTCACCGGCAGGTGCTCGAATATCTAGCTTCCGCGGGGGCCACGAAGCGAATCAGGCGAGAGGCGCTGGCTCGGGCGAAGGAAATATGCGACTGAGGCCAGTGCTGTTCGAGCGAAAGCTCGCCAGGACAAGGAAGTCGGTACGGGGCTGGCGCGTTGTCCAGTGCGTCGTCGGCCCGGTGCCTCGCGCTGTGAGACGCAGGGCTTGCCCGGCGCGCACCGCGGCCGTGCCACTGGCGGGGCGGCGTTCGCTGGTGCCTTCGCGTCGTGGGTCGGCTAGGTGGTTCGGTGAAGACTTCGGCTGGTGAAGATGCATGCCCTTGATCCCGAGCCCGGCTTGGCCCGCGTGCCTTTGCCTGACCGGCCTTGGCCGGGCTGGTCCGCGGGATTCGGCCGGGTTCGGGCACGCGGAAGTCCGTCAGGCCGGGTCCGTGTCCGGAGGCGGCATCGGGTGCCTGCGGGTGCCTCGCCGAAGCCGGGAGGGGTGAGACCTCGCCGGGCTCGAAATGAACGGTTCTGTTTTGGTTGGCGGCTAGGCGGCTTCGTCTGATGAGGCGGCCTCTGTGGACGGTCGGCGCGGCGGCGGTGTCGGCCGGTGGGCGAGGTCGATGCCGAGCGAGAGTTGCTGTGCTGGTGGGCGTCTTCGTCGGCGTGCCCGGGGTGGCTGGTGTGTTGGGGCGGTGGCCGAGTGCGCTGCATCGACAGCCGGTGGGGCTGCATCTGGTGGCGGTGTGCTTGCTGTCGGTGAGCCTGGATGCCGGGCGAGGTGATGGAGTTTGCGCAGGTGCCGTTGGACGAGTCCGGCGCGGCGGGCTTCCTCGAAGAGAGCTCGGGCGGCTCCGTTCCGCGACCGTCCGCCGGCGTGCGGTTGGTCGGGCATAGACGTTCCTGGCGGGTGCTGGCTGGCTGAGGGCAAGATCACGAATGCGTTTCGGCCTGGTTGAGGCGTCGTGATGGCGGGTGGCGGCGCCGTACGGCCGGAGCGGGGCAGAGGTGCCGCCGCGCGCCGCGGCCTTGTCTCAAGACGACTGGGCGCGCTCGCCACTGTCGCGGGTTTGCGGACGGTTCGACCACCCGGGTAGAAGCTGTGCCTGGTCAGGGATTCCCCTGACCAGGCAGTTTGTGCCCCCGGCAGGACTCGAACCTGCGACCTAGAGAGTCGCAGAACGGTGTGCACGTTGTCTCCAGTTAGTTTGTTTTCCTAGGTCACTGCCGTCAGAGTGACCTAATTGGATTCTGTTGTTTCGCGTTGTTTATGGACCGTAAACGGACCAACGTCCCGATCATGAGCCCGTGTCCGGGGCGTCGAACAGCGACTCAAGCCGCGCCGCGTTGGCGGGGTTTGTCTTCCGCTGCCGCCGGTAGTTGCTCTGGACTACGTCGGGCGAATTGCCCAACTGATCCGCCGCGTCTTCGTTCGTGCCGCCCTGGTCGACGATGTGCGTGCCGACCGTGTGCCGCGCGATCCGGGCGTACACCCACGAGTAGCCGATCGCGTCGCACACCGACCGGAACCTCTTCTGGAAGTTCCCCGGATCCATCCACTGACCGTTCCAGGTCGGAAACAGCGGTCCCGGGCCCGCGGCGACCTTCACTCGCAGGAACGTCGGTGCCGACCAGTTCGGGTACATCGGGTTGACCGGCGTGCCGCCGTGACCCCGAGGGCCCTTCCTGCGCGGTTTCCGCACGATGCCCTGACCCTCGACCCGGACGAGATGGTGATCGATCAGGACCGTCTGTTTCTTGGGGTTGACCCCTGGCCCGTCCAGCGCCAGGACCTCTCCCGGGCGGGCACCGGTCGCGAAGATCACGTCGACAGCGTCAGGCATGTCGGTCCACACGCGCCCCCGGGGAGAACCGTTGAATTCCGCCGCCCGCCGCTCGCACTCGGCGCGGAATTTCATCCGGAAGTCCTGCCGGTCCTCCGGTTCGAGCGCGCGCACATCTTCCTGATCCGGGTTCTCGATCACCTCCACCGATCTCGCCGGGTTGCTCGACATCGCGCCGTACCGCACCGCGAGCTCGCAAACACCGGACATCACGGTCCGCGCGCGCTTCGCGGCCGAATACCCCTTGCTCCGCTTGGAACGCTTGCTCTTGGCCGCGTCCTTGCGGATCGACTTCAGCGTCTCGTCGCACAGGCCCGCGTTCTCGGCCTCGCCGCACGTCAACTCGCCCATGTATTTGCGGATCTGCTCGGCGCTGTCCTCGTAGTCGTAGAGGGATTTTTCCTGGCGCAGGCCAAGTTCGACCTTTTCTTTGAAACCGGCGATGAACAGGTCGATGGCGCGCCCGAACTTGCTCTTGCGATTGAGCGCTTTGCTGGCGACGTCGTCGACAAGGTCCGTCATTGCCTTCTTGAGCGCACGCTCGGCGGCGGTCGCGGATTTGCCGCGGCGGCGCGGGCGAGCGATTTTCCCGTTGCGTTTGCGGAAGCGTGCGCGGGCCTCGAACACGCCGGGCTCGATCTCTTTTATATGGATCTTGCCGTACGTGCCGATTTCCGTGGGTAGTCTGGCCATCATCCTCCCTTGCGTTTTTTGCGCGCGGAGGGGTGGGGGAAAAGACGCTTAGGACGCCCCCCCCCGCAGTTTTACGAGATCTGTTGCGATGCGGACCGGGGGAAGCGGTCAACGCATTTGCGCCCCAGGATCAGGGGTTGTTGATGAGGTACTTCTCCATCGCGTCGATTTCGGCGAGCAGCTGGCGACGCGTGCGTTCGTGGATGTGCCGGCGCCGCTCGAACGCGCCGATCCAGGTGATGATCATCAGTGCGAGGCCGTAGTTCACTGGCGTCGGGGGCCAGCTGTCGACAGCGCCGACGAGCGCGAGCACGCCGACGACGATGGTCAGGACCGTCGCGCTGGTGAAGAGGACGCCGGTTAGTGCATCAGGTGATGGGATGAGGGGTGCTCCCATACGCTGCGTGGTCATTCGTTGACTCCCGTCCCCCGTTGTGTGGGTAGTAGTTCGCTTGGGGGACGTCGTTGGACAGTGTTCTTGCGTTAGGCGCTGAACAGCGGTTTTGTTGAAGTTGGGCCGAACGTGTGAGCGACTCGGCGGCAGTTCGGCGACGTAGTTGCAATCACTCAGGGTGAGTGTCTATTGTGCTCAATCCTTGCGCGGAACGTCGTCTTCGTGTTGAGCGTCGCCAGCGGCGCGGAGGTAAGCAGCGCGGGCGGCCAGCCCGATCGTCCGGCCGATCATGTTGCCCTCGTCGATGATCTGCTCGGGTGTCATCGTTCGCCAGCGCAGGCGGTCTTCTTTGGTGATCGTGAAGGTGACGCCGTCGCCGAGCGGGACCTCGCGCAGGCCGGCTACTGCGGGGGTCGAGTTGTCGGTCCCGGTGGGCTCGCCGCCGTGCATGATCGCTTGGCAGCTGCCTGGCGCCCAGCCGAGGTCGATCTCGACGTCGGCGAGCGTGTCGGGGCCGACGTATTCGCCGCGTTCCAGCTTGCCGAGCGTCTTGTCGCTGATGCCGATGACCGCGGACCACTCCTTGCGGGTTGCCCCTGGGTACTTCCGCTTGCGGGCGGCCATGACGTACCTGCCGAGGCGTGCGCGGTCTTCCATGCGCACAGAGTGCCGGAGGAACCTGGGGGAAGAAAGAGGAACCCCCCGCCTGTAGGGACGCGGCCTCACTCTGATTTCCCGTCTCTTCACTTTCCTTCCTTTCCATGGGTCACAGCATGCCGTAGTCACCAGGTCACGCGCAAGCCCTAGGCATATTCCTTCCTTCTGCTTGACTTTGCTTCCCTTTGGGTCCTACTGTTTCCACCATGCCCACTGTGAAGCCAGCCCTCCGAGCGGCCCGCCGCGCGAAGGGACTCAAGATCAGCCACCTGGCCGCTCGCATCGACGGCCTCAAGGTGCAGCACCTCGCCAACTGCGAAAGCGGCCACGCCGTGATGTCGATCGAGCTGGCGAACCTCGTCGCTCGGGAACTCGGCGTCGAGGTCGGCGACATCGTCGACCTCGACGCCGAGGCTGGCGACGAGACGCAGCCGGAGAAGACGCACCCGACGCGCCGCCAGGAGCAGGAGAAGACGACCGGCCCGAAGCGCGCGTCCGAGCCGATACCGGCATGAGCCGCGAGCTCGTCGAGGCCGTCGAGAAGCTGACCGCGCGGATCGCCCGGTTGGAGAAGGCCGCGAAGCAGCCCGCGCGGATCGCCTGGCGGCCGCGCGAGGTCGCCGAGATGACCGGCCTGTCGTACCTCGAGGTTTTGAGGCTCATCCGCGAGGGACGCCTCGGCTCAATCCCGGAAGGCCGTCTGCACGTCGTGCCGGAATCCGAGGTGCAGCGGTACCTCGCCGAGAACCTCACGCACGAGACCGCTTAACCACAACGAAAACGCCCGCCTCGTGCAGGCACACGAGACGGGCAGCGACCAGAGAGAAAGGGCTCTCATGATCGACAGCAAGTATCTCACGGATCTCCCCGCGCCCCAGCGTGCGGCGCTGGAGACGCTGCTCGCGCTGGACTGCGACACCCCGGAACGCGCGTCGGAGCTGATCTACGACACCCAGGCGTTGCGGGATCTGGAGCGGGTCGGGCTCTTGAGCTGGGACCCGTCGCACGGCGAGCAGTTGACCGCCGCTGGCCGGGCGCTCGTGGTCGAGCTGGCGCACGTCGACGCGACGCGGGAGGACCTGTTGCGTCGGGTGCTGGCGGCGAAGCCGTCGGGTCGTCACCGCGCGGAGGAGTTCGTCGACTCGTTCCCGGAGGCCGCGGTCGAGCACACGGCGGAGCTGGAGGCGATCGGCGCGCCGGTGTCGCTGGCCGGGTGGGTGCGCCGGAACTTGACCCGTGCGCGTGTCTCCGCGCTGCTGCTGTCGGTCGCGGTCGTCATGGTCGTGGGCGGCGTGTGGGCGGTGGCCCGGTGACCGCCGCGCCTGAGCGCGTGGTGCTGTCCGGCGCGCCGATCGTGAAGCCGCCGGCCATCTACACCGAGACCGGCTGGAACCAGATCGAGACGGTGATGCGCACGACGGAGCTTCAGGAGCCGTGCAAGTGGTGCCAGCTGGAGGGGCACGTGGTGCGGTGGCGGTTCTCGCCGAACCCGGACGAGTTCCCGCCGCCGGGTGTGCTGGACGAAGAGGTCGAGGGCTGCCACTGCTGCATCTGGGGCCGCGCCGGTGTCGAGGGCCTGGTGGCGCGCGCCGATCGGGAGTCGTTCAACGGCCGGGAAGTCAAGGTCGAGCACCTCGGCAAGGACGGCCGCTGGTCGCCGTGGGCACGGTGGTTCTGATGGGGATCGTCCGCAAGCTGCGGGACGGCGCGCGCTGGATCGAGAACGTCGTCGAGGAAGAGGCCCCGCGCCCGAAGCCTCAGCCGAAGCCCGAGGCGAAGACGAAGCCGGAAGCCCCGGAGAAGCCGGAGCGCGCCGACGTCGCGGACCGCGCTGGTGAGCTGCTCGGTCGGATGCTCAAAGCCTGGGTCGACGACATCAACTCGATTCCCTTCCGCCGCATCACTTCCGCCCCGGAGGCGACCCGATGAACGAGACGACTGACGTGGACCGGTTGACTGCGGTCGCGTTCCACATCTCCAGGCACGATCTGCCCGCAACGTCCTCTGTGGACATCATGTTCAAAACCAGCGTGACGCTGTGGACTCACGAGGGCGTTGGGCTGTCGCCGTTCCTGCAATGGATCGACAGCCTCGGCGACACCGTTGAGATCACCGGGTGCATCTACGGCGGCGGCTATCAGATGCGCGCCACCGGAGTCCTCGCAAACGGTGCTCCGGTCGAGGTGCGCATTGTTCTGCGCGGCACCGAGTTCACGGAGCTGGTCAAGGAAACCGGGTACGTCAAGGAAGCCTCGTTCACCCGCACCCAGCTGGCGAAGCTCGCCGACCCGGAACTGCTCGACGACCGCGAGCCGGTGGCCCCGTGACTGCCGTTGCCGAGAAGATCACCGAGCCGGGCGTCTACGACGACGTCCCGGACGAGGTGTACCACGCGGACCCGGTCGAGGGCGGCTCGCTGTCCTCAACCGGTGCCCGCCGGTTGCTCCCGCCGTCCTGTCCCGCGAAATTCCGCTGGGAGCAGGACCACCCGCGCGACAACGTGCCCGAGTTCAACCTCGGGCACGCCGCCCACAAGCTCGTCCTCGGCATCGGCCCCGAGTTGGTCGTCGTCGAGGCCGAGAACTGGCGCACCAAGAAAGCGCAGAACACGCGAGACGAGGCATTGGCCGAGGGCGCGGTTCCGTTGCTGCCGTTCGAGATGGAGCAGGTCGAGGCGATGGCCGCGGCTCTGCGCGCGCACCCGATCGCGTCGGCGCTGCTCCGGCCCGGCACCGGCCGCACGGAGCTCACGTTGGTGTGGCGGGATGTGCCCACAGGCGTGATGCGCCGCGCCCGGCTGGACAAGCTCACGAAGGACCGGCGCGGCCGGGTCCTGATCGTCGACTACAAGACCGCCGCCTCCTCCGAACCGGCCAAGTTCGAGAAAGCGATCCACGAACGCGGCTATCACCAGCAGCTCGACTTCTATAAGGACGGCGTGCTGGAGCTCGGGCTCGGCTCCGAGGTCGTGCCCTTGCTTGTGGCGCAGGAGAAAACGCCGCCGTACGTGGTGACGGTGGTGCAGCCGACGGAATCGGCGATGTTCTGGGGCGGCGTGCTGAACCGCACTGCCGTCGACCTTTTTGCGCAGTGCCAGCGCACCGGCGTGTGGCCGGGCTACAGCGACGAGATCGTGCTCGCCGCGCTGCCCGGCTGGGCCGAACGCCAATACGAGGACGCGCGCGAGCGCGGCGACTACGACATCAAGGAGAAGTAAGCCATGGCTGGCAAGGAAGTTGCTGCCCAGGTCCCGGCCGCTGTCGCCGCGCCCGAACGGGTCGGACAGGCGACCGCGGTCGAGCAGGCCCGCGCGATCGCCGAAGTCCAGGGCGCGATCGTCGTCGCCCAGCAGTGCCCGCGCAACGTCGCCGCCGCAACGCTGGCGATGAAGGAATCCTGCGGCCAGATGTACTTGGCGCAGAAGGCGTTCTTCCGGTTCCCGCGCTCCGGAGCGACGGTGTCCGGCGCGTCCGTCTACCTCGCCCGCGAGCTCGCGCGCTGCTGGGGCAACGTGCAGTACGGCGTGGCGGAGCTGCGCCGCGACGACGAGCACGGCCAGTCCGAGATGCTCGCGTTCGCGTGGGACGTACAGACGAACACGCGGGTCGAGACGAAGTTCATCGTGCCGCACATGCGCGACAAGAAGACCGGCCCGGAAAAGCTCGTCGACATGCGCGACATCTACGAGAACAACGCCAACTCGGGTGCGCGCCGCGTGCGCGAGTGCATCTATTCGATCCTGCCGCCGTGGTTCGTCGACCAGGCCAAGGAACTGTGCAACGCCACCCTCAAGGACGGCGGCGGAGTGCCGCTGCCGAAGCGGATCGCCGACATCATCGCCCGGTTCGCCGAGCTCGGCGTGACCCGCGAACAGCTGGAGCGCAAGCAGCGCCGCGGCTCGAACGCGTGGACCGAGCACGACGTCGCACAGCTGACCGTCATCGGCCGATCGATCGCGAACGGCGAAGTCCAGGTGCACCAGGAGTTCGAGCCGGACGTCATCACGGCGAACGACATTGTCGGCGGCGACGACGACCCGACGTTGCCGGACGACCCGGACCTCGCGCTGCCCGCGCAGGAAGGCGCGGCGCGGTGAACGGGCCGGACCACTACCGCGAAGCAGAGCAGTTGCTCGGCTACATCGAGGACGGTGCTCTGCGGGACGGCGTACGGCTTGACGAAATGGCGGCGCTGTCGATCGCTACTCGCGCGCAGGTACACGCGACGCTTGCCCTCGCTGCCGCGCAGGCGATGCCGACCGTCGCCCGGCTCATGGGCGTCGACGACCAGATCACCGCATTTGGTCGCGCGATCGGTTGGGGTTCGTCGTTCGCGCACTGCGGAAACCACACCGGCAACGCCAGCAACCGCTGTCTCCTCGCAGAGGGACACAGCGGGGAGTGCGACGACGATCCGGGGCCGTTCTGATGACCGTCCGCCTGACCATTCCGCGGCCCGCGCCGCCGGTATCAGCCGACCGGAAGGTGTGCGAGGCCAGTCCGCGCACGCGGCCATCGTCGGTCGTCGGCGCGGTCTGCGGCGGCGGGATCCCGCAACCCGCGTGGCCCGCGTGCGAGGAACCCGGCCGGTGGGAAGTCGCCGGCTACGAGCACCGGTATTGCACCCACCACGCCGCGACCCGGGTCCGCGCCCGCGACGCATTGGCCGGGTGGATCCGATGACGCGCGGGGAACGTCCGCACGGGCGCGCGAAATACGTGATGGAGAAGTGCCCCTGCGACGTCTGCCGGGAGGCGAACAACGCCTACAACCGCAACCGGAAACGACAGCGTGCCTACGGGCGCGCCGCGTACGTCGACGCCGAGCCCGCCCGCGCGCACCTCCGCGCGCTCGGCGAAGCCGGGATCGGATGGCGCCGCGCTGCCGAACTCGCTGGCCTGTCGACGTCGGTGGTGAGCAAGCTCCTCTACGGACGGTCGGGACGTGCACCGTCGCAACGCATCCGCGCGGCCACAGCGGCGAAGATTCTCGCGGTCGAGATCAACGCCGACGGGATGGCTGCCCACGCGGTTGTCGACGCGACGGGCACCCGGCGCCGACTCCGTGCGCTTGTCGCGATCGGATGGTCGCAAACCCAGCTGGCCGAACGGCTCGGGTTGACCCCGAACAACTTCGGGCCATTGGTTCACGGACAGCCGAACATCACCGCCGCGCGCCGTCGCGCGGTAACAGAGCTTTACGACGAACTGTGGGACAAGCCGCCCGCCGACAACGCGCTCGCGCGGAAATCCCGTCGGTACGCGCAGCAGCAGGGCTGGGTACCGCCGCTGGCGTGGGACGACGACGAGATCGACGACCCGGCAGCGGAACCGGCCGGCGTCGAGGAACCCAAACGCAAGCCGGGCGGGCAGCGGAAGCTGCCGCCTCCAGATGAGCTGCGGTGGCTGCTGACCCAGCAATCCCCGCAGTCGGTGGCGCAACGGTTCGGGGTCCACGTGAAAACGATCGACAACGCCCTGCGGAGGCCGGCATGACCAACCGCTGCCAGGTCCCGACGTGCAACCGGCCCCTCACGAGCGAGGAGTCGAGACGGCGCGGCATGGGGCCTGTCTGCTGGCGACGCCACAACCCTGCCGCACCACGCATTCCGGCGGCCGAGCGCACCGTCAACCCCGACCAGATCCCGCTGCCGCTGGAGGAGCCCGTGGACGCCGAAACCGCGCACAGTCTCGTTGATCGCCTCGTTGACACCGACCCGTTGAAGCTCCGCGACGCATTGTTCGCCGTAATCAGCAAGCTCGAAGCGCTCGACGGACGCAGCGCGGTCACCGACGAAGTGCTCGACGAGATCCGCGCGGCCCTGCAATCCCAGCTCGCCTGAGCTTGTCGGCGGGGCCGCGCCGCCTGAGGACCACGGCCCCGCCGACACACCAATTTCCCCACCACGAAAGGAAAAGGGATGACGGACATCAAACCCGAGACCGACGCGGACCAGACCGACGCGGACCAGATGGACTTCGCGGTCACGCTCGCCCAGCTCGGCAAGGGCAAGACGAATCGTCGGCTGTCCGACGAGTTGCGCGAGGTCGTCGCCGCGGTGACCAAAACCGGCAAGCCCGGGAAGGTGACGCTCACGATCAACGTCAAGCCGCAGAAGAACGTCCCCGGCGCGGTGATCGTGACCGAGGCCAGCAAGGCGGCCGCGCCCGTGTTCGACCAGCAGGGCGCGATCTTCTACGCCACCGAGGACGGTGATCTCGTCCGCGACGACCCGCGTCAGCACGCCCTCTACTGACCAACCATCCCTGAAACACCGCGACACCAAGGAGAAACCGTGACCGAGGAAGCCGCCACCGTCGAGACCGACGGCGCGCGCATCGAGGATCTGACCCGACGGTCGAGCTACCAGTCGCCGCCGGTCGGCTACCAGCTCGACAGCGAAGGTCCGAACGTCGTGCGCGTGATGCGCGAGGACGAGCGGATCGAACGACTCAGCCTCGAAGGCTGGCAGGACGCACCGAACCGTAACCGGGGCACGGCTGTGCTGTTCGACCCGGAGAACTTCGTCGAGTACGTCGACCGGCTCGGCAGCGCCGAAACCACCGTGTGGGGCAACGAAGCCGCGAACAGCTTCACCGCCGTCTTCAACGACCACGAGACCCCGCACGACCCCGGATGGCGCGACCACACCGCGGTCCTGCAGCTGCAGGACGACCCGGAGTGGAACGCGTTCGTGCAGCGCTCCGGCCGGTACATGAATCAGGTCGACTTCGCCGAATTCCTCCAGGACTACGCGCCGTCGATCCTGCGGCCGGACGGCGCGACGCTGCTGGAAGTCGCGATGAATTTCAAGGCCCACCGCAAGGCCGAGTTCGAGTCCGCGGTCGACCTGGAAACCGGCGACGTGTCGTTCCAGTACACCGAGCAGACCACGGCGAAAACCGCGCCGAAGGCCGGCCAGATCGAGGTGCCGCGCGAGTTCGTTGTCGCGCTGTCCCCGTTCCTCGGCATGGATCCGGTGGCGGTGACCGCGCGCCTGCGGTTCAACGTCGAGAAGGACGGCCTGCAGATCGGTTTCCGGCTCGTGCGGCCCGATTTGGTCCGCCGGGACGCGTTCGCGGCGATCCGCACCAAGATTGCCGACGGGCTCGACAGCCTCGACGCGATCGGCGTGCCGGTGCTGCTCGGCTCGGCGCCGCAGCCGGTCCGCGCGCAGTCCTGATCCGGTGGCCCGGCCGGTCCCGATCCGGCCGGGCCCCATCCCCTTCAACCCACCGAGGAGGTGAGCATGCCCGCCTATCCGTACACCGGCGACCGCTACCTCGAAACCCTCATCCCGTCCGCCGAGAAACTCGTCGCCGCCGTCCGCCGCGACGATCCGATGCACGTCGCCGCCATGCTCGCCGACGCCGAACAGGCCTACGGCGACCCGCTCGCCGGCGCCCGCGCGCTCGTCGTCCTGCTCGCCGCGATGGTCCCCGACGACCGCGCCGCCGACGACCTCCTCCGCTGGCGCAGCAACCCGCACGAGTACCGCCGGCTCCGCGCCTTGGGCGTCGGAGCGGCCGAGGCCGCCGAACTCGCATCGGCGGTCCGGCCCATCACGAAGGGAACAGCAGCTTGACCACGATGGCGACAGGGCTGGAGCCGTGCGACCGGTTCGAGTGGGAACGCGTCGTGCGCCGTCTGGGCCTGCCGATGCGACTGAAGCTCGTCGCGCTCACGCTCGCCACGTACGCGGACAAGGACGGCAGCCGTGTCCGGCCCGGCGTGAACGCTCTCGCCGCGGTCACGGGGCAAGGGGAGAGCACGGTGCGCCGGTTGTTGGCGGCGTTGCGGGAGAGCGGTCTGATCGAGCAGGTTTCGCGCGGCGGCGGCCGGGCCGGGAACGGCAAGGCGACCGAGTACCGGCTGACCCTGCCGGCCGATGTGGACAGTCTCGTTCTGCTGCCCCCGTCCGAGGTTTCGCCGCTCTCTATGGCGAGCGCTCAATCGGACGCTGCACCGCTCCCTAGGGAGAGCGCTGAAACGAACACTGAACCGCTCGCCCAGGGGAGCGGTCAATCGGAAACGTCCCCTGTGGACAACTCGGAAACTCCGCTCGCCATGGGGAGCGGTGATTGTGGACAGTCCTCTGTGGACAAACCGGCTTCAGCGCTCGCCCAGGAGAGCGGTGAAACCGATGAACAGGAATCGATTGACCGCTCGGAAAACACTGTTTCGAATGGATTGACCGCTCGCTACGACGGATTGACCGCTCGCAGCTCCGAGCGACTACCAGATCAAGAACACCAACCACCTAAAAGCGACCAACCTTGTAGTCCCGACCCAACGCAACCACAGACCGCGCGCGAACCCGACCCGAACCCGATCGAACTCCGGCCGAGGAACTGCGCACACGGACTCCCCGCCCACCGCGACGCCACCGGCCAACCCACCTGCCCCCTCTGCCGCCGCGGACTCCCCGCCACGGAGGACCCGCCATGAACCGCATCCGCATCCGCCGCAGCCCCGGCAACCCCAACGGCCTCCGTTGGGGCCGCCACCCCGGATACCGCTGGCACTGCCCATGCTGCGACACCGGCGGCCGCGTCTCCTCGTGGTCGCAAGTGCGCCGCGGCGAACTCCGCACCGACACCTTCCAGCGCGTCATAGCCAACGTCGACGAGCACCTCCGGCAGCGACACCAGCTCGACCACGCCCGCTACATCGTCCGGGAGGCACCGTGACCCACCCCGAGAACCACGCCGACTGCCGCCAGTTCCTCGTCGACGGCATGGCCAAACTCGACGTCGACGTCACCGCCTCGACCGCACCCCCGATCGTCCAAAGCCCCTACGGCGAGCACTCGTTCACCTGCCCCCACGGCACCCGGTACTGGCTCGAACCCACAAGCGAACAAATCGCCCAGTGGACCCGGGACGGCACACCATGACCCTCGACCGCACCGGCGAAGAAATCCTCGAGGTTTCCGACGAATGGCCGGCCATCCCCACCCACGACCCACGCTGCGACGGCACCGGCTGGATAGACCGCGACGCCGACCCCGCCATCCCCTGCCTCGACTGCAAACCCTGGCTCCGACCCACCGAACTCCGCCGCAAAACCTTCGGCCCCCACGAGGAGAACACCCGTGCCTGAAACCAAACCCCGCGTCTGGAACGCAGACGACCCCCAACCCAACGACGTCACCAAAATCCGCGACGCCATGGGCGACGTTTGGACCCGTGAGTGGGTCCTCGTCGGCTCAAACATCTGGACCACACCCGACACGATTCCCATGACCTGGGAGCGGATCGCGAAGAAATACGGGCCGCTCACCGAAGTTGACCCGTCGGCCCCGGCCACCCGTGAAGCCACCGGCAGCGAGCGGCCGAGTCTCGATGATCTCGCCCGATTGCTCGCCGAGGGAATGGCCGGCGAGGTCGAGAAGATCAACGCTGAAGCGGTCGCCGCAGCCGCTGATGCCACCGCGCGTGCCGCGTCGTGGTGGGAAGCAGCGAAGTTCTGGTGCTCGGATTTCCGCGTGGCAAGCAAGCTGGCCAAGGACGAGACTGCCCGCGCCAATGCCGCGGAGGCGAAGCTGCGGTTCGCCAACGACCGGATCAACGGTCTGGAAACCAGCACCGCCGAGGCGTGGCTGAACCACGGCGTCGCGCTCAACGAGCGCAAAGCCGCGGAGGCGAAGCTCGCCGAGCTGCAGCGGTCCTACGATCGGTCTTTGACCGCACGTCGCGATCTCCGATGCAAGGCGATTGCCGAGCAAGCGGGCAACGTGTGCGCCCAGCGCGAGCGTGACGAGGCCCGGCAGACGCTGATCGAGATCAGCGACACGATCGGCGACGACGACCCGTGCCACGACCACGCCGACGCGCACAGCATCCTCAACCAGGTGCGGTCGCTGACGGCGGCCTACTTCGCCGAGCCCGTCACGGACCGCGAGGAACCGGCGGAGGCGTGCGGCGAACCGCTGCCGTCCGACAACGCGGCTCGCTGCCAAAACCCACCGGCGCACGTCGGACCGCATTGGACGCACGGCGACGGCCACGGCTCAACCTCATGGCCTGCCAGCGAGGAACCGGCGCTCGGCGACGTGATCAAGTGCCAACAGTGCGGCAAGCAGTCCCGTTCGATCTCTCGCGGCTGCTCGAACTGCGGACTTGGCGTCCGTTACCCATGCCAGCTCGTTCCGGTATCACCCAGCGAGGAACCGGCCGGCGAGACGAAGCCGCGGACGCTGCTCGGCTGGATCGTGCCCGACCACATCGCCTTCACCATCGACGGCGGCAGCTACGTCCACATCATTTGCCGGTGGGCCCTGGAGGACGACTGTTCCACCACGACCGCCAAAGGCAACCTCGCGTGGATCGAACAGTTCCTCCATGCCCACGCTCACGGCCAGTCTGTCGAGCGCCAGGCGCAGGAGGCCGACCGTGGCTGAAACCCAAAACCTGTGGTGGTCGCCCACGCTCGGCGCGATCCTCAAGCACCACGACGGCAGCTTCCGCGTCCTCGGCGGCGGCAGCGTCAACGCCTGGGGCTGGTTCATCCCCGCCGAATGGCCGGCCGACGCGGAACGGTACATGCCGGAAAAGAACCCCGCCCGCCGCCAATCCGAAGAGATCGCGCTCGCCGCCCTGCAGGAAGCCGCCGGCGACGTGTGCGACCTGCTCGGCCCGCGGTACAACACGCGCCAGGTCATCTACTCGATCACGAACCTTGCCCGGAAAGCCGTCGCCGAGCTGAACCTGCTGCAGGGCCGCATCAACACGGCGTTGGAAGCGTCCACGATGGACGAGGCCCGCGCCGCGCTGCTCGGCACGCCCACCGCGGCCATCACCCAGCCTGACCGGTCCGGCCGGTGGGTCGACGGCGAGCTGCTGCCGTTCGGCCCCCACGACCTTGACGGCTGGCAGCCCACACACCCCGAGGCGGTCGCCGGTGACTGACCCCATCGAAATCGACGTGCCCCTGCACAAGGGAAAACCGCCGCTCACGCACAACCTGCGCCTACACCGCCAGGAAGAAGCACGCCGCACCAAGGAAATCCGGGAATCGGTCGGATGGAAGGCGAAAGCGATGATGCTCGGCCACCACCGGCACATCACGGTGCAACTCCACTACCTGCCCGGCGACAACAAACGCCGCGACGCACCCAACCTCACCGCCACCTCGAAACCGGCCATCGACGGGCTCGTCGACGCCGGACTCGTCCGCGACGACAACGACGACTACGTCACCGAAATCATGCCGATCATCCACCGCGGCCAAGGCCAACCCCGACGGCTCTGGATCACCATCACGATCACCGAGGAGACCCAGCAGCAGTGAGCATCCAGGAAGAAGCCGAGTCCCTGCGCGCGATCGCGTCCAGCGACCACCTGCCCATCGGGATGGTCCGGCAGATGCAGGGCAACCTGCAGAACATCATCGCCGAGGTCGCGCACACTCTCGGCCGGGACTCGAACGGCACACACGAGATCGCGAACTGCATCGGCGTCGCGTCCGCGAAGTTCGAGGAAGTACTCGGCGCGCTGCAGAACGTCGAGAAAGCCATCCACGACGCCGCCGACTACCACGCAAGGGGATGACCATGACCGAGCAGAAACCCGCCGTCGGGCGGATCGTGCACTACCTCACCGACCCGGTACCGCAACGCGACAGCAGCGAACTCCGCGCCGAATGCCGCGCGGCGATCATCACCCGCGTCTGGGACGACGGCGACGGCTGCTGCGAAGCGGTCGCGCTCACGGTGTTCAGCGACCACGACACCACCCGGCACAGCATCGTGCCGCACAACGAGGACGGTCCGCACGGCCGTACCTGGCACTGGCCGGAGCGTGTGTGATGACCGACCCGCGCGAACTCATCGACACCTACGCCGCCGAGACCGACTTCTACCGAGGCGACCTACTCGACGACCGCGAGCACGAAGCCCCGAAGGCGTTCGACGCACTGCGCGCCGTCCTCGACCTCCACAAGCCAGAGGACACCGACCCGGACGTCGACCCCGGGAAAACGTACTGCTGCACCGGATGCCTCGACGCCTACGGCGACTATCGCGACTACCCCTGCGCCACCGTCCGAGCCATCACAAAAGCGCTGGAGGACAACGATGGCTGACCCGGAAGACACCCGCACCGACGAGGAAGTCCTCGAAGACCTCATCCGCCGTGACGAACAGTCCCGAAAGGACGGTGCACGATGACCCGGCCACTGTGCAACCAGCCCGAAGACGACGGCACCCCCTGCACGTCCTGGGCGATCGTCGGCTACGACCAGTGCGTCCGCCACTGGCAACCCGGCGAGGGCCCGAAACGGTTGCACGCACCCGCCTACACCGGGCCATACCAAGAGGGCCGCTTCAAACTCGACCGGCCCGTGCAGAACGAACCCGAGCCGGTCACCGCGCCCACACCGGAATCAACGCCAGAGCCCGAAACCGTTCAAACCCCAGCCGAGAATGCAAGCCCGGATGAAATCGAGGAACCGCCACCGGCGGACGTCCAGCTGGCACCCAACCCGCCGTCCCGCCGCGGCTGGTTCAAGATCTTCCGGAGGGCAGCGTGAACCAGCCCCGCCCGTGCGCGCTCCCCATCCACACCCGGGACGGGGAACGGGTATGCCCGCGCCGAGCAGCACCCGGCACCCTCGTGTGCCCGCCCTGCAGCGAACAACTCCGCGGCGTGCTGTCGAAGCTCGCGCTCACCTACCGGGCGGTGACCGAGCTCGACGAGCTCATCCCCGGCGGCCGTGGCGGTGATGGCGTCCGCCGGGTACCGGGCCCGCGGTCGCCGGCGGTGGACGCGATCCTCGCCCACACCGACCCGCGCAGCCGGGACGACAGCGCGCTCGCGGTGGTCGAGTCGTGGGCGCGGTGGGTGCGCGCCGAACGCAGCATCGACGTCGAACCGGCGAAGATGCTCGCGACTGTCCCGGCCGGGCGGGTCACGATGGCGCGGGAGCTGGACACGTTGCGGTTCCACTGGGACTGGATCATGGCGTCGCCGGAGGTGCCGTGGTTCGCTGAGGCGATGCGGTCGGTGGCGCAGGCTCTGCGGCAGGTGCGCGGCGAGCTGGACCGGGTCACGCGGGTGGGGAAGTGCCCGACGCCGGTGGTCGTGATCCCTCGCGCGGACGGCGACATCCACCTGCCGTGCGGTGCTTCGCTGCGCGTCCGACCCGGCGCGACCAAGATCGTCTGCCGGAACTGCGAAACCGAATGGGGCCGCGACCGCTGGAACGAGCTCGGCGACGCCCGCGCCGACTACGCGAGTTTCAGCGAGCAATTCGACGTCCCCGTCGGCACGCTCCGCCGGTGGGCGCACAAGGACAGCTGGGACCGCGCGGGCACTCGGGGCCGGCCGTTGTGGCTGCGCGCCGAGGTGTTCGCCAGCTACGTGAAGCGGCGTGGCGACCTCACCTTCGACCAGGCAGGATGACGGATCGGCGAATCACTCGGCAAACGGCCGTAGCTTGTCGGAGGTAGGCCCGACACTGGATACATGCCTACCTACGAGCAGTACGAACCGATCCCAGGCCACCGGCTCATCGTCGAAATAGCAACCACCAGCGGCCGTAATTACCTAATGGCTCAGTGCAGCTGCGAGGGCAACCTCGGCCTGCCCAAACACGTGCGGGAGTCGCCGGAGGAGGCGGTCAGACTGCACGACGAGCACTGCGACAAGGTGCCCCGCGACGGGGCCTAGCGAACCGCTCCGTGATCGGTTGCGCCGAGGAGCCGCAGACTCGGCCATGTGTTGCACCACAGGCACGACCACGCGAGGTTCGTGATGTGGTTGCGGCCGCCGAGGACCAGCGAAACCGGGTGATCGAGACTGCCGATGCGACGCCCGATGTGCTCCCACGGTGCCGGGCCGCCATTCGCGGTCGACGGGCGGCCCTCCACCGCCAGCGACCCGCAGTAGCGGCACCGGCCTTGCGCGGCCTCAAACACGTCGACGACGTCCTGAACTGAGAGTTTCTCCGCGGCATTGCTCATCAGCCGCGGCCGGTTGGATCGCTTGGCTTTCCGCTGGCACCACGCGCGGCGTTCCTGTGGCGTCGTCCGTGCGAGATAGTCGCCCCACGACACGTAAAGCGGTGCCGTTGGGTCCATGTGAGCCTCCGGGACGCGGGGAGACGGTCGAGCGTTGCTGGGTGTCAGTGTCGCACCGGCCAACGGCCAGCGCCACGAAAGTTAGTTAGGGCAAGGAACGACTTGGCCCCCACCCAGCGCGGGTGGGGGCCAAGATCGTTTCAGAACCAGGACTGGTGGACACTCCCGCGGACCGGGCCTGCCGCCTTCTCCGCGGCGGCGCGCTCCGGGAACATCTGCTCCCAGATCAGGCGTGCGTTGCGGCTGGCGTGCATGCCGCCGCGCGGCAGGCGCTCGTCGAACGCGGCGACGAACAGCTCGTCGGTGATGGCGGGGATGCGGAGTTCGGCGAACGCGCGGACGTCGACCGTGGCGGCGGGGTCGGCGAGGGCCGCCTTGTACTTCTCCAGGTTGCGGCCGAGCAGGCGTGCGGTTGCGACGTCCATTGCGGACCTCCGTGGGATTGGGGATGTTTCGCGTGCCCTTCCAGGACTCGAACCTGGGTGTCTGCCGGCAGGGCGGGTGCCCCCGGCCGGAGCCGGGGGCCTGTCCCGTCAGGCGATGGCGTATTCGAGGCTGGCGTCGTGGTGGAGGATGTCCATCCAGTGCTGGTGGGCGGCGGCGGAGCGGTCCCGGATGTCGGTGTCCTGGCGGGGGTTGCGGGCGATGCGGAGGTCGGTGTCGGCGGTGCGTCCGATGGCGGCGGCGAGGTCTTCGGTGAGGGGGAAGGTGATCTCGTTCATTTTGTCCTCCGGGGTTTCTCTCTTGCTGATGTAATAACTATAGCACGGGTGTACGTACACCCACAATGGTTTTCTGAATTTGATGTGTACGTACACCTGTGCTACGGTGGGGGCATGGCGAACCAGCGCGCAGAGGACGCCTTCAAGGCGAACTTCTGGACCACCCGGGACCTCTGGACCCTCTTCGGCAACGTGACCGCCGCAGACGGCACCGACCGCACCAAAGACCTGATCAACTTCATGCGGTGGCGCACCGGCGACCCCGACGCGAAACTCCCGACGCCGGCCACCCGCGCCGGAGACGGCCACGACCCGCACGACAACGTCGACCGCTACATCGAGAGCCGACTCACCGATCTCGCACGGCTCCGCGCCGAAGCCCACGCCGCACTAGACCGCGGCGTCGACGTCGACGACATCCTCGACCACGTCGAGGACGCTGGCCGCCAGATCGACGCCGCCGGGGCGCGCGTCGCGAAGCTGAAGGGAGAACGATCTTGAACGACCTGTCCCCGGAGCAACTGAGAGACGCTTGCGATCGCGTCCGTGCTCTTCAGATGAAGATGACGGCCGCTGACCTCAACCTCGGTGCCAGCATGCTCACCGCGAGCGTCGGACTCCGGCGCTTCGCTCGCGCATTCCGAGCCGCGCAGGCAGCCGAGTTCGAGCACCTGCGGGCACAACCGGACCTGCTGGAGATCGAGGTAGCCGCATGCGCGTGGTACCCGGAGGCGCGCCGGAAACTGCCCCCTCGTTGACGCTGACCAGGGGCGAACGTATATTCGATCACGTTGGAGCACTGTCTCCGAAGCCCGGACCACTGGTTCGGGCTTTTTTCATGCGCAGGGGAGGACACGTGAACGGCTGGTCGTGGTACTGGACGATCTGGGCGAGCGTCCTGTTCGTCGCGTTCGCGATCCCCGAGTTCTGGGCACTCGGCACCGGCCACCCCGAGAACACGCTGTCCGACAACGTGTGGCGGCTGGAGAAGTTCCTCCCCGGTGACCACTGGTACCAGTGGTCCGCGCTGCACATCCTCATCGGCGGCGCGCTGATCGTCCTGTTCGGATGGCTGATCGGGCACTTCGTGTTCGGGATTTGGCGGTAGCGATGATCGAACACACCGTGCGCCTCACCGGCGTCCCGGGCACGTTCCAGGCGAGCAGCTTCACCGAGTGGATCGGGCATCTCGTCGATGTCACCGGCCTCGACCCCGCCCTGCACCACGTGCTCAAGGCCGTCGAGAACACCGAGGACGGCACCGCCAGCACCCTCACGATCGTGACGATCCGCGACGACGGCCCCGACCTCGCCGCGGCCATGTCCGTCCGCGTCGGCACCCCCACCTGCCCCGTCCGCGCGTTCGTCGCCGGCACCCAGGTCTCGGCGGCGCAGATGGAGGCCCCGCTGCAGGTCGGCGCGCCTGTGCGCGTCGGCGACCAGCACTACACCGTGCAGGCCGTGTCCTACCCGGCGCGCCAGCCGGACGGCACCACCACCGGCGACGACTACCAGCGCGCCGACCTCGTCGCCGCGGACGGGACACCGTTCGACGTGCGCACTCTCGGCGGCGCGCCCGCCGCGCTGGCCGGGTTGTTCGGCGGCGCGTGATGGCGAAGTGCACCGGCCGTGTCCCGCTGAAAGGCGACGACGGCCGGATGCTGCGCGACGACGACGGCAAGGTCCAGACCCGGCCGTGCAAGAACGACGCCATCCAGGGCGGCACCGTCTGCCCGTCACACGGCGGGAAAGCGCCTCAGGTCGCCGCGAACGCCGCAGTGCGCGCCGAGGTGATGCGGTGGGGTCTCGGCGACGCGCACGCCGACCCGGCCGAGGTGCTGCTGCGGCTGGTGTCGCAGTCCGCGGCCCGGGTCGAGCTGTACGGCCGGCTGCTGCAGGAAGCCTACGAGGCCGCGGACCGGCTGCGGAAGGCGCACGCGGCCGAGCAGCTGGTCGCTGACACGGAGATCGAGTACGGGTTCGACGGCGACGGCGGCGACCGGGCCGAGGTCCAGACCGCGAAAAAGGATCTTGAACGGATCTTCAACACCGGCGGTGTCGCCGCGCTGGTCGGCCACACCTACGACGACTCGAAAACCGGCGGGATCTACGCCACCGGCGAGCAGATCCGCGGCCTGGCGCAGCTCGAAGCCGCCGAGCGGGAACGCTGCGCGGGCTTCGCAGCGAAGGCGGTTGCGGCCGGGTTGGCGCAGCGTCAGGTCGAGCTGGCCGAGCGCCAGGGCGCGCTTCTGGTCGAGCTGCTCAACGCCGTGTTCGACGATCTTGGGCTCACCGAGCAGCAGAGGGAGGCGGCCCCCGATGTCCTTGACCGCCACCTCAGCCTGGTCGCCGGCTGACGTCGCCGCGTTCTCGTCGGCGTCCGCGCAAATGCGGGCCGCGAACACCGCGCGCCGGCTGTCGCGGGACGGGGCGGCGTGGACGGAAGAGCGGCTCGGCGAACACCTGTGGTCCAAGCAGGTCGAGATCCTCAACAGCGTGCGGGACAACCGGTACACGGCAGTGAAAGCCTGCCACGGGCCGGGAAAGTCGCGGGTCGCCAGCCGCGCGGCCGCGTGGTGGATGGAAACCCACCCGGCCGGTTCCGCGCGGGTCGTCACGACCGCGCCGACCGGCGACCAGGTGAAGGCGATCCTCTGGTCGGAGATCAACAACGCGGCCAGTGTCGCGGAAGCGCGCGGAGAGCCGTTCCGCGGCAGGGTCAACGAAACCGAGTGGAAACTCGGCAAGCAGCTCGTCGCGTTCGGGCGCAAGCCCAGCGACTACAACCCGCACGCGTTCCAAGGGATTCACGCCCGCTACGTCCTGGTGATCCTCGACGAAGCCTGTGGCATTGTGAAGCATTTCTGGACCGCCGCCCGCGCGATCACCACTGGCGAGCACTGCCGGATCCTCGCGATCGGCAACCCCGACGACCCCGGCAGCGAGTTCCGCAGGGTCTGCGGGAAAGAGGACTGGAACACGATCACCATCTCGGCGTTCGAGACACCGAACTTCACCGGCGAATGGGTGCCGCAGGAAGTCTCCGAAGCGCTCGTCGGACCGTCCTATGTGGAGGACATGCGGACCGAATATGGCGAGCAGTCCCCGGTCTACATCGCGAAGGTCTTGGGGGAGTTCCCCGACGACGCGGACGACGGCGTCGTCCGGTACAGCTCGCTCCGCGCCTGCACACACCCGGAACCGCCGCCGCACACCGACGCCGAGCTTCTGCCCGTCGAACTCGGTGTCGACCTCGGCGCGGGCGGCGACGAAACCGTCATCCAGGAACGCCGCGGCATGGTCGCCGGCCGAGTCTGGACCACCCGCACCCGCGACTCCATGCAGGCCGTCGGGAAAATCGTGGAAGCGATCCGGGAAACCGGTGCCACCGCGGTGAAAGTCGACGTGATCGGCATCGGCTGGGGCATCGTCGGCCGGCTCCGCGAGCTCGCCGGCGAAGGCAAGATCACGGCAGCGGTCGTCGGCGTGAACGTGGCCGAAGCCTCGACCCAGCCGGAGAAATACCGGAACCTCCGGTCACAGATCTGGTGGGAAGTCGGGCGGAAACTCGCCGAGGACCGGGCGATCGACTTCTCGACACTGGACACCCCGTACCGGGACAAGCTGTTCACGCAGCTGACCGCACCGAAATACGTCCTCGACAGCTCCGGCCGGATCGTGGTCGAACCCAAGGCCGAAACCAAAATCCGGCTCGGCCGCTCCCCGGACAACGCCGACAGTCTGCTGCTCGCCTACTACACGCCGCCCGGCGCGGCACACGACTCGCTCGGCTGGCTGAAAGCCGCCAAGAACGCACAGATGGGAGGCCGCTGAGATGCCCGCGCGCCGCCCCAACCGTCTCACCCCGCGCACCGTCACCCGCAAGCAGCGCCCCGCACCCGCCATCGAGAAAGCGCTGCCGTCCGGGCTCGCCGGGAACCTCGGCGGCGGCGTCCGCGACATGTCCGCGGCGATGCACGCCGCGCAGCAGCTCCGCGTGCTCGGCGAGCAGAACCCGATGCCCCGCGACGTGTTCCCGTACAGCTTCGGCCCGAACGTGCCGCTGCTGCCGGCCCCGCTCGACCCGACCCGCGCCGACACCGGCCGCGCCGAACCGCGGATCTACGAATACCCGGTCTCGTGGAACCTGCCCGGCCAGCAGCACCGGCTAGTGCCATGGCGGGTGTTGCGGCAGGCCGCGAACATCGGCGTCATCCGCGACTGCATCCGCATCCGCAAGAACGAAGTAACCTCGCTCGGCTGGGACATCGCGCTCACACAGGACGCGGTCGAGGCCGCGCAACGCGACGACCCGAGCGCCGCGCGCGCGGACATCGAACGCGGCCTGCAGGACAAGCTCGCCCCGGACCGCCAGCGGATCAAAGACTTCTGGGAGAAACCCGACCGCGGCAACGGTCTCTCGTTCGGTGCGTGGATGACCGAGTCCCTTGAAGAGCACCTGGTGCTCGACGCGTGGGCGATCTACCCGCGCTACACCCACGGCGGCGACCTCTACAGCCTGGAAGTGCTCGACGGGTCCACTATCAAGCCGCTGCTCGACCACCGCGGCGGCCGGCCCCTGCCGCCGTTCCCGGCGTATCAGCAGATCCTGTACGGGTTCCCGCGCGGCGAGTTCACCGCGGACACCGACACCGACGACCAGGGCCAGATGATCACGGGCGGATATGACTCGGATCAGTTGATCTATCAGCGTCGGGAGGTCCGCACCCACACCCCGTACGGGCTGTCGGCTGTCGAACAGTCGCTGTCCGATGTGGACTTGTGGATGAAGCGGATGGCGTGGATGCGCGCCGAATACACCGACGGCGTCATGCCCGCCGGGTGGATGAAGAACGACGGCGCGAACGGCTGGACTCCGCAGCAGCTGCTCGAATACGAGCGGATGTTCAACGACCTGTACTCGGGACAAACCACGGAGCGGCAACGGTTCCGTGTCCTGCCGCCGGGTGTAGACCCGGTCGAGGGCCGCAACGGCGCGGACGAGAAATACAAGCCCGACTACGACCTGCACTTGCTGAAGCTCGTCGTCGCGCATTTCGACATGTCCATCGCGGAACTCGGGTTCACCGAAGCGAAGGGCCTCGGCAGCTCCGGCTACCACGAGGGCCAGGAGAACGTCCAGGAGCGCAAGGGCACGCGCCCGGATCTCTCGTGGATCGCGAGCGTCCTCACCGACATTTCCCGCACCCACTTGGCGATGCCCGCCGAGCTGGAGTTCCGGTGGCTCGGGCTGGACGACGAGGACCAGGCCGCCGCCGACGAGCTCAACCGGAACCGGTTCTCCGCGGCCGGGGTCACGCTGAACGAGTGGCGTGACGAGATCGGCCGGCCCCGCTACAACTTCCCCGAGGCCGACATGCCGATGATTGTGTCGTCGCGCGGCGGGGTCGTGTTCCTTGAGGGAGCGTCGGAGACGGAGCCGCCGGGGATTCTGATCGAGCCGCCGAAGGCCCCGCCGGGGACGAACCCGAACGTCGACCCGGACGCGCCGCCGGAGCCTGGCGGCGAGCCGGTGCCGGACGAGCAGGAACCAGCCGAGGACGACGAGGACGCGCAGGCGGCGAAGGACGCGGAGAAAGCCGCGTACCGGCGCTGGTCGCGGAAGTCGCGGTCGCGGGCGTTCGAGTGGAAGCACCACACGGCCGGCGAGGTCGCCGAGTTGACCAAGGCTGGTGGTTCGGGCCCAAAAGCCCGGTCCGGCCAGACGTGGGCCGGGTGGACGAAGGACCAGGCGGTCGCCGAGCACTGGACGGGCGTCCTGTCCCAGGGTTTCAGTGGGATCGACACGGCGGCGCTGGCTGAGGCGTGGGCCTCGGCGCGCGGGATCGGGAAGACCACCGCGCCGGAGCAGCCGAACCGGGCCGTGATCGCCGATGCCCTGATCTGGCTGTCGGCGCGGGCCGCGTCCGGCGGTCAGGACGTGGCAGGGACGGTTCGGCGGGAACTCGAGCACATCCTTGACGGCGTCTGGACCGACGGCTACTACGTCGGCGACCGTGCCGCGGTTTGGACCGCGCGCGAGGCGATCGTCGCCGCCGCGAAGCTCACGGGAGAGCAGCTTCCGGCGGAAGCGGCCGGGCACGCGACGGTGACGGCGTCGATCGACTGGGGTGCGTGGTCTCCGGGCGACACCGAAGCCGCCCGCCGCGTGCTCGGCGGCGGCTTGGACCGGCTGCTCGCCCAGGCGCACGTCACGATCCGTTCCGTCGTGCCAGGCCGGATGGACGCGCTAGCCGAGACGCTCGCCGAAGGTCTCGAAGCCGGACTCGCGCCGGCCGAGATCGCCCGAAACCTCGACGGCGTCCTCACCGACCGGGCGTGGGCGTCGATGGTCGCCGAAACCGAGACCGCGCGAGCGATCTCCGCGGCCACACAAGACCGGTACCTCGGGATCGGGGTCACCGCGAACACGTGGATGACCGCGACCGACCAGCGCGTGTGCCCGGCCTGCCGGGACAACGAGTCCGCGGGGCCGGTCTCGATCGGACAGTCCTTCCCCTCCGGCGCTTCCGGGCCGCCGGGACACCCACGATGCCGGTGCGCGCTCGCCCCGGTCGTCGACTCCATCGCCAACATCGCTTGGCCGACGCTCGAACCGACGGGAGCAGTCACATGACCATCACCACGGTGTACGCCGACATCGTCAAGGCCGAGCGCAACGAAAACGGGGACCTGGTCGTCGTCGGCAAGGCCACCGGCCCGGACCTCGACCTCGACCAGCAGATCTGTGACCCCGTGTGGCTCGGGAAGGCCATGCCGGAGTGGTTTTCCACCGGTGCGAACATCCGCGAGCAGCACAGCACGATTGCGGCCGGTGTCGGCACCGAGATGGCGCAGGACGGCGACTCGTGGATGGTGACGTCCCTGGTCGTGGACAAGGGCTCGGCGGAGAAGGTCGAGAAAAAGGTCCTGAAGGGCTACTCGATCGGCATCTCGAATCCGCGGGTCATCAAGGACGCCGCGGCACCGGGCGGCCGGATCGTCGACGGCCAGATCGTTGAGGTGTCCCTTGTGGACCGGCCGTGCAACCCGACCGCGCTGCTGTCGCTGGCGAAGGCCGCGAAGCCGGGCGCGACGATGAAGGCGTTCGCGTTCGACGCCGAGCGGATGCTGGTCAAGGTCGAGGACTTCGAGGAGCGCCCCGACGACCGGGAAGCCGGTGCGACCAAGGCGGCCGAGCCGGAGCCGGTTGACGCGAAAGCGATCGTCGCCCGCTACAAGGCCTCGCACCCGGACGTGGTGAAGGCCAGCCCCGCGCAGGACATCGCCGGCGCGCAGGCCGCGATCGCCGCCATCGCACAACTGATCATCTCCGAGGCCGGGGACCTCGCCACGGGCGACCTCGGCGAGGCGTGCGACATCCAGGACCTGCTGTGCGCCATCGACGCGCTGCGCTGGTTCATCTGCGGCGAAGCCGCGGAGGCCGCCGACGAAGCCGTCGAGGACGAGCCCGACGAGGCCGTCACCATCACCATCCCGCTGTCCGCCGAGCCGGACAGCCCCAAGTCTCCGGAACCGGCCGCCACCAAGGCGGACGGCCCGGATCTCACCGAACTGGTGAAGCAGGCAGTCGCAGAGGCCATGAAGGACTCCCAGGAGCGCGTGAAGGCGCTGGAGTCCGAACTGGCGAAGGTGAGTGCCCTTCCGCGTCCCGGTGGTCCCGTCCTCACGCGCACCGCGGGGGACACCGAGAAAGCCGCCGCTCGTGACGAGCTGGTCGCCGAAGTCGCCAAATACCGGGCGCTGGCCGGGGAAATCACCGACCCGCTGACCCGTGACGGTTACCTCAAGCTCGCGGCAGCCGCCGAGCTCAAGCTGAAGTAGAAGGGAAAACTCTCATGCCGTACGCGGCCCCCGCCCCGTCGGAGATGTTCTCCGACACGCAGGACTCGACCGCTGTCGCACAGCGGTTCGAGCAGTACAAGAGCACGCTTTCCGCCTCGCACAAGGCATCCCAGTCCGGCCAGGTCCAGTTCAACGGCCAGGAGATCGTGAAGGCCGGGCAGGCGGAGCAGATCTCCGCCCGCGTCGAGCAGATCACGAAGTCGCTGTCGGCCGAGGCGCTCGCCTCGATCCAGGGCGAGCTGGACGCGCTCAAGAGCGTGCAGGGCGACCTGAACAAGGACTGGTCGCTGTTCTCCCCGAACAGCACCGGCCTGGTGCCCTACGACCTGGAGGCCCCGGCGAAGCTGCTGGTGCCCCGGGAAACCCCGCTGCGGAACCGGCTGGCCCGCTCCAAGGGTGTCGGCACCGCCCGCCAGTTCAAGCGGATCCTCGGCTGGTCGAACTCCGGCACGGGCGGCGTCGCCGACCAGATGGCGTTCATGAACTCCGAGTCCGTGTCGAACAGCTTCGGTCCGCTGTCGCTGCGCCGCGGCAACAAGATCGCGTACGCCTCGGACAGCAAGTCCGTCACCTACGTCGAGCAGGGCCTGTCCGACATGGTGACCTGGAAGGCGCAGTTCGCCGGCCAGGGTTTCGAGGACATCCGACAGCTGTCGCACACCGCGCTGCTGTGGGCGACGATGGGCGCCGAAGAGCGCGCGCTGCTGTTCGGCCGCGGCGGGTCGGGCAACGGCTACGCCGGTGCCGTGGCCGCTCCGGTGGTCGCGATCGCGTCGTCGGCGACCGGCGGCGCTGTCGCCGCGGGCACCTACTACGTGAAGGTCACCGCCCGCGCGGGCGGCGGCGAGTCCGTGGTGTCCAACGAGGTCAACACGGGCGCACTGACCGGGTCGACGAACCAGTTCACCGTGACCGTGTCGACCGAGCCGACCGGCGCACTGGGCTACAACCTCTACGTCGGCACCGCGTCCGGCGCGGAAACGTTCGTGACGTCGTTCTCCGGCAACACCATCACCATCCTGACCACCCCGGCGACCGGCGGCGCGGCGATGCCGGGCGCCGACTCGACCGCGAACGCGAACGGCTACGACGGGTTCCTCACCGTCCTCGCCGACCCGGCCCAGTCCGGGTACGTCAAGCGCGTCAACGCCAAGGTGTACAACGCCGCGAGTCCGTCCACGTCGCTCGGTGACGCGCCGTGGCAGGACGCGTTCACCGCCCTCTACGGCGCGAACGCGCTCGCCGGGCAGGACAAGCGGCTCGCCAACCCGGAGGAAATCTGGCTCGACGGCTCGATCCGCCGCAGCCTCGGCGACTTCCTGAAGCTCGGCGCCTCCAACACCTCCTACCGGATCGCTCTCACCGAAGGCGAATCCGCCGGCGGCGCGACCGTCGGCTCGGTGATCACCGCGATCTCCAACCAGACCACCGGTCGCCTGGTCGACCTGGAGGTCCACCCGTACATGCCGGTCGGCGCGTCGATGATCCGGTCCCGCGCCCTGCCGGTTCCGGACTCGGAGGTGTCGAACACCTCCGAGGTGATCAACGTGCAGGACTACATGGCCGTCGATTGGCCGGTCGTGCAGTACACGTACGACCAGTCGACGTACATGTTCGGGACGCTCGTGCACTACGCCCCGGGCTGGTCCGGGCTGCTGCTCGGCCTTTCCTGACCCACCAACGCGAATCGGCCCGGCGCTGCCCCGACAGTGCCGGGCCGATCCGTACCCACCCGGAGGTGCCCCGTGCAGGTCATGACCCCTGACAGACATTGCGTGCAGGTCGACGGCCTCACCGGACGCCGCTACGACACCGACCAGCGCGGCCGCCTCGACATGGCGCCGCGCGACGCGAAAGCGCTGCTCGCCGACGGCGGGTTCCTGCCGTCCCTCGCAGGCGTCACCGCACGCTCCACCGGATACCGGTGCGGCGCTTGCGGTTTCGGCGCCCTGTTCACCACGTGCGGCCGGTGCGGCGGCACATGCAGCAAGGAGACCTGAAGTGTCCGACGACAACCGTGCCCTCTACGAAGCCGCCACCGCCGGCGACCTCGCCGCCGAGCTGGAGACCCGCGGCCTGCCGAAGTCCGGTGCGAAGCCGGAGCTCGTCGACCGGCTGCTTGAGCACGACGCCGCACAGCCGACGACCACCGGCCCGCAACCGGACGCCGGCGAGGACGCCGACGGCGAGATCTGCGGGCTGTGCTGGCCGGGCGGATGGCCCGACGACCACGACAAGGCGCACTGCGAGCACGGCGAATACACCCGCTGAACCGTCCACATCGAACCCGCCGGAGGTGACCCGTGCTGACGCTGCCGTACGTCACCACCGCCAGCTTCAAGGCGTACCCGACGTTTCTGGACGTGATGAACCTGCG
Source organism: Amycolatopsis albidoflavus (assembly GCF_039525725.1). NCBI lineage: Bacteria > Bacillati > Actinomycetota > Actinomycetes > Pseudonocardiales > Pseudonocardiaceae > Amycolatopsis > Amycolatopsis albidoflavus. The sequence continues at coordinate 97,239 of NZ_BAAAHV010000022.1, forward strand.
GCCCGGCGACCCGGTCCTGTCCGACCAGGACGCCGAGCTGTACAACATCCTCCTCAAGTCGTCCGCGTGGGCCGACGGCTACGTGCGGATGTCCGCCGGGGACGGCACGCTCTCCGCGCACACCCGGGTCGAACGCGCGCGGATCCGGGTCGCGCGCGACGGCCGGATCTCCTACCACACCAACCACAACCCGGTGACCGCAGTGACCGGGTTGTCGATCGGCATGTCCCCGAATCAGCTGACCGCGGTCACCGATCTGACGAACCTGTGGCCTGAGGATCAACGGCAGATCGTCGGCTATCCCGGCGGCATAACCTCGCCGGGCCTTGCCGCGCTGCAGTTCGGGTCGCCGGTCGTCACCGGCGAGCTGTACACGCAATGGACCTACATCGCCGGGTACGCCAACACCCTGCTCGGCGCGGCTGTCGCGTCCGGCGCGTCCTCGATCACCGTCGCGGACGCGACCGGCATCGCCGCCGGGACTGTGCTCCGCATCTGGGATCCGGGCCACGAGGAAGCCGTGACCGTCGCCGCCGGCTACACCACCGGGACGTCAATCCCGCTCGCCGGCGTGCTGAAGTTCCCGCACGATCCGACCTCGGTCGCGATCGGCGTGTCCGCGATCCCGTCGGACGTGCACCTCGCGGTGATCCTGTACGCGGTCGCGCTGCTGCAACGCCCGGACTCGGAACACGAGGACTCGTTCCCGTCCACGCAGGTGAAGCCGAACACCCGGGTCGGGACCGCGAACGACGGCAGCGGGTTCGTCGTCGAGGCCGAACGGCTGCTCGACCAGTACAAGCGGGTCCGATGAGCACCGCGAAAACGCTGCTGGACGGGCTCTGCACGTATTTCGGCGGCGCGTACGACGCGACGACCCACACCTACCGGACGCCGCGGATCACGGTCGCGAACCTCGACGGCCCGGTGTACCGGCGGGCCGAGCCGAAACGGGACGACCACAACACCGACTACCAGGCGTCCGGCGCGGTCGGCTCGTCGGCCGGGTGTCTCGTGTGGGCGGTCGCCGAGCGCGGGGTCGAGAAACGGGTCGCTGTCGCGGGCGCGACGTCGGGCCTGAAGCACGTGAGCTGGCAAGTCCGGATGCACCATTTTTTCCGTGCCAGCACGCTGTTTGCCGAGGATCTGCAGGACGTCGTCTACGACACGCTTGACGCCGAGCGAGCCTTGATCGAAGCGGACCGCACATGCGGATCCGGCGGGTTCGAGGCCGGGTACGGGGTCGGGTTCCAGGTCGGCGAGGGCGGCGAACCGTGGCTGCAGTGGACCGTTTCGCCTGTCGCCACCACTCGGGATCTGTCCAAGGCATACATGGTCCTCGAATTCGCTGCAGACCAGTACATCCAAGCGTAAGGAGCGTCCACAGTGGACTACCGCTACACCTCGACCGAGGAACGCGTCTACGCCGACCGCGCGCTCGTCGTGAGCCCTGGCGACGTCGTCGACTGGGACACCCCGCCCGCCGACGGCCACTGGGTTCCCGCGCACGGCGAGCCCGCGCCGCCCACCGCCGAGGAGCGGGCCGAGCTCGACGCGATCGCCGCCCGCGCCCAAGCCTTCACCCCCGCGCCGAGCACCACCGAACCCGCACCGAGCCCGGCCCCGGCCGAGTCTGACATCCCCAAGGAGTGAGCCGTGGGCAACACTTTCGCGTCCGCGAAGCAGTTTGTCGGCGTCGCCCGGGAAGCCACACAGGGCACCCCGCTCGCGATGGTCGGCACCATCCCCGTCGACAAGTTCGAGCCCGAGGACAAGCCGGTCTGGCTGGACGACAAGGCCATCCGCGGCTCGATGGTCGAGCAGTACGGCCGCCAGCAGGGCGTGATCAAGGCGGATTTCTCCATGTCCGGCCCGGTTTTCGGCGACACCATCGGCTGGCTTCTCGCGAACATCCTGGGAGACAACGCCTACAGCGGCGGCACCAACGCGGGCAGCTCGACCACCACCACGGGCGCGCTCACCGCGGGCACTACCAACGTCGTCCCGCTGACCTCCGCCACCGGCATCATCGCGGGCACCGTGCTCACGCTCGACACAGCCGGGAACGCCGAGAACGTGACGGTGCTGTCCATCGCCGCGCTGAACGCGACGCTCACCGCGCCGGTGGCGAAGAACCACGCCAGCGGCGTAACCGTGCAGCCGGTCACCGCGCCGTTCACGTCGGCGTTCTCCACCTACAACGCCGCGCAAGGACAGCCCGCGTCGCACACGTTCACGCACTTCCAGGGGCCGACCGCGACGAGCGGGGCACGCCAGTATCCCGGCTGCTGCCTGTCGGAGCTGACGCTCAAGTTCAACGCCGAATCGCAGTTGTTCACCTACGACGCCAAGGGAAACTGCTGGCCGTCCGTCCCGGCGAGCGTCGCCCCGACTTCGGCGCCGTCCACGGTCACGCCGATCCCGTCGTGGCGCGGCCTGATCGGCATCGGCGGTCCGGCGTCCGGCGGCACGCTGCTGAAGAACATCACCGACGGCGAGATCGCGATCAAGCGCGCGCTCGAACCGGTGTACACGGCGCAGAACAGCCAGAACCCGTACATCATCCAGCGCGGTGCGGTGTCCGTGTCCGGGAAGCTGAACTTCGTCGCCGCGGACGAGTCCCCGTACCTCGCGATGATCAACAACACTCAGCCGCAGCTGCAGCTGATCCTCGGCAACGGCGTGGCCGGCGCGGGCCTGGTGCAGGTGCAGGTCGACTGCCAGCTCGCCGCCTACGACGCCTCGAAGTACAACGCGGGCAAGGCCGCCGTGATGTACGACGTCACGTTCGCCGGTATCGCGAACACCACGAACGCCGGTGCGTCGGGCGGCTACAGCCCCACGAAGGTCACGCTCACCAACAGCGTGCCACCGCAAACCTACTGATCAATCCGGATTGGACGGACGGATATGCAGTTCAGCAGCAAGCACGATCTCCCTTCGGGCGGTTGGGTCGAACTCCGCGACCCGAACTGGCTCCGCGCCCGCGACCGGCAGGCATTGATCCGGAAAATCACGCCGGACGACAACGACCAGCGGGACAAGTTCACCCTCGGTTTCGATGCCATCAACGAGATTGCCGCGTTGATGATCACGGGCTGGTCGTTGCCGTACGAGCCGGAACCGGTCGTCGCCGAGGACGGCACGGAGACGGCGCGGCCGTGGACGCTGCCGAAGAACGACGTATCGATCCTCGACGAACTGCTCGCCGGGGATTCGGCGGCGCTGGAGCAGCTGCTCGAACCGGCGCGGGCAGTGCTGATGCCGCAGAAGCCGTCACCGGACGACGTCGACGACCCGGCGTCCCCTTCTGGGCCCGCGAGCGAGTAAGGGCGCGTCTCGCGGGCTTCTACCGGGACCGTGAGCTCCCGGAACCCGACACGGTCGAGAAAGAGCTGTGGGACGCGGCGTTCGTCGACTGGTGGTGGCTGGACCGCTACCACCTCACCCCCGACCAGGTCGCGAAGCTGCCGCTCAACACGCGCGACCGGGTGCCTTTCATCGCCGCCGTGGCCGACGAGGTCGAAGCGGACAAGGCGAAGCGGGGGTGACCCGGCCGTGGTGTCGATCGAGATGCGGCTGTCCGGTGTGGACGAGCTGCAAGCCGCGCTGGCCGCCGCGGTCGAACGCATGGACACCGTCACCCGCGAAGCCACCGCGGCGGCGGCGTCGCTCGTCGAGATCGCGGTCAAGGACAAGCTCCGGCAGTCCAGCCACCGACGCGGCACCCCGACGCCGTCGTCGCCCGGCCAGCCGCCAGCCCTGGTGTCCGGGAACCTGATGCGGTCGATCGCGGTGCGCGGCCCGACCGGCGGCCTCGGCGTGTGGGGCGCGTCGATCGGCCCCACCGCGATCTACGGCCGCATTCAGGAGCTCGGCGGTATGACCGGCCGCCACCACGCCGCCCACCTGCCGCCGCGCCCGTACGCCGACCCGGCGGCACACGAAACGTTCCCGATCATCGAATCCACCTATCTCGCCGCCTGGGCGACGATCTTCGGATAGGGGGCTTGCCGTGGCGGAAATGCTGCCCCCGGTCGCGATCACCCTCGTGGCCAACATGACCGAGGCCGCCGCGAACATCGAGAAGTTCGGGGCCACCGTCGGCGGAATGGGCGCCGAGGCCAACGCGATGGGCGCGAAGGTCTCCGAGGGCTTCACCACTGCCGGGGTGACGATCGACGAGTTCGGCAAGGTCGCGATGACCACCGCCGAGGAAGCGTCCGCGGCGAACGACAAGATCCTCGCGTCCATGGCGCGGCTGTCCGCGCAGGCCGACCGCACCGCCGAACAGTGGTACGTCGACCAGACGAAAATGGCTGCCGCGACACAGAAAATGGTCGCAGACCTCGAAGCCGCCGAGGCGAAAGCAGTCGCCTCCACCGAGGCCATGGGCGCGAAGCTGGACGAGGTCGCCGCGACCTCGACCGGATTCGGTGCGAAGGTCGAGAGCGCGTCCAAGCGGCTGATGACGATCGGCGCGGCCGGCGCGGTCGTCGGCGGCGCCGCGGTGAAGATGGCCGCGGATTTCGAGTCGAGCACTGCCCGGCTGGTGACGTCGGCGGGGGAGACACAGTCGAACCTCGAGAAGGTCCGGCAGGGGATCCTCGACATGGCCGGCCAGGTCGGCTACACGGCCGAGGAGCTGTCCAAGTCGCTGTACACCATCGAGTCCGGCGGCCAGCACGGCGCGGACGGGCTTACGGTGCTGCGCGCGGCAGCGGAGGGCGCGAAGACCGAGAACGCGGAGCTGAAGACCGTCGCGGACGCGGTCACCAGCGTGCTGCAGGACTACCACCTGAAGGCCGAGGACGCGGCGTCGGTGACGTCGAAGCTCGTCGCCGCGACCAGCGCGGGCAAGACCACGTTCGAGGAGCTCGCCGGGTCGATGTCCGCGGTGCTGCCGGTCGCGTCCGCGGCCGGGGTGTCGATCGACGACATTCTCGGGTCGCTGGCGTCGATGACCGTGCACGGGATGTCGGCGCAACAGGCCGCGCAGAACCTCACCGACGTAATCCGGCACATGCAGTCTCCGACGCAGGTCCAGTCGAAAGAGCTGGCGCTGCTCGGGATGAACGCGTCCGACCTCGGCGCGAAGCTGAAGAGCGCGGGGATTTCCGGGACGCTGCAAGAGATCTCGGACAAGATCCAGGCGTCGATGGGGCCGAGCTCGCAGAAGGTGATCCTCGATCTCGGGACGGCGCTGAAGAGCCTGCCGAAGGACGTCCAGGACCTTGGGCAAAAGCTGATCGCGGGCACCGTCACGCAGAAGGAGTTCACCAAGGCAGCACAGGGTTTGGACCCGATCGCCGCGCACCAGGCCGCGAGCTTCGCGACGCTGGCCGCGTCCACGCACCAGATCGGCAACACCCAGATGACCGGTGCCCAGGTGATGCAGAACTACGGGCAGGCCCTGAACAAGGCAACCGGCGACGCCACCGGCCTGAACGTCGCGTTGATGCTGACGGGGGAGAACACCAAGACCACGAAGAACGCCGTCAACACGGTGTCGTCGGCCGCGGTCGAGGCCGGGAACCACGTCAAAGGCTGGAGCGAGATCCAGTCGACGTTCAACCAGAAGATGAGCCAGGCCAAGGACGGGCTCGGCGCGATGGCGATCAGCGTCGGCGAACGGCTGCTGCCGGTCGCGTCGAAGCTGCTCGACTGGCTCGGCAGCGCAACCAGCTGGTTCAGCCAGAACAAGGTGGCCGCTGACGTCCTCGCTGCCGCTATCGGCGTGCTCGCGCTCGGCGGAATCGTGGGCCTGATCGGGAAACTCGGTTTGCTGGGCGCGTCGCTGGCGAGGAACCTCGCCACGCCCGTCATCAGCGCGGTGGGGTTCCTGAGGAACTTCGCGACCGCGGCGGAAGGGACGGCGGGCGGCGCGGTAGCGAATTTCACGGCGAAGCTGGCGGGCGGCGCGGTAGCTGGTGTCAAAGCGTTCGGGTCGGCGCTGATTGACGGTGCGGTGGCGATGGGGTCAATGGGGAAGGCTGCTGCCGCCGCTACCGTGGAATTGGTTGCGCAGGGCGCGGCGTGGATAGCGCAGAAAATCGCGGTGGTAGCGTCGACTGTCGCGGAAGGCGCGATGACGGCAGCACAGTGGCTGCTGAATTTCGCGATGGACGCCAACCCGATCGGTGGCGTGATCCTCATTATCACTGCCCTGATCGCGATCATCGTTCTCATCGTGACCCACCTCGATGTCGTCCGCAAAGTCTGGGACACCGTATGGAAATGGTGCTCCGATCGGATCACCGAATTCGTACACTGGGTGAGTGCCCGATGGGACGACGTCATCGGGTTCTTCAAATCTTTACCGGAAAAAGTGAAGAATTTCCTCGGCGACGCCGGAGAATGGCTGATAAATGCCGGAAAAGCAATTCTAGAAGGCCTTCTAAATGGCCTCAAGAAAGCATGGAATGCCGTCACGGGATTTATTGGCGGAATTGGTAAATGGATTTCCGACCACAAGGGTCCGATCGAATACGACCGTCAATTGCTGGTGCCCCACGGTAACGCGATCATGGACGGTTTGCACGAGGGACTGAAGGCCGGAGGTCGCCGCGTGCAGTCCTACCTCGACGACTTCACGACCGGCATCGGGAACACGGCCATCAGCGGGAACGTGTCGATCGGCGACGGCGCGCTCGCCGGTCCGGCCGGATCGCTGGTCCGCCCGATGCCCGAGCAGATGGTGTTTCAGATGAACACCCGCGACGTGCAAACGTGGCTGCAGACCGGGATTCTGCGCTACAACCTGCGGAACTCGTCCAACGGCCTGGCGGTGTCGTCGTGACCCGCGCCTACCCGCTGATGTCGATCGTCGCGGACTTCACCGCGGGGCCGCCGAATCTGCCGGGCCTCAACCAGGTGTCGTTGCTGCCGACCGTCGCGGGCAAGGGAACGAACGTCCGCGGCTGGTCGGTGTCGCGCGGACGCCAGTACGAACTGGATGTCGTGCAAGCCGGCATGGCGTCACTGGACATGGTGGACAGTCCGGAGTGGCTGAACCCGGTCAATGCGACATCTCCGTTCAACATTGGCTCGAACCAGCTGCTGCCGTACCGGTGCGTCCAGATCGGAGCGTGGTGGAACCCGGCGACGCAGAACCTCGCCGGAAACCTCCTCAACGCAACGAACTCCGCGAACATCGGCGGCACGTTCAATCCCTACTACTGTTCGTTCGAGAGCGGCATCGGGTTCGTGGGCACGCTGTCCGGGTCGCCGAGTCTGACGCAGTCGACCGCGCAGGCGTTCGACCAGACGCATTCGCTCGCGATCGGGTTCACCGGCGCGTCGGACCTGCCGGGGTTCGGGTTCCTCACGGTGCCCGGCCAGACCTACACCATGTCGGCGTACGTGTACGTCCCGGCGGGCGTGACGGTGACGGCGAAGTTCAGCAACTTCCCGGGCGCGCTGGGCACGACGATCGCGTCCGCGACGTCGACCGTGACGGGCGCGTGGCAGCGGCTCGTCATGACCGGCGTCCCGTCCGGGTGCGTCGGCGTGTGCTCGTTCCAGCAGGCGAGCGGGTCGTTTCCCTCGACGGTCTACGTCGATGCGATCCAGTTGGAGCTGTCGAGCACCGCATCGCCGTTCACGATCACCGGCCCGACGTTCTACCCGCTCTACACGGGGTACATCGAGCGGTACCCGCAACGCTGGGACATGTCCGGCTTCCGCGGTTTGAAGCCGCTGGAGTGCGTCGATGCGCTGAGTCCGTTGTCCCGCACCGAGATCACCCAGTCGTACGCGGCCACGATCGCCGCGGACAGCCCGAACCTGGTGATCCCGTACAACGACAAGTCCTCACCGCAGACCGTGCAGCTGCCGCAAGGTGGGCAACCGTTCATCGGATACACGTCGCTAGGCACGAACGGGCAGGTCAACTTCAGCGGCGACACCTTCCTCGACGGCAGCGAAGCAGTGTCCCTGCTTCAGCAGAACCTGAACGGCGCGGTGAACAGCGGATCGCTGATCACCTACCAGGGGACGCTGCAGGGGCAGATCACGATGAACCCGCAGGCGTTCACCATTGAGTGCTGGGTGAAGCTGAATGCGGGGATGCCCTATTTCGGTGCAGCGTCGTTGAAGAACGGCGAGAACCTGAATACCGAACCATACGGGCCGAGTTTCGGAATTGGCTGGGAAACGTTTCTGTCCGGGCAATTGGGCTGGTTTTACAGCGACCCGAACGGGACAGGGGCTAGCGGATATCTTCCGGGGTGGGGCGGTTTCGCTGACGGAAAATGGCACTACCTGGTGGTGCGCCTCATCGGCAGCAGTCAACTGAACGCGATCGTAGACAACGTGATCGGCGGAGTGGTAACGCTCTCGCCGTCGCAGTCTGTGCAGCTCAACAACTTCTACCTTGAAGCGCAAACCTACTGGACGAACCCGACCACCGACTACGCTATATCGAACCTGGCGTGTTACCCGACATTGCTATCGACCACGCAGGTCGGAAACCATTATCAGCGCGGCATCGGCTACCTCGGCGAGAAATCCGGCACCCGCGCGCTGAGACTGCTGACGCAGTACTGGTCCAGCAATGTGGTCACCGACGCCGGAAAAACCATGATGGCGCAGGACTACAGCTACAACGGCCGGTACATGCTCGACGTCCTGCAGGAGATCGCACAGACCGAGCACGGTTCCTGCTGGGCCGACACGGCAGGGTTCGTGCACCAGGACTCGCGCGAAACCCGCTACACAGCAACGCAATCGGTCACATCGCAGTTCACCTTCGGGGAGAACACCGCTGCCGGAGAGCTTCCATACCTGACCGCCCCGGAAATGGACTATGACCCGACATACGTCTACAGTCAGGCGAACATCGTGTCCGCCGGAACCGGCACGACACTCCCGCCGATCGTCAACACGGCAAGCCAAACCGCCTACGGGCAACGGATCCTGTCCCTGACGCTGCAGACCGCGAACGACTGGGACGCGCAACAGGCCGGACAGTTCTACGTGCAGCGGTACGCGAAACCCGCTGGCGCGCCCGGCACCAACGTGCCGCCGCGGATCACGAAGCTGACGATCGACCCGTCGTCAAACCCGGCTCTGTGGACGGCTGCGCTGTCTCTCGACTACGGCGACCGGATCACGGTGAAGCGTCGAACGTCGGCCGGAGTAACGATTTCCGGCGACTACTACATCGAGAAGATCGATCACCATGCGAACGCCGAAGCATCCACCTGGACCGTCGACTACGAACTCAGCCCCGTGTTCGTGTCTCAGGCGTGGGTGCTCGGCGACAGCGTCAAGGGCGTGCTCGGCTCGACGACCACGTGTGTCTACTGAGGACGGAAGGCAGACATGGCAGTCCCCACACCGACGATCCCGACGTTCACCGACGGGCAGATCGTCCACGCCGCCGACCTCAACGGTTTGGGCAGCAACCTCACCAACCTCTACAACTACCTGAACGCCGGTTTCACCAGCCAGCGGCCGTGCGTGATCGCGAAACAAACCACGGGCCAGTCGATCCCGAACGCCACGAACACGCTGGTCAATTTCCAGTCCGCGGCCGTCAACACCGACAACATGTGGAACGCGTCGCAGCCGAACCAGCTGACGATCCAGCACGCCGGAATCTACCTTCTGTACAGCCAAACCCGGTACGGCGCGGTCGCGAACAGCCTCTCCGAGGCCGTGACGACCTCGCTGCTCGTCAACGGCACCGCCGTGCCCGGGAACGCGGTCAGCACGCAGGCGCAGATCCCGCCGTCGATCGGTGCCGGCACCGCGCTGATGTGCATCAGCCTCGTGAACCTCGCCGCCGGATCCACGGTGTACCTCAACGCCTGGCAGTCCACGACCGGCGGCGCGATCACCCTCGACACCGCGTACGGCGGCACCTACCTCGCCGCAGTGTTCCTCACACCGTCCACATAGGAGGCGAGTATCCCGTGACGCACCCAAAAGTCCCGCACCCGTCCGAATTCCTCGCCATCGAACGGAAGTTCTGGGCGTGGATGAACCGAGTCCTGACCTCGGTGCTCGGCCACAACCTCGTGTTCCTCGCCTGTTTCATCGTGCCGCTCGCAGTGATCCCGGCCAGCGACACCGCGAAACTGATCGTCGGGTTGGTGTTCAGCAACTGGTTCCAGGCATGGGCGTTGCCGGTGCTGCAGAAGGGGCAGGCGCAAGCCGACCTGCAGCGCGCGGCGAAAGCCGATGCCGACCACCAGGCCCTCGTGCACATCGCGACCGTGGTCGACGAGGTCCGGCAGCAGCTCGGACCGAAGTCGTGACCGTGTCCCCGCTGCCAGAGCAGCCCACCGGCGGCGAGATCCTCCGCGCGATAGGCCGCGTCGAAAAGTCCGTCGACGGGCTCGGCGACCAGGTCCGGCACATGGACGACAAGCTCGACGGCCAAGGACTCACCCTCGCGTCGACCGTCGAGCGGATGACCACTGCCGAGCGGGACATCCGCGAACTCAAGGCCGAGAAGATCGCCGACCGGGCCGCCGCCGCACAGCACGCGTCGAGCATGCGCGTCGCCGTCAAAGGCGCGATCGCCGCCGGAGGAGCCGGGTTCGTCGGCTCCGTCGTCCTGCTCATCGTCCAGCTGCTCACCCACCACTGAACGGAGGCCGTCCGTGCGCACCATGTACGACAGCATCACCGCCGCCGACATCCCCGCCACCGCAACGATTGTCGGCGGCTACGTCAACGGCACGTTCGCCTGGTCCGCAGCCGACTGGGCGCGGTTCCCGAACGCCGTGCACGTCCGCTTCGCCACCCGCGCCAACGTCAACGACGGCAACGTCCTCGACGTCGAAAAGGGCGACGCCACCCCGGACGAAGCACCCGGCTGGGTCGCGATGCGCCGCGCCGCAGGCGTCGACCCGTCCGTCTACTGCAGCACCTCCGACTGGCCGGCCGTCCGCGCCGCGTTCACCGCGGCCGGCATCCCTGAGCCGCATTACATGGTGGCCCACTACGACGGCGTCGCGAACATCCCCGCCGGCGCTTGTGCGAAGCAGTACATCAACGACCCGGCCAGCGGCGGCCACTACGACCTGACCTGCGTCGCCGACCACTGGCCGGGCATCGACCCCGGACCCGCACCCATCCCACACCAGGAGGACGAAATGGCGTTCGGCCGCACCTGCGCCGCAGGAACCAACGAGCACGCCGACATGGCTGTCGTCGGCTGCAGCAAGCTCCGCATTCACGACAGCTTCGGGCACACCGTCCACGTCCACGACATCCTCTTCTACGGCGACACCGGAGCGGACCAGAACGGAACCGGCGTCGGCGGCGGATACGCCGGAGGCCATTGGGACTGGGTGTCCAACCGGCCGGGCCCGATGGACGTCCCGGCTGGCGCGACCACGGTCACGGTCCTCTACGACAGCGACCACGACTTCTATCTCTCGGCTGCCACGGCCTGAACCCAAGATCGTCGCCCCCGCGCCCGTCCGTCCACGGGTGCGGGGGCGGCTTTTCCATGCCCGCAGAAAGGCGGGACCGGCAGCTAGAACGTCATGGATTTCGCTGCCGGTCCCGAACCCCACCCGTGGGTGGCTTGGCGGCCCGGTGACCGGGGAGTTTCAAGCGACCAGGAGAGTGGATGGCGGTGGCCTCCGGAGGGATTGGGCCGGGAGGGAGGCCACCGCCGCGCGCCCCGTCTCGTGGGGGCGCAGTCGGTGCCGCGGAGGGGTCGGGGGCACCCACCGCGGCGACCGTCATAGCCGACCCATGTGCGACCCGGGAGCGGTGACCCCATGGCGCGGATACCGCTGGTTGACGTAGCGAACCCACTCGTCCGGACTCGCATCCGGACCGGGCTCGACGAGCACGGGCTTCTCCTTCGTCTCGGGGGCGGCGTCGTCGTCCGTGTCAAGGTCCTGGTTCATTTCGAGCCGCCCAGCTTGGCAAAGCTGCGGTACACCAGTCCGCACCCGCCGCATTCCCAGGTCTGGGGCGACACCGTGCCGCCGCATGGGCGGCAGGTGAACTTGATTGGCTTGGGGCGCGGAGGCGGAGACGTTGCGGGGCGGGCGAACACTGGAGGGTTGTTCGCCCAGCGGTGCTTCAGTGATCCAGGGTCGGCGGGGCCGGGATCCGTCAGTCGGCCAATCAGTTTCCGCACGTGCTTGGGCGTTACGCCGTAGCGCTGCCCGATCTCCTCGTCTGACAAGCCTTCCTGGTGGTCGCGCAGCAGCGCGGCATTGCGCTCCGCATACGAGGCCGTCATCGCGCGTCCAGCCCGGCTAAACCGCGGCACCATTCGGCATCCGCGAACCCGGTGGGGTCGATCTCGCCGCGTTCGTGGCGTTCCGGGTAAGGCGTGTCTCCACAGCACCAGGGGATCAGCCACTGAACCGACGGGTCGTCCAGCTCCCGTTTCCAGTAGCGATGCACCGTCCGCCGGTACGCGGCGGTTGGATCGGAGTGCACGCGGAGCACGAGTTGCGACGTGTGCATCCGGTGAGCGCCAGCAGTCGCCGCGGCCACGTCCTCGGCGGGCAGCTCGCCGCACAATGTGCCCATCACACGCCTCCCAGATGTTCGATCAGGTCGTGCAGCGAGGAGCGGATGTTCACGCTGAGGCGGGCTCCGTCGGTGATCGTGAGCGCTGCCGTCGGGCCTTTGCCGATCGCGACGCCTATTACGTCGTTGCCGTCCGCGTCCATCGTGAGGCCAGTCGTCACCAGAACCTGCTGGCCGATGCTGTCCTTCGCGATCACGACGCGTTCCTTTCGCCATCCCCGCACGGCGTCGAGCATGGGGCGCCACCGACGATGGTGCAATAGAATCCATAGAATTCTTGCGCAAGATAGTCCTAATGGGCTACTTGATCGCTACCGTATGTCACGAATCATGTGACCAATAGCCCCGGACAGTCCCTCGCAAACCCGTGATCGATCATGGAATTCTGTGGATTCCACGAATGGCGGAGGACTCATGAAGCTGACCCACCTGCACACGACCTCGAAAAACGGCGGCTGCCCGGAGCTCTACGAGACAGACCGCGGCACCTACGTGGTTCAGGGCGCCAAAGTCACCGACCCGGAAGTCCTGGCACAGCTGCGCGAACGCGGCCTTCCGGATCACGAGACCGCTGTCGAGGTGCCCAAAGCCCTCCTCGACTACCTCTCGCCGACGCCGCTCACCGCCGACGCGAAGAGCACCGCGTGACCCGGCACCACCTGAACCCGCACGACGAGTTCGCCGCGCTGCTCCGATCAGTGCGGCGCTCGTCGTGGCGGTGGGAATGCCAGAGCGAGTACGCCGTCGACCGGCCAGAGGTCGACCGGTGGCTCGCCGGCCAACCCGCCGAGGAAACCGACGACGACCGCGCATGGCTCGCGCACCTGGCGCGTCTGCGTGAGGCAGGCATCCCGTTCCAGCGCGTCCGCGTCTACCCCGACCCGCTCAACGACTACGCCGCATGGATGCGGCAGGCCATCGGACCGAACGTCGCCGCGGGCGAAGACGTGCGCTGGCTCCCCGAAGCGACCGCGGCCGAACTCGAATTGCCGGGCTACGACTTCTACCTGCTCGACAACGAACGCGTGGCGATCCTCGAATTCACCGACGACAAGGAACTCGCCGGCGTGGTGGTCGACGACGACCCTGACGTCCTCGACGAACATCGACTCTTGCGCGACACGGCATGGCCAGTAGCGACCCCGCACGCGGAGTACGTCACGATTGCGCGGTGACCGATCGGGACCATCAGATCTTCGCGGGCGAGCTGCGCCGGTTGCGGCTCAATGCCGGGTTCAAGACCGGCAAGGAATTCGCCAGCGCCATCGGCTGGGTCGCGTCCAAGGTGTCGCGGATCGAGAATGCGCGCACGATCCCGTCGGACGACGACCTCAAGGTGTGGCTGCCCGCGGTCGGCGCAGACGAAGAGACGAGTGCGCGGCTGGGTGGCGCGTTGGTCGACCTGCGCCTCGAACGCGACCGCTGGAAGCAGCAGCTCCGCCGAGGCCACTCCCAGCGGCAGCACGCCGAAGCTGTCGCTGAGCGCGACGCCACGCGCATCGTGTCCGTCGAGCTGTTCCTCGTTCCCGGCCTGGTCCAAACGCCGGGCTATGCAAGGAATGTGTTCGAGATGGCCGCAGAAATGCACGACACCCGCGCCGACACCGATGACGCGGTGCGCGAGCGGATCCGGCGGCAGGACGTGCTCTACGACCCGAGCAAGCGCATCGAGATCCTGATCGGCGAGTCGGCGTTCCGCTATCCGATCTGCGAAGTCCCGGTTCTCCGGGTGCAGATTGACCGGCTGCTGAACCTGATCGGGTTGGCTCACGTCCGCTTCGGCATCATCCCGCTCGACCGGCCGCTGCCGACGATCACCATGCACGGCTTCACGATCCACGACGACACCGTCCTCGTGGAGGTCAACCACACCGAACTGACCGTCGTCGACGCCGATGACGTCGCGCTGTACGACACGATCGTCGACCAGCTCTGGCAGGTCGCAGCAGAAGGCGAGGCCGCCCGTACGCTGCTGCAGCGCGTGCTCGGCGGCCTCGCCTGACCCCTGCTCCTACGGCCTGCGGTCCACCACGTCGCAGGTGCCGCCGCCCGCGGCCGCGGTGACGCTGACTGACGCGACCTGAACCTTGCTGAGCGGGAACTGGCTGAATGCGAAGTCGTGGCCGGTTTCCTGCGCGCCGACTGTGTAGGTCTCGTTGGCGTCCTGGCTGTCGACGCTGGTCGCCGCGACAGCCAGGTTCCCGGGACCGGGGAAGTCGACGTGCACCCGGAACCCGCGGCCGGACTCGGCGATCGTCGCCGTCGCGGAGTCGCAAATCAGGTGGTTGGTGTTCTCGACGTGCGCGTGCAGCGGGCCGGCCGCCTTCAGGACGGCCGCCGCGCCGGTCGGTGCCGGCGGTGCGGCTTGCGGATTGGCCGGCTGATCGCTGTTGCTCGCGATGACGATCCAGACGACCACCGCCACGACGGCGACGATGACCCACGTCCACAGCTTCCGGACCGGCGCGGGCTTCGAGGGTTGCGGGGTCGTTGTCACGGTGGGCTCCTTCGCCGTCGAATGCACCACCCGTGTCGCCGCAACCGCGCCGAGCGTTACCGGGGCCTGGCGCGGGACGCGCTGCCACGCACACCACGCCGCGACGAACGTGAGCCACCAGGCGATCAGCAGGCCCACCCCGGGCAGCACCACCGACGGGTCGTGGAAGCCGCGGGCGAACAACGCCGGCGGCATGAGCAGCACGAGGCACACCGCGAGGACGGTGTTCAGCAGAAGCCACCCGCGGTACACCGCGAGCCGTCGACGCGCGCTCATGAGGTCGCCTCGAGCGGGAACCCGTCCGGGCCGATCGGGTCGCCGGCCGTCGCCTCGAAAACGGGGTCGGTCCCGGTGTGGCCGTCGAACGCGGTCCGCGGCTGGCACCAGCACGTGGTGCTGAGGGTGTGGGATCGCTCGGCGCGGCTTGTGTCGCGGCTGGCGGGCGGTTCGATCGAAAGTGGACCATTGATGGACCATCGGGCAGGTTCGGTCCGGGTGGGCCTGGCCAGAGTTGTCTCTGACCAGGCCCGCTGTGCCCCCGGCAGGACTCGAACCTGCGACCTAGAGATTAGAAGGCTCTTGCTCTATCCAGCTGAGCTACGAGGGCCCGGGTGGCCGACAGCTGCTGACCTCCAGCATGGGCAGCTTAGTCATCGCCAATCTCTCGATCGTTCGACACCGTCGAATCGTTTCAGCTTCCGTTCGTCGGATTTGCGGTGCCTCGGGGGCGGAATGCCACAGCGCGCGACGGCTCCGGCACGCACCGCTCGGGAGAGCGGCCTCGTGCGGCTGGTGAGCGGCGGTTTGTGCAGCTTGGGCACCTGGATCTCCTGGCTGGGGCGTCGGACGGGACGGGGATTCGGGGCTGACGGCTGGCGGAGACTGTGGCGATCTTGTGATGTAGGACGTCTGGCCGGGCGGGTGAGGGTTGGGCGGTTCGGCGGTTGCGGTCAGGCGTCGACGTGCCAGGTCAGCGGCAGGGCCGAACCACTGGCGGGCGTGGTCCGGCGAGCGGCAGGTGATGGCGGATCGGGGGCGGGCTGGTGCCTGAACCTGACGGCCGGCGGGCGCGCGGCGGAGCACCGGCCGACATGACGGACCACAGGCCCGCCGCGATGGAACTCGGGCTTCCACCACGGGACTCCACCCCTGCCGCGACGGAACCCCAGGCCTACGACGACGGAAGCCGGATCCGCCGCGACGGAGCAGCAGGCCTGCCGCGACCGAAGCCGGGCCAACCATGACGGAAGCCGGGCCCGCCGCGACGGAAGCCAGGTCAACCAAGACGGAACCGCAGGTCTACCGCGACGAAACCCAGGCCTGCCACGACGGAAGCCAGGACTACGACGACGGAAGCCAGGCCAACCGCGACGGAGCCGCAGGCCTGCCAAGGCGGAACCGCAGGCCTCCAGCGGCGGCAGGGCACCGCCCAACCACGACACAACCCCAGGCCTCGCCTCTCGCTCCCAGGTCGGGGCCGGGAGCGGGAGGCGAGGGGTCAGGGGCCCGTGGGCGCGGGTGTTCCGGGCTGCGCGCCCACGGGCCGGGGGCCGCTCGGGGGTGCGGCCCCCGGGCCGGCGAACTTTGGCTGCGAGTCGACTCGTCCTGGAGCTTGCCTTGTTCGCCTGGCCCGGTCTCGGGTTATTCCCACACTTTCAGGGCACGCACCGCGAACGGGGACTGCGGAACGTACGTGCCACCGCCCGGATAGGTGATGAAATCGCCCTCGGTGGAACAGTCGGCTCCTTGGTAGATCGTGACGTCGCGGGTCATCCGGTTGACGAAGGAATGTCCTTGGAATCCCTCGGGCAGGGGAATGCAATCACCCGGATTTGCCGTGCGCAGGTCGTAACTCTGTGCCCCTCCGGAATACGTTTCGGTGTCCCACAGGCAGAACTCTCCCGCGTTGCAGGCGGGCGCGGGGGGACCAGCCGGAGTGGCTTGGGCTAGTCCGGAACTGGTCAGGAGGCCGGCGGTGACCAGCAGCAATACGCCGGGCAGGCGGGACGGGGCGGCGGCGGGCCAGGTGCGGCGGCCCGGGAACGGCAGAGACGGCAGCAGGCGGCGGAACATCGTGGGAACTCCCCCTCAATCGAAAACGGTGCCGGGCGAAGCGGCCGGCGGCATCCCGGGAAACCGGGCGTGTTCTCCACCTTGGCGGGTTCCGTGCGGTTTGTCTGCCCGCATTCCTACGTCTGTGGACAAGTAGTTTCCCTTCACCCGGAAGAGACCTAGTTGTCCACAGATCGCCGAACGGTCTTGCTAAATCGCCGCGGTGCTTTCGCGGACGGCCAGCGACACCGGGAGTTCGACCGGCGGCGGGATCGGCTCCCCCGCCAGCAGGTCCATCACCAGTTCCCCGGCGACGCGGCCCTTGCCCGCCAGGTCTTGCCGGACGGTCGTGAGAGGTGGTTCAGACCACGCGGCCTGCGGAGTGTCGTCGAAGCCGACGATCGAGACATCGCCGGGCACGCGCAGGCCCAGCCGGTGGGCGGCGGCGATCGCGGCGAAGGCGAGCTGGTCGGACATGCACAACAGCGCTGTCGGCCGCACCGAGGCGGTGAGCAGCTCGGTGGCGGCGGCGCGGGCGGTGGAGGCCGACAGCCATGGGGCTTCGGTGATGGAGACGTCGGTGATTCCGGCGGCGGCCAGCGTGTCGAGGTAGCCGGCGAGGCGTTCGCGGGTGCCGTGGAAAGGGCTGGTCACCGCGGAAAGGCGCGGTGCGGCCAGAATTCCGAACCGGCGATGTCCCAGCTCCACTAAATGGCGTGCGGCCAACGACGCGCCGCCGCGGTCGTCGCAGCCGACTCGGGCCGTGTCCGGCAGCGGTGGCTGGTCGATGACCACCAGCGGCAAACCCCGTGCCCGCACGGCTTCCAGCGCGGGCGTGCCGTCGGCGAGAGAGTACGCCACGGCGATATCCGCTTGTGCGGCCAGGACCCGCGACGCCGGCGGGCCTTCCTGGGCTTCGTGGCCGGGCAAAAGCAGCAGCGCGTTGCCGGTGGGTTCCACGGTTTTCGCGAGCGCGTCCAAGGTGATCGACAGCGCGGGGTCGGAGAAGGCCGCCGACAGCGACGAATCGAGCAGGAAAGCGATCGCGCCGGTGCGGCTCGTGGCCAGGCTGCGGGCGGTCGGGTTCGGGCCGGGGTAACCGAGTTCACCCGCCGCGCGCAGGATCTGCTCCCGCAACTGCGTCGACAGCTGGTCAGGCCGGTTGTAGGCGTTGGACACAGTGGCGCGCGACACCCCGACCGCCTCCGCGACGTCGTCCAGCGTCGGGCGGCGGCGACGGCTGCTGGTCATCGGCGGAGCATAGAGGAAAGCCTTGCCGCGCACCGGGTTCCGCCCGGCAACCCGGCTCGACCAGCGCAAACGCCGCGAGCGAGCGATCCGGTGCGAAACCCACCCCGGTGCCGCCCCGCGCGCGACCGGCCTAGTCTCGTAGCGTGAGCTCGGAACCTGTGACGAAACCCGCCCCGAACCGCGGACGCAAGACGAGTGTGCTCCCGCTGCTTTCGGTCGGAGTCGTGCTCGGCGCGGTCGTCGCGGTCGGGCTCGTCGCGCTCACCGGCGGAGCGGGCTACGTCATCGCCGGGCTGCCGGACCCGGGACTCGTCACGCGCTACGGCGTCACGGTGGTCCGCGTGCTCGCCGAAGCGTCGTCGGTGGTGTGCGTTGGTGCCTTGCTGCTGGCCGCTTTCCTCGTCCCGCCACAGAAATCCGGCACGCTCGCGCCCGAGGGGTACGCCGCGGTCCGCACCGCCGGGATCGCCGCGTGGGTGTGGTTCGCGGCCTCGATCCTGTCGGTCGCCTTCACCGCCGCGGACAGCGCGGGCAAGCCGTTCGGCGACGTCCTTTCCCCGGACACCCTGCTGAGCCTCGTCAGCGCGATCGAACAGCCGAAGGCCTGGCTGTGGACGGCGCTGATCGCGATCCTGCTCGCCCTCGGCTGCCGCCTGGTGCTCAGCTGGGGCTGGACGGCGGTGCTGTTCTTCCTGTCCGTCGCCGGCCTCGTCCCGGTCGCGGTCACCGGGCACTCGGCCAGCGGCGGCTCGCACGACCTGGCCACCAACAGCCTGCTGTTCCACCTCGTCGCGGCCGCCCTGTGGGTCGGCGGCCTGCTCGCCGTGCTGGCGCTCGGCTGGCGCCGCGGCAAGAACCTCAGCCTCGCCGCGCAGCGCTTCTCCAAGCTCGCCCTGGTCTGCTGGGTCGTGATGGCGGTGTCCGGCATCGTCAACGCGCTCGTCCGGATCAACCTCGGCGACCTGTTCACCACCGACTACGGCCTGCTCGTCGTCGCCAAGATCGTCGCGCTGCTTCTGCTCGGCGTCTTCGGCCAGCAGCAGCGCAGCCGCGGCGTCGCGAACCTCGTCGACGGCAAGGGCGGCAGTCAACTGCTCCGGCTCGCGGCCGTCGAAGTGCTGATCATGTTCGTCACCATCGGCATCGCCTCCGGCCTCGCCCGCACACCGCCGCCGCCGGACGCGGTCACCCAGCCGGGCACCGTCGAACTCCTCATCGGCTACGACCTCCAGGGCCCGCCGACGTTCTGGCGGCTGCTCACCGACTGGCGGTTCGACCTCGTCTACGGCACCCTCGCGATCGTTCTCGCCGGCCTGTACCTCGCCGGCGTGCGGCGGCTGCGCAAGCGCGGCGACGCCTGGCCGGTCGGCCGGATGGTGGCGTGGTTCGCCGGCTGCCTGGTGATCCTGCTGGCCACGTCGTCGGGCATCGGCCGGTACGCGCCCGCGATGTTCAGCGTGCACATGGGCACGCACATGCTGATGTCGATGGTCGCGCCGGTGCTGCTGGTGCTGGGCGGCCCGGTGACGCTCGCCCTGCGCGCGCTGGCCCCAGCCGGCCGCGACGCCCCGCCGGGACCGCGCGAATGGCTGCTGGCCGCCGTGCACTCGCCGGTGTCGCGGTTCTTGACGAACCCGATCGTCGCGCTGCTGCTGTTCGTCGGGTCCTTCTACGGGCTGTACTTCTCCGGCCTCTTCGACAACGCGCTCAACTACCACTGGGCGCACCTGGCGATGAACGCGCACTTCCTGCTCGTCGGCTACGTTTTCTACTGGCCGGTGATCGGCGTCGACCCCGCGCCGCGGCGGCTGCCGCCGGTCGGCAAGCTCGGGATGATGTTCGGTGCGATGCCGTTCCACGCCTTCTTCGGCGTGATCCTCATGAACATGCAGACCGTGATCGGCCGCGAGTTCTACACGTCGCTGAAGCTGCCGTGGGTCGGCGACCTGCTGACCGACCAGCGGCTCGGCGGCGGCATCGCGTGGGCGTCGGGCGAGGTGCCGGTGCTGCTCGTGCTGATCGCGCTGCTGGTGCAGTGGGCGCGCCAGGACGAGCGCGAGGCGAAGCGGCGCGACCGGCGCGAGGAGAACACCGGCGGCGAAGTACTCGCTGCCTACAACGCGATGCTGAAGAACCTCGCGGAGGGCAAACGGGCCGAATGACGCGGCCGAAAATCATGCTGTCCGCGTGACCTCGACTTGACCCTCGGTAGCACGGTGGTGACCGCCGTCAGGCCGCCGGAGGAGCCACTCTACGATCGATGGCATGGCCGAGTTCATCTACACCATGAAGAAGGTGCGCAAGACCGTCGGGGACAAGGTGATCCTCGACGACGTGAGCACCGCGTTCTACCCCGGAGCCAAGATCGGCGTCGTGGGCCCGAACGGCGCCGGCAAGTCGACCGTTCTCAAGATCATGGCGGGGATCGAGCAGGCCAGCAACGGCGAGGCCTTCCTGCAGCCGGGCGCGACCGTCGGCATCCTCATGCAGGAGCCGGAGCTGAACGAGGAGAAGACCGTTCGGCAGAACGTCGAGGAGGGCCTCGGCGAGACCAAGCAGAAGCTCGATCGCTACAACGAGATCGCCGAGCTGATGGCGACCGACTACAGCGACGCGCTGATGGAGGAGATGGGCCAGCTCCAGGAGGAGCTGGACCACGCCGACGCCTGGGAGCTCGACTCGACCGTCGAGCAGGCCATGGACGCCCTGCGCTGCCCGCCGCCGGACGAGCCGGTCACCCACCTCTCCGGCGGCGAGCGCCGCCGCGTCGCGCTGTGCAAGCTGCTGCTGTCCGCGCCCGACCTGCTGCTGCTCGACGAACCCACTAACCACCTGGACGCCGAAAGCGTGCTGTGGCTGGAGCAGTTCCTCTCCAACTACAAGGGCGCCGTCCTGGCCGTCACCCACGACCGGTACTTCCTGGACAACGTCGCCGAGTGGATCATGGAGCTCGACCGCGGCCGCGTCGTCGGCTACGAGGGCAACTACTCCACCTACCTGGAGAAGAAGCGCGAGCGACTCGAGGTCCAGGGCAAGAAGGACGCCAAGCTGGCCAAGCGGCTCAAGAGCGAACTCGAGTGGGTGCGGTCCAACGCCAAGGCGCGCCAGACCAAGTCCCGTTCGCGGCTCGACCGCTACGAGGAGATGGCCGCGGAGGCGGACAAGCACCGCAAGCTCGACTTCGAGGAGATCCAGATCCCGCCGGGCCCGCGTCTGGGCAGCGTCGTGGTCGAGGTCGAGAAGCTGCGCAAGGGCTTCGACGACCGGGTGCTCATCGACGGGCTCTCCTTCGACCTGCCGCGCAACGGCATCGTCGGCGTGATCGGCCCGAACGGCGTCGGCAAGACGACGCTGTTCAAGACCATCGTCGGGCTCGAGGAGCCGGACGGCGGCTCGGTCAAGATCGGCGAGACGGTCAAACTGTCCTATGTGGACCAGAGCCGCGGCGGGATCGACCCGAAGAAGACCGTGTGGGAGGTCGTCTCGGACAAGCTCGACTACATCCACGTCGGGCAGACCGAAATGCCCTCGCGCGCTTACGTGAGCGCGTTCGGCTTCAAGGGCCCGGACCAGCAGAAGCCGGCCGGCGTGCTGTCCGGCGGCGAGCGCAACCGGCTCAACCTCGCGCTGACGCTCAAAGAGGGCGGGAACCTGATCCTGCTGGACGAGCCGACGAACGACCTGGACGTCGAAACGCTGGGCTCGCTGGAGAACGCGCTCGAGCAGTTCCCCGGCTGCGCGGTCGTGATTTCCCACGACCGGTGGTTCCTGGACCGGGTCGCGACGCACATCCTCGCCTGGGAAGGCACCGACGAGGACCCCGCGAAGTGGTTCTGGTTCGAGGGCAACTTCGAGGGCTACGAGAAGAACAAGGTCGAGCGCCTCGGCGCCGAAGCGGCTCGTCCGCACCGGGTCACCCACCGCAAGTTGAAGCGCGACTGACCGGCGCGGGGGTCCCGAGTGGAAACCAGCAGGCACAACCGGCCCAGCCCGTCCGCGACCGCGGACGGGCGGCCCGCCGTTGCCAGTGGCGGGACCCTCGCCGACCTCGGTCGGCTCATCGACCGGGCGGAATCACTGCGCTTCCGGGCGCCCGAGCTGTCGCTGGTTCTCGGCGAACGCTCGGCCGCGCTCGCGGAGACTGCGAGCGCGGACGGGCACTGGATCCGGGCGGAAGCGCTCGTGGTGTCCGCTCGCGTGCGGATCGGCAAACGGACGTCCACGGTCGGCCGCGCGGTTGCGGCCTTGCGCGCGGCTGAACACGCCGGATACGCCACGACGGCGGCGCGGCTGCGCGTCGACCTCGCGGTGTGCGCGCGCAGCCTCGGCGTCCCGCTGATGGGGCTGGCCGCGCTGCGGCCGGTGCTGTCGGAGGACGTGCCGCCGTCGCTGCGCGCGGAAGCGTTGTGTCACCTCGTCGGATGCCTCGCCCAGTTCGGCCGGAAGGCGGAGCTGGACCGGGTGCTCGTCGAGGCGGATCGGCTGCTGGTGGCCGACGATTCGCTCGACGCGGACGACCGGCTGCTCATGCGGGCCTTGCTGCGCAACGGAACCGCGGCGCACCGGCGTCGGCACGGCGATCTCACCGCGGCCGCGGACGCCGCGCGGACCGGGCTCGGGTTCCTGGAGAAGATGGACCGTCCCGGCGACGACGGCGGTCTCGTCCGGATCCGGCTCGTGCTCCAGCTGGTCAGCACGCTGCTCGACCGCGGCGACGCCGACATGGCGTACGACATCGCCGAACCCATGCTGCGCGAACCGGTCCGTGCCGCCGGTGTCGCGCCCGCGGCCTGGCTGCGGCTGGCGGTCGCGACCCGCATCCACCTGCCCTCCGGTGCCGGTGACGCCGCCGCCGAGCTGGTGGGGGAGGCCGTCGCGGCCACCGACCGGCACGGGCTCGCGGCGGTCACCGCGCGGTTGTGGCTGGAGCTGGCGCAGATCGAGGAACGGTTCGGCAGCGCGGAAGAGGCCATCGGCTGCCTGCACCGGGCGCGGGCCGCGGAGCACGTGCACGCGCGGGCCCGGCGCCAGGCGTGCGGGCTGATCGCGGGCGAGCTGGGTGCGGAATCAGTGGCGTCGATGGATCTCGACGACGTCCTCGCCGCGTCCGCCCCGCGCGACGGACGCCCGGTGTCGATGGAGGTCGAGCCGCGTGTCGCGGCCGAGGAGACCTCGGTGATGCCGGCGATCCGCGACGTCCCCGCCCCGCGGCCGGACCCGGTGGCGGCCCCGCTGCCGGTCGTTCCGGCGCAGGTCGAGGTGGCCGCGGAGCCGGAACCGGTTTCGGCCTCGGCCTGGGTCGAGGCGGCGGAGAAGAAGCCGGCGTGGTCGTTCCGGCGGGCCGCGGCGGAGGCCGAGGTCGAGCAGACGTCGGTGCTGCCCGCGATCCGGGAACCGGCCGGGGAGGCTCCGCGGACCGGCGGACGTCGGCGGGCTGAGGACCGCAAGTCGCCGGTGCTGCCGGGTTGGGCGCGGCCGTTCGGGCGGAAGGGCGCGGAAACGCCCGCGCCGCGGAAACGGGCGGCCGAGGACGCTCCGGTGCGGGCGGTTGCCGCTGAGGAGCCGGTTGGCCAGGCGCAGGCTGCGGAACCGCCAGGTCGCCGGGCGAAGGACGTATCAGTGCGCTGGACGGACGCGCCGCGCGGAGCGGAGAGCGCGCGCGGGACGCAGGCGGAGGACGTGCGGAGTCGTCGGGCTGAGACGCCGCAACGGCCGTCTCGTGCCCCGGAGAGCGCGGCCGGGTCGCGCGCTGCTGACGAGGCTCCGGTTCGCCGCGCGGAGACGTCGCGGGCAGCGGAGAAGACGCAGGTTGTCGAGGACGCGTCGGTGCGCTGGCCGGAGAAGCCGCGGGCCGCTGAGGAAGCACCCGCGCGCCGGGAAGACGAGGACGCGCCGGTCCGTCCGTTGCGGGCGGCCGACGACACCAAAACGCCCTGGGCGCGCGAGGGAACCCCTCGTCGCGCGGTGGAAGAAGCAGCGGCCGAGGAGTCGCCGAGGTTCTCGCTGCGGATGCCGGATCTGTCCGACATCTTGCCGGAGCTGCCGCTCGCCCCGGCTCCCGCCGAAGAGGCCGCCGCCCCGTTGTGGGAAAGCGCCGAATGGGCGCAGGAGGAAGCGGCCCGCCGCGATTCGCGCGGACGCAAGACCCGGCACGACGCCGAACACGGTTCGGTCGCCGCGAAGTCGGTGCTGGACCGGCTGGGCATCACCGCGACCGGCGGAGGCGGGGGACGCCGCCGGGCCGACGAGCCAGGACGTGCCGAATCCGCCGTGGCGGAAGCGGAAGCTGCCGCGCAGGACAAGCCCGCGCAGGACAAGCCGGAGCTGGCCCCCGCGCCGCGTCCGGAGGAACCGGAGCCGGTCGAGGAGCCCTGGCTGCCCCGGCTGCGGATGCCGCCGGCGCTGGACCCGCTGTCCGACATCGACGCGTGGACCCCGTCGGAGCAGCCGTTCCCGGAGAGCTACGCGCGAGCCATCGCGGAGGACGAACCGCCGCCGGACGCCGGTCTCGCGGAACTGCTCGCCCGCGCCCTCGCGGAGCATCAGGCGGGCACGGCGAGCGCGGCGGCGCTGGTGAAACGCCTCGGCCCGAACGACGAGCCGAAGCCGATCAACGGCCGCGCGACCGCGGACCGCCACCACAACAACGGCGACTGAAAACCCTTGCGCCGCAGGTGATGCGCTGGCTCGGCCAGGCAGATCCCCTGGCGGGGCAGGGGATCGCACATCGACGCGGCTTTAGCCTCGAGCGGTCCGTGAAGGGCTCCTTGAGGGAATCTAATTCCCTCAAGGAGCCCTTCACGGACCACAGCGGGAGAGCGGCCACGAGCCCCGGGCTGCTGGCGGAGAACGTCATCGACGCGGACGATCCTGCGGCTTCAACCCCGAGCGGTTCGTGAGTGAGGTGGCCTCGCGCCCCGCGCTGCTGGCGAAACCTCATCGACGCGGCGAATCCTGCGGCTTCCGCCCGAAAGGTACGTGAGGGGAACCCTGAGGGACTCTGATTCCCTCAGGGTTCCCCTCACGTACTTCCGCGGAAGTACGCACACGCGACCCGCCGAGGCTACGCTCGCCCGCCGATTTTCGCGCTGCACCAAGCGGTTTTCCCAGTCACTGGCAGAACGCGCCGAGATTATGCAGCACAAGCCATCCCGCTCCGCCGATCTGCGCGCACCCAGCGCTTGCCTCATCCTGAAACCCGGCTGCTCCTCCCAGCCCGCCCGGCTCGGTCCTCCGCAACGGAAGAATTAGCCCGTACGGGTGGGAATTCTCGCAGGGGAGGGAGGCAACCTTTTCCGTTCCCGCCGCGGGCGATACGAGCACTGAACCGATCCCGAAGCCGCCGCCGCGCCCGGGGAACCCGTCCTCCGGCCTCGTGCCAAGCCTTTTGCCGAAAGCCGCCCGCGCCGAACTCGCCGGTAGCTGAACCGATCCCGCGCGACGGCGTCGCCGGGGACCCCTGAAACGAACCTTAAGTCTTTCCCCGCCGTGCACGGGGGCGTCTCCGGGCGGATTAGGGTGAAGGAAGTCCGGCACGTTGTGGTGACGGACGCATCTCGGTCTCGCACACTGGAGAGTTGCTCAATGAGCTCGACGGGAGTCTCGTCCCCGCCCGATGTCGGCACCGAAGCCGGCGCCGCCCGCCGCACGGCCAGCCCGGAACAGATCCGGGACGAGCTGATCGACACCGCCGCGGCGCAGGCGCCGGAGATCGCGGACCTGATCCGCTTGTACTACCGGCACATTCCGGCCGACGAGATCGTCGGCGACGATCCGGTCGCGCTCGTCGGCGCGGTGCGCTCGCACCTGCAGCTGGCGAAGCAGCGCATGCCCGGACGCCCGGCGGTCCGCCTGCTGAACCCGACCACCGCCGAGGACGGCTGGACGCGCGACGCGACCGTCGTGCAGGTGGTCACCGACGACATGCCCTACCTCGTGGACAGCGTCACCGCGGAGTTCGCCCGCGACGGCGTGCAGGTGCAGCGCATCGTGCACCCGATCGTCGTGGTGAGCCGCGGCCTGACCGGCGAGCTGGAGGGCCTGCACCTCGACGCCGACCCGGCCGATCCGCCCGCCGGCGCGTCCGCGGAATCGTGGATGCTGGTGGAAATCGACCTCGTCACCGACCCGCAGCGGGCGCGCGAGCTGGACAACCGGCTGTCGTCGGTGCTCGGCGATGTGCGCGAGGTCGTCGAGGACGCCGACAAGATGGCGCAGACCGCCTGCTCGCTCGCGGAAACCCTCGAACAGCACCCGCCGAAGCTCTCCGGCGACCAGGTCGTCGAGGGCGCGCGCCTGCTGCGCTGGCTCGCCGACGGCCACTTCACCTTCCTCGGCTACCGCAAGTACGAGCTGGTCGACAGCCCGCAGCCGGACAGCGACGAGCCCGCCCTGCGCGCGGTCCTCGCGTCCGGCCTCGGCGTGCTGCGCCAGGACAGCTTGGCCGCGCGCAGCCTCACCGCCGGCCTGGACAGCTCGGTCGACGCGCTCGCGCCGTCGCTGCTCGTGCTCACCCAGGCCAGCGCGCCGAGCACGGTGCACCGTCCGGTTTATCCGTATTACGTCGGCGTGAAGACGTTCGACGAGCACGGCAAGGTCACCGGCGAGCACCGGTTCCTCGGCATGTTCACCACCACCGCGCTGCACGAGAACGTGCTCGACATCCCGGTGGTCGGCCAGCGGGTGCGCGAGGTGATCCACCGCGCCGGATTCCCGATGGAGTCGTTCTCCGGCCAGCGGATGCTGGAGGTCCTGCAAAACTGGCCGCGCGCGGACCTGTTCTCCGCGGACACCGATTCGCTGTACTCCACCACCACCGGCGCCATCACGCTGTCGGACCGCCGCCGGCTGCGGCTGTTCCTGCGCCGCGACCCGTACGGCCGCTTCTACTCCTGCCTGGTCTACCTGCCGCGCGACCGCTACACCACGCGTTCGCGGCTGGCGATGCAGGAAGTGCTGCTGGAAGAACTCGAAGGCACGCAGCTGGAGTACAGCGCGCGCGTCGGCGAGACGCTGCTGGCGCAGGTGCACTTCATGGTGCACACCGACCCGTCGAACGCGGTCGAGCCGGACACGCTGCGGATCCAGGAACGGCTCAACACCGTCGTGCGCAGCTGGGACGACCGCCTCGTCGAGGCGATCATCGCCGAACGCCGCGAGCGCGTCGGCGACGGCGGCCCGATCGGCATGATGGGCGAGGAGTCCGCGGTCGACCGCGGGCAGCGCTTCGGCGCGGTGTTCCCCGAGGCGTACAAGGAAGATTTCACCGCCGAGGACGCGCTGGCCGACCTGGCCAAGCTCGACACCCTCGCGGACGAAGGCGATCTCGCGCTGTCGTTCTACCTGCCCGCGGACGCCGAACCCGGCGAGCGGCGGTTCAAGCTCTACCTGCGCGGCGAGGGCGTCACCCTGTCCAAGGTGCTGCCGGTGCTGCAGGCGATGGGCGTCGAGGTGGTGGACGAGCGGCCGTACGAGCTGTTCCGCGAGGACGGCGGGGCCAGCTGGATCTACGACTTCGGCCTGCGCGTGGACAAGAAGGGCCTCGAAAACGCCGACGAGGCGGCCGCGCACGAGTTGCGCGAGCGGTTCCAGGACGCGTTCCACGCGGCGTGGCAGGGCGAGGCGGAGGTCGACGGCCTCAACGCGCTCGTGCTGCGCGCCGGGCTCACCTGGCGCCAGGCCGCGGTGTTGCGCGCCTATTCGCGATACCTCCAGCAGGCGCGCAGCCCGTTCTCCCAGTCCTACATCCAGAACACGCTCGTCAAGCACACCGAGGTCTCGACGAAGCTGTTGCGGCTCTTCGAAACCCGCTGCGATCCGCAACTGTCCGATGTGGACCGGAAGACGCACGCGGAATCGCTGACCGCCGAGATCTCCTCGATGGTCGACGAGGTCACGAGCCTCGACGAGGACCGGATCCTGCGCCGGCTGCTCGCCGTCATCAACGCGACGCTGCGCACGAACTACCACGTGCGCGACGCCGACGGGCACCCGCGGCCGTACCTGGCGCTGAAGCTCGACCCGAGCGGCGTGCCGGAGCTGCCCGAGCCGCGCCCGAAGTACGAGATCTTCGTGTACTCGCCGCGCGTCGAGGGCGTGCACCTGCGGTTCGGCGAGGTCGCCCGAGGCGGCCTGCGCTGGTCGGACCGGCAGGAGGACTTCCGCACCGAAATCCTGGGCCTGGTCAAGGCGCAGGCGGTGAAGAACGCGGTGATCGTGCCCGTCGGCGCGAAGGGCGGCTTCGTCGTGAAGCGTCCGCCGCGCCCGACCGGCGACGCCGGGGTCGACCGCGACGCCCAGCTCACCGAAGGCATTTCCTGCTACCGGATGTTCATCTCCGGCCTGCTGGACCTCACCGACAACCGCGTCGAGGGCGAGACCGTGCCCGCGCCGGACGTGGTGCGCCACGACGCCGACGACAGCTACCTCGTCGTCGCGGCGGACAAGGGCACCGCGAAGTTCTCCGACATCGCCAACGAAGTCTCGGCGCAGTACGGATTCTGGCTCGGCGACGCGTTCGCCTCCGGCGGTTCGGTCGGCTACGACCACAAGGCCATGGGCATCACCGCCAAGGGCGCGTGGGAGAGCGTGAAGCGGCACTTCCGCGAGCTGGGCAAGGACACCCAGACCGAAGACTTCACAGTCGTCGGCATCGGCGACATGATGGGCGACGTCTTCGGCAACGGCATGCTGCTGTCCGAGCACATCCGGCTGGTCGCGGCGTTCAACCACATGCACGTCTTCCTCGACCCGAACCCGGACGCCGCCTCGACCTTCGCCGAGCGGCGCCGGCTGTTCGACCTGCCGCGCAGCTCGTGGGACGACTACGACCGTTCGCTGATCAGCGAGGGCGGCGGGATCTACCCGCGCTCGGCCAAGACCATCCCGATCACCCCGCAGGTCCGCGAGGCGCTCGGCCTCGACGAAGGCGTCACCAAGCTCGCGCCGATGGACCTGATCCAGGCGATCCTGCTGGCCCCGGTCGAGCTGCTGTGGAACGGCGGCATCGGCACCTACGTCAAGGCCGAGAGCGAAAGCCAGGCCGCGGCGGGCGACAAGGCCAACGACGCGATCCGCGTCAACGGCAACCAGCTGCGCGTGCAGGTCGTCGGCGAGGGCGGCAACCTGGGCCTGACCCAGCTCGGCCGGATCGAATTCGCCCGCAACGGCGGCAAGATCAACACCGACGCGCTCGACAACTCGGCCGGCGTCGACTGCTCCGACCACGAGGTCAACATCAAGATCCTGCTGGATCACCTGGTGGCGGGCGGCGAATTGCAGCACGCGCGGCGCAACGAGCTGCTCGGCGAGATGACCGACGAGGTCGGCTCGCTCGTGCTCGCGGACAACTACCGGCAGAACGCGGTGCTCGGCGTCAGCCGGGCGCACGCCGGGCCGATGGTCTCGGTGCACGCGCGGCAGGTGTCCGCGCTGGTCGCGAAGGGCGCGTTCGACCGCAAGCTGGAAGCGCTGCCGAGCCCGTCGCAGTTCCGCGCGCTGGAGAAGGCGGGCGAAGGACTGACCTCGCCGGAGCTGGCGACGCTGCTCGCGCACGTGAAGCTCGACCTCAAGGACGAGCTGCTCGCCTCCGACCTGCCCGAATCCGAGGTGTTCACCCGCAGGCTGCCGGAGTACTTCCCGGCCCCGCTGCGCGAACCCTTCGCCGCGGCGATCACCCAGCACCCGCTGCGCCGCCAGATCATCACCACGCTGATCACCAACGAGCTGGTCGACGGCGGCGGCATCTCGTTCGTCTACCGCCTGATGGAGGAGATGAACGCGACCGCCACCGACGCGGTGCGCGCGTACGCGGTGGTCACGCACGTCTACGACCTGCCGAAGCTGTGGGCCGAGATCGACGCGCTGGACAACGTGGTGCCGACCGCGGTCGCGGACCGGATGGTGCTGGAGACGCGGCGGCTGCTCGACCGGGCCGCGCGCTGGTTCCTCACCAACCGCCCGCAGCCGCTCGCGCCGCTGGCCGAGATCAACCGGTTCGGCCCGGTGCTCGCCGAACTCGGCCCGAAGCTGGGCGAGCTGCTGCGCGGACGCGAACTGGAGTCGGTGGAGCAGGACGCGGCCGGGATGGTCGAGGAAGGCGTGCCCGCCGGCCTCGCCCGCCAGATCGCGCTGCTGCTGCACAGCTACGGCCTGCTCGACGTGGTCGAGGTGGCGGAGCTGGCCGAGCAGCAGGTCGGGCTCGACGCGACGCACACCCCGGCGGACACCGCCGAGCTGTACTACGCGCTGTCGGACCACCTGGACATCGACAAGATGCTCACCGAGATCAGCGCACTGGAACGCGGCAACCGCTGGCACGCCCTCGCCCGGCTCTCGCTGCGCGACGACGTGTACGGTTCCCTGCGCGCGATCGCGCTCGACGCACTGCGGCACAGCGACCAGGACCTGTCCGTCGACGAGCAGATCGAGCAATGGGAGAAAGCCAACGCGTCGCGGCTTTCGCGGGCGCGCGTGGCGCTGGACGAGATCACCCGTTCCGGGCGGCTCGACCTCGCGACGCTGTCCGTGGCCGCGCGCCAGATCCGGAGCACGGTGCGGTGACATTCGTTTCCCACGTCCAGCCGCGATGGTCGGACATGGACGTGTACGGGCACGTCAACCACGCCAACGTGGTGACGCTGCTCGAAGAGGCCCGGGTGCCCGTGCTGTTCGGCGAAGCCGAGCGCGCGGGGCTGCACGAGCTGCCGAAGGGCGTCGTGGTCGTGAAGCTCGCCGTGCATTACCGCGCGCCGATCGTCGCGACGCCCGGCCGCACGGTGCGCGTGGAGATCACGCTCGCCGAGCTGAAGGCCTCGACGGTGACGCTCGGGTACGTCGTGCGGACCGGCCCGGACGCGGCCGATCCGGTCGCGGTCACCGCGGAAACCGTGCTGGCCCCGTACAACACGGCCGAGCTCCGGCCGCGCCGCTTCAGCGACGAGGAATCGGAATTCCTCAAGCGGGTGCTGGCCGATGCCTGAGCTGCGGATCCCCGATCCGGGCGACCGGGAGACGCTCAGCGCGTTCGTCGCCCGCGCGGTGCGGCTGGACGGCACGACCGCCGTCCGGCTGCGCCGCCGGGGCGACGACGTCGTCGAGGCATGGACGGCCACGCCGTTCGAGGTCCTCGCGACCCGCGCGGTGGCGGGGACCGTGACGCCCTCGGACGTCACGGTGTCCGGCAACGAACTGCTCGCGGCGCTCGCCGTCGCGGGCGGCGAGGTGATGGACCCGGGTCCGGCGCGCGATTTGCTGTGGCACGCCGAGCTTCCGGTGTCGGATCGCTGGCAGAAGGTCGACGAGCTGCCGGTCGGCGTGGTGTCGGAGCTGGCCGACCGCGGCGTCGCGCTCGCTCGCGACAACGCCGGGCCGCACGGCACGCCGCCCGCTTCGCTGATGGACCAGGCGGTGCTCACCGTCACCGGGGGAGACCTCGAGGTCAAGGTCCAGATGCGATGCCTGTTCGCGTTGTCCGGCATGGGTTTGTTCGATTCGTCGATCGACGGCGACGTGGTCCGTGTGACCGCCACGGACTCGTGGCTGCGCCTCGACGCCCGCTACGGCGCGGTGCTGAAACGGCGCCAAGCGTTGCTGCCGTTGCTGTTCTGAGGCGATTCTGCTGGCGGGCGCCGTCCGGCGATGTCATCGTGAGTGGATGACCGAACCCGACGGCGACCCGACCGCGGACTTCCTCGCCGAGGTCCGGGCCGAGGAGACGCCGTGGCGCACCGACCGGCCCGCGGACGCTGATCCCGCTCCGGAAGCCGAGCCTGGGCCTGGCCGTGCCCGGTCGGTGGTGCGCGCGGTCGGCGAGGCCGCGCCCTATGTGCAGGCGGGGTTGTTCGCCGCGTGGGTGGCCACGTCGATCGCGGATTCGGCGGACGGCGGCCAGACGGGCGATGTCAGCGGCTGATCTTGGCTGCTGGGAACCGGGCGAGGCCGCGCCATGTGTCCAAGCAGGACTGTTCGCCGCGCGGATCGCCACGTCGATCGCGGATTCCGCCGGCTGCGGCGGCCGATCGAGCGACTTCGGCGGCGGCCAGACGGGTTGATCTCGGCTCCGGGCTTGTCCCAGCGGGTAGAGTCGGAGTCCGGTCCAGCCGCCGGATGCCCGATCCGGTGCGACCCCGATCATCGCGACCGCCGGCCTTCGCGCGCCCCGACGACCCCGGTTTCCGCGCGAAGCGGACGCGGCGGCGGAAGAGGAGACCCATGCTCCTGTCCGGTCCGGAACGCCCGATGTCCCTGCCCACCGCCGACGATCCGCAGGTGCTGCGGCAGGCGCTGGCCGCGTACGTGCGCGAGGTCGCCGCCGCGGTCGGGGTTTCGGTGGAGTGCACGTCGTGCGAGGTCACCGACACGATCACCGCGTACGTCGCGCTGAGCGGCCGGTCGCCGCGGTTCCCCGGCCGGGATTTGATGCTGCTGTGGACCATGCGGCAAGGCTGGTCGGTGGCGGTGGAGACGACGCCCGCCGAGGCCCCGCAGCAGGTGGCCCAGCTGGGCGGCGACGTGACGCCCGCACCGGAACGGGTCCGCCGGTTCGTCGCGGACGTGGTGAGTTCGGCCGAAAAGGCCGAGACTCCGGGGCCGGTGCTGGCGGTGTCCAGCCACGGCGACCTGCGGACCCGGCTCGAGGAACGGGTCCGCAGAGCCTGAGAAGCCGCCGCTGTCCTGAGGTCCGTGAGGGGAACCCTGAGGGAATCTGAGTCCCTCAGGGTTCCCTTCACGGACCGCGAACCGCGCCTTGGCCAGGCGGGTTCCTGGTGCTGGGTCAGGCGGTCTTGAGTTTGCGCGCGAGTCGTTCGGCCCGGGGCCAGCGGACGTGCGAGGCCCAACGGAACTTTTCGAACATCCAGATCAGCCGCGCGGAGATGTCGAGCTGGCCGCGGCCGACGCCGTGCCGGGCCCCGGTCGGGTCGGCGTGGTGGGAGTTGTGCCAGGACTCGCCGAAGGACGCGATCGCCAGCGGCCAGAAGTTCGCCGAACGGTCGCGCGCCTCGAACGGGCGCTCGCCGATCAGGTGGCACAGCGAGTTGACCGACCACGTCACGTGGTGCAGGGCGGCGACCCGGACCAGGCCGGCCCAGAAGAACGCGGTCAGCGCGCCCCACCAGGTCATCGTGATCAGCCCGCCCAGGAGCGCGGGCCCCAGCAGCGTCGCGAGGGTCAGCACCGGGAAGAGCCGGTCGATCCGCTTCAGGTCGGCGTCGTCGAGCAGGTCCGGGGCGAAGCGGCGCGGGTTCGTGCGGTCGCGGCCGAAGAGCCAGCCCATGTGCGCGTGCCAGAAGCCCTTCGCGAGCGCGGCGGGCGTGGTGCCGAAGCGCCACGGCGAATGCGGATCGCCGTCGCGGTCGGAGTACGCGTGGTGGCGGCGGTGGTCGGCGACCCAGTCGATCACCGGTCCCTGCATGGCCATGCTGCCCGCGACGGCGAGCGCGATCCGCAGCCCGCGGCGGGCGCGGAACGCGCCGTGGGTGAAGTACCGGTGGAAGCCGACGGTGATGCCGAGGCCGCTGACGCAGTAGAAGGCGGCGGCGAGGCCGACGTCCAGCCAGCTGAGGCCCCAGCCCCAGGCCAGCGGCACCGCGGCGGCGACCGCGACGAGGGGGACGACGGCGAAGAGCTTCACCAGGAAGGCCTCGGTGCCGGTCTTGCGGCCGGCGAGCATGGGCTGCGGGGTTTTCGGGGGGTGCTGGACGGTGCTCTGGGTGTCGATGGGTAACGCTCCTGTCGAGCTGGTCCGGCCGCCGCGCTCTGCGGGGCCGAGGCCGGTGCCGCGGCGGCTGTCCGGGGCGAGGGGGGAGCCGCCGGACGGGATGCGCCGTGCGTTGCGAACTGGCCAGGCAGGGGAGGGCCTCGAGGCCAGTCGCGACCTGCTCTGGTCAACGGGTGATCTTCGGTCCGGGTTCCCGGGACGCGGAAGACCTTGCGCGGCCGGGTGAATTCACCGGCGCGCACCAGGGGGTGGATCGAAATCGGTTGCCGGGGGCGGAAAGTCCGCTCCGGCGAGGGTCCCCCTGGTGCGGAAAGCCTTCCGCACCAGGGGAAACACCAGCGGAACTCAGATGGCGCGGACGCCGGTGGCCTGCGGGCCCTTCTGGCCCTGGCCGACCTCGAACTCCACGCGCGCGTTCTCCTCAAGGCTGCGGAACCCGTTGCCCTGGATCTCCGAGTAGTGCACGAAGACGTCGGCGCTGCCGTCGTCCGGGCTGATGAACCCGAAGCCCTTTTCGGCGTTGAACCACTTCACGGTGCCTTGCGTCATAAAAACTATCTCCATCGGGACTAAACATCAGATGCCACCTCGGCACCCGGGCCGGCAACCGACGGAGTGCCTTCCGAAAGAGAACACCACGCCCGCTACATCTTGCGAGCGTGGCTGCGGGACGTACCCACCGCACGAACACAAAACACGACCGTCGTCAGTAAAGCACGCCGGAGCCGGTCTCACCAGGGCTGCCGCCCCGCGGGTCCACTGTGGACGCCGCGACGCGCGGACGGGGACGGGCTCGCGGGCAGGTCGGGGCGGGGAGTAGCGTCGGCACCGTCGAGAAGTCTCACCGTGCGCCGGCGTTCGAGCCGGCGCCGTCCCCGGCGGATCCGCCCCGAACGGAGCCGCCGGTGGCCCCTTCCACCTCGACGAGGAGCGACATGCGCTCGGAACGACGTCCGCTGTCCGCCGAAACCAGTGAATTCGCCCGCGCCCGGGTCTCCGCCGAACAGGACCTGCGCGTCCAGCAGGAACACGCCACCCGCACCGTCGCCGAACACGCGCACGACGCCGACGACCTGCGGGGATTGCTCGCCATGCTCGGCCTGGAGGCGGGCGCCCGAGTCTGATCCTGTGCGCAGGTCGTGAGGGGAACCCTGAGGGACTCAGAGTCCGTGAAGGTTCCCCTCACGGACCCGCACGCGGCTGCGCTGCCCGCCAGCGGGCGGAAGCGCTACCCGAGCCAGGCAGCTGAGTCCGGCGCGAGCCTGCCGTCGACGAGAGGGCTGCTGGTCAGCAGCACTTCGCCCGGCGGCAGGGCGATCGAGCTGGCCGAGGTGTTCAGCGCGCAGATCAGCCCGCCCCGGCCGCGGCGGAACGCGAAACACCCGGCGGGCGCGCCGTACCACTGCAGCTCGTCGCCGCCCCGGAACGCCGGGTGGTGTTTCCGCAGCTCCACCGCGCGCCGGTACAGCGACAGGGTCGATTCCGGGTCTTCGAGCTGCCGTTCCACCGTCAGCGGAGCCCAGTCCGCGGGCATCGGCAGCCAGGTCTGCGCCGTGCGCGAAAAGCCGTACGGCGGAAGCGTGCCCTCCCACGGCAGCGGCACGCGCTCGCCGTCGCGGCTGAACTCCGGGCCCTGGGTGCGGGCGCGCGGGTCGGTCATCGCGTCCAGCGGCAGCTCGGCGTTCGGCAGGCCCAGCTCTTCGCCCTGGTACAGGTACACCGCGCCGGGCAAGGCGAGTTCCACCAGCGCCATCGCGCGCGCCCGGCGGACCCCGGCCGCGCCGCCGCCGTAGCGGCTCGCCGCGCGCCAGACGTCGTGGTTGGACAGCGTCCAGGTCGCCGGGGCGCCCGCCGCGCGCGGCACCGCCAGCGAACGCTCGATCGACGTGCGCATCGCGTCCGCGTCGAAATGCGTGAGCACCAGGCGGAAGTTGAACGCCAGATGAAGTTCGTCCGGCCGCAGGTAGCGGGCCAGCCGTTCCTCGTCCTGCACCCAGATCTCGCCGACGGCCATCGCGTCCGGGTACTCGTCGAGCACCTTGCGGATCAGCTGGTGCACCTCGTGCACGCCGTCGTCGTCGAAGCGCGGATCGCCGGGCGCGCCGCCGCCGTGCGCGGGCGTGTCGGGATCCATGTCGGGCAGCCCGGCGGGCTTGGCCATCCCGTGCGCGACGTCGATCCGGAACCCGTCGACGCCCCGGTCGAGCCAGAACCGCAGGGTGCGTTCGAGGTCGGCGCGGACGTCCGGATTGGCCCAGTTCAGGTCCGGCTGCTGGGGCGCGAACAGGTGCAGGTACCACTGCCCGTCCGGCACCCGCGTCCACGCCGGGCCGCCGAACACGCTGACCCAGTTGTTGGGCGGCTCGGCTCCGCCGGGACCGCGGCCGTCGCGGAAGTGGTAGCGCTCCCGCTCCGGGCTGCCCGGACCGGCGGCCAGCGCGGATTTGAACCACGCGTGCTGGTTGCTCGTGTGGTTGGGCACCACGTCCACGGTGACCCGGATGCCGCGCCGGTGCGCCTCGGTGAGCAGCACGTCGAAGTCGCCGAGGGTGCCGAACATCGGGTCGACGCCGCGCGGATCCGCCACGTCGTAGCCGTGGTCGGCCATCGGCGACGGGTAGAACGGCGTCAGCCACAGCGCGTCGACGCCCAGCAGTTCCAGGTAGCCGAGCTTGCTGCGGATGCCCTCGAGATCGCCGATGCCGTCCTCGCCCGAATCGGCGAACGACCGCACGTAGATCTCGTAGAACACCGCGTCCGACCACCACGACGGCCGCGGAAGGCGGTCCGGCCGCCTGCCCGCGACCCGGCGTCT
Organism: Amycolatopsis albidoflavus; assembly: GCF_039525725.1. NCBI lineage: Bacteria > Bacillati > Actinomycetota > Actinomycetes > Pseudonocardiales > Pseudonocardiaceae > Amycolatopsis > Amycolatopsis albidoflavus. The sequence goes on from NZ_BAAAHV010000022.1 coordinate 134,082, forward strand.
CATCAGACGAAGCTGTTCATCATGCTGTGCGCGGCCATTTCCAGGTACGCCCACAGCTGGCTGAGGTACGGCTCGGGCAGGTTCTCCTCGTCGATCGCGATCCGGATGCAGCGCAGCCACGCGTCGCGTTCGATCGGGCCGATCTTGAACGGCGCGTGCCGCATCCGCAGCCGGGGGTGGCCGCGCTGGTCGGAGTAGGTGTGCGGACCGCCCCAGTACTGGATGAGGAACAGCCGGAACCGCTCCTCCGCCGGGCCGAGGTCCTCTTCCGGGTAGAGCGGGCGCAGCACCTCGTCGCGGGCCACTTCCTCGTAGAACCGCTTGATGATCCGGCGGAAGGTCGGTTCGCCGCCCACCGCCTCGTACAGGTTCGCCGGTTCCGGCTCGCTCACAGACACACCTCCATCTTGCCCTGCCTCAGCTGCGCTGCGCGCCCGACTGCTTGTCCTGCATGGACGACAGCAACCGGCCGAGCGGCGGTTCGAAACCGGCCTCCTCGAGCGCGCCGAGCAGCTGCCCGCGCAGCTTCCGCTGCACCGCCCACTGCTTGCCCGGTCGCACCTTGACCGTCAGGCGCAACACGATTCCCTCCGGTGTGACCTGTTCGACGCCGAGCAGCTCCGGCGGCTCCAGCACGTTCGCCGAAAGCGCGTCCGATTCGACCGCCTTCGTGGCCGCGCCGCTGAGCACCTCGGTCGCCCGGTCCACGTCCGCGGAGTAGCTCAGCGGGACGTCGACCACGGCGTAGGCGAAGCCCTGGCTGGAGTTGCCGACGCGCAGCACCTCGCCGTTGCGGACGTACCAGACGGTGCCCTTCAGGTCGCGCAGCGTGGTGATGCGCAGGCCGACCGCCTCGACGGTGCCGGTCGCTTCGCCGATGTCCACGACGTCCCCGACGCCGTACTGGTCCTCGATCATCATGAACATCCCGGAAAGGAAGTCCTTGACCAGGTTCTGCGCGCCGAACCCGAGCGCGACGCCGACGATCCCGGCGGACGCGATGATCGGCGCCAGGTCGATGCCCAGTTCGCCCAGCACGAGGATGAACGCGAGGCCGTAGATCAGGAACGTGGAGCCGGACTTCAGCACCGAGCCGATCGTCTTGGCGCGCTGCCTGCGGCGCTCGGTCACCGCCGTGCCGAGCATGTCCGGCGCGCGTTCGCGCAGCGGTCTCAACAGCGTGGGGATCTTGCCGCCGCTGCCCGAGGCCGGAAGCGTGGTGACCCGGTCGATCAGCCGCTTGGTGAGATATCGCACCAGGAAGGCGATGACGAGGATCAGGACGATCTTCAGCGGCTTCGTGAGGAGCCAGCCCGCCGACGCGGCGAGCCACTCGTTGTGCGTGACCGAATAGACCTGGGCGCACCACGTCCCGGTCTCGGAGATGCAGGCGGGTGGAGCGCTGAGCACGGCATTCACTGGTGGAGACAGTCCTTTCTCGGTTCGTTGTCCCGGCGGCGCGCAGGCGGCCGGCGGGTGGCCGCCGGGTCGCGGGTATGTGACACGTCACAGAACACGCGTGCGCCGGGGCCCTGATGTGTGGTCGACTATGCCTGCACCGGTGGAGGTGGTCGAGTGCCAGACCGACAACCCGTCCCCCTCGGCGGCGCCGGCCAAGCCATGGCCGAGCTGCCGCCGGAGGCGATCCTGCGTGCCTGCCCGGGAGGGTCCGCATCCGGCGGCTCCGTCCCGTCCGGGCCGGGGACCCGTCCAGGGGGAGCTTCCCGTCCGCCCGGACAGCGTAGAGCCCGCGATCCGGTCGCCCCGGCGTGGGGGCGGCGCCGGGTCCTCCTGCTCAACGCCACTTTCGAGCCGCTGACCGCGGTGCCCATGCGGCGCGCGGTGGTGCTCGTCATGTGCGGCAAGGCGGAGGTCGTGCACGGCGATCCGGGCGGCGTCGAACTGCACGCCGCGACGGTGTCGCTGCCCGTCCCCTCGGTGATCCGGCTCAGCACGTACGTGCGGGTGCCCTACCGGGCGCAGGTGCCGCTCACCCGGGCCGGGCTGATGCACCGGGACCGGCATCGCTGCGCCTACTGCGGCGGCCGGGCCGAGACGATCGACCACGTCGTCCCGCGCAGCAAGGGCGGTCCGCACAGCTGGACCAACTGCGTCGCTTGCTGCGCGAAGTGCAACCACCGCAAGGCCGACCGGCTCCTGTCGGAGATCGGCTGGCGGCTGCGCGTGGTGCCGCGCGCCCCGCACGGCCCGCACTGGCGGCTGCTGGCGCATTCCAAAGAGGCCGATCCGCTGTGGCGGCCGTATCTCGGGTCGGCGGCCTAGGCTCCCGGACCCGGACACGTCGGCGCCCCGGCTGCCTGTGCGGCGGCCGGGGCGAGCCGATGGATCGTGCTCGACGTCCCTGATCCGGTGCTGGGCGGTGCTTGCTGCGCCTGTTTGCTCAGGCGGCGAGGCTGTAGTCGGCCTGGCAGGTGACCCGCGTGCCCATCGTGACCCGGGTGCCGCGCGTGACGCGAGTACCGCGGGTGACCCGGGTGCCCATGGTGACGCGGGTGCCCATGGTGACGCGGGTTCCGGCGGTGACCCGGGTGCCGCGCGTGACCCGAGTGCCCATCGTGACCCGCGTGCCCATCGTGACCCGAGTGCCGCAGGTGACCCGCGTGCCTGCCGTGACCCGAGTGCCGCGCGTGACGCGAGTCCCGCGAGTGCTTGCCGTGACGCGGGTCCCGCGGGTAACGCGGGTGCCCCTGGTGACTCGAGTTCCCATGGTGACCCGGGTACCCATTGTCACGCGAGTGCCCGCGGTGACCCGGGTTCCGCGGGTGACCCGAGTGCCGCGCGTAACCCTGGTGCCGGACGTGACCCGCGTTCCGGGCACGAATCCGGTCTCGCTGGGTGACGAAATGGTCTCGGTGATCGCCTGAGCGGGGGTCTGGACGCTCTGCATGAGGTGTCCTCCTGGGACCGGTGCGTAACGGGCTGGGGCTGGGGAGGCGGGCGCAAGGCCCGTACAGGTGAAAAAGCTACGAGGATTTCAAGGTTCGGACAAGCCGGTATCGCCCGGTACGGCCGCCTGTACGGCGAGTTGCCATCTTTCGGCCCGCCGCCCTTCGCCCCAACGTTCCAGCGGGGGCGGGCCAAGCGGCGGACGGCGCCTCAGCGACGACGAACGGTCGCCGCCGGTCGCGGTGTCGCGCGGTGGCTCCGGAAGGCATCCGATACGCTCACCGGCGTGAACGTTGTCGAGACGATCCTGGTCTACGCGGTCATCCCCGGGGCCATTTACTTCGTGGTCGGCGCCGCGACCTTGCGGAAGAAGTTCTCGGGGACGCCGCGGTACCGGCCGGGGCAGCCGTGGGAGTACCCCGCGATGTGGTGGACCGCCAACCCGGACGGCGTAGGAGCCGGCCACGGCCCGGCGGTTGACGTGAATGCGGCGCCCGCGGGCGCTTCGACGGCCGCAGGAGGCGCTCGTGGCAAGTGGTGAAGTGACCCAGACCGCGGTCGCGGAGAAAGACCTGGCCTTCGGCGAGGTCATCACCAACAGCGGCAGGCTGTCGGCGGCGAAGATGTACGAGCCCGCGGCCCCGACGAGCCCGTTCACGGTGCAGCAGCTCGCGCGCCTGGACGAGGCCCTGACCTTCGCGACCCGCGAAACCGGCCTCGGCTTCAGCATTTACCTGGGCGACCTCGGCGAAGACACCCGCGCCGGCGCGGAAAAGCTGCACGCCGCCACCGACGACCCCTCGAACGCGGTCCTGCTGGGCGTCTCGCCCGCGCAGCGCGCGATCGAGATCGTCACCGGCGAACGCGCCCACTCGCGCCTGCCCGACCGAGGCGCGAACCTGGCCGTGGCGAGCATGGTGGCCTCCTTCAAGGAAGGCGACCTGACCGGCGGCCTGGTCAACGCCCTGCGCATGCTGAGCGACCAAGCAGGCCCCGCCCCCAAGCACTGACCCCGCACAACCTCTCAAGGAGCCGTCCCGCCACCGCGCGGGGCGGCTCTTTCTACGTTCTGCCTCCGGAGCGTCCGTGAGGGCCACCTTCACGGACTCTGAGTCCCTCAGGGTTCCCCTCACGACCTTTCGACGGTCCGTGAGGGGCCCCTTCACGGACTTAGATTCCCTCAAGGAGCCTTTCACGGCCCGCCCGCCCAGCGCGCGCCGGGATGCGCCCCAATGTGGCATTGGGTGCGTCTGACGCACCGAACGCCACATTGGGTGCGTCGCATGCACCCAATGCCACATTGGGGCGCTAGCCGCCCTACCCAACCGCAGCCGACCTGCGAAACCAGCCAGGCACCCAGACCCGGCCCTGCACCCCGATACGAAGCCAAAAACACGGGCTGAGGGTGCTTGTCAAGGCATCTTTCCCGCCTTGACAAGCACCCTCAGCCCGTAGTCACCATCAGCTTCGGGGTGCCCCAACGCAACACGCTTGCGTCAAAACCCCAAGAAAACTCAACCCTGGCTGTCGAAGTCCCGAGCAGCCAACGCCCGCACAATCCCCGCGCGCCCCTCGGAAACAAGCCGCCGCAACGCCGCCGGATGCTCCCCCTCAAGCCACTCATCCGAAGCATTCACCGTCGCAGGCTCAACAGCCCACGACGGATACAACCCAATCGCAGTCGGCTGAGCACGCTCGCTCGAACGGCGAGCCCAAACGTCGTCGATAACCTCGAAGTACCGCTCGATGTACTCCCCGAGCAAATGCTTCTGCCCCGGGTGCGAGAACCCGGAAATCAACGCATCGCTGACCGCATTGGGAATCTCGTCGTCGTAAATAGCCCGCTGCCAAGTATCTGCCTTGGCCTCAGCGGTCGGCTGCAACGCCCGAGACCGCTCAGCGTGCCGCCGCCCAGCAGCAGTGTCGTCGCGCTCCTGCTCGGCATTGATCTCGTCCGCACCAGCCTTGCCGTGCGCGACCAACGCCTGCAACAAGCGCCACCGCAGATCAGTGTCCACCGTGAGACCCGGCAACGGTGCGGACTCGTCGAGCCACCCAGCGATCTCCGCCAGAATCTCGTCGCTCAACACTCCACCGGCCAGCGAGTTCACAAACGCCAGCTGATGATCCGACCCAGCCTCCGCGGTCCGAGCCAACTCGAGCAACCGCCCGCTCAACGCGGGCCACCCCTCCGCGGCCGCCCACTTCTGATCGGCGTACGAATTGAGCGCGGTCTGCGCCTGCAGCAGCAGCCGCTGCACCACGCCGACCTCGCTCTCGGCATGAATCCCGCGCGCCACGAGCGTCACGAAGTCGCGCGCCTTGAGCTCCGCCTCGCGCGTCATCTCCCAAGCAGCCGACCAGCACAGCGTGCGCGGCAGCGATTCGGTGATGTCGCCGATCCGGTCGATCAGCGTGGTGAGCGACGCCGGGTCGAGGCGCATCCGGCAGTAGGTGAGGTCGTCGTCGTTGACCAGCACGAGCTTGCCCGCGGCCTGGCCGACGAGGTCCGGGACCTCGGTGCGCTCGCCGGTGACGTCCAGTTCGACGCGGCGGGTGCGGACGATCTTGCCGTCGGCGTCCTCGTCGTACACGCCGACCGCGACGCGGTGCGTGCGCAGCTCGCCGGCACCCGGCTTCGCGCCGGTCTGCACGACGGCGAACGACGCGAAGGTGCCGTCCGCGGCGATCTCGTAGCGCGGGCTGAGCGAGTTGAGGCCGGTGGTCTCCAGCCATTCCGCGCTCCACCACGACAGGTCGCGGCCGGACGCTTCCTCGAGCGCTGCCAGCAGATCGGCGAGCGTGGCGTTGCCCCAGGCGTGCTTGCCGAAGTAGACCTTGAGGCCGTCGAGGAAGTGGTCGATGCCGACGTAGGACACCAGCTGCTTGAGGACGCTCGCGCCCTTGGCGTAGGTGATGCCGTCGAAGTTGACCTCGACCGCGTGCAGGTCGACGATGTCGGCCGCGATCGGGTGTGTCGAGGGCAGCTGGTCCTGGCGGTAGGCCCAGGACTTCTCGATGTTCGCGAAGCTGGTCCAGGCGTTCTTGTACTCGGTCGCCTCGGCCTGGGCGAAGACGCTCGCGAAGGTCGCGAACGACTCGTTCAGCCACAGGTCGTCCCACCAGCGCATGGTGACCAGGTCGCCGAACCACATGTGCGCCATCTCGTGCAGCAGCGTCTCGGCGCGGCGCTCGTAGGCGTAGCGGGTGACGCGGCTGCGGAAGACGTAGTCCTCGAGGAAGGTGACCGCGCCGGCGTTCTCCATCGCGCCCGCGTTGAACTCCGGCACGAACAGCTGGTCGTACTTGGAGAACGGGTACGGGGTGCCGAATTTCTCGTGGTAGAAAGCGAAACCCTGCTTGGTTTCGACGAACAGCCGCTCGGCGTCCATGTGCTCGGCGAGCGACGCGCGGCAGTAGATGCCGAGCGGGATGGTGCGGTGCTCGTCGCGGAACTCGTCGGTCCACTCCGCGTACGGGCCGGCGACGAGCGCCACCAGATAGGTGGAGATGCGCTCGGATTCGGCGAACTGCGTGCGGCGCGCGCCGTCCTCGGTGTCCTCGGCGCTTTCGACCAGCGCGTTGGAAACGACCTTCCAGTCGCGCGGGGCGTGCACCGCGACGCGGTAGACGGACTTGAGGTCCGGCTGGTCGAAGCAGGCGAACATGCGCTTCGCGTCCGCGGTCTCGAACTGGGTGTAGAGGTACACCCCGTCGTCGACCGGGTCGACGAACCGGTGCAGGCCCTCGCCGGTGTTCATGTAGCGGCAGTCCGCGGTGACGACGAGTTCGTTGTCCGCGGCAAGGCCGGGCAGCGCGATGCCCTTTTCCTCGGCGTAGCCGCTGACGTCGAGCTCGGCGCCGTTCAGCACGGCGGAGCGGACGCCTTCGGCGACGAGGTCGATCCACGACGCTTCGCCGGGACGGCTGCTGGAGAACCGCACCGTGGTGGTGGAGCGGAAGGTCTTCTCCCCGGGACGGCCGTGGCCGTCGGTCAGGTCCAGCTCGATGTCGTAGGACGACACGTCCAGCAGGCCGGAGCGCTGCTTGGCTTCGTCACGCGTCAGGTTGGGGGCGGGCACGGGCACCTCTGGTCTTCGGTTCCGGTTGGCACGACGTTCAGCATCCAATCATGACGCGCCCGGAACCGGCGACCAGGGAACAATGCGGAGGGCTTCCCGCGTTGCCTCGCAGTGCGGGGGTTCGCCCCGCCCTCGGCGAGCGCCGGGGAGCAGCCTCGCCGAGGAGCCCGTGAAAAATGACTGACTCGTCCCAGCCCACCACGGTGGACTTCTTCTTCGACCCGATCTGCCCGTTCGCGTGGATCTCGTCGCGGTGGATCCTCGAGGTCGAGAAGCACCGCGAGCTGGACCTGACCTTCCGGGTGATGAGCCTGTCGGTGCTGAACGAAGGCCGCGAAGACCTGCCCGAGCGGTACAAGGCGCTGCTGAGCGAGGGCTGGGCCCCGGTCCGCGTCGCCACCGCGCTGGCGCAGACCCAGGGCCAGGAAGCCGTGCGCGACTTCTACACCGAGTTCGGCACCCGCTACCACAACCAGCACAACGAGGACCGCAAGCTCGTCATCAAGGAGGCGCTGGCCGCGATCGGCGCCCCGGCCGAACTCGCCGAGGCGGGCGAATCGACCGAATACGACGAGGCGCTGCGCAAGAGCCACCACGAGGGCATGGACCCGGTCGGCATGGACGTCGGCACGCCGACCATCCACGTCAACGGCTCCGCGTTCTTCGGCCCGGTGCTCTCGTCGATCCCGCGGGGCGAGGACGCGCTGAAGGTGTTCGACGGCGCGGTCGCGCTGGCCAGCTACCCGGACTTCTTCGAGCTGAAGCGCACCCGGACCGGGGACCTGAACTTCGACTGACCGCTCTCGGGAGTGCTGGTCCCGGTTTCCGCCGGGATCAGCAACCGAGCGCTGCTCTCGTGACGTCCTCGGGGTAGGGCGAGTTTTTCAGCGCCTCCTCGAGCGGCGTCTTGGCGGTCTTCAGCTCGTGCAGCCGCAACAGTCCGTCGCGATGCGTGCGCACGAACGCTTCGTCCACCGGGTCGCCATGGCCGGGGACGACGACGCGCGGTTTGAGCGTGAGCAGTGCGTCCATCGCGGCGGCCCAGGCGTCGAGTTCGTCGTCGGGGCCGAACGAGTACGCGGTGAAGCCGTGCGGACCGTGCTCCACGACGTCGCCCGCGAAGACGACGTCGGCGTCCGGCACGTGCACCAGCAGGTCGTGGTCGGTGTGCGCGGGGCCGGGGTGCACGAGAGTGACGGTGCGGCCGCCGAGGTCGAGTTCGGCGCGGTCGGGCACGAGGCGGTCCGGGGGCATGAGCCCGGTGCGCTCGATGGCGTCGGCGATCTCCGGCTTGCCCTCTTTGCGGTAGTGGGCGGCCCAGGTTTGTTTGTCGGCTTCGCCGTTCTTCAGCAGGGCTTGCAGGCAGCCGGGGTGGGCCCAGACGTCACACGGCAGGAACGGCGTGGTGCCGAAGGCGTGGTCGAAATGCGCGTGCGTGTAGACAACCGACCACGGCAGCTCCGTCAGCTCACGCACCGCGGCGGCGAATTCGGCGCCCTGGTCGACGTCGCCGCGGGTGTCGATCACCAGGCACTGTTCCTGGCCGAGCACCAAGCCGGTGGTGAGGTCCAGCTCGTCGTACCGGCGGGCGAAAACCCCGTCGGCCACCTCGGTCCAGCTCATTGCCCCTCCAGAATTCCGTGCGACAGCTTCGCCACGCTATCGCTGACGTCCTGCTGGGCGGCGAGAAATACGTCGTTTCCATGGCCGGTCGCGGCGAGTTCCCGGCCGGAGGTGCAGTCGCGCAGCGCGGCTGGCACATCGGTGGCCGCGTAGGCAGCCGCCGCGAGTGCGGCTTCGGCGGACCTCGATCCGGTCAGCGCGCTGACGATCGCGCCCGCGCCCAGCTGGTCTTCGACGCACGGTCGCAGCGGGCCGAACTCGATGCTTTCACCTTCGCCGAACATGTCCACGCCCCAGCGTTCCCCGGCGGGAATGACGCCGATCGGCCGTCCGTCGGCGATTTCCCTGGCTTTCGCCGCAGTCGCCGACGCATTCCGCAGGCAACCGGCTAATACGTGCGCACCGGTTTTCGCCGCGGCCGCGCAGAGCGTCGCGCCGTTGGGGGAGGGGAGGGCGAGGAGCGTGCCGGACGGGATCTGCGTCACAGAAGACGGCCGGAGCGTCCATTCCTCTTCGCCGGCGACCACCGCTCCCGCTCCGCGCGCCTCGGCGATTCCGCGTTCGTCGCGCCAGCGCACCGGCAGCACGCGGCCGCCCCGGCTGACGACGAGATCCGTTGTGGTGCTGAAGGAAAGCACGTCCACGATGATCAGAACCGCGCACTCCCGGCCGAGGATTTCGACGCCGTCGCCGCCCCATTCGAGCCGTACGTCCGCGCCGTGCTGCGTTGCGATGTCCACCCCCGGAGCATGCCGGGTCGGCGGCGAGATGGCACACTCCCGCTGTGCGTGTCTACTTGGGATCCGACCATGCCGGTTTCGAGCTGAAGAACCACCTTGTCCGCCACCTCGGCGAACAGGGGCACGAGGTGACCGACATCGGTCCGTTCGTCTACGACGCGGCCGACGACTACCCGGCGTTCTGCGTCGAGACCGCGCGCCGCGTGGCCGCCGACGAGGGCAGCCTCGGCATCGTCATCGGCGGGTCCGGCAACGGCGAGCAGATCGCCGCGAACAAGGTGCCGGGCATCCGTGCCGGACTCGGCTGGAGCGTCGAAACCGCGCAGCTGACCCGGGAACACAACCACGCCCAGGTGCTGGGCGTCGGCGCGCGGATGCACACCGAGGAGCAGGCGACCGAGATCGTCGAGGCGTTCCTGGCCACGCCGGTCGACCCGGCCGAACGCCACGCGCGGCGCGTGCAGCAGCTGCTCGACTACGAGCGCACCGGCACCCCGCCGGCCCTGCCGGAGGCCTGATGCCCGAGGGGCACACGCTCCATCGGCTGGCCCGTCTGCACAAACGCCGGTACGCCGGCGAACCGGTCGCGGTGCGCAGCCCGCAGGGCCGGTTCGCCGCGGAGGCGGAGAAGCTTGACGGGCAGGTGCTCGTTTCCGCTGAGGCGTACGGGAAACACCTGTTCCACAACTACGGTCCTTTGGGGACAGTCCATGTCCACTTAGGTCTGTACGGCACGTTCGGGGAAGCCTCGCTGCCCGAGACCACGCCGGTCGGTCAGGTGCGGATGCGTCTCGTCGGCCGCACCCACTGGACCGATTTGCGCGGCCCGACTCGGTGCGAACTGCTGGACCCGGCGCAGGTCGACGCGATCAAAGCCCGGCTGGGCCCGGATCCGCTGCGCCGCGACGCCAAGCCGGATCGCGCGTGGGAGCGGATTTCGCGGTCTCGGACGACGATCGCGGCGTTGCTGATGGATCAGGCTGTGCTGGCCGGTGTCGGGAACGTTTATCGCGCGGAAGTGCTGTTCCGGCACGGGATTTCGCCGATGGTTCCCGGGCGTGCGCTGGACCGCGCATTGTGGGACGACATGTGGGCGGACCTGGTGACGCTGATGCGCGCCGGGGTCCGGGTCGGGCGGATCGACACTGTCGCGCCGGAGCATTTGCCCGCGGCGATGGGGCGCGCGCCGCGCGAGGACCGGCACGGGGGCGAGGTCTACGTTTACCGGCGGGCCGGGATGCCGTGTTTGGTTTGCGGGACGCCGGTGGCGCAGAAGGAATTGGCTGCGCGGAATCTTTATTGGTGCCCTTCTTGCCAGCCTGCTTGAGTTCTGCGCAGTTGGCTTAGCGCTTGAGCTGGGTTCGCTGCTGGCCGATTACCGCGCCCCAATGAGGTTTTCTCGGTAGTGCGGGCGTGCGGGGATGCGGCCCCACCTGGCTGCGTGGCCCGGTTCCGGCGAAGGTCCGTGAGGGGAACCCTGAGGGAATCAGAGTCCCTCAGGGTTCCCCTCACGGAACTCGGCCTTGCGCGCCAGGCCAGCCGCGGCGAGGCCGCGCGATGCATCCGCAGACGTCCGTGAAGGGCTCCTTGAGGGAATCAGATTCCCTCAAGGAGCCCTTCACGGACGACGACAACGCGGGACCGCGCCGGTCGGCCGGAGAGAATCCCGCACATCGTCGCGGCGGCGGCTCGCAATGGAGAAGACCCCGTCGAGATCACCTCCGTCCGGCCACACGGAAGCTTGTCCGCGAGCGGAGACGGCAAAGGCCCCGCGGCAAACCTGCCACGGGGCCTTCAATCGATCATCGGTCAGAAGTCGAAGCCTCCGCCGCCGTCGAAGCCGCCTCCATCGAAGCCGCCTCCGTCGAAACCGCCGCCGAAGTCCTGGCTTCCGTCGAAGCCTCCGCCGTCAAAACCGCCGCCGTCGAAGCCTCCGTCCATGCCGCCGGCGTCCAGGGCGTCCGCCTGGCCCGCGTCGTAGCCGGATTCCCAGGCCGAGGCGCTGGCGATGCCGCTCATGCCGGAGAACATGGCGCTGAACAGGAACATCGAGCCCAGGCCCCAGGCGCCGGCGACGAGCGCGGGCTTCCACCACGGCTCGCTGTACCAGCCCTGCGGCACCGGGCGGCCGGCGACGCGGCCGCCGGGGTAGTAGTACGGCGTTTCTTGGCCCGGGTCGGGCGAGGCCGCGTAGCGCTGGCCTTCGACGTCCACCTCGCGGTGTTCGGTGACCTTGCCCGCGCGTTCGCGTTCGGCCTCGTCCGGCAGCGCGGGGCCGGGGTCCATGCCCATCGCCGTGCGCGCGGCGCGCACGTAGTACAGGCCTTCGATGGCGGTTTCCTTCACCAGCCGGGCCTGTTCGACCGTCTTGGCCTGCTCCAGTTGCGAACCGGCGGCGTTGTAGCGCTCGCTCGCGTCGGCCATCGCCTGCTGGGACGCGGTGTCGGTGCCGGTGATGTTGAGGACCTGGCCGCCGAGGCGCTCGACGAGGCGGCGCGCGTCGGCCTTCGCGTCGTCGAGCTGGCTCTGTCTGGTCGCGGCCTGCTTCTTCGACAGGTACAGCACGCCTCCGACGATGACGACGACCAGCACGATCAGGAGGATCGCGGTGCCCATGGGTCACTCCGTGTCTCGATCTGACGCGACGGCCGGGCAGCCGTCTCTGAAACGGACAACGCGGACCGTGCGCGGAGAGTTCCCGGCGGCGCCTCCGATCGGGCGGTGGCCGACAAAACTAGAACACGTTATAGTCCGCGGCATGAAGTTCTCCTTGTCGATCGCGATGAGCCCGCTCGACCAGCTGAGCGGCCTGGCCCGCGCCGCCGAGGAGGCCGGGTTCTCCTCGATCGTGCTGCCCGATTCGCTCTTCTACTCCGAGAAAGTCTCCGCCGACTATCCCTACACCCCCGACGGCAGCCGGTTCTGGGACGAGAACACGCCCTGGGCGGATCCGCTGGTCGCGACCGCCTCGATGGGCGCGGTGACCGAGCGGATCCAGTTCTACACGTCGGTGCTGAAGCTCGGCTCGCGCAATCCGGTGCTGCTCGCCCGGCAGGTCAACTCGGTCGCCGCACTGACCGGCGGCCGGTTCGGCCTCGGGCTGGGGATCGGCTGGTCGCCGGAGGAATTCGAATGGTGCGGCGCGCCGTACGCGCGGCGCGGCAAGCGGTTCGACGAGGCGATCGAGGTGCTGCGGCTGATCCTCAGCGGCGACATGGTCGAGTTCCACGGCGAGTTCTTCGACTTCGACAAGCTCAAGATGAGCCCGGCGCCGCCGTCGCGGGTGCCGTTCTACATCGGCGGGCACACCGACGTCGCGCTGCGCCGGGCCGCGCGCGTCGCGGACGGCTGGTCGTCCGCGATGATGACGCTCGACCAGTTGCGCGAGACCATCGGCAAGCTGAAGGGCCTGCTCGCCGAGCGCGGGCGCGCCGACGATCCGTTCGAATTCCAGGCCGTGTGCGTCGACCGGTTCGGGCTCGACGGGTTCCGCGAACAGGCCGAGGCGGGCGTCACCGACGCGATCACCATGCCGTGGGTGTTCGAGGGGCACGGATTCGACGCGGAACTCGGCCCGAAGGTCGACGCGATCCGCAAGTTCGGCGACGAGATCATCGCGAAAATCGAGGAGTGACATGGGAGTCGAGGTCTGCTGGGACCCCGCGGCGAAGCAGCCGCCCGCGCGGGAAGCGGCGTTCAAGTCGATGACGGCGGCGACCGCCGGGGACAAGGACGGCTGGCTCGCGCTGTTCGCCCCGGACGCGGTCGTCGAGGACCCGGTCGGCCCGTCGATGTTCGACGAGGAGGGCAAGGGCCACCACGGTCGCGAGGGGCTTTCCGCCTTCTGGGACAAGACGATCGGGAACGTCGAGAAGTTCGAGTTCGTGATCCGCGATTCGCACGCGGCGGGTTCGGAGGTCGCGAACGTCGGCACGATCACGACGTATCTGCCCGGCGGCTACCGCGTCGACACCGACGGGGTGTTCGTGTACCGGGTCAACGAGGACGGGCTGGTCGTTTCGATGCGCGCGTTCTGGGAGACCGAGCGCGCGATGGCCACTGCCCGACAGGTCTGATGTCAGCCCGGGTCCGCTTCGGCGAAGTCAAGAACGTGGGCGGTGACGAGATCGGGTTGCTGCAGCGTCAGCGCGTGAGTGGTTCCCGGCACGATTTCCGTGCTGATAAGGGGATTCAGCGGCGCGACGCGTGCGGCGACCTCTCGTGCGCGGTGGATATGGCTGCGTTCGCCGAGGACCAGCCGGACGGGGACTTCGATCGCGCGAAGCTCGTCGTCGGTGAAGACGTGCTGCGGCGGTAGTTGCGCTTTGTATTTGAGGCTGGCGAACAGCAGCGGTCGCAAAGTGTGCCGCACGGCCGGATCGCCGGCGACGATCTGGCGCTGGACCGCGGCGGGCAGCAGCCACAGGAAGATCTCCGTGAAACTCCAAAGGATGAACTTCGGGACGCTGATCGCCGCGAATCCGGCCGGTTCCAGCCCGATGACGCCCGCGATCTGGTCGGCGGACCGGGTCGCGAGGTTCAGCGCCAGGAAACCGCCGCGCGAAACCCCGGCGAGGTAGACCTTCTCCTGGCTGATGCCGGCGAGGACTTCGGAGAGCCATTCGGCGAGGTCGTCGTCGGTGCTGGCGGAGGCGGTCTCGACCGAGTGGCCTGGTTCGCCGATCGAATCGATGGCGTAGACCGGGTGGCGGGCGGCCAGTTCGGCGAGGTGCGGGTACCACGACAAAGACGAGCCCATGACGCCGTGCAGCAGGACGATCGGCGTGCCGTGTTCGGGGCCGCTGCGCCGGACGCGGGTGGGGCCGAACTTCGTGGCGATGTCCAGTTCCTCCGAGGGAACCGGCCACTTTCGCAGGACCTTCGCGTAGGCGGCGAAGTAGCGCTCTTGGGCTTCGGGGTCGGTGAAAGTTCCCGGCATGTCGTCCCTCCCCGAGACGGGTTACCGTGCGCTTACACCGTAGCACCGGTCGCCGCGGTCAGGCGTTGTCCAGGCGCAGCAAGGTGTTCAGCAGGTTTCCGCCGGGCAGCCCCTCGTCGCCGAAGATCCGGTGCTGCACCTCGATCACGAGCGGCAGCGCGGCGCGCAGGGCGGCTCCGCCGGCGTCGGTCACCTCGACGCGTTTGGCGCGGACGTCCTCGGCGCTGCGCGCGCGGGCGACAAATCCCTTGCGCTCCAGTGTTTTCAGGATCTGCGACACCTGCATCGGGTGAATGTCGCCGGAGGTCGCGAGACCGGATTGGGTGACCGGGCCGCCGGCGCGGTTCAGCCAGGCGGCGAGCGCGAGCGTCTGGAACTGCAGGTGCGTCAGATCGAGAGGGGCGAGCGCCTGGTCGATCTCGCGGACGTAGCGGTGCACGACGCGCCACATGACGAAGCCCACCGCGTTCTCGGGGGCGCCGAGCGAGGCGGTGGCGAAGAGTTCGGCGAGCGCGTCCTTGTCCATCGGGAGGCATCGTAGCGGTTGCCCTCCGATAGTAAACGCGTTTAGTATCGGAGGGGACGGAGAGGGGTTCCTGATGACTGACCTGCGACTGGACCTAGGCCTGTACCGCTACGACAACACCCGCCCGTTGTTCGACGGACGGGTCCGCTTCGAGGGCGTCGACGCGACCCTGCACACCGCCGACATCGTCTCGGACCTGTTCGAGCGGATGGTGCGGGGGCGCGAGTTCGCCGTCTCCGAACTGGGCCTGACCTTCTACCTGCGCACCTTGGACCTGCCGGATCCGCCGTTCGTCGCGCTGCCGGTGTTCCCCAACCGGCAGTTCCGGCATTCGGCGATCTACGTCAACGCCCGCAGCGGCATCCGGGCGCCGCGGGACTTGATCGGCAAGACGATCGGCGAGTTCGCGACCTACGGGCACGACGCGGGAGTGGTCGCGAAAGGCATCCTGTCCGACGAGTACGGCGTGCGGCCGGAACAGAGCCGATGGGTGATCGGCGGGTTCGACTGGCCGATGGAATGGTTCGACTTCGTGCCCCGGCTGCATCCTCCGGAAGTGGACGTGCGGCAGGCTCCGGCGGGGAAAGCGCTCGGTTCGATGCTGGAGAGCGGGGAGATCGACGCGTTTATTTCGGCGGATCCGCCGCGCGGGATTCGGGAGGATTCGCCGGAGGTGGCGCAGTTGTTCCCGGATTACGTGCAGGTGGAGCGGGAGTATTACCGGCGTACCGGGATCCGGCCGATTATGCATGCGGTGGTAGTCCGGCGGGATCTGCTGGCGGAGCATCCGGGGCTGGCGGAGCGGCTGTATCGGGGTTTTGTCGACGCCAAGGAAACGGCGATGGCGGATTACCGGCGGGGGCGCATCTTCAATCACATGGGGGATGCCGGGATGGTGCCGTGGTTCAGCGCGTTGTATGACGAGAATCGCCG
Organism: Amycolatopsis albidoflavus; assembly: GCF_039525725.1. Classification (NCBI taxonomy): domain Bacteria; kingdom Bacillati; phylum Actinomycetota; class Actinomycetes; order Pseudonocardiales; family Pseudonocardiaceae; genus Amycolatopsis; species Amycolatopsis albidoflavus. The sequence goes on from NZ_BAAAHV010000022.1 coordinate 149,832, forward strand.
GTTGTTCGGGGAGGATTGGTGGCCGTATGGGATTGAGAAGAACCGGCTGGCGGTGGAGGCGTTCTTGCGGTGGCACTTCGAGCAGGGGTTGTCTCGGCGGTTGATGACGGTGGAGGAGATTTTTGTGCCGGAATTGCTGGGTACTTAGCCGGTGAGCGGGCAAGCCCCCTCGACAGCCGGTTGGGCCCGCCTGACGGGGATCTCCCGCTCGTCGCTTCTCTGGACCTGGTCGATCCCGATGCGCGGCTTGTCCTAGTGACCGTCGGGGTGCATCTGGACGGCCGGACTCTGTGCGGCGACGAGCTGCACAACCAGTTGTTCACGCTGCCGGACGAGCCGACCGGTCTCGCGTTCGCCGCGACCGGCGGGCCAGCCGAACTGGCAGCCGAAGCCGCGAACTGGTTCGAGGCCGTTCTGCGCCGCCCGATCGTGCGCTGCGAATGGACGCTCACGCGCCAGATCCACCTGTTCGCGGACACCGGGGAGATAGTCGGGGCCAGGGACAACCGCCCGTTCTGTTCGCCTGACCAGCTTCACCGGCTGGTCGCCACCGGGCACCTTGAGGGCGGCTGGGCCGACGCCCGGGGGCTCAGGCAGCCGGATGTCGTCACTCGCGTCCGACGACCTGGGCCGCCAGTTCCTCGTGCAAGCCTTCCAGCGCGATGACGTCGTCCTCGCTCCCGATATGCGGCGCGGAAAACCAGTCCGCGTATTCGCGCAGTTCCGACAGCCGCCAGTCGAGGGCGAACAGTTCGACCATCGCCGGGTCCAGGCCCGCCGTGTCGGGCAGGTCGGCGTAGTCGCGTTCGCGCGGGGCGACGGCGAGGCTTTCCCAATCGACCAGGCGCAGGCCGTCCGGGGTCAGGACCTGGTTGTCGTTGTGCGGTTCGCCGTGGGTGGGGACCCAGGAGTCGCGGCGGGAGGCGGCGAAGGCGGCCAGTTCCAGGTAGCGGGCGTTCCACCAGGCGATCGCGTCGGCGCGGGCGGCGAGGGCGGTGCGGGCTTCTTCGGCCAAGGGACCGGACGTCCACGGTTCGGCGGTGCGGGACCGTAGTTCGGCGGCGAAATTCGGGCCGACTTGCGGGGACCAGTGGCGCAGTCCGGCGGGTGGCGGGGTGCTGTGTAGAGCGTCGAGGGCGGCGAGAATTGCCGGTTTGTCGACCTCGTCTTCCGCGGGGCTGCGGCCGTTCAGCATCGGGGTGACGCTGAGTGCGCCGACGCCGGTGTCCACTGTGAACTGGCCGGACCGCGCGGGTACTGGCGCGCAGACGAACTCGAGCCCCGAGGCGGCCAGTTCGGCGGCACTCGCGTAGGTGCTTTCGAGAGACGCCGCGGTGTGCCGGGGTTCGAGCTGGTCCAGCGTGACGAACAGGGTATCGGCGCGCCAGTGGTGCGCGCCGAAACCCCAAGGCAGGTAAGCGATCTCGGAGACGGGCTGCCAATGCTCGGCGAGCGCGCGGGTGATGGCGCCATCAGTGACGAAGGACGGTCGAGATCGCACAAAACGGATACTAGGCAGGGCTTCGTGGTGGGAGCAACGGAGTTTTCAGAACAGCTCGTTCTGGTACTTGTCGTCGATCACGTCGTATAGGGTGCCGCTGACGAGGTCGCCAAGGCTGTTGTTCATCTTTTGCGCCTGCTCGGCGATGGAGAGGGTGTAGAAATCGCCGCCGAGGGTCGCAGCTTCGGCGAGCCCGCGGGTGTCGCCCTCCCACAGTTTCGCGCGGATAATGGCTTTTCCGCACTGGCCGAACACCTCGCGCACGCGCACGATCGTCGCGAGCACGGCGGGTTTGCCGTCCGCGCTGAGCATGCCCAGCAGTTCCGGGTCGTCGGTGACGAAAGCGTCGCCGTTGACCCGCATCACCTCGCGCAGGCCGGGCACGAAGAAGACGAGCCCGATCGACGGGTTGGCGGTGATGTTCTCGAAGGTGTCGGCGAGTTTGTTGCCCGGACGGTCGGGGATGGCGAGCGTCCACGGGTCGAGGATCCGCACCGAACCGGGCGGGTCGCCTTTCGGGCCGACGTCCATGAGGCCGTCCGCGCCGACGGTGGCGGCGCAGAAGAACGTGCTGTGCGCGATGAACCGCATCGCGAATTCGCCGAGGTGCGGTTCCTTTTTCTCGGCGATGAACTGGTCCGGGAAACCGATGATTTCCCGGACGCGCGCCATGGTGATCGGGGGGTAGGCGTCTGCCGCGGTGGTCATGACTTCTCCCGTCACAGGTCGAGGACCAGTCGTGGGGTGCGGGCGCGGGACACGCAGACGAACATCCGGTCGCCTGCCGCCTGTTCGCTCGCGGAGAGGATGCCGTCGCGGTGGTCGGGGACGCCGTCGAGCACCTTGGTCTCGCAGGAGCCGCAGATCCCGGACCGGCATGAGGTCAGGGGCCGGATTCCCGCCTTTTCGAGGGCGCTGACAATGCTTTCGTCAGCCGCGACGGACACGGTTTTCTTCGAGGCCGCGCATTCCACTTCGATCGGCTTGTTTTCCGCCGGGGCGGCCTGCGGGGCTTTGAAGCGCTCCAGCCGCAATGCTTCGGCGGGCCAGTTCGCCGCTGCGGTGTCCAAATCGGACAGCAGCGACGCCGGGCCGCACGCGTACACCTTCGCGCCGGCCTCGACGGGCCTTTCCAGTTCGGTCAACGGGATCCGGCCGGTGGTGTCCGAGGAGTGGCAGCGCACGCGATCGCCGTAGCCGCGGAGTTCGTCGAGGAACGGCATCGACGCGCTGGTGCGGCCGCCGAAGTACAGTCGCCAGTCCGCGCCCCGGGCTGCCGCGGCGCGGACCATCGGCAGGATCGGGGTGATGCCGATGCCTCCCGCCACGAAGACGTACGACTTGGCGGGATGGAAGGCGAAATTGTTCCGCGGGCCTTTGATCGAGATGCGCTGGCCGGGCCGGAGAAACGCGTGTACGTATTCCGAACCGCCGCGGCTCGCGCGTTCCCGGCGGACGCCGATCCGGTAGTACGCGCGTTCGCCGGGCGGGCCGCAGAGCGAGTACTGCCGTTCGAGGCCGTTCGGCAGCACGAGGTCGATGTGCGCGCCCGGTTCCCAGCTCGGCAGCGGTTTCCCGGTCGGGTCCGCCAGGTCCAGCGAGACGACGCCGTCGGCTTCCCAGCGCAGCTGCCGCACGGCGACGTCCAGCTTCCCGGCGGTTCCGGCATTCGGAGTCATCGGCTTCCCTCCTTTTGTTAACGTTGTTACTTGCCGCCTGGCCGAGCGTATTGGTAACATCGTTAACATGTCAACCGAGGCGAAACGGGCGGGAATCGCGGCGACGCGGGCCGAGCGGGCGGTGGCCGAGGCGCTGGACCTGGTCGACGCCGGCGGGCTGGAGGCGCTCACGATGCGCCAGCTGGCCGACCGGATGGGCCTGCACCTGCCCGCGATCTACCGGCTGTTCGACGGCAAGGACGCGCTGATCGACGAAATGGCCGAGGCGATCCTCGCCGGCGCGGTCGCCCACCTGCCCGCCGAGGACGGCGATTGGGAAAGCCGAGTGCGGAGCCTGGCCGCCGGATTGCGCACGGCGCTGCTCGCGCATCGTGACGGCGCGCGGATCGTCGGCGGGAACTACGCGGCCAAGCGCAGCAATCTGACCTTTGTGGACACTCTGCTCGGCTGCCTGCTGGCGTCCGGGCTGCCGCGGAAGCAGGCGATCTGGGCGGCCGGCGCGGTGTTTTGCTACGTGCTCGGGGAGACGCTCGAGGAGCAGGGTGCGACCGGGGGCGAGATCGACGTGTTGATGGGGGTTTTGGGGACGCGGCAGTACGCGCACCTGGAGTCGGGGCCGATGGAATCGATGCTCGACTTCGAGGCGCGGTTCGCGTTCGGGCTGGAATTGCTGCTGGCCGGGGTGCGGAGTGTGGTGGGCAGCGGTGAGAACCGGCGACGAGTGCGCTAGTTTTCCGGGCTGATCCCCGCCACCGCGATCCGGAACAGGCGGCTGGCCTCGGCAGCCGGGTCGGGGTGGCGTTCGGTTGTCAAGGTGATGCCGACGATCAACGCGATCAGGTCGCCCACAGTCACCCCTGGCGAGACTGCCCCGTCGCGGGCGGCGCGCGCGACCAGTGGGGCCGCGGACTCTTCCAGCGTCATCGAGCAGGAGTTCCCGTGCGCCGGATCCGGTGTGTCGTACGCCAGGGCCGCCGCGAGTCCGCGAGCCGTTACGCAATAGCTGACCACGTCGTCAAGCCACTCGAGGAGTGCGCGGCGGCTGTCGGATTCCCCGGCCAGTTCCTGCGCGCGGGCGGCCAGCAGGGCGATCCGTTCCTGTGAGACCGCTTCCAGCAGCGCGTGCCGGGTGGGAAAGTGTCGTCGCACAGTCGCGGAGCCGACGCCGGCGGTGCGCGCGATCTGTTCCAGCGACGCGTTCGCCCCGTGTGCGGCGACCTCTTCCTCGGCCACCTCCAGAATTCGCGCGTAGTTGCGCCGCGCGTCCGCGCGTTGCTGGCCGGGCATGGCGTGACCTCCGGGTTTGCTAAGTGGCGGACCCCGCCGTATCGTAGCGGACACGAAACGGCGGGGTCCGCCACTTAGTGTTTCCGAGGGAGAATCATGGTTGAGCAAGCACCGGTACTGGTCGTCGGCGCGACGGGACGGCAGGGCGGCGCGACCGCGCGGGAGCTGCTGGCGGCTGGGGTGCCGGTCCGGGCGCTGGTCCGGGATCCGGCGGCGGAGCGGGCGAAGGCGGTCGAGGCGTTGGGCGCCGAACTCGTCGCCGGGGATTTGCGCGATCGGGACGGGCTGGCGCCCGCGGTGAAGGGCGTGCGGGCGGTGTTCAGCGTGCAGATGCCGGACATGAGCGGACCGGAGCCGGATTTCGCGGGCGAGGCGGCTCAGGGGATCAACCTGGTCGAGGCAGCGGCGGAAGCGGGGGTGCCGCAGTTCGTGCACACCTCGGTGAGCGGGGCGGGCTCGCCGGAATTGGCCGATGAGCGCTGGGCGTTCATGGCGCCGACGATGGATGCCAAGGCAGCGGTCCAGGATCGGCTCCGGGCAGCCGGGTTCCCGCGGTGGACGCTGCTCAAGCCGGGATTCTTCATGGAGAACTTCCTGCCGTCGCTGCAGTACGTGTTCCCGCGCGGCATCGAGGGCGGCTTGGTGACGCTCCTGCGCCCGGAGACCCGGTTGTCGCTGGTGGCGGTGCGGGACATCGGCCGCGCGGCTGCCGCGGCCATCGCTGAGCCGGAGCGGTTCGACCGGGTCGAGCTAGAGTTGGCGAGCGACTACCGGACGATGACGGAGATCGCGCCGGTGCTGTCTCGCGTGCTGGGGGTGCCGCTGGCGGCGCCCGACATGACTGTCGACGAGGCGCTTGCCGCTGGCATGCCGCCGATGGGGTTCTCGCACACGATGTTGAACGAGATCGGACAGCCTGCCCGGCCGGAGTTCGCGCGCGAGCTCGGGATTCCGCTGACCTCCTTCGAGGAATGGGCTGAGACGGCTATGCGGGCCTGAAAGCTCGGTGCAGCAAGGCTTCCAGGTCTGGACGGTGCACCGGACGAGGGTTGGCGTAGGGGTTGGCCAGTACCTCGTTTACGACCGAAGCCAAGTCCGTTTCCGTGACGCCTAATGCGGCGAGATTGGTCGGAGCGCCGGTGTCGGCGGTGAGTTTGGCCAGGGCCGCGGCCGGGTCGTCGGTGTTCAGCGCGCGGGACAGGGCGGCAGCCGCGTCGGGAGCGGCGGGCAGGTTGAAGGCGGCGACATGCGGGAGCAGGATCGCGTGAGTTTCGGCGTGCGGCAGGTCGAGCATTCCGCCAAGTACGTGGCAGAGTTTGTGGTGCAGGCCCATGGTTGTCGCGCCAAGGCAGGCACCGCAGAGCCAGGCTCCGCGCAGGGCGGCGGGGCCGGTGAAATTCGAGGCCAGGTCTCGTACGCCCTGTTCCGCCATGGCGGCGATCACCGGCGAGACGTCCGGCGCGTAAAGGGCTTCGACGGCGTGCGCGATGGCGTTCAGACCGCTGGTCGCGGCTACCGTCGCGGGCAGGCTGGCGATCAGGTCCGGGTCGTAGACCACCGAACGGGGCAAGACTCTCCGGTCCCGGCCGGTTTGTTTCCGGTTGTTCTCGGTGAGCCCCCAGATCGGCGTCATCTCGGAGCCTGCGTACGTCGTCGGGAGTGCGACGACAGGCAAGTCCTGGCGCAGGGCAAGGGCTTTGCCTAGTCCGATCGTCGATCCGCCGCCTGCCGCGACGCAGCCGTCCGCCCGCGATTCGGCGGCTGCGCGCGAGGCGGCGGCCACGGTCGGCACCGGGACGTGCGGGCGGGCCTGGTCGAAGACTCCGGCGGAGCGGTCGCCGAGGACGGCGGCGACCTGGTCGGCCAGGTCGCGTTGCTCCGGAGTGGACAGAACCAGGACCCGGCGCAGGCCTAGGCGATCGGTTTCCTCGGCGATTCGGGACAGCGCGCCGGAGCCGAACATGACGCGCATGGGAAGGGCTTCGTAGGTGAAAGAGTCCATCATGGACAGTCTCCGTCCGGAGTGAGGCGGATGTCGAAGTGGGCTTCGCGGTGGTCGCCGTGGTCACTGAAGGCGGTGACCAGACTTCGCTTCACGGCGAACACCGCGTCGCTGTCGAGATAGGGGCTGTCCGCGACGAACATGTGGGTGGTCAGCGACTCGTGCCCGGCGGCTTCGGCGATCACGTGGACGTGAGCCGGGCGGTACGGATGCCGTCCGGTCGCGTTCAGCAGGCGGCCGACCGGGCCGTCGGTGGGGATCGGGTAATGGCTGGGGACGACGGTGCGGAACCAGAATTTCCCGTTCTCGTCCGCGCGGAACCGGCCGCGTCCATTGCCCGGCGGTTGCACCTCGGGCTGCTGGACGTCGTAGAAGCCGTCCTCGGTGCACTGCCAGATGTCGACGCTCGCGTGGGGGAGCGGGGTGCCGTCAACGGAGCGGACGGTTCCGGTGATCACGCACGGGGTTCCGGTGCCGAGCAGGTCGATCGAGTCGCCCAGCTCGCGTTCCGGCGATTCGGTCAGATGGAACGGGCCGAGCACAGTCGCCTCGGTGCCGCCGTCGCTGTCGTTGAGGGTTTCGACCAGCATCGACACCCCGAGCACGTCGGACAGCAGCACGAATTCCTGCCGGGTGGCGTCGCAGGTCTGGCCGACGTCGGTGAGGAATCCGACCGCCTGCTCCCACTCGGCCATCGTCGGGCGCAGTTCCCGCACGAGTGCGTGCAGGTGCCGGGTGACGGCCGACAGAATTTCCTTGAGCCGCGGGTCCGCAGTGGCCGCGAAGCTGTCCAGAACGGCTTGTTCGGCGGTGGTTTCGGTGAAGTCCACAGTGGTCAGTCTTTCTGTTCGCGGAAGCGGTCGGCGAACCAATCGGCGACGTAGGCGGTGCGTTCGGCGGCGTGGTTGTAGATCGTGTGCTCGCCGTCGTCCCATTGCTTCAGGTCCGCGCGACCCTCCGCGGCGGCAAGGAACGGTTTCTGTTCCTCCAGGCGCACAATGGGATCCTCGCCGCCGTGCAGGACGAGCAGATCGCCGCGGATCCGGTCCTCCGGCTTGAACGCGAGCCGGTCGAAGTTGTCTTGGACGGCCTGGTGGTCCCGGGTGCCGAGCATGGCGCAGGCTTGTTCGTCGAACGTCCGGAAGCCCAGCAGCCGGGGAGCCGCAGGTGCGCCGTTGACGCAGACCGCGGTCACCTGGTCGTCGGACGCCGCGGTGGTGGCGGCGTAGAGACCGCCCATGCTGTTGCCCCACAAGCCGATGCGCTCGCCCGGCGCGTGCTTGACGAAGGTCGAGTACGCGGCCCGGACATCGACGTCCAGCAGGATTCCGCCGCGCATTCGCGTCTCGCCTTGGCCGGGGCCTTCGGCGAGCAAGGCAGCCATCCCACGTTGCGCGAGCGCGTCGGCGATCGGAAGATACGTCGCGCCCCAGCCGCTTTGGCCGCCGAACACCACGACAGTTCCGGAGATCGGGCCGGAAGGGCGGACCAGCCAGCCGTACAGCGTTCCGTTCCCGAACGGCAATTCCACCCGTTCCCAGCGCGGCGTCGCGAGTTCGGCGGCGCGTGCGACGATGGACGTGAACCGTTGGTAGAGCGCGATTTTACGTGGCTCGTCGAAGTTGAACGCCATTTGCGCGAAGAGTAGATCAGCTGCGGCGTAACGCAATTCCGCCAATGCGGTGACCGGATTCGCGGGGCCCCGAGCGAGCCGCGCGTCAGCGAGTTGTTCGGCCGCGACATCCCACGGTTGCCCGGCGGCGGTGCGGGTTCGCAGGGCGAGAACGTCGGCGTAGTCCATGCCGCCGTCCAGCAGCCGGGTCGGCGGCATGGCGCGCCAGAGCGCTTCGGTCAAGCTCATGCGGGCACCGCCGCGCTGAGCTGCTGCCGGAGCTGATCGACGACCGAAGGCAGCTCGGCGAGCGTTCCGGCCCAGAAGAGATGGAAATCCGGGCGGCTGAGGAACGCTTCCGTTCCGGTCGAGGAGAACCACCGCTGGTAAGTCCCGTCGACGTCCTCGACGGCGCCTGGTGCGACGGTCGCGATAGTCACGCCGAACCGGGACAGGAACCCCTGCTGTTCCGCGTCGAGCACACCAACGGGATCGGTCTGAGAGACCAGGGTGAACCCGCCGCCGACGACATCGTCGAACCGGCCCTCACCGGACAAGCCTCGCACCACCCCTTGCGGCGCAAGCGTTCCAGCCAACGGGCTGTGCGGGTGGACCACCCCGGCGACAATGGTCGGAAACGGCGGCGGAGGCGGAACATTCCCGCTGCGGAACGCATCATCGCGGGCAGCTGCTTCGGCCAGATCGTGGGTGTTGGCGACCTTGCCCAGCGCGGTGGAGATATCAGTGATCGCGGTGGCGTGCGGTTTGCGTTCCGCCTCGTAGGTGTCGAGCAGCTGGTCCCCGGCGAGGCCGCGCAGGACGAGGTCGAGTTTCCAGCCCAGCGTGATCCCGTCGCGCATGCCCGAGCAGGCGCCCTGCCCGAGGTACGGCGGCGTGGTGTGCGCGGCGTCCCCGGCGAGCAGAACCCTCCCGCGCCGCCAGGATTGCGCGATCCGGCCCTGGAAGGTGTACACGACCTGCCGCAGAATCCGGACGTCCGAGCGGCCGAGACCGTGTTTTTCGCCGAGCCAGCGCCAGGCGAACTCCGGATCCTCGTACGCCGCGACGTCCTCGCCGGGCAGCACCGCCAGCTCGAACCGCTGCCTGCTCCGGCCGATCGGCATGTGCATGTGACCGCGCGCCGGATCGCAGAACTGGGTCACCCGGCTGAACCGCTCAGGCAACGGCCGCAGCCGCTCGGTGTCGATGTTCAGCCACTGGTCGTGTACGCCGGTGTCGCTGCGTTCGATGCCCAAGGTGGCACGGACGAAGCTGCCGGCCCCGTCCGCGCCCACGAGGTACTTCGCCGTGACAGTGCGCTCTTCGCCGGAGTGCGACCACTGGCCGGTGCGGTCCTTCGACCACGGCCGGGCGGTCAGCTGCACCCCGTCGGCCTCCGCGCGGAGATTCACGACCGCCCAGCCCTGATTGACCTCGACGTTCCCGGTCGCCCGCACGTGCCGGTCGATCGCGTCCTCGATGTCCGGCTGGTAGATCGACAGATGCGCCGGGTGCCCGCACGACGTGCCCCGCCAGTCGAGTTCGATGAGCTGCTCGCCGTCCGCGCTCAGGTAGCGGTAGTGCGGCAGCGGAAGGGCGTCGCGCAGGGCGTGGTCCAGGTCGCCGGTCGCCTGGACGATCCGCGCGGTCTCGCCGTCGATGTGGGTCAGCCGGGGCAGCCCGTACAGGCCGGGCCAGCGTTCGAACACCGCGACGCGGTGGCCTTTCTTGCCGAGTGCCGAGGCGAGGACCAGTCCGGTCGGTCCGTAGCCCACGATTGCGACGTCGAAGTCGTGGCGCATCTGTTGTCTCCCATCGGGAAGGAACCCGTGGGAGGAGATTAAGAACGTTCGCCCGCGTCGCCGATCCGTTTCGCGACAGGCCGATCCGCCGCGCGACACGAACTGTGCAGGGTCTCTGAGGGAGGCACGCCGTAGCGCGCTTGATAAGCCCCGGCGAATCGCGGCACGTGACCGAATCCCCATTTGAGGGCGATGTCGGTGACTGTTGTACCGGGCCGCGCCGATCGCAGGTCTTCGTGCGCGCGGGCGAGGCGAATGCTTCGCACGTATTCGCGCGGACTGCAGCCGACGTATTCCTTGAAATGCCGTTGCAACGACCGCGGCGTGGTTCCGGCCTCGAACGCCAGCCGTTCGATCGACAACTCGGCCGACGGATCCCGCTCGATCAGCTCGAGCGCGCGCTTGACCGGCGTCGAACGGCGCGGGCTTGCCTGCCGGTTCTCCAGTTCGCGGCGGTAGTTGTGCGGCTGGGCGAGCAGGAGCCCGGTCATCAGGAACCGCGGCCACGGGCTGTCGACGCCGGCCTCGGCGAGCCCGGCAGGCTGATCGAGGTCCCGCAGGAGCAATTGGACGGCTTGCGCCCACGACGCGGCGGCGGGCCGGGCGAGGTCCATCCCGGGAAGGAACCGGATCGGCGCGGCGATCGGGCGGTCGAGCAGCTCTTCGAGGTGCCGTTCCAGCGCGTGCCGTTCGACGCGGACGTGCAGCTGACGGTAGCCGTCGGACAGCGCCATGCGGGCGACCATGCTGGGGGAGAGGATGCCCGCGGTCCCGGCGTCGACGTACACCTCGTCGCGGTCGGCATGCAGCAGGTTCGTTCCGCCGAGCGCCAGGTTGACGTCGTAGTAGTCGACCTGCTCGGTCAGCTCCACCCGCAGCTCAGCGCCGGTATTGCGGCAGTAGACGAGCGTGATCGGGCCCAGTTCGGCCATCGCCACGTCGGTCTGCAGGCCCGCGTGGCGCCCGGCGGGCGAGAGCCGGTGCGGGGTCAGGTACCGCGAGGCGGCGGCCCGGAACTGCTCCAGGTCAGCGGTGTGCAGCACGGAGAACCGCGAGAGTGTCGCCATCGGTGCACCGCCTTTCCGCCGCTCCGGTCCATCGTAAGCCGAAGCGCGTTGCTCCGTTCGTGTCAGCCGGTTGGTGCGGGTGCGCGACGGCGGCACTTCTGCCCTGGTGCGATGCGCCCCGACTTGCTCGTTCCCCGCCGTCCGGGCGTGATTGTTTGTTACCTTCTGGGCCCGGATCCGCGGCCAGACCGGCCAGTGAGGAGCACTTCGATGGCCGCTGTCCCGCCGTCCACGGGGAAACGCGGCGGCCGGGCCCGGGCTCCGCGCGATCCGGACGCCACGCGGCGGGCACTGGTCGGCGCCGCGCTCACGCTGTTCGAACAGGACGGCTTCCACGCCACCTCGGTGCAGAAAATCGTCGACAGCGCGAAGCTCACCAAAGGCGCTTTCTACTACCATTTCGAGACCAAAGAAGACGTGCTGCACGAAATCCACGACCAGTTCATGGATTTCCAGCTGCGCCGGATCCGCGAGGTGCTCGCCGAGGGCGGCGCGCCGGAGCGGGTGCTCCGCCGGGTGATGACCGAGGTGCTGGTCGAGCCGATCGGCGTCTACCGGTCCGAGATCTCGATTTTCCAGCAGGAGCGCAGGTTTCTCTCCAGTACGACGTTCGCCTCGATCGAGCGCAAGCGCGACGAGTTCGAAGCGCTCGTCACGCGAGTGGTCGAGCAAGGGATCGAGAGCGGCGCGTTCAAACCCGTCGCGACCGCGCGGGTGCTCGCGTTCGCGGTGATCGGCGTGGCGGCGTGGGCGCACACCTGGCTCGACCCGCGCGGCGCGATGACGCCCCGGCAGATCGGCGACGCGTTCGGCGAGATCGTCGTCGCCGGGCTGCGCACCGGGTCGCTGCCGGAAAGCCGGGCCTGAACCTCGGCCTGGCACGGCGGTCGTCTTTCCCGGTAGAAAGGAAAGATCATCGGGGAGGGAGCACCCAGTGAAGGTCCTTCTGCGCAAATTTGTCCCCATCGCGGCAGCCGCCGTACTGGCGGTCACCTTGGCACAGCCCGCGGCGGCGCGTCCGGCAGCCGGTCCAGCCGCGTCGTCGCCCGAGTGGCGCGTCGCGAACGGCCAGCTGGTTTGGACGGCGCCAAAGCCGCTGTTCGGCGACGGCGCGGTGGAGTTCTGGTCCGGCGGCAAGCTGCTCGGGCGTGCCCAGCCGGCCGCGGATCTGCGGACGTTCTCGCTGCCCGCGGGCGGGATCCGCGAGGTGCGCGGGCTCGAGGCGCGCGTCGGCGGACGTTCGCTGACCGAAGCGCCCAAGGCGACGGCGAATCAACCGGCCGCGGCGCCGCTGCCCGTGTTGCCCGCTAATGCGGTGGATCCCGGTAAACCCGGGCAGTTCTCGACGGTCAAGGGCGAGTACTCGCTCGACCCGGTGCGACTGCCCGGGCTGGACGGGCCGATCGAAATGCAGGGCCTGGTCGTCGCGCCGAAACACGCGCCGGGGAACCGGCCGCTGGTGGTGTTCCTGCACGGCAGGCACCAGCCCTGCTACAACCCGACGGATCCGGACGACTACTCGACGGCCTGGCCGTGCAAGGCCGGGATGCTGCCGATCCCGAGCTACCGCGGCTACCTGCAGACCCAGGAATTGCTGGCGTCGCAGGGATTCGTGACGGTGTCCATTTCGGCCAACGCGATCAACGCGCTCGACCACGCGGCGGAGGACGGCGGTGCGCAGGCGCGGTCGTCGCTGGTCCGGCTGCACCTGGCGCACTGGGCGGATTGGTCCGGCAGCGCTCGTTCGACCGCTCCGGCGATCGTGAAGGATTCTCCGGCGGCGGATCTGTCGAATGTGTTGCTGGTCGGGCATTCTCGCGGCGGCGAGGGCGTCAATCGCGCCGCGATGGACAGTTTGTATCCGCCGCCGGGCGACACTGGCTTCTCCGGGCCGGTCCGGTGGAAGATCCGCGGCGACGTGCTCATCGCGCCGACCGTGTTCGGGCTCAACCCGACGCCGGACGTCCCCTCGGTCACCTTCCTGCCCTCGTGCGACGGCGACGTGTCGGATCTTCAAGGGCAGCAATACATCGACGCGGCACGCGGCGTCAGCCGGGACACGGCCTTGCACAGTGCCCTTTACGTCTCGGGCGCGAACCACAATTACTTCAACGCCGAATGGACTCCGGGCGTCGCGGTAGCCCCGGCGCAGGACGATTTCCATTCTCCGGAACCGGATCCGAATTGCTCGCCCGGCGTGCCCGCGCGGTTGACGGACGCGCAGCAGCGGGCGGTCGGCGCGACCTATGTCGCCGCGGCGGCGCAGCTGTTCCAGAAGCACGATCTGCGGGTCGAGCCGCTGCTGGACGGCTCCGGCGTGCGTGCGCCGTCCGCCGATCCGGCGCACGTGTTGACGCATGCTCTCGGCGGCGCGCGGACCCCGGTGCTGGTCCCGGATTCGTCGACGAAGGTCACCGGCAGCGGGGACGTTTGCCAGCAGGTCGGCCCGGACCAGCGGTGTCTCACGAATTCCGGCGCTTCCAAGTCGCCGCATTTTGTCGGGCTGGAAGAAGCGCCTGATCCGACGCGGACCGCCGTGCACGTGCGCTCGGCGACTGCCGGGGCTCCGGCGAAGATCCAGCTGCCCCAACCGGTTTCGTCCATCGGCGCGCGGGCGTTGGCGATGCGGATCATCGCGCCGGAGAACGCTCCGGCCGAGTCGTTCGACGTCGCGGTCACCGACGCGCGCGGCAAGCGCACGAAACTGGGCGCGGTGACGGTGGCCGGGCTGGCCGGGACCGAACGGACGAAATCGTTCTGGGGCCAGGAAGTCCGGGTCCCGCTGCCGCCGTATCTGGAGGTGGCCGGCCTGGAATTGACGCCGCGGAAGGCGGGCGGCGAGGCGTGGCTGCTGGACGCGTACGCCTGGCGGCCCGGCCTGCCGGACCCGGACCCGGCCCCGCTGACGCGCGTCGATCTCGGCTCGATGACGGTCAAGGAAGGCGATTCCGGCTCGAAGACCTACCAGATCCCGGTCACGGTGACCGGCGACGGCGGCGGTTCGGTGCGGGTCTTCCGGGCCGATTCGCTCTCGCCGATGTCGATGAAGTGGACGTACCAGGCGGTCACGCTCGCGCCGGGACAGCACACACTCGACCTGCCCGCGACGATCGTAGGGAACACCCGGTGGAGCTGGCCGTACCGGCTGCTGGCCGGGGTGAAGGCCACCCACGGGACGGTTGTCGGGTCGGCGGAGGGTTCGCTGAACGTCGAAAACGACGACCCGGCCCCGAAAGCGAGCGTCGGCCAGCCCGATGTGTCGACCGCTGAGGGCGGCGCGCTGACGTGGCCGATCGGACTGTCCACAGCGGCCGATTCGGAGATCAGCGTGCTCGGGGAGGTGAAGGCGCCGAAGACCGGGCCGGAACTGATGACGTCGGACGTCGACCCGAAGTGGCTGATCGAACACGGCATCGATCCGGAGAAGAAGCAGCCGTTGTCGGAAACCGGATTGACGGTGGTGCTGCAGATTCCGGCGGGGAAGACGAGCGGCGACCTGACGATCCCGACCCTGCGGCATGCCGGGGCCGATCCGGCTAAGCACGTTCTGCTGCATGTGACGGGCGAGCCGAAGGAATCCGGGCCGGACGTCGACGTCACGGGGACGGTGACGGACGCGGGATGAGGTTGATCCTCCTGGTCCGGGCTCCGGGCCAGGAGGATTTTCCGCTCGTTTTCGCCGCGACGCCCCTGAGCAGCCGTCTGCCTCTGCCAGCGGAGTGAAGGCGCGGTCGTAGCGGCGCTCAGGACAGCGAGGTCACAGGCTGTGCTTGCGCACCCTCGGCAAGATCCGCAGCAGCGCGGTCCCCGCTGCCAGCAAAGCGAATCCGGCCAGCAGCAGCCACAACGCGTTCACTCCGGTGAACGCGAGGCCGCCGGTCATTCCGGCCGCGGAGGCCGCGCCGATTTTCTGGTACATGGCTTTCTCTCTTCCGTCTCGGTGTTCACCAGTTCTTGCGGGTGCGCAGGAGCGCGTCCGCGTACGCCTTGAGATGGCAGGCCTGCAGGAAGTAGTCGAGCACCAGTTCGTACATCGACGCGGCGAGCAGCATGCTGCGCCAGCCGCGGTACCGGACGGTCACCGCTCGTTCCACCACGAAGACCGCCGAGATGCCGAGCCACCACGGATTGAGCTGCAGGCCGCCGCGTGCGAGGGCGATCGCGAGCGTTGTCAGGTAAATCCCGGTCACCAGCACTCCGGCGATGGTCAGCAGTTGCCTGGCCCAATACCGCCACGTGACACGCGTGAGTCCATATTGGACGCAGTTCTCCACCGCGCCGCGCTTCCAGCGCAAGCGTTGCGTCCACAGTGCACTCCAGCTGGTCATCACCTCGGTTTCCAGCGTGCAGTCGCTGGGCGAGATCACCCGGTGCCCGAGGTGCAGCAGGGCGAAGGTGAGTTCGTTGTCCTCGGTGAGCACGGTGGTGTCGTAGATCCCGCCGTTGGCATCGCCTGCGGGCAGCCGCCCGGCGAGCCGTGCGGCGGCGACCTCCCGGAGGGTGCTGACGCGGAACATCGCCGCGGTTCCGGTCAGTACCAAGCATTTTCCGTGCAGCCGGTGGACGTCGCGGGCGTAGCGGGCGTATTCGTTGCGCTGCAGGTGTCCGACGAACCCGCCGCCCGGCCCGCCGCGGAACACGCCGCCGACGCCGCCGTAGCCGTGGTCGAGATGAAGCAGGGCGGTGCTCACGAACTGCGGGTCCAAAGTGGAATCCGCGTCCTGGACGAGGATGACATCGTCATCGTCCAGGCGCGGCAGGAGCCAGGCGAGCAATTGGTTGAGCGCACCGGCTTTCTTGTGCGTGTTGTTCTCGGACAGCCGGACTCGGGCCCCGGCTGCCGAAGCGGCTCCGGCGGTGTCGTCGGTGCAGTTGTCGGCGACGACGAAAACCTCGTCGATGGCCCGGTCCTGCCTGCGCAGCGCGGCGACAGTGTGCGCGATCTGCGGTTCTTCGTCGTGCGCGGGGATCACGGCGACGACGCGCACGCTGCCGGAACGATGCCGTCCGGCTCGTGGTTCGGCGAGCGTGGGTGCAGACATGGGCGGGGTCCTCTGCGCGGAACTGCGACGGGATGCGTCGCGCTTGCCCCTTACCTCTGCTGGCGGTCACAGAACGCTACGGGAAGAGCCCGGAGACCACCCGCGCGGGGGAGATTTTCCCGCGAAACCTGGGTAATAGCTGGGAATTACGGCAGCGAACGGTGACTACTGTGAGTGCATACTATTCGGACTGTCGGTGTGCCCGCGGTGCCATCAACCGGGCGATGAGCGGCGTCGACCCGAGCCCGTGCAGCACGACGCTGCCGAGGACACAGACCACCGTCAGCGTCAGCACGAGGTCGCCTTCCTCGCCGGTCAGGCCGTTGATCGCGAGCAGCCCGAACACGATCGACGTCGTGCCGCGCGGGCCGAGCGCGCCGACGAGGAACCGGTCCCGCAGCGGCATCCGGGTGCGGGTCAGCGACAGCATCACCGGGAGGATCCGCAGGACGGTCAGCGCGAGGAGGCAGAACACGACCGGCTCCCACGGCACGCCGAAGGACACCATGACCACCGCGGCCCCGCCGACGACGAACCACATCGCCATCGTCAGGATCCCGGTGACCTCTTCGAGCAGCTGCAGATCCTCCGACGGCCGGGCGAAGTGCTCGCGGGCGGCGCTGTCCGAGGTGCGGAGGTGCCGCGCGGCGAAGGCGCGGTAGACGTAGCGGAAGGCGATCCCGCTGACGAAACAGGCGACGAACCCGTTGCCGTCGATGGCGACGGTGGCCGCATAGGTCAGCAGGGGAGTCGTCAGGATCGCGATGCGCCGCCCCTGCCCGGAAGTCCAGCCGGAGCGGACGGCGAGGAACAGCAGGAAACCGATCACCGCGCCGATGATCGCGCCGGCCGCGATGGCCTTCAGCGCGAACGGCAATGCGGTCGCGAGCGCTTTTCCGGCGGTATTCGCCGTATTGTCACTGCGCGCGAGAATGAGCGCGAAGAGGAACAGCGGCGAGACCAATCCGTCGTTGTAACCGCTTTCGACGTTCAGCACGCTGCGCACTTGCGGCGTCAGAGTCTTGTCCCGCACCACGCGTTCGGCGGCGGCGAAATCGCTCGGGATGACGATGCACGCGACGATCAGCAGCAATGGCCACGGCAGTTCCGGGAAGAACGCCCAGCCGACCAGCATGGCCAGCCCGAGACTCAGCGGCAGCGCGAGGAACAGCACCCGCGCGACAAGGCCGGGCGCGTGGCCCCACAGCCGTCCGCCGCGAACCTCGGTGGCGTCGACGAAAAGCAGCATGGCGAGAATGAGCTCGGCGACGTGCTGCGCGATTTCGGTGTCGAAGAGCTCGAGCAGTTTTCCCGGATTCGCGAACAGCGCGGTCGCGACTCCGCACACCACCATCAGCACGGGTGCGGCGATGTTCCACCGGTCGAGCTGTTTGGCCGCGAGCGCGCGCATCAGGACCGCGGCCGAGAGGACCAGCAATGCGGGAATCATCGTTCGTCCGGCTCCACGGCTTTTTTTGATTGCGCCCAGCCGTCTTCGGCCGCTGACGCTCCACAGTGTACCGGCGGCGGCGCGCCTTTCCCGGCATTCCGGGTGTACGTCACGTCCACCCGGAATCGGTCGATGGTTGGACGATCCGGCGGGCTCCGCGCCCTAGCGTCGGCAAGGCGGGTGTTCCGGCCCGCCTGATTCGAGAAGAAGGCCGCGATGACCGACGCTCTCATCATGGGCGGGATCCTGCTCGCCCTCGTTCTTTTCACCCAGGTGGGCCGCCATCGGCACAACCTGGTCATGGGCATCATGCCGTTCGTTTCGTGCACCGTCATCGGAGTCCTGTACTTCACCGGCGGCATCTCGCTGACCGGCCCGAACGTGGCGGCCGGCCTGGTCGGGGCCGTCGTCGGGGCGATCGCCGGCGCGGGGCTGATCGCCACCACCCGGGTGGAGCGCAGTCCGGTCACCGGGCGCGTGCAGACCTGGGCGGGCTGGCCGTACCTGCTGATCTGGCTCGCCGTGCTGGTGGGGCGGCTGGTGTTCGTGTGGGCGGTGGAGAACGTGCATTCGTTCGCCGCGAAGGTCGGCGAGTTCCTGGTCAGCGCGCAGTTGGACGAGGACGGCGTGGGCCTGTTCTTCGTGCTGATGGCGCTGGCCATGGTCGCCGTGCGGGCCGGCGGGGTGCTGTGGCGCGCCCGGCGGCTGGACGCCGTCCGCGACACGCATCCGGTGCGGGTCTGACTACGCTGAGCAGCGAAGAAGCCCAGGGGAGGGGATGCGATGAATCGGCTGCCGCTGGTGGTGATGCGGCTGCTCACGCCGATCGCCTTCGTCGCGATCCTCGTCACCGCCCGGCCCAGCGCGGAGTGGCAGTGGGTGCCGTTGGCGGCGTCCGCGGCGAGTGGCCTCGCGTTCGGGCTGCTGGACCTTCGCTGGCCGCGCGCGGCTGGCGTGCTGCTTTCGCTGGCCGCGCTGTTCGGCGCGGTCGTGACGGTGGCGGACCAAAGTCTCACCGGGCCGTCGTTGATCTGCCTGTCCTTGCTCGTGTTGTCCTCGCTGGCGGCGATCCGCCCGGCGGAGATCATCACGGTGGCTGCGGTCGTGGGGGTCGCAGCCACCGCCGGCGGGTATCTCGCTGGACAGCCGGGCGGGCTCGTGGCGGGAAACGCGCTCGCGGTGGCGGTCGTGGTGCTGCTCGGGCTGAACCGGCGGCAGTACCGGGTGCAGGCGCGCCAAGCCCGTGACCTGCTTGATCAGACCCGGCTCACCCAGGAGGCCGTGGCCAGGGGCGCGACGCTGGAGGAACGCGCCCGGCTGGCCCGGGAGGTCCACGACATCCAGGCGCATTCGCTCTCGGCGCTGTCACTGCATTTGCAGGCGGCCGCGCGGCTGGTGGCGGAGTTGCCGTCGCCGGACGAAAAACTCGCCGCCTGTGTGCAGAAGGCCGGGCAGTTGGCGCAGGACGGATTGATCGAGACGCGGCGGGCGGTGCACGCGTTGCGCGGCGATCCGATGGCGTTGCCGGAGTTGTTCGGTTCGCTGCCGGACAACGCGTCGATCCAGGTGACCGGCGAGCCGCGTGAATTGCCCGCGGACGTCACCCTGCTGCTGTACCGCACTGTCCAAGAAGGACTTTCCAATGCCCGCAAGCACGCGGCGGGCGCGCCGGTGTCGGTCGACCTGTCCTATCTGGACGACGAGGTGACGATGACGGTCGTCAACCGGACCGGGTCAAGCTCGGGCTTGTCCGGTGCCGGATATGGCCTGACCGGCTTGCGCGAGCGCGCGCAACTGGTCGGCGGCGAGGTGAGCGCGGGCCCGGCTGGCGCGGGCTGGCGGTTGTCGGTGAGGATCCCGGCATGACGATCGTGCGCGTGCTCGTGGCTGAGGACCAGCCCGCGGTGCGGGAGGGCCTGGTGCTGCTGGTCGGGCTGCTGCCGGACATCGAGGTCGTCGGACAGGCGGGCGACGGTCTCGCCGCGATCGAGGAAACCGTGCGGCTGCAGCCCGACGTGGTGCTGATGGACCTCGACCTACCGCGCTGCGACGGGGCGGCGGCGACTCGGCGGATTGTCGCGGACCTGCCGGGCACCAGGGTCGTCGTGCTCACCACCTATGCCGACAGCGCGTCGATCGTGCGGGCGTTGGACGCGGGCGCGGTCGGCTACGTGACCAAGGCGGCGAACGGCGACGAGATCGGCCGAGCCATTCATGCCGCGGCGGCTGGGCAGACCGTGATGGACCTGTCGGTGCAGCGAACGCTGCTGGCCGCGGCCCGCCGTCCGGCCGCGCCGCCGGAGGACGGGCTGACGGCGCGCGAGGTGGACGTGCTGAAGCTGGTCGCGGCGGGGCGCGGGAACCGGGAGATCGCGCGGGAACTGCAGGTCAGCGAGGCGACGGTGAAGACGCACGTGAACCGGATTTTCGCGAAGACCGGATGCGGGACCCGGGCGCAGGCGGTGCGTTACGCGCACGAGCACGGATACGCGGACTGAGCCGTGTCCGTGAGGGGAACCCTGAGAGGGTGTTGTGGAACCTGGGTGGTTAGTTGTGGTGTCTTCTGTTAGGCGGCGGGCGGCTTCGGTTTCGATGGGGCCGCGGGGTTCGATGTGTTCGTCGGCGAGGCGGGCGGCGATGAGCCGGATCATCGCGAACTGGATCAGCGCTTCGGCGTGGGCGGTTGTGCGTTCGTGGTCGCGGGTCAAGCGTCTGCACCTCGTGAGCCAGCCGAAGGTTCGTTCCACCACCCACTGGCGGGGCAGCACCTGGAACCCTTTCACATCGGCGTTGCGGGGCACCGCGACGATCTCCAGGTCTTCGTGGTCCTTGGCCCAGCGGACGAGGGTGGTGTCTTCCCCGCGTCGTAGCCGATCTGTTCCCCGCCCTCGACGGTTTCCACCGACTGCGAGTCCAGGATCGCGGCCGAGGGCTGCGGGTCCCGCCCGTCGCGTTCGCGGACCCGCCCGCGCAGCACGCCGTGCACGCGCTGCCAGGTGCCGTCCGCGGTCCACGCCGCGAACACGCGATACGCGGTGGTCCACGGCGCGAGATCGCGGGGCGCACAGCCGACACACCGAACCGAACACCAGGTTCCACAACACCCTCTGAGGGACTCAGAGTCCGTCAGGGTTGCCCTCACGGACCTCCTTGAACCACCCGGCCGGGAAGACCGGGGCAGTCCGGGCTACTGCCTGGCGGCACCAACTCGCGACTGCCTGGCCGACCTCTTCCGGGCCGAGCGCGGACGTGTCGAGCACCGTCATCGCCCACTCCGGGCCCGGCGGACGGCCGACCCAGCGGTCCCAGCGCATCTCCGGCCAGGAGTCGTTCGTGACGGCTTCCGGAACGTGCCCGGGATCGTGCGCGTGCGCGCGCAGCCAGGCTGCGAAGGCTTGATTCGCGTGGCTCGGCTCGCCGCGGCGGGCGAGCCGAGCCAGGTGGGCCTCGTCGCTGAGGTCGAGCAGACAGCCGGCGATGTCGATCCGGTCGGCACTCGGCGCGGCGAGCGCTTCGCCGAGCGGTACCGGATCGCCGGCCAGCAGCAGATGCTTGCCCGCGGCTTCGAGCGCGATCGCCCGCCGCACCGCGACTTCCACCCGCTCCTGTCGCCACGCGACGGTCTGCACGGCCGGGATCGGGCCGAGCGTGCTCAGCTCGGCGGTCTCGTACGTGTCGTCGAGCAGAGGCCGCGCGTGCAGGCGAGCGGTGGTTTTGCCGACGCTGGACGCGCCCGAAACGAGCAGCAACATGGCCAGCGACGTTACGGCTTACCGCCCGGAGCCCTCCACTGAATTTTCGCGCACATACCGCGAAAGCGTCGCCGCGCCAACGCGTTCGGCCGACACGCATTCCAGGTGCGCGAGTCCGGTGCCGTCCGGGAAAAGGCGGGTCCCGGTGCCCAGGACGGTCGGGAAGGTCAGCAGCCGGTACTCGTCGACCAGGTCCGCTGCCATCAGCGTGTGCGCGATGCTCAGGCTGCCGATGACGATGATGTCGCGCTCTTCCCGCTTCACTGCATCGAGCAGGTCGCCGTCGAGGACAGCGGAATTCTGCCACGCGCTGGTGTCGGTCAGAGTGCTGCTGGCGACCAGCTTGGCCGCGGCGTTCATCCGCTGCGAGAACGGGTCGTCGCGGTGCGGCCAGAGGTTCGAGAACAGCTCCCAGGTCTTGCGGCCGAGCAGCAGCACCCCGTCGTCCAGCCTGCTCCCGAGGCGGAATTTGTCGCCCGCGACGGACTCCGGGCCGTGCCGGAACGCCCAGCCGCCGCCGGCGGAGCCGGAGGAGCCGTCCGGGTCGGACGAGATGCCGTCGAGGGTGGTGAAGGCGATGACGATGACGCTCATGGCGGAGATCCCTTCAATCGGTGTCGCCAGTACTTACCGGCGGCCCCGCCAGAACTCATCGCTCCCGGCTAAAAAATCTTCGGCGGCAGGTCGAACGCCTCGAAAACGCGCGGATCGGCGAAGACGACGTTGTGCGAAATCCGCCCGCCGACGACGGTGAAGACCTGCAGCGTGTGCACCTGCCCGTCGGGCGTGTAGGCGGCGAGCGCGGGCTGCCCGTTGGCGGTGAGCGTGCGGACGCTCCAGCCGACCCCGCGCATCTCGAACACGCGGTGCATGAACCGGCCGTAGTCGTCGCTGCCCTGGAACCACAGCGGGACCGGCGGCATCTCCAGGATCGCGTCGTCGGTGAGCAGCTTGACGAGCGCCTCGACGTCGGCGGCCTCGAAGGCTTGCGCGTACCGGTCGATCACGGCCTGGGTCTCCGCGTCGTCCGGTTCGGCGATCTCGTCCATCGCGCCCGCGTCGGCGAGCGCGGCGCGGGCTCGTTGCAGCGCGCTGTTGACGGCCGGAACGGTGGTCTCCAGCTGCGTCGCGACCTCGGCCGCGCTGAACTCGAGCACCGACCGCAGCACGACGACCGCTCGCTGCTTCGCGGGGAGAACCTGCGTCGCGGCGACCCACGCCAGCCGCAGTCCGGCGCGGGTGTCGGCGTCGCAGCGGGCGTCGGGGAACGGTTGCAGCCACGGGATGTCCGTCGCCGGTTGCAGCGGTGCGCCCGGGTCGTCGCTCGCGGCGCCGAGACCGGACGGCAGCGGACGCCGGGTCCGGCCTTCGAGGGCGGTCAGGCAGACGTTGGTCGCGATCCGGTACAGCCACGTCCGGACCGAAGCGCGCGCCGCGTCGTACCGGTCGCGGGCCTTCCACGCGCGCAGCAGGGTTTCCTGCACCAGATCCTCGGCCTCGTGGAACGAGCCGACCATCCGGTAGCAGTAGGCGGTCAGTTCGCCGCGGTGCGCTTCGAAGTCCACCGGGACATCATCCGGCACGCGCGACGCTGAGGAAACGGTCGACCACCGGGTTGTTCTCGTGATCGGTGCGCGAGATAGCCGAAACAGTCGAAAACGCGCCGGCGTCGGTGAGCGCGAGATAGCGCAATCCGGGCAATTGCAAGGCGCGCAAGGCGTTCGGCACGATCGCGATGCCGGTGTCGGCCGCGACGAGGCCGAGCATGGTCGGGAACTGGACGGCTTCCTGGACCACGCGCATCCGGAATCCGGCGCGCAGGCACAGCGTCTCGATGTGGTCGTGCAGCCGCGAGACGCGCGTGCGCGGGAAGGCGAGGAAGGGCTCGTCGGCCAGCTCCGCCATCTCGACGGTTTCGTTGTCCGCCAACGGATGCGTCTCGGACACGGCCACGATCAACCGTTCCTGGCCCAGCGGGTGCACGGTCAGTCCGGCGGCTTCGCCGACCTCGCGGGCGATCCCGACGTCGAGCTGGCCGTCGCCGAGTGCGGCGATTTGCGCGTCGGTGGTCGATTCGGTGAGTTCGAAACGGACATTCGGCCATTGCCGCCGCATTTCCAGCACTGTGGCGGGCACGATTTCGAGTGCGGCCGAGCTGACGAACCCGATCCGCAACAGCCCGAGTTCGCCGCGCGCGGCGTGCGCGACCGCGGTGAGGGCGTGCTGGCTGCCCGCGAGCACGCGACGGCCTTCGGTGAGCAGCACCCGGCCCGGTTCGGTCAGCTCGACGCTGCGGGTCGTGCGCAGGAGCAGCCGTACGGACAGTTCCTTCTCCAGTTTCGCGATCTGCTGGCTGAGCGCGGGCTGGGCGAGGTGCAGCCGTTCGGCCGCGCGGCGGAAACTGCGTTCCTCGGCGACCGCGACGAAGTAGCGAAGCTGGCGGAGTTCCACGCCGGTGATAATGGTTCCTTATCAGTGAGTAGGCAATAGATACTTCACTCTGTGTTCCGCGCGACTTAGCGTCATGGACGACAAGCACCGTCGCGAACGTCGAGGAGCACCCGTGGATCACGCATTGTCGTTGCAGCACTTCGTAGCGGGACGGTGGGTTCCCGGCGACGGACCGGTCGCGCAGAGTGTCGATCCCGTGGACCCGGCGCACATCGTGGCCGAGTACCGGACGGCCGGTCCGGAGCTGCTCGACGAGGCGGTGCGCGCGGCGGTGGCGGCACAGCCGGAGTGGGACCGTCAGGGCACCATCGCTCGCGGTCTCGTGCTGCGGCGGGCCGCGGAACTGCTCGCCCAGCGCGCCGAATCGGTGGCCGCGCTGATGACCCGCGAGCAGGGCAAGACGCTGGCCGAGTCGCGGGGCGAGGTGGCCGCTTCGGTGGAGACGCTGCACTATCACGCGGGCCGGGCACGCAGTGCTGACGGCGTGCTCTACCCGTCCGGCAACCCGGACGAGGTCGTGCGGACCGTGCGTCGTCCGCTCGGTGTCGTCGGGGTGATCACGCCGTGGAACTTCCCGGTGCAGATTCCGGCGTGGAAGCTGGCGCCCGCGTTGCTGTGGGGCAACGCCGTGGTGTGGAAGCCGGCCAGCGACACGGTCGCGCTGGCGGTGGCGTTCGCCGAGATCCTCGTCGAGGCCGGGGTTCCGGACGGCGTGCTCAACCTGCTGCTCGCGCCCGGTTCGCTCGGCGCGGAGCTGGTGGAACGGCCGGAGCTGTCCGGCGTCACCTTCACCGGGTCGGTGCCGGTCGGCCGGGCGATCCAGGCCGCGGTCGTGCCGCGCGGGGCGAAGGTGCAGCTTGAACTCGGCGGGCACAGTGCGGCGATCGTCCTGCCCGACGCCAACCCGGCGGAGGCGGCAGCGGCGCTGGTCACCGCGTCGATGAGCGGGACCGGGCAGAAGTGCACGGCCGCCCGCCGGATCATCGCGGTCGGGGATGCCTATGACCGGCTCGTTGCTGAGCTGTCCGCCCGGGTCAAGGGTCTCGTCGTCGGGCCGGGGACGACGCCGGGAGTCGAGATTGGACCGTTGGTGTCCGCGCGGGCGGCTGAAGAGGTCGAGGACGCGATCCAGCAGGCGGTGGACGAAGGCGCGACAGTGCTGGCTCGCGCGGACAGCCCGGAGGGCGGGGCGTTCGTCGCGCCGACGCTGCTGGCCGGGACACCCGAACTGACGATCAGCCACGAGGAGGTGTTCGGCCCGGTCGCCACGGTGCTGCGCGCCGCCGACCTGGACGAGGCGATCCGGCTGGCGAACGGGACCCGCTTCGGGCTCACCGCCGCGGTGTTCACCGACGACGAGCGCGCCGTACGCCAGTGCCTGCGCGATCTGGACGCGGGCATCGTGAAGGTCAACGCGCCGAACACCGGGTCCGAGGTGCACGCTCCGTTCGGCGGGCTCAAGGACTCGTCGTTCCCCGCGCCCCGCGAGCAGAACGGCGAATCCGCCGCGGAGTTCTTCACCTGGACCAAAACCGCGTACCTGCGGACGTCCGCGCCCCGGGACCGATCGTGACCCGGCCCGCGGACACGGCGCTCGCCCCGAAGGAACTGGGCGCCGCCCGCTACACCCGGCACAGTTTCGCGCGGTCGTTCCTCCGCCAGGCGGCTCGGGAGCGCTGGACGGTCTCCACCGTCCGCTGGGAGTTCGACGACAACGGTCACGGCGAAGCGGTATACCGGATCGACGCCGACGGCACGCTGCTGCACTTCGCGGTGTTTTCCACTGTGCTGCAAGAAAACGAGCGCACCGACCGGGTCATCGCGAAGCGGTGGGATGTCACGGCTGCCCTGGTGGAAGGTCCAGTTCCGGATTCCCGACTGGCGGAGCTGCGTCGTGAAGTACCACGGCAGGAAGCTGGCCGTGCTGACGCCGCGACACTGGTGTGGACCCGCGCCAACCGCAGCGAGCGATTCTTCGACTACGTGGTGGCTCAACTAGCTGCCGGTGAACAGCCAGACTGCGCCACGATGGGCGACGCGTGCTACATCCTGCGCAGCACCGCCTTCTACAGCAACGGAAAGTTCGGTCTCGCCGACTTCGACCGGCTTGCCGAAGTCCCGCCGCTGCGGGTGCCGTACCGGGCGCAGATGCTGGCCGCGTGGCTGCTGCGCGAGTTCAGCTACGACCTGGCCGAGCACTGTGCGGTGCGACGAAACCCTGCTGCGGCAAGGCTTTCCGGCGACTGGCGGCGCTACCTCGGCCTGGGCAACGCGACCGGACTCGGCATGGTTCCGTTCGTGGTGAACCATCCGAGCATCCTCGACGCCTGGTGCTCGGCGCGGGAATTGCCACTGGCCCATGCCCTCGACGCGAAAGCCGATCCCGGTTCCGTACGGCGGGCGGGCGAGCTGCTCGACCGCGCCCGGCGGTACTTCCGCGAACGCGACACCCTGACGACCGCGCCGTACCTGACCGGACCGGAAATGGCCGAACGGATCGACGGAATCGCTTCTCTGCTCAGCGAATTCCCGGCGGGCGGCTTCCGCTGGCGGGACCTCGACGACCGAGCCGCGGAGTTCGGCGCCGAAGCACAGGCAGTGCTGCACACCGTTCTGGTCGAACTGGACGACTCGCTCGACGCGGAGATCGAGCACCTGCTGACCTGCGACCAGCGTCGGCGAGTCGAGATCACCCAGACCTGCGGGCAGCTGCGCGACCTACTGGCCGACCGGTACGGCTGGACCCGCGCATTCGACTTCACCGACCCGAACGAACAAGCCAGGTTCTGGTTCTCCGCGGAGGACAACGAAGAACCGCGGCGCGGCAAGCGCGGTCAGGACCCGGGCGAATCGATGGAACACCCGATCGACATCGCCCGCGCCGTGCACGCCCTCCGGCACGATCTGGCAGCCGCCGACGCCGACCGTTCGGTGGCGGAGTTCCTGCTGGAATTCCCTTGGCATCGTGGCATTGTCGCGCGCGTGCAGTCGGTCGCCGGGCTCCGTTACGGCGAGGTCCGGGCGAACCTGCTCGCCGACGATTTCCTTCCGCTGCACCTGCAGCGGTTCCAGCTGGCCCTCTACGGCATGGAGAACTACAGCCCGCAGTCGACCGACTGGTTGCGCGTCACGCTGTTCTCGGGCGCGCCCCGGGCGAGCGACGTGGAGTCCGGAGTGGACGACGACTGGCTGTTCACCCGCAAGCCCGGAAAGGAGTCCTGAGTGGACCCCCTGGAGCACGGCGACCTCACGGTCGTCGACGGACTGCAGATCAACAACTGGGACCGCAAGGTCCTGGAGGAGCTGAAAGCGGGCGGCGTCACCGGCGTCAACGCGACTTGTGCGGTGTGGGAAGGCCCGCAGGAAACGCTGCGCGCGGTCGCGGATTGGTACGAACTCGCCCGGGACAACGCCGACTTGGTTGTCCTGGCGGAGAACGCCGACGACATCCGGCAGGCGAAGCGCGACGGCAGGCTCGCCGTGCTGCTCGGCTTCCAGAACACCTCGCCGTTCGGCGACGACTACCGGATGGTCGAGGTGTTCCACCGGCTCGGCGTGCGCATCGCGCAGCTGACCTACAACATCCAGAACCTCGTCGGCGGCGCCTGTTACGACGAGCACGATTCCGGGCTTACCGCGTACGGCCGGTTCATCATCTCGGAGATGAACCGCGTCGGCATGCTCGTCGACCTCTCGCACGTCGGGAACCGCACCAGCCGCGACGCCATCGACGCCTCGGCCGGACCGGTCGCGATCACGCACGCGAACCCGCTGTCGTTCGCCGATTCGCCGCGCAACAAGCCGGACGATGTCATCGACGCCCTCGCCGCGCGTGGCGGCGTGCTCGGCTGTTGCTTGTACCCCAACGTGATCGGCGGCGAGAAGACGACCCGGCGGCAGTTCTGCGAGATGGTCGCCGCACTGGTGGAGAGGATCGGCCCGGACCACGTCGCGCTCGGCAGCGACTGCACGCGCAACTGGTCGCAGGACTACGTCGCTTGGCTGCGCAACGGCCGGTGGCGGCCCGCGTCCGCGGTGCCGGTGGAACCGCAGTGGCCGGTGTGGCCGAACTGGTTCGGCGGACCCGCTGATTTCCCGGTGCTCACCGAGGGACTGCTGGAGGTGGGCCTGGACGAAACCGTGGTGGCGCAGGTGCTGGGCGGCAACTGGCTCCGGCTGTTCGACACGGTTTTCCCCGGAGCCGGGCAATGACCGCGGCGAGGGCCGAGCGCGTTTCGACCGCCGAAACCGTCCTTACCCGGGTGTCCGTGCGGGAGATCCACGAGGTTTCGCTGCGTGCGTTGCGGGCCTCGGGGCTGAGCAGCGGCGAGGCGGAGTATCTGGCCGAGGTCATCGCGTCCGCTGAGGTCCACGAGAGCGCCGGGCTCGACGCGTTGGTCACGGAGACGGCGCGGGTTCCGGCTGGGCGAGTCGGTCTGCGGCTGGAACATTGCGACGGTTACGCCGTCGCGCACGACCCGGCTTCTCGCGGTCCGCTGCAGGCCTTCGTGCCTGCGTGCGAAACCGCGGCCGTGGTGGGCACGTTGGTCGTGCCCGGCATGGCGGGAGCCCCGGCGTTGGATTGGGCCGCGCTGGACATCGCAGAACGATCCGGCCGGGTTCTGTCCCTTTCGGACGGATCGCAACGCACTATTGTTACTCCGGACGGGCATCTGCTCAGGCTTCCCGCTGAAGCCGAACCGCGTCCGCCGGTCGCGGGATTGGTGATCCGCCCGCTGTCCGACGTTCCCGCCGGTGAAGTCGTTTCCACTGCGGCGGAACGAAAGCAGCGGTATCGCGAAGCGGTCACCCATGGCGTGTCCGTGAAAACTCCACTGTGGACCCACGTGTATTCGATCGCGCGCGGGTTCCTGATTCCGGACCACCGGGAGGGCCGATGACCGCGTCGCGTGAGCTGGTAGCGCATCCGCACGGACCTCGTCCCTACGCCGGCGCCGCTGTGTTCGGCGGCGTGATCTGGGCGTGCGGGCAGGTTCCGGCACGGCGGGACGGCAGCGTCCCGGAGGAAATCGACGAGCAGGTGCGGGTGGCACTCGACAACCTCGAGGACACTTTGCGGGCCGCGGGAGGGAGCCTGCGCACGCTGCTCAAACTGACGGTGTTCCTCGCCGATCTCGGCGAGTTCGACGCCTACCACCAGGCTTACCTCGACCGTTTCGCCGGCATCGACCTGCCGCCGCGGACCACGGTCCAGGTCGCCGGATTCCGGGGGACGAAACGCATCGAGATCGACGCCGTGGCGGCGGTCGGCAGCGAGGAGACCAACCGAAATGAAGACTGACCGCGCACCGGACACCGCTGTCCGGGCGACCCTGGATTCCGCCCGCCTCAACGGGTTTCACCGCAAGTTGGCGCTGTATTCCTCCGGCGGGCCGTTCCTGGACGGCTACATCCTCAGCATCATCGGCATCGCGCTGGTGCAGATCGGCCCGCAATGGCAGATGGACTCGTTGTGGTCCGGCCTGATCGGCGCGTCCGCGCTGGTCGGCGTGTTCATCGGGGGAGCGGTGTTCGGCCCGCTCACCGACCGGATCGGCCGGAAGCTGATGTACACGATCGACCTGATCGCGATCATCGTCTGCTCGGTGCTGCAGTTCTTCGTGGCCGACGCGGCGCAGCTGTTCGTGCTGCGGCTGCTGATCGGCGTCGCGGTGGGCGCGGACTATCCGATCGCCACCGCGCTGGTCACCGAGTTCGCGCCGAAGGCGTGGCGGGCTCGGCTGGTCGGCGGGCTGAACGCGATGTGGTTCGTCGGCGCGACGGTCGCCGCGTTCGTCGGGTTCTTCCTGCTGAACGTGGACCAGGGCTGGAAGTGGATGCTGCTGTCCTCGGCGGTGCCCGCGCTGCTGATCGTGATCGCCCGCACCAGCATCCCGGAATCGCCGCGCTGGCTGCACAGCAAGGGCCGCGACGCCGAAGCGCTGGAGGTGCTGCGCACGACGATCGGCGAGCACGCGACGCTGGACGATCTTCCGGAAGCCGAGACCAAAACCCCGATGTCCGCGTTGTGGCGCCGCGGGTACCTCAAACGAGTCGTGTTCATCTCGATTTTCTGGACGTGCACGGTGGTCCCGCTGTTCGCGATCTACGCGTTCGGGCCGCGGATTCTCGAACTGTTCAACCTCGGCGGCGGCAATCTGTCGCACCTCGGGTACGGGCTGATCAATTTCTTCTTCTTCGTCGGAAACATCGCCGCGCTGCTGCTGGTGGACCGGCTCGGCCGTCGCCCCGTGCTGATCTGGGGCTTCGCGATTTCCGCGGCCGGGCTGTTCTATCTCGGCCTGCAACCGGGCGCCGCACTGTGGTTGATCGCATTGGCTTTCGCGGTGTACGCGGTGTTCAACGGCGGACCGTCCATTTTGGAATGGATCTACCCGAACGAGCTGTTCCCGACCGAGGTCCGCGCGTCGGCGGTGGGGCTGTGCACCGGGATCAGCCGGATCGGCGCGGCCGTCGGCACCTTCGCGACCCCGTGGTCGCTGACCAACCTCGGGCTGTCGGCCACGATGTACATCGCCGCCGGTATCGCCGCCTTGGGCGCGATCGTGAGCGCGTTCATGGCCCCGGAGACGAAGAACATCGACCTGCACGTGGCTTCTTCGCTCAGCTGACTCAGCTGACTCAGCGGAACGGAAACCGGGCCCGGCGCGGGGGAGGCGCGCCGGGCCCGGTGGCTCAGTTCTTGTTGGTGCCCGGGGTGAGCACCTTGTCGATCACGAAGACAGTCGCGTTCTTGGTCGGGATGTTCCCGCACAGGATCTTCGCGCCGTTGACCGTCAGGTTGTCGCCGGAACCCTCGATCTTCAGCGGCCCGCCCGCCGCGTTCAACGAGGTCAAGGTGCCGGCCTGTTCGAGACCCTTGGCGTCGTAGCGCTTTCCGACGACGTGGTACTGCAGGATCGGGGCGAGCTGGTTCGGGTTGGCCGCCAGCTCCTTGAACTTCGCGTCGCCGAGGGCGTTGAACGCCGGGTCGGCCGGGGCGAAGACGGTGATGGCCTGCTGGCTGTTGAGCGTGTCGACCAGGTTGGTGGCCTTGACCGCCGCGACCAGCTTCGTGAGCAGCGGGTTCGTCGAGGCGGCGGACGCGACCGGCTGCGGGCCCATCGAGTCGAGCGAACCCGGCGCGCTGCCCTGCGGGAGCTGGGAACAGGCGGGGCCGAAGACCTGGTCGTTGGTGGTGACGCCGGAACTGCTGCTGGACATCGGCGCCGCCGACGAGGGCGTCGCGGAAGGGGCGCTGCTCGAGGCGGTGTTGTCGGTGCTGCTGCCGCACGCGGTGAGGGCGAGAGCAGCGACGGCACCGATACCGGCGAGGCGAAGGGACTTCACGGCAATTCTCCGTTCACAGTGGACTGTTCACCGGGGATTCGGAACCAGGTGGGGACCGGATTGGTCAGGAGGCGATAAAAGTCGTGGAATGCCAGCCGGTGGCTCCGTCGGGCACGGTGCCGGCGCGGGCTTCGGTCTGGGTGTAGCCGGATTTGTCGGTCGCCCGCACGAAAACCTGGTGCGTACCGGGTTTCACCGAGATCTGCGTCCACCACATCCGCCAGGTATTCGGATTCACCTCGGCGGACAACGTGGTCGGCTGCCAGGCTCCACCGTCCACTTTGATCTCCACCTTGGCGATCCCGGTGTGCTGTGCCCAAGCGACGCCAGCGATCCGCACCGCGCCGGACGGAACGGTCGCGAAGCCTTTGGGAGTGTCGATCCGCGATTCGGTCTTGATCGGCGCCTGCTCGCCCCAGCCCCGGCGGAGCCAGTACGCCTGCCGGGCCTTCCACGTCGTGACCTCGATGTCCACGACCCACTTGACCGCCGAGACATACCCGTAAAGCCCAGGAGTGACCAGCCGTGCGGGAAAGCCGTGCTCCAGCGGCAACGGCTCGCGGTTCATCCCGAGAGCCAGCATCGCGCCACGCGAACGATCCATTGCGGCGGCGACCGGGGTGCCAGATGTCCAACCGTCCACACTGGAGCAGAACAACTGCTCCGCGCCCGGCCGTACTCCGGCTTCGGCGAGCAAATCGGCGAGATCGACCCCGATGAAGTTCGAAGTGGACACGTAGTCGCCACCGACCTCATTGGACACGCACGTCATCGTCACGGTCCGCTCGACCAGCGGCCGGTCGCGGAGATCGCGGTACCGGTACCGGACTTCCCGCTCGACCATCCCGTGGATCCGCAGGCTCCAATCCTCGGTGCGAACCTGCGGAACGGACAACGCGGTGTCGACGCGATAGAAGTTCCGGTTCGGCGTGAGGAACGGCGGAGTCCCGAGCTTGGCGAAGTCCGCGTCGGCGGGGATCGGCGGCGCCGAGACCGCGGGCACGAGCGGGCCGACCGCCGCCCGAGAAGCGGTGGCGTCCCGGGTCCCGCTGATCACCTGCCCGGCACCGCCGAGCACTCCGGCCCCGACGACGGTCCCCACGCTGCCGAGCAAGAACGACCGTCGTGAAACGTCCGTCCTCTGCTGCCGGATAGCGATCCGGTGCAGCAGAAGGAAAACTCCCGCTCCCACCACCAAACTGACCAGCGGAGCCAGCAACGCGACCGCGGTCAGATCCGGCCGCGCGGCCACCGCGACCCCGCCGATCAGTCCAAACGCGACAATGATCGAAACTCCCGGCCACGGCGATCGCCGCGACAGCACCCCGGCCGCGGCGGACACGAGCAGCAACACCACCGCCATGCCGCCGAGCAGGACAGCTTTGTCGTAGGTGCCGAAGGTCCGCACCGCGAAGTCCTTCACCGGCAGCGGCGTCAGATCGATCGCCCCGTTCCCGACCGCGAGATACGGCGAGGCGTTGACGTTGCCGAAGGACGCCGCCAGGTGCCCGGCGGCCAGCGCCGACACCAGAGCGAGGACGCCGCAGAGCGCCGCCGGAAGGATCCGCAGACGGGAGGTCATGCCAGGCATTCGCGGCCGGACCGGCTGCGGATGGGTGCCCGTTGCTCACCCGTCCGGGTCGCGGCGAGGGCCCGGGTCACCTTTTTCGCCGCATTTGTGTGATCTCGTGCACACGCGGCCGTTCTGTCGGCTAAGTTCCCGGACGACTCCGAATGGAGCAGTGGATCGGGAGAACGGGGACACCGATGCGGCGAATGTTGAGCATTGCGGCCTGCCTGGGGGTGCTGGCCGCGACGGCCGCGTGCGGCGGCGGGTCGCTCCCGACCAACCTGCCCACTGACCAGGCCGGACCGGCCGGGCAGCAGCCGCCAGCCTCGTCCGCCCAGCCGGAAGCGGTGACCGCCGATCCGCCGCTGGCGTTCGACACCAGCAAGGGCGTCACGCTGCCCCGCACGGCGCTGCAGGCCAACCTGGGCGGCTCCGTGACGTCGAAGTTCATGACGCTGCGCGACCGTACCGGCTACATCATCGCCCCCGAATCGCTGAGCGCGGTCGACGTGCTCACCGGCGGCGAGAAGTGGAATATCAAGATCGAAGGCCCGGCCGCGGACCCGAACGCGCACAACGGCCCGTTCGTCGAGCAAAGCGGCCCGCGTCCGCCGCTCGTCACGGACAAACTGGTCGTCGGAGCCGTCCCGCTGCGGATGCCCGAGCAGGGCACGACGCCGGGCTACCTCGCGCTCGCCGTCATCGCGGTGAATCCCGAGACCGGCGTCAAGGCCTGGCAGACGAACACCAAGATCGCCGACGACCAGTACGGGATCAGCGGCAATCGTTCGGTCACCCACGTTGTCGCGGCCACCGACAAGGCCGTGGTCGCCAGCTTCACGCAGTCGGAGGGCAACCTCACCGTCGGACTGGACCCGGCGACCGGGAAACAGCTGTGGGAGCGCAAGAAATTCGACGCGGGGAGCCTGAACGGCGACGTCGTGGTCGGCGTCGACTCCAACGTGGCCGAGAACTCCTCGATGGTCCAGGCGACCGCCCTCGACGTCGCGAGCGGCGCGCAGAAGTGGGTCGCGGCCGCCAAATCGAGCGCGGTCGAGATCATGCGGGGCGACCCGGCGATGGTGGTCCTGAAAGCGAATGAGTACAGCAGCGGGCACGCATTCCTGAAGTTCCTCGACGCGGCGACGGGTACCGAGAAGTTCTCCGTGGAAGGCACCCGCAACCTGGGCCCCGACTCGTACGGCGACTGCCTGTACGACGAGCAGTCGGTGCTCGCCTGCACCGACTCCGGCGTGCTGACCGCCTACGACGCCAAGGCCGGGACCAAGCTCTGGAGCCTGCCGGACCAGGCCGCGAACCGCGTCCCGCCGGGCGGCCTGACCGCCGCCTGGCACGGCGCGCTGTACGGCTACACCAACGGACGGCAGCCGATCGTCCTGGACGCCAAGACCGGCAAGGACCTGTCCACCAACGTCGGCTACGTGCCGGACTGGGTCAGCAAGTACGCCGCGGCCGGCGTCGACAAGGACGGCGTGCCCAAGGCGTATCCGGTCAAGAAGTAGCTCCGTCGTCGGCGAGGATCTGCTCGCGGAGGATGTCCGCGTGGCCGCAGTGCTGCGCCAGCTCGCGCAGAACGTGCAGGTAGACGAACCGCAGCGGCAGCGGGCCGCGCCGGTTGCCGGGAAGGATGTCGGTCAGTTCGAGCGACGCGGTGGCCTGGCGGGCGTTCTCGCACGCTTCGCGGTGCGCCTGCTGGACGGACGCGATGGTGTCGTCGTCGCCGAGGGCGAACGATTCGTCCGGCGTCTCCGGGATCCCGATCTCGGCGCGCGGACGGCCGGTGACGGCTTCGTCGAACCAGACCTTCTCCACGAAGGTCACGTGTTTGACCAGCCCGAGCAACGTGGTCCGCGACGGCACGAGCGATCGGCGGGCCTGCTCCTCGGTGAGCCCGTCGAGGCAGCGCTGGAGCGCTTCGCGGTGCTCGTCGATGAAGAATTCGAACTGTTTCTTGGCGGCGTCGCCGATCACTGATTCCATGGACACGGGTCCAGCTTGCCGGATCGTCGCGGCCGGGCAAAGCCCCCGCCGGACTGCTTCGGCTGAACCGTCCTCTGTGGACCTTCCGCTCGCGGAAGCTTCAGGCGATCGCCCTCAGCTCGGACGGGATTTCTCCCCGCACCACCAGCCCGGCCAGTTCGTTCAGCTTCAGCCGCTGCCCGCGGGCGTACGAACGGAGCCGCTCGAAGGCTTCTCCCAGATCGACGTCCAGACGCGCGGACAGAATCCCCTTGGCCTGTTCTATCACGACCCGGGAGTCCAGTGCCGATTGCAGCTGGCCGATGATCTCGTCCCTCGTCCGCAACGCCTGGCGCTGCGACAGTCCGGTCCCGGCGGCGTCGGCCAGGGCTTGCGCCAGCCGCAGGTCGTGGGCGGCCGGAACCGACGGCGTCCCGCTGAACAACGTCACCGCGCCGACCGTGTATTCGCCCGCTCTGAGCGGCACGGCGGCGGCGCGAACGACCCCGGCCCGCAGCGCCCGGGCGGTGAAACGGGGCCAGCGCCGCGGTCCGGTGGGCCGCAGCGTGACCGGGGGCAGTACCGCACCGGTGCGGATGGTGTCCACCGCCGGGCCTTCGCCGAGTTCGAACTGGCTGCGGGCCAAGGGGAGGAACGTTTCGTCAGAGGTGGTGAGGCAGTCCGCTTTCCCGGCCTGGTCGAGGACCGCGACCCCGGCGGCCCGCAGGCCGAGCAGCTCGGCCACGCTGGTTGTGAGGTCGTGCAGCAGGTCCGGGACCGGCCGGTCGCAGGCGGTCAGACTGAGCACGGCCTCGGCGACCAGCGTTTCGCGTTCGGTGGCAGGCATGGTTCCCCTCCGGGCAGGCGGGAACCGGGCGCGTGCGGCGAAACGAGTCGACCGGCTGCGCGGCGGTACGGCGCCGGCGTCCGCGGCGGTTTGCCGCATCCGTCAAGTGAAGCCCGGATCGGCCCGGCGCGGCCATGCCGGGAACGCAGCATCCCGCGCCGGGCATGCAGAAAACGCAGCCTCCCTCTTCAAGGACCGCGCTGCACGAGGGTCTGGTGCGGGGAGCAGCCGTAGGCGGCGCGGTAAGCGGCGGCGAATCGGCCGAGCTGGAAGAAGCCCCATCGGGCGGCGACAGCGGTGACCGTGACGGCGCCCGCGGGGTCGGCGGCCACCAGGTCGGCGTGGGCGTGGGAGAGCCGGACCCGGCGCAGATAGCCCATCGGGGTGGTGTCCAGGTGCCGCCGGAAGGCGACCTGCACCGTGCGGACGCTGACGTGCACGGCCTCGGCGATGTCGGCTACGGACAGGTCTTCGCGGGCGTGCTGGTCGATGTAGGCGACGGCGCGGCGCAGGGTGGCCGAGTGCGCGTCGTGGCGGTCCTCGCCGGTCGGCTCGGTCGTCGCGGTGTTCGGGAACGCGGTCAGCACGCTCGCGGCCAGCAGTTGCGACGCGGCCGAGACGAGCAGCGGCTGCTGGCTCAGTTCGGCGTCGGCGCAGAGGCCCTCGCGCAGGTAAGCGATGGTGCGCCGCAAATGCAGTGCCGCCGCCGGGGAAACCGGCCGGTCGCCGGTGAGCCGCACCGGATCGGGCCTGCGGCCGGGGAGCCCGGCGGCCACCCGGGTCAGCAGGTGCGGGTCGAACATGACGAGGTTGTAGCCGGAACGGCGGATCACCCCGGCGTAAGGCCGGTCGTGCGGGGCGTAGACGAATACGTCGCCGGGCCCGAAGAACCCTTCCTCCCCGTCCGGGAAGTACTGCCGGACGATGGAACCGGAATGCACGTTTCCGAGGCAGATTTTGCCGAGCGTCCCGGCGTCGTGGCTCATGTCGTAATCGAACTCGAGATCGTCCACGCTCACCGGTCCCACGACATTGCGGGAGACGTGCGCCCGGGTCTGCTCGACGTCGCCGCCGATCTGCATCCTGGTGTAGGCCCTGCTGAGGAACTCCTCGGTGACTTCCAGGTCTTCGCTGTCGAAATCGAGCTCTTTCATCACGATTCCCGCCGGTCAGGGGCGTCCGAACACCGCCGCGCTGCCTGCCGGGCAGGCAATTCCGGGCCGGCGGAAATAGCCGTCCCCCGGCAGTGCGCCGAATGCGAAAACGCCTCACCATCGCCGGACTGCCGGAACCTGCCTTTCCGCCGTGCCAGCGCTTCCGCAACGGTACCGCCTGCCGGGGAAAGCCGGGAGACCGCGTTTTCTCCCGCCGCGCGGTAATGGTCGGGGAAAACGATTTCTTTTCCGAATGCCCGTACTGTTTCGCGCCGCCGCCGCCGTCGACGGTCCTCAGTGGACAGTCGAGCACGGGCGCCGTGGACCCCTCCCGGGCCGCGCCGGGATACTGGTGCGCAGAGACCGGCGGAATGCGGAAGGGGCTCGACGGTGACGCGGCGCGGATCCACGGAGCAAACGAAAGCGTGCTGGGAAACCGGTGCGACCACCGAATCCGGACGGATCGGGTGAACCGCCGCCGAATGCCGCGGCTGCCGCGCTTGCCGCGGCGTCCGGCCACGACCGCGGACGAGCAGATCGGCTTCAACGGCGCGTTCGCGGCCGCGCTGACCCGGGCGATCGGCTCGATGCCCGCGCTGTACGTCGTGCTCGCCCTCGTCGCCGGGTGGATGGCGCTGGCGACTTGGGGCCCGCTGCGGGCGGCCGACCCGTATCCCTTCGCGTTCCTGCTGTTCCTCGACAACGTGGTGCAGCTGGTGCTGTGCCTGGTGATCCTGGTCGGCCAGCGGGTGCTGGGCGGCGCGGCGGACCGGCGTTCGATCCAGACCTACGACAACGCCGAGGCCGTCTTCGAGCAGATCGCGGACCTGCAGCGGCATCTCGACCAGCACGACCGGGCGCTCAGCCGCGGCGTGAGCCTGCTGGAGTCGAGCCCGCATCCGTGGATCCAGCAGCACCGGGTGCAGCGGCCGCCGCAGGCGCTCGACCAGGCGGTGAGCGTCAACGGCCGGATCGCGGCCTGGCTGACGCAGCGGCTCGGCAGCATGTGGGCGTTCTACCTGGCCGCCGGGACGCAGGTGGTGTGGATGGGACTGGCCGGGCTGGGCGTGCAGACGCTGGACCCGTACCCGTTCGCGTTCATGACCTTCCTGTCCACGCTGGTCCAGCTGATCTTCATGATCGTGATCATGGTCGGCCAGGGCGTGCTCGGCCAGGCCGGCGACCGGCGTTCCGAGCAGACCTTCCTCAACGGCGAGGCGGTGCTGCACGAATGCCGCCGGATGAAGGCCCGGCTGGAGGCGCAGGACCGGCTGATCGAGGACCTCAGCCGCTACACCCGGGGCGAGCTGATCGAGGATCTAGCGCGGGCCCTGCACGACGTCGACGGCCATGCCCAGCGGACCGTCCACGCCTGGGTCCCGCCCCGCTGGGACCAGGCCCCCGAGGAGCACAAGGCGGTCACCCGCGCCCAGGCCCGGCAGCTGGGCGAGCATCTGGCGCTGGTCGGCTGCGTGATGGTGCCCGCGTTCGACCCCGCCCTCACCGTCGCGTTCGGCGACGACGAGGTCCTCCTGCTGGCCCAGCGCGAACACGACCGGTGGCGGACCGAGCAGTCCTCCGGCGAACTGCCCGACCCCGACCTGGTCGCCTGGGACGACCTGCCGGAACCGGCGCGGACGCGGAAACTGCACGTCGCGCGCAGCATCCCGGGCCTGGTGGCCAGCGTGGGCATGCAGGTGGTCCGCGACGGGCGCGCTCGCGGCGGCGCGGGCGAGGAGGACTTCACCGCCGAGGAATGGGCGACGCTGCAGCGGGCGATGATGGCGTCGGGAATCCTGGTCGGGCTGTCGGTCGGCGGGGTCGATTCGGACGAGATGTTCGCGCTGGTGAAAACCCTGCGCGAGGCCAGCGTCGCGCACCCGAGGCGATTCATCCGCGAGGTGGCGGCCTCGTCGGCCTTCGACACAGGCCTGCGGCCGGGCGTCAAGTACTCGGAATACCTGCCGTACGCGGAAAAGACCATCCGCTCAGCCGCCGCGATCGTCGCCGGCACCGCGCCGGCGGAACTGCCGGACTTCCGCGAGTTCCTGGTGGAGATCGCCACGGTCGTCGCCGAAGTGAACCAGGAAGGCGGATTCCTCGGGGTGGGCGCGCAACGCCGGACGCCCAAGGAGGTCGCGGCCATGGACGCCGTCCGCCTGGCCGCCCGGCACGACTGAGGTCACCTGATCGCCGAGGCCGCTCCGACGACGGCTCCGTAGAGCACGAAGACGTTGACCAGCGCGATGAACGACGGCTGCAGCCAGCGGATCAGGCTCGACGGCTGGCCGGGCAACGCGGTGCCGTTGGCGTCGAGCATTTTCTCGCCCGGCCGCGAGGCCAGCAGCGAGACCAGGCCGAACAGGGCGCAGAGCGTGAACGGGAACCACTGGCCGTGCAAGGGATTCCAGAATCTTTGCGCGCCGCCCCAGGCGGCGGACACGGCACCGGTCATGGCGGCGAAGTTGGTCAGCGACTGGACGGTGACGAAGTCGCTGACGTTCTTGGTGCCCGCCGGCGCCGAGTCGCCGAGGTTGCCGCTCGTCGGTTCGGCCGTCGGGGTGGTGGTGGCGAAGGCTTTGGCCAGGGACATGAGACACCTCGTTGTGACTCGGATTCCCCGAAGTCGCGGCGAGGCGTGGTGCTGTTACGTCACTTCGACCCAGCAGCCACCAGCGTGGCGGTGATCGGCTCCAGCACAGCGATCAACTCGTCGAGTTCGGCGGATGTGAGGGCTTCGTACGGTGCGGCAGCCAGCTCGTCGGTCAGGTCTTCGATGCTTTGCTTGAGCTCGCGACCGGCGTCCGTGAAATGTCCGTCAGCGTCCACAAGCCCCCGCTCGCGCAATCCGTCCATGACCGCCGCCAGTCGCTTCTTCGGCAGGTGATGCACGCGCCCGAACGACTCCGGCGGATGGATGCCCATCTCGAGCGCCGACAAAATGTGTGCCTCGGTCCCGCCGATCCGCGCGCCGACCAGCGCGGCGATGTGCCCGTCCCCGCGGTGCTCGCGCAGCATGGTCGCGGAGTGCCAGAGCCGGGCGACCGGGTCGCTCGGCACCGGAAGACTCCGCATTCCGGCGTACATGACGCGCCCCACGGTGGATGCGCTCGTCGCGGCTTTGGCGGTCAGGTCGGCGGCCCGCACCAACCCCGGCGAGCTAGCCAGTTCGTCGCCGAGAATCCGGCGCACCGAGGCCGCGCTGCCCCGTTCGCGTGCGGCGACGGACGCCTCGGCCGGGATCGTCTCCCACGCGCTCGGGATGTGCCGCGCGGCCTCGCCCTCGGCGAAGTTGTAGAAAGCCGCGTGCACGACCTCCGCCGGCGGCCGTCCCAACGGCGCGGCGCGGCTGGCGAAATAGCCGTCCCAGTAGGTGCGGTGGCCGAGCGCGGCCAGTTCCTCGTTGCATTCGTCGGCGAAGAACGTGACGAGGCAGATCGGCTCCAGGAGCTCGAACATGCGCCGGGCGGTGCTGGTCATGGGCTGCATCATGCCAGTGCGGCGAGGAAAACTTCGGCGATTTGCCCGCCGAGATCGACCGTCGCGGCCACCCCGTCCGCGCGGTCTGCCTCCGGGGAGCGCAGGACGACCTCGGCTCGGTACCGCCCGCGCCGGGTCATCACGTTCAGGGCCTGGGTCGGCTGATCGAGGGAGACCGTCACGGTGTCCTCGCCGGCGAACCGGATCTGGTCGCCGCGCTCGAGGTCCGTCGCTGTCCCGTTGATCGTCAGCCGGAGCGGTCCGAGGGCGGTGAAAAGCCGGTCGATTCCCGGGAAAGCCGAGAACGGGGCGTCTTCGAGAAGATCCGCGACGCTGATCCGCCACAGCGTTTCCCCCGAGGGATCGGCGGCGAGCTCCCGCGTGGTGCCTGCTCCGTTGCGCCAGGGGACCGGGGTGACTTCGGACGGGATGAGCATCAGAGTATCTCACCCGGTCTCGAGGGCGGACGCAAACGGCCCCCGCCCGTCCTCCGCGCGCTAGGCGGGATCACTGCGGCAAAAGCGTGCGAACCGCGTCGGGGAATCCGGCCACTCCGTCCGGTCCGGACAGCGCCAGGTTGAAGAGAAACCCGGGCAGGAGCGCCAAAATCGCCTGCGCGAGAGCATCGGCCGACGCACCGGCCCAGGCCCCGGCCTCCTGCCTGCTGCGCACGAGACCAGCCACCTCGGCACTCATCTCGACCGACGCCGCGGTGAGCCGATCGGCCAGTTCCGGATTGCGCTGCGCTTCCGACCAGACCAGCACCGCCATGCCCGCCAGCTGCCGGTCGCGGTGCAGATCGGTCACGGCCTCCAGCAGTTCCGCCATCACCTCGCCGACGCCGTTCTCGCCGGCGCCTCGGTCGAGGGCGGCGTGCAGAACCCCGGTGACGTCGTCGAGATTCTGCGCGGCGACGGCGACGATCATGTCCTCCTTCTTCTGGAAGTACCGGTAGACCGCGCCCGCCGACTTGCCCGCCTCGGCGAAGACGTCCTGCATCGACGTGCGGTGGAAGCCGTTGCGGAGGAAGCAGCGGCGCGCGGCCGCCAGGATTTCCCCGCGC
Source organism: Amycolatopsis albidoflavus (assembly GCF_039525725.1). Lineage (NCBI taxonomy): Bacteria > Bacillati > Actinomycetota > Actinomycetes > Pseudonocardiales > Pseudonocardiaceae > Amycolatopsis > Amycolatopsis albidoflavus. The sequence continues at coordinate 190,921 of NZ_BAAAHV010000022.1, forward strand.
TGGCTGTCCTTGTACTGCTGGCTCACCCTCGGCAACGTCCGCTCCCTCGCCTTGACACTCCTCGCGTCCGCAGCCTAGCGTGAAAGAAAAGCGGATGTCCGTCCTCTTTTAACTCAGGGAGCGCCCCTCATGCCGATGACCCCCGTCCCCGACGTCACGCTGACCCCGGTCGCGTCCTTCCCGGAGAAGTACTTCCCGGAGAATCTCGCCGTCCGCGCCGACGGGTCGGTGCTGGTCACCGTCCTTCTGCAGCAGGAGCTGTGGATCGTGGCGGAACCGCGACGGCCCGTTCTCGTGCACCGCTTCGACCACCCCGTGACCGGGATCGCCGAGGTGCTGCCGGACGTCTTCCTGATCAGCCTGACCGAGGGCTACACCACCCACGAATCCCACCTGGCCCGGCTCGACCTCACCGGCTGGACGCCCGGCGAACCGGTGTCCCCGGAGATCGTCTTCACCTTCGACGACCGCGTGCGCGCGCTCAACGGCAGCTGTCTGCTCGGCGACGGAGTGCTGGCCGTCGCGGACTGCTTCGCCGGGTTGATCTGGCGCGTCGACCTCGATGCCGAGGCCCGCGGCGGCCAGGCCCGGATCTGGCTGGAGCACGACACGATGGCCGACGACCCGGACGCCGAGGTCGCCCCGCCGCGCCAGCCAGGCGTCAACGGAATCCGGTACAGCGCGCGAACCGGATACCTCTACTACACCTCGACGGCGCAGAAAGTCTTCATGCGAGTGCCGGTGGACCCCGCCACCCTCGACCCGGCGGGGGACGCGGAATTCGTCGCCGCGATCGACAACGCCGACGACTTCGCGCTCGATGAGGAGGCCGGTTTCGCTTACGTCACCAGGCATCGCGCCAACACGCTGGACCGGGTGCCGCTGATCCCGCGGCACGGCAGCGAGGTCCGGCACGTCGCGGGCGAGCCGTTCGACGAGCGCCTGATCGGGCCGTCCAGCGCCGCCTGGGTGCCCGGCGAGGAGGGGCGAGCCCTCTACGTGACCACGGACGGCGGGACGACCGCGCCTCCGGACGGCGTCTTCCGGAACGCGATGCTGCTGCGGGCCGACCTGCACAGGCAGTGAGCCGATTATCGTTGCGCTACAGCGGTTTCAGGGTTTGCGCGCGACCCCGGCCAGCATCCCCGCCTCGCTGGGGTCCGCGAAGTCGATGACCGGCGTGTTGGCCCCGCTCTCCTCCGGATGCCAGGCGGCGGTCCACGTGACGCCGGGGTCGAGGAGCTCGAAGTCGCCGAACAGGGCGTGGATTTCCGCGTTCGAGCGCAGCACGTGCTTGCTGACGTTGGTGTCGTACAGCTCGATGACCGCGTGCAATTGGCGGGCGATGTCGTCGGGCAGGCCCTCGTGGGTGATCTGCGACAGGACCAGATACGAACCAGGGGAAAGCATTTCCCGGTACCGCGCGATGGCCTCGGGCCCGAGGTCGCGGCCGTCCGGGCCGGGCTGCTGGATGTGCAGGACCGCGGTGACCAGCAGGGCCAGCGGTTCGTCGAGGTCGACGACGCCGGTGTCCGCGACGGATTGCCACAGCTCGTCCGGTTCGCGAAGATCGCCCTGGATGACCGCGTGGCGCTCGGGATCGCCGTGGCGCTCCAGCAGGATCCGGGAATGCGCGACCGCGACGGGCTCGCGGTCGATGTAGACGACACGGGAGTCCGGCGCGACCTCGTCGGCGATCTGGTGCACGTTGCCCATCGTCGGGACGCCGGAGCCGATGTCGACGAACTGGCGCACGCCAAGCCGGACCAGGTGCCGCACCGCGCGGTGCAGGAAGGCTCGGTTGGCTCTGGCGCAGTACATGCCCGCCGGGAACGCCGCGAGGACCATTTTGCCGAACTCGCGGTCGATGGCCCAGTTGGCCGTGCCGCCGAGATACCAGTCGTAAACCCGCGCCACGCTGGGGCGGTCGAGGTCCACGCCCGGGATGGGCTCTTCAGGTCCTTGCGCCACGCTGCCTCCCCCGCAGTCGTGACCAATCGTATCCAATCCGGGCGATCGCGCCGGACGGGCGTGCTTGCCCGAGTGCGGGTTGTCCGGGTTGGCGGCGACCACCAGCGCAGCGGGACCGAGGCCGCGGGGAGCCGAACCAGGTCCGCTCCCGCCCGGCGACACCGGCCCACTCGCCCGGTCTGGCTTGCCTTGGTCCTTGGCCGCCGAAATCGCGTGCCCGAATTCCCCGCGCGCGAAGACGTCGGCAAAAGAATGCTCCGTTCGGCCCATCCGCCCCGCCCCGTACAGCAGTCTGCTGTGGTCTGGACAACAAGGTTTCCGCCAGCCCGCAACGGGAAGCGCCGCATTCCGGGGCCGCGGAACGATCTGTCGGCGGGCGTTGAGTAGGCTGCGGGCAGAAACTTTTATGGGGGAGTCATGACTGACGAAATCGAACCCGCGCGCCGGGACGCCGTCCGTTTTCCGGGAATCAGCCCGAGAGCCTACGAACATCCGGTGGATCGCGGCGCGCTCGCCACGCTGCGCGCGGTGCCCGGATTCGCTCAGGTGATCCGCGCGGTCTCCGGCTTCTACAACGAACGCGGCGAACGGCTGATGGCGCTGGCCTCGTCAATCCGCGTCGGGCCGCGGCAGTATCCGGAACTCGACCGGCTGCGTCACGAATGCGCCGAGACGCTGGATCTCCCCGCCGTGCCGAACCTGTTCGTCTACCAGGATCCGCGGCTGCAGGCGTCCGCGCTGGGCATGGACGAGCCGTTCATCCGGATCAGCACCGCGCTCGTCGACCAGATGAGCCACGAATCGCTGAGGTTCGCCATCGGGCACGAGATGGGGCACGTGCTGTCCGGGCACGCGGTCTACCGCACGATCATGGTGCGCCTGATCGGCCTCCAGCTGTCGATGTCCTGGACCCCGGTGAGCGCGCTCGGCATCCGGGCGATCATCGCGGCGCTGAGCGAGTGGTACCGCAAGGCGGAGTTGTCCTGCGACCGCGCGGGCCTGCTCTGCGGCCAGGACCCGGCCGCGGCGCTGCGGGCGCAGATCCAGCTGGCGGGCGGCGTGGATCCGTCTCGCATCGACATTCCGTCCTTCCTCCAGCAGGGAGCGGAATACGAGTCGGTCGAAGACATCCGGGACAGCTTGCTGAAGCTGAAAAACGTCGAGACCGAGACCCATCCGTTCGCTGTGGTGCGAGCGACGCAGCTGCAGAAATGGGCCGCGTCGGAGCAGTACCGGGCGATCCTGTCGGGCGATTACCCTCGCCGCGACGACGACGCGCCGACGACGGACTGGAAGGACGACCTTAAGTCCGCGGCCAAGTCGTACAAGGATTCCTGGAATGCTTCGGCGGATCCGCTGACGAAGGTCTTCACCGAAGTCGGGGAAACTGTTGCCGGCGCGGCCAGCAAGGTTTGGACCAAGTTCGGCGGGGATTCGGGAAATGGCAACGGCTGATTCGGCCGCGATGTGCCGGATCCGTGCTCTGCGTCGCGAATCCGGCTCGTTGAGCCAAGAACGGCTGGCCCGCAGATCGCCTGCGGGCCAGCCGTTTCGCCGTTGACTGCGAGGAAGATCGCGCTGGTTCTGATCAGCTGTAGGCGACCTGGGTGGTTCCGTTGGCGCTGTACCAGGTGATGGTTCCGTGCTGGAAGTTGTTGCGGCGGCCGCCGGTGACGCCGTACTCGTCGCTGGTCGGGTACCCGAGGCCGCCCTTTTCCCAGCCGAGGTCGGCCCACTTCTGCCGGATGGCTCCGTGGATCGATTGCGCGCCGGTGGCGGGAGTCCAGTAGATCGAGGAGCCTTGGGCTCCGTTGAAGTGGTTGTAGCGGCCGGCTCCGTCCGGGGTGCCGGTTTCGTCGGTGGTGGGGTAGCCGAGGCCGCGTTCCCAGCCGAGGTCGGCCCATTTCTGCCGGATGGCGCCTTGGATGGACTGCGCGCCGGTGGCGGGGGTCCAGTAGATGGAGGAGCCTTGGGCTCCGTTGAAGTGGTTGTAGCGGCCGGCTCCGTCGGGCGTGCCGGTTTCGTCGGTGGTGGGGTAGCCCAGCCCGCGTTCCCAGCCCAGCGCGGCCCATTTGTCCCGGATGGCTCCGTGGAGTGAGCGCGCGCCGGTGGTCGAGGTCCAGTAGATCGAGCCCGAGTTGGTGAAGTGGTTGTAGCTGCCGCTGGCGTCGGGGGTGAGGGTTTCGTCGGTGGTGGGCAGGCCGAGGAAGCCGTTGGGGCCGCCGAGTTCCTGGTAGTGCTGGGCGATCGCGCCGTGCACTGCGTAGGCCCCGGTGGGCGGGTTGTAGCCGATGACGCCGTACTGGTAGTTCTGCGCCCAGCCGCCGCCGGCCGGGTACCTGCCGCCGGTCGGGGTGCCGAGGTAGGAGGCCGACCCGCCGAGCGCGTTGTAGTGCTCGGTGATCTTGTCCGGTTCGGTGCCGGCGGCGAGGGTCTGGAGGTCGGTGAGGGTGCCGTTGAAGACGTCCTGGTCGCCGGGGAAGGTGCCCGACGTCGTGGTCTGGGCGAAGGTGTAGTCGGTCCAGCTGGCGGGCATGGTGATGGCGGCGGCGATCCACAGTGGATCGTGGGCGAAGCCGGGGTTGTTGCCGGTGCAGTGGTTCCACCAGCCGTTGGTGGTGTAGATGACCGGCCACCGGTTCGTGCGGTCGTGGATCGTGGTGGTGAAGTCGGTGATCCAGGCGGTGATCTGGGCCGGGGTCATGTTGTAGCACCAGCCGGTCCAGTCCGCGGTGCTGTAGGGGTTGTACTCGATGTCGAGCACGGGCGGGAGGGTTCTGCCGTCGGAGACCCAGCCGCCGCCGTGGCTGAGGAAGAACTGCGCCTGCGCCGCGCCGGTCGAGGTGTCGGGCAGGCCGAAGTGGTAGGCGCCGCGCAGGATCCCGGCGTTCGCGGCCCCGGCGTAGTTGGTCGCGAACTGCGGGTCGGTGTAGGTCGTGCTCTCGGTGGCTTTCATGTACGCGAACTTCGCGCCGTTGCCCGCTGCCGCGCCCCAGTCCACTGTGCCCTGGTAATGGGATACGTCCATGCCCGGCGTCGTCACGCCCGCCGCCATGGCCGCACGCGGGGCGGTTTTCGGCTTTGCGGCGGGGTCTTTGCCGATGGTCGAGCCCATGTAGTCAGAACCCGGATGCGCGGGTGCGCTCGGGCTGGGTGAACTAGTCGATGCCGCGGCCGGTGTCCCGGCCAGTACACAGGCGAGCAACGCGGTGACCGCGCCAGCGGCCACCGCACCACGAATCCATCCCACCGCAAACCTCCACCCGGTATCCGTTCACACCGCTATCGCCGGGATCCCGGAAGCGTTACCGAGCTGAGCGGGAAATCCGACGAAAGTCCCCGTTTCGCGGTCACTGGGGTGCAGCGACGGAGTCGTGGAGGCGGTAGAAGCGGCCGCCGAGTACCGCGTAGACGGTGACGGGTCCGGCTCCGGGGTGTGCGGTGGCTTGCCAGGCGTTGCCGTCGGGGTGGTAAGTGCTCCGGCGAGGACGGCGATGACGGCTTGGTCGCCGGACCACACGCTACCGAGCGCGGCTGCGGCGGCGGAGAGGCGGCCGTCGGGATCGAGTGCGGTGGTGGCCAGCGATTGGGCGCCGCTCGGTTTGGTCAGCAGCCACCCGGCGAGGACGATCGTTCCGGCGGCGGCCATGGCGACGGTTTTGGCCCGGTTTTCGTGTCGGAGCAGGAAGATCGCGGCGACGACGAAGAACGCGGGCAGTCCGGCGCCGAAGCTGAGGCTGGCCAGCAGTGCTGCGGCCGCGGCGGTCCACAGGCGGCCGCGGTGGGCTTGGGCGGCGGCGAGGACGCTGAAGAAGACCGCAGGGATCCAGCTGATGCCGTTGGTGCCTTGCAGCCAGATCTCGGCCAGGTGCGAGGAGAACAGCAGCCACGACATCCCGGCCGCCAGCGCGGCTTTCCGCTGCGGGGACAGGGATCGGGGCAGCATCGAGTACAGGCAGACGCCGATTCCGGCGACCAGTACAACCGTGAGAACGGTGAGGACGCGGTTGTCGCCGCCGAACCAGGCGGCGTCGGCGTAGAAGAGCAGCGAGGGGATGACGAAGGGCTGGTCGAGGTGGTAGGTGAACACCTGGCCCAGCAGAAGGTGCCCTTGGTCGTCGGTGATTTTCGCCAGGACATGCCAGTAGTCGAGCAGCACATGACCGCGCGGCGCCCGCACGGCGGTCCACAACGCCAGCATGGCGGGAACTGCGGCGAACGCGGCCAGCACGACGATCCCAGCGCGGGGTCTTCGGACGACGGGAACGGTGGCGGCGGGGGAAACGAGCGCGGTCAAGGCCTCTCCTAGCGAAGTGGATGTCACCCCGGTCGGCGCTTGCCGGACCTGCCCGCTGCGGATTGCGGATTTTTCGATGTGACTTGCTGCTTTTACCGCGTCAGGGACGGTCTGGACAAGAGTGTCCTTGCTCTCTGTTCCGGATGTAACGGACCAATGCGGACAAAACGATGATTGGTTCGCGGGCTGAAGGAGCAGCTTCTCCGGCCGGTGTCGTGCGGCACGGCGGGTGCTGGGTTGGCGCGATCCGCGGAGGCTCATTCTGCAGTGGTCGTCACTGGTCTCAGTCCGCACGCGGTTGGAAGCGCTGGAACTGCGCGAAGCGTTCCTTGAACCCAGGCAATTTCCGGCCCGGGACCACGATTTCGTTAAGGGCTTCAGACGTCGTGAGGGCTGCAATGCGGTGTCCCGATAGGGCTACCTGCAGATCGCCCCGGAGCTGACCGGCGGGGACCTACATCAGGGAGCCACCGAGGACGGCGAAGGCCCCTTCAGCGTCCCGGCGGGCAACCACCGCGGTGTCGTCGCGCGGGCGATCCGCAACGTCGCGGCCGCACCTGGAACGAGTGCTGCCTTTCTTGCGCAGGCTGGCCGAAGATGGAGCGTCGAGGAATTCCTAACGCTCCGGTACGGACGCGGCCGTGTCCTCGGGTGCGGTCCGAGCCGGAATCGCATCGGCGGGCCCGAGCCGCTCCGCCGCGAAGTCGAGAAGGGCCGAGGCGCGCGGAGTGAGCTTCATGTCCGCCGGCCAGACCCCCACCACGTGGGAAACCGTGACAGGGGGGTCGAGGGGCCGGATGACGACCGGACGCCCCTCGATGCTCATGGGGAGCGCATGCGGCCGGGACATGAGCAGTCCGTAACCGAGTCCGCGACCCACCAGCGCCTCGACGAGGCCGATCTGGGAGACCCTGGCTTCGATCGTGGGCTCCAGGCCGTGCGCGGTGAACGCGTCGGTCACATTGCGGAGGCCCGGTGTCGCGTCGTACTGGATGTAGGGCTCGTCGGCGAGGTCCGCCAGGTCCACTGTTTCGGCTGCCGCGAGCGGATGTCCGGGAGGCAGGTGCACTTCGAGTTCGGTCGGGTAGATCCTGCGGCGGCGGTATCCGGTCGGCAGCGACACGTCGTAGACGAGGGCGACATCGAGACGTCCCGCCTCGAGAGCGGAGAGCAGCTCTTCGTTGGTGCCCGCGGTGATTCCGATGCTCACGCCGGGATGCCTTCGGGGGAAGCCCTCGAGAAGCTCCGGCACCACGTTCGCGGCGAAGCTCGAGTAGCAGCCGAGCCGCACCGGACCCCGCAGTTCGTGTTCGCGCCCGGCGCTCAGGACGAGCTCGTGCGTGTCGGCCACGATCTGCCGAGCCCGTCTGGCGAAATCCTGACCGGTGGGAGTGAGCGTGAGCCCTCTGGCCTTGCGGCGCACGCACAGCTGCTCGCCCACAGCGCTCTCAAGGCTGGATACGGCCTGCGACAACGCGGACTCCGAGATGTGCAGATGGGCTGCGGCCGCGCTGAGCGTGGGGAAGTTCGGCAGTGCCGCGAACAGCTCGAGCTGCCGCAGGCTCACGTCGGAGATGGCTGCCTTCTTCCCGCTTCTTCAGTTCAACTGAATTACATCCTCAGATTACCATGATTTACACGCAGAGGATGGCCTCGCATCATAGGAGGAACAGCTTCCCGATCCCTCCGAACGGAGGGCTGGCAAGGACTTTGGGGACAACGGTGTGCTCCTCTGGTGCCGCAGGCGACTCCGTCGCACCACGGCGAATCGCCTCCGCGACGATCATCGGCGCCGATCCTGGCGCTCCTCCTCCGTGTCGTGCTCGTCGGCCGCCGGAACCGCCTCGCCGCGGGCTCCGGTGAGAGCCGCGTGTGTCGCGCAAGCCAGCAAATCAGTCAAGTAGAAGCGAAGTCAGGCAAGGAGAAGCAGTGGCAAGTGAGGACACTCGAATCGCGATCATCGGCGGAGGGATGGGCGGGCTGACGGCCGCGATCGCGCTGCGGAAGATCGCCGGCGTCCAGGCCACCGTGTTCGAGCAGGCTAGCAAGCTGGGCGAAGTGGGTGCGGGTGTCACGGTCGCGCCGAACGCCGCGCGCGTTCTCGAGAGACTCGGCGTGCTCGATCGGATCAGGCGCGTCGGAGCGGTCCCGGACGGGCACGGCGTCTACCAGAACGCCATGGGCGGTCTGGTGACCGACGCGGCATGGGAGGACTCGGCCAAGCAGTACCAGAACATCGGGATGTACCGCCCGGACCTGATCGACGCCTTGGCGCAGGAGATCGATCCGGCGACAATCCGTCCCGGCCATCGGCTGGTTTCGGTGGAAACCCTGGACTCGGGCGTCCGCGTCGAGTTCGAGAACGGCGCGAACGACGTGTTCGACGCCGTGATCGGTGCGGACGGCATCCATTCGGTGGTGCGCGGAGCCGTCGGCCAGTTCCCCGACCCGGTCTACTCCGGGTACATCGTCTACCGCGGAGTGGTCGACGCGTCCCGCCTGCCTGCCGATTGGCGCATGATCAGCCAGGTGTGGATGGGCAACCGGCGGCACTTCATGTGCTATCCGCTGCAGCAGCGGAAGCTGTTCAACTTCGTCGCCGGCATCCCGAGCGACCGCCCGCTCGCCGGCGCCTGGTCCGGCCCGGCAGAGGTCGGCGAACTCGCCGCCGAGTTCGCGGGCGCGGACTGGGACCCGAAACTCCAAGAGTTCATCGAGTGCATCGAGCACACCTTCTGGTGGGGCCTCTTCGATCACGACCCGCTTACCAATTGGTCCAGGGGACCGATCACCCTGCTCGGGGACGCGGCGCACACGATGCTGCCGCACCAGGGTCAGGGGGTGAACCAGGCGATCGAGGACAGCATGGCGCTCGCCACTTTCCTCGCGGCAGCCGACAATGTCGCCGACATTCCCGAGGCGTTCCGGCGCTACACCTCAGTCCGCATGCAACGCACGGCGATCCTGCAGAACGGCTCTCGCCGAGCCGGTGCCATGTTCGACGCACAGTACGAATTCGCGGACCTCAAAAAGCGTGACGCCGATCTCCGAGTCGGGCGCGACTTCCGGCGAAGCGCGGTATTCGACTACGACGCACAAAAAGTGGCCGAACAAGCGCTCAACCGATTCCAGGGGGTTCCGGTCGCATGACCTCGATCAGCATCATCGGCAGCGGCAAAATGAGCGGAGCGATCGCAGAAGTCGCGACCCGGGCCGGCGCCGGCATTCAGATCATCAAGCGCAGCGCGGAGAGCATGTCCGCGGCACGTCCTGGTCTCGACTACGGCGCCATGGGCGACAAACTCACCGGAGACCTGGTCGTGCTCGCCGTTCCCTACGGGGCGTACCCGAGCATCGTCGAGCACTATCGGGACCAGCTCCGCGAAAAGATCGTCATCGACATCAGCAACCCCATCGATTTCTCCACCTACGACCGGTTGAAGTCGCCCGCCGATTCCTCCACCGCGGCCGAACTCGTGAAGCTGCTGCCGGCGGGCACGGCAGTCGTCAAGGCGTTCAACGTCAATCTGGGAGACACGCTCACCAGCGGCACGAACGGCACGACGCGCACGACCGTCCTGTTCGCCGGCGACTACGCGGACGCCAAGATCGCCGTCGCGGAGTTCATCGAGGCGGCGGGAATGCGCGCGGTCGACGTCGGCCCGCTCACCCGCGCACGGGAACTCGAGGCGATGGGATTCCTCCAGATCGTGCTGGCAGCGCTCGGAAAGACACGTTACGAGTCGGGTTTCACGCTGCTGGAGTGAGCGGCATCGATCACCTCCGACGCTCTTGGTCTCCGCCTCCAGGGACATGGCTTAATCGTTGATCAGGTCCTGTCAGGTCGGCGGGCTGATCCAAGCGCAGGGCGACCTTGGGCACGTTGCCCCGTGCACGGGGGCCGCTTCGACTGCCCGAGACGCATGGCCTGGCTCTCCGCGGCGACCGCGGTGCCCCCGACGATAGCCGCTCCGGTGGCGACGATCAGCTTGCCGATGCCTCCCAGCATCGAAGCTCCGGTGGGGTCGCTGTTGTTGGCGGGGTCGTTCTGTGCGTAGGCGTAGTGTCCGCCGCAGCCGTCGAAGATGCTGCGGTGCAGGTTCGTCATCGACTTGTCGGTGAGGCGACGGAATTCGTCGTCGGAGGGATGACCGGTCGTCCCGGCGGTGTCGCGCGGCAACGTGACCTTCCTCGACACGCTCGGCCACCACCGCCCCCGGAGCGGGTTGCCGCTGAGGGGACGGTGGTGGCGGGATCCGTGGTCAGCCGCCGCAGGCGGGGACTGGGGCGACGTCCACGGCGGCGTCGATGATCTCGCCGGTGGTGTGGTTGACCGCGTGCACGGTCATGTGCTGGTTGGTGCCGGGGTGGTTGGCGGTCGGGTGCTGCTCCCTGATCCCGGTGGCGGTCGAGAGGTCGTCGCCGGTGAAGAAGACCTGTCCGTTGTCGGCGAACGTGATCGACCACAGCTGGTTGGGAACGTTGGTGTGGATCTCGAACTCCTCGCCGACGACGAAGCTTCCGCCGGGCCCGTCGTCATCGTGCTTGGACTTCAGCGTCCACGACGTTCCCATGTTCCCGACGCCGTCGGCCTCCGACGTGGGACCGCACCGCCGGCTGGCCTCGGCGTTCCCGATGCCGACAAGGCTGAGCAAACCAGCGGCGACCATGGTCGCCGCAATGTGCTTGTACCGCACGGAATCCTCCCTGTTCTCAGCAATTTGTTGTCTGCACCTGTCGATACGCGGCAGGGTTACGGGGACACCGGGCAAGCGACGTCGCCGCCGAGCACAAGCTGATCGCCGAACTCACCGTCGCGCGCGACGAAGCCGGTGCGACCCAGGCGCTTCGCGACCACATCGAACGCACGACCGCCGCTCTCGTCCGGTATGCCGAAGGGCTCGACGGCACCGATGAACGAGCGCTGGCCTGAACGCGCCGCGGCCCTCCCGCCGCTGCTCGGGGCGGGAGGGCCGCAGGGCAGCCCGGTCAGCCCAGCCGGGTGAAGAGCGCTCGGGCGTTCTCGGAGTCGATCGCGCGGGATTGCTCGGCGGTCAGGCCGCTCTGGGTGTCGAGGATTTCGGTGAAGTGGGTGGCGACTGGCAGTGGGGCGTAAGGGAAGTCGCTGCCGTAGAGGATCTTTGCGGGGTCGGCGAACCGGGTGAGCGCGCCGAAGACGTATTCGCCCGAGGACAGCGCGGTGTCCCAGTAGAAGCTGCGGAACCGGGCGAGGAGTTCGTCTTCGGTGGGCCCGGTGGGATCCATCGCGGTCTGGACCTGGCAGAACCGCAGGGCCGCGTAGGGCACGAAGCCGCCTGCGTGCGAGAGGATGATGCGCGCGTTCGGGTACCGCTCGGTGATCCCGTGGACCACCATGTGCACGGCGTTGCGGGTGGTGTCGAACGGATAGTCCACCATCGGCCCGGGAACCTCGGGCAGCACCGGGAGAAGCGGGTGCCCCGGGTGGATGAACACCACGGCGCGGCGCCGGTCCAGCGCTTCCCACAACGGCGCGTACCGGTCGTCGCCGAGGTAGACGCCTTCGTAGTTCGACAGCAGCACCACGCCGTCGACGCGCAGCTGGTCGAAGGCGTAGTCGACTTCGGCGACCGCGCCTTCGACGTCAGGCAGCGGGAGAGTGGCGAAGTTCCCGAACCGGTCCGGGCGCTCGCGGACGAGTCCGCCGGTGTAGTCGTTGACCCGCCGCGCCATCTCGCGACGTGCCGCGCCTTCCCAGCCGACGACGCTCGGGGCGGTCAGCGACAGCACGCTCGTGGCGATGCCGTTGGCGTCCATGAATTTCAGGTGGTCGTCCGGCGTCCACTGTGGAACGGTCCAGCCCGAGGGGTCGCCGCCGTGCTGTGCGAGGGCCTCGCCCCAGAAGGGAGGGACCAGGTGGGTGTGGACGTCGATGCGTTCGTGTTCGCTCATGACTCCACCGTCTCTCCCGGGAGCCGGCGGCGGGAGGGGGAGGATTCGATCCCCCACCTGATCGGGCCACGCTGATGGCCCGCGACCCGCGGCTGGCGCAGCTCGGGGCGTTCCTGCACGCCCGTCATTTGCTGCCTTTGCCGAGGACGTTGACGACGCGGCGAGAGAGGCCGAGGTCTCGTTCCATATCGATGTTGGCGATTCGGACAGGCGACCGCCGGTGTCCCAGATCGGTCGCGGAGCGAGGGTCAGGGGTGAAAATCCTCAGATAGGAGTAGGAGTGTCACTGAGCGCCGTGCTAGCTCCCGCCCCCGCGCGCGCGACGGCACGAAAAAGGGGCTGAACCCGCAGGTCCAGCCCCACCAGGGTCGGGATGACAGGATTTGAACCTGCCACCCTCCGCTCCCAAAGCGGGAACGGCTCAGCGCAGTGCTGCATCAGCGACAGCTGCTGGTCGGCGATGAGCGAGAATCCTCAAATAGGAGGGTCGTGGCGTATCGCGGCCTTGTTATCGAATGTCGAGGCGAGATCTGGGACTGCAGCGGTCTCGTCGGCGATGGACGCGGGCCTGCGGTCGCTGGATGTACGGCCCCGCGTCAGTCGTGGACGGTGAGGCAGGCCTGGTGATCGATGTCGGTCCAGCCGAGACACAGCTGCAGGTTGTTCGGAAAGTCGTTGTTCATGGCGAAGTGCTGCTTCAATGTGCCCAGTTTGCTGCAGGTGTAGAAGCCCAGGCGGAACATTCGGCCGTTGGCGTACAGCACTGGTGTCGCGCAACTGGAGTCCGCCCAAGGCGGAAGGCCCTCGCTCGCATCGAGAGTGTCGACGTGGAGCTTCTCACCGTGCACGTTCTCGCAGACTGAGCGGAAACCCAAGGGCCCCAACCAGCAGCTGTCTCCCGAATACGGCGTGATGCCGCTCTTCGCGAAGTCCGGTGTGTGCTGCGCAGCGGCCGGGATGCCCAAGCAACCCTCCCAGTTGTTGCTCGTTGACGAGCCGGGTTGCGACGTGTAGGCGGTCACCACGTTGTCGGTCTCGACATTGACGATCACGACGGCGTCGATGTTCGGCGACGAGATGGTGTACGAGACGTTGTTCTTTCCGCTGGCCGGCCCTTCGTACTTGGCGCTCCTCAGCACATGTTCGATGCACTGGACTGTCGCCGTGGTGATTGGCGGGCGGCGGTCGTTGATGTGCCGGACACCGAAGCCGGCTTTGTCGCCGACGTCATGGCGGCCGCAGCGCAGGTTGACGGTGCGGTAGGTGTCCGTGTTGCGCACCGATGTGACCAAGTAGTCCTCGGCGGTGGCAGGTTTGAAGCAGTCCTGATATCCCTTGATCGGCGCGGCCGCAGTCGCGGTGGTGTTCGCTGCGAGCAGCGCCCCTGTCGTGATGATGGCCAGCATTCCGAGGCGTCTGAAAATGTCGGCAAAGCCCGGAGATCTCATGATAGTTCCCGAATCCTTCCTGACGACATGGACGAAGCACTGCGGTTTCTGGAGGATGTCAGCCGAGTGCGCGGCGGAGCTCGGTGACAGCTGTGTCTGGGAATGGGTGTGGCCAGCCTGGGATGATGCCTCCCGGTTTCGTGGCCGCGCTGACGGTTTCGAAGCCGCGCAGGAAGGCGCTGGCGAGTTCGTGGCGCGGCGCGACCTGTCGCAGCAGCACTTCGCCTCGTTCGGGTGTCCAGTCCGGCGCGGTGATCCAGGTGCGGATCGCCACCGCGTGCACCACCAGCGCGAGGTGGTCCGCTACCGGCGAGGCGAAGTCCAGGAAGACTCCGCCTGGTTCATCGCCCCACAGCACGGACTGCAACTCCACCACCGGCCTCGGGCGGGCCAGGTTCGCGACGGCCTGTGCGAGGTCTCCGAAGGCGTCGTTGAGCCCCGTTGCGTGGAAGGTTTGCCGTTGCGGGCCGGAGCCCATCGTCAGCCTGCACCAGGCCGAGCGGAATTCGAACGTGACGTCGTCAGTCATGGCGCAATTCTCCCTGGCCGGTTGGACACCAGTTTGCCGGGCAGGTGTCCGTCTGTTCTCCAGGACGAATGATCAGATCAACGTCACGACCCTGGGCGGGCCTGACTGATCCCGCGTCGGCAGTAGTTCTTGCGATGCTCCTGTCCTCATTCCGGCCACACGGCGGTCGCTTGAAATCATCTGGCGGCGGGTAGGCTCAGGAGCGAGCGCAACCGCCGGTGCGATGGTCGATGCGCACCTTCCGGCAGTCCTAAGGGAAAACCGATGTCAAACAAGGCCTTGCTGGTGTCAGCCGCGTGATTCCTGCGCGGACGCGGTTCCGTGCGCAAGCGATGCCGCAAGCGTCGCGGCGGCGAGCGCCGCCAGGATGGCTCTTCGTCGATAATTGTTCCGATCACAGCTATTCTCCCCGTTGCTCAAGGAACCGAGCACATGCGAGCAGGCGCGAAGCGTCGGCTGGCGCGCCGATCCGCACCTCGCAGTGATGCTGACACCGCATATTCGCAGCGGTGAGGCGAATTAATCCCCTGCATGCAGATGATTCTCCCGGTCGTTGCGCTCGGTCCTGACATTCCCATAACTGCCATGATTGGCGCAAGGGCGGTTGGTGCACTATGGACGAGCGAACATCGACGCCGTCCATCGGCTGTTTCGAATCGGTTCGTTGTGCGCGGGACAGTCAGGAGAAACCGCAAGAGAAACTGTCTGGAGAAACGGTTTCATTGAGCCGTGACGATTTCGCATGTCTCGCCCGCTAGTATTCATTCGCGCAGATCTTCGCGCTTGTCGGCCCCGCTAGAATGGGTTCGCGCCATTTGCCGTCTCTGTCAAGGACGTTGACGAGACGATGGGAGAGGTCGAGGTCGCGTTCCAGGTCGATGTTGGCGATTTCGGCGAGGCGACGCCGGTGTCCCGGATGAGTCGGATGATCGCTTCGCCGCGGCGGCTGTGAAAGTCGCGGCCTTGGCAGTTCCGGAGCGTCTGTTTGATGAATTCCGCCGGGGTGATAGGAATCGGCTGGTCCGGGATGTGCGGCGGTTTCATGCGGCCATCGGGTGGTGCTCGGTTCCGGCGGAGCAGTCTCGTCGGCTTCCGGCAGTGCGACCGGGTCGGCGAGCCAGGTGGTCTCGGCCTCGAGTGACATGGCCCACTCGTCGATCAACGCCTGCCAGGCCGGCGGAGCGGGCTTCAGAGCTCGGGTGCGCAGGTGAAAATCCTCAAAGAGGAGTGTCACTGAGCCCCGCACCAGCTCCCGCGCCGCGTCCCGCGGCACGAAAAAGGGGCTGAACCCGCAGGTCCAGCCCCTCAACGCGACGTCGGGATGACAGGATTTGAACCTGCGACCCTCCGCTCCCAAAGCGGATGCGCTACCAAGCTGCGCCACATCCCGGCACCCCCGAAGCCTCCGGAAACCCCGGTACCCGGGGGGTGTACGACCCACCCTAGCGGGCACGCTAAGCTGGCTTCGCTCCCGGGTCACCGAGGGCGCTGCGGGTGTAGCTCAATGGTAGAGCCCTAGTCTTCCAAACTAGCTACGCGGGTTCGATTCCCGTCACCCGCTCCAGCGGTTCCACCTCCGAAGAGGACGACGCCGCGTCCGCCTCCAGGCGGGCGGCGATCACGTCCAGCAACAGGTCTGTGTCCACCGGCTTCGTGATGTAGTCGTCCGCTCCCGAGGCCAGGGTTCGTTCGCGGTCTTCCTCCGTCGCCTTCGCTGTGACGGCGATCACGGGCAGGTCTTCGTGGGCCGCTTCGGCTCGGATTGCGGCGATGGTCGCGTTGCCGTCCAGTTCCGGCATCATCACGTCCATCAGCACCAGTGCGGTGTCCTCATGGCGTTCCAGCGCCCGGATTCCGGCCACACCGGTGTCGGCGTAGATGACTTCCAGGCCGGCCTGTTCCAGGACCGCCGCGAGGGCGAAGACGTTGCGCAGGTCGTCGTCGACGATGAGGACCTTTTCGCTGTTGAAGCGTTTCGGGGCGCTGTTCGGCTCTGCCACCGTGATGGTGCTCGGCAGGACCGGCAGCTTCGGCGTCGGGCGCACGGGGGTCGTCGGGGCGATCAGGTTCGCGGCGCCGACCGGCAGGTACAGCGTGAAGGTGCTGCCACGGCCGGGGACGCTGCTGACGCGCAGTTCGCCACTCAGCAGCTCGGTCAGCTGCTGGCTGATCGACAGGCCGAGGCCCGTGCCGCCGTACTTGCGGCTGGTCGTTCCATCCGCCTGGCGGAAGGCGTCGAAGATGACTTCCAGCTTCTCCTCAGGGATGCCGATTCCGGTGTCCTCGACGCCGAACGCGATGATCCCGGCCGCCGAGCGCAGGGATTCCTGCTCGACCTCCTCGGGCTCCGCCATCCGGATGTGCAGGCGTACGCCGCCCTCGTCGGTGAACTTCGCGGCGTTCGACAGGAGGTTCCGGAGCACCTGCTGGAGGCGGTGCTCGTCGGTGTGCACGCTGCCGGGCACCGGCGGGTCGATCAGGACCGCGAACTCCAGGCCCTTGTCCGCGGTCAGCGGGCGGCACAGCGATTCGACGTAGTTGACCAGCTCCGGCAGCGTCACGTCGGACATCTGCAGGTCCAGCTTGCCCGCCTCGACCTTCGCCAGGTCCAGGATGTCGTTGATCAGCTGCTGAAGGTCAGACCCCGCCGCCCAGATCGTCTTCGCGAACTGGATCTGCTTCTCCGTGAGGTTGCCCTCGGGGTTCTCCGACAGCAGTTTCGCGAGGATCAGTGCACTGTTGAGCGGAGTTCGCAGCTCGTGCGACATGTTCGCCATGAACTCGTTCTTGTACTGCGACGCGACCGTCAGCTGCCCGGCCCGCTCCTCAAGCTCCTGCCGCGCCTGTTCGATCTCGATGTTCTTGACCTCGATGTCGCGGTTCTGCTGGGCCAGCAGCGCCGCCTTCTCGGCCAGTTCGGTGTTCGACCGGCGCAGTTCGCCCTGCTGGGCCTGCAGCTGCTCGGACCGCGCGCGCAGTTCCTGGGCCAGCCGCTGCGATTCGGTCAGCAGCGCCTCGGTGCGCGAGTTCGACAGGATCGTGTTCACGTTGACGCCGATCGTGTGCCGCAGCTGCTCCAGCAGGTCCAGGTGCACCGCGGAGAACTCGTTGACCGACGCCAGTTCCAGCACGCCCAGCACCTCGCCCTGGAACAGCACCGGCAGCACGATCACGTTCACCGGCGGGGCCGAGCCGAGCCCGGACGACACCAGCGCGTACTCCGGGGGAGCGCCGTTGACCAGTATCGTCCGCCGGTCCACCGCGGCCTGGCCGATCAGCGATTCGCCGAGCCGGAAGCGCAGGCCGGTGCGGGCCTGGGCGAGGCCGTAGGCGGCGATGCAGTCGAGCAGCTTGTCCGGGTCGCCCGCGTCCTCTTCGTCGTGCGCGATGAAGAACGCGCCCTGCTGCGCGCTCACCAGCGGGGCCAGCTCGGACAGGATCAGCGTCGCCACCGACGCGAGGTCGCGGTGGCCCTGCATCCGGCCGGACAGCCGCGCCAGGTTCGTCTTCAGCCAGTCCTGTTCGCGGTTCGCGGAGGTGGTCTCCTTGAGGTTCGCGATCATCTGGTTGATGTTGTCCTTGAGGTCCGCCAGCTCGCCGGACGCGTCCACGGTGATGTGCCGGGTCAGATCGCCCGCGGTCACCGCCGTCGCGACCTGGCCGATCGCGCGGACCTGGGTGGTCAGGTTGCCCGCCAGCTGGTTCACGCTCTCGGTCAGCCGCTTCCAGGTGCCGGACACGCCCTCGACCTCGGCCTGGCCGCCCAGCTTGCCCTCGGTGCCGACCTCCCGGGCGACCCGGGTGACCTCCGCGGCGAACGCGGACAGCTGGTCGACCATCGTGTTCATCGTGGTCTTCAGCTCGAGGATCTCGCCCCGGGCGTCGACGTCGATCTTGCGGGACAGGTCGCCGCGCGCGACCGCCGTGGTGACCTGCGAGATGTTCCGCACCTGGCTGGTCAGGTTGTGCGCCATGAAGTTGACGTTCTCGGTCAGGTCCTTCCAGGTCCCGGCCACGCCCGGCACCCGCGCCTGACCGCCGAGGATGCCTTCGGTGCCGACCTCGCGGGCGACCCGGGTGACCTCGTCGGCGAACGCGCGCAGCGTCTCGACCATGTCGTTCAGCGTCCCGGCCAGCGCCGCGACCTCGCCCGCCGCGTCGATGGAGATCTTCTTCGACAGGTCGCCGTTCGCCACCGCGCTCGCCATCGTGGCGATGCTCCGCACCTGCACGGTGAGGTTGTCGGCCATGACGTTCACGTTGTCGGTCAGGTCTTTCCAGATCCCCGCGACGCCGGGGACCCGCGCCTGGCCGCCGAGGCGGCCTTCGGTGCCGACCTCACGCGCGACTCGGGTGACCTCGTCCGCGAAGGCGGACAGCTGGTCGACCATCGTGTTGAGGATGTTCTTCAGCTCGAGGATCTCGCCGCGCGCGTCGACGGTGATCTTCTGCGTCAGGTCGCCGCGCGCCACGGCGGAGGTGACCTGGGAAATGTTCCGCACCTGGTCGGTGAGGTTGTTGGCCATGAAGTTGACGTTGTCGGTGAGGTCCTTCCAGGTCCCTGCCACGCCCGGGACGGTCGCCTGACCGCCGAGTTTTCCTTCCGTGCCAACCTCTCGCGACACCCGGGTGACCTCGTCCGCGAAGGACGAGAGCTGGTCGACCATGGTGTTCAGCGTCGTCTTGAGCTCGAGGATCTCGCCGCGCGCGTCGACCGCGATCTTCTTCGTCAGGTCGCCGCGCGCCACCGCCGTCGCGACCTGCGCGATGTTGCGGACCTGCGCGGTGAGGTTGTTCGCCATGAAGTTCACCGAGCCGGTCAGGTCGCGCCAGATGCCCGCGACCCCGGGCACGGTGGCCTGGCCGCCCAGCTGCCCTTCCGTACCCACTTCGCGGGCGACTCGGGTGACCTCGTCGGCGAAGGACGAGAGCTGGTCGACCATCGTGTTCATCGTGGTCTTGAGCTCGAGGATCTCGCCCCGGGCGTCCACGGTGATCTTCTGCGTCAGGTCGCCCTTCGCGACCGCGGTGGTCACGTGCGAGATGTTCCGGACCTGGTCGGTCAGGTTGTCGGCCATCTGGTTGACCGAGTCGGTCAGGCCGCGCCACGTGCCCGCCGCGCCGGGGACCTCCGCCTGACCGCCGAGGCGGCCGTCGCTGCCGACCTCGCGGGCGACCCGGGTGACTTCGTCGGCGAAGGACGAGAGCTGGTCGACCATCGTGTTCAGCGTCGTCTTGAGCTGCAGGATCTCGCCGCGGGCGTCGACGTCGATCTTCTTCGTCAGATCGCCCGCCGCGACCGCCGTGGCGACCTGCGCGATGTTGCGGACCTGGTCGGTCAGGTTGTCCGCCATCAGGTTCACCGAGTCGGTGAGGTCGCGCCAGGTGCCCGCGACGCCCGGCACGCGCGCCTGGCCGCCGAGCCGTCCTTCGGAACCGACCTCCCGCGACACCCGGGTGACCTCGTCGGCGAAGGACGAGAGCTGGTCGACCATCGTGTTGATGGTGTTCTTGAGCTCGAGGATCTCGCCCCGGGCGTCGACGTTGATCTTCTGCGTGAGGTCGCCGCGGGCCACCGCGGTGGTGACCGAGGCGATGTTGCGGACCTGCTCGGTGAGGTTGTCGGCGAGGAAGTTGACCGAGTCGGTCAGGTCGCGCCACGTGCCGGCCACGCCGGGGACCTCGGCCTGACCGCCCAGACGGCCTTCTCCGGCGATCTCGCGGGACAGCCGGATCACCTCGGCGGCGAACCGCGACAGCTGCGCGTTGAGCCCGTTGACGGTCTTCGCCAGCTCGGCGTACTGCCCGCGCAGCGGACGGCCGTCCAGCTGCAGCGCCATCGGCTGCGACAGATCGCCCTCGGCGACCGCGCCGAGCACCCGGTCCAGCTCCACGACCGGACGGCTGACGTCCTCGATCAGCCCGTTGACCGTGTCGACCGCGGTGGCCCAGCCGCCGGGGCCGATCTCGGTGCGCACGCGCTCGGTGAGCTTGCCCTCCTGGCCCACCTCGCCGCGCACGCGCATGAGTTCGGTCACCAGCCGCTGGTTGCGTTCGGCGATGTCGTTGAACGCCGACGCGAGCCGGGCGGTGATCCCGTCCCCGTGCGCGACGAAGCGCCGCCGGAAGTTGCCGTCCCCGAGGTCGTGGACCGCGCCGAGCAGCCGCTCCAGCGCCGCGACCTCGCTCGCCGGGACGAATTCCGGTTCCTGGGCCCCGGAGTTCCGGGGGCTCCCGGAAGTCTGTGGGGACTCTGTCATCTTTGCCGACCTTCCCACCACGCGTGTGCCAGCCATGGTCGTCGACCCAGCGTGCCATGGTTCGCCCTACACTTCGACCCAGTCCGCCCGCGCACACTGTGCCAACCTGGAAGGACCAGGACCGTCAGGTCGACCCGGAGGCAGGAGGTTCGTGCATGGTGTCACGGCCCGCTCCGGCGTCGGCCCTGCCACCCGGCGCCGAGCTGCCCGGGCACGCCGGATTCTGGCGCTCGGTGCTCGACGACGTGCGGGAGCCGGTGTTCCTGCAGGATCCCGAAGGGGCGCTGCGCTGGGCGAACGCGGCCGCCGAGCGGCTCGGCCCGGCGGAGCTCGTCGGCGTGACCGAGACCACCGGCAAGGTCGGCCACCGGCCGGCCAAGATCCGGGTGCTTCCCGGCGGCTGGCGCGCCTGGACCGTGGTCGACGACGGCCGCCGCCGTCCGGAAGAGTTCCTCGCCGAGGCCGGTCCGAAACTGGCGCTCGCGCGCGGACGGCACGGCACGGCGCGGGTGATCGCGGAGCTGGCGGCGTCCGCTTTGGGCGATTGCGCCTTCGTGCTGCTGCCGACGACCCGCGGCCGCTGGGAGTGGTGGAGCTGCACCGAGCACGGCGCGGCGGGCCACGGCCGGATCCGGCGGGTGCCGGCGCAGCTCGCGCCGGTGGTGTCCGACGCGATCGCCGACGTCGCCCGGCCCGAGATTCGCGCGGTGCCGGCCACGGAGGTCGCGGCGCTGCCCGCGGCGGTCGCCGAGCCGTTCGAGGGGCATCTCGAGGTTTCGGTGGTCTCGTTCGGCTCCGGCATGGCAGGGGCGGTGCTGCTCGGCAGACGCGGCGAGCCCGCGTTCGGGCCGGCGCAGGGCCAGGCGGTCGAGGCGTTCGCGGACGCGGCGGGCACGGCGCTGGCCAACGCGCAGCGCTACGCCAGCCAGGAGGAAGCCACTCGCGGGCTTGAATCGACGTTGCTGCCGACGCCGCCCGCGCAGGTCGACGGCGCGAACTTCGAGCTGTGGTACGAACCCGCCGGCGGAGTCCTCGGCGTCGGCGGCGATTTCTACGACGTCCTGTCCCGCGACGACGGCAGCGCGTTCGTGGTCGTCGGCGACATCTGCGGCAAGGGAGCCGAGGCGGCCGCGCTGACCGGCCGGGTGCGGCATTCGCTGGCCGCGCTGCACCTCGTCGAACGCGACGGCCGCACGATGCTGCGGCTGCTCAACGAACTCCTGATCTCCGGCGGCAGCAACCGGTTCGCGACGCTCGTGCTCGGTTCGGTCGCGGCCGCGGAGTCCGGCCTCGACGTCACGCTCGCCTCCGGCGGCCATCCCGCGCCGCTCGTGCTGCGGCGCGGGGGAGGCGTCGAGGAGATCAGCGTGCCCGGCACCCTGGTCGGCGTGTCGCCGCAGGCGCGCTTCGCCGAGGCGACGACGCATCTGGACGAGGGCGACGTCTGCCTGCTCTACACCGACGGCGTCACCGAAGCCCGCAACCGCACGGAATCCACCGAGCTGTTCGGCGACGAACGGCTCTACACGGTGCTGGAGGATTGCGTCGGGCAACCGGCGCGGGAAGTCGTGCGCCGGTTGCGCGAGGCGGTGCGGGAGTGGCTCGGGAATTCCGGCCACGACGACATCGCGGTGCTGGCGATCGAGGCCGCGCCGCGCGCGGAGTAGCTCAGGCTTTCCTTGCCCGGCACGGAAAATTCACTTTCCGGGCTGGACTTCCGGCTCCGGTTCGGCCTTCGCCGCCCGCTCCGGCTCCCGAGCGGTCTTGACGTCCTGCTTCGGCTCGGTCGCGCGGGCTGTTTCCGGGTGCTCGAAGTGTTCTCGGCACTGCCGTCCGAACCGGCGTGCGTGCGCGGTCATCGCCTCCACCTCCCCGCTCGCCACCAGGATCGCGCGCCGGGAACGACTTCGCCACCGAATTGCGCCGGGTCAGCCGACCGGGTGGTCGGTGTGTCTAATGTGGAGTCTTCTCGCTCGGCGGGCCGGCACCGGGGTCCCGGGGCCGTTTTGTCTGTCCTGGCGGGGTTTTCGGCGGAGTGTGGCCGGGCTGGCCCGGTTGGCTGGCCTGGCTCGCCTGGCTCGCCTGGCTGGGCAGCGACGGCCCGGTGCTGACCGGCGTGCCGGGCGGAACAGTCGTGGTCCGCGCGGGCGTGGCCGCGTTCGTCGAACGGACCGGCGGCGCGGACGACGAGTGCCGGGGCGCGGAATCCGGTGAATCGGACGGAGCGGAAGAGGGCGGAGAAACCGGAACCGGAGCCGGTTCGGGGCCGGGCGCGGACCCGGTTCCCGGACGGAGCGGGGTCGCCAGCAGCAAGGTCCCGGCCGCGACCAGTACCACCGGCAGGCCGGCGGCGAGCACCGCGCGCCGCCGGGATACCCGGTGACGGCGGCAGAAGACCGCCAGTCGCGTTTTGATCGGGAGCCGCAACGTTTCCGTGCCGCGCAACGCACGCGCCACAGCGGTCGCGGAGGGTCTTTCTTCCGGATCGCGCAGGGTCATCGCGCGCAGAGTCCTCGCGAGCGGTTCCGGCGTGCCCGGCGGCACTCGCGGCGCCCGATGCAACCGCACCACCGCGGTTTCCGCCGCCGTGCCCGGGTATTCGCGGACGCCGGTGAGGCATTCCAGGAGAACGAGCCCCAGTGCGTAGACGTCCGAAGCGGGGCCTGGGTGCTCGCCGAGCACCTGCTCCGGCGAGAGGTAGGCCGCCGTCCCGACGACCGCGCCGGTGTCGGTCACGCGGGTCGCGTCCACGATCCGCGCGACGCCGAAGTCGGCGATCCGCGGGCCGTCGTCGGACATGAGGATGTTGGCGGGCTTGAGATCCCGGTGCGTCACCTCGTGCGCGTGCACGTGGGCGAGCGCCTCGGCCAGCTGTGCGCCCAGCTCCACGACCCGGTCGGCGGGCAGCGGTCCGGAGCGCAGCCATTCGGACAGGTTGGGGCCGTGCACGCAGTCCATGACGAGGTACGCGTGCCCTTCGTCGACCCCGGCGTCGACGAACCCGACCAGCCCCGGATGCCGGACCGCGCGCAGTGCCGCGATCTCCTGGTCCCGGCGGTTGCGGCACAGGTCGACCGCTCCGGCGTGGAACAGCTTCACCGCGACCGCGGCTCCGGTTTCGCGGTCCTCGGCCCGGTGCACGCAGGCGGTCGCGCCTTCGCCGATCCGCTCGCCCACCTCGTACCGGCCGGCCAGGACCAGCGGCGCGGGCCCGTACCGGCCCAGCGCGAACCGTCTCGCGGTCGTGGCCGCGTCCGAATCGCCAGCGCCGGTCATTCGCCGATCACCTTTCCCCCGGGTAGCGGGGACAACTTACTCGCCGGACGGCGAGGGCAAAAGCGGTGGCACGGTTCGGGGGACGCCGGAGGAGGGTGCGCCGCCGTCCGCGCGCGGGGTGTAATGCCTGTTCAGCCGTGCTCCGGACAGCGGATTGGCCTCGCGGGCGGTGCGGCCCAGGTTCCGCGGCGACCCGTCTGGCGTTTCGCGAGTACAGTGGCATCTGGATACTACCGGCGCGCGCAATACTTGCAGCTACATTGAGACGGGCACGCGCCGAGGACGCTCGGGGCAGCGGCCGCCCGCAACCTGGGCCGCCTGGAGGAGGTGCACCATGTCGGTGTCGGACGACGCCGTCGAGGCGCGCGCGCAAGGCTGGCGGACGCTGGCGGCGCTGCACGCGCGGATCGAAGACCGGCTGAACCGCGCGCTGGAAAGCGAGCACGAGCTGTCGGTGAGCGAGTACACGGTGCTCGACGTGCTCGGCCGCCAGGACGGCTTCCACCTGCGGATGAGCCAGCTCGCCAACGCGGTGGTGCTGAGCCAGTCCGCGACGACCCGGCTGGTCACGCGGCTGGAGGAGCGCGGCCTGCTGTCGCGGTACCTGTGCCAGGACGACCGGCGCGGGATCTACACCGAGGTCACCCCGTCCGGCCAGAAGCTGCTGGCCGCCGCCCGCCCGACGCACGACGCGGCGCTTTCCGCCGCGCTGGGCGAGGCGGAGGAACTGCCTGAGCTGGCTCCGCTGGTGACCGCGCTGGGCTCGCTCACCTTCGCCGCCAAGTGAGCTGCCCGTGAGGGGAACCTTGATTTCCGCCGGGTTCCCCTCACGGGGCGGTCACGGCCGCAGGCGGTGCAGGTCTCGAGGGAAAAGGGTCGCCCCGCGCACGTTGGGCACGCCCAGCACTCGCGCGACCCATCGCTCCAGCCCGATCGCGAACCCGCCGTGCGGCGGCATTCCGTACGCGAACGCGTCGAGGTAGTCCGAGTACTGGCCGGCCGCCTCGCCGAGTGCGGCCAGATAGTCCGCGTACCGATGCAGCCGCTGGCCGCCGGTCACCAGTTCCAGGCCGCGGAACAGCAGGTCGAAACTGTTCGACCTGGCCGGGTTCGCCGGGTCCGGGTGGGTGTAGAACGGCCGTTTCGCCATCGGGTATCCGGTCACGAACAAGAATTCCGACCCGTGCTCCCGCTCGGCCCATTCGCACAGCCATCGTTCGTGCGCGGGCGCGAGGTCCGGTTCGCCACGGGGGTCCTCGCCGGTGTTGCGGGCGAGAAGTTCTTGTGCCGCGGTGAAATCGATCGACGGGATCTCGTCCGGCACCGCTGGCGCGTCCGGTCCAGCCGCGGCGGCCATCTCCGCTACGACGTCGCGCAGCACCGCCATCACGTCGCAATGGTCGGAGATGAAGCCCAGTTCCGCGTCGAGACTCGTGTACTGAGCCAGATGCCGGGCGGTGTCGTGCGGTTCGGCCCGGAAAACCGGTCCCACCTCATACACTCGCTCGAACACTCCGACCATGGCCTGCTTGAAAAACTGCGGCGACTGGGCGAGATAGGCCGGACGGCCAAAGTAGTCCAGCTGGAACACATTCGCGCCGGATTCCGTCGCGGTAGCAACGATCTTCGGCGTATGAATCTCAGTGAACCCCTGATTGTCCAGCGCTCGCCGAAACGCCGCGACACTGGCTGCGGCCACCTCGAACCGGCTACGCAGCAGCGGATGCCGCAACGCGACCGCTGCATTGTCCAGCACTACCGGCAAACCGGCGGTCACCTCGGGCCGATAAAGGTCAAACGGCGGCCGTTTCTCCGGCGTGGACAACACCTCGACCGCGGGCTCCCGCAGCTCAACGCCTTGCGGCGCTTGAGGATTGGCGACCACCTCGCCAGTGAGCCGGACGACGGTCTCCTCGGCGACCTCCGGCGGCTCGGTGAAAACCGCCTGCGCGGTCCCTGACCGGTCGCGAATGACGAGAAACGCCACGGATTTCAGCACTCGCCGGCGGTGCACCCAACCGGCGATCGTTGCGGTGGAGCCCACGCGGTCACGCAGGCAGGCCACCGGGGTGCGGGTACTCATTCCTTCTCCTGAGCGCACTCGGCGACCCCTTGGGGGTGCGGGCGAGAAGGGACACTCGCGGTGCCACCGCACCTTCGCCGCCAACGGGCGGCCTCGTTCTGACCGGATGACGGCGGCCGGGCCGGCGGGGCATTTCCTCCCCGCACTCAGGAGTGTCTTCGCGCGGGGCCGCGACGCTGCCTTCTCACCGGCGGCAGCTCTCTGTCCCTCGCCGTGCCCCGCGCTACTCGTCTCCTTCAACGTGTTGCTCGCAACGGTAGAACAGTGCTGCCGCTTGCGTCGCCTGATTTACCGGACGCCCAGCAGATGCTCCAGTGCGAGCTGGTTGAGCCGGGTGAAGTGATAGCCGCGTCGACCAGCCGCTTCGACGTCGAACTCGTCGGCGGCCAGATCGTCCAAGGTCTCGCCGGGCGAGAGCGTCGGCGTGGCCAGCTCCGGAACTCGAGACGCGGCAAGCGCTTCGGCGACCTCCGGATCGGCTCGGAACGCCCGTGCCTTCTCGCGCAGGATCAGGTACGTGCGCATGTTCGCCGCCGCAGAGACCCAGACATCTGAGGGATCCTCAGTGCGCAGCGGTTTGTAGTCGAAGTGGCGCGGGCCTTCGTAGCCGCCGTGTTCCAGGAGGTCCACGAGGAAGAACGCGCTGGTGAGATCGCCGTGGCCGAAGATCAGGTCCTGGTCGTACTTCGGGCCGTGCTGGCCGTTGAGGTCGATGTGGAACAGCTTGCCCTGCCACAGCGCCTGCGCGATGCCGTGCACGAAGTTCAGTCCGGCCATCTGCTCGTGGCCGACCTCCGGATTCAGCCCGAACAGCTCGGGCCGGTCCAGTTGGGAGATGAAGCCGAGTGCGTGGCCGATCGTCGGCAGGAGGATGTCGCCGCGCGGTTCGTTCGGCTTCGGCTCCAGGGCGAAGCGAAGGTCGTAGCCCTGCGAAACGGCGTAGTCGGCGAGGACGTCGAGGCCTTCCTTGTACCGGGCGAGCGCGGCGCGGACGTCTTTCGCCGCGTCGGATTCCGCGCCCTCGCGACCGCCCCACAGGACGTAGGTCTGCGCGCCGAGTTCCGCGGCTAGGTCGAGATTGCGCCGGACCTTGGTGAGCGCGTACCGCCGGATGTCGCGGTCGTTGCTGGTCAGGCCGCCGTCCTTGAAGACCGGATGGCTGAACAGGTTCGTCGTCGCCATCGGCACGCGCAGGCCGGTTTCGGCCAGCGCCTTCTTGAACTTGCCGATCGCGGCGTCGCGGTCCGGCTCGGTGGCGAGGAGGTCGTCGTCGTGGAAGGTGACGCCGTACGCGCCCAGGTCGGCCAGTCGGTGCACGCTCTCGACCGGGTCGAGCGGCGGCCGGGTGGCGACGCCGAACGGGTCGGCGGCGGGCCAGCCGACGGTCCACAACCCGAACGAAAACTTGTCCTCCGGCGCGGGGGCGTAGTCGGCCATGCCCGTCCCTTCATTTAGTTCACGATGTAGACTAAATACTGCGCCGCGGCCGCCCGGCCGTCAAGAGCGGAGGTTCGGATGGAGCCGGTTCGGCATGACGCGATGCGTGCGCGGAACCTCGAGCTGGTGCTCGGCGAGATCAGCCGCGGCGGTCCGCTGACCCGCGCCGCGCTGGCGGAGCTCACCGGGCTGACGAAATCGACAGTGTCCACTTTGGTCGGTTCGCTGGTGGACGCGGGCTTCCTGGCCGAGACCGCGGCGGTGCGGGCGGGAGAGCGCGGCCGGCCTGGCGTGGAGGTGTCGCTGAGCGGCGGACGGATCGCGTCGCTGGGGCTTGAGGCCAATGTGGACTATCTCGCCGCGTGCGTCCTGGACCTGACCGGCACGGTCCGCCGGTCGGTCCGGATCGAGCGCGACAACCGTGGGGTGCCAGCGGAAACTGTGCTGGAGGCGGTGCGGGAGCTGGCTTCCGCGGAGTTGACGGAGGCACGCGAGCTGGGACTGACCGTTGCTGGGGCGGTGCTCGCGGTGTCCGGTCCGGTGCGGGACGGCGTGGTGCTGAGCGCGCCCAACCTGGGGTGGCGGAACATTCCGGTCGAACTGGAGCTGCCGGTCCCGGTTTCGGTGGACAACGAGGCCAACCTCGGCGCGCTGGGCGAGCTGTGGTTCGGTGCCGGTACGGCAGATTTCCTTTATGTCTCCGGAGAAATCGGCATCGGTGCGGGTTTGGTCGTCGACTCGCGGTTGTTCCGCGGCACCGGCGGGGAGCTGGGGCACGTGCTCGTTTCCCCGTCCGGCCCGTCCTGTCGCTGCGGCGCGGTCGGCTGTTTGGAGACCTACGCCGGGCAGGAAGCGATGCTCACCGCGGCCGGAGTATCCACAGTGGACGCTCTCTCCGCCGCGCTGCGCACGGACGACGACGCGGCGTTGTCAGCGGTCAAGGCGGCGGGGGAGGCACTGGGGCTGGCGCTGGCGTCGGCGGTCAATTTGGTCGACGTGGACCGCGTGGTGCTCGGCGGGATATTCGGACAGCTGTTTCCCAGGCTCGCCCCCGCTGCGGAGGCGGTGCTGCGGGCGCGATTGACCGGCCTGCGCGGTTCGGTGCCGGTGCTGAACCCGTCCGCCCTCGGCGATTCCGCCGCGACGCTGGGTGCGGCAGGCCGGACGATCCATCAGGTTTTGGCCGATCCGGGGCCGTTTCTCGCCCGCTAGCCCAGGTTCTCGGCAAGCAGAGTCACGACGTCGCGCCAGGCTCGCTCGGCGTGCCGCGCGTGATAGCCGACGCCGGGGACGAGCCTCTGCTTCGGGCCGACCGGCGGGTGGTGGAAGGCGTGCAGGGCGCCGCCGTAGACCGTCAGCTGCCAATCGACGCCCGCGGCCTGCATCTCGGCGGCGAACGCGTCCCGTTGCGCGGGCGCCATGATCGGGTCTTCCGAGCCGACGCCCGCCCACACCGGGCAGCGAATGTTCGCGGCCTCGCCCGGCCGTCCGGTGACCAGCCCGTTGACCGTGCCGATCGCGCGCAGATCGACGCCGGCGCGGCCGAGTTCCAGCACGATCGCGCCGCCGGTGCCGTACCCGATCCCGGCGATCCGGTTCGGGTCGGTCCGCGGTTCGGCGCGCAGCACGTCGAGCGCCGCGTAGCCGATGTCGCGCATCCGGTCGGGGTCGTCGAGCAGCGGCAGGCAGCGGGCCAGCATCTCGTCGGGATCGGTGAACCAGCGGCCGCCGTGGATATCGAAGGCCAGTGCGACATAACCCAGTTCGGCCAGTGCGTCGGCTCGGGCGCGCTGAAAGTCGTTGAGGCCGGTGCCTTCGGGCCCGATCAGGACCGCGGGCCGCGGGCCGGTGCCCGCGGGGAGCGCGAGGCGCCCGACCATGGTGAGTCCGTCGGCCTGGTACTCGACGGTGCGCGTCGTGACGGTCTCCATGAGAACCCACCGTAATGAGCACCGTGCCTCGGCGGGGTCCTGTTCACCGTCGGCGGACACGTCCATTCAGGTGACCCTCTCGCGGTGCTCTCAGAAACATGTTAGGAAAGCTTCCTAATTAAAGGAGGATCCGGATGCGCAAGACGATGGTGCTCACCGC
This sequence comes from Amycolatopsis albidoflavus, assembly GCF_039525725.1. Lineage (NCBI taxonomy): Bacteria > Bacillati > Actinomycetota > Actinomycetes > Pseudonocardiales > Pseudonocardiaceae > Amycolatopsis > Amycolatopsis albidoflavus. Next base: position 220,244 of record NZ_BAAAHV010000022.1, read on the forward strand.
GGCCGTGCTCGCGGTGGCCGGAGCGGTGCCCGCGGTCGCGATGGCCGGGGACAGTCCCGCCGCGGACTCCAGCGGCTGGCATCCGAAGGCACGCAACATCGTCTACATCCAGGGCGACGGCATGGGCGCGGCGCAGCGGGAGTTCGTCCGGCTGGCGACGACCGGCCGCGCGGGCGACCTGGTGATGAACCGGCTCCCGGTCACCGGCATGGTGCACACCGACCCCGCCGACCCGGAAGAACTCGTCACCGACTCGGCCGCGGCGGCGACCGCGCTGGCCACCGGGCACAAGACGCGCAACGGCGCGGTCGGCCAGGACGCGCAGGGCCGTCGGCTGCTGACCGTGCTCGAACAGGCGAAACGAGCCGGGAAATCGACCGGCCTGGTCACGACCGCGCAGGTCACCGGTGCGTCGCCGGCCGCGTTCGCGTCCCACGTACCTTCCCGTGACCTGCAGAGCGACATCGCCAAGCAGTACATCACCGAAAGCCGCCCGGAAGTCCTCCTCGGCGGCGGCGAGGACTGGTGGTTGCCGAAGGACGATCCGGGTGCGTGGCCGGACAAGCCAGGCGAGGAAAGCCGCAGCACGCACGGCAATCTCATCGAACAGGCGAAGCGCTCCGGCTACACCTACGTGCGGAACGCCGGTGAACTCGCCGCGACCCGCGCGCCGCGGCTGCTCGGGCTGTTCGCGAACGAGGACATGGTCGACTACGGCCCGGACGGCAAGGGTGCGTACCAGCCGAAGGTCGCTCTGCCGGTGATGGCGCGGAAGGCGCTGGACACGCTTTCCGCGAACCCGCGCGGTTTCTTCCTGTTCCTGGAAGAAGAAGGCATCGACGGAATGTCCCACGAAAACAACGCCCACGGCGTCCTCGACGCGGGCCGCGCGCTCGACGCGGCTGTCTCCGAAGTGCTTCGCTTCACCCGCTCGCACCCGGACACCCTGGTCATCATCGGCGGCGACCACGAGACCGGCGGACTGGCCATTGAGGACACCGACGGTGCCCCCGAAGGCAACGAGGACGGTCCGTTTCCCGTTCCCGGCACCAAACTTTCGCTGACCGTCGACTGGACGACCGGCGACCACAGCGGCGTGCCGACCCCGGTCACCGCGACCGGCCCCGGCTCGGACCGGCTCGACGGAACGCTGGACAACACCGACGTCTACCGCGCGATGGTTTCCGCCGCGCACCTTTGACCCTCGTGCGTGGCGATCGCGGTTCTCACCGGGATCGCCGCTCACGAGGCCAGATTCGTGACCCCGTCGTAGTCGCCGAGAGCGGCTTCTCCGGTGACGTCGTACTCCAGCAGCACCAACCCGCTGGGCGTGGCTTCGTGGTGGGTCAGCCGTAACCCGGTCGCCGACCCGGGATGCGGGAACTGCGGGCGTCCCGCGCCAAGCACCGTCGGCGTCATGACCAACCGGACTTTGTCCACGACTCCGGCGGACAGCAACGTGTTTCCGAGCCGGGCGCTGCCGTGAATCTGCAGCTCCCGGCCCGGCCGCTCCTTGAGCTTCTGGACTGCGGCCGCCGGATCGCCGCGCAACACCGTGGTCGGCGCCCAGCCGCCGGTTTCGATCGTGTTCGACACGACGTACTTCGGCAGCGAATTCATCCGCTCGGCGAACGGATCGTCCGGATCGTCGACGGCGGGCCAATCCCGGGCGAACGAGGTGTAGGTACGGCGGCCGAACAGCAGCCCGTCGGCGAGGTCCAGCCACTCGGAGGCGCGCTGGACGAAGCTCTGGTCGAGATGCGGGACGAACCAGCCGCCGCGGGAGAACCCGTCGCTGGTGTCCTCTGTGGACGATCCAGGCCCTTGGCTGACGCCGTCGAGGGTGACGAACGCCGTGATCGTGACCTGCATCAGGAACCGCTTTCCGCTACTCGTGCGAGCTGGGCGGTGACTGTGCCCCATCCGTCCGCGAATCCGAGATCGGCGTGCCGTTCCCGGGCCGCTGGATCCCCGTGCCGAACGACGACGCGATAGTCCGTGCCATCCGGATGATCGCGAAGAACGACCTCCGCCGTCATCGCGACCGGCTGGGGCGTCGCCGGCCGCCAGCCGCTGTCGAGCGCGTTCGTGAAAACGATCCGCTCGTAGTCCTCCACGACGAGGAAGCACGCGTCGAGATGCGGGACGAAGGTGTCGCCGTCCTCGCTCATCCGCGTGACGAACGCACCCCCAGCGCGCACGTCCAGTTCGTCGACGCGACACCGCAGCGGCTCGGGAATCCACCACCGCGCGAGGCTGGCCGGGTCGGTCCAGGCGTCCCAGACGCGCTTGCGGGGCGCGCGGATGACGCGGTCGAGGGAAAGATCGAGGTCGGGATTCACGGCTGGTCCTCCTGGCTGGTAACGAATCGCTCGAGCCGGTCGGTGCGTCCGGCCCAGATCCGCCGCTGCTCGGCAAGCCAGTCCTCGACGAGCGCGAACCGCTCGCGGTTCAGCTCGCAGGTCCGCACCCGCCCGGACTTCGCGGTGCGGATCAGCCCGTGCGACTCGAGCATCCGCACGTGCTTCATGAAGGAGGGCAAGGTCATCGGCGCCTCGCCCGCGAGGTCGCCCACGCTTGCCGGACCCCGCCCGAGCCGCCGCACGACCGCCCGCCGAGTCGGATCGGCGAGGGCGGCGAAGACCCCGTCGAGGGTGGTCGAATACTGAGCCATGGGGCTAAGTATTGCGGGTGCGGATAGTTAGCGCAAGGGCTAAGTGTTGGGGGTGACGCGGTGGATTGCGCTCGGGTTCGGCGAGCATGGCCTTCGCTTGATCTGCGCGGGCTGGCCGAACAGCCCGTCGCTGGCCGTGTGACGGATGAGGGCCGGACATCTGCTCGGAGGAAGCGCTGGGAGAGCTGGACTGGCGGCGGGCGGGCGCGAAGATCGGCTGAGGCTGACCGCGGTCGCCGAGGGCCCGGTGATCTCCCCGCCTGCGCCCGTCGAACGCTGGCAACCCGGCAGTCCGCGCAAACAACCGCGTTTCAGCGGGTAAAAGAAGTGGCAACCGAGGGAGTCGAACCCTGCGCGGCTTGTGAAGGCGGCGCTCCTGACCGGCCCTGACCCTTCGGCGGGCGACGGCTGCCTGGCTTGTGGATACCCATTCCAACGTCCGCCCCCGCACCGGAATTCCCGCTTCACCCGAACGGGGGCGGCCTGGCAGGCTGGGCACATGGACGATCTTCTCCTCCGCCGGGTGCGGGTCGGGTTGCAGGGGCCGCTCGCCGACGTCCGCGTGCGCGACGGCGTCGTGTCGGCCGTCGAGGAACCGGGTGCTGGGGCCGGGTTCGCCGCGCGCGTGCTCGACGGGCATGGCGGCACGCTCCTGCCCGGGCTGGTCGACGCGCACGCGCATCTGGTCCAGTGGGCGGGTTTCCGCAGGCGCATCCCGGTGGACGGCGCGCAGTCCGCCGTGGGAGCGGTCGAGTTGCTGATGGAGAAACTGCTCGACGCTCCGGCGCGGGAACTCGTCGTCGGAGTCGGGTTCCGGGACGGCCTTTGGCCGGATAAGCCGCACAAGGATCTGCTGCAGCGGGCGCTCCCTGGCCGCGCGGTGGCGTTGTTCAGCGCGGATCTGCATACGTTGTGGCTCAGCCCGGCGGCGTTGAAGCTCATCGGGCGAGAGCATCCGACCGGCGTGCTGCTGGAGAACGACTGCATGAGCGCTACTGCCGCGTTGCCCTCCGCGCCGGTCGAGGTTCAGGACGGTTGGGTCGCGGACGCGCTGACGGCCGCGGCCAAGCGGGGCGTGACGTCGGTGGTCGACTACGAATACGCGGACACGGTCGCGGATTGGACTCGTCGGGCAGCCACCGCGAAACCAGCGACAAGGGTTTCCTGTGTCATCGCCCGGTATCTGCTGGACGAGACCATCCAAAGAGGACACCGGACCGGCGAAATTCTAGAAGCAGGCGAAGGGTTGCTCACGGTCGGCCCGTTCAAGCTGTTCGTCGACGGATCGCTCAACACTCGCACTGCTTACTGCCACGAGGCGTACCCGGGATCCGGCGAGAAGGGGTTGCTGGAGCTGCCGCCGGAGGAACTGGTGCCGTTGATACGCCGCGCGCACGAACACGGGTTGACTCCGGCGGTGCACGCGATCGGTGACCACGCCAACACCATCGCGCTCGACGCGTTCGCTGAGATCGGCTGTCCGGGCCGGATTGAACACGCTCAGTTGCTGCGGCCCGAGGATGTGCCGAGGTTCGCCGCGCTCGGGCTGGTCGCGAGTGTGCAGCCCGCGCACCAGCCCGACGACCGCGACGTCGCCGACCGGCACTGGCACGGTCGCACCGAGCGTGCGTATGCCTATCGCGCCCTGCTGGAATCTGGGGCACGGCTGGAACTCGGCTCGGACGCGCCCGTCGCGCCGCTGGATCCGTGGGACGGGATCGCCGCCGCGGTCGGGCGGACTGACGACGAGCGGGAACCGTGGCATCCGGAACAAGCCATCCCGCTCGCGGACGCGTTGGCGGCGTCCTCGGGCGGCCGCCGCGGCGTCCGGGTCGGCGATGTGGCTGATCTGGTGCTGACGGCGGCTGACCCGAGTGGACTGTCCACAAAGGAGCTTCGGGAAATGCCGGTGTCGGCGACGATCGTGGCGGGGCGGCCGACTTACTTGGCGTAGTTCATTTTCCGTGCGGGTCGGCGGCGTTGAGCGTCGCGACGACCTGGTGGTAGTCGCCGCGGGCTTCGCCATGGCGGAGGAATTTGACGTTCTCCACCTGGATCTCTGTGGCGTCCGGCTGCGTTTCGAGCAACTCCAGGATCTCAGCGACGAAAGTGTCCAGCGGCATCGCGAACTCGCTCTCTTCCTGCCCGGGGAGAAGAGCGGTGCGCACGGACGGCGGCTCCAGTTCGATGACCTTCACCGAGGTGTCGGCCAACTGCAGCCGCAGCGATTCGCTGAGCATGTGGATCGCGGCCTTGGACGCGTTGTAGCTCGGGGTGGCTTTCAGCGGCGCGAAGGCGAGGCCGGACGAGACGGTGAGGATGGTGGCGTCCGGACGGGTCTGCAGGTGCTCGACGAACGCGGCGATGAGCCGGATCGGGCCGAGGACGTTGGTGGTCACGGTCGCTTCCGTACTGTCCACAAAGGACTCCGGGTGGTGCCAGTCCTCGACGCGCATGATGCCCGCCATCGGCACGAGCACGTTGAGCTCCGGATGCTTCGCGAGCACCTCCTTGGCCGCGGCTTCGATGCTCGCCGGGTCGGTGGTGTCGATCTGGACAGTGTCGAGACCGGGGTTGTCGGCGGCGATCCGCGCGAGCAGTTCGGTCCGCCGGCCGCCGACGATGACGGTGTTGCCCTTCGCCTGCAGTTCGCGAGCGAGGGCCAGGCCGATGCCGCTGGTCGAGCCGGGAATGAAGACGGTGTTTCCGGTGATGTTCATGCCACTGAGTCTCGGTGGGTCGGACCAGCGGCGGCAGAGACCGCATATCGGGGGATCGGCGATCCCTGGCTGGCGCGCCCGGCCGAGCCGATACTGGACACATGGATCGAGCTGAGCTGGCGGTTTTCCTCCGCAGCCGTCGCGAGGGGCTGCGGCCCGAAGACGTGGGGCTGCCCGCGGGCGCGCGGCGGCGGACGACCGGGTTGCGGCGCGAGGAGGTCGCGGCGCTGGCGGCGATGTCCACCGACTATTACACCCGGCTGGAGCAGCAGCGCGGACCGCAGCCGAGCGAGCAGATGCTGGCCGCGCTGGCCAGAGCCCTGCGGCTGACCGACGACGAACGCGACTACCTGTTCCATCTCGCGGGCCGCACCGCGCCGTCCCCGATTGTGGCGGCGACGCACGTCGCGCCGGCGTTGCTGCGGGTGCTCGACCGGCTGTCGGACACTCCCGCGCTCATCCTGTCGAACCTCGGCGAGGTGCTGGTGCAAAACCGGTTCGCGGAGGCGCTGTACGGCGACCGGTCGCAGTACACCGGGCTGGCGCGCAGCGAGATCTACCGGTGGTTCACGAACCCGGACGAGCGGCTGGTCTATCCCGAACACGACCGGGACCGGCAGAGCCGCGCGCTGGTGGCGAATCTCCGGGTGGTGCACGGGTCGATGGGGCCGCGATCGCGCGCGGGCGAGCTGATGCGCGCGTTGACTCGCGAGAGCCGCGAGTTCGCGCGGCTGTGGGACGAACATCAAGTGGCCAAACGGTTTGAGGACCACAAGGTGCTCGTGCATCCGCAGCTGGGGGAGATCGAGGTGGACTGCCAGGTGCTGTTCACCGAGGACCAGTCGCAGGCGTTGCTGGTGCTGACCGCGCCGCCGCGCAGCGAGGCGTTCGAGAAGATCCAGCTGCTGGGCGTGCTGGGGAACGAGCAGTTCGCGGGCTAGCTAGGGCATCAGCGCGGAAGCGGGCCGGTGTAGGAGTCGCGGGCCTTCTCGACGGCCGGCAGGTGTTCGTCCGTCCAGTTCGCGAGCGCGGCGAACACCGGCGACAGACTCCGGCCGAGCTCAGTGATCTCGTACTCGACGCGCGGCGGCACTTCGGCGTAGTAGCGCCGCTCCACCAGTCCGTCCCGCTCAAGCTGGCGAAGCCGTTGCGTGAGGACCTTCCCGGTGGCGCCGAGCCGTCGCTCCAACTCGACGAAGCGCACCGGACCGGACTGGCTGAGCGTCCACAGGATCGGGGTCGTCCACCGGCTGAACAGCAGGTCGACGGCCGGGCTGATCCGGCACGCGGCGAGCGGATCGGCCGCGGTGCGCTCGGTGGTGGTCATGCGGCTCCAATACTTTCCCTGGGGAACCTACTGTACGGCGGCTTTTAGCCTCGCTGTGTCGCTTTCGACCCCTAGCTGAGGAGCAAGTCATGATCGTCGTCACTGGTGCCACGGGCAACGTCGGCCGCCTGCTTGTCGAGTCCCTGACCGGAGCCGGACACGCCGTGACCGCCGTGTCCCGTGGGGTGAGCTCCCCGCCGCCTTCGCTGCCCGGTGTCACCTCGATGGTCGCGGATCTGGCTGATGCGGACAGCCTGGTCCCGGCGCTGAAGGGCGCGGACGCCCTGTTTCTGCTGGTCTCCGGCGCGGGAGCGCACGTCGACGGGGAAGCCGTCCTGCGGGCTGCCGTCGACGCTGGTGTCACCCGGGTCGTTCTGCAGTCGTCGCAGGCCGCCGGTACTCGGCCCGGAGCGGTTTCGCACGCGCCGCTGGCGGCGTTGGAGGAGGCGGTCCGGTCGTCCGGTCTGGAGTGGACGGTCATCCGTCCCGGCGGGTTCACGACCAACACCTTCGCGTGGATTCCGTCGATTCGGGCGCAGCGCAGGGTTTTCTCGCCGTTTGGCGACGTCGCGCTCCCTGCCGTGGATCCGCTCGACATCGCTGAAGTCGCCGCGGCTGCGCTGACTGGACGCGGTCACGCGGGTCGGACTTATGTCCTCACCGGACCGGAGGCGACGAGCCCGCGGCAGCGCGCGGAGATCCTCGGCGCTGCGCTCGGCGAGCCGCTGGAATTTGTCGAACTCGGCCGTGCGCAGGCCCGGGAGCAAATGCTGCAGCAGATGCCGGAGCCGGTCGCCGACGGGACGCTCGCCATCCTCGGCGAGCCCACGCCGGAGGAGCTACGCGTCAGCCCCGACGTCGAGAAGGTGCTGGGCCGTCCGGCGACGTCGTTCGCATCGTGGGCCAGCCGTAACGCCGACGCGTTCCGGTGATCAGAAATCGCGGGAGTGGAGGAGGGATCGCACGCCGAGCTGTCGACGGGGTTCGTGGCGGACGAGCCCGTCGACGATCACGGCGACCCCGATCCACGTCGCCCCGGCGTCGGCGACCAGGGCTTGCGCGGCGAAGGCTTGGCCGCCGGTGTCGATCCAGTCGTCCACCAGCAGCGCGCGATCGCCCGCCCGCAGCAGACGGCGGCTGAAGCCGAGCCTCAGGTGGCGGTCCTGGTAATCCGGCGGCGAGGTGCGCTGGAGCCACCGGTCCGAATCGCAGGCCGGGTAGCGGTTTTTGCGCACCTCGACGAAGCCCGCGCCGAGTTCGACCGCGACCAGCGGCCCGAGCAGCGACCCGCGGGATTCGGGGCCTAGTACGACATTCGGCCGTTCGTCGGCGAACAACCCGGCGAGCGCAGGCCCGAGTTCCCGCAGCAGTTCGGGCGTACGCCACCATCCCGTCGGGTCGGGGAAACGGTGGCGGTCCGTCCGGTCCCCGAGCACGACGGTGGCCTCGCGGATCCGGTCCGCCACGGTGCTCGTACGCATGCGTCGATGGTCGCAGCGGCGTTTGCCCGAAGCGAGCGATTTACGGCTTCCGCGCCGCTCCGGCGAGAATCACCGAATGCGCCGGCGTCAGGAACTCCACCTGCGGCGCGCCCTCGCCGGATTCCTCCGGATGCCACGACGGAGTCCAGGTGAGCCCCGGCTCCAGCATCTCGAACGGCCCGAACAGCGCCTGGATCTCCTCGCGCGACCGCCAGATCACCGGGCTGCTCGACCGGTCGTAGAGCTGCTTCAGTTCGACCAGCCCGGCGTCCACGTCGGAGGGAACGCCCTGGTCGGTGATGTGCGAGATGGCGAGGAACGAGCCGGGGGCAAGGAGATCGCGGTACTGCGCGACGATGGACGGGCCGAGGTCTTCGGTGCCGCCGCTGTCCTCGGCGGGCGGCTGCTGGACGTGCAGCACCGCGATCAGCAGCAGCGCGAGCGGTTTCTCGACGTCGATCACGCCGGTGGCGGCGATCTGCTCCCACAGCCGCTTCGGATCGCGCATGTCGGCGTGGATCACCGCGTGCCGGTCGAGGTCGCCCGCCTCGCGCAGCAGGGTTTCCGAATGCGCGACGGCGACCGGTTCGTAGTCGACATAGCAGACGTGGCTCTCGCCCGGCGCGAGTTCGTCGGCGACCTGGTGCGCGTGGCCCATCGTCGGCACGCCGGAGCCGATGTCGACGAACTGGCGGACGCCCTTTTTCACCAGGTGCCGCACGAGCCGGTGCAGGAACAGCCGGTTGGCCTTCGCGATCGGGCGGATCAGCGGGAACTCGCGGATCACCTCGTCGGCGAAGTCCCGGTCGATCGTCCAGTTCGTGGTGCCGCCGAGGTAGTAGTCGTACACCCGCGCGACGCTCGGGTGGTCGAGATCGACCCCGGGAGGCGGGAAGGGTTCGTCGGCCACCGGTGGCTGTTCCTTTCGTTCGGGACTGCGGTCAGCGGGCGGGCGGAGCGCAGCGGCTCGCCCATTCCTTGAGGTACTGCAGGGACAGATCGCGCGACAGGGTGGCGGCGAGCTGGGCTTCCCACGATTCCTCGTAGGAGGCGAACTCGTCCTGGCCCTGCGCCACGGTGATCAGCTTGACCTTGCTTTCCTGGTAAGCGAAATCGGGAAGGTCGGGGTGGCCGAAGCGGAGGATGGTGAAGTCCTCGTCCGGGTAGGCGGCCGCGTCGCGGGGGAGGATCCGGACCTCGGCGAACGGGTGGGTTTCGACGATCCGGATCATGTGCTCGAGCTGATCGGTGGCGATGCTGGCCTTGGTGCCGTAGACGAGCTTTTCGATGCAGCTGTACTCCATCATGAAGATCGCCCGCGGGCCGGGGCAGGCGTCGAAAAGCCGTTGCCGCGCCTTGCGTTCGGCGACCCGGTCGGTGACCCGCTCCTGGCGGCTGGCCTGGAACTGCGCGAGCATGTAGTACTCCGATTGGAGCAGCCCCGGGATGCGGTTTCCGGTCCAGCTGAGGATTTCCGCGGCGGCCTGCTCCCGTTCGAGGATCTCGCGGAACCACTGCGGCGTGATCATCCTCCGCTCGGCCCGGCGCGCGGAAGGATCGTTGGCCTGGTTGAGTTCCCGCAGCTGGTCGGCCTCGGCGGGCGGGATGTCCAGCACCTCGATGATCCGCTCGAGGTCGTCGGGACGGGTGCCCGCCTTGCCGCATTCGATTTTCTGGATCTTGGGCTGCTTGCAGCCGATCCCGTCGGCGAGGTCGACCTGGGTCAGCCCGCGTTCGGTGCGCCACTTGAGGATCCGGGAGCCCAGCCGGGAACGCTGGGTCCGCAGGGAGGGCGGCGGTTGCCGGATCGGCGAGGTCACCAGGGGCTCCGTCATTTCGTCCAGGGGCCGATGTGAGAACCTCCGATGATAATGCGCCGACCCGGCGGACAATACTCCGGGTCGGCGCCTTTTTCGCAAGGTTCCTTGCGGCCGGACGGCGGTTTCGGCAGGGCGGGTTTGTCGTCGTGCCTGGTCAGCCGTCGAATTCCCCGCGCCGCACGGCGGCGACGAACTCGGTCCACTCGCCCCGGTCGAAGACCAGCACGGGGGAGCTGTCGATCTTGCTGTCCCGCACCCCGACGAGCCCGTGGGCGGCCAGGTTGACCTCGACGCAGTTGCCGGAATTCGGCCCGCAGGCGGCGGGTTTCCGCCAGGCGTGGTCGGGGAATTTCGCCCCCGGGCCCGCCGCCGGGAGGCGATGCGCCACGGCCGGGTGCGCGTGCCGGTGCTCGTGCGGGTCGTGCGGGTCGAAGGTGTCCACTGCAACCCCTCGTTTTCTTGTTTTCGGTTCGGGTAATGGAATATTCCGCGATGCACGGAATGTGTTCGGAATATTCCTGAGGGTAGTGGTCTGGTGGATCATTCGCGCTGTGCTTCGGGGATTTCACCTGAATGGACACTTCTCGTGCATTGGGGGGTGCTTTCGCACGTGCAATGTGGAATTTGTTTTACGGATTTCGTTGGCGATTGGGGTTGGGGTTGCTTTTTTCGTGGTTTTTTGGGGGTGGGGAGCGAGTAGGGGTGTCTGCAGTTGATAACACCTGTTGAGCGGTTGATTAGGCGGGCTGTTCGGTGCTGTTTCGGTTGCGCCGCTTGCGATGCGGCTATCCGACGCGATGAGCACCGGCGGCTGCGGTTGGGGTGGCTGCGGCTCGGATCGGGTCGGCTGGGCCGGGCCGAGCCGAGCTGTGCCGAGCCGAGCTGTGCCGAGCCGGGCAGAGCCAGGTCTGCTCGGGACGAGCTGGGCCGGGCGGAGTTGAGTGGAGCCGAGCTGTGTCATATCGGGCAGAGCCAGGTCCGGCCGGGGCGAGCTGAGCTGAGCTGGGTGGAGCCGAGGCGTGTCGTGCCGGGCAGAGTCGGGTCTGGCCGAGCCGAGCGGGGCTAGGCCGGGCTGTGCCTGGCCTAGCTGTGGGCCGAGCTGGGCTGAGTCTGGCCGAGCTGCGGCCGAGTCGAGTCGGGCCGGTGGTCAGGAGCCGGGCTGGCGGGCTGAATCAAGCCGACTCGGTGCGGGCGGAGCGAGGCAGAGTGCAGGGTGAGCCGAGCGGTCGAGCCGACCGCCGCGCGCCTGCGGGCTGGGCAGGCCACGGCGGCGGGTTGACCTGTGCGGATGGGCAGAGCGAATCAAGCTGATGCGCGGCGCCAAGCCCAGTCGAGCCCGAACCAAGCCCAGTCGAGCCCGAACCAAGCTCAGTCGAGCTCGAACCGAGCCCGAGCCCGAGCCGAGCTCGAACCGAGCCCAGTCGAGCCCGTGTCTTGCCGATTACTGAGCGGCCCGCGGCGTGGCCCTCACCGCCAACCGTCGTCGCCCGGTCGCTGCCGGGCGTTGAGCAGCATCCGCCGCCAGCCCGGAAACAATCCTCGCGACAGCGGACCCTCGTCTCCCGGTGCCCGGCCCTGCCCAGCCGGGCACCGGGAGCGCAGAACGCGGGCGGCCGTGAGCCGCCGCCGGCGTCCGCTTCGAGGGTGGTCAGGCGTCCCGGTTCGCGGTGTGCCGCTTGCGGAGCACGGCTCCGGTGACGTGCACGAGCGCCACTCCGCCCGCGGTGGCGAGTCCGGCCAGGACTCCGGCGGTCGCGAAGACGATCGCGGTCGCCCCGACGAGCAGGGTCAGCAGCAGCGCGATCAGCTGCCACGGCCGGGTCCCGCCGTCCGGTTGCCGCGCGGCCAGTTCGACCGACGTCCGCGCGGTCTTCCACGACGGGTAAGCCGGGCGCGTGCTCGGCCGCGGCGACGGCACGGCCGGCGCTGGTTGCGGCATGCCTGGCTCGTGAAAGGTCACGGTCACTCGGCCGGGGCGTTGACTTACGGCGACGGCATACTGTCTGTCGTCGCCAGTGTCCGATTTTTCTGTCCGACGGTATGCCTGGCCTGCATTTTCCGCGCCAGGACCGGTCATTGTGGATCCTTTCTTGTCCGCCGGAAAAGTGCCGGAACACAGTTCCCAGCCCGCCCCCGAGGGGAACTGGTTCCGGCGGCCGCGGCGGGCGTCCGGGGAATGGAATATTCCACCCTCTTAACCCCTCCTGCCTGCGGCAACGCTATCTTTGCACGGCCGCCGCCGATCGCGCTAACCCGGGGCGGAAAAATCTTCTCCGAGGCTCTCCTGCCTGGTGTTTCGAGTAACGGGTATTCGCGATCTGCCGGACTATTCCGAGTGTTATCAATGCGCACCTCTTCAACCTGATCGGGTGAATGTGTGCAGAGACCCACTTTGGGGTCCGCTGTCCTGTTCGACCCGGCGAACGCGACCGGGTCGCTGCTACGGTGAGTGTCCGCCGCGGATGGGGGAGGGCATGGACGTACGGACGCTGGCTCGCGAGGAGCGCGCCGACTTCGCGGACTTCCTCGAGACGCTCACGCCGGAGCAGTGGGACGAGCCGACGCTGTGTGCGGGCTGGAACGTGCGCTCGGTCATCGCTCACGTCGTGAGCTACGACGAACTCAGCGGACGCCAGCTGGCGCAGCGGTTCGTCCGGGCAGGGCTGTCGCTGAAACGGTCCAACGAGACCGGCCTCGCCGAGTACCGGGTGCGCGCGCCGGAGGAACTGATCGGCGTCATGCGGCGGAACCCGCAGCCGGGCCGGATCCTGGGCAAGTTCGGCGGGATGGTCGGGTTTCTCGACGGCTTCATCCACCAGCAGGACATCCGCCGCCCGCTCGGCCTGCCGCGGACGATCCCGGCGGCGCGGTTGCGCCGGGCGTTGGAGCTGTCGCTGCGCGCGCCGCCGATCGGGGTGTCGCGCCGGCTGACCGGTTTGCGCGCGGTCGCGACCGACCTGGACTGGGCGTCCGGGAGAGGTATCGAGGTCCGCGGCCCGGCGGAGGCGTTGCTGCTGGCGCTGGCAGGCCGTCGCGCGGCGGCGGACGACTTGACCGGCCCGGGACTCGACGTGCTGATCAGCCGCACCGTCGTGGCTTGATCCGGCATCGCGTGCTGGACTGCCGCGGATCTTTGGCTTGCCGCGGGTTGCCAGCCGGACGGCTGCGGAGTGATTCCAGCGCGCTGGCCCTTCGATCTGCGGCCGTTGTTCTCGCCCGCGCGCCCCTGCGTCACCGCGGCGTGCTGCCACCCGGCTTCCTGACTTTTTGCACCACTGTCGTGTGACAACCCTCGCGCGGGGGTTGCGTATGCGCTTGGCGACAGCAGTCATGTCGGCGACCGCACTCCCGAAAGCGAGGTGATGCCCGACCGGACGCCCGCCGCCTTCCCCCTCGCGGCACCCGTGCCTGCCGCCGCGCCTCGCATCGCTCAGGCAGCACAGGCGTCGGCAACCGCGGCGGCGTCCGCCCTCCGGGGTGTCACCAGCTGGTGACAGCTAACCCGGCGGTAACCCGCGCTCAACCCTCCGTCGCAAGGCGAAAATGCTTGCGGCTACGGGAAAATCCCGGCCCAGATGATCACCCGGACCGGGGGCTTGCGTTACGCGTGGGCGACATCCCAAATAGGACTCCAAGCACCACAAGGGGAGGAGTCCGGTGTTCAGGTGGCAGCAGGCGGAAGGAAAACGGCACGCGCTGGACGGGCCGTTCGCGCCGAGACCCGGGGAAACGTTCACCGCACTGTGCGGGGCCGAAGTCACGGTCGCCCGCCGAGACGTGCCGCAACTCGGCGGGCACTGGTTCGATCCGACGTGTCCCGAATGCGCGGAGGAATGGCTCCGCCGGGAAGGACAGGTCCGCTCGATCGAAGATCGGTGCCTGGCGTGAGCGGTGCGGTGACCGCCTTGCGCGCGCGGGTCGCGGCGGAGGCGGATTCGGCGCGCGGGACGATGGCCGCGGTGCCGAAATCGGGATCGAGGCGCGGTGAAACCTGCGCCTGGCGAGTGAACGGCGCGGGAAGTGACCGCGCGGTGCTTACCGGGAACGGCGCATGACCGGACGCTGGAGCAGGCTGCCGGAGCAGCGCGGTTCGGCGGTGGGGCTCACCGGACCCGAACTGGTCACCTGGATTCGCGACCTGCAAGCCACCCTGGCACTCGACCTCGCGTTCCTCACCCGGGCGCTCGACGAACGATCCCCGCGCCCAGACGCGGTGCGGGACCTCGGCGAGCGTCTCCTTGACCTCGGCCGGGCGTTGGTCCGTCGGGCCGACCACCTGAACGAGGCCGTCCTGGCGAGCCTGCCCGCGCACGGCTGGCTGCCCCAGGCGGGAGCGCCGGAGAACGCGGCACGGCTGGCGCATCAAGTCGGCCGCCGCCCGCTTCGGTGTGGGCCGGTGTACCTCGGACTGTGCGGGGCGGCGTGTTTTCCGGTGTTCGGGCAGGATCCGCACGATCACACGAAAAGGTACGTGCGGTGCCCGGAATGCCAGAGCAAGGGCGGGGCTGCGATGCGTCGCGAGTGAAGGGCCGGGCAGCGGGAACGGGCCGGGCGATGGAGCCTGAACCCAGCGGGCCGGACGGGCTTGGCTGGGAGCGGCCAGCGGGCATGACCGGTGTGCGAATTCGGGGTCGTGAGCTGTGGGGAAGGCTGATCGGTGCGGGCTGAGCATGCTCGGCTAAATCAGAGCCACAGGATGCGCGAACCGGATCACTGGCCCGAGGCCCGAGGCCCGAGGCCCGAGGCCCGAGGCCCCGGTCGCCGGGCACATGGGTCGGAGAGCTGGCCGAGATCCGAGCTGTCGGGGTGCGCAAACCGGATCGCTGGGCTGAGGACTGAGCTGCCAGGTGCCCAAACCCGATCACTAGGCCGATGCCCGAGCCATCAGGCAGCTGTGGCAGAGCACTGGGCCGCACCCGGGCGATCAGGCAGCTGTGCCTGAGCACTGGGCCGCACCCGGGCCGCCAGGCACGTGTGCCAGAGCACTAGGCAGCACCCGGGCGATCAGGCAGCTGTGCCAGAGCACTGCGCTGCACCCGGGCCACTAGGCAGCTGTGGCAGAGCGCTGGGCCGCACCCGAGCCAGCAGGGCACCTGGGCCAGAACACCAGGCCGAAACCCCGAACCACAGGACGCCCGACAGGCACGCAAACCGGATCACCCGTCCGAAACCCGGCTATCAACCCAGCAACCCTCGGGATTTTCCGGTTTCCTGTACCGATGAGCGAGGAGACCTCCACCCGTTCCACCGAGCGGCTGTTCCGGATCGCGATCACGCTGAAGGGCCTCGACGGGGCCCTTCAGCTGATCGGGGCGCTGATCCTGGCGTTCATCCCCGCGACGGTCGTCACCGGGTTCGTGAACGCGGTCATCACCCGCGACCTGCTCGGCGACCCCTCCGGCACGCTCGCGCGGCATCTCGAAACCGCCGCGGAGCACTTTGCCGGCGGGGGCACCAAGACGTTCGCCGTCGCGTATCTGCTGGCGCACGGGTTGCTCAAGCTCGGCCTCGTGTGGGCGCTCGCGCGTAAGTGGGTGCGCGCCTACCCGGTCGCGATGGTCGTGCTCGCCGCGTTCGTCGTGTACGAGATTTACCGTGCCTTCGAAACCCACTCCATCGCGCTGCCCTTCTTCGCCGCGCTCGACGCGGTGATCATCGTGCTTGTCTTTCGCGAGTACCGGAATCTCAAACGCGATCACGCCTGACCTCGCTCAGGCGGCAGCGGGAAACCTTTCCGTCACCAACGTCGCCACGTCCGCCGGTTCCACGAACAGGGCCGTCGCGTTGTCGCGGCCGCCCAGTGCGATGGCGGTCGCTACCAGAGCGGACGCGCCGCGGGCGGGATCGGCCAGGATTTCGTCGATTGTGGCGGGCGTCAGGACCTTGTGGACGCCGTCGCTGGTGAGCAGGAGGCCTCCGCTCGACGTCTCCGTCGTGCCGATCTCCTCCGGTTTCGTCGTGCGGACACTCGTGGTCACCAGGTGCTCCATCCGCGGCGAGTACGGCTGGTGCCGCGAGCGGAAGTACTCCGCCATCGTGTGGTCCTGCGTGAGTTTGTGGATCATCGACCCGTCCCAGGCGTACGCCCGCGCGTCGCCGACCCACGCGATCCGGTAGCCGCCGGCGTGGGGCATCGCCACGACCAGCACCGCGTCTCCGGTGCCGCCGAGTCGGTGAACTGCTTGCTGTGCGGCCAAAATCGCCTTCACCGGGCCGGATTCGACAGGAGTGCGCGCGGCGGCCGCGGCGGCGACCTGGGCGGCCCGGCCGGCGCCGGGGTCGTCCCCGACGCCGTCGGCGAGCGCGAAGGTGATTCCGCGTGCCCCGGCGGCCGCGTAGGCGCTCACCGCGTCGGCATTGCGCTCGCGCGGCCCCTGCTCGCTCGCGGTGTGCCAGCGTGGATATCCGGCCATCGTGACCTCCCGGGCGTTCCCTGCGGATGACTCTCCGTGCTTTCCAGAATGCGCCTCGTTCCTGGGAGGAGGCTGAGGATCCGCGGTCTCACCGGGTGAGCTGGTAGACAGTTTCGCCACCGACCGTGGTCGCGGTGAAGTTCGCGGCCACCCACTCGGAGATGTCGTTCGACCCGCCGCCAGGACCGCCGCCGCGCCCGCCGTCCACGTAGTACGCCACTTCGCCCGCCGCGACGTACTGCTTGAACTCCTCCAGCGTCGGGGCCGGATCGCTGCCGTCCCAGCCGCCGATGCCGATCACCGACTTGCCGCTCGCCAGCTCCAGGCTCGCCGCCGACTGCGACCCGGTCGTCGCGGCGGCCCACTTCGTCGTCGTGCCGCCCAGCAGCTGACCGACGGAGCCGTTGGCTTCTTCCATGCCGCCTCCGAAGCCGCCCACGCCCCCGGTACGCGGACCCGAAGTCGGGATAGAACCGCTGTGCGGCAAGGAAACCGTCTCCACGGCGTACCCGGCGGTGCCGACCCCGAGCGTCACGACAATCGCCGCCGCCAGCCCGATCAGAACGGTCCGCGCCCGCGGCACCCCGACCACCACGATGGTGCTCACCAGCAGCCCCAGCACCACGATCGTCCAGCGCAGCAAGGGGAACCAGTCCGGCGTGCGGTCGAGCAGGATGAAGTCCCACACCGCGGTCGCCGCGATCATCCCGCCCAGCACCATCCTCGGTGCGGAGTGCGCCCGGCCGCGCCACAGCGCGTGCCCGGAAATCGCGACCAGCGCGGCGATCGCGGGCGCGAGCTGCACCGCGTAGTACGGGTGCACGGTGCCGCTCATGAAGCTGAACACCAGCCCGGTCACGAGCAGCCAGCCACCCCAGACGACGAGCGACGCCCGGGTCCGGTCGGTGCGCGCGGCGCGCCGGGTGAACCACAACCCGGCCGCCAACCCGATCAGCGCGGCGGGCAGCAGCCACGAGACCTCAGTGCCGAAACTCGCGCCGAACATCCGTCCGAGACCGGAACTGCCGCCGAACGCGCTGTTCCCTCCGCCGCCAAAACCGCCCATCCCGCCGCCGTTGCCCTGCCCGCCGAAGATCCGCCCGAGCCCGTTGTACCCCAAGGCCAGCTCCAACAGGCTGTCCCCGGTCGACCCGCCGATGTACGGCCGTGACCCCGACGGCCACAGCTCCACCAGCGCCACGAACCAGCCGGCCGAGACGACCACCGCGACCCCGGCGTAAACCAAGTGCAGCAACCGTTTTCCCAGTCCGGTCGGCGCGGCGATCAGGTACGCGAGGGCGAACGCGGGCAGCACCAGGAACGCCTGCATCATCTTTGTCAAGAACCCGAATCCGATTGCGACACCAGCGAAAACCAGCCACCGGGGGCTTGCCTTCTCGATCGCCCGCACCGTGCAGTACGCCCCGGCGATCAGCAGCAGCGTGAGCAGCGCGTCCGGGTTGTTGAAGCGGAACATCAGTGCGGCGACCGGCGTCAGCGCGAGCATCGCACCGGCCAGCAATCCCGGCAGCGGCCCCGAAACGCGACGCACCGTCAGGTAAAGCAGCCCGACCGAGCCGACGCCCATGAGTGCCTGCGGTGCAAGCACGGTGAAGCTGGAGAACCCGAAGACTCGTGCGAAAGCCGTCCCCACCCACAACGCAGCAGGCGGTTTGTCGACAGTGATCACGTTCCCGGCGTCCAGCGAGCCGAACAGCCACGCCTTCAGGCTCTGTGTGCCCGATTGCACGGCGGCGGCGTAGAACGAGTTGCCGAATCCGGAAGCGGTCAGGTCCCAGAAGTACAGGACAGCGGTGAGCGCCAAGAGTCCGAACACCGACGGACGGATCCAGCGAGGCGTCGCGCGATCCGGCGCGTCCGGGGCAGCGGGCCGGGCGGACAGGACAGTGCTCAAGACGACTCCTCGGTAGCGGTGCGGCGCGGATTGAAGACCCAGCCCCGCAGCAGCAGGAAGCGCAGCACCGTGGCGGCGAGGTTCGCCAGCACGAGCACGGTCGTCTCCAGGACGAGCCCGGGATGGGTGGTGTGGTTGAGCAAGGCGAGCGAACCGCTGGTCAGCGCCAGCCCGAGGCCGAACACGATCAGCCCCTCGAACTGATGCCGTCCGGCGCCTGCCCGCCCGCGGACGCCGAAGGTCACCCGCCGGTTCACCGCGGTGTTCGCGATCGCGGTGACGAGCAGCGCGGTGAAGTTGGCCGCCTGCGCGCCGACCATCGTCCGCAGCAACAGGAAAAGCAGCAGGTACGCGACAGTGCTGGCGACGCCGACCGCGGCGAAGCGCACGAGTTGTTTCACCAGGCTCGGGGACACTCCGGGGGCCTCCACGCCGATCGGTTCGCGGCCGAGCTGTTCGCGCAGCCGGTGCACGGGAATCTCACCGGTGAAGGTCGCGCGGGTGACCCTGGCGATGCCTTTGAGGTCGGCGGTGGCGGTCGCGACGAGGTCGACCGAGGAGTCCGGGTCGTCGACCCAGTCCACCGGCACCTCGTGGATGCGCAGCCCGGCGCGCTGGGCGAGCACGAGCAGCTCGGTGTCGAAAAACCAGCCGGTGTCGCGCACGTGCGGGAGCAGCGCGCGGGCGACGTCGGCGCGGATCGCCTTGAACCCGCATTGCGCGTCGGAGAACCTCGCGGCGAGCGTGCCGCGCAGGATCAGGTTGTAGCAGCGGGAGATGAACTCGCGCTTCGGTCCGCGCACCACCCGGGCGCCGCGGGCGAGGCGGCTGCCGATCGCGACGTCCGAATGCCCGGACAACAGCGGCGCGACGAGCGGGTCCAGCGCGGCGAGGTCGGTGGACAGGTCCACGTCCATGTAAGCCAGCACGGCGGCGTCCGAGGAGGACCAGACCGCCTGCAGCGCCCGGCCGCGGCCCTTTTCGTCGAGGTGGCGCACCTCGACCTCGGGGAACTCTCTGGCCAGTTCTTCGGCGACAGCAAGGGTTTTGTCGGTGCTCGCGTTGTCCGCGACGGTGATCCGGTACGGGTAGCCGGCGCGTTCGGCGAGATGCGCCCGCAGTCTGCGGATGCACGGTTCGAGGTCGGTTTCCTCGTTGTAGACCGGGATGACGACGTCGAGCACGGGATGCGGGCCGCCGAGGCCGACCGGAGTCGTCCCGGGCCGCGGGGCGCCGCTGCGGGAGGGGGCGGTGGCGTTCATGCGTTCACCGTGGTCCGCGGGGCTTTGGCCACCTTGTGGTGTTCCTGTGCTTGCGCTGTGCGACGTACGCCTGATCCGGTGATCTTGGCCGCACGGCACGGAATCAGGCAGCCAGGTCGTAGACGGTCACACCGTCCACTGTGGTCATTTGGTAGTTCTCGGCCACCCATTGGACGATCTGGGCGGCGGCGTCGCTTCCGCTGCTGGAGCCGCGCATGGTCAGGCCGTCGCCGAGGAAGTAGCGGATCTGTCCTTCGCGGACGTACTGCTCGAACTGCTCGAGCGTCGGATACGGGTCGGTGCCGTTGAATCCGCCCACCGCGAGTACCGGTTTGCCGCTGCCGAGCTGGTATCCGGCGGCGTTGTTGGACCCGACGGTCGCCGCGGCCCACCGGTGCTCGCCGGATTTCCGCAGCAACGCTGTCAGGTTCGCGCCGGGCAGGGTGGTGCCGAGCAATCCGCCGCCGCCGAACATTTGCCGCGTATTCGGTCCAGCCGACGGAATCGCGCCGGTGTGCGGAGTGGCTGCGGTGGCGAGGCTGTACGCGCCGGTTCCGGTGAGCAGCACGACCAGTCCCAGCACGGCGGCGATCCGGCCGAAGTGCTGGACGAAGAACAGGGCGATAGCCGCCAAAATCCCGAGGACGAGCACCGCCGGGGTAAGCCACGGCTGCCACGAATTGTCCAGCAACAGGTAGGCCGTGACCGTCGTCAGCGCGACACCGCCGCTCAACAGCCCTACGGCAGCCGGATTGCCGCGGATCCGCCACAACTGGACGGCGGCGATCCCGACGAGCGCGGCGATCGCCGGAGCGAGCGCGACGGTGTAGTAGGGATGGATGATCCCGCCCATGAAGCTGAACACCACGGCGGTCACGAGCAGCCAGCCGCCCCAGAGCAGCAGCGAGGCGCGACTGCGGTCGGTGCGGGGCGCGTAGCGGGTGAACCACAGGCCAGCGCCGAGCCCGAGCACTGCGGCGGGCAGCAGCCAGGCGATGCCGCCCGCCATTTCGGTGCCGAACAACCGGAACAGTCCGGTGCTGCCCCAGCCGCCGCCCGGGCTTCCGCCGACGCTGCCGGTCTCGTCGCCAGTGATGCGGCCGAAGCCGTTGTACCCCAAGGTAAGTTCGAGCAGGCTGTTGTTCTGTGAGCCGCCGATGTACGGCCGGGCGGCGGCTGGCCACAATGCCACGACGGCGAGGTACCAGCCTGCCGAAACCGCCACGGCGGCAAGTCCGGCGAGCAGGTGCAGCAGACGTTTGCCGAGCGCGATCGGTGCGGCCACGAGGTACGCGAGAGCGAAGGCGGGCAGAACGAGAAACGCTTGCAGCATCTTGGCGAGAAAGCCGAATCCGATTGCCATGCCTGCGAAAACGAGCCATCGCGGGCTGGCCTTCTCGATCGCCCGCACCGTGCAGTAAGCAGCGGCGATCAGCAGCAGGACGAGCAATGCGTCTGGGTTGTTGAACCGGAAAATCAGTGCCGCGGCCGGAGTGAGCGTCAGCACTGCGCCAGCGAGCAATCCCGCCGCCGCACCGGAAGTGCGTCGTACGGTCGCGTACAGCAGCCACGTGGAGCCGACACCCATCAATGCCTGCGGTATCAGGATGCTCCACGCGTTCACCCCGAACAGCCGCGCGGACAGGCTCATCACCCAGAGTGCGGCGGGCGTCTTGTCCACGGTGATGCCGTTGGCCGCGTCGGTGGAGCCGAAGAACAGTGCTTTCCAGCTCTGCGATCCGGCTTGCGCGGCGGCGGAGTAGAACGCGTTGGCCCAGCCGGATGCGCTCAGATCCCACAGGTACAGCGCGGCGGTCGCGACGAGCAGCAACACGAGGCTCGGGCGCACCCACCTCGGTTCGGCGCGCTGTAGCGGCGCGGTGGGAACGGCTGGGTGGGTCGCGACTGCGGTCATGCGGTCAGCCTCGCGGCGCGACCTGGGGTCGGGATGTGCCTACCCTGTGTGTCCGCTGTGGGACTTGGGGTCATAGGCGAGCGGTGTGCGCTGCGCCGGGACTGCGATCGGCAGACGGACGGCGAAGGACGTCTGGCCTGGGCGGCTGTGCATCGTGATGGTGCCGTGGTGCGCGGTCAGTACTGCCGACACGATTGCCAGGCCTAGTCCGGTCGACCCGGCTGCCCGCGACCTGGACGAATCGCCGCGGGCGAAGCGTTCGAACACCGCGGGCTGAAGTTCGGGCGGGATGCCGGGGCCGTCGTCGGTCACGGTCACCACGGCGCTGCCGTCGACCGATCTCGTGAGGGCGGTGACGACTGTGCTGCCGGGTGGTGTGTGGACGCGGGCGTTCGCTAGCAGGTTCGCCAGAACTTGGTGCAGTCGTTGGACATCGCCTAGGACGAGGATCGGTTCGTCGGGCAAGGCGAGTTGCCAGACGTGGTGCGGGCCGGCCACGTGTGCGTCGCTGACCGCGTCCGCGACCAGGCGGGTCAGGTCTACTTCGGCGACGTCGAGCGGACGGCCCGCGTCGAGGCGGGCGAGCAGGAGGAGGTCCTCGACGAGCGCGGTCATCCGGTCGGCTTCGGATTCGATCCGGGTCATCGAATGGGCGACGTCTGGTGGGGCGTGGCTGTCGGAGCGGCCGGCGAGTTCGGCGTAGCCGCGGATGGCGGCTAGCGGGGTGCGCAGTTCGTGGCTGGCGTCGGCGACGAATCGGCGGACGCGCAGTTCGCTGGCGTGGCGGGCTTCCAGTGCGGAGGAGATGTGGCCGAGCATGTGGTTCAGTGCTGCGCCGACTTGGCCTACTTCGGTGCGGGGATCGGTGTCTTGGGCGGGGACTCGGACGGACAGGTCTACGTCGCCTCGATCCAAGGGGAGTTCGGAGACTCGTGAGGCGGTTTCCGCGACGCGTTCCAGTGGGCGGAGGGTTCGGCGGACTGCGAAGGCGCCTAGGAAGGCTGCGCCGGTTACTCCGGCTGCGGCTACGCCGAAGAGGATCAGGCCGACGGTCAGCAGCGTCTGTTGCATGGGGGCTAGCGGGACGCCGGTGATGACTGTGCCGTCGGGGATGGAGATGGCGGTCAGGCGGTAGTCGCCGAGGTTGCCGAGGGTGCGGGTGTAGGGGCGGCCGCTTGCCGGCGGGTCTTGCAGCGCCGTCAGTTCGTCTGGGGTGAGGGTGATGCGCTGGCCGTGTGGGGAGAGCCAGCCTCCGGTGCCGTCTTGGCCCTCGGAGTCGAAGTGGGCGGTGACTGTGCCTGCGCCTTGGCCTGGGGCGTCGAGGGGGTTGCGTTCGTTGCCGGGAGGGCCGGGGTGGGTGGCGAAGTCGAGGGCGCGGGCGGTGGCCGCGGAGAGTTGGGTGTCGGTTTGGGTCAGGAGGAAGGCGCGCAGGGCGAATTCGCTGATTACGCCGATGGTCAGGCAGACCAGGGAGAGGAGGATTACTACCGAGACGGTGAGTTTGGTGCGCAGGGATTGCCGCCTTGGGTGAGCGGCGGCTAATCGTGCGCGGAGGGTCATGACCCGAGGGTGCGGTTTGCGGGTGTGGGGGCGATGTGTGCTTGCTGTGAGTCCGCTGTGCGGGGGTGCTGGGGGCTGGGGGTGACTGCTCGTCGCCTGGCGGCGACATTGCAGGCGTTGGTTGCGTGGGGCACCCCGAAGCTCGATTGTGCTGACGGGCGGCGGGTGCTTGTCAAGGCGGGAAAGATGCCTTGACAAGCACCCGCCGCCCGCAGGGAAGGCTTCGTATCGGGGTTGGGGGAGGGCTGGGTGCCTCGTTGGTTGGGTGCATCGGGTGCGGTTGGGGGAAGGCCGGGTGCCTCGGTGGTTGGGTGCATCGGGTGCGCTCGGGGGGCTGTGAAGGGCTCCTTGAGGGAATCCTGTTCCGTGAGGGGCTCCTTGAGGGAATGGCGGGGCGTGAGGGGAACCCTGAGGGACTCTGAGTCCGTGAAGGTGGCCCTCACGGACGGTGAAGTGGGGGGTTAGCCCAGGGAGCGGGCGGCGTCGGTTGCTTGTCTTGCGTAGGACCGTCCGAACAGGACTGTGTGCACTAGCAGCGGGAAAAGCTGGTGCAGGGCGATTCGTTCCCGGTAGCCGTCCGCCAGTGGCGCTACTTCGTCGTAGGCGGCCACGATTCGCTCCAGGTGTGGGCAGCCGAACAGGTGCAGCATCGCGAGATCTGTCTCTCGGTGTCCGCCGTGTGCGGCTGGGTCGATCAGTATCGCGCCGCCGGCATCCCACAGGACATTGCCGCTCCACAGATCTCCGTGCAGCCGCGCGGGCGGTTCTGCCGGGCCGGCTACCGACGGGATTCGGGCGCAGGCGCGTTCGAACACCGTCGTGTCGAGGATCTCGGACGCCATTCGGACGTAGGGGAGAATTCGGTGCTCGGCGTACCACTCCGGCCACGATTCGCGTGGCGAGTTGCGCATCGGCGCGGTCCCGATCCATGCGTCCGCCGGGCCGGTCGGGGGAGGGGCGCCGAAAGCGGGGGCTCCGGCCGAGTGCAGGCGGGCGAGGTTGCGGCCGAAGTCTTCGGCGTGCGACGGGCTCGTTTCGGTTACGCGGTCCAGTACCAGCCAGGTGTCGTCGGCGCCGTGCACGTGGGGGATCCGCACTGCGTCCGCCGCTGCCAGCCAGCGCAGTCCGGCGGCCTCGGCTCGGGTCGCGCCTGGAGCGTGGCCGCGCTTCACCACCGCGTCGAAATGCTGGTGGCCGTCGGTCAATACGACCTCACTGAGGGTGCCTGAGGGGCCTCGTGAGGCTGCCTCGAATCCGGTGAGCCGCGTCGCCGCCGCGGCCGGACCTTCGCTCTGTTGCCCGGAAACCACGTCCTCGACGCTACGGGCGCGCACCGGCGCGTGCTGATCGGCTCTGCCTCGGCAGGTGCCCCGCAGCCGGTCTTGTCAACCCTCTGGCCTAGACTCGGATATCCCGGTCAGCAGGTGACCGGGGCGGTCCTGAGGGACTGCCCGCCCCCATCGTTTACCGCTCGAGGAGAAGACCTTGAAGAGCACCGTCGAGCAGCTCAGCCCGACGCGAGTGAAGATCAATGTCGAGGTGCCGTTCGACGAGCTCAAGCCGAACTTCGACGCCGCGTACCGGAAGATCGCCCAGCAGGTGCGGGTCCCCGGTTTCCGTCCCGGCAAGGTCCCCGCTCGCGTCCTGGAAAGCCGGATCGGCCGCGCGCCGGTGCTCGACGAGGTCGTCAACGAGGCCATCCCGGCCAAGTACATCGAGGCCGTCCGCGCGGGCGAGGTCCGGACGCTCGGCCAGCCCGAGTTCGAGGTGACCAAGCTCGAGGACCGCGAGGTGCTGGAGTTCAGCGCCGAGGTCGACGTGCGGCCGGAGATCGAGCTGCCCGACCTCGAGGGCCTCGAGATCAGCGTCGACGACGTCGAGACCACCGACGAAGAGGTCGCCGAGCAGCTCGACGAGCTGCGCGCCCGCTTCGGCACCCTGAGCGGCGTCGAGCGCCCGGCCCAGACCGGCGACTTCGTGTCGATCGACCTCTCGGCCAGCGTCGACGGCAAGCCCGTCGAGGAGGCCTCCACCACGGGGCTGTCCTACGAGATCGGCTCCGGCCAGCTCGTGGACGGCATCGACGAGGCCATCGTCGGCGCGCGCGCAGGCGAGACCAAGGTGTTCACCACCAAGCTGGTCGCGGGCGAGTTCGCCGGCCAGGACGCCGAGGTCACCGTCACCGTGCAGTCGGTCAAGGAGCGCGAGCTGCCCGAGGCCGACGACGAATTCGCCCAGCTGGCGAGCGAGTTCGACACGATCGACGAGCTGCGCGGGGACCTGCGCACCCGGCTCGGCCGCGTCAAGACGATGCAGCAGGGCGTCCAGGCGCGCGACAAGGTCCTCGAGATCCTCCTGGAGCGCACCGAGGTGCCGCTGCCGGAGAAGGTCCTCGAGGCCGAGATCGAGAACCGCAAGCACGACGCGATCCACCCGTTCGACCACGACGAGGAGCAGTTCGCCAAGGCCCTCGAGGCCGAGGGCCGCACCCTCGACGAGTTCAACGCCGAGGTCAAGGAAGAGTCGGAGAAGGCCGTCCGCACGCAGCTGCTGCTGGACACCATCGCCGACAAGGAGAAGACGTCGGTCAACGACGGCGAGCTCACCGAGCGGATCATCTACCAGGCGCAGCGCTTCGGCGTCAGCCCGGACGAGTACGTGCAGCGGGCCCAGCAGTCCGGCCAGCTGACCGCGATCTACGCCGACGTCCGCCGCGGCAAGGCGCTCGCCTCGGTCGTGCGCGGCACCACGGTGAAGGACGCGTCCGGGTCCGAGGTCGACCTGACCGAGCTGTTCGGCGCCGACGAGTCGGACACCGCGGCGGCCGAAGAGGAGACCCAGGTCACCGAAGAAGCGGCGGCGACCCCCGCGGAGTAAAGCTGTAAGCGAACTTGGGCGGTGTCAGGCATTCTGCACCGCCCAAGTTCGTTAGGGTCGGTTGCAAGATCTCAAGCATCTGAACACGACAGCGGCGGCGCGGCTCTCACAGGCGGCCCGTCGCCGGTGAAAAGGCAGGCAGACGTGAAGCAGCACATGCCCGAGGGGCGGACCGGCACCGCGGGGCTCAACCTCACCGACTCGGTGTTCGAGCGGTTGCTCCAGGAGCGCATCGTCGTTCTCGGCTCCGAGGTCAACGACGAGGTCGCCAACCGGCTCACCGCGCAGCTCCTGCTGCTCGACGCGGACGACTCGGAATCGGACATCCGGTTCTACATCAACTCGCCGGGCGGCTCGGTGACCGCCGGGTTCGCGATCTACGACACCATGCAGCTGATCAAGCCGGACGTGGCGACCTACGCGATGGGCATGGCGGCCTCGATGGGGCAGTTCCTGCTCTCCTCGGGCACCCCCGGCAAGCGCTACGCGCTTCCGCACGCGCGCATCCTGATGCACCAGCCTTCCGCGGGCGTCGGCGGCACCGCCTCCGACATCGCGATCCAGGCCGACCTGTTCAACAAGTGGAAGCAGGAGCTCGCGAAGATCACCGCCGAGCAGACCGGCCAGACCACCGAGCAGATCATCAAGGACGGCGACCGCGACCGCTGGTTCACCGCGCAGGAGGCGAAGGACTACGGTTTCGTCGACCACGTGCTGACCCGCGACAGCGGCCTGACGTCGAGCAACTGAGTCCCGAAGCACACAGGAGAGCATCATGAGCAACTTCCGGCTCCCGGGTGACTTCCGGGCCCCGAATACCCTGTCGCCCCAGTCGCGCTACATCCTCCCGTCCTACGTCGAGCGCACCAGCTACGGCGTGAAGGAGTCCAACCCGTACAACAAGCTGTACGAGGAGCGGACGATCTTCCTCGGCGTGCAGGTGGACGACGCGTCGGCGAACGACGTGATGGCCCAGCTGCTGCACCTCGAGCACGAGGACCCGGACCGCGACATCAGCATCTACATCAACTCCCCGGGCGGGTCGTTCACGTCGCTGATGGCGATCTACGACACCATGCAGTACATCCGCCCGGACATCTCGACCGTGTGCCTCGGCCAGGCCGCCTCGGCCGCCGCGGTGCTGCTGGCGGCGGGCACGCCGGGCAAGCGCATGGCGCTGCCGAACGCGCGCGTGCTGATCCACCAGCCGGCCACCGAGGGCACCTACGGGCAGGTCTCGGACCTGGAGATCCAGGCCAACGAGATCCAGCGCGTGCGCCGCCAGATGGAGGTCATCCTGGCGAAGCACACGAACAAGGAACCGGACGAGATCAAGGCCGACATCGAGCGGGACAAGATCCTCACCGCCGAAGAAGCCAAGGCCTACGGCCTGATCGACGAGGTGCTTCCGTACCGGAAGGCCTCGGCGAACTGACCGCGACGGGCCGGTGCGCGGCGAATCCGCGACGCGCACCGGTCCGCTGGTCTACTGTCGGTCGTCGACGTGCCCTATGGGGGTCGGGTGTTCCCGCCCGCGCCTTCGGGCGGGTACCGTCGGTGGCAATGCGTGTTGGTCCCGGGAACGCCTGGCAGTCCCGGGGTCGCCAAACAGTTGTGCAGGTGCGCCCGCGCACCGGAGGGGACGAGGTCAACGGCCATGGCACGGATCGGTGACGGCGGCGACCTGCTGAAGTGTTCTTTCTGCGGCAAGAGCCAGAAGCAGGTGAAGAAGCTCATTGCCGGGCCAGGGGTCTACATCTGCGATGAGTGCATCGACCTCTGCAACGAGATCATCGAAGAGGAGCTGGCCGAAGCCGGCGACGTGAAGCTCGACGAGCTCCCGAAGCCCGCCGACATCCACGAGTTCCTCGAGCAGTACATCATCGGCCAGGACGACGCGAAGAAGACGCTCGCGGTCGCGGTGTACAACCATTACAAGCGGATCCAGGCCGACGACAAGTCCGGCCCGAAGGACTCCAAGGACGAGCCGGTCGAGCTGGCCAAGTCCAACATCCTGATGCTCGGCCCCACCGGCTGCGGCAAGACCTACCTCGCGCAGACGCTGGCGAAGCTGCTGAACGTCCCGTTCGCCATCGCCGACGCCACCGCGCTCACCGAGGCGGGCTACGTCGGCGAGGACGTCGAGAACATCCTGCTGAAGCTGATCCAGGCGGCGGACTACGACGTCAAGCGCGCCGAGACCGGCATCATCTACATCGACGAGGTCGACAAGATCGCCCGCAAGAGCGAGAACCCGTCGATCACCCGCGACGTGTCCGGCGAGGGCGTGCAGCAGGCGCTGCTGAAGATCCTCGAGGGCACCACCGCGTCGGTGCCGCCCCAGGGCGGGCGCAAGCACCCGCACCAGGAATTCATCCAGATCGACACCACGAACGTGCTGTTCATCGTCGCGGGCGCGTTCGCCGGGCTGGAAAAGATCATCAACGAGCGGGTCGGCAAGCGCGGCCTCGGCTTCGGCGCGGAGATCCGCACGAAGGCCGAGATCGAGGGCAGCGACGTGTTCTCCGAGACGATGCCGGAGGACCTGATCAAGTTCGGGCTGATCCCGGAGTTCATCGGCCGGCTCCCGGTCGTGGCGACGGTGAACCACCTGGACAAGGAATCGCTCGTCTCGATCTTGACTCAGCCGCGCAACGCGCTGGTGAAGCAGTACAAGAAGCTCTTCGAGATGGACAACGTCGAGCTGGAGTTCACCAAGACGGCGCTCGAGGCCATCGCGGACCAGGCCGTCCTGCGCGGCACCGGCGCCCGCGGCCTGCGCGCGATCATGGAGGAAGTCCTCCAGCCGGTCATGTACGACATCCCGAGCCGCGAGGACGTGGCGAAGGTCGTGATCACCGAGCAGACCGTGCGGGAGAACGTCAACCCCACGATCGTGGCTCGCCAGCCGTCCCGCCGCACTCGCAGCGAGCGCGGCGAAAAGTCGGCCTGACCCGGCGTCCGCCGGGCGTTAGCAGGAGTCGGCTGTCCGGGTGTCGGCGGCAGGCGCGATAATGGACAGGATGACAACCGTGCCGCTGACCGCACCCCGGGGGGACGAGACTGCCGACCCCGGCGATGCGGTGCCCGCCGAGACCGAGCCCGCCGCCGCGCCGGTCGTCGGCATCCTGGAGTTGAGCGAGCGGGTAGCCGCGTCGGTGTTCACGCGCTTCCCGTGGCTGCCCCGCGCGGCCGAGATCATGCTGGCGCTGTGCACGCTGGTTTGCCTGGTCGCGGTCGGCACCCGGCTGTCGGCGCTGCCGCTGCTGCCGATCCCGCTGTATGTGGTGTCGTGGCTGTTCCTGCGCCGGTGGCGTGCGTCGGAGACCCGGGCGCTTCAGCTGCGCTGGTCGCTGCTGACGGCGCTGGCGGGGCTGGTCGGGTTCTGGGTGATGTCCGTCGTGGCCCGCTGGGTCTCGTAACTCGCTCGCGGCGAGCGTCCTGCGCGGTGGAGGATGGCCGCTATGGATGCGGTTGTGCAGTGGGTGTGCACCTCGTGGACGAAGAAATCCCGAGGCGGTGCGGAGGCGGCTCGCCGCAATGCGGCCCCGATCGCGTTCCCGCTTCCGGCGTTGACCGCGCCCTTCACCCATGTGGTGCGGATGGGCGAGGAGACGGATTTCGAACCGCGATGTGCGGCCTGGGAAGGCGAGCGGGACAAAGCACCGTCGCCGCTGGATTCGACAGTTCGCCTCGACGAGGCCGACGACCTGCTGCGGGTGAAACTGGAAACCACCCATTTCGGGAGGCGGTCCGGCCGCCCGCGCCGCCCTCCGGCGCGTCGCCTGGCTCGCGGGGAATGGCTGCGGTGGCAGGTGAATTACCGCTTCACCGGGTTCCGCAGCGGCAATTGGCATTACCGGTTGGACACGCTGAATGTCGCGTACGGGCCGGTGTCGCCGGATCTCTTCTTGGGCACGCCGACGCATACGATCGAGGAACTGGGCTTTCTCCGCTGATTCCGGAGAAGCAGGCTCAGACCTTCTGCCGCAAATGCTTGCCCAAGAACCCCACCATGCTGGGCACCGTTGTCCGGAAGAACGTGTCGCTGTGCTTCCCGTGCGCCGTGTAGCCAATGGTCGGGTGCGTTTCCGCGATATACCGCCGCACACCGGTGATGAACGGATCTTCCGTCCCGCAGTAAACCGCCGTCGGAATGCCCTGCAAGGACGCCTGGTGGCGCAGCGGGTCGAGCGACGTCCAGTCCGTCATGCCGGTGAAAATGCGGCGTTTCGCCATTTCCGGCCACGACGTGAGCAGCGCGGGCGCGATCGCGGCGACCGCGGCGGGCGGCTGGCGCCGTTCGGCCCGGCGGCGGGCGTACAGCAGCGCGCCGAAGCCGCCCATCGACACCCCGGCGCAGGCGAACGGCAGGCCGTCCGTGCCGCCGAAGCCGCGGGCGCGCAGCCACTGCGGGACTTCTTCCAGGAGCATCGCCATCGGGTCGTCGCCGGGACGGACCTGGTGCCAGTAGTTGTCGCCGCCGTCGACCGCGACGAAGCCGTACGCCGGCACGGCTTTGCGGGCGACGTCGCTGGCCAGCTGCTTCAGCAGGCCGCTCGGCGCGGCGGAGCGGGCGGATCCGTGGAGGCCGTGCAGCATCAGGGACATCGGGAGACCGGCCGGCGGCTTCTTGCTCGGCAGCTGGAAAACGAGGTCCACTTCCCGGCCGCGGGCGTGCGAGTAGACGCGTTCCACCCGCATGCTGCCGAGCTGGGTGACCGGCGTCGACGACGTCACGCCCAGTGCCCGCTGCATCGCTTGGTTGAACGGCACCACGCCGGTCGCGCTCCCCACCGCGAGCCCGGCGATGCCGAGGCCCGAGGCGCCCGCGATCAGCATGGACCGGCGGCTCACCCGCCTTCGGCCCTCAGTCTCCTCGTTCACCCAATCCCCCTCACCCATATAGCGTAAGACGTGGCGAAGGGACAAAACGTTGCCTTCAGAAGATCTTCACACGGTTGTTGTGACCAGACCCACGGACGCCCGAGCGGCGGCAGGGCTGTCTCCGAGCCCGACGACGAGCGTCACGCAGAGTGGCGAGAGCACCTCGGCCACTCCTCGGTCGCCCCGGCCGAAGTGGCCCAGCAGTTCGAGGGTGACATAGCCGTGGATCGCGCTCCAGATCTGTGAGGCGACCGACAGCGGATCGCCCTTGAGCCGTCCGGCCTCGATCGTGCGCGAGACGGCCGCGACCATGCCTCGGAAGGACGCAGCGGCCTCGCTGTCCGGGTTGTCCTTCATCAGGTCCCCGACCGCTTGCCCGCGCGCGCCCGCCTCGCGGAACATCAGCGTGAACAGCTCCGGGTGCTCCACCGCGGTGCGGCGGTAGGCCAGCGCGAGGCCGTACAGATCGGCCACCGGATCGTCACTCTGCCCGACTGTCGCCATGTTCGCGATCAGCCGCCGAAACCCTTCTCGCGCAACGGCATCGGTGAGCGCGGCCATCCCGCCGAAGTGCGTGTAGACGGCCATTGTGGACGCGCCGATCTCGGCCGCCAGCTTGCGGGCCTGCAGTGCTTCCGCGCCGCCGTCGGCCAGCAGCCGGATCGCCGCCTCGACCAGTTGCGTCCGCGCGTGTTCGCCCCGAGTCCGCTCGCTCATGCTTGCCAGTATCCCATAACCCTGTTATACCGGTGGCCATAACCACGTTATGGACGGAGCGCGTCATGGGAAATCACTTCCTCGAAGGCAACTTCGCACCGGTCGAGCGCGAGTACACGAGCACCCGGCTGACGGTGACCGGGCAGCTGCCCGATTACCTCGACGGCCGCTACCTGCGCAACGGGCCGAACCCGACCGATCCGGATCCGGAAATGCACCACTGGTTCATCGGCCGCGGCATGGTGCACGGCGTGCGGCTGCGTGACGGCCGGGCCGAGTGGTACCGCAGCCGCCGGGTCGGCACCGATGAAGGCGGGGCCAACACCAACGTCATCGGGCACGCCGGGCGCACGATCGCGCTAGTCGAGGGCGGGCTGCCGCAATGGGAGCTCAGCGAGGAGCTGGACACGCTGGGGATCTGCGACTTCGACGGCACCCTCTCCGGGTACACCGCACACCCGAAGCGCGACCCGAAGACCGGCGAGCTGCACGCCGTCTCCTACCAATTCGGACTGGGGAACAAGGTCCAGTATTCGGTGGTCGGCACCGACGGACGGGCGCGGCGCACAGTCGACGTCGAGGTCACCGGTGCGCCGATGATGCACGACTTCTCGCTCACCGAACGGTATGTCGTGTTCTACGACCTGCCGGTCACCTTCGATCCGGACCAGGTCCCGGTGCCGGTCGACGTCCCCGACCCGCTGACCGCGCGCACCGGCCGCGGCGTGAGTTCCTTGCCGTACCGGTGGAATCCGGACTACCCGGCGCGCATCGGCGTGATGCCGCGCGAGGGGGACAACAGCGACGTCCGCTGGTTCGACGTGGGCCAGTGCTACGTCTTCCACCCGCTCAACGCCTACGACGAGGACGACCGGATCGTGCTCGACGTCGTCCGGCATCCGAAGATGTTCGACCGCGCGCTGCACGGCCCGGCCGAGGGCGAGCCGACGCTCGACCGGTGGACTGTCGACCTCGCGCTCGGGAAGGTTGTCGAGGAACGGATCGACGAGCACGGCCAGGAGTTCCCGCGAGTGGACGAACGTCTCGTCGGGTTGCCGCACCGGTACGGCTACGCGACGGCGCTCGACGACCGGTCCCGCAGCGTCGGCGCGGTGTACAAACACGACCTGCGCAAGGGTTCCGTGGAGGCGCACCGGTTCGGTCCCGGCCGCGAGCCGGGCGAGTTCGTGTTCGTTCCGTCCCGTGCGGACGCGGGCGAGGACGAGGGCGTGCTGATGGGCTATGTCTACGATGCGGCCGAGGCGCGCAGCGATCTCGTCCTGCTCGACGCGGGCACCCTCGAAACCGTTGCCGCCGTGCATCTTCCGGACCGGGTCCCGCACGGTTTCCACGGCAACTGGGTGCCCGCCGAAGCGTGATCAGGTGAGCAGGCGCTGGTCTCCGGTGTAGAGGTTCATGCTGTCGCCGCGCAGGAACCCGATCAGCGTCATGCCGTTCTCCTCGGCCAGTTCCACCGCGAGCGACGACGGCGCGGACACCGCGGCGAGCAGCCCGATGCCGGCCATCGCGGCCTTCTGCACCAGCTCGAACGAGGCGCGGCCGGAGACCAGCAGCCCCAGGTCCGGGGCGGGGATCCGGCCCGCCTGCAGAGCCCAGCCGAGCACCTTGTCCACCGCGTTGTGCCGTCCGACGTCCTCGCGCACCACGACGAGCTGACCGTCCGAAGTGAACAGTCCGGCGGCGTGCAGGCCGCCGGTGGACGAGAACACCTTTTGCTGTTCCCGCAACCGATCCGGCATCTGGGTGAGGACGTCGGTCTTCACGGTGAATTCCGAAGCGCCGGGGGAGAACCGGCTGCGCAGCTTCACCGCGTCGAGCGCGGCCTTGCCGCAGACGCCGCACGACGAGGTGGTGTAGAAGTTCCGCTCGACGCCGGTGTCCGGCGGGGCGACGCCCTCGGCGAGTGCGATGTCGAGCACGTTGTAGGTGTTGCGGCCTTGGTCGTCGACGCCGTCGCAGTAACGCGCGACAGCCACGTCCTCACGGGACCCCAGCACGCCTTCGGACAACAGGAAGCCGTGCGCCAATTCGACGTCGTGGCCGGGAGTGCGCATTGTCACTGCCAGCGCCTTGCCGCCGACCCGCAGCTCCAACGGCTCCTCGGCGGCCAGCGAGTCCGGCCGGCGCCGCTCGCCGGTCGCGGAGATCCGCCGTACCGGCCGCCGTACCGTCACTCTGCCCATCGCCTGCTCCGCTCGTCCTCGTTGTCCGCTTCGGCGTCGATTTTTGTTGTCATCGACAAGACATTCTCAAGTCATTCGACAGTCATCCGGCGCAACGCCGAGGATCTGGTAAACCATTCCCAGCACCTCGTCACTGTTGGGAGGAGACCGCCGATGGCTGTCCCCGGCTTCCTTGCCCGTTCCCGCATCGTCGCACCGCCTGGCTGGACCCGCTGGCTCGTGCCGCCCGCTGCGCTGTCCATCCACCTGTCGATCGGCCAAGCCTACGCGTGGAGCGTCTTCAAGACGCCGCTGGAGAAGACCCTGGGACTGTCCGGCACGCAATCCGGGCTGCCGTTCCAGCTCGGCATCGTGATGCTGGGCCTGTCCGCCGCGTTCGGCGGCACGCTCGTGGAGCGCAACGGCCCGCGCTGGGCCATGGCCGTCGCCACGGTCTGTTTCTCCACCGGGTTCCTGCTCGCCGCGCTCGGCGTCGCGACCGGACAGTTCTGGCTCGTCGTGGCCGGCTACGGCGGCGTCGGCGGGATCGGTCTCGGCATCGGCTACATCTCGCCGGTGTCGACGCTGATCAAATGGTTCCCGGACCGGCCGGGCATGGCCACCGGGATCGCGATCATGGGCTTCGGCGGCGGCGCGCTGATCGCGTCGCCGTGGTCGTCGGCGATGCTCGGCACCTCGCCCACGACCGGCGACATCGCGACGGCGTTCCTGATCCATGGGATCGTGTACGCGGTGTTCATGACGCTGGGCGTGCTGATCGTCCGCGTCCCGGCCGACGACTGGCGTCCGGCGCGCGCGGCGGCGCAGACCGCGGCCAAGCCGATGATCTCCACGGCGAACGTCTCGGCGGCGAACGCGCTGAAGACGCCGCAGTTCTGGTGTCTCTGGATTGTCTTGTGCCTCAACGTGACCGCGGGCATCGGCATCCTGGAGAAGGCCGCGCCGATGATCACCGACTTCTTCAAGCACACCTCGGCCCCGGTGAGCACCGCGTCCGCCGCCGGGTTCGTCGCGCTGCTCTCGCTGACCAACATGCTGGGCCGGTTCGTCTGGTCGTCCACGTCGGATCTCGTGGGGCGCAAGAACATCTACCGGTTCTACCTCGGCGTCGGCGCGCTGCTGTACCTGGTGATCGCGTTGACCACGAACGGATCCAAGCTCGTGTTCGTGCTGTGCGCGATGCTGATCCTGTCCTTCTACGGCGGCGGGTTCGCCACGCTCCCGGCGTACCTCAAGGACCTGTTCGGCACCTATCAGGTCGGCGCGATCCACGGCAGGCTGCTGACCGCGTGGTCGGCGGCGGGCGTGCTCGGGCCGCTGATCGTGGACGGGATCGCGGACAGCCAGAAGGCCGCGGGCAAGACCGGGCCGGACCTGTACCAGCTGTCGTTCTGGATCATGATCGGCCTGCTGGTGGTCGGGTTCGTCGCGAACGAGTGCGTGCGCCCGGTGAAGGAGAAGTTCCACGAGCCGACCGGGCAGACCGCGGTGGGGAGTGAGGCGTGATGACGAGTGCCGAGGGCCGCTCCGGCGGCCGGACCCTCCTGCTGGTGATCGCCTGGCTGTGGGTGCTCGCCCCGTTCGCCTACGGCGTGGTCGAGCTGATCCGGAAGGTGGTCGGGCTCTTCGGCGGCTGAGCCGCCGGCGAACGCTGCTCCGAAAATAAGCACTGGACAAATGGTCAAGAGTCGTTGACCATTGTCCCCATGACTGGGGACGACCAGGCGGGCTATGTCCCGCCCCAAGAATCTGTCCAGGTGGAGACGACCGATCAGCTGCGCGCGGTCAGCAACGTCGTGCGGCACCGCGTGCTCGCGGTGCTGCGCGACGGGCCCGCGACGATCACGCAGGTCGCCGAGCAGCTGGACATCGCGAAAGGCAGTTCCAGCTACCACATGCGGGTGCTGGAGCGGGCCGGGCTCGTGCACGTCGTGCGCACGCGGAAGGTGCGCGGCGTGCTGGAGCGCTACTACGCGCACGTCGGCAAGAGCATCGAGCTGCCCGAACCCGCCGCGGGACAGCGGGATGTGCTGATGCAGCACGCGATCAACGACCTCTCGACCGCTCCCGAGGGCTCGCGCCGGTACGTCCGGATGCAGCACACGCGGATCAGTGAGACGCAGTTCGAGGAGTTCGAGCGCCGGCTGGCCGAACTGCTTGACGAGTTGCGGGACGCGCGCGACGCCGACGAGGCAGCCGCCACCGTCGCGGTCGCGTTCTTCCGTCCGGGGCCGGGTGCGGCCCGATGACCAATCCGAAGATGCCTCCCGCGTTCAGTCGCTTGTGGACAGCCGCGACGGTCAGTTCTCTCGGCGACGGCGCGTATGTCGCGGCGCTGCCGTTGCTGGCGCTGCTGCTGAACAGCGA
Source organism: Amycolatopsis albidoflavus (assembly GCF_039525725.1). Classification (NCBI taxonomy): domain Bacteria; kingdom Bacillati; phylum Actinomycetota; class Actinomycetes; order Pseudonocardiales; family Pseudonocardiaceae; genus Amycolatopsis; species Amycolatopsis albidoflavus. The sequence continues at coordinate 256,383 of NZ_BAAAHV010000022.1, forward strand.
TCCGCTGGTGGTCAGCCTGGTGACAGTGGCGGTGCTCGCGCCGTATCCGGTGGCCGGGTTGTTCGCGGGCGCGCTGGTCGACCGGTGGGACCGGCGGCGCACGATGTGGATCGCCGACCTGGCGCGGGCGGTGTTGCTGGTGCTGACGGTCGCCGCGGGTGCGTTCGGCTGGCTCAGCATTCCGGTCCTGCTCGTGGTGGCGTTCCTCCTCGGCACTGGCACGCTGTTCTTCGACACCGCGGCGCAGGCGTACCTGCCGGATTTGCTCGCGCGGGACCAGACTTTGCTTCGCCGGGCCAACGGCTATCTGCGCGGGGCGTCCACCGCCGCCGGACAGTTCGCCGGACCGCCGGTCGGGAGTTTCCTTTTCACCGTGGGAAGAACGCTGCCGTTCGCGGTGAACGCGCTGACTTACGTGGCCAGTGCGGTGCTGATCCGGACGCTGCCGCCGGCCCCGGTGCCGAAACGCGAACCGGGACGCTCGGTATGGGCGGACTCGAAGGAGGGCTTCGCTTACGTAGTCAAGGATCGGCTGCTGCTGGGCCTCGCCTTGCGGCCCGCCGTCGGGAACCTGGCGTTCGGTGCTTTCGGGGCGGTGTTGGTGGTGTTCGCGAAGGACGCGCTCGGCCTGCACACCGCTGGCTACGGTTTCCTGCTCGCCGCGGAAGCCGCCGGGGGACTGGTGGGCGCGATGGTGCTCGCCGGGCCGCTGGAGAAATGGCTGGGCACCGGCACCGCGCTCACCGTGACCGCGGTGGTCGAGGGCGGCGCGGTGCTGGTGTTCGGCCTCGCCCGCGACCCATGGCTGGCCGGGGCGATGTTCGCACTGTGCGGCTGCGCCATGGCAGCGACCATGGTGCTCGGCGGATCGCTGCGACAGGTCGTGGTCCCGGCGCGGCTGATGGGACGGGTCGCCGCGGCTTCGCGCCTGGTCTCGGCCTCAGCGGCACCGGCGGGTGCCGCGCTTGGCGGCTGGCTCGCCGCGACGGCCGGGGTGCGGGTGCCGTACGTCGGGGCGGCGGGGGTGCTCGTGTCGATGACTCTGGTGACGATGAGCATGACGAGCAACAAGCGGATCGACGAGGCGCTCGCGCGGGCGAAAGAGGCTACTCCAGTCGCATAGCGGCCACAGCGGCGAAGAGGATCGGGAATGCCAAGGTGAGCGGGCAAACCGTGAGCCAGGCGCGGCGCGCTGCTCGTTTCGGCTGGCCCCGCGAAGCGACCAGCGCGCCGATCCCGGCCGCGACCGGCAGTGCGAAAAGCCCCCACTGCGTGAAGGAAGCGAGCACGATGATCCCGAGCACGGCCGGCAAGCTCAGCCCCTTCGAGCCAGTCGCCACTCCGACCGCGAGCGCGCAGAGCACCAAGGCGCTGACCAGAAACGCGCCCGCGCCGTGCAGTGCACCGGCGAGCGCGGGGCGGGCTTGGGTCGGTTCGCTCGGGTCCGGGTCCACGCAAGGATCCTGGCAGGCCGGGAAGCGCGGCGGATGCGTGGAACTACTCGGTTCGGAGGCGGTCGAGCAGGCTTTCCCTCGCGGACTCCACGTGATGTTCGGCCACTCGGGCTAACCGTCCCCGGTCTCCGGCACGAATCAGCTCCGCCAATTCCCGATGCTCAGCTACCACTCGAGCCCGGTAGTGCTCATGCCCGAGCGAAACCCGCTGCAGCTGGAACAGGAAGACCTGCGATCGCACGGCTTCCCACGCCTCGGTGAGACGTCCGTTGCCCGCCGCCGCGTAAACGCGGTCATGGAAAGCGATATCCAGCGCCAGCAGTCGCGGGCCGTCCGCGTTCGTGCGGACGGCCGTGGCCAACTCCGCGACTAACGCGTCCAGCGCGTCCAGGTCCTCGGCGGTCGCAGCGGTGCGCGCGGTGACCGCGGCCAGTCGGTCGAGGGCGGCGCGCACCGAGTAGACCTCTGCGACATCCTCGGCGGTCACGTCGACCACCGTGGTCGGGCGATGCCAGCCGCAGCGGACCAGGCCTTCCCGGGCGAGCTGGGCGATGCCCTCGCGTACCGAACCGCGGCTGATTTCCAGTGACGCGGCCAGCTCGACCTCGCGCAAAGGCGCGCCGGGCCGGAAATGGCCGGCGAAGATCGCTTCGCGCACCCGGTCGGCGGCCTCGTCGGCGAGCCCGCGGCGCGCCGCCTTCCTCAGGGGGGTGACTTCCACGTCCTAATGTTGACATTCAGACATCGGACAGTCAACGTGGAGACACCGATCCCCGTGCCGAAGGAGTGCCTCATGGCCGTCCGTCCCGCCTTCCACCTGGCCATACCGGTCGACGACCTGCCGAAGGCCCGCGAGTTCTACGGCGCCGTGCTCGGGCTCGCGGAAGGCCGCTCGTCGGACGCGTGGGTCGACTGGAACTTCCACGGCCACCAGGTCGTCACGCACGCGGTCCCGGGCGCCCGCGCGGAATCGGGCCGCAATCCGGTCGACGGGCACGACGTGCCGGTGCCGCATTTCGGGCTGGTGCTGGACGTCGACAGCTTCCACGAGCTGGCCGGGCGGCTGCGCGCGGCGGGCACCGAGTTCGTGATCGAGCCGTACCAGCGGTTCGCCGGCGAGCCGGGGGAGCAGTGGACGATGTTCCTGCACGACCCGGCCGGGAACGCGCTGGAGTTCAAGGCTTTCCGCGACGAGACGCGGTTGTTCGCGAAATGAACGTCCTCGTCACCGGAGCCTCGCGCGGGATCGGCCGCGCCATCGCCGTCGCCTTCGCCACCAGGGGCGACCGGGTCGCTGTCCACTGTGGATCCAACCGGGAGGCCGCGCGCGAGACGCTCGAGGCGCTGCCCGGTTCCGGGCACGTGCTCGTGTCCGGCGACCTCGGCAACCCTGATGCCGCGCAGTGGATCGCCGACGTCGCCGAGGAACAGCTGGGCGGCGTCGATGTGCTGGTCAACAACGCCGCGGTCGGGACTACCCCGGCCACGCGCACGCCGATCAGCGAAATGTCCTACGTGGACTGGCAGGATGCGTGGCGGCGCACGCTGGACGTCAACCTGCTTGGCGCGGCCAACGTTTCCTTCCACGTCGCCCGCCACCTCATCGCGCGCGGCGTGCCCGGCCGGATCGTGAACATCGGGTCGCGCGGGGCGTTCCGCGGCGAACCCGAATACCTCGCGTACGGCGCGAGCAAGGCCGCGCTGCATTCGTTCGGCCAATCGATGGCGGTCCAGCTGGCCCCGCACGGCATTTCGGTTACGTCCGTGGCTCCGGGCTTCACCGCGACCGAGCGCGTCGCGGACAGGGTCACCGACCAGGTGCGGGAGCAGAGCCCGTTCGGCCGGGTGGCCGAGCCGGAGGAAATCGCCGAAGCGGTGGTGTTCCTGGCCTCGTCGGACACGCCCTGGGCGTCCGGCTCGATCTTGGACATGAACGGAGCCTCACACCTGCGCTGAGCTGTGAGCTGTGTCACGAATGCAGCAAATCAGGGCCGCTGGACGTCCAGAGGGGCGTGCGGATCGCAGGGAAAGTTATCGCCGGCGCGCTGTCGATGGTGGTGTTCGCCGGCACGGCCTACGGGTTCTCGACGCTGTCGGCGCTGGACGACATCACGCGCAGCGACGTCATCGGCGCCGGCGGATCGGTGGAAGAAGGCCAAAAGCACGCCGACGGGGCACTGGACATCCTGTTGGTCGGCCGGGACGCGCGCAAAGGCCCGGACGGGACCCCGCTGCCGCAGAGCGTCCTGGACGAACTGCGCGCGGGCGCGAACGGCGACGACCTCACCGACACGTTGATCGTGCTGCGGATCCCGGACGGGCAGCAGGAGGTCAAGGCGTTCTCCATCCCGCGCGATTCGTACGTCTCCATGCCCGGCGGGAAAGGCAAGATCAACGCCGCGTTCGGCCGCGGCAAGGCGGCCGAGGCGTCGAAACTGCGCGCGGCCGGCGAGACCGACAAGGACAAGATCGAGAAGGACTCGATGACCGCGGCGCGCAAGTCGACGCGGCAGGCGGTCGAGGATCTCACCGGCGTCACCATCGACCACTACGCCGAGGTCAACCTGCTGAGTTTTTCCGAGATCAGCAAGGCTGTCGGCGGAGTCGAGGTGTGCCTGAAGAAGGCCACCAAGGACGAGAACTCGGGCGCGGACTTCCCGGCGGGCAAACAGCGGCTCTCCGGCGGCGCCGCGCTGGCGTTCGTGCGGCAGCGAGACAACCTGCCCGGCACCGACTTCGGCCGGATGCGGCGGCAGCAGGTGTTCCTCGCCTCGATGGCGCACGAGGTGCTCTCGGCCGGGACGCTCGCCGACCCGGGGAAGCTGAGCGATCTCATCGACGCGGTGAAGCGGTCGGTGGTGCTGGACCAGTCGTGGAACATCCTGGACTTCGTCAGCAAAATGCGCGGGGTGTCCGGCGGCGGCATCCAGTTCACGACGATCCCGGTCGTGAACCCGGACTACCGGTACGACAAATCCCATCCCACGGCGACCGCGGTGCAGGTGGATCCGGCGCAGGTGAAAGCGTTTGCGTCGGGCTTGATCGGAGCGGCGCCGCCCGCCGCTCCGCCTGGTGCGCCGAAGGCGTCGGTGGAGATTTCCAACGCCGGCGGCGCGTCCGGTCTCGCGGCGCGGGTCGCGGATGTGTTGAAGGGCAAGGGATTCGCCGCCACCGCCGACGGAAACGCGCCGTCGCAGCGGACGTCGATCGTGCGCTACCCGGCCGCGCTCGCCGCCGAAGGCGCGGAGGTGGCGAAGGAATTGGGCGGACTGTCCATTAAGGAATCAGCAGACGTTCCGGCTGGGCACATCCAGGTGGTGCTCGGGAAGGTCTACTCAGGACCGGGGGTGTCGGACGGCGGGTCTGCGGCTGGGGTGCCGGTGAAGACCGACCAGCCGCAGCCCGTCACTTCCGACGGGGACAACTGCATCGACTGACGTGTCGTGAGTGGCGATGCCGGTTCTCACCGGCATCGCCACTCACGAGCAGGTCACACGTGGTTGTGCGGCTCCAACCGGATCACCACGGCCTTCGACACCGGCGTATTCGACTTCTCCGCAACAGAATCCAGCGGCACCAACGCATTCGCCTCCGGGAAATACGCCGCCGCGCACCCGCGAGCCGTCGGATAAGCCACCGCCCGGAAGCTCGGCGCGCGCCGATCGCCGTCCCGCCATTCCGAGACCAGGTCCACGATCTCGCCGTCCGCGACCCCCAGCGCGGCCAGGTCGTCCGGGTGCACGAACACGACCCGGCGTCCGTCCTCAATTCCGCGGTAACGGTCCGACAGCCCGTAAATCGTGGTGTTGTACTGGTCGTGGCTGCGCAGCGTCTGCAGCAGCAGCCGCCCCTCGGGAACCGCAGGATACTCCAGCTCCGACACCGTGAACGTGCCCTTGCCGGTCGCCGTGCCGGTGAACTCGCGCGAGTCGCGCGGTGCGTGCGGCAGGACGAAACCGTCCGGTTCGCGGACGCGCTGGTTGTAGTCGTGGCAGCCCGGCACCACAGCGGCGATGCGGTCGCGGATCAGGTCGTAGTTCTTCTCGAACGACCGCCACGGCACCGAGTGGTCCGCACCGAGCAGCTTCTCCGCCAAGCGGCACACGATCGCGACCTCGGACAGCAGTTCGTCGCTCGCCGGAGCCAGCCGGCCGCGCGAGGCGTGCACTTGCGACATCGAGTCCTCGACCGTCACGAACTGGCGTCCGGATTCCTGGTCGTCACGCTCGGTGCGGCCGAGCGTCGGCAGGATCAGCGCGGTGCGGCCAGGGACGACGTGCGAGCGGTTGAGTTTCGTCGACACGTGCACGGTCAGCGAGCACGCCCGCAGCGCGTCCGCGGTCCGGTCCGAATCCGGGGTGGCGGAGGCGAAATTGCCGCCCATCGCGAAGAACACCTTGCCGCGGCCGTCGAGCATCGCGCGGATCGAGTCGACGGTGTCCCAGCCGTGCTTGCGCGGCACGGCGATGCCGAACTCCCGGTCCAGCGCGTCCATGAACGGCTCGGGCATCTTCTCCCACACGCCCATGGTGCGGTCGCCTTGCACGTTCGAGTGGCCGCGCACCGGGCACAGGCCCGCGCCCGGCTTGCCGATCATCCCGCGCGCCAGCGCCAGGTTCACGACCTCGGCGATCGTCGGCACCGCGTGCTTGTGCTGGGTCAGCCCCATCGCCCAGCAGTAGATCGTGCGCTCGGACGTCGCGATCATCCGCGCGATGTGCTCGATCTGCTCGCGGGCCAGCCCGGTCGCCTTCTCGGTCTCCGGCCAGTCGATCTCGCGCAGCTGCTTGGCCCAGTCCTCGAAGCCGTGCGTGGATTTCTCCACGAACTCACGGTCCACAATGGACCCCGGGGCGGCGTCCTCCCACTGCAGCAGCAGATGCCCGACCGCCTGGAACAGCGCGAGGTCGCCGCCGAGCCGGATCTGCGCGAACTCGTCGGCCAGCGGCGTGCCCTTGCCGACGACGCCGCGCACGTTCTGCGGGTTCTTGAACCGCATCAGCCCGGCCTCGGGCAGCGGGTTGACCGCGACGACCTTCGCGCCGCGGCCCTTCGCCTGCTCCAGCGCGGACAGCATCCGCGGGTGGTTCGTGCCCGGGTTCTGCCCGACGACCACGATCAGGTCGGCCTGGTGGATGTCGGCCAGCGACACCGAACCCTTGCCGATGCCGGTGGTCGCCGACAGCGCCGCGCCGGACGATTCGTGGCACATGTTCGAGCAGTCCGGCAGGTTGTTCGTGCCGTACGCGCGCACCAGCAGCTGGTACACGAACGCGGCCTCGTTGCTGGTGCGGCCGGAGGTGTAGAAGATCGCCTCGTCCGGGCTCGCCAGGCCGCGCAGCTCGTCGGCGATCACGCCGAACGCCTCGTCCCAGGAGATCGGCTCGTAGTGCGAAGCGCCCTCGCGCAGCACCATCGGCTCGGTGAGCCGGCCCTGCTGGCCGAGCCAGTAGTCGGTGCGCTCGTTCAGCTCGGACACCGGATGCGCGGCGAAGAACTCACGGCCGACGCGCCGTTTCGTCGCCTCCTCGGCGACCGCCTTCGCGCCGTTTTCGCAGAACTCCGCGAACTTCCGCTTCTCGCCGTCGACCTGCCGCGGCTCGGGCCACGCGCAGCCCGGGCAGTCGAAGCCGTCCCGCTGGTTCAGCAGCCGCAGCGTGCGCGCGGTGCGGACCGGGCCCATCTGCTCCACCCCGCGCGCGAGCGAAACGGCGACTCCCGGGATCCCGGCCGCCCAGCCTTTCGGCTTGCCCACTTCGAGGCGGGCTTCGTCCACGTCACCAGTCGGAGCTTCGCGAGTCATGGGCACATCGTCCGCCTTTGCCTTGCAGAACCCAAGACGGGGGTCGTCACACTGCCGCCTGGCGGTCCCGTTCCCGGCGTTCGGCCCGCAGCAGCGCGCGGTCCGCGGCGGTCACGATCAGCAGCAACCCGCTGGTCACGATCAGCACGACGGCCAGCCGGTGCAGTCCGCCGGAGTCGGCGTGCCCGCCATAGCACTGCGCGATGACCGTGGCCGCGACTATCGCGCCGAGGTATTGCGCGGTCCGGAAGAGCCCGCTCGCGGTGCCCATCGTCTCGGCCGGAGTCTCGCGGTACAGCGTCGTCTGGTTGGCGACGCTGGTGAGCCCTTGCGCCAGACCGAACAACGCCGCGAGCACGAGCAGCCAGATCAACGCGGTGCCGTCGTTCACGAACAGCAGAGCGACGGAGCCCGCGAGGAGTGCGGCACCGACCAGCAGCAGCCGCAGCCGGACGCCGGTCGGACGGCCGGAGAGCGCGGCCGCGCCCACCGCGATCCCGGACATCGGCAGGAGCAGCAACCCGGCGGCGGATTCGGCGAACCCGCGAGCCTCTTCGAGCCACTGCACGTAGCCGAACATGATCGTGTAGATCGCGAGGAAACTCAGTGCCTGCCGCAAATACGTGCGCAGGACCGGGCCGTTCGCGGCGAGCATCCGCAGGTCGATGAACGGCTTCCGGGCGCGCAGTTCCACTCGCACGAACAGCGCGCCGAGCACGATCGCCGCGGCCAGCAGCCACAGGTCGCCGATGCCGGGCGCCATCAGGTAGCACAGCAACACCAGCAGCGCGGCGGAAAACAGCGCGATCCCGGCGACGTCGATCCGCTCGGTCGGCTTCTCGGCCGGAGTGTCCTTCGGCACCCACAGCAGCGTGAGCACCAGCGAAATCCCAGCCAGCGGCAGGTTCACCGCGAAGATCGCCGGCCAGCCGAAGAGCATGATCAGCACGCCGCCGAGCGTCGGGCCGATCACCATGACCGTCTGCGCGGACATCGCCAGCACGGACAACACCCGCGCGGGCACGCCTTCGCCGATCTCGTCGGCGCGCCGCCGCAGCACCGCCATCGCGGCCGGGAAGCCGGCGCAGGTGCCGATGCCGAGCACCGCTCGTACGCCGGTGAGCCATTCGACCGAGATCGGGATCATCCCGGCGATCCCGGCCACCATCACCACGGCCGCGCCGCCGAGCAGCACGCGCCGCGCGCCGTAGCGGTCGACGAGCAGCCCGACGACCGGCTGCCCGACCGCCGTGGCCAGGTACAACGAGGAAATCAGCCAGGCCGTGCGGCCCGGTCCGGCGCCGAAGGCCTGCCCGATCGGGACGAGCGCGACGGCGATGAGCGTGGAGTTGATCGGATTCAGCACGGCGCTCGCGACCAGCGGGGTCACCAGGCGCGCGCCGAAGCGGGATTTCGCGGGGGCGGTCGCGGTGTTCGTCAGTGCTCCTCAGGGTCAAGGGGTCAGCGCTGGGCGATCCGCTGCAGCAAGGGCAGCGCGCGCCGGACCGTTTCGAGTTCGTCCTCGGTGAGTTCGTCGGCCAGCGCGGCGGCGAGCCATTCGTCGCGGTGCTGCCGGATCCCGATGACGGTCTTGGCGCCGAGATCGGAGAGGGAAATCACGACGCGCCTGCCGTCGGCGGGGTCGCGCGTGCGGTTCAGATAGCCGAGCGTGTCGAGCACGCCGAGCGTCGCGGCCATGGACTGCTGCCGCACGTGCTCCACCGCGGCCAGCTCGGCCTGGGTCCCGGGACCCTCGCGATGCAGCCGGTTGAGCACGGCGGTCTGGGTCGGCGTGAGGATCTCGGCGTTGTCGACCTGCCGCAACCTGCGGTGCAACTGGCCGACGACGCCGCGGATCCACCCGGCGGACTCGGCTACCTGCGGCGGGACGGACGGGTGTTCGGACATAAGCACAGTCTAGCCTGTTGAGTCCAGGCTGTGCATCCTCGGGCGACCGCGGCGGAGTGCCCAAGCGCGACAGTCGCCTGGGCAGAGTGGAAGGTGTCCCGATGAGCGCTCGGGTCCCGTGACTGGGCCGCCCGCGACCAGTCCGCCGGGGCAGCAGTTCAGCGGCTTAACCTGCCTCGGCCTCGGGACGGCGCGCGCTGCTCAGCGCGGCTCTCAACCGGGCTGCGTGGTGGTCATCGCGACGAGGGCTGGTGAGTTCGCCGCCACCTCGTCGTTGTAAATCCCCGCGATGTCCTGCGAACGACCTTCGTCGGGACTAGAGCGGCTGGCTGCTGGTCTCAGCCGACGAGCCGAGCCCGAGGATGTACCCGATCTTCTCGTCGTTCACCCCGATCGGCTGAACCTGGTGCACCACGATCGCCGCCGCGAGCAGCAGGACCAGGCCGACGATCGCGGCGATCCCGGGCCAGCGGCTGGGCGCCGCGCCGCCGCGGCCGTAGACCGCGGCCGGGGCGCTGCGGCGTTCGCGCTTGCGCCGCTTCTTCATGTCCTTCTTCGCGCCGAGCCACGCGTCCCGCTGGGCGTGCTTGCGCCACTCGGGGTCCATGAGGTCCGGATGGGTTTCCATCCGGTCGTCCGGATCCTCCGGCCGAGTCATCGGCGCACCGCCTTTCCCCCTGCGTAACCCCGCCGCGGCGGGTTCGTAGACTTGTCCATTGTGACCGAGAACGCTCCGCAGCAGAAAACCGACCTTCCGGGTGCCTGGGACCCGGCCGCCGAGGAAGCCCCGATGTACGACCGCTGGGTAGCGGCCGGGTACTTCACGGCCGACGCCTCGTCGGAGAAGCCGCCGTTCTCGATCGTACTGCCGCCGCCGAACGTCACCGGCAGCCTGCACATGGGCCACGCGCTCAACCACACCCTGATGGACGCGATGAGCCGCCGCCGCCGGATGCAGGGCTACGAGGTGCTGTGGCTGCCGGGCATGGACCACGCGGGCATCGCGACGCAGAACGTCGTCGAGCGCCAGCTGGCCGGCGAGGGCCTGTCGCGCCACGACCTTGGCCGCGAGAAGTTCGTCGAGCGCGTCTGGGAGTGGAAGGCCGAGTACGGCGGCAAGATCCTGGGCCAGATGAAGCGGCTCGGCGACGGCGTCGACTGGTCCCGGGAGCGCTTCACCATGGACGAGAACCTGTCCAAGGCCGTCCAGACGGTGTTCAAGAACTTCTACGACGCCGGCCTGATCTACCGCGCCGAGCGGATCATCAACTGGTGCCCGCGCTGCCAGACGGCGCTGTCGGACATCGAGGTCGACCACAACGACGACGACGGCGAACTCGTGTCGATCCGCTACGGCGACGGCGACGCCTCGATCGTCGTGGCCACCACGCGCGCCGAGACGATGCTGGGCGACACCGCGGTGGCCGTGCACCCGGACGACGAGCGCTACGCGCACCTGGTCGGCACCGAGATCGAGCTGCCGCTGACCGGCCGGAAGATCCCGGTGGTCGCGGACCGGCACGTCGACCCGGAGTTCGGCACCGGCGCGGTCAAGGTGACCCCGGCGCACGACCCGAACGACTTCGAGATCGGCCGCCGCCACGACCTGCCGATGCTGACCGTGATGAACGAGCGCGCCGAGGTCACCGTGCCCGGTCCGTTCGAGGGCCTCGACCGGTTCGAGGCGCGGCCCGCGGTGGTCGCCGCGCTGCGCGAGCAGGGCCGGATCGTCGCGGAGAAGCGGCCGTACGTGCACGCGGTCGGGCACTGCTCCCGCTGCGACACGGTCGTGGAGCCGCGGCTGTCGCTGCAGTGGTGGGTCAAGGTCGCGGAGCTGGCGCAGGCCGCCGGCGACGCGGTGCGCGACGGGCGGACGAAGATCCACCCGGCGGAGCTGGAGAAGCGGTACTTCGACTGGGTCGACAACATGCACGACTGGACGATTTCCCGGCAGTTGTGGTGGGGGCACCGGATCCCGGTCTGGTACGGGCCCGGCGGCGAGGTCGTGTGCGTGGGACCGGACGAGCAGCCTCCCTCGGGCGAGGGCTGGACGCAGGATCCGGACGTGCTCGACACGTGGTTCTCTTCGGGGCTCTGGCCGATGTCGACGCTGGGCTGGCCGGGGGAGACCGCGGATCTGGCGAAGTTCTATCCGACCAGTGTGCTGTCCACCGGGTACGACATCCTGTTCTTCTGGGTCGTGCGGATGATGATGTTCGGCGTGCAGCAGATGGACGGGCGGCAGCCGTTCGACCATGTGTATCTGCACGGGCTGATTCGCGACGCCAACGGCAAGAAGATGTCCAAGTCGCGCGGGAATGTCATTGATCCGCTGGAGTGGATGGACGCTTACGGGGCGGATGCCACTCGGTTCACTCTGGCGCGCGGGGCCAATCCGGGGACGGATATGGCGCTGGCGGACGAGTGGGCCGCCGGGTCGCGGAATTTCTGTACGAAGCTGTGGAATGCCAGCAAGTTCGCGATGATGAACGGGGCGACTGTTGAGGGGTCGTTGCCGGATGCTTCGGAGCTGACCGAGTCGGATCGGTGGATTCTCGGGCGGCTCGCCGCGCTGGTGGCTGACGTGGACGGGTTGTTCGAGGACTTCCAGTTCGCCAAGGTCGCCAATGCGTTGTACCAGTTCACCTGGAATGAGTTGTGCGACTGGTATTTGGAGTTGGCCAAGGTTCAGTTGTACCAAGGGGATTCCGCGCGGGTTGAGGCTACGCGGAAGGTGCTTGGGCATGTGCTGGACACTGTGCTGCGGTTGCTGCATCCGTTTGTTCCGTTTGTGACGGAGAAGCTGTGGACTGCGTTGACTGGTGGCGAGTCGTTGGTGATTGCGGCTTGGCCGTCCGCGGTTGAGGGGTATGCGGATTCGGTTGCGGACGCTCGGATCGCTGATGTGCAGAAGTTGATTACCGAGATTCGGCGGTTCCGGGCTGACCAGGGGCTGAAGCCGGGGCAGAAGGTTGCTGCCCGGTTGGCTGGGGAGGCGTTCCCGGAGGGGCACTCGGGCGCGATTCGGTCGTTGGTGCGGCTTACTGAGCCGGAGGACGGGTTCTCGGTCAGTGCTTCGTTGGAAGTGGCGTTGGCTGGCGGTGTGGTGACTGTGGAGTTGGATACTTCCGGGACCATTGACGTTGCTGCTGAGCGGAAGCGGTTGGAGAAGGATCTCGGGGCTGCGCGGAAGGAATTGGCGCAGACTGAGGGGAAGCTCGGGAATGAGGCGTTTATTGCTAAGGCGCCGGAGCAGGTGATCGAGAAGATCAAGGTGCGGCGGGAGACTGCGGTGGCTGATATTGGGCGGATTGAGGCTCGACTGGCTGCGTTGCCTGCTTCCTGAGTTCTCTCGCGTTCGGCTCGTCGCCTGGCGGCGACATTGCGCCCGCTCGGGTGGGGCCACCACCCCGAAGTTTTATTGTGCTGACGGTTCGGGGGTGCTTGTCAAGGCGGGAAAGATGCCTTGACAAGCACCCCCGAACCGCAGGGCGGCTTCGTATCGGGGTTGGGGGTGGGGTGGGTGCTTCCATCGGTGGGTGCGTCGGCGGCGGTTGGTGGGGTGGCCAAAGTCCGTGAGGGGAACCCTGAGGGACTCTGAGTCCCTCAGGGTTCCCCTCACGTCGTTTTTAGCGGAGTTTTTGGCGGATTACTTTTGCTTCGCCTTCCATTCCTGCGTACAGGGGGTGGTAGGCGGCTGCTGCCAGCAGGTTCAGGTCTTTGCCGTTGATCCACGCTACGCCTTGGGGTTGGCAGGCGTCGTGGCCGAAGGACGGGGTGTAGGTGTCCACATAGGACGTTTGGCCGTCTGCGGCTGCTGCGTTGCTTACGGCGTTGTTCAGAGCTTCTTCTACGCTGGAGAGCCAGGCGTAGTCGCCGTTGGCGAAGGGCAGGACGTCGGGGCAGTAGCCTTCTGCGGGGGCGATTCGGGGGTAGCCGATGGCCAGCACCTTCGCGTGGGGCGAGCGTTCGTGGATTCCGGCCAGGACCTGCTGGATGGCCGCTTGCGTCTTGGGGAGCAGCGCCTTGATGGTGTCTACGCCGTCGACGGTGTAATGCCGCTGGCACGGATTTCCGGTCGGGTCCGAGTCGCGCAGCGTTGGGCAGGTGTCGACCAGCTTGCCGAACAGGCCCGAGTCATTGCCGCCGATGCCGAGGGTGACCAGGTCGGTGTCTGGGCGCAGCGCGGAGAGCTGCGGGGCGTTCTGGCCCAGCGGCACGTTTTGCGGGGCGGTCATGTTCGACGTGTCCGCGCCGCCGCAGCTGACGTCGGTGAAGCGGTCTACGTCCAGGGAGTCCGCCACCATCGACGGGTAGTTGGACGTCGAGCGGAAGCAGCCCAGCGGATCCAGCCGGGGCAGCGGGATGAGCGGCCCTGACGTGTACGAGTCGCCCAGGGCGACATAGTGGCGGTAGTGCCGGGGCGCGGCGCTCGCGGCCGCCGCCGTCGACAGAAGCATGGTGACCGCCGCGAGTGCGGCCAGCACTATCCGGATGATGCGCATGCGAACCCCGTCCTCCCGAGCGGTACGACTCGCTTTACCTTTCGGCAAGCGGGGCCGGAGCGCTCTCCGCCGATCGGGTGGTCGGGGCGGGGTTTCACCCGGCTGCGGGGTGATCTGTGGGTTTCCGCCAGGTCAGCAGGTGCCGCCAGAACACGAGCGGGCGGACGGTGCTGCCGGGGAGCAGGCGCGCGGCGTCCCGGCGGACGTCGTTCAGCGGCGGGAATTTCATGTGGACCGGAGCCTTGGCGACTGGGTCCGCACCGCCGTTGAGCTGGTCTCCGGCGAAGACGATCAAGCGGGCCAAGACGTTCGCGGGGGCGGCGACGAGTTCGCGTGCGTAGTCGCTTGGCCGGCTCGGTCGAGCACAGCCGAGCACCGCGAGGACGCCGCCGGGGGCTAGGGCGTCGCGGAGTCTCGTGACGGTTTCGAACGGGACGTGGTGCAGCGACGCGAGGCAGGAGATGAAGGCGTAGGACTCGAGTTCCAGCGGTTCGGTGGTCACGTCGGCGCGGCGGTATTCGGTAGTGCCCGGTCCTGGCGAACCGGCGGCGCTCGCGCGCGTGATCATTTCGTCCGACGCGTCGATGCCTTCGACGGTCATCCCGGCGGCGGCCAGCTTGCGGGCGAACCGGCCGTCGCCGCAGCCCACGTCCAGGGCTCGGCCGGGGCCTGGCGGCAGGAGCCGGAGCAGCGTCGGGTGATAGTGGTGGTTGTGGTCGAAGGGCATGCGCCCGACCTTGCCACGGCTCGCTGCGGGCGTGATCACGCCGAAGCCCCGGGGCCGCTGGGCGCGAGGCGGCCCCGGGTACGCTCGAGGGTGTGCCGGGCCGAACCTTTCGCCTGGTCTTCCCGGTCGCGCGACCGCGCCGGGACAGCGACTTCAAGGAGTGCACGAGTGCCGCGCGGTGAGGAGCCCGAGGAGACCCGGCGGCCGGATCTCGCCGATCCGGACAGTTTCGCGGGGGTCGACGAACTGGGCGCGCTCGCGCACAGCGAAGACGAGTACGACGCCGGGAGCGAGCTGGAGCCCGACCTCGACGCGCCGGACGCGGCCTACACCGTCGGCGGCGGGTCGCGCGGCGGGATCGGCGGCATCGGCCAGCTCGGCGACAACCTGGCGCTCGGCCCGGTTCCCGATCTGCACGCCGAAGAGGGCACTGAGCTGCACGAACTCGACGACGAGGGCGCGCCGGCCGAGTTCGGCGACGAGAACGGCCCGGAGGCCCGCCGCGACCTGATGGCCGCCGAGGCCGAGCTCAACCAGCGCTGGCCGGAGACGAAGCTCGAACCGTCGCTCGCCCGGATCCAGGCGCTGATGACGCTGCTCGGCGAGCCCAACCAGGGCTACCCGGTGGTGCACGTCGCGGGCACGAACGGCAAGGGCTCGGTCGCCCGGATGGTCGATTCGCTGCTGACGCGCATGGGCCTGCGCTCCGGTCGTTACACGAGCCCGCACCTGCAGCTCGTCACCGAGCGGATCGCGCTCGACGGCCGTCCGATCTCCGCCGCCCGCTACGCCGAGCTGTACCAGGACATCGCGCCGTACGTGGCGATGGTGGACGGCGCGAGCGAGGACGGCGTGCCGATGAGCAAGTTCGAGGTGCTCACCGGGATGGCGTTCGCGGCGTTCTCCGACGCTCCGGTCGAGGCCGCGGTGATCGAGGCGGGCATGGGCGGCGCGTGGGACGCGACGAACGTGGCCGACGCGCAGGTCGCGGTCATCACGCCGATCGGGCTGGACCACACCGAGTACCTCGGCCCGACGCCGGTCGACGCGGCCGCGGAGAAGGCCGGGATCATCAAGCCCGGTTCGGTCGCGGTGATCGGCGAGCAGGACCCCGAGGTGCTGAACGTCCTGCTGAAGCGCACGGTCGAGGTCGACGCCGCGGTGGCGCGCGCGGGCAGCGAGTTCGGCGTGCTCGAACGCGAGGTCGCGGTCGGCGGGCAGATGCTGAAGCTGCAGGGCCTCGGCGGCGTGTACGACGAGATCTTCCTGCCGCTGCACGGCGCGCACCAGGCGGCGAACGCGGCGCTCGCGCTGGCCGCGGTCGAGGCGTTTTTCGGGGCGGGCAAAGACAAACAGCTCGTGGTCGAGGCGGTGCGCGAGGCGTTCGCCGAGGTCGAGAACCCCGGCAGGCTCGAACGCGTGCGGGCCGCTCCGGCGGTCATGGTCGACGCCGCGCACAACCCGATGGGCGCGCGGGCGCTCGCCACGACGATCACCGACGAGTTCAACTTCCGCCGGCTTGTCGCGGTGGTCGGCGTGCTGGCCGACAAGGACGCGCGCGGCATCCTGGACGCGCTGGAGCCGGTGGTGTCCGACGTCGTGGTCACGCGCAGTTCGTCGCCGCGGTCGCTGCCGGTCGAGGACCTGGCCGAGCTGGCCGCGTCGATCTTCGGCGAGGACCGCGTGCTCGCCGAACCGGACCTGGAGACCGCGATCGAGACCGCGATCGGCCTCGTGGAGCAGAACGACGACCCGGAGGAACCGCTCGCGGGAGGCGGCGTGCTGGTGACCGGATCCGTGGTCACCGCTGGTGACGCGCGGACGCTGTTCGGGAAGGAACCGGCATGAGCGCAGCTTGCAAGCGAATCATCGCTATTCATGCCGTCACCTCCCGATCGGCCAGCGTGCAACTCCTTATGGAGGTGACGGCATGAGCGAGACGACCCCGGCGAAGCCGCCCGCGAAGGACCCGATGAAGGGCTTCCGCGGCGTCATGGCGGGCACGCTGATCATGGAAGCCATCACGGTCGCACTGGCGCTGCCGGTCGTCGCGAAACTCGGCGGCGGCATCACCAGCTTCACCGGCTGGACGGTCATCGCGCTGGCCGTGGTGCTGATCGTGCTGTGCGGGATGCTCAAGCACGTCTGGGCGGTTCCGGCGATCCTGCTGCTGCAGTTGGCGATCATCGGGATCGGCGTCACGCAACCGGCGATCGCGATCATCGGGATCATCTTCTTGGCCGCGTTCGTGTGGTTCCTGTGGCTGCGCCGCGACGTCGCGCGCCGGATGGCGGCGGGGACGCTGCCGAGTCAGCAGCAGCCGCAGGCTTGAGCGCTCGCTACTGGCAGCCGTATTGGTGGCGGCTGTCGTTCCGCGCGGACGGCGAACCGGGCTGGACGCCGATGGGACCGGGCGAATTCAGCCAGGTCCCGAACGACGCGCTGAAGAACGGATCGCTCGAAGCGTGGGCCGACGCTCTGCTCGAGGAAGCCCCGCACGAACTCGACGACCTGCGCGGCGATCTCCTCCTGGAATGCTTTGCGGAACCCGGTGCCGCGCCGGTGTACTCCCGCGAGGTGCGGCTCAGCGGTAGACGCTGACCTCGATCAGATTCCGGTCCGGGTCGCGAAAATACACACTGCGGATCGGCCCGGTCGCGCCCGTGCGGTCCACCGGTCCCTCCTCGACCGGCACCCCGTGCGCGGCCAGGTCTTCCACTACCTGCTCCAGCGAATCGCTCGTGATCAGGCACAGATCCGCGCTGCCCGGCGTCGGCCGTTCCGCCTTGGGCTCGAACTCGTGCCCCGCCTCGTGCAGGTTGATCTTGCTGGCTCCGAACGTCAGCGCCTTGCGCCCGGCCCCGAACGTCACCTCGGCCATGCCGAGCACGCGCGTGTAGAAATTCACCGTCGCACCGAGGTCGGCGACGGTGAGGACGAGGTGGTCGAGCCGGTCGATGCGCATGGTTTCACCCTATTCCGATGTAACGGCCGGGCCGCCACGGCGACGGTGCAAGTGTGATCGTGGTGCGCGAGCTGAGCGTGGACAACTGGGCGGAGTGGCGCGACCTCCGGCTGGCGGCACTGCGCGAGGACCCGGAGGCGTTCAGCTCGAAACTCGCGGACTGGCAAGGCGAAGGCGACGCCGAACCGCGCTGGCGGGCCCGGTTGCGCGACGTCTCGCTCAACGTCTTGGCCGACCTCGACGGCGTTCCGGCGGGAATGGTCAGCGGGCACCTTTCCGAGCGCGGCGACAAAGCGGAACTGATGTCGATGTGGGTCGCTCCCTCGGCGCGCGGCAGGGGAGTCGGGGACGCGCTCGTCCGAGCCGTCGTGCGCTGGAGCGAAGGGCGCGGGGCGGGCGAGTTGGCGTTGCGGGTCGCGGGCGGCAACGAGTACGCGCTGGCCTTGTACGAACGGCACGGGTTCGTGGCGCGTCCGGCCGGGGAAGGCCCCTGCGAGCACGAGATGGTTCGGGAAGCGCACCGAGCGTGACGACCGGCTGTGAGCTTCCTCCTGACGAGTGAGCCGTTCACCCGTCGGTCAGCCTGAGTTGGCCGCTTGGCCGTGGTCGCCGGATAGAACGACCGCCATGACCGAAACGACCCCATCGCGGCGCTCCGTGCTCAAAGCCGGAATCGCCGTGCCCGCGCTCGCCGCGGCAGGCGGGCTGCTGCTGCCCGGCTCCGCCTCGGCCGCCCCGCTCGTCCGCCGCGACCGTCCGGTGCTCGCCCACGGCGTCGCGTCCGGGGACGTGACCGCCGGCTCCGGCATCGTGTGGTCGAAGGCCGACCGCCCGGCGCGGCTGATGGTCGAGGTCGCGCGCGACCCGTCGTTCCGGCACGCCCGCCGGGTGCCTGGCCCGTTCGTCACGCCCGCCACCGGCGGCACCGGCAAGGTACGCGTCGCCGGGCTGGCCCCCGGCACCGAATACCACTACCGCGTCACCGCCGTCGACCTCGACGGCCGCAGCGCGAGCGAACCGGTCGCCGGCCGGTTCGCCACCGCGCCGATCGGCCGCGCGAACACGCGGATCCTGTGGAGCGGCGACGTCGTCGGCCAGAACTACGGCATCAATCCGGCGCTCGGCGGCATGACGATCTTCTCCGCGATGGCCGACCGCCGTCCGGACCTCTTCCTGCACAGCGGCGACACGGTGTACGCCGACGGCCCGCTCACCGAAACCGTCACGCTCCCCGGCGGCGCCGGGACCTGGCACAACATCGTGACGCCGGAGAAGTCGAAGGTCGCCGAGACGCTCGACGAGTACCGCGGACAGCACGCTTACAACCGGCTGGACGCCAACTTCCGCCGGTTCGCCGCGGAGGTTCCCGCCTATGTCCAGTGGGATGATCATGAAGTAGTCAACAACTGGTATCCGGGCGAAATCCTCAACGACCGCCCCGAATACACCGAAAAGCGCGCCGATGTCCTCGCCCAGCGCGCGTTCCAGGCGTTCCACGAATGGCATCCGATCGACAGCCGCCAGGCCGTCGACGGCCGGGTGTACCGGAACTTCCGCTACGGCAGCCGGGTCGAGGTGTTCGTCCTCGACATGCGCACCTACCGCGACGCCAACACCTCCGACCAGACCAAGCCCGGCCACATCCTCGGCGACGCGCAGGCCCGCTGGCTGGCCGACGCGCTCCGGCGCAGCACCGCGACCTGGAAGATCGTCCAGGCGGACATGCCGATCGGCCTGGTCGTGCCGGACGGCAAGGACATCGAGGCGGTCGCCAACGGCCTGCCCGGCGCGCCCGGTGGCCGCGAGACCGAACTGGCCTGGGTGCTGAACCAGATCTCGCGCCATCGCGTGCGCAATGTCGTCTGGCTGACCGCCGACGTGCACTACACCGCCGCGCACCATTATTCGCCCGAGCGCGCCGCGTTCCAGGACTTCGACCCGTTCTGGGAATTCGTGTCCGGCCCGCTCAACGCCGGCGCGTTCGGCCCGAACAAACTCGACCCGACCTTCGGTCCGGAAGCGGTGTTCGTGCACGCCCCGCAGACGCAGAATTCCTCGCCGGTGCAAGGATTCCAGCACTTCGGGGAGTTGAATGTGGACGGTGCCAGCGGTGCGTTGACAGTCGACCTGCGCGACGCGACCGGGGCCTCGCTGTGGTCGAAGACGCTGCAGCCCCAGCGTCGCTGACCGGCCCGGCGAAGGCGTCGGATAGGCTCCGCTCCGAATAACACGAATCCGCACAAGGAGAAATACCGTCGTGACTGAACGCACGCTGGTCCTCGTCAAGCCCGATGGCGTCGCGCGCGGCCTCGTCGGCGAGGTCGTTTCGCGCATCGAGCGCAAGGGCCTGAAGCTGGCCGCGCTGGAACTGCGCACCGTCGAGCGCTCCGTGGCCGAGGAGCACTACGCGGAGCACAAGGAGCGCCCGTTCTTCGGCGACCTGCTGGAGTTCATCACGTCCGGCCCGCTCGTCGCGCTGGCCGTCGAGGGCCCGCGCGCGATCGCCGCGTTCCGCCAGCTGGCCGGCGGCACCGACCCGGTCGAGAAGGCCACCCCGGGCACCCTGCGCGGCGACTTCGCGCTGGAGACCCAGTACAACCTGGTGCACGGCTCGGACTCGCCGGAGTCGGCCGAGCGCGAGCTGAAGCTGTGGTTCCCGGACCTGTGATCCAGCGCTAGACCCCGCGAACGCCGGGCCGGGACTTCGGTTCCGGCCCGGCGTTCGTGCTTTCTAGACCCCGGTGCCGCCGTCGACGCGCAGGACGGCGCCGGTCACGTAGGAAGCCCGGTCGCTCAGCAACCACGCCGCGGCTTCGGCTATTTCGGCGGGATCAGCCGCGCGGCCAAGGGGATTGGCCGCGACGAGCCGGGCGACGACACCCGGCGAGTCCGCCTCCCACTGCCGGATCATCTCGGTCATCGTCGTGCCGGGCGCGATCGCGTTCACCCGGATCCCCTCCTGCCCATACGTGACCGCCGCCGATTCGGTCAGGCTGTTCAGCGCGCGTTTCGCGGCACCGTAAACGGGCAGCGCACGATTCGCGCCGAAGCTGCCGACGCTGGACGTGTTCACGATGGCCCCGCCGCCGCTGGCCCGCATCGCCTTCACCTCGGCGGTCATCGCCAGCCACGGTCCGCGCAGGTTCACCTGGTACAGCCGGTCGAAGTCGGCCAGCGGCACCTCGTCCAGCGGACCCGGCGGGGTGACGGCCGCGGCGTTGTTGAACGCGAGGTCCAGCCGTCCGTGCAGCTCCAGCACCCGTTCGATCGCGGCCTGCACGCTTGCCGGGTCAGCGAGATCGCACCGCACGTAATCCGCGACACCGCCGTCCGCGCGCACTTGTTCGGCGACCGCCTTCAACTGCGTTTCGGTCCGCGCGGCCAAGACGACCTTCGCGCCCTCCGCGGCGAACAACCGGGCCGCCGCCGCGCCGATCCCGCGCCCGGCACCGGTGATGAAAGCGATCTTGCCGCCGAGCAGGCTGTTCGTTCGTGTTTCGGTCATGGCTTCGAGGGTTTCTCCGGCAAGCCCGGACAGCCAGGCACCGGATGTACCTGGCTGAGCCCGCCCGGACTCCGCAGACTGGACAGGTGGACCGAACGGAACTGGCGGGCTTCCTGCGAAGCAGGCGCGAGCGCATCGCCCCGGCCGACGTGGGCCTTCCCGCGGGCAGGCGGCGCCGCACGCCCGGGCTGCGGCGCGAGGAAGTCGCGCGGCTGGCGTTCATCTCGGTCGAGTACTACACGCGGCTCGAACAGGCTCGCGGCCCGAACCCGTCGAACGAGGTGCTGGCCGGGCTGACCCGCGCGTTGCGGCTTTCGGACGTCGAACGCGACCACCTCCACGAACTCGCCGGTGCGCGGCGACCCGCGCGCGGGCCGTCGCGGGAGGTCCGGCAGACCATCCTCGACCTGCTGGACCGGTTGCCGCAGACGGCCGGGGTCGTGTTCTCGGCGACCTACGAGGTGCTCGCCTGGAATCCGCTCGCCGCCGCGCTGCTGGAGGACTTCTCCGCGCTGTCCCGGGAAGAACGCAGCTTGCCGCGCCGGGTCTTCCTTGATCGCGGACGATCGCGCCTGTACGGCTTGGTCGAAGCCGAGGCGTTCGCCCGTGCGATGGCCAACCGGCTGCGGGTGACCGCGGCGAAGTACCCGGACGACCCCGAGGTGCGGGCCCTGGTCGCGGACTTGCTCGCGGGGAGCGAGCGGTTCGCCGCGCTGTGGGCGGCGCACGACGTCGTGGCGGAATCGACGTTCAGCAAGACGTTCGAGCATCCGGCCGTCGGGACCGTGACCGTGGACTGCGACGTGCTCGCCATTGCCGACCGGGACCAGGAGGTCGTGCTGTACACCGCCGCGCCGGGCTCGCCGGGGGAGGAGGCGCTGCGGTTATTGTCGGTGCTCGGAACCCAGCGCATCGGTTAACCTCCACCGGTGACTGTCTTGCCGCTGCCGCCCCGCGAATACCTGCCGCACCTCCGTTCGCTCACCGGGGCCTTCGCCGCCGAAGCCTCGGGCGACCTCGGCAATCCGGTTCCGTACTGCGGCGACTGGACCAAACGCGACCTCGTCACGCACCTCGGCAACGTGCACCGGTGGGCCGCCGGGATCGTCCGCACCGGCGAACTGAGCGACCAGGACTTCGACGTCTCGCCGAGCGGCGACCTCGCGCCCTGGTACGCCGAAAGCGCCGCCGAACTGCTCGACGCGCTCGAAGCGGCCGATCCCGCCGACTCGTGCTGGGTTTTCGGCGCCGCGGAGAAGGCGAAGGGATTCTGGTTCCGCCGCCAGGTGCACGAAACGGCCGTGCATCTGGTCGATCTGTTCGGTGCACGAGGCCGGGCGGCGCAGCTTGATCCGCTGATCGCCGCCGACGGCGTCCTCGAGGTGCTCGGCACGATGCTGCCGCGCGTCGCGCGCTGGAAGCACCAGGTCCCGCTGGCCGCGCCGATCGCCTTGCGCGCCACCGACACCGGGCATTCGTGGACCGTCGTGCCCGGCGAACCGCCCGAGCTCGGCGAGGGCGAAGCGGTCGCCACGGTCGCGGCGCCCGCGCGGGATTTGCTGTTGCTGCTGTGGAAACGCAC
This sequence comes from Amycolatopsis albidoflavus, assembly GCF_039525725.1. Classification (NCBI taxonomy): domain Bacteria; kingdom Bacillati; phylum Actinomycetota; class Actinomycetes; order Pseudonocardiales; family Pseudonocardiaceae; genus Amycolatopsis; species Amycolatopsis albidoflavus. The sequence continues at coordinate 278,832 of NZ_BAAAHV010000022.1, forward strand.
CGACGCCCAGCCGGAGATCGCTGGCGACGAAGGCGTCGCGAAGGAGTTTCTCGCCGCTCGCATGACACCCTGAGCGGATAATCCTGCGCCATTCAGGTCCCGTTCACCGCAGGGACTTCCGGCGGTCGCGCCGATGGATTTGGCTGACCTGAGCCATTTTCGCGATCGTGGGGTACCTGGTGAAAAGATCAAGATCCGTGCTGCTCAGCGCCCTCCTGGTGCTGACGCTGGCCACGCCTGCCACTGCCGACCCGCTCTCCGCTCCGCTCGGCCCGCCGCCGGTCGAGAGCGCACCCGCCTTCTCTTCGGCCAGGGAGGCCCCGGCCGTCGCCGCGGCGCCCGGAGCCGACGACGGCCTCGAGACCAGCAGCGCCACCAACGCGGTCGCGCCTGGTCTGAACCTCACCCAGTTCGACCGTTTCGACCCGAAGGGCTGGATCCGCGGCGACGCGCTGAGCGTCGACCTCACCAGCAAGGTCCTGAAGCCGACTTACCTCAGCCCGGGCACCGTTTCCGCGCGCACCCCGCTGTCCCAGCAGGTCGCTCGCGCCGGTGCGGTCGCGGGTGTCAACGGCGATTTCTTCGACATCAACGCGTCCGGCGCGCCGCTCGGTGTCGGCATCGACAAGGGCGAGCTGCACAACGCGCCCGCGTCCGGCCACAACACCACCGCCGCGATCACCGACCAGGGTCGCGCGAAGCTCGCCGACATCTTCCTCGAAGCCTCGGTCACGTTGCCGAACGGGCAAGCTGTCCCGGCCACGAACTTCAACAGCCCGGTGCTCGCGAAGGACGCTCTCGGCGTCTACACGCCGCTCTGGGGCGCTTCGGCGCGCGCGACGTCGGTTGCCGGTGCGCAGCGCGTCGCCGAGGTCGAGATCCGCGACGGTATCGTGACGCAGGTGCGTCCGAAGCCCGCGGACGGCCCGATTCCGGCTGGCAGCACGCTGCTGCTCGGCCGTGAAGCTGGCGCGGATGCGTTGTCGGCGCTGAAGAACGGCGACCGCGTCGGCGTTTCGTACTCGCCGCGGACCGACGCGGGCAAGATCGCGGTCGCGGTCGGCGGGAACAAGACGCTGCTGAAGGACGGCCAGCTTCAGCAACTCGACGACGTCACCCTCGCACCGCGTACCGGCGTCGGTTTTTCCGCTGACGGCAAGCGGATGTGGCTCGTCACGGTCGACGGTCGGCAAGCCGACAGCCGCGGGATGACCGAGCTGGAAATGGCTCGGCAGTTGCAGCGGCTCGGTGCCGACGACGCGATCAACCTCGACGGCGGCGGCTCTTCGACGCTACTCGCGCGCGGCGAAGGAGAGGCCGCTCCGGCGGTGCGGAACTCGCCTTCGGACGGTGGGGAACGCTTGGTGCCCAACGGCATCGGCGTCGCGACCGTGCCCGGCAGCGGACGGCTGACCGGCTTCGCGCCCGCCCCCGCGCAGGAAGGCGACAACTCGACCCGCGTGCTGTCCGGCCTGAGCCGCGCGCTCGTGCCGAACGGACACGACGAGACCGGCGCCGCGGTAGCTTCGAAGCCGTTCTGGACCACGTCGAACCCGTTCCGCGGCACTGTCACGAAGAACGTCTTCACCGCGCAGCCCGACTTTCTGCATCCGGACGCGCGCGCCGACGTCACTGTCACCGCGCACCAGAACTTCGTGAACGGCCGCACGAAGCTGACCGTGCTGGGCAAGCCGGTCCGCCTCGGCGCGAGCACGAAGCAGGTCGCGCTTTCCGGTGCTGACGCGCGCGGCGAGTTCCAGGTCTACGGCTACGACGCGGACGGTTACGGCACCTGGATCGAACCGTCGGACGTGAAGCTGGAGTACGACCCCGCCGTGGTGAAGATCGAGCCGTCGGGCAAGGGGTTCGCGGTGTCCGCGAAGACCGCGTCCGGGGCCACCGCGATCACCGTGCACGCAGGCGGGAAGACCATGCACCTGGCGGCTTCGGTGGGCACCGAAGCCAAGGTCGCGGCTCCGCTGGCCGGTGCGGAAGGCTGGTCCGCCACCGTGTACCCGGCGGTGGTCGGCGCCGCGTTGTCGTCCGCGGACGGGCGCAACGGCGGCAAGGGCCTGGCGCTCGACTACCGGCTCACTGGCACCACCGCCACCCGCGCCGCGTATGTCAACGCCGCCAACCCGATCCCGGTCCCGGCCGGCACGCAGAAGATCGGCATGTGGATCAACGGCGACGGCAAGGGCGCCTGGATCCGGGCGGAACTCCGCGACGGCGCCAACACCGCGTCCATTGTGGACCTTTCGTTGAGCGTCACCTGGACCGGCTGGCGATACGTGACCGCCGCGGTTCCCGCCGGACTGCCGGACGGACAGCGGTTCACCCGCTTCTACGCCGTGGAAACCGCGGCAGGCAAGCAATACGAGGGCAAGCTGGTCTTCAACGACCTCACCTTCGAGGTCGCGCCGACCACGAACGTGCCGCACGATCCGGCTGTCCCGGACCCGGCGCTCGTCACCAACGGCACGCTCGGCAAGGGCGGCCTGAAGATCGCGGTGGTCAGCGACGCCCAGTTCACCGCCGACGCGCCGGACGGACCGCTCGTCGCCCAGGCCCGCCGAGCGCTGCGCGAGGCTGTCGCGGCGAAACCGGACCTGGTCCTGATCAACGGCGACTTCGTCGATCGCGGTACCGCACCGGACTTCGTCCTGGCCCGCAAGATCATCACGGAAGAGCTCGAGGGCCGCGTCCCCTGGTATTACGTCCCCGGCAACCACGAAGCCGAGGCCGGCGACGGGCTGAAGAACTTCCAGGCCGCGTTCGGGGAAACGCACCGGGTGGTCGATGTGCACGGCGTACGGCTGATCCTGATGGACTCCTCGCGCGGCTCGCTGCGCGCCGGAGGATTCGACCAGGTCCGCATGATGCGCGAGGCGCTCGACAATGCCGCGCAGGACCGTTCGGTGCGGGGTGTGGTCGTCGCGATGCACCACCCGGTGAAGGACCCGAGCCCGACCGGCAATTCGCAGCTGGGCGACCGGAAGGAGGCCGCGCTGCTGCAGACGTGGCTGACCGGTTTCGAGGAAAAGTCCGGCAAACCGGCGGCTTCGCTGGCTTCGCACGCGGGCGTGTTCGGCCTGTCGCGCACGGACGGCGTGCCGTACCTGGTGAACGGAAACTCGGGCAAGACCCCCGCCGCGGCTCCCGGCGACGGCGGTTTCGTCGGCTGGACCCTGGTTCAGGTCGACCCTTCGGGCCGCAGTCAGCCAGTGCGCTTCGAAACGCGCCCGAACGTCGACGCGCTGACGGTGACCGGCCCGGGCACCCTGCCGTGGGGCGGCACCGGGAAGGTGACCGCCGCGGTCACGCAGGAGGGCCGCTCGATTCCGGTGGCGTATCCGGTGAGCGCCGTGTGGGGCGGTCGCGGGGTGCACATCGGCAGCTGGCCGCCTGCCCCGTGGGACGTGGTTTCGCTCGACCCGGCGACCGGGTCGGTGCGGGGATTGCGGCCGGGGACGGCGGAAATCTCGGTGACGGTGAACGGGGTGACCCGTTCGGTTCCGGTGACCGTGCGCTGATTTAGCGCGGGCGGGGGCGGTCTGCGGGCCGCCCCGCCTTCCCGCGCGGTACCGCGCCAAAGGCTGATCGCGAGCGGGACGATCACGACGTCGAGGATCGGGTGGAACACGCTGAACGGGTTGGGATGGACGGCGATCAGCCGGTACAGCCCGAGCAGCCCGCCGATCGCCGGGAAGACCGCGGCCGCGAGGAACGCCGGCCGCGCCTGCCGGACCACCCCGGCCGCGATCGCCGCGTAGAGGACCCCGAAGGCCGCCGACCCGACTGTGTCCGAACCGGTTCCGTAGACGGCCAGCTGACTGACGTGGGTCACCGCCGACAAGGCGAGGATCGAGCCGAGCAACCGGGAACGGGTCTGCGAAGCCTCGGGGGAGAGCAGCACGACCGGGCCTCCAGGAAGTCAGGTAACCTGACCAAAAAAGTAAGGTAGCCTGACGGGTGTGTCAAGAAGCACGCCGCAGGAGCCGCCCGCCCTCGTCGCGCTGACCGGCTCGTCGCGGCTCGGCGCGCTGGCCCGGCGGCTCGCCCAGGCGGTGACCGCCGGAGTCCTCGCCGAGGTGCAGCAGCGGGACGCCCGGATCCGCGCGGTCCACCTGCGGGTATTCGCGTCGCTGGAGAACGGCCCGGCGCGAGCGGTCGCCGTCGCCCGGCTTCTCGGGACGACCAAGCAGACGACCGGGCCGGTGATCGACGAACTGGTCGCGTGGGGCTATCTCGCTCGGCGCGACGATCCCGCCGACGCCCGCGCGAAACTCGTCGATTTCACCGGGGCGGGCCGGGAGCTGGCGGAAGCGGCGGCGGAAGCTGTTCGCGTGCTGGAGTCCCGGGTGGCCGACGAGGTCGGGCGCGAGGAGCTGGACCGGTGCCGGGAAACGTTGTGGCGGGCCGTCGGTGCGCTTGAGCCGCCCGGCGGCTGAGGAAACGGGTCGAGAATTGTCGGTCCCTCCCTCTAGTGTCGTTTCTCGTGGGAGAGTCGGCATCGGAACCAGCGCTCGTGCAAGCGAAGGCGCTGGTCAAACGGTTCGGGGAATTCGAGGCAGTCCGCGGCATCGACGTCGAGGTGCGGCCGGGGGAGGCGTTCGGCTTCCTCGGGCCCAACGGCGCCGGGAAGTCGTCGACGATGCGGATGATCGCGTGCGTGTCCCCGCGCACCGACGGCGATCTGCGCGTCCTCGGCATGGACCCGGACGTCGACGGGCCGCGGATCCGCGCGCGCCTGGGCGTGGTGCCGCAGGAGGACAACCTCGACGTGGAGCTGACCGTCCGGCAGAACCTCCACGTCTACGGCCGCTACTTCGGTCTTTCCCGCGCGCACGTGCGGCAGAAAGCCGTCGAGCTGATGGAGTTCGCGCAGCTGTCCGATCGCGCCGAGAAGCCGGTCGATTCCCTGTCCGGCGGCATGAAGCGGCGGCTCACCATCGCCCGGTCGCTGGTCAACGACCCGGAGCTGCTCCTGCTCGACGAACCGACCACCGGCCTCGACCCGCAAGCGCGGCATCTGTTGTGGGACCGGCTTTTCCGGCTCAAAGCGCGCGGCACCACGCTGATCGTCACCACTCATTACATGGACGAGGCAGAGCAGCTGTGCGATCGCTTGGTCGTCATGGACGGCGGACGGATCGCCGCGGAAGGTTCTCCCGCTGACCTGATCGCGCGGCATTCCACTCGCGAAGTGGTCGAGCTGCGGTTCGCGCCGGGGGAGCAGCAGGACGCGGCGGACCGGCTCGACGGGCTGGCCGAACGCGTCGAGGTCCTCCCGGACCGGGTGCTGCTCTACACGATGACGGGCGAGGCCACCCTGGAGCGCGCCCACGAGCGCGGCCTGCGCCCGCTGTCGAGCCTGGTGCGGCGCAGTTCCCTCGAAGACGTGTTCCTCCGCCTCACCGGCCGGACGTTGGTGGACTGATGACCGCTCCCGCCACCGGCCGCGTCGTCGGCCGGTTCCACGGCGCCTGGCTGCGCGTCGAGGGCTACTGGACCTGGTACCGCAGACATTGGCTCAGCACGCTCTACTCCACCGGCCTGCAACCGGTGCTGTTCCTCGCCGCGATGGGGCTCGGCTTCGGCTCGCAGGTCAAAGCCGGTCCGGCGACCGGCGGCGTGTCGTACCTCGTGTACGTCGCCCCGGCGCTGCTCGTGGCCGGCGCGGCGCAGCAGGGCGTCAGCGAGTCGAGCTACCCGGTGCTCAGCGGATTCAAATGGCAGAAGGACTATCTGGCGGTCACCGCGACACCGGTGTCGCCGGGCCAAGTCCTCGGCGGCCACCAGATCTGGACGATTCTGCGGCTCGCCCTCTCCGGCGCGGTCTACGCGCTCATCGCGTGGCTGTTCGGCGCCTGGGACAACGCGGGAGCGCTGCTGGTGATCCTCGTCGGGGTCCTCACCGGGCTCGCCTGCGGATCGCTGATCACCGCGCTGGCGGCGTGGACCTTCGACGAGGGACAGCGGTTCGGGCTGATCTTCAGGTTCGTCGTCATCCCGATGACCCTGTTCTCCGGCACGTTCTTCCCGATCGCCCAGCTGCCGCTGTACCTGCGCTGGCTCGCCTGGATTTCCCCGCTGTGGCACGGAACCGAGCTGTCCCGCGCCGTTACGCTCGGCGGGCGCGATCCGCTCCCGATGCTCGGGCACCTCGCGTATCTGGCCGTGCTGGTCGCGATCGGCTGGGCGATCGCGCACCGCGGCTTCTACCGACGGCTGGTGGCGTGATGACCGACCTGCGAAGCGCCCCGATTCTCCCGCAGCGGCGCGGAATTCTGCTCCGCGTCCTGCCCGCGGGCATGTACAGCGGGCGCGCGACCGCGCTGATCGAACGCGCGCTCACCGTCTACGGACGGTCGTGGACGATCCTCGTGTCCGGCGCGCTCGAGCCGTTGTTCTACCTGCTCGCGTTCCAGGTCGGCTTCGGCAAGCTGGTCACCACCGTGCCGGGGCCGGACGGGCAGCCGATGAGCTACGTCGCGTTCGTGGCGCCCGCGCTGCTGGCGTCGTCGGCGATGAACGGCGCGGTGTTCGAGTGCACGTACAACCTGTTCTTCAAACTGCGCTACGCCAAGACATACGACGCGATGCTGGCCACCCCGGTCGGCCCGCTCGACGTGGCGCTCGGCGAGATCGCCTGGGCGATGATGCGCGGCGGCCTCTATTCGGTCGCGTTCCTGGCGGTCACCGGCGTGATGGGGCTGCTCACGTCGTGGTGGGCGCTGCTGCTCCTGCCCGCCGCGCTGCTCGTGTCGTTCGCGTTCGCGGCCATCAGCATCACGCTGGTCAGCTTCCTGAAGTCGACGTCCCAGTTCGACTACATCCAGCTCGTCCTGATGCCGATGTTCCTGTTCTCCACCACGTTCTTCCCGATCACGGTCTACCCGGAGGCGCTGCAGTGGCTGGTCCGCTGCTTCCCGCTGTACCACGGGATCGAGCTGATGCGCGGGCTGTCCACCGGCATCTTCTCCTGGAGCATGCTGGGCAACCTGGCGTACCTGCTGGCGCTCGCCGGGATCGGGATCTGGGGCGCGACAAGGAGGATCGCGAAACTGCTGCTGACTTAAAAGCGAGACGGTCAGCGGGCCGGGCTCGGGCCTCCGGTCTGTGCGGGAGCCACCGCGGAGCGGGCGTCGACGAGGCCGTGGCCGTAGAAGCCGTTGTATCCGTCGTAACCGGAGCAGTAGGCGTCCTGGACGCCGTCGCCGGTCAGGTCGTAATTGTCCGGGCACGGCATCGGCGTCGCGCGGGAGTCGAGCGCGCGGCGCAGCTCGGCGGCCGACCACGTGGGATGCACCGACTTGAGCAACGCCAGCACCCCGGCGACGTGCGGCGCGGCCATCGACGTCCCGCACATCGGCGCGTACCCGCCCGGAACGGTCGAAACCACGCACCGGTCGTCGTCGCCGCCCGGGGCAGTGACATCAACCACACCGAGCCCGTACGAGCTGTAGCCCGATTTCACCCGGTCCTGGCTGATCGCCGACGCCGTCACCACGTCCCGCAGCCCGGCTGGCAGTGCCTCGCACTTCCCGGCGGCGGACGGCGAACCCGAATGGGCCGACGGGGTGAGATCGACGGCCTCGTTGGTCGCGGCGGCGACGTTCAAGGTGCCCTGCGAGGTCGCGTACTCCACCGCCCGCGCCAGCACCTCGTGCACCACGCCGCGGTCGTTGCCGCGCACGCAGGACAGCGACCACGGGTTCACGAACCAGCTGCTGTTGGCGATCGGCAGATGCCGCGCCGCCGACCACATGATCCCGCAGACCGCCGCCTCGGGATCGGCGTAGCCGCGGTCGTCGATGACTTTCACCGAAGCGATCCGCACGCCCGGCGCGACGCCGGTGACGCCCTTGCCGTCGTCGGCCGCGGCGATGATGCCCGCGACGTGCGTGCCGTGCGCCGAGGTCGTCGGCTGCCACGCGGCCGGGCTCGGGTCCGGGACGCCGGTGAGGCAGCCCGCCGAATCCTCCGGGTCGATCGCGGCGGCGAGGTCGGGGTGCTTCGGGTCGACGCCGGAGTCCAGGACGCCGACGACCACCGAACGGCTGCCGCCGGTCACCTGGTGCGCGGCCGGGGCGCCGATCAGGTTCATGTCCCATTGCTGCGCGGACAGGTCCGCCGCGGGGACTCGCGCCGGGTCGCTGAGCGGGAGCTCGGCACGGGCGGGCTGGGCGGCGGCGCCGGGCTGTTCGGCGGCCGTCCGGGTGGCTTGCGCGCTGAACGTCCGCTCCGGGCCGAGCCGGTCCGCGAACGCCCGATCGGATGACGTGACGACCGCCACGGAAATCTGCGGGTAGTAAACGGCGACCTGCCCGCAGCCCGCGCTCGCCTGCTGGCGGGCGGAAGATTCCGGGGTTCCGCGGTCGAACGCGACGACGTAGCGCACCGCCCGGCCGCCGGCGGCGCATCCGGGACCCGCGACGGCCGGCGGAGAGACCGCGGCGCATCCGGCGAGGACCAGGAGGGAGCACACGGCCGCCCGCAGCGGCCGCGCCAGCACAGACACCGGACCTCCCACCGCGCGCGGGGCTATGCCGGGCGCCCGCGCGAGCGCCCGAGCCCGCACGCTAACCACCCCTGGCCCGGCGCGACAAGCGAAGCGCGGAAGTTCGCCCGAGTGCATGATCGCGGCACGCCCGGGCGCCTGCCGGGGGACACCGACTACACCGGGTGTCCCCCCGGGTGTGGGATACTCGCGTTGGCCGCTGCGCCGACGGGCATCCCGCCCGCGTCGTGAGCGGCCCGGAGGAGTGCCGGACCGGCACCACGCGCGTCGCCCCCGGGAGGCCGGGCCAAGGTCGATGTCGTGGCGGGTGGCCCGGGGGTCGCGAGCAGGCCGGCACCCCGCCGAGCAGACCAGGAACCGAGCGGCCGCCGACCCGGCGGACCGCACGGCTGCCAGCAGGATTCCCGCCGCTGGTCACCACCACGGCGGGCACGGAACAGAAAGGGCCCCTGCGCGGCCGCGTCACCACCGGTGCGAACCGGCTGACGCGCCCGGGGGCGGAGGAGACATATGTCGAACGCGGACACACCCGCCGATCAGACCGGCGGGAATACCGTCGCACCCACGACCAGCAGGCTGGGCGAGCTGCCGCCGCGCATCCGCGTGCACGCGCTGGCCAAGCTGCTCGGCCTGAGCAGCCGCGACCTGCTCGGCAAGCTCGCCGAGCTGGGGGAAAGCCCCCGCAGCGCCCAGTCGAGCGTGACCAAGGAGGTCGCGCACCGCGTGGCGGTGATCCTCGACGCGGAGACCGCCGCCGAGTCCGGCGACGCCACCGCCGACCAGGGCGCGACGGCCGAGGCCGCCCAGGAAGCCACCGCCGCGGCCGTCGCCGGCAGCGATGCCGAGCAGGCCCCGAGCGCCGCCGGAACCGAAGCCGCCGCCGCGCAGGACGTCGCCTCCGCTGGAACTGCCGCTGCGGAGTCCGCCCCGGCGCAGGGCTCTTCCCCGGAGACCGCCGCGGCGCAGCCCGCTGCCGCGTCGGAAACCGCCGCGGACCAGGGAACCGCCGCCCCGGCGAGCTGGTCGGCCCGCCCGTTCTCCGCCGAGACTGCCGCCGCGGAAACCGAGCAGGAGTCCGCTCAGGAGAGCGAGAAGCCTGCCCGCAGCCGCACCCGTCGCGCCCGCCGGGCCGTCGCGCCCGCGATCCCGGCCGGCCAGGAGGAAACCGAGCAGGCCACCCCGGCCCGCGGCCCCGTGCACGTGCCGGTGTTCGCCGCGCCGTCGCCGGTCTTCCTGCCGCCCGAGCCCGCGCAGCAGACGCGCAGCAAGCCCGAGCCGGTGTTCGGCGTCGGCGAGGCTCCCGCGCAGACCGAGCGTCCGGAGCGTCCCGGACGGGCCGAGCGCGCCGCCGACACCGCCGAGGAAGAAACCTCCGACGAGGCCCGCGACGAGCGTTCCGACGAGGACGGCGACGACGCGAACGGCCGTCGCCGGCGCCGTCGCGGCCGCCGTGGCCGCGGCCGGGGCAAGGGCGGCGACGAGGCCCAGTCCGAGAACGAGGACGAAACCTCCGACGACCAGCCGGCCAAGGACGCGAAAGACGCCAAGGACGGCAAGGACTCCAAGGACTCCAAGGACAAGACCGAGAAGCCGGACGAGGCGGGCGAAGCCGAGGCGGAGTCCGACGACGACGCCGAGTCCGACGGCGGCAGCAAGCGCCGCCGCCGTCGCCGCCGCCGCAAGGGCGGGGACGACGACGGGGCCGAGGCCACCGGCGGAGACGACCCGCCGAACACCGTCACGCACGTCCGCCAGGTCAAGGCCGCCGAGACCGAGCGCCCGGCGCGCGACGAGGTGCGCAGCGTCCGCGGCTCCACGCGGCTCGAGGCCAAGCGCCAGCGCCGCCGCGACGGCCGCGAGGCGGGCCGCCGCCGCGCCCCGATCCTGTCCGAGGCCGAGTTCCTGGCCCGCCGCGAATCGGTCGAGCGCACCATGGTCGTCGCCGAGAAGGGCGAGTCCACGCAGATCGGCGTGCTCGAGGACGGCGTGCTGGTCGAGCACTTCGTGACCTCGTCGGGCACCGGCTCGATCGTCGGCAACGTCTACCTCGGCCGCGTCCAGAACGTGCTGCCCAGCATGGAGGCCGCGTTCATCGACATCGGCCGCGGCCGCAACGCGGTGCTCTACGCGGGCGAGGTCGACTGGGACGCCGCCGGCCTGGAAGGCAAGGCGCGCAAGATCGAGCAGGCGCTGTCCACCGGCGACAGCGTGCTGGTGCAGGTCACCAAGGACCCGGTCGGGCACAAGGGCGCCCGGCTGACCACGCAGATCTCGCTGCCCGGCCGGTTCCTCGTCTACGTCCCCGCGGGCGGGGCCACCGGCATCTCCCGCAAGCTGCCGGAGAACGAGCGGCGCAGGCTCAAGGACATCCTCAAGCGGATCGTCCCGGAGGACGCGGGCGTCATCATCCGCACCGCCTCGGAGGGCATCAGCGAGGAGGAGCTCGACCGGGACGTCCAGCGGCTCAAGGCGCAGTGGGACGTCATCAAGGAGAAGGCCTCGGCCGGGTCCGCCAAGAAGGGCGGCGCCCCGACCATGCTGTACGAGGAGCCGGACCTGCTGGTGAAGGTCGTGCGCGACCTGTTCACCGAGGACTTCGCGAAGCTGGAGATCCAGGGTTCGACGGCGTGGGACACCATCCACGGCTACGTGCAGCACGTCGCGCCCGACCTGGCCGACCGCCTCAAGCGCTACACCGGCACCGGCGACGCGTTCGCCGACCACCGGATCGACGAGCAGATCACCAAGGCGCTCGACCGCAAGGTCTGGCTGCCCTCGGGCGGCTACCTGGTCATCGACCGCACCGAGGCGATGACCGTCATCGACGTCAACACCGGCAAGTTCACCGGCTCGGGCGGCAACCTCGAGGAGACGGTGACCCGCAACAACCTGGAGTCGGCGGAGGAGATCGTCCGCCAGCTCCGGCTGCGGGACATCGGCGGCATCATCGTCATCGACTTCATCGACATGGTGCTCGAGTCCAACCGCGAGCTGGTGCTGCGGCGGCTCACCGAATGCCTCGGCCGCGACCGCACGCGCCACCAGGTGGCCGAGGTCACGTCGCTGGGCCTCGTGCAGATGACGCGCAAGAAGATCGGCACCGGGCTGCTCGAGGCGTTCTCCACGCCGTGCGAGCACTGCAAGGGCCGCGGCGTCGTCGTGTCCACCGAACCGCAGCGCACCGGCGGCGGAGGCAACGGCGGCAACGGGCACAACGGCAACAACGGCCACAGCCACGGCGGCGGCGACACCAAGAGCTCCCGGCGCTCCCGCGGCCGCGGCAAGGGCGAAGAGCAGCAGCACCACGAGCCGAAGGCCGAGCAGGCCGCCCCGGCTCCGACCCCGGTGCAGCGCGAGTCCGTGGTGTCGGCGGTGCAGGCGATGGCCAACGCGTCGAAGGCGAAGCACGAGCACCACGGTCCGGAAGGCTCGGCGGACACCGCCGAGGCGAAGGCGCAGGACCCGGTCAAGCCGTCCGAGCAGGACACCGCGGCCGAGAAGCCGGAGAAGGCCGAGGCCAAGACGGAGGCCCCGGCCGCCGTCCAGGAGCCGAAGCAGCCGGAGCCCGCGGCGGGCCAGGCCGCGCCGGAGCCGGAAACCAAGCAGCCCGCGGCCGCCGAGGCGGACGCGGGAGAAGAACCCGAGGTCGACGTCCCGGCCCCGGCCGTGCGGAGCACCCGGCGGCGTCCGCGCCGCGCCGCTTCGCGTCCGGCAGGGCCGCCGGTGAAGGCTTCGGACCAGAGTTGATCCACCACGGGTACCCCGGGTGCAGCAGCGCCCGGGGCCTCCCGTAACCTGTAGTACGGCTCATCGCAAGCATGAGTTGCTGCGCGAGCACCTGGACCGTCTTCGGGCGGGCCGGCCGCGCCAGCCCCCTAACCCATTGTCGAGTAATGCAGGAGACATCCGTGTCGGCGTACGCGATCGTCAAGACCGGCGGCAAGCAGTACAAGGTTGCCGTTGGCGACGTCGTCGAGGTCGAGAAGCTCGAGGGCGAGCCGGGCACCGAGCACACCTTCCCCGCCGTGCTGTTCGTGGACGGTGGCGAGGTCACCACGGACGCCGACGCGTTGGCGAAGGTCTCGGTCACCGGCAAGGTCGTCGAGCAGACCAAGGGTCCGAAGATCCGGATCCACAAGTTCAAGAACAAGACCGGCTACCACAAGCGCCAGGGTCACCGGCAGAAGCTGACCCGCGTCGAGGTCACCGGCATCTCCAAGTAGTTCTTCGAACTTTCGAGACTGAAACTTTTCCTGGAAGGGGCTTGAGCGATGGCTCACAAGAAGGGTGCGTCCAGCTCCCGCAACGGTCGTGATTCGAACGCCCAGCGACTGGGTGTGAAGCGCTTCGGCGGCCAGGAGGTGAACGCGGGCGAGATCCTGATCCGTCAGCGGGGCACCAAGTTCCACCCCGGCGTGAACGTCGGCCGTGGTGGCGACGACACGCTGTTCGCGCTCGCCGCCGGTGCGGTCGAGTTCGGCTCGAAGCGCGGCCGCAAGACGGTCAACATCGTCCCGTCCGAGGTCTGATCTTCGGTCTCGGCGAGCAATAACCTTCGAACGAGGGGTGGGACCGGAATATCTCCGGTGCCACCCCTCGTTTGTTTTGTCCGGATCCCTTTTCGCACCATCGCACGTGAAGTGAGGCAAACCCATGGCGTCCCGGTTCGTGGACCGCGCGGTCATCCATCTGACCGCCGGGGACGGGGGAAACGGCTGTGCCTCGGTGCACCGCGAGAAGTTCAAGCCGCTCGGCGGCCCGGACGGCGGCAACGGCGGCAACGGCGGTGACGTCACCCTGATCGTCGACGCCAACGTGCACACCCTCCTCGACTTCCACTTCCGCCCGCACGCCCGCGCCGGCAACGGCAAGATGGGCATGGGCAGCAACCGCAACGGCGCCCAGGGCGAGGGACTGGAGATGAAGGTCCCGCCGGGCACCGTGGTGTTCACCGAGGACGGCGAGCTCGTCGCCGACCTCACCAACCCCGGCACCCGGTTCATCGCCGCGCAGGGCGGGCGCGGCGGGCTCGGCAACGCCGCGCTGTCGTCGAAGGCCCGCAAGGCGCCCGGGTTCGCGCTGCTCGGCGAGCCGGGCGAGAGCCGCAACCTCGTGCTGGAGCTGCGTTCGGTCGCCGACGTCGGCCTGCTCGGCTTCCCGTCCGCGGGCAAGTCGTCGCTGATCTCCGTGCTGTCCGCGGCGAAACCGAAGATCGCCGACTACCCGTTCACCACGCTCGTGCCGAACCTCGGCGTCATCACCGCCGGATCGTCGGTGTTCACCATGGCCGACGTGCCGGGCCTGATCCCGGGCGCGTCCGAGGGCCGCGGCCTCGGCCTGGACTTCCTGCGCCACATCGAACGCTGCGCCGTGCTGGTGCACGTGGTCGACTGCGCGACGCTGGAGCCGGGCCGCGATCCGCTGTCCGATGTGGACGCTCTCGAGGAGGAGCTGGCCCGCTACACGCCGGGGCTGGGCGGCAAGCTCGAGGAACGCCCGCGCGTGGTGGTGCTGAACAAGATCGACATCCCGGAAGCGGCCGAGCTGGCCGAGTTCGTGCGGCCCGAGCTGGAGGCTCGCGGGCTGCGCGTGTTCGAGGTGTCCACCGCGTCGCGCAAGGGCTTGAAGGAGCTGAGCTTCGCGCTGGCGGAGGTCGTCGAGGCCTACCGCGAGGCGCAGCCGGTGCTGGAGCCGGAGAAGATCGTGCTGCACCCGCTCGCGATCGACGACAGCGGATTCACCGTCGAACGCGATCCGGAGGAAGAGGGCGGGTTCATCGTCCGCGGTTCGCGCCCGGAGCGCTGGATCCGGCAGACGAACTTCGCCAACGACGAGGCCGTCGGCTACCTCGCCGACCGGCTCAACCGGCTCGGCGTCGAGGAGGCGCTGGCGAAGAACGGCGCCCGCCCGGGCAGCCCGGTCACCATCGGCGACATCCAGTTCGAATGGCAGCCCTCCACGCCGGGCGTGGCGGTGCACCTTTCGGGCCGCGGCACGGACGTCCGGCTGGAGCGCACCGACCGCGTCGGCGCGTCCGAGCGCAAGGAAGCCCGCCGGATCCGTCGCGACGGCACCGGCGAGGACGAAGAGCTGGTGGAAGAGGAAACCACCCCGTCGGTCGACTCCGAACTGGACGGCGTGTGGGACGACGAGGAGCAGGCGGAGCGCGACCGGTGAGCGGCACGCGGCAAGAGATCGCGGATGCCCGCCGGCTGGTCGTCAAGGTCGGTTCCTCGGCGCTGACCACCGCGGGCAGCGGCCTTGACGTCGCTCGTCTCGACGCACTGGTCGACGCCATCGCGGACCGAGTGTCCCGCGACGCGCAGATCGTGCTCGTGTCCTCGGGCGCGATCGGTGCCGGGCTCGCGCCGTTGAAGCTGGGTAAGCGCCCGGGCGACCTTGCTACGCAGCAGGCCGCGGCGAGTGTCGGACAGCTGGCGCTGGCGCACGCGTACGCGGAATCGTTCGGCCGCTACTCGCTGACCGTCGGCCAGGTGCTGCTCACCTCGGACGACGTCGTCCGCCGCTCGCACTACCGGAACGCGCAACGCACGTTTTCCCGGTTGCTCGCGCTCGGCGCGGTGCCGGTGGTGAACGAGAACGACACCGTTGCCACGCAAGAGATCCGCTTCGGCGATAACGACCGGCTCGCCGCTTTGGTGGCGCACCTCGTCGGCGCCGACGCGCTGGTCCTTCTGTCTGATGTGGACGGTCTGTACGACGGCGACCCGCGCGACGGCGCGACGCGCAAGATCACCGAGGTGCGCGGCGAGTCCGATGTGGAGGGCATCGCGGTCGGGATGTCGTCCTCGGGCCTGGGCACCGGCGGCATGGTCTCGAAACTCTCCGCCGCGCGCACCGCGGCCGGCGCCGGAATCCCGGTGCTGCTGGCCGCTGCCGCCGACGCCGGGGACGCGCTGCGCGCCGCGAACGTCGGCACCGCTTTCGCGCCCGCCGACACCCGACTGTCCGCCCGCCGCTTCTGGCTCGGCTACGCCGCCGACACCTCCGGCCGCCTCCGTCTGGACGATGGCGCGGTGCGGGCGATTCTGCGCCGCCGTTCGCTGCTGGCGGCGGGGATCACCGGTCTGGACGGGGATTTCGAGGCCGGGGATGTCGTGGATCTGGTGGATTCCGCGGACGTGCCGGTGGCGCGCGGGGTGGTCGGTTTCGACGCGGGGGAGTTGCCCGCGTTGATCGGGCGGTCGAGCCACGAGGTTCCGGTGGAGTATCGCCGGGAGGTCGTGCACGCGGACGACCTCGTCCCGCTGCGCCGTTAAGTCCGTTCAGCTTCGCGCCGCCGCGGGCTCGCGGTCCGGGGCAGCGCGACGCCGGCTCAGCAAGGCAGTGAGCGCCGCCATCGCGGCGACCAGAACGACGCAGATCCAGGCCGCTGCTTCGGCCGCCGATGCGTATTCGGCCGCGCCTGACGGACGATCTCCCAGCACCGCGAAGAAGATCGTGCCGATGACCGCGAGCCCGGCCGAACCGGCGAACTGCTGCGTGGTGTTGAGAGTTCCGGAAGCGATGCCCGCTTGCCGAGGGTCCACTTCGGACAGTGCGGTGCCGATCAACGCGGGCAGGATCAGGCTGTTTCCCAGCCCCAGCAACGCAAGGACGATCGCCAGCCACCAGCTTTCGACTCCGCCGCCTCGGAGGTTCAACGCGATGGCGAGCCCGAGCATGGCGGCCAGATCGGCGGCGCAGCCGAGCAGGATCGCCCTGGCCGGGCCGTGTGTGGCGATCAGGCGTTTGCCGGCGAACGGCGCGACGACCCCGGCGAGCGCCATCGGCGCGAACGTCAGCCCCGCCTGGAACGGCCCCAGCCCGAGCCCGTTCTGCAGCAAGAGGCTGACGACGAAGATGCTGCCGGCGAAGGACGCCATGAACGCCACGCTGATCGCCAGCCCGGCGCGGAAACTGCGCACCCGGAACAAGGACAGGTCGAGCAGCGGGGCTCCGCCGCGGGCGAGCAGCCGTCGTTCGTAGGACACGATCAGCAGCGCCGCCGGGACGGACAGCGCCAGCATCGCCCAGCACCACCACGGCCAGCCCGCGCCCCGGCCCAGCACCAAGGGGATGAGTGCGAGCGCCAGTGAACCGGACACGCCGAGGACGCCGATCGGATCGAGGCCCGCGGTCCGGGCGGTCGCGGCGCGGGGCAGCACTCGCGCCGCCAGCAGCAGCACAGCGATGCCGACCGGCGCGTTGAGCAGGAAGATCACCCGCCAGCCGAGGCCGAACACGTCGGCGCTCAGCAGCACTCCGCCCAGCACCTGCCCGAAGACCCCGCTGACCGCGGCGGTGACCCCGAACCAGGCCAGCGCTTTGGGCCGTTCCGGCACGGGAAAACTGCTCGTGATCACGGCCAGGATCTGCGGCACCATCATCGCCGCCGTCAGGCCCTGCAGCAGCCGGGCACCGACTAGCTGGCCGGGGGACTGCGCGATCCCGCACAGCACGGACGCCACGGTGAACGCGCCCATGCCGGACAGGAACATCCGCCGGTAGCCGAACAGATCGCCGAGGCGGCCTCCGGTCACCAGCCCCGCGGCGTAAGCGAACGCGTACCCGCCGACGACCAGTTCCAGCGCGGCTTGCCCGGCGTTCAGGTCGCGGTGCAGCGACGGGACAGCGACGTTGACGACGTTCAGGTCGAAGCCGTACATGAACATCGCCGCGAGGACGACCGGCAGCAGCAGCGGCCGGCGGTCGGACGCAACCATGACACCCCCTTGTTCGATAATCTTCGATGTGTTCGAAGAGTTTCGAACAGTACAAGAAAGTTCGACATAGCGGAAGGCTCGGGATAGGCTCGGCTCGTGACGGCGACGACCGACGGACTGCATCCGGACGCGAGCGAACTGCGGCTGGCCCGGGTGCTGGCCGCGCTCGGCGACGAAGGGCGGCTCGCCACGGTGCGGGCGCTGGCTCGGCTAGGCGAGTCCGACTGCACCCGGCTGCAGGCCGACGCCGGGCTGGAAATGAGCCGCTCGACGTTCTCGCATCATCAGAAAGTGTTGCGCGAGGCGGGAATCCTGCACGCTCGGGTGCAAGGTTCGCAGCGGATCCTCACGCTGCGAAGGGCTGAACTGCAGGCGCGGTTTCCCGGCCTCCTGGACGCGGTCCTCGACTCGCCCGCCTGAGCTTCGTTCAGCCCGCGAGATGCCGGGCCACGCGAGCCAGCTGCTCCGCGTAATACTCCACAAAGGATTCTGACGACGGATTCTCCCCGGTCAGCGCCTCCGCGATCCGGGGAAGCGACATCGGCGCGCTGGCCGCCGCCATCAGCATCAGCAGGAACGTCTTCGGGTCCACGTCGGCCGGGAAATCGCCCGCTTCCTGCCGCGCCCGCATGTAGGCGAGCTGCCCCCGCAGAAACTCGCGCTGCGACTCTGCCCCCGCCTCGTTCGGCGCGCCCTCGGCCATGTTCTCCCGCAGGAACAGCCGCGCCTGGTCCTGGTCGGCGAGGCCGCCCTTGGCGAAGTCCTCGAGCACGTCCGCGAGCGGCCGGTCGGTCGTGGTCATCGCGGCGAACCCGGCGAACGGTTCGCTCGCGACCTCGGCGTACAGGCCTTCCTTGCCGCCGAAGTAGTACGAGATCAGCTGCTTGTTCACGCCCGCGCGCTGTGCGATGTCGCTGACCCGCGCGGCCGCGTATCCCTTGCTCCCGAATTCGGCCTTCGCCGCCTCGAAAATGCGGGCCTTCGTGCGTTCGGGATCGCGCTGGCGCTCGCCGGGGCGCGGCGCGCGGCGCGGGGTGGTCTCGGACACCCGGGCAGCCTAACCGACGGGTTAATCATCCTTAAGGTTGACACAATCATCCGCTTGGATAATTATGGAGGCCGACCGAGAGGGGATGACCGTGAACAAGATCAAGGTGGCGGTAGTGGGCGGCGGCACCGGCGGGTTGTGCCTGGCGCACGGCCTGGTGCGAGCCGGATTCCAGGTGGCGGTCTACGAGCGCAGCCGCACCCGGGCCGATCGGCTGCAGGGCTACCGGGTGCACATCGCGCCGATGGGCTCCGCGGCGCTGCACGAATGCCTTCCGCCGGCCGCGTGGGAGCGGTTCCTGGCCACCACCGGGGTGAGCAAGGGAACGTTCGGCTTCGTGACCGAGCAGATGCGCGAGCTGGCGGTCCTCGACCCGCCGCCCGGCTCCGACCCGGCTGCCGCGCACCATTCGGCCAGCCGGATCTCGATGCACCAGGTGCTGTCGTCCGGGCTGGAAGAAGTCCTCTGGTACGACAAGGAATTCGTGCGGTACGAGACCGATGCCAAGGGCGTCGGCCTGCACTTCGCCGACGGCACCACCGCCGAAGCGGATCTGGTGGTCGGCGCGGACGGCGCGAACTCCCGGGTCCGCGCCCAGCTGTTGCCGCACGCGAAGCGGGTGGACACCGGAATCCGCACTGTCATCGGCAAATTCCCGCTGACCCCCGAGTCTCGCGCGCTGATCCCGCACCGGCTGGCGACGGCCCCGACGTTCGTGCTGCCGCCTCCCGGCTGCGGGATGTTCACCGCGCCGCACGAGTTTTCGGCGGCTTCGGAGAACGACGAGTCCGCGACCGTCGACCCGGTGCTGTTCGACAACACCAGCAGCTACGTGATGTGGTCCTATGGCGCGAAGGCGGCGCACTTCCCGGCGGACCTCGCCGAGCTGGCCGTGCCGGAGCTGCGTTCGGTGGTGCTGGACCGGATCCGCGACTGGCATCCGTCGTTCAGCCGGGTGGTGCGGGACTCGCTGGACGCCACGGTGGCCATGCTCCCGATCCGCACGTCGGTGCCGGTTCGCGAGTGGGAGACCGGTCCGGTCACCTTGCTCGGCGACGCCGTGCACAGCATGACGCCGTTCCGCGGCATCGGCGCGAACATCGCCCTCCGCGACGCGCAAGTGTTGTGCCGCAACCTTTCCCGAGGCGGCGATGTAACAGCCGCGGTGGCCGACTACGAACGGCAGATGCGGAAGTACGCGTACCCGCAAGTGCGCGGTTCGCTCCGCAGCGCAGATCAGTTCGTGACCGAGAGCCGGTTCAGCCGCGGTGCGATGCGCGCTTCGACGGCCGCCATGGGGGTGGGCCTCTCGTTGCGGCGGAAGCTGCGAGCCCGCTGAGGTCAGCCCGCGCCGTACCAGCGTCCGCCGGGCGGCATCGCGTACTCCGTGTACAGGAGAGCGGCCAGGGCGTGCCAGCCGGTCTCGTCCGCGGTGAACGTCCGGCCGCCCGGCGCGATCAGCACTGCTTGGCCGCTCGCGTCGGCGACCAGCGAGATCGGCACGCGGAACTCGTCGTAGTCGTGCCGCACGAGCCAGCGCCACCCGATCGTGAACCGGCGGCGCGCGGTCACCGGGTAGCGCACGTCGACGTCGGAGACCCCGGTGCCGACGGTCGTCCACAATGGAGTGACGCGGAGTCCGGCCAGGTGGACGAGCTGCGGTTTCCTGCCGTCCGGTTCGAAACGGTAGTACGGGCGCTTGCGCCACTGCTCCCAGCGCAGCCGCCGTCGTTCGCGGCGGATCGGGCGGCGCAGCCGGGACAGCGCCTCGTCGACCAGCGCGAGGGCGCGGGCGAAGTCGGGATCGTTGCGGGACACGAGATTCTCCCCTCTCTCGCGCCCGAAGCTACTGAATCGGCCGGGGACCGGTCCCGTTCTCCTGTTCCACCAGCGACCGGAGCTGGAACTTCTGGATTTTGCCGCTGGCGGTCCGGGGGAGTTCCGGAAACAGCTCCACGCGCTCCGGCCAGTACTGTTTGGCGACCCCCTTCCCGGCGAGAAAACCGCGCAGCTTTTCGAGATCCAGGTCGACGCCAGGCTTGAGCACGAGGCAGGCGCAGGCGCGTTCCTGCAGCCGCGGATCGGGGACCGCGACCACGGCGACCGCTTCGACGTCCGGGTGTTCGTAAAGGACGTTCTCCACGTACGCGACCGGGATGTTCTCTCCGCCGCGGATGATCACGTCCTTGGTCCGGCCCGCGATGCGGAGGTAGCCGTCGGCGTCGATGGCCGCGAGATCGCCGGTGTCGAACCAGTCGCCGGTGAAGCTCTCGCGAGCCAGCCCAAGCCGTTCCGCGTAGCCGACGAACAGGAACGGCCCGGCGACCTGCAGACGGCCTTCGGCGCCCGGCGGCAATTCGGTTCCGTCGGGGTCGACAACCCGGATCCGCATGCCCGGCCAGGGATAGCCGTCGGTGTCGATCAGCTTGTCGTCCGGATCGCCCGGGATGCCAAGCGTGACCAGCGCGTCCTCGCTCTGCCCCCAGCCGCCGAGCACGACAAGGCCGGGCAATTTCTGTCGTGCTTGCCGCACGAGCGCCCGGGGGATCGGCGCGCCCATGCAACAGAACCGTTGCAGGGACTGGAGATCGTGCTCGGCGAGGTTCGGTGCGGACAACAGGTCGTGCAGGAACGGCGTGGCTGCGGAGGTGTAGGTGATGCCGTGTTCGGCGACCAGTTCCACGAATCGCGCCGCATCCCACACGTCTTGCAGCACGCAGGTCGCGCCGTTCTGCACGCCGAGCCTTGCGCCGTAAAGGAAACCGGTGAGGTGCGCGAGTGTCGACGCCATGTGCAGGACGCTGTCGGAGGTGATGCCGAGCCGATCCGGGAGCGGGTTGTTCGCGGCGATCGCGGTGTTGTGCGTGTGCATCACGCCCTTGGGCTCGCCGGTGGTGCCGGAGGTGAAAATCAGCAGCGTGACGTCGTTGGGATCAGGCCGCCACGACGGCAGTTCCCGCCGCTGCTCCCAGGGCGTCGCGGCGAACTCGTCCCAGGACGACCCGACCACCAGCACGTGCTCGAGATCCGGCCACTGCGGACGGAGCCGCCGCGCCATCGCCGGATAGTCGAAACCGCGGAATTCCTGCGGCACCACCAGGACTTTCGACTTCGCGAGCGCCACCATGAAGCCGACCTCGCGGTCCCGGTAGATCGGAATCAGCGGATTGCTGACCGCGCCGATCCGGCTCGCCGCGTAGTGCACGACGATCCACTCGATCCGGTTAGGCAGCTGGAACGACACGACGTCGCCAGACCGGACGCCCAGTTCCAGCAGCCCTCGTGCGCACCGATCGACCTCATGTTTGAGCTGGCCGAAGGTGATGCTGCGCTGCGAATCGACGAACGCGGTCTTGTCCGGCGTGGCCGCCGCGGCGTCGTCGAGGTAGTCGGTGATGGTGCGGTTCACCCAGTACCCGGCGCGGGTGTGGGCCTCGATCGTCTCGTCGTTGAGGATCGTCGCGAACGGCATGGCGGGCTCCGGGTCAGCTCATGGTGAGGCCGCCGCTGACGCTGACGGTCTGGCCGGTGACGTAGGCGGCCTCGTCGGAGGCCAGGAAGGCGACCACGTTCGCGATGTCGGACGGCTGCGCGAGCCGCCGGAACGGGATGGCTTTCGTCAGCGCTTCGCGCAGTTTCCGGTTGTCGCCGCCGAGCGAGGCGAACAGTTCGGTGTCGGCGGGACCGGGGCACACGACGTTGGCGTTTACCTTGCTGCGCGCCAATTCCCGGGCGATGGACTTCGTGAACGCGATGATGCCGCCCTTCGCGGCCGAATACACCGCCTCGCCCGACGAACCGACGCGGCCGGCGTCGGAAGCGATGTTGACCACGGAGCCGAAGCCCTGCTCGGCCATCACCGGCAAGACCTCGCGGCAGGTGTTGAGCACGCCGTAGAGATTGATCTGCACGACGCGGTCCCAGTCGGCGCGGTCGGACTCGATGAACGGGCCCGCCTTGTCCCAGCCGGCGTTGTTGACCAGCACGTCGATCCGGCCGAACTGCGCGCGGACCTGCTCGACCGCGGCGGCGACGGATTCGGGGGAGGTGACGTCGGTCTTGACGCCGACCCCGCCGATCGCGGCCGCGGTCTCCTTCGCAGTGGTCTCGTTGATGTCGCTGACCACGACGGTCGCGCCTTCGGCGGCCAGCTTCTCGGCGATGCCACGGCCGATGCCTTGGCCCGCACCAGTGACGATGATGACTTTGTCCTTGAGCATGCGTGTTCTCCTCTAGGGGGCGTAGGCGCGGCCGAGCAGGTTGCGCGCGATGACGAGCTTCGACACCTGCGCGGTGCCGTCGCCGATTTCGAGGCCGATCACGTCACGAAGCCGCTGCCCGACCGGGCTTTCGCTGGAGTAGCCGAGGTGCCCGAACGTCAGCAGACACTGGTGAATGGTCTCCGCGGCGAGCTTCGGTGCCCAGAACTTCGCCATCGCCGCCTCGGTGCTGTGCTCGACGTCGTTGTCCTTGCGCCACAACGCTTCGTAACAGACGTGCCGGGCACCGCGCAGGTACGTCGCCTGCTCGGCGAGCGGGAACGCGACGCCTTGGAAGGTGCCGATCGGACTGCCGAACGCCTCGCGGTCGCGGGACCACTGCAGCGCCTCGTCGAGCGAAACCTGCGCCGCGCCAAGGCAAGCGAGCCCGATGATCGCGCGCGAATAGTCGAAACCCTGCATCACGGAGACGAACCCTTGGCCCTCGCCGCCGACCAACGCTTCCTTGGCGACGGGCAGCCCGTCGAAGTGCAGTGACGCGCGTCCGATGGCCCGGCTGCCGAGATCGTCGAACGCCGCCCGCGAGACGTAGGCGTCGTCCAGTTCGACCCAGAACGCGCTGACCCCGCGCGCGCCGGGGCCGCCGGTGCGGGCGAGCACGAGCGCGACGTCGGCGGACATCCCCAGCGTGATCGAGGTTTTCTCGCCGGTGAGCCGCCAGCCGTCACCGTCCGGTTCGGCCTTCATCTCCAGCTTCGCGGCGTCGGTGCCGTGCCCGGGTTCGGTGATGCAGAACGCGGGTACGACCTCGCCGGACGCGATCGGCGGCAGCCACGCGGCCTGCTGCTGTTCGGTCGCGTTCCGGGTGAGGATGTCGCTGACCAGCGCGCTGACGATGATCAGATAGGCGGCGTTGAAGTCGCCGCGCGCGACCTCCTCGGCGGCCATCCCGGCGACGACCGCGCTGGCCTCCTGGCCGCCGTGGCGTTCCGGGATGCGCAGGCCGGTCAGGCCCATCGACGCCAGGTCCGCGACGAGCTGGGGCCGCAGCTTCGCCGCCTTGTCGTCGGATTGGTAATGCGGCGCAAGGACTTTCGTCGCGAACCGGCGCAGCTCGTTCCGGTAGGCGTCCTCGTCGTCGGTGAACGTGAAGTCCATGGTCAGTGCCAGTTCACGTGCGAGACGAAGTCCGGCTTGCGCTTCTCCGCAAACGCTTGCGCACCTTCCAAGCCCTCCGGCGAGGCGGTGAACAGGTCGAGCGCGGACATGGCCAAATTGGACAGTCCGGCCTGGTGGTCGGTGTCCGCGTTGAAGGACTGCTTGAGAAAACGCAGTGCGGTCGGGCTTAGTGCGGCAGCGTCGTCAGCCCACGCCTTGGCGGTCTTGAGCAGTTCGCCCGCCGGGACGACGGCGTTGACCAGGCCCATCCGCTCCGCCTCGGCCGCGTCGTACTGGCGGCAGAAGAACCAGATCTCGCGCGCCTTCTTCTCGCCGACGACCCGCGCGAGATACGCCGAGCCGAACCCGGCGTCGAACGACCCGACCCGCGGACCGGCCTGGCCGAACCGCGCGGTCTCGCTGGCGATCGTGACGTCGCACAGGACGTGCAGCACGTGCCCGCCGCCGACCGCGACGCCGTTGACCGCGGCGATCACCGGCTTCGGGATGTCGCGGATGAGCTTGTGCAGGTTGCCGATCTCGAACATGCCGCTCTCGGTCGGACCGTAGTCGCCGGTCTCCGCACGCTGTTTGACGTCGCCGCCGGTGCAGAACGCCTTCTCGCCGGCACCGGTGAGGATCACCGCCTGCACCTGCTTGTCCGCCCAGGCCAGGCGGAACGCCTTGATCAGCTCGTCGACCGTCTTCCCGCGAAAGGCGTTGTAGCGCTCCGGCCGGTCGATCGTGACGACCGCGGCCGGGCCGTCGATTTCGTACCGGATGTCCTCGAACTCCATCGTCCGCTCCCGTCTGTCGTCTGACCACGGTGACAAAATTTGACTCTCAAGTCAAGAGTTGAACTTGCGGTCAACCGATAGGCTTTCGGGGCAGCGGAGAACACGGAGGAGCGAGATGGGCGCGGTGAACGGGGTGAAACCGCCGTCCGAGCGCGTGCAGCGCAAACGGGGCAAGCGGATCCAGGAAATCCTGACGGCGGCGGCCGAGTTGTTCGGCGAGCGCGGCTACGACGCGGTGAGCCTGGAGCATGTCGCCGAGCGCCTCGACGTCACGAAGGGTTCGCTGTACTACTACTTTTCCAGCAAAGACGAGCTAGGCACGGCGGCGATCGAGACGCTCGGCGACGAGTGGACGGCGCGGCTGGAGCAACTGCTCGACCGCACCGAGGGCACGCCGGGAGACCGCCTGCGCGCGTTGATCCACGAGCACGTCACGATCGCGGTCAACGACTATCCGGCGGCGCTGCGGCTGTTCCTGATGCCGCGCGAATGGCCGAGCGCGCAACGCGAACGCATCAAGGAACTCCGCCTCCGCCACGACGCGCTGTTCCGCGCGCTGGTCGAAGAAGGCCTGACGAGCGGCGAGTTCACCGTCACCAGCGTCGACACCGTGCTGCAGTGCATGCACGCAGCGATGAGCCAGGCGCCGACGTGGTGCGGTGAATTGCCGTCCGCCGCACGGGGAAAAGCGGTGGACGAGGTCGCCGACACGTTGATGGCGCTCGTCCACATCGGACCCTGATTTAGAGGCGTCGCGGGGCTTCGATGCCGAGCAACGCCAAGCCCTGCACGAGCGTGCGCGACGTGAGCGTGGCCAGCTGTACCCGCGAAGCGCGCAGCTCCGGGGTTTCCGCGGTCAGCACCGGGCACTCCTCGTAGAAGCGCGAGAACGTGACCGCGGTGTCGTACAGGTACGTACAGAGCTTGTGCGGCGCGTACGCGGACGTCGCCGCACTGATCGCTTCGCTGAACCGCAGCAGCGTCAGCGCGAGCGTGCGTTCCTCTGGTTTTTGAAGAAGGACGGGCGCGTTATCGTCGGTTTCGCCCGCCTTGGCGAGGATCGACTCGATCCGTGCGTGCGCGTACTGCAGGTAGACGGACGTATTGCCGTCCTTGGCGAGCATGCGGTCCCAGTCGAACACGTAGTCGCGTTCGCGGTCGCTGGAAAGGTCGGCGTACTTGACCGCTCCGATACCGACTGCGCGCGCGACTTCCCGCTGCTCTTCCTTGCTCAGTTTACTGCGCTCCGCAACGACTTCCGCGGCCTGCGCCACTGCTTCGTCGAGCAGGCTGGCGAGCTTGATCGTCTCGCCGGCGCGGGTGCGCATCACCTTGCCGTCCGCGCCGAGGATCGAGCCGAACCCGATGTGCTCGGCGTGCACGCCTTCGAGCCAGCCCGCCGCACGGGCCACCGCGAAGATCATCGCGAAGTGCTGCGCCTGCGGGGTGCCGACGACGTACAGCAGATCGGTCGCCCCGCGTTCGGCGGTCCAGTACCGGATGGTGGCGAGGTCGGTGGCCGCGTAGCCGTAGCCGCCGTCGCGCTTGCGGACGATCAGCGGGAGCCGGTCGCCTTCGCGGTTGGTGAAGCCTTCGGGGAACACGCACACCGCGCCGTCGCTGAGCTCGGTGAGCCCGTCGGCTTCGAGTTCGTCGACGACCTCGCCCAGGTACGGGTTGTAGAAGCTTTCGCCGTAGATGTCGTCGTCGGTGAGCGTGATGCCGAGCTGGCGGTAGGCCGCGTTGAAGTGCCTTGTCGACTCATCGACGAGTTCCTGCCAGAAGGCGAGCGTGTCCGCGTCGCCGCTCTGGAGCTTCACGACGCGCTCGCGGGAACGGGTCGCGAAGGCCTCGTCGGCGTCGAACTTCCGGCGTGCGGCCTGGTAAAACGCATTGAGGTCGCTGCGATCCCCGGACGGTTCGTCCAGGTGATGCTCGATCAGCATGCCGAACGGCGTGCCCCAGTCGCCGAGATGGTTGTGCGGCAGCACTTCGTGCCCGACGAAGCGCAGCAGCCTGCTGATCGCGTCGCCGATCACCGTGGAGCGCACGTGCCCGACGTGCATTTCCTTGGCCACGTTGGGACTGCTGTAGTCGAGCGCGACCCGGCGCGGCTGCTCGGCCTCGGCGACCCCGAGCCGGTCGTCTTTCGCTTGCTCGGCCACGCGCTGCTCAAGCCATTCGCGGCGCAACACGAAGTTCAGGAACCCGGGCCCGGCGATCTCCGGCTGGTCGGCGATGCCGTCCAGCTCCAGGTTCTCGACGATCCCGGCCGCGACCTCGCGCGGCGGCTTGCCGAGCCGTTTGCCGAGGCTCATCGCCAGGTTGCACTGGTAGTCGACACCGTCGCGAGTGGACACCGCGATGAGCGCCGCGGACGGGTCGAGGTCGACGTCGAACGCGCGGCGGAGCGAGGCCACCACGCGTCGGGCCAGTTCCTCACTAACCTCGGGCTTGCGCACGGTGTCCCTCCTTCGCGTAGTCGATCGGTGAAGCCTACCGACCGCGCGCGAGCGGGTTTACCGCAGTTCGCTGCCCTTCGTTTCGGGCATCCGGAGGATCACGAAGAACGCGATCGCCGCCGCGACGGCGACATACCAGAAGAAGGCAGTGGCAGCGCCCGCCGCGGAAAGCGCGCTGAGCACGAGCGGCGCGGTCCCGCCGAACACGGCGACGGTCAGGTTGTACCAAGCGCCGATGCCCAGCCCGCGCAGTTCGGTGGGGAAGAGCTCGCTCATGATCGCCGGCGCCAGCGAGGTCATCGCGGTGTAGAGCGCGAGGCCGACGCAGAACACGATGAGCAGATTCCCGAACCCGGGCCGCACGAGGTAGGAGAGAGGCACGATCACGAGCGCGGTGGCCCCGGACCAGACCAGCAACTGAGGCCGCCGCCCGTGCCGGTCGGCGAGCGCGCCCATCGGGTACTGGAGGACGACGAAGAGGGCGGTCGCGATGGAAAGCGCGAGGAAGGTGTCGACGTCGTTCGCGCCGCGCCCCTTGACCGCGAAGGACGTGAGGGCGCTGAAGAAGGTGTAGTAGCAAAGCGTCGAGAGCATCGAGAACCCGATGAGCTGCCCGACCGCCCGCGGATGCTGAGTGACCGTGGTGAGCAACGGCCGCTTCACTTGCCGCGCGCTCTCCTTTTTCTCGTGGTACAGCTCGGTTTCTTCGAGACTGCGCCGCAGCCACAGCCCGACCAGCCCGAGCACGCCGCCGAGCAGGAACGGAATCCGCCAGCCGAACGAGGTGAGGTGCGCCTTGTCCATCGTGCGGGCGAGCACGAACCCGAGCACCGTCGCGATGAGCACCGCGGACCCGGTGGAGATGTAGAAGAAGGACGAGTACCGACCGCGCCGCTCCTTGGGCGCGACCTCGCCGAGGTACGCGGAAGCGTTGGACACCTCGCCACCGAGCGAAAGCCCCTGCGCGATCCGCGCGAGCAGCAGGAGAATCGGAGCCAGCCACCCGACCTGCGCGAACGTCGGAAGCACGCCGATCGCGACCGACCCGCCCGCCATCAGCGAAATGGTGAGCAACATGGCGGGCTTGCGCCCGTGCACGTCGGCGAAGCGCCCGAGGAGCACGCCGCCGAGCGGCCGGAAGAAGAACGCGAGCGCGTAGGTGGCGAAGGTGTTGATCAGCGCGAGCGTTTCGTTGCCGGGAGGGAAGAACGCGCCGGCGAAGTAGATGCTGAAGGTCGCGTAGATCGTCCAGTCGAACCACTCGAGCGCATTGCCCGCACTGGCAGCGAACAACTTCCGCACCGGCAACCGATGCCGGGCGACGCCTTCGGTCGTAGGACCGGCCATCGGGCAACCTCCACACGTCCGCACGTCCGCCGAGTGGAACGGGACTTTGCCAGAAATGCCCGGAGATCGGTAGATCTCGCCCCATGATGGCAGTTGGTGCTTGTCCCACTGCGGTCTGTGATGCGGGAATGCTTTTGCCGCAGGGGGATCATGGGGGCGCGGGTGGCGATGCGGACGCGCCGGCCGCTCCGGCTGAGCCAGGCCGTCATGTCCGGGGCTTGTCCCCGTCGCCCGCCCCGCTTCGTTCGTGCGGCATCCCGCGGTCACCTGAACGGCCTCAGTCGCGTAGCGCGGATCGGGCGCACCGCGTCGGGAGGCACCGCAGCGGCATCACCGATTCAGTGCCCGCGCACCGGGCCGGATCAACCCGCCAGGACTAACCGTGCCCGACTCGCTCCCGCCGCAAACACAGCCTCGGTCCGCACCGGCCCGCGGCGGAGCTCAAGCCGATTCCGTTCGGTCGCCCAGGCCGCCGCGCACCTCAAACCGATCCCGCCCAGCCGCCCACGCACCGAGGCCGCACCGCACCTCAAGCAGTGGTCGCCAACGCGAACGGCAACACCCCCTCCGCCCCGGCCCGGCGCAGCAGCCGCGCCGCCAGTGTCATCGTCCAGCCAGTGTCGATCAGGTCGTCCACCAGCAGCACCGGCCCCTGCGCCTGCGCGACACTCGCCGCCACGTCGTCCGGCAGGCTCAACCTCCGCCACAGATCGGCCAGCCGTTGCGCGCTGTTCGCCTGCCGGGGCGGCGGCCCGGCCGACGTCAGCTCACCCAGGTAGTCCAGCCGCCCGATCGCCGACAAGCGCAACGCGAGGCTGTCCACCAACTGCGGCCGCGTCGCCGACGGGATCGCCACCACCGCCACCGGACGTTGCGCCCACTGCCATCCCGCGAGCACCTTCACGCACGCGTCGAAAACCGAGTCGGGGACCTCGGCGTCCGGCGCGCCCGGGCCGAGCAGTTCGCGCAACCGGCCGCCCCAGCCCACGTCCGTGAGCCGGCCCAGCACCTGTCCCTGCTCGGCCTGCTCTTCCGTCTTGATCCGGCCCGACAGCGGCACGTCGAGCCCCTTCATCCCGCTCGGCCACTGTTTTCGCGGCGCCACCGCGACCCCGGGCCGGTCCAGCCGTTCCCGCGTCTCGCCCGCGACTTCCTCGGATACCGCGGTATTCCAATGCTCCCCGGTGCAGTTGTCGCACCGCCCGCACGGCGCTGCCTCCGGATCGTCGAGCTGCCGCCGCAGATACTCCATCCGGCATCCGGCCGTGCGGATGTACCCGAGCATCGCCTCCTGCTCGGCCGCCCGCGCGACGCTGACGCGTTCGTACCGTTCCCGGTCGTACTCCCACGGCTGTCCGGTGCTTTCCCAGCCGCCGCGCACCCGGCGCACCGCACCGTCCACATCGAGCACTTTCAGCACCATTTCCAGCCGCGACCGGGAAAGCTCGACTGACGGCTCCAGCGCGGCTGTCGAAAGTGGACGGTCGGAGTACGCGAGCGCGTTGAGCACCTGCGTGACGCGCAGCTCGTCCGGGAACGCCAGCGATCCGAAGTACGCCCAGATCGCCTTGTCCTCCCGCCCCGGCAGCAGCACCACCTCGGCCCGCTCGACGCCACGACCGGCACGCCCGACCTGCTGGTAGTAGGCGATCGGCGACGACGGCGCGCCGAGGTGCACCACGAACCCGAGGTCCGGCTTGTCGAACCCCATCCCGAGCGCGGACGTCGCCACCAGCGCCTTGACCCGGTTCTCCAGCAGGTCGTCCTCCGCGGCCTGGCGGTCGGCCGGATCGGTCTTCCCGGTGTAGGCGGCCACCGGGTAGCCGCGATCGGACAGCAGCGCGGCGACGTCGTGCGCGGCGGCGACGGTGAGCGTGTAGATGATGCCCGACCCCGGCAGTTCCGCCAGGTGCTCGGCGAGCCAGGCCAGCCGCGCCTCGTCACTCGGCAGCTCGGCCACGGCCAGCCGCAGGCTTTCCCGGTCGAGCGGACCGCGCAGGACGAGCGTGTCCGTCTCGCCGCCGATGCCGAGCTGCTCGGCGACGTCCGTGGCCACCCGATCGTTCGCGGTCGCGGTGGTGGCCAGCACCGGCACGCCTTCCGGCAGATCGCCCAGCAGCGTGCGCAGCCGCCGGTAGTCCGGCCGGAAGTCATGGCCCCAGTCGGAAATGCAGTGCGCCTCGTCCACCACCAGCAGGCCGGCGCTGGCGGTGAGCTTCGGCAGCACGCTGTCGCGGAAGTCCGGGTTGTTGAGCCGTTCCGGGCTGACCAGCAGCACGTCCACCTCGCCCGCCGCCACCGACGCTTGGACCTGGTCCCACTCCTGCGCGTTCGCCGAGTTGATGGTGGCCGCGTGAATCCCCGCCCTGGCGGCGGCGGAGATCTGGTTGCGCATCAGGGCGAGCAGCGGCGACACGATGACCGTCGGCCCCGCTCCCTGTTCCCGCAGCAGAGCGGTGGCCAGGAAGTACACGGCCGACTTTCCCCAGCCGGTGCGCTGCACGACGAGCGCGCGCCGATGGTGCGCGACCAGCGCCTCGATGGCGGTCCACTGGTCCTCTCGGAGGGCGGCGTTGTCCCCGGCGAGCGCGCGGAGCAGGGTCTCGGCGCGGGTCCGGAGGTCTGGGGTGGTAGCGGTGGTGTCCACGTCCCCCGGTCTACCCCATGCCCCCGACAATCCCGGAGCCGACCGACCCCGAACGGACAGTTTCCGGTCGTAAACGCAGAGTTATGTGACTCATGTCACAACAGTAACCTAGGTCGCAGTCGCGACGGGAAGCCCTCGCGTGCCCGCGCGTATAGGCTCACCGGCTATGTCACCACGCCGGATCGGGGTCATGGGCGGCACCTTCGACCCCGTGCACCACGGCCACCTCGTCGCGGCCAGCGAGGTCCAGTCGCGGTTCGCGCTCGACGAGGTCATCTTCGTGCCGACCGGGCAGCCGTGGCAGAAGTCCGGCCGCCGCGTCACGCGCGCCGAGGACCGCTATCTGATGACGGTCATCGCCACCGCGTCCAACCCGGTCTTCTCGGTGAGCCGGGTCGACATCGACCGCGGCGGCCAGACCTACACCGTCGACACGCTGCGCGACCTGCACGAGGAGTACCCGGACGACGAGCTGTTCTTCATCACCGGGGCCGACGCGCTCGAGCAGATCCTCACCTGGCACAAGGCAGGCGAGCTGTTCGACTTCGCGCATTTCATCGGCGTCACCCGCCCGGGCTACCGGCTCAATTCGCACCATCTGCCGAGCGGCAAGGTGAGCCTCGTCGAGGTCACCGCCATGTCCATCTCGTCCACCGGATGCCGCGAACGCGTCGAGCGGGGCGAGCCGGTCTGGTACCTCGTGCCCGACGGCGTTGTGCGCTACATCGCCAAGAAGGACCTCTACCGCAAGGACGCCGAGGCCTGACCGGGTACCCTCGTCCGGGCATACCCCGAATCTGAAGGAGCACTGTGGCAGCGACGTCCGAGGCACGGGACCTGGCGGTGGCGGCCGCGCACGCGGCGGCCGACAAGCTGGCCAGCGACGTGGTCGTCCTGGACGTGTCCGAGCAGCTCGTGATCACCGACGCGTTCGTGATCGCCTCCGCGGCCAACGAGCGCCAGGTCGGCGCGATCGTCGACAACGTGGAAGAGAAGCTCCGCATCGAGGGGCACAAGCCGGTCCGGCGCGAAGGCGCCCGCGAGGGCCGCTGGGTGCTGCTCGACTACGTCGACGTCGTCGTCCACGTCCAGCACGCGGACGAGCGCTCGTTCTACGGCCTCGAGCGGCTGTGGAAGGACTGCCCGCGGATCGAGGTCGAAGGGCTGGCGACGGTCCCCGCCAACGACACCGACGACGCGGACGGTCCGGAGGCGTGAGCCCGCGGCGGCTGCTGCTCTGGCGGCACGGCGAGACGGACTACAACGCCGCCGGCCGCATGCAGGGACACCTCGATTCCGCGCTGACCCCGGTCGGCTGGAACCAGGCGCGCTTCGCCGTGCCCGCGCTCGCGCGCTTCGCGCCGGAGCTGGTGATCGCGTCCGATCTGCGCCGCGCCACCGACACCGCGACGGTGCTCACGGAGGCGATCGGCGTGCCGCTGCAGATCGACAAGCGGCTGCGTGAGACGCATCTCGGCGAGTGGCAGGGCCTGACCGGCGCCGAGGTCGACGAAGGCTATCCGGGCGACCGCCAGCTGTGGCGCACCAACGCCGCGTGGGCTCCGCCGGGCGGCGAATCCCGGGTGGAGGTCGCCGAACGCGCCGCCGAGGTGGTCAACGACCTGATGCAGCCGAACTCCGACGTCGGCGAATCGGTCCTGCTCGCCTCGCACGGCGGGCTCATCCTCGCGCTGACCGCGAAGCTGCTCGGCCTGCCGGTCGAGGTCTGGCCGTCGCTCGGCGGGATCATGAACTGCCACTGGGTCGAACTCGGCCACCGCGAGGGGAAGTGGCGGTTGCACGCGTACAACGCGGGCATCACCGGCTGACCCGATGAGCCCGCAGCTGCTCGTCTTCGGCGATTCACTCTGTTTCCACGGCCCCGAGGGCCCTTGCGCGGCCGATGATCCGCGCCTGTGGCCCAACGTCGCCGCGAACGCGCTGTCCGGCCAAGCCGATCTTGTCGCCGGAATCGGCTGGACCGCGCGAGACCTGTGGTGGTCGCTCACCGGCGACCCGCGCGTGTGGGCGGATCTGCGTCGCGTCGACGCCGTCGTGCTCGCCGTCGGTCACATGGACACACTGCCGTCGCCTCTGCCGACGTACTTGCGTCAGGGGCTTCGCTACCTTCGCCCCGACGGCGTGCGTCGCGTTGTACGCGGTGCTTATCTCGCTGCGCAGCCACGTTTGTCTGTCGTGATGCGCGGACGTCCTCGCGTGCTTCCTGCGCGCCTGAGCGTGAGCTATCTGGACCAGTCCGTCGAAGCGTTGCGCGCGCTACGCCCTGAGTTGCCGGTGTTCGGCATGCTGCCTTCGGTGCACCGCGCTGATGCGTACGGACGCGTACACACGGGACGCGCCGAAGCGGCCGCTGCGCTCGCTTCGTGGGCCGCGCGACGCGAAGTGCCGTTGCTCGACACGCCCGGCGTGGTTGGCGAACATGTCTTGAGCGGCGCGGGAAATCCCGACGGCATGCACTGGGGATGGGCCGGGCACGAAGCTGTCGGCACCGCGATGGCGAAGCTCGTTGCCCCGCACCTCGGCTCTGGCAACGTAGGCTGACGACGTGTCGGTCGCCGTGGTCACGGACTCCACCGCGCACCTGCCCGAAGGCTTCGCCGAGCGGCACTCGGTGCGGGTGGTGCCCCTGCACGTCCTGGTGGAAGGCGTGTGTTCGCTCGACGGCGTCGAAATGGGTCCCGCCGCGCTCGCGGAAGCGCTGGGGGAGCGCAAGATCGTCACGACTTCGCGGCCCACTCCGGCCGAGTTCGCCACCGAATTCCGGGCCGCGCTCGACGCCGGCGCGGACGCCGTAGTGTCCGTGCACCTGTCGAGAGAGCTGTCCGGTACCTGGGAAGCCGCCGTCCTGGCCGCGGAAGAAGTCGGCTCGGACCGGGTCCGGGTCGTCGATTCCCGCACCACGGCGATGGGTTTGGGCTTCGCGGCCCTGCATGCCGCGGACGCCGCCGCTGCCGGAGCCAGCCCGGCCGAAGTCGAAGCAGTCGCGACGAATGCGGCCGACCGGTCGTCGACGTTGTTCGTGGTCGAGACGCTGGAACACCTGCGCCGAGGCGGTCGGATCGGCTCGGCCGCGGCGCTGCTCGGCACCGCGCTGGCGGTGAAACCGGTGCTGCACATGTCCGACGGCCGGATCCTGCCGCTGGAGAAAGTGCGCACGATGAACCGCGCGATCGGGCGCTTGGTCGAGTTGTCCGTGCAGGCGGCGGGGACGGGGCCGGTCGAGCTGGCGGTGCATCATCTCGCTTCGCCGGAACGCGCTGTCGAGCTGGCGAACCGGCTGGAGGAAGCGATCCCTGGCTGTGCCGGGGGATGCGTGGTGTCGGAGATCGGCGCGGTCATCGGCGCGCACACCGGCCCTGGCGTGCTCGGCGTGGTCGTGCAGCGCGCCTAGCTGAGTTCCTGGTTGCCGAATCGCGCGAGCAGATGCCAGACACGTTTGAGCGCTTGCTCGTCCTGGCCGGTGGCTTTCCCGAGGATACGCGGATCGAGTTTTCCGTCCTCGGCGAGTTCTGCACCCAGCGCAGTGAATTCCGGACCTCGGTATTCGGGATGCCGGAGCAGTTCTCCGGTGTCTAGCCGAAACCCGTCGTGCCATTCGACCGCACCCAGTTTTTGGGCCGCGGTCTCGATTTCGGTTCCTCGGTAAGACGGATCGAGAACCAGCGCCTCGACGTCCCGCGCCAGGTTTACCTCTCCGTGCACCTGCGCTTCGATGTAGTCGTCCAGCAAGTCTTTGTCGTCCGCCTCGGCAATCGCGACCAGCTCGGAAAGCCGGGCCTCGACGCCGAAAGAGGTCGGTTCGAAAACGCTGTCGGGATAAGCGAAAGTCGCGCGGGACATCGTGTGCCGCGCGAGCCGCAGATACGCCGAGCCGAACCGCGGCGAGCCGCCTGTCTTTCGGCCGCGAAAATTCAGCGACCCGTATTTCGGCCGGTGCGCGGCCTCGACGTCGTCGTAGACACCAGCGAACAACCGGCTTTCCCAGCGCCAGCGGTCTCCTCCCCGACGCGCGGTCAGCCCGCCGTTGCTGACTCCGGTCTCGAACTGCGAGCGATATCGGCCGTCGCGCGCCATGCTCTCGAGGATCGGCACGCCGTTGACCAGCCGGTCCGGATGGAAATGCAGCGTGACCCGCCACGACGGATCCGCCGGGCCGCCAGCCGCCAACGCGGCCACGTGAGCGACCGCGCGTTCCCACGGTTCCGCGCGAATCATGGCCAGGCCATCGTGATCGTCCGCTCGAAGTCGACGTATCCCGCGCGCCGGAACGCGTTCGCCATCGGGACATTGCCGAGATCCGTCGCCGCCCGGATGCGAGGAACTTCTTGGGCGGCAAGGATTCGGGTGCCCTCGGCGAGAATGTCGTCGATGTAGCCGTTGCCGCGATGCTCGGGCAGGACGGCGAGATACCCGATGATCGGGTTGTAGTTGTTGCGCGCCGGCGTGACGAAACCGACCGGCGTGCCGTCGGACAGCGTCGCGACCCGCCACCAGTCCCGGGGGCTGCGGTAGTGCGCCAGTTCGTCCTCGTAATGCCGGATTGCCGCCTCGCGAGCGGACATCCGCGTCAGGTCGTCGCGGCTGTGCGCGTCGAGCGTCCCGTCCAGGACACGGGTCATCAGGTCGAGGATCTCGGCTTCGTCGCGGATCGGACGGAAGACCAGTCGGTTCGGTGGAGCGACCGGAGTCCCCGGTGTCCACTCGAAGCGCAGCCGCTCGGCGAGCAGCTTCGCGCCGGTCTGTGCGAGCGCGGTCATCCGGTCTTCGACCACGCTTCGAGTCGTCGCTTCTTCGCGCCAATCCGAGGGGACCAGCCGGTGGTAAGTCGGAGGCCGGGTGCCCGTAGGCAGAATCTCCGCCATCGCGGTTCGTAACAGCCGCGCTCCGACGGCCACGTCCTCAAGATCGAAAACGTCCAGCACAAACGGGACCGGTTCCTCGGCGCGGCCCCACCACGCGGCCCTGGCGACGAGCTCGCCGCTGCGAAGCGCGACCCACATCCACCCCGGCCTGCGGCGACCGGCGGCAAGGTCGTCGGCAAGTTCGTGGTCGAGGGCGTAGGTGAGCCCGCAGAAGAGATCGAGCTCTTCCGGCCCCGTGATCGGGCGCAAGGTCAGTTCGGCGTGGTCCACAGCTGCGGCGGCTCCTGTTCGACGGCTGACTACCAGGTCTAACGGATGACGACGGAAGGAGCGAACGCTTTTCGATCACCCGTGCCGCAGGCAAACCAGCCAGTATGACCGCGCACCCCGACAAGTTCCGCCGCGTCTCCGGCCGCGACGGCCGAGTTGTCCCCAAGGGGCGGGTTGTCCACAGATCGCGCGGAACCCTCTCGCCGCCGAGCCGGCCGACGCCTAGCGTCGATCGTGTGTTCGAGAATTCCGCCCGGGATCCGGGCACTCCCGTCAACGTCAGGCTCACCTGGCTGGCCGACCAGCTGGCCGTGGTCCCGCATACCGCCGGAACCGGCGGCCAGTCAGTGCGTCGCTGGCTGCCCACCGGCCGCGCGGGCCGAGCAGCGCGCGGACGGTTGTCGGCAGGTGCAGACAACCAGCTGTCCGTGGGCACGGAGTTGCCTGGTGTGCGTGCTCGGGACGTGGGGGCGAAGCATCGAGTGTCTGCAGGTGCTGACAGCTCACCGCTTTTGGATGGGCAGTCCGCGACCGACGCGGACAGTTTGCGGTCCAAGCCCCTGCCACTCTCGCGGCCAACGGGCCTAAAAGCCCGCCTGTCCGCAGCTGCTGACAGTTCACCACTTCCGGACAGCCAGCCGACGGCTGCGGCAGACGCTTCCCCATCCAGCTCCGCGCGACTCTCGCAGCCAACGAGCCGCAAAGCCCGATTGTCCGCACTTGCCGACAACCCAGCCCCTCCGGAAAGCCAGCTGCCCGGCGGCAAACTGGTCCGCAGCTGGCTCCCAGAACACACCGAACAGCGGTGGACACGCCGCTGGCTCCCCGGAGCAACCGGCTTGCCGGGCGTCCTGGGCCGCCGAGGAATGATCTTCGCTCTCGCCTTGCTGGCAGCCGCCGCGGTCGTCGCCGGTGGCCTGGCAATCTTCGGTCGCTCACCCACGGCCGAGATCGCCCCGCCGCTCCCGACCGCCCGAGCGCAGCCGCCACACGCCTCGAAAGCCAACGAGAACCTGGTAATCAGCGTCGTCGGCCACGTGCGCTCCCCGGGACTCGTCACCGTGCCCTCGGGTTCCCGCGTCGCCGACGCCCTCCGCGCCGCCGGAGGCGCGAATCCGGGTGTCGACCTGACCGCACTAAACCTCGCCCGCAAACTCACGGACGGGGAACAGTTGGCGGTCGGCGTCCCCGCTGCGCAAGCCGCACCGGCCGGTTCAGCCGCTGCAGCCAGCAAGATCGACCTGAACTCCGCGACCGCCGAACAACTCGACAGCCTCCCCGGCGTCGGCGAGGTCACCGCCCGGCGCATCACCGACTGGCGCACTCAGCACGGCGGCTTCTCGAGCGTCGAACAACTCCGCGACGTCGACGGCATCGGCGAAAGCAAGTTCCAAAAGCTTCGCGAGCAGGTGACCGTCGGATGAAACTGGAGACCGAGGAAAAGTCGCGCCGTGACCACGATTTCCGCCTTGTCCCCGCCGCCGTCGCCGGATGGGCGGCCACCCTCGCCGGACTGCAACTCGGCTGGTGGGCTGCGACCGTGCTCGGAGCCGTAGCGGTCATCGGCGCCGCGGCGCTTCTGGCGCGCGGCCGTTCCCGATACGCGGGCGTTGGGGGAGCGTTGCTGCTGACCGGGCTCGTTGCCGCCGTGCCAACAGCCCTTCGCATTCACGACGCGGCATCCGATCCGCTGGGAGCCGCCGCGGCCCATGGCGTCACGGCGACGCTGCGGGTCGAGATCAGCGAGCGCCCACGGCCGATCCATCAAGCTGGCTACGCGGACCAGCAAGCGGGCACCCGCTCAGTGGCGATTCCGGCAAGGGTTACCACGGCTACAGTGGACGGTCGGCCCGTCGAGTCGACCGGCCGGGTTCTGTTGCTGGCACCGGTCACCGGATGGAGCGGTCTGCTGCCAGGGCAGGAAGCGTCGACGTCCGGACGGCTCCTGCCCGCACGCGGCGGCGAGCTGACCGCCGCGGTGCTCTCCGTCCGTGCCGCACCCGTCGACGTAGGACCAGCGCCGTGGTGGCAGCGCGCCGCCGCGGCCCTGCGGAGCAGCTTGCATTCGCTGTGCGCGATCCTGCCGGAGGAACCGGCGGGCCTGCTGCCCGGACTGGTGCTCGGCGACACGAGTGCGTTGCCGCAGCGGGTCGAAAGCGAGTTCACCGCCTCCGGGCTCACCCACCTGATGGCGGTGAGCGGCGGAAATCTTGTCATCATCGGCGGAGCTGTCCTGCTGCTGTGCCGATTGGTCCGCGCAGGGCCAAGGTTTTCCGCAGCGGCGGCTGGCGCCTGCCTGGCGGGATTCCTCGTCCTGGTGGGTCCTGAGCCGAGCGTGGTGCGGGCCGGTGTCATGGGCGGTATCGGTTTGCTCGCGCTGGCTCTCGGACGACGTGGTTCAGCGCTGCCCGCACTGGCGTTCGCGGTGTGCGTCCTGGTGGCGTGGGATCCGACGATGGCGGCGAATTTCGGCTTCGCGCTCTCTGTTCTCGCGACGGCCGGGCTGGTGCTGCTCGCGCCGCGCTGGGCGGATTCGCTGGTACGACGGGGAGTTCCATCCGGTTACGCCGAAGGCCTCGCCGTCCCTCTTGCCGCTTTCGTGGTCACCGCACCAGTCATCGCCGGAATGGCGGGCACGGTCAGCCTGGTCTCGGTCGTCACCAATGTCCTTGCGGCGCCAGTGGTCGCGCCGGTCACCGTGCTAGGTGTGCTCTCGACAGTCGTCGGGCCGTGGTGGCCAGGTGCCGGGCAGGTGCTGATCCGTCTAGCGGACCCGGAGGCGCGGTGGCTGATCACTGTCGCCCGACACGGCGCGAGGGCACCAGGGGCGGCGCTGTCCTGGCCCGGCGGCTGGTGGGGCGGATTATGCGCGGCGGGCCTGCTGGTCGTAGTCGTGGTGGCGGCAAGGTTTCGCCGACTTCGGCTGCTGGTGGCGATCGGACTGGTTGTTGTGCTGCTGACGGTCGTGCCGGCCAAAGTCCTGGCCCCCGGTTGGCCGCCGGGCGGCTGGGCGATGGTGGAATGCGATGTCGGACAGGGAGATGCGGTAGTTCTCGCGACTGCCGAGCCCGGCCGTGCCGTGGTCGTGGATACCGGGCCGGAGCCGGGGCCGGTCGACGAATGCCTGCAGAGGCTGGGAGTCGAACGGGTGCCGCTGCTCGTGCTGAGCCATCTGCACGCGGATCACATCGGTGGTCTCGCCTCGGTCTTCGACGGACGGGCAGTCGGTGCGATCGCGGTCGGGCCCGGACGTGCTCCGGCGTGGGCGTGGCAGTCGGTTTCCGGCGAAGCGCGGCGTCGTGGCGTGCCGCTCGTGCAGTTGAGCGAGGGGCAACGCCTGGAATGGCCGGGATTGTCACTGGACGTGCTAGGTCCGCGCTACGCCACTGCTCGGTCACCTGCGTTGCAGGACGGCACGATGATCAACAACAGTTCGGTGGTCCTGCGCGCCGACACCTCGGCTGGCCGGGTCTTGCTGACCGGAGACGTTGAACTGGCCGCGCAAGCAGACCTGCTCGCCGAGGGCGTCGATTTGCGGGCTGACGTATTGAAGGTGCCGCATCACGGCTCGAGATATTCGCTGCCGCAGTTCCTCGCGGCGGTGCGGCCGCGCACGGCGCTGATCAGTGTCGGCGCGGGCAACGGGTACGGACATCCGAGCAAGTCCACAGTGGACGTTCTCGGCACGATGGGAGTGCTGGTCACCCGGACCGATATCGACGGCGACACCGCCGTTCTGCCCGCGGGAAACGGACCGGCGGTCGCGCGCCGAGGCGAGCCGCGGGGTCCGCCGAGGTAAGGCGGCGGACCCCGGGCCGGCGGGTCAGTAGCCGAGCGCCTTGGCGACGGCTGCGGCGGACGGCGGCACGGTGGCCTTCGGGCCGATGTGGTTCTCGACCGCGTCGAGGGTCTTCAGACCGTCACCGGTGATGAGGAGGACGGTTTCGGCGTCCGGGTCGAGCTTGCCGGTTTCGACGAGCTTCTTCGCGGTCGCCACGGTGACGCCGCCCGCGGTCTCGGTGAAGATGCCTTCGGTGCGCGCGAGCAGCCGGATGCCTTCGACCACCTCTTCGTCGGTGACGTCCTCGATCGCGCCGCCGGTGCGGTTGACCACGTCGAGCACGTACGGACCGTCGGCCGGGTTCCCGATCGCGAGCGAGCGGGCGATCGTGTCCGGCTTCACCGGCTGGACCACGTCGTGGCCGTTGCGGTACGCGGTGGAGACCGGCGAGCAACCGGTGGCCTGCGCGCCGAACACCTTGTACGGGCTGGCGTCCACGAGACCGAGCTGGCCCAGCTCGCGGAAACCCTTGTCCACCTTGGTGAGCTGGGAACCGGAGGCGATCGGCACGACGATCTGCTCGGGAATGCGCCAGCCGAGCTGCTCGGCGACCTCGTAGGCGAGCGTCTTCGAGCCCTCGGAGTAGTACGGGCGGACGTTGACGTTCACGAACGCCCACTTCGGGTGCTCGCCGGCCAGTTCGGTGGCGAGCCGGTTCACGTCGTCGTAGTTGCCGTCGACGGCGATCAGGTCGCCGTCGTAGACCGCGGTGGTGAGGATCTTCGCGCGCTCGAGGTTCTTCGGGATCAGCACGACCGACCGCCAGCCGGCGCGGGCCGCGGCGGCCGCGGTCGCGTTGGCCAGGTTGCCGGTCGAGGGACACGCGAGGACCTCGAAGCCGAACTCGCGCGCGGCCGCGAGCGCGACGGCGACCACGCGGTCCTTGAACGAGTGCGTCGGGTTGCCGGTGTCGTCC
This sequence comes from Amycolatopsis albidoflavus, assembly GCF_039525725.1. Classification (NCBI taxonomy): domain Bacteria; kingdom Bacillati; phylum Actinomycetota; class Actinomycetes; order Pseudonocardiales; family Pseudonocardiaceae; genus Amycolatopsis; species Amycolatopsis albidoflavus. The sequence goes on from NZ_BAAAHV010000022.1 coordinate 319,671, forward strand.
TTGACCCACACGCTCTTGAGGCCGAGCTCCTTCGCGAGCCGGTCGGCGCGCACGAGCCTGGTACAGCCGGGTTCGGTGTTCGGGGTCTCCTCGACGGTCGAGGGGACGGGAAGGAGTTTCTTGTAACGCCAGATGTTGCGCGGGCCCGCCTCGATGTCCTCGCGGCGGACGCGGCCGAAGTCGTAGGCGACCTCGAGCGGCGAGAAGTCTTCGGCGGAGACGAATTCCGGAGCGAGCGGCTGCCGGTGCCCTTCTTCCTTCGACACCAGTTCGACGGCCGGACCGAGGTCGATCGTCTTGTTGGCGGAGGTGGCGCTGAGGGCTGCAGTCATCGCGAGGTTCCTTTCCTCATCTGCCCCGCCGAAGCGGGCCGGAATTGGCACCGTGGTCGTCAGCTATCCCGCGATCGCGGGATGACAGGCTGTACGCCGGTTGCCGGGGCTTCGTCGGGCCGTTCCCTCTGCCCCTCTGGATGAGCGGTATTCGGTTGTCGGAGCGCCGGTGGGCGCGTCCTCGGCTACACCGTACGACATCCCGATCAGCTCGTGCCACGGAGGCGGCCCACATCACCGGGGCGGACGGCCCGGCGGCCGGGTGAGAGGATGACGAGGTGACCACCGCACCCGCGCCGCTGCACCTCGTCACGGGCGAGGAAGAACTGCTCATCGAACGGGCTGTGCGAGCTTCCCTCGACGCGGCCAAGGCCGCGGACCCGACGGCGGACCTCACGCGGACGCGGGTGTCCGATCTCACACCGCCCGTCCTGGCTGAGCTGGTCAGCCCGTCATTGTTCGCCGAAGGGCGCGTGATCGTGCTGGAGTCGGCGCAGGACATCTCGCAGGAGCTGTCCGACGCCGTCCTGGCGTACGTGAAGGCGCCGGCCGACGGCATCGTCCTCGTGGTCGTGCACAGCGGCGGCGGGCGGAGCAAGGCCGCGAAGGCCCTGCCGGGCGCGTTGAAAAAGGCGGGCGCGGAGATCACCGAATGCCCGAAGCTCACCAAGCCGGCCGAGCGGGAGGCGTTCGTCCGCAACGAGGTGCGGCGCGCGGGCGGCAAGATCGACGGCGCGGGCCTGCTGGCGCTGCTCGACTCGGTCGGCTCGGACCTGCGCGAACTGTCCTCGGCGGCGACGCAGCTGGTCGCCGACACCGGGGGAGTCATCGACGAGCAGGCGGTCCGCCGCTACCACACCGGACGCGCCGACGTGACCGGCTTCGCGGTCGCGGAGAAGGCCGTCGCGGGAGATCGGGCGGCTGCGATGGAGTCGCTGCAGTGGGCGATGCAGCTGGGCGTTCCGCACGTCCTGGTGGCCGACGCGCTAGCTGACGCGGTCCGCACGATCGCTCGCGTGTCCGCCGCCGGCCGCGGCAACCCGAACCAGATGGCGGGCGAACTGGGCATGCCGCCGTGGAAGATCCGCAAGGCGCAGGGCCAGTCGCGCGGCTGGGGCCAGGACGGCCTGGCGACCGCGATGCGCGTCGTGGCGCGGCTGAACGCCGAGGTCAAAGGTGCGGCGGCCGATGCGAACTACGCCCTGCAGCGCGCGGTCCTCGAGGTGGTCGCGGCCAAGGGAGACCGCTGACGCTCCGGCGAAATGCGGCTCTGACCGGCTGCGGCGTTCGGTTCCGCCGCACGCCATGATGACCGCTGGCTAAGAGGTGCGGTCAGCCGTCATCGGTGCAAGGTAATCCGCGATTCCCGGACACGGAAAAGGCCCGGCAGCCGAAGCCGCCGGGCCTTCCGGAAAGACTGCGCTCAGAGCTGGTTCGCGCGCTTCGCGAGAGCCGACTTCTTGTTCGCGGCCTGGTTGGCGTGGATGACGCCCTTGGTGACGGCCTTGTCGAGCTTGCGAGCAGCGTCGCGCTGCAGTTCGAGGGCCTTGTCCTTGTCACCGGCTTCGGCGGCCTCGCGGAACTTGCGGATCGCGGTCTTCACCGAGGACCGGATCGCCAGGTTGCGCTGCCGCGCCTTCTCGTTGGTGTCGATGCGCTTGACCTGCGACTTGATGTTGGCCATGGAGGCGTTCCTCTTTCACTCGGTGAAGGTCGCTGCCGCGTTCGCGTGGCTCCGGATCAGTCCCGAGGGACTGCCGGGTTTCCTCCCTGACGGAATGCCGCACGGCAACAATCGAAAATCTTAACAGCCCTGCTCGCGGCCCTGGAACGGGCCCCGGAGCCGATAACCGTTCGGCATCCCGCCCGCGTCTCCGTTACGGTGGATTTCGGTAGTGCCTAGGGTTCCGTCGCCTGCCCGTGGTCCCGCAGAGCGGGTCGCGAAGACAACGAGGGCGGGCGGGACTGGTCCGAGCGGCACCTTCGGCGGGACACCGAGCCCTGCCGTTCATCTGACGGGACAAAAGCCTGGAGGACCCGGTCTTCAGCATGCGCTGAAAACCTGAAAGGGTCCCGGATGAACACCACTGCCCTCGCCATGGTTCTCGTCGCCGCGGTCGTGCACGCCGTGTGGAACCTCGCCGCCAAACGGGTTTCCGGCGGCGGTCCGCGATTCGTCTGGCTGTACTACACGGTTTCCGCGGTCGCGATGCTCCCGGTGATCGCGGTCGCGCTCGCCGTCGAACCCGAACGTCCACAGTGGACTTGGCTGCTCGCCGCACTGGTCACCGCGGTCCTGCATGTGATGTACGGGATCGTGCTGCAGCGCGGCTACGAGGTCGGCGACCTGTCGATCGTCTACCCGCTGGCCCGTGGCACCGGACCGCTGGTGTCGGTGCTCGTGGCCGTCACAGTTCTCGGCGAACGGCCGGGCGTGCTTGGGCTGGTCGGCGCCTTCCTTGTCATCGCCGGCGTCCTGGTGATCAGCCTCGGCGGCAGCACCGGCGACGCCAAAGCCCGCCGCGCCGGGGTGTTCTACGGCGTCGCCACCGGAGCGGTCATCGCGGCTTACACGCTCTGGGACGCGCACTCGGTCACGTCGCTCGGAGTGTCCCCGCTCGTCTACTTCGGCGGCAGCGCGATCGGCGAGTGCGTCCTGCTCACGCCGACTGTCGCCCGCGGCCGGTCCGAGATCAAGCGGCTGTGGCGCGACCACCGGCGCGAGGTGCTGATCGTCGGACTGGCCTCGCCGGTCAGCTACCTGCTGGTCCTGTACGCCCTGCGGATCGCGCCGGTCAGCCTCGTCGCGCCGGCGCGCGAACTGTCGATCGTCTTCGGCGGGGTTGCCGCCTGGCTCGTGCTCCGCGAGCGCAACGCGGTCCGCCGGCTCGCCGGGTCGCTGGTGGTGCTGGCCGGGATCGCTGCGATTGCGGTCGCCTGAGCCGCTCAGGTAGGCAGGACCCATGGACGTACTGAGCAGCCGGGTGCTGATCCACCCCCGCGACCACGACGTGTCCACCGCGTTCTACCGGGACGCCCTCGGCCTCGCGATCGAGCGCGAGTTCCCTGGTGGCACGCGGTTTTTCGCCGGCGGCGGTTCGATCGAGGTGGTCGGCAGCGGCGAAGAAGGACCCGGGCCGGACGTCAATCTGTTCCTGCAGGTCCGCGATCTCCCGGCGACCCTGGCCGAATTGGCCGGACGCGGGGTCGAACCGGTGCGCGAGGCTCGTCGCGAACCGTGGGGCACCGACGAGGCGTGGATCGCCGACCCGGACGGGTTGCGGATCGTCCTCGTCGAGGTCCCGGAGGACCACCCATTGCGTCGCGACAAGCGCTAGCTCGGTTTCACGGCTCGGAGCTGGGCGGCGAGCGGGGCGAACCCCGGCGGGTCCCAGGTCCAGGTCTGCAGGTCAGTGAATCCCGCGGCGGCGGCTTCGTCGGCCAACTGGTGCCGGGTCACCGGAAGCCACTTCTCGTGCGCCGAGAGCAGCAGGCGTCCGCCTGGCCGCAGCACCCGGAACAACTCGGCGAAGCCCGCCGCGCGGTCTTCCCAAAGCTGGACGTTGTTCACGGTCAGCACGACGTCCGCGGACGCGTCCGCACAGCCAGTCTGAGCCGCGCTGCCCGCGCGCACCTCGGCGCGGTCGCCGCAGCGGTCCGTGCACAGGTCGCGCATCTGAGGGGAGGGTTCGACGCCGATCACCTCGCCGGCGAGTTTGCTCGCCGCGTCGAGGCCGATCCCCGGACCAGGGCCGATGACGAGAACGGTCTCGTCCGGTTCGAGGCGGGCGAGGTCGACGACGCGGTGCTCGGTCGCGGCGTTGCTGACCGCCATCAGCTTGCCGCCGAGCCTGCCCAGCAAGCCGCTGGGGTGGCCGAAAGCCCGGTCGAGCGCGGCGTCGAGGACGCCGGGGCCGGGCGGCGAGGGGGAGGGTGAAGTGGTCATGCTTCGAGGTCATCACGAGACGCGCGGGGCCGCATCGGGGATGACCCCCACCCGCACCCGGAGGTCCATGGGACGATGGGGTACGGACATCCCCCACCATCCCGAGGACAGCCCGAGTGACAGCGCCCAAGACGTTCGCCGACACCACCTTCACGCCGCCGGAGTTGATCCGCAACTTCTGCATCATCGCCCACATCGACCACGGCAAGTCGACGCTGGCGGACCGGATGCTGCAGCTCACCGGCGTCGTCGAGGAGCGAGCCATGCGCGCGCAGTACCTCGACCGCATGGACATCGAGCGGGAACGCGGCATCACGATCAAGGCCCAGAACGTCCGGCTGCCGTGGCAGGTCGACGGGCAGGACCACGTGCTGCACCTGATCGACACGCCCGGCCACGTCGACTTCACGTACGAGGTCTCGCGGGCGCTCGAGGCGTGCGAGGGCGCGATCCTGCTGGTCGACGCCGCGCAGGGGATCGAGGCGCAGACGCTCGCGAACCTGTACCTCGCGCTCGAGAACGACCTGCACATCATCCCGGTGCTGAACAAGATCGACCTGCCCTCGGCGGACCCGGAGAAGTACGCGGCGGAGATCGCGCACATCATCGGCTGCGAGCCCTCGGACGTGCTGCGCGTGTCGGCCAAGACCGGCATGGGCGTGACCGAGCTGCTGGACGAATGCGTGCGTCAGGTCCCGCCGCCGGTCGGCGACGCGGACGCGCCCGCCCGCGCGATGATCTTCGACTCGGTCTACGACACCTACCGCGGCGTCGTGACGTACATCCGCGTAGTGGACGGCAAGATCACGCCGCGCGAGAAGATCAAGATGATGTCCACCGGGGCGACGCACGAACTGCTCGAGGTCGGGATCATCTCGCCGGAGCCGAAGGCCAGCAAGGGACTCGGCGTCGGCGAGGTCGGCTACCTGATCACCGGCGTGAAGGACGTGCGCCAGTCGAAGGTCGGCGACACTGTGACGTCCGAGCGGCACGGCGCGACGGAACCGCTGGCCGGCTACCGCGAACCGAAGCCGATGGTGTTCTCCGGCCTGTACCCGGTGGACGGCTCGGACTACCCGGAACTGCGCGAGGCGCTGGAGAAGCTGCAGCTCAACGACGCCGCGCTGACCTACGAGCCGGAAACGTCGGTCGCACTGGGCTTCGGCTTCCGCTGCGGCTTCCTCGGCCTGCTGCACCTGGAAATCACCCGGGACCGGCTGGAGCGCGAGTTCGGCCTGGACCTGATTTCCACCGCGCCGAACGTGGTGTACCGCGTGGTGCTGGAGGACCGCAGCGAGGTGATCGTCACGAACCCCTCGGACTGGCCGGGCGGGCTCAAGATCTCCGAGGTGCACGAGCCGGTGTCGAAGGTGAGCATCCTGGCGCCGTCGGAATTCGTGGGCACGATCATGGAGCTGTGCCAGGCGAAGCGCGGCAACCTGCTGGGCATGGATTACCTGTCCGAGGACCGCGTCGAACTGCGCTACACGATCCCGCTGGCGGAGATCATCTTCGACTTCTTCGACACGCTGAAGTCGCGCACGCGTGGTTACGCGTCGCTGGACTACGAGGAGTCCGGCGAGCAGGTGGCGGACCTGGTGAAGGTCGACATCCTGCTGCAGGGCGAGACGGTGGACGCGTTCTCCGCGATCGTGCACAAGGACGCCGCTTACACGTACGGAAACCGCATGGCGACGCGCCTGCGCGAGCTGATTCCGCGGCAGCAGTTCGAGGTCCCGATCCAGGCGGCGATCGGTTCCCGGATCATCGCGCGCGAAACGATCCGCGCCATCCGCAAGGACGTGCTGGCCAAATGCTACGGCGGTGACATCTCGCGGAAGCGGAAACTGCTGGAGAAGCAGAAGGAAGGCAAGAAGCGGATGAAGACCGTCGGCCGGGTGGAGGTGCCGCAGGAAGCGTTCGTCGCGGCCCTGTCCACTGAGGACAACGGGAAGAACAAGAAGTAGGTTCCACCTTCGGGTGAACGGCGGCTCCGGGTTTCCCGGAGCCGCCGTTTTTGTCGGTGGGGGCTGGTGTTCTCAATTGCGGACAGAGACTCTCTGGCGCGAACAGGGAAAGGAGAGCGGCATGACGGTCATGACGGGCATCGAGTATCCGCCCGGGTCGGGCCCCATGACGGTGCACGACCTCGAGGGGATGCCGCGGGATGGCCGCCGTTGCGAACTCATCGACGGGACACTCCTCGTGAGCCCCGCGCCAGGTCTGAGACACCAGACCATCGGCTACCGGCTGTACGGCGTGCTCGATGCGGCCTGTCCGGAAGAATTGTTCGTCGTCGGCGCGCCGTTCGCGGTGCACGTGGGCGATCGGATAGAGCTGCAGCCGGATGTGCTGGTAGGACGGACCGAGGATTTCACTGCCAAGGATCTGCCCGTGCCGCCGGTGCTTGCGGTCGGGGTGCTGTCGCCGAGCACGTCGATTCACGACCTGAACACCAAGAAGGCGCTCTACGAACGGCTGGGCGTCCCGAGCTACTGGGTGATCGACCCGGTGACCGCCGAACTGGCCGTGTTCGAACTGGACGAGGACGGTCGCTATCGCCAGGTCGCCAAGGCGGCGGGTGCCGAGGTTTTCGAAGCACAGCGGCCGTTCTCGGTCCGGGTGGTGCCCGAAGAGTTGATCGGAAGGAGCTGATCTGTTCCGGTTGAGTCGCCCGGATATCGTGCGGCGAAGGCGGTCAGCCGTTCCCGATGATCTTGCCCACCTCCACGAACACCGCGGCTCGGCGTTCGGCGGCCATCACCCGGTCGTACTCCGCCCAGTCGTCGTGGGTGCCGGTGGCGGCGCGGAACACCTCGCGCAGCAGGGGCGGGAGGTCGGCGGCCGGGAAGGACGGGTCGGGGTCGTCCGGGCCGATCAGGCGGACCGGGCCGGTTGCCGAGAGCCAGCGCCAGCCGCGGCGGAACGTTACGGTCGCGTGGCCGTTGCGGCGCAGCAGCGCGAGCTTGTGCGCACCGCCGACGGCGACGAAGCCCACGCTCGGCTTGCCGGTCACCGGGTCGTTCAGGATGCCCGCGTTCACCACGGACGCGTGCACGGTGCCGTCGGCGCGGGTCGTGGCCACGGTGGCGAGGCCGTTCTCCTCCACGGTCAGCGCGCGGAGCTGTTCCAGGGTTGCCGTCATGCTCTTCTGCAACGCGGCGGCTGCCCGGCGCATTTCCGGTGCGGCACTAGGCTCGGGGACATGTTCGATGATCTCGAGTTCCCGGTGATCGCGGCGCCGATGGCGGGCGGGCCGACGACTCCGCAGCTGGTCGGTGCCGTCACGGGCGCGGGCGGGTTCGGTTTCCTCGCCGCCGGCTATCTCAGCCCGGAGACGCTCGACGCCCAGATCGCGCACACCGCCGACCTCACCGGCGGCCGGTTCGGCGTCAACCTGTTCGTCCCCGGCGGCCGGTCGGTGGCCGACCTCGCCGCGCACCGCGAACGGTTGCTCGCCGAGGCCGTGCGCTACAGCGTCGAACTCGGCGACCCGGTCTGGGACGACGACGAGTACCCGGCGAAGCTCGATCTCGTCGTGCGGCACCGGGTTCCGGTGGTGTCATTCACGTTCGGCGCGCCGACGTCCGCCGAGGTGCAGCGGATTCACGAAGCCGGCGGCAAGGTCGCGGTCACCGTCACGAATCCGGAGGAAGCCGACCTCGCTGCCGCGCGCGGAGCGGACGCGCTGGTCGTGCAGGGCTTCGAGGCCGGCGGGCATCGCGGTCTGTTCACCGACGACCCGAGCAACCCTGCCGGCGGCGAGGAGTACGGCCTGCTCGCGCTGCTGCGGTTGCTCGGCGCGCGCACGAGCCTGCCGTTGATCGCGGCCGGGGGACTGGTGAACGGTGCCGACATCGCGGCGGTGCTGGCGGCCGGGGCGTCGGCGGCGCAGCTGGGCACGGCCTTCCTGCTCGCGACGGAAGCCGGCACTGGCGACACCCAGCGGCGTGCGCTCGCCGAGGCTGGTCGGGCAACGGCGTTCACACGTGCGTTCAGCGGACGCCCGGCGCGGGGCATGGTGAACCGCGTCCTGAGCGACCTCTCCGCGAACGCGCCCGCCGCGTACCCGCAGCTGCACCACCTGAGCAAACCGGTCCGCGCGGCGGCAGGGAAAGCTGGTGACCCGGAGGCGATGTCGTTGTGGGCTGGGCAGACGTATCAGCTCGCCAGTGACGGCTCAGCGGCCTCGATCGTGGCCCGGCTCCGCACGGAGGCGAAGGCCGCGGCGGAACGGCTCGACCGGTTGCGCTGAGGCTTCCGGCGGGCCGAGAAGGGCTTATGTGGTGGTGGCGCGCCTCGAACAGTCGCGGTGATGTGGTTGCGCGCGGTATTGGAAGAGCTGTCGCAACGAGGTTTCCGGCGAGTGCGATGTGCGCGAGCGGCCCGAGATGCTGCCCGATTACGCAGGAAAGACGACCTCATCGGAGCGGCGGCGGCATTGCCCCAGGTGCACGCCAGTGGATCGCCAACAGGGCCAAAGAAAAATGCGGGGGACACCGCGATGGCGTCCCCCGCATCAAAAGCCCAGCATCAGTCCGAAGTGGACTTCACCCCGCCGGCATCCCCGTCCCCGGAGCCAGCGGCCTCGCCACGCTCCATCGCCGAATGCCGTTTGCTGTAGGAGAAGTAGATCACCATCCCGATCGCGAACCAGATCGCGAAGCGCAGCCAGGTTTCCGGCTTCAGGAACGTGATCAGCCAGATCGAGAAGATCACCCCGATGATCGGCACCACCGGCATGCCCGGCGTCTTGAACGTGCGCGGCAGTTCAGGACGCTTGTAGCGCAGCACGATCACCGCGATGCACACGACCACGAAGGCCAGCAGGATGCCGATGTTCGTCAGCTCCGCGGCCTCGCCGATCGGCAGCACGCCGGCGATCAGTGCGGACGCGGCGCCAAGGATCCAGGTGATGCGCGAAGGGACCTTCTTCACCGGGTGGGTCTTCGCGAACCACTTCGGCAGCAGGCCGTCGCGGCTCATCGAATAGCCCACGCGGGTCGCGCCCAGCAGGAAGGTGAACAGCACCGTCAGGATGCCGATGATCGCGCCTACCGCGATGATCGCGCCCAGCCAGCCGAGGCCGACCTTCGCGAACGCGCTCGAGAACGCGGCTTCCGGGTTGATGTCGGTGTACTTCACCATGCCGGTCAGGACCAGGCAGGCCAGCACGTACAGCACCATCGAGATCGCCAGCGAGTAGATGATCGCCTTCGGCATGTGCTTCTGCGAGTCCTGCGACTCCTCGGCCGCGGTGGACATGGCGTCGTAGCCGAAGACCGCGAAGAACACCGTTGCCGCGCCGGTGAAAGCGCCGCTGAGGCCGAACGGGAAGAAGTTGCTGTAGTTGCCGCTCTGGATGTGGAAGGCGCCGACCACGATCACCAGCAGCACCAGGCCGACCTTCAGGTACACCAGCAGGGTTTCGAAGCGCGCCGCGTTTTTCATGCCCTGGTTCAGGATAAAGGCGATCAGCAGGCAAAGCAGTACCGCGAACAGGTTGATCTTGTACGACCCCGGTTCGACGCCCGCCGGTTCCGTTCCTGGCGCGCCGGACATCCAGTGCGGCAGCGAGACGTGCAGGAAGCCCAGCAAATCGTTGAAGTAACCGGAAATCCCGATCGCCACCACGGACACGATCGCGGTGTACTCCAGCAGCAGGTCCCAGCCGATGAACCAGCCGACGATCTCGCCGAGCACCGCGTACCCGTAGGTGTAGGCGGAGCCCGCGCGCGGGATGAGGCCGGCGAATTCGGCGTAGGAGAACGCCGCCGCGGCGCTCGCGATGCCCGCGATCAGGAACGAGATCAGCACGGCCGGGCCCGCGGTCTTGTTCGCGACCGCCCCGGCGAGCGAGAAGATGCCGGCGCCGATGATGCCGCCGACGCCGATCGCGGTCAGCTGCCGCAAGCCGAGCGTGCGCTGCAGGCCGCTTTCCCCGGCCTGCTCGATGGTGTCGATCGGCTTCCGCCGGAAGATCCCGGACCCGGAGCCCAGGTTAGGGCCGCGCGGAGCTGACATCGATGTCTCCTCAGACTGGTGGTTCGCAGGCCCCGGGTTCCGGGCCCTGGCAGGGCACCGTACCCGGCGGCGCCTCACCTGTCACCGACTCCATAGTGTGACGATCTTGGCAGCCTGAGTCACCCGGTCGCGGAGTCGTCCTCGACGTCGTTGACCGTGGGCGCCGGGCGCGCGGCCGAACGGATCGCGCCCGCGGCGAAGAAGGTGAGCAGCTCCGCGACCTCGGGCGGGTCGTCGAGCTGCGGGCAGTGGCCCCAGTCCTCGCGGACGACGAGCCTGCTGTGCGGCACCAGGGTGTGCAGCTTCCGCCCGGACGCGGCCGTCACCAGCTTGTCCTTGCCGCACGCGACCGCGAGCAGCGGGATCTTGATCTGGTCGAGGCGGTAGGCGTCCGCCAGCTCCGCGACGAGCTGCCGGGCCTGTTCGAGCCGCGACGTGGTGGCCCGGTAGTCGGGAAAGAGCGTGGTGAACCGCCGGACCTGGCCCGCGTCGGCTTGCCGCGAGTCGGCGTAGAGGATCCGCGGCACGAGCTGTTCGGCGACCGCGCGGACCAGGAAACCCGGCACCGGCAACGGAAGCGAGGAGTACAGCCGCAGCGGCAGCGGATTGCGCCCGACCGTGCGCACCAGCCACGAGTCGACGAAACCGGGCGCGGCGATCGACACCACGCCCGCGGTCGGCAGCCGGCGGTTCTGCGCCGCGCGCAGGCTCATCGTGCCGCCGAGCGAGTTTCCCGCGAGCACCACCGGTCCGAGCACGGCCTGTTCGCGCACCACCGCGGCGGTGAACGCGTCGAGTTGCGGAAGCATCGGGCCGGGGCGCAGCGGCTGCGCGTCGCCGAAGCCGGGGAGGTCGACCGCGATCGCGGCGATGCCCGCGGCGGCTAATTCTCCGAGTACTGGACGCCACGTGTCGGCACTGTCGCAATACCCGTGGAGCAACACGAGCCGGGGCGCGCGGGGTTTCCCGTCGCCCTTGCGGCGCGTGCGCTTGGGTGCGGGAGCCTCGGCGACCGGCGGCCCGACCTCCAGCACGCGCGTGCGCATGCCGGCGAACCGCCGGAAGGATTCCCGGATCGGCTCCGGTTCGCTGGGGTTCCGGCCGCCCCGGCCGGCCGGGACTGGCCGCTGCGTCGCGGTCATGTTCTCCAGGTTAACCGCCCAAGGTCGATTTCTGGTGGAATTTGGGGGGTCACCATCTGATTGCGAAGCTGGGGTGTTGACGATTCACGAGACAGCGGGTACAAGCACTGGCCTGGACCTTTCCGGAACGGAAAAGCCCAGGTCAGCGCCGTGGGGTCACGCTCAGCGAGTGAAGACGATCTTGCCCGCGGTCTCGCCGGCGGCCATCGCGGCGAATCCCGCGGGGGCCTCCGCAAGGGGGAGCTCGGTGCCGATCTGCGGCTTGATGCCCTTCAGATCGAGGTAGGCGAGCAGGTCGGCCAGCTCGTCGCGGGTGCCCATGGTCGAGCCCAGGACCCGCAGCTGCAGGAAGAAAACCCGCTGCAGGTCGGCCGACGGGTCGGGGCCGCTGGTCGAACCGGACACCACGACCACGCCGCCCGGCTTCAGCGACTTGAGCGTGTGCCCCCAGGTGGCCTTGCCGACGGTCTCGAACACCGCGTCCACCCGCTCGGGCAGCCGCGCGCCGGACTCGAACGTCTGGTGCGCGCCGACGCTCTCGGCCAGCGCGCGCTTCTCCTCGGTGCGCCCGGTGACCCACACGCGGAACCCGGCCGCGCGGCCGAGCGCGATCAGCGCGGTCGACACCCCGCCGGACGCGCCCTGCACCAGCATCGTCTGGCCAGGTCGCAGGTCCGACTTCACGAACAGCATCCGGTACGCGGTGAGCCACGCGGTGCCCATCGTCGCGCCCTCGGCGAAGCTCAGGCCGGCCGGCTTCGGCACCGCGTTGCGGGCCGGGACCACGACCTGGTCCGCGAACGTGCCCTGGTGCTTTTCGGTGAGCAGAGTGCGCTTCGGGTCGAGCGTGTCGTCGCCCTGCCAGCCCGGCGCGTTGATCACCGAATGCAGCACGACCTCGGTGCCGTCGTCGAGCGTGCCCGCTCCGTCGCAGCCGAGGATCATCGGGAACTGGTCGGCCTTGATGCCGACGCCGCGCAAGGTCCACAGGTCGTGCATGTTCAGGCTGGCGGCTTTGACGTGCACCCGGACCCAGCCTTCGGGCACTTCGGGTTCCGGCCGCTCGCCGACGACCAGCGAATCGAGCGGGGACTCGGCGTTGGGTTCCTGCGCGTATACGGCGAACATGGCAGCAACCTACCTCCCCTGCCCGCCGCCGCGCTGGCGAGCGCGCGTAGGCTCACACTCGTGTTTGAGGGCCTGGCCAACTGGTGGGACGGGGTCGAGCTGTGGCTCGCCCAAGCCTGGTTCCCGGTGCAGTTCGTGCTGGTGATGGCGGTACTCGTGCCGCTGTGCCTGCTCGCCGCGTGGGCCATCGACAAGCTGGTCGAACGCTTCGGCCGCTGGTTCGGCACGGCCCGTGACGACGACGGTCCCGGCCGCTCCTAAGCTGGCACACCATGGTCAACCGTAGGCGGATCACCGCTGCGCTCGTCGGTCTCCTCGTGCTGGTGCTCGGCGGGTGGCTCGTCAAGGAAACCGCCGGCTCCTCGGATTCGCCGGCGCCCTCGTCCTCGTCGGGTGCTCCCGCCGCCGCTTCCGGGAAAGTGCCGGGAGCCGATTCCCAGCTGCCGGTCAAGCCGTTGTCGTCGCTGCCCTCGCAGGCGAAAGACACGTGGAGCCTGATCCAGAAGGGCGGGCCCTACCCGTATCCGCGCAATGACGACGTCGTCTTCCAGAACCGGGAGAAAAAGCTTCCCGCGGAGAAGAACGGCTATTACCACGAATACACCGTGAAGACGCCGGGGAGCCCGGACCGAGGGGCCCGCCGGTTGATCACAGGGGCGGGGAAAGAGTTGTATTACACAGGCGATCATTACGCGTCGTTCGTCGTCGTGGACTCCGCGCGGTGACCGGCGAGACGGCGCAGGCCGCGGCCGACGCGGCGTTCGCGCGCGGGGCCTATCCGCATCGGGTCGACGGAGCGCGGGCGCTGGACAAACTGTCGGCGCTGGACGCGATCGGCGAGGCGCTGTCTTTTCCGTCTTATTTCGGACGGAATTTGGACGCGCTGTACGACATGCTCACGGATTTGTCGTGGCTGCCGACCGGTGAGCACGTGCTGATCTGGGCCGGGTCGGACGGGCTGAAAGCCGCTGAGCCCAAGGCTTATCTGGCGGTGCGAAGCGTGTTGTCGGACGCGCAGCGCGCGATGGGCTCCGGCGAGCGGCGGCTGACTTTGGTGCTGGTGGACGCTTAGCGGGCCGTGAGGGGAACCCTGAGGGAATCAGAGTCCCTCAGGGTTCCCCTCACGGACGTCAGTCCTGCGGGACCCAGTTCGGCTTGCGCTTCTGAGCGAAAGCCTGGATCCCTTCCTGGCCTTCTTCGCTGGCGAAGAAACCCGCGGAGAGGGCGTTCATGTCGGCGAAGCCTTCGGCCGGAGTGGCCGGACGCGGGCGGGCCAGCAGTTCCTTGGTGGCGGCCAAGGCTTTCGGGCCGCCCAGGGTCAGCGACTTGAGGTAGCCCTCGACGGTCTTGTCCAGGTCCTCGGAGGGGACGCAGGCGTTCAGCAGGCCGATCTCCACCGCGCGCTTCGCGTCGAAGACGTCGCCGGTCAGGAAGAGTTCGTGCGCGGCCCGGGCGTTCAGCCGCGGGAGGACCGTCAGGCTGATGACCGCCGGGATGACGCCGATGCGGACTTCCGAGAAGGCGAAGGTCGCTTCCGGGACCGCGACCGCGATGTCGCACGCGGCGACCATGCCGATGCCGCCCGCGCGAGCCGGGCCGGCCAACCGGGCGACGACCGGCTTCGGGCTCGTCCACAGCTGGTCCAGGATCTGCGGGAACTCGTTCACGCCCTGGTCGGACGAACCGGCGCCGCGGGCTTCCTTCAAGTCCATGCCCGCGCAGAAGACCGGGCCGGTGTGGGTCAGCTGCACCACGCGCACCGAGTCGTCCTCGCGGGCCTTGGTCAGCGACTCGCTCAGTTCCCGCCGCAGCTGCGCCGACAGCGCGTTGCGGTTGTGCGGGGAGTCCAGGGTGATCGTGGCGATGCCGGCCGCCACCTCGTAGTGCACCAGTTCGTCAGCCATGCCTGACACTTTCGCACACCGCCTGCCCGGGAGCGGGTGTGAAGTTCATGCACGAAAACCCGTGCATGAAAACTCGTGCACAGCTACCTTGGGAGCATGGCAGAACCTCGCCCCGCCGATCTCAAGGCACTCAAGGCGCTCGCGAATCCGTTGCGGCAGCGGATTCTCGAGGCGCTCGCCGCGTCCGGGCCCGCGACGTCGACGACGCTCGCTGAGCGGCTGGGCGTGACCAGCGGCGGGACCAGCTACAACCTGCGGGTGCTGGCCGAGAACGGGTTCGTCGAGGAGCTTCCCGAACGCGCGCGCGGGCGAGAGCGCTGGTGGCGCGCGGTGCCGCATGACCTCCGCTTGCCGCCCGCGGACGAGCGCGACGATCCGGCGAAGGCGGCGATCGGCGAGCTGCACCGGCTGTGGCTCGCGGGCGATACCGAGCTGTACGAACGGTTCGAGCGCGAGCGGCCGCGGCTCGGGGAGTGGGCGGACGCGATTCCGTACTCGCGCGGCGCGATCACCGTGACGCTGGACGAGCTGGGCGACTTCGTCGAGGCGTATCTCGCCTTGCTGCGCCGGTATCAGCGGCCGGACGACGAGACGCCGGAGGGGGCGCGCCGGGTGGAGACGCGGATGATCGCGTTCCCGACGCCGGCCGGAGAGGAGGCCGTCCAGGACTGAACTGGAGGAGGCCCTGGGTGCCGAGCGGCAACTCGGCACCCAGGAATAAGGGAAAACGTCGCACGATCTCCCGAAGCAAGGAGAACACTTCATGCTGCCCTGGGGCAAATCGCGGCTCGTTGCCGCGATCCTCGCGCTGGGCTCGGTCCTGCCGACCGCCCAGCCAGCGCAAGCACAATCGTCCGCTGACGTCAGCTTCACCGGCGCGGGCGGAATCACGTTGCACGGCACGGTATTCCGGCCGGAAGGCCCGGCGAAGTCCGCGATCGTCCTGCAAGGCGGATCGGACTGGCGGACGCGGGACAACCTCCGGTTGCAGGCCGAGATGTTCACGCGGCTCGGCGTCACGACGCTCGTGTACGACCGGCGTACCAGCGGTTATTCCAAGACCCAGCGCGATTACGGCGTGCTGGCGGACGATCTGGTCTCGGCGGTGCACGCGTTGCGGGCTCATTCCGAAGCCGCGGAAGTCGGCGTCTGGGGAGTCAGCGAGGGTGCGTGGGTCGCGCCGCTCGCGGCGACGCGGACGGCTGACATCTCGTATGTGATCACGGTCGGCGGATCGGGGTTGGGCGGAGCCAGGCAGACCTCGTGGTATTGGGGGAATGTCCTTCGCCACCAAGGGATTTCCGGTTCGTTGCTGACGACCTTGCCGGTGCGGGGAACGCGGTTCGCCGTCGGAGCGGGGTTGTTTCCCGAGGCCGACTACGACCCGGTGCCGGTGTTGCGGCGGCTGAAACAGCCGATCCTGGCGTTGTGGGGAGACCTCGACATCAATCACGTGCCGGTCGAGAGCTCGCGGATTTTCGCGGACGCACTGGCCGGACACCCGAACCACACGATTCGGTTCGTCACGGGCGGAGGGCCGGATCTGTACGCGACCAGCGACGCCGGGTTCGACCGCCAGCCTCGGGTCGTGCCCGGCTATCCGGCAGTGGTCGGGGAATGGCTGGCGGATCGGCGGGGCGTGCACGTCGAAACCGCGGCCTTCACGCAGCGTCCGACGGAAGCGCTTCAGCCGTTGGCCTGGTGGGAATCTGTTGGGGTGCAAGGGATCGCGCTCGTCTTGTTCCTCGGCGGGTTCGTGGTCGGCGGTGTGGTTGCGTTGATCCGTCGCCGGGGGACTAGGCCGTCGCGGTGGCTGGCTGGGCTGGGAACGGCGGCTGTCGCCGGGTTCGTCGGAATGCTCGGCTGGGCTCAGGTGTCCGGGATGAAGGATCTCGGACCGGTATTCGTCGGGCGGCCGTTGCCGTGGCTGGCGGTGCAAGCGCTGGCGATCGCGACCGTAGTGGCGTTGGCGGTAACCGCGACCGGGCTGCGGAAACCAGGCCGGCAGCGCGGCACGATCGCACCGCTCGTGGCCGGGCTGGTGTTCGTTCCGTGGGCGGTCTACTGGGGACTGCTGCTGCCGTGAACCGGGCGCGGCCACCCGGGCGCAGCGGGTGGCCGCGGTCCGGGTCAGCCGATCGTCGTCGTGGTGAAAACCGGGCTCGGGTTCGGGAAGCACGCCGTCGGCGCGGTCACGTCGCCGATGATGCTGCTGGCCACGGCCTTGAAGGTCAGGCCGGGGTCGCTGTAGCTGGTGCCGGACAGTTTCGTCTCGATTTTGCCGGAGTCGCCTGCCTTGAGGTGCGCGGTGATGGTCGGCAGCTCGAAGGTCGAACCGCCGGCGATCGGGCCGGGGAAGCTCAGGGTCGCCACGCCGTTGGCGACGGCGATCGTCGGCGGGGTGTCGCCGAGGCCGGAGCCTCCGGCGAGGTCGGCGCTGACGTAGGTCGAGTTCGCCGGGATCGGGAACTTCAGCGCGAAGGTGTTGATGTTCTTGACCTTGTTGCCGCCCACGTCGCTCGGGACGGTGTTGGGCGCGGGGTCGATGACGACGTCGAACGCGCCGCCGGGTGCGACCGTCGCGGGTGCGGTGACGTCGGCGTTCTGGGTCAGCGACACCTGCTGCGGGCCGACCACCGGTGCGTCGGCCTGGCAGTCGAAGTTGATCGCGGTCGCGGCGGACGCCGGGGCCGCGAGGGCGAGCGGAAGGACGGCGACCGCCGTCAGCGCGGCCAGCCGGTAAAGGTGAGGTGCTTTCATCTGTGTGCTCCTACCTGCGGGTTTCACGGGGGAGAGAGAAAGCTGCGCAGCGATTAGAGAGTTACCGGCAAGTTAAGTAGCGCGTCAAGGATTGACCGTTCACAGGCGCGCACCGTGACGAAAAATGTGAATACCACTCACCTTGTGGCGGTAGGAGTGGTCTGATCGGCCGTTCGGGTCTACCGACGGTGGTCCGACAGGGCGAGCCAGGCCGGACCACCGGCGTGGGCTGCCCGGGTGCGACTGTCAGGCGGCCGTCCGCAGCAGCCCGGAGATCGCGGCGGCATACCGGCCGATCACGACGTCCGCTACGCGCGGGTCGTCCGCGAGCGGCTCGGCGATGAACGCGCTGGGGTCGGCCTCGCGGGTCAGCAACGCGATCCGGTCCGGCAGCAGACCGGGGGCCAGGAACCACGACGCCACCACGAGATGCCGTACGCCGCGATCGCGCAGGCGAGCGGCGGCGGCCGGGATGTCCGGCTGAGCGGCGCTGGCGAACGCCTCGCTCACCGGAAGCCCGAGCTGCTTTTCCCAGCGTGCGGCCACTCCGGCGACGACGGCGTTGGCCTCGGGGTTCGAGGAGCCGACCGCACTCAGCAGCACGCCGGTTCCGCTGCGGAGGCGGGCTCCGGCGAGCCGGTCGAGGGCGACGGCTTCGAGCGCCGGGTCGGCGCCCAGCACGTCCGACACCTGGATCCGGAACCCGGGGCACTCCGCGGTCACCTCGTCGACCAGCGCGGGCAGGTCGACCCGGGCGTGAAAAGCGCTGCCCAGCAACAACGGCACGACGACCGCGGAGCGATGCCCCTGTGCGTAAAGGCCGCGCAGGACGTCCGTGACCCGCGGCTCCGACAGGTCGAGGAACGATTCGTGCACGTCCAGCCCCGGCGCCTGCGCACGGACGACGTCGACCAGCGCCCGCACCGTCGCGGCGGAGCGGGGGTCACGACTGCCGTGCGCGACGGCGACCAGGGGAGGCGTCACGAGAACCGTTCTCCGACGAGTCCGGCGGCGAGGGTGTCGCCGTCCTTCGGGTCGATCACCAGGAACGCGCCGGTGCGCGGGCTCACGCCGTAGTCGTCCACCGGCAGCGGTTCGGCCAGCTGCAGGCTGACGCTGCCGATGTCGTTGAGCTCCAAGCTGCCCGGAGAGTCCACACTGGACAGGGTCTGCTCGTCGAACCGGGCGTGCAACTCGGTGGTGAGCCCCTGCACGGTCCGGGTGCCGTGCTTGATCAGCACGCGCGCGCCGGTCTTGAGCGGCTTCGAGGACAGCCAGCAGAGCGTGCCGGTGATCTCGTCAGTGACCTCCGGCGGCGCGTCCGCGGCGGCGATGAGGTCGCCGCGGCTGATGTCGATGTCGTCGGCGAGCAGCAGGGTCACCGAGGTTCCGGCACCCGCTTCTTCCAGCGGACCGTCCGCGGTGTCGATCCGCTCGACTCGGCTGCGAATCCCTTGCGGCTGCACGACAATCTCGTCGCCCGGACGCACAGTGCCGGCGGCGATCTGCCCTGCATAGCCACGGTAATCCGGGTACTCGGCGGTGCGCGGGCGGATCACGTACTGGACCGGGAACCGCAGCGCGGAATCGTGCGGATCCGGCGCTACGGGCACGTTTTCAAGGTGCTCCAGCAGCGACGGGCCGTCGTACCACGGGGTTTTCTCGGACCGGGTCGCCACATTGTCGCCGACCAGCGCGGAAACCGGGATGGAGACGACGGACGCCGAGTCGTAGCCGAGGGATTCCGCGTGCGCGGTGAACTCCTTGGCGATGACGCCGAAGGTGTTCTCGTCGTAGTCGACGAGGTCGATCTTGTTCACCGCCAGCACCAGCTGCGGCACGCCGAGCAGCGCGAGCACGGCCGCGTGCCGCCTGGTCTGCTCGACCACGCCGTTGCGCGCGTCGACCAGCAGTACCGCGAGCTGCGCGGTGGACGCGCCGGTGACCGTGTTGCGGGTGTACTGCACGTGTCCCGGGGTGTCGGCGAGCACGAACGACCGCTTCGGCGTGGCGAAATACCGGTACGCGACGTCGATCGTGATGCCCTGCTCGCGCTCCGAGCGCAGGCCGTCGACGAGCAGCGAAAGGTCCGGAGTAGACAGTCCTTTGTCGACAGACGCGCGGGTGACCGCGTCGAGCTGGTCGGCGAGGACGGACTTGGTGTCGTAGAGCAGCCGCCCGACCAGCGTGGACTTCCCGTCGTCCACGCTGCCCGCGGTGGCCAGCCTCAGCAGGCTCGACATCAGAAGTAGCCCTCCCGTTTGCGGTCTTCCATGGCCGCCTCGGACATCCGGTCGTCGGCGCGGGTGGCGCCGCGTTCGGTGAGCCGCGAAGCCTGGACCTCAGCGATCACTTCGTCCACAGTGGACGCCGTGGATTCGATCGCGCCAGTGCACGAACCGTCGCCGACGGTCCGGTAGCGCACGCTCAGCTCGCGCACGTCCTCGCCGGGACGCGGCCCGCCCCACGGGCCCTCGCTGAGCCACATGCCGTCGCGCTGGTAGACCGCGCGCTGGTGGGCGTAGTAAATCGAAGGCAGTTCGACCTTTTCGCGGGCGATGTAGTTCCACACGTCCGCTTCGGTCCAGTTGGACAGCGGGAACACGCGGACCTGCTCGCCCGGACGGTGCCGTCCATTGTAGAGGTTCCACAGTTCCGGCCGCTGCCGGCGCGGCTCCCACTGGCCGAAAGCGTTGCGCAGGCTGAAGATCCGCTCCTTCGCCCGCGCTCGCTCCTCGTCTCGGCGACCGCCGCCGAAGACCGCGTCGAACTTGTTCTCCGCGATCGTCTCCAACAGCGGCGTGGTCTGCAGCGGATTGCGCAGGCCGTCGGCGCGCTCCTCGAGCCGGCCGTCGTCGATCCAGTCCTGGACCTTTGCGACGACCAGCCGCAGCCCGTGCTTTTCCACGACGCGGTCGCGGAATTCGAGGACCTCGTCGAAGTTGTGCCCGGTGTCCACGTGCAGCAGCGGGAACGGCACCGGCGCGGGCCAGAAGGCCTTGATCGCCAGGTGCAGCATCAGCGTCGAGTCCTTGCCGCCGGAGAACAGGATCACCGGCCGGTCGAACTCGCCCGCGACCTCGCGGAAGATGTGGATGGCCTCGGACTCCAAGGCGGCCAGGTTGTCGACAGCCGCGTCGGCCGCCGGTTCCGCCGTCGTCATCAGTCCTCCTGTGTTAGCCATCAGCCATGCAGTCCGCACTCGGTCTTGGACTGCCCCGCCCACCGGCCGCTGCGCGGATCCTGCCCCGCCTCGACCTTCGCGGTGCACGGCGCGCAGCCGATCGACAGGTAGCCGATCGACACCAGCGGATTCTCCAGAATCCCGTTCGAGTGCAGGTAGCCGTTGAACTCGTCGTCGGTCCACGCGGCGATCGGGTTGATCTTCACCAGGCCGTTGCGCTCGTCCCAGGTGACGATCGGCGTGTTCGCGCGGGTCGGCGCGTCCACTCGGCGCACGCCGGTGACCCACGCCGAGTACTTGCCGAGCGTCTGCCGCAGCGGCACGACCTTGCGCAGGAAGCAGCACTGGCCGGGGTCGCGTTCGTGCAGCTTCGGCCCGTACTCCGCGTCCTGCTCGGCGACGCTCTGCTCGGCCTGCGCGTTGACGATCCGCACCTCCGGGTACACCGTCTGCACCGCGTCGCGCACCCCGAGGGTTTCGGCGAAGTGGTAGCCGGTCTCCAGGAACAGCACGTCCACCGCGGGCTTGACCTTCGTGGCGAGGTCGATCAGCACGGCGTCCTGCATGTTCGACGCCACGATGAAGTCGTCGCCGAAGGTCTCGGCCGTCCAGCGAAGCGCCTCCTCGGCGGTCGCGTCGGCCAGTTCCTTCTCGGCGCGTTCGGCCAGCGCCCGATAGTCCGCCACCGCGGTCACTGCAGCACCCCTTCGTCCGCCCGCAACGCCCACTGCGGGAACCGTTCGCCCGGCTCGCGGCCCGCGACGTACGCGCGCACCACGCGTTCCACGTACTCGACCAGCTCGCCCGCGGTGACCTTGTGGCCGCGCAGCTTCCGGCCGAATCCGGCGTCGAGCCCGAGCCCGCCGCCGAGGTGCACCTGGAAGCCCTCGACCTGGTTGCCGTCGGCGTCGCTGACGATCTGGCCCTTGAGCCCGATGTCCGCGGTCTGCACGCGGGCGCAGGAGTTGGGGCAGCCGTTGAGGTGCACCGTGACCGGCGTTTCCAGCTGCGCGTTGATGTCGGCGAGCGACTTCTCCAGATCCGCCACCAGTTGCTGCGCGCGCACCTTCGTCTCGACGATCGCGAGCTTGCAGAACTCCAGCCCGGTGCACGCCATCACGCTGCGCCGCCACGGCGACGGCTTGGTCTGCAGGCCCAGCTCGGCCAGCTCCGTCTCCAGCGCGGGGACCTTGGCCTCGGGCACGTCGAGCACGACCAGCTTCTGGTGCGGGGTCAGCCGCACCCGCCGCGATCCGGCGCGCTCGGCCGCCTCGGCGACCGCGACCAGCGTGCTGCCCGACACCCGCCCGGCGATCGGCGCGGCCCCGACGTAGAAGTTGCCGTCCTTCTGCCGGTGCACGCCGACATGGTCGATCGGGGTCGCCGGGTTCTCCGGCGGCGGGCCGTCGATCAGCTTCCGCTTGAGGTACTCGGTTTCGAGGACTTCCCGGAATTTTTCAATGCCCCAGTCCTTGACCAGGAACTTCAGCCGGGCTTTCGACCGGAGCCGCCGGTAGCCGTAGTCGCGGAAGATGGAGACGACGCCTTCCCACACCTGCGGGACCTCGTCCAGCGGGATCCACGCGCCGAGCCGCTGCGCGAGCATCGGGTTCGTGGAGAGCCCGCCGCCGACCCACAGGTCGAGGCCGGGGCCGTGCTCGGGGTGGTTGACGCCGACGAAGGCGATGTCGTTGATCTCGTGCACGATGTCCGGCAGCCCGGAGATCGCGGTCTTGAACTTGCGCGGCAGGTTGGCGAAGCGCGGGTCGCCGATGTAGCGCTCGAGGATCTCGTCGATCGCGGGAGTGGCGTCGAGCACCTCGTTCTCGGCGATGCCGGCGACCGGGGAGCCGAGCACGACGCGCGGGCAGTCGCCGCAGGCCTCGGTGGTGCTCAGGCCGACGGCTTCGAGCCGCGACCAGATCGAGGGCACGTCCTCGATCTGGATCCAGTGGTACTGGACGTTCTGCCGGTCGGAGATGTCGGCGGTGTCGCGCGCGTGCTCCTTCGAGATCTCGCCGATCACTCGCAGCTGCTCGGTGGTGAGGGCGCCGCCGTCGATGCGGACGCGCATCATGAAGTAGCGGTCGTCCAGCTCCTCGGGCTCCAGCAGCGCGGTGCGGCCGCCGTCGATGCCCGGCTTGCGCTGGGTGTAGAGGCCGAACCAGCGGAACCGGCCGCGCAGGTCGCCCGGGTCGATCGAGTCGAAACCCCGGTGCGCGTAGATGTTCTCGATCCGCGCGCGGACGTTGAGCGGGCTGTCGTCCTTCTTCGAGCGCTCGTTCGGGTTCAGCGGCTCCCGGTAGCCGAGCGCCCACTGGCCCTCGCCGCGCTTCTGGCGAGTCCGAGGCGTGCGGGCCTTCGCGGGCGTCTCACGCGGGGGTGCGGACATGGAGATCCTCCGGGCGGGGTGATCGAGGCGGCTCCGCCGCGGCATCGGCGCGGGGCGGGAGCAGGTCCAGGTGGTGGGCTGGGCAGGCTTTGCGCGGGAGTCAGCGAACAGGCCGGCAGAGCGCGCTCGCGACCCGGAGAAGGTCGACGTGGCGGCGCGCCACGAGAAGGACACCGGCAGGACTCACCGGCTCAGATTGCCACGCGGGCCGAACGTCGTCCAAGGGCGTCCGGATCGTGGGAGAAGGCTCACTGCGGGGGTGCGAAACGGCCGCCGATGTGCATTGGCCGGGCGATCTGCCAGGTCTTTCCCGGCTTTCGGACGCATCGTGGGACGGTTTCGGGCGCTTGTCAACCGGCGGTGCGACCGGCGGCGCATCGTTCGGCGGCCGAACTTTCCGCCGGGTGGCGCAGGGGCGCGCGGGAGTCCGCGGCAGGCGGGGGAGAATGGACGTCGTGCCTGTTCCCGACACTCACCGCCCTCCCGCCGGACTGCCCGAGACCGCGCTCGCCGGCCTCGGCACCCGTCCGTTCGGCGTGTACGTCCACGTGCCGTTTTGCGCGACCCGCTGCGGTTACTGCGACTTCAACACCTACACCGCGGGCGAACTCGGCTCGGCCGCCTCGCCGCGGTCGTGGCTGGACGCGCTGCGCCGCGAGCTGGAGCTGGGCGCGGAGATCCTCGGCAGCGCGCCGCGGGCAGAGACCGTGTTCGTCGGCGGCGGAACTCCGTCCATGCTCGGCGCGGACGGGCTGGCCGAGGTGCTCGACGGCGTCCGGTCGGCGTTCGGGCTCGCGCCGGGCGCGGAGGTGACGACCGAATCGAACCCGGAGTCCACTTCGCCCGAGTTCTTCGCGGGCATCCGTGACGCGGGTTACACCCGGGTGTCGCTGGGCATGCAGTCCGCGGCCCGGCATGTGCTGAAGGTGCTCGACCGCGTGCACACCCCCGGCCGTCCGGTCGACGCCGCTCGCGAGGCCCGGGCCGCCGGGTTCGAGCACGTCAACCTCGACCTTATTTACGGCACGCCGGGGGAGCGGGTCGAAGACCTGCGCGCATCGCTCGACGCGGTGTTGTCGGCCGGGGTTGATCACGTCTCGGCGTATGCGCTGATCGTGGAGGACGGCACCGCGCTGGCCCGCCGGGTGCGGCGCGGCGAACTGCCCGCGCCGGACGACGACACGCTGGCCAGCTACTACGAAATGATCGACTCCGTCCTCGCCGGCGCGGGTTTGACCTGGTATGAGGTGTCGAACTGGGCGACCGAAGAGGCCGCGCGGTGCCGCCACAACCTCGGCTACTGGCAGGGCGGCGACTGGTGGGGCGCCGGGCCGGGCGCGCACAGCCACGTCGGCGGAGTGCGGTGGTGGAACGTCAAGCATCCGGCCAAGTACTCCAGCCTGCTTGCGGAGGGACAGAGCCCGGAGGCCGATCGCGAGGTGCTCACCGAGGAGGACCAGCACCTGGAGCGGATCATGCTGGAGCTGCGGATCTCCGACGGCCTGGCGTTGTCGGCGCTCGACGAGTCCGGAATCAAGGAAGCGCGGGCGGCCGCCGCGGAGGGGCTGCTCGAAGTGTCCGATTTGGACAGTCGGGGCCGCGCGGTGCTGACCGACCGCGGCCGGTTGCTCGCGGATGCCGTGGTCCGGAGGCTGGCCGGCTGAATTTTCGCCCGCCGGGCATAAATCCGTTCGATCGTTTGTTGGGCTAAGCATACGAGCGAGGGAGACGCGTATGCCGCAGGCGGTCAGATACGGCGAACACGGCGGGATCGAAGTGCTGCAGCTGGCCGAAGTGCCCCGGCCGGCGCCGGAATCCGGGCAGGTGCTCGTGCGGGTCCGGGCCGCGGGCATCAATCCGGGGGAAACGAAGATCCGCGTCGGCGCGCTGGCGGAACGCTGGCCGTCCACCTTCCCGTCCGGGCAGGGCAGCGACCTGGCCGGAACAGTGGTCGAGCTGGGCGCGGACGTCGAAGAAATCCAGGTGGGGGACGAGGTCGTCGGCTTCGTGCACACCCGCTCCAGCCACGCTGAATACGTGCTCGTCCCGGCGGAGCATCTCGTGCCGAAGCCGAGCGGGCTGTCGTGGGAGGTCGCGGGCGGGTTGTTCGTGGCCGGAACGACTGCGTACGCCGCGGTCGGCGCGGTGTGCCCGCGCGAGGGCGAGACGGTGGTCGTGTCCGGCGCTGCTGGCGGGGTCGGTTCGCTGGCTGTGCAGCTGGCGAAGCTCACCGGCGCGACCGTGATCGGCATTGCCAGCGAAGCGAACCACGAGTGGTTGCGCGAGCACGACATTGTCCCGATCGCGTACGGCGAAGGGCTCGAAGAGCGGCTCCGCGAGCTGACTGGCGACCAGGTGCACGCGTTCGTCGACACTTACGGCGACGGTTACGTCGAACTCGCCTTGCGGCTCGGCGTCTACCCCGGACGGATCGACACGGTGGTCGATTTCGACGCCGCCGAGACGTACCGGGTGAAGACCGAGGGCAACATCGCCGGGGCGAGCGCCGAGGTCATGCGCGACCTCGTTGCCTTGGCGGACAAGGGATTGCTCGACGTCGAGATCGCCGCGACGTACCCGCTGGCCGAGGTCCAGGCCGCCTACCGCGAGCTGGAACAGGGCCACACGCGCGGCAAGATCGTGCTCACTTTCTGACCATCGCCGCCAGCCCGGCCACGAACGCCTCCAAGGCGAATTCGAGCCGGGGCTGGCTGGTCTCCTCGGTGAAGAATTCCCCGGCCCGCAACAGGTTCGGGAAGGCGCTCGCGGGCAGCGACTGCATGTACTCCGCCATCTGCTGCCCGCGTTCGCTCATTTTTTCCGGGTCGTAATCGCCGAACGTCCAGCCGCTCGCTTCGTACGCGAATGCCTTCGCGTACGTGCTCAACGCGTCGCCCGCGAACACCGCCTGCTTGAGATCGAGGCCGCCCGCGCGCAGCAGTTGAAGCATGATTTCGCCCTGCCGCAACGAATTCGGCGTCACCGGGATCGGCGTCTGCCACGCGACTTTCGCGATGCCCGGATACGCCATCATCGCCCGGATTTGGTGGCGCACTTGCTCCTTGACCTGTTCGGTCCACCGCTGCGGATCCGGCTCGGGGCACGGTACTTCGCTCAGCGCCGCGTCGAGCAGGAGTTCGTCCAGTTCCTCTTTGTTGGCCACGTACGCGTACAGCGACGCGGGCCCGGTCTCCAGTTGCTGGGCGACCCGGCGCATCGAGACGGCGTCAATGCCCTCGGCGGCGAGGATTTCGAGCGCGGTTTTCACGATCAGTTCCTGCGACAGCATCTGCTTCGCGGCGCGCCGGCGCGGGCTCGGCGTCCGGCGCCAGGGCGGGGGCGGTGCGGTCATCCCCGAAGCCTAGACGAACCCCGCGCTTGACGCGAACGGTGTTCGTGAGTACAACTTGTCTCGTACGCGAACGACGTTCGTTAAGGAGAAAAACATGTCGCAGCACGAAGAAGTCCGGTGTGTCCTCACTCGTCTCGCCGACGCCTGGAACAGCGGAGACGCCGACGCCTACGGCAACTGCTTCACCGAAGACGCCGATTACGTGACCTTCTTCGGGCTTCGGTCCGTCGGCCGCCAGGCGATCGTGGACTCGCATCGCGAGCTGTTCCAGGGGCCGCTGAAAGGTTCGAAGCTCACCGGCTGGGGCGAGCCGCGGGTGCGGCTCCTGCGGGACGACGTCGCGGTCGTCGTGACCGGCGGCGGCTCGTCGCTGACCGGAGGCGACGACCCGGCCGCCGAGGGGCGCGAGAGCTCGCTGACCTACGTGATGCTGCGGGGCGACGAGGGCTGGCAGATCACCGCGTTCCAGAACACGCGGGTCTCGAAGCCGTGGGAAGCATGAGAACGATCGTCGAGGTCTCCGGAGTCGTTCCCGCCGCGCCGACAGAGGTGTTCGCGCGGCTGGAAAGGCAGTTGACGGCTTCGGGTTACGCGATGAAGCTGGAAGTCGACCGCTCGCGCCGGTTCCTGGCCGCACAGGGCGGTTGGTGGTACCGCGGGGAGTACGAGGTCGCCGACGACCCGGCCGGGTCTCGCGTCACGCACCGCGTCCGGAACGCCGCCACCGGGCAGTGGTGGGCAGTACTGCTGGCGAACCGGCTTTTCGCCGGGTACCGGGACCGGGTCGGGGCGGGTTTCCGGGCAATGCTCGCGGAACTCGGGGACGGCGGCACTGGGCGGAACGGGTGAGGGCGCGTACCGTGGGAGACGCGACTTAGGTAAACCTTACTGAAATAGGGGTGTTCGATGGCCGAAGGTCCGGCGCGCAAGGGGAGGACCGCGGTGCGGCTGGAGGTGCTGCGCAAGGAGCACCTCACCCCGCACATGATCCGGATCGTGGCCGGCGGCGAGGGGCTTCGCGATTTCCGCCCGAACGAGTTCACCGACGCGTACGTGAAGGTGATCTTCAAGGTGGACGGGGTGGAGTATCCGGAGCCGTTCGACCTGAACCGGATCCGCGAGGAACTGCCGCGCGAGCACGCGCCGCGGTTGCGCACGTACACGGTCCGCTCGTACGACGAGGCGGCGGGCGAACTGGTGCTCGACTTCGTGGTGCACGGCGACGAGGGGCTGGCCGGGCCGTGGGCGCAGCGTGCCCAGCCTGGTGACGAGCTGCTGCTGGCCGGTCCGGGCGGGGCGTACGCGCCGCGAGCCGACGCCGACTGGCACCTGCTGGTGGGTGACGAATCGGCGGTGCCCGCCATCGCCGCCGCGCTCGAGGCGCTGCCGCCGGGAGCCTTGGCGCACGTGTTCCTGCTGGTGGCGGACAAGTCGGAGCACCAGCCGCTCGCGACGAAGGCCGACGCGCAGGTCACCTGGCTGCACCGCTCGGCGGCCGACGATCTGGTCGCCGCGGTGAAGGCGCTGCCGTGGCCTGGCCAGGACGTGCACGCGTTCGTCCACGGCGAGGCCGGTTTCGTGCGGGAGCTGCGGCGGTACCTGTTCGACGACCGCGGCGTCGCGCGGGACGCGGTGTCGCTGTCCGGATACTGGCGCGAGGGCAAGAACGACGAGGCCTGGCGCGAGGAAAAGGCAGCGGAGCGAAAGTCGGCTGCTTCGGCGTAAGGTCGCCGCCATGGCGACCGAGGTGAAGGTGGAGGCCGATCCGGCCGACGCGGGTTTCGACGGGGCACGGCTGCGGCGGATCGACCGGCATTTCGCCCGGTACGTGGACGACGGCTTGCTGCCGGGCTTCCTCGCGGTGGTGAGCAGGCACGGCCGGATCGTGCACGTCGCGTCGCATGGCGCGCGCGACGTCGAGGCCGGTGCGCCGGTCGAGACCGACACGATCTGGCGGATCTTCTCGATGACGAAGCCGGTCACCTCGGTGGCGGCGATGACGTTCGTCGAGGAAGGCCTGATCGACCTCACGGACCCGATCTCGCGGTGGCTGCCGGAATTCGCCGAGCCGCGGGTGTACGTGAAAGGTTCGGCGCTGGCTCCGGTCACCGAGCCGGCGACCGAACCGATCCGGCTGTGGCACCTGCTTTCGCACACCGCGGGCCTCACCTACGGCTTCCACCACACGCACCCGGCCGACGCGATCTACCGGGCCGGCGGGTACGAATGGGGCACGCCGCCGGGGCTGGATCTGGCGGAGTGCACCAAGGCGTGGGCGCGGTTCCCGCTCGTGTTCCAGCCGGGTGCGGAGTGGAACTACTCGGTGGCCAGCGACGTCCTGGGCCGATTGGTCGAGGTGCTGGCGGGGAAGCCGCTCGACGAGGTGTTCGCCGAGCGGATCTTCGGCCCGCTGGGCATGACTGACACGGCCTTCTGGACCTCGGACACGGACCGTCTGGCGGCTCTGTATCTGCCTGCGCCCGGGACGAAGAAGCTGGTCCGCAACGACGCCTTCGGCGCAGTGGGTACGTCGCGCCCGGCATGCCTCTCGGGCGGCGGCGGCCTCGTCTCGACGGCGGCGGACTACCACCGGTTCACGCAGATGCTGCTGCGCCGCGGAGAGCTCGACGGCGTGCGGATTCTGAGCCCGCGCACGGTGGATCTGATGACGGCCAACCACTTGCCGGGGCATGTGGACCTGGAGGCGTACGGGCGGCCGCTGTTCGCGGAGATGCCTTTCGACGGGTACGGCTTCGGGTTGGGCTTCTCGGTTCTGATCGACTCGGTTAAGGCGAAAACCCTTGCTACGCCTGGTGAGTACGCGTGGGGTGGGGCTGCGTCGACGGCATTTTGGGTGGATCCGGACGAGGACCTGACGGTGGCGTTCTACACACAGCTGCTGCCGTCGTCGACCCATCCGATCCGGCAGCAGCTGCGGCAGCTGGTTTATCAGGCGATGCTGGACTGATCACGCGGTCAGCTTAGGAATCACCTGCGCCCCGTAAGCCGCCAACGTCTCCTCCCGCTCGTCGTGCATCAGGTACAGCGCGAACTGGTCCACCCCCAGCTCCGCCAATTCCTCCAGCCGAGCGATGTGCGCCGACGCCGGGCCGAGCAAGCAGAATCGGTCCACGATTTCGTCTGGGACGAACGCGGTCGACGGGTTGCCGGCGCGGCCGTGGTGGGAGTAGTCGTAGCCTTCGCGCTCGCGGATGTAATCGGTCAGCTCGTGCGGCACCGGGCCGGACGAGCCGTAGCGGGACACCAGGTCCGCGACGTGGTTGCCCACCATTCCGCCGAACCAGCGCAGCTGTTCCCGTTGGTGTGCCAGGTCTTCGCCGACATACGCGGGAGCCGCGACGCAGATCGTGATTCCGCCGGGGTCGCGGCCGGCGGCGCGGGCGGCGTCTCGGACCGCGCCGATGGTCCAGCGGGCGATGGCCGGATCGGCGCACTGCAGGATGAAGCCGTCCGCGTGTTCGCCGACGGTTTGCAGTGCCTTCGGACCATACCCGGCCATCCACATTTCCAGCCGTCCGCCGCGGATCCACGGAATGCGGACCGCGGTGTCGTTCATCGTGACTTCGCGGCCCTCGGCGAGGTCTTTCACCGTGCGCATGCAGTCGCGCACCGTGGCCAAAGTGGACGGTGGCCGCCCGACGACCCGGTGTGCGGAGTCGCCGCGGCCGATGCCGCACACCGTGCGGTTGCCGAACATGTCGTTGAGCGTCGCGAAGGTCGACGCCATCACCGACCAGTCCCGCGTGCCGGGACTGGTCACCATTGGCCCCACGACCAGCGCGGAAGTCGCTTCCAGAATCCGCGCGTAGATCACGAACGGTTCCTGCCACAGCACGCACGAGTCGAACGTCCAGCCGTACCGGAACCCGGCGTCCTCGGCGGCCTTCATCATCCGCACGACCTCCGCCGCGGGCGGGTCGGTCTGCAGCACGATCCCGAAATCCATCAGGCGGCCCTCAATTCAAGTATTGATTGAGTTCGCGGGAAAGGAACTTGCCGTGCCCAGGGCTGCCGTGGAAGCCGTCCGGAGAGACCACGATTCGACCGCGCGACAGTACAGTGTGGACCTTCCCGGCGAGCGAAAACCCTTCGTACGCCGAGTAGTCCACGTTCAT
This sequence comes from Amycolatopsis albidoflavus, assembly GCF_039525725.1. Lineage (NCBI taxonomy): Bacteria > Bacillati > Actinomycetota > Actinomycetes > Pseudonocardiales > Pseudonocardiaceae > Amycolatopsis > Amycolatopsis albidoflavus. The sequence continues at coordinate 349,971 of NZ_BAAAHV010000022.1, forward strand.
GTGGTGCGTCGCCGAGGACAGGGTCTGGGTCGCGGAAGGGTCGTACACCACGATGTCGGCGTCCGAGCCCGCCGCGATCACGCCCTTGCGCGGGTACAGTCCGAACATCCGCGCGGGCGTCGCCGAGCACGTTTCGACCCAGCGGCCCAGCGAGATCTCGCCCGCGACGACGCCCTGGTGCAGCAGGTCCATCCGATGCTCGACGCCCGGCATCCCGTTCGGGATCGCCCGGAAGTCGCCGCGTCCCAGCTCTTTCTGGTCCTTGAAGCAGAACGGGCAATGGTCGGTGGACACCACGGACAGGTCGTTCGTACGCAGTCCGCGCCACAGGTCGGCCTGGTGCGATTTCTCCCGCAGCGGCGGGGAGGCCACGAACTTGGCACCCTCGAAATCGGGTTTCGCCAAGTCCTCAATGGACAGATAGAGATACTGCGGGCAGGTCTCGGCGAAGACGTTCTGCCCACTATCCCGTGCTTCGGCGACCGCTGCGAGCGCCTGTGAAGCCGACAAATGCACGATGTACAGCGGTGATCCGGTCACCTGGGCGAGCCGGATCGCCCGCGAGGTCGCCTCGCCTTCCAGTTCGGGCGGGCGGGTCAAGCCGTGCTGAACTGGGTCGGTGTGCCCGGCGGCGACTGCCTGCGCGGCCAGTTCGTCGATCGCGATGCCGTTTTCCGCGTGCATCATGATCGTCGCGCCGATCTCGCGCGCCTGCTGCATGGCGCGCAGGATTTCCCCGTCGGTGGAGTAGAAAACGCCGGGGTAGGCCATGAACATCTTGAAGCTGCCGACGCCGCCGTCGACGCACGCCCGCATCTCCTTCAGGCTGGAGTCGTTGACGTCCGACACGATCATGTGGAACCCGTAGTCGATCGCGCAGTTTCCGTCTGCTTTGGAATGCCATTTGTCCAGTGTGGACAACAATGACGTTCCCTTGGCCTGCACGGCGAAGTCGATGATCGTCGTCGTCCCGCCCCACGCGGCGGCGATGGTGCCGGTCTCGAAGGAATCGACGGAATGCGTGCCGCCGAACGGCATCTCCATGTGCGTGTGCGCGTCGATTCCGCCAGGCAGCACGTACTTGCCGGTCGCGTCAAGAGTTTCGTCGCCGGTCAGCGTGCCGGGAGCGCCTACCGCCGCGATGGTTTCGCCGTCCACCAGCACGTCGGCGGTGACCGCGCCGGACGGCGAAACTACTTGCCCGCCTTGGATCAGGGTAGTCATCAGGCCTCCGCGAGCGGGCCGTAGCTGTCCGGGCGGCGGTCGCGGTAGAACTGCCACAGATCGCGGACCTCGGCGAGCCTGCCCATGTCGAGATCGCGGACCACGATTTCCTCTTCGGTGTCCGACGCCGCCTCGCCGACGAGCTGGCCTCGTGGATCCACAAAGTACGATTGTCCGTAGAAGTCGTTGTCGCCCAGCGGTTCCACGCCGACCCGGTTGATCGTGCCCACGTAGTACTCGTTCGCTACCGCGGCGGCGGGCTGCTCCAGTCGCCACAGGTACTCGGACAGCCCGCGGCTCGTCGCCGACGGGTTGAACACAATCTGCGCCCCGGCCAGTCCGAGTGCGCGCCAGCCTTCGGGGAAGTGCCGTTCGTAGCAGATGTACACGCCGATCCGGCCGACCGCGGTGTCGAAGACCGGATAGCCGAGGTTGCCCGGCTTGAAGTAGAACTTCTCCCAGAACCCCTTCACCTGCGGAATGTGGTTCTTCCGGTGCATTCCGAGGTATTTCCCGTCGGCGTCGATCACCGCCGCGGTGTTGTAGTAGACGCCCGGCTGTTCCTGTTCGTACATCGGCACCACGAGCACCACGCCGTGCCGCTCGGCGACCTCTTGCATGAGCTTCGTGGTGGGACCGTCCGGGATCGCTTCGGTGTAGGAGTAGAAATCCGCGTCCTGCACCTGGCAGAAATACGGGCCGTAGAACAGTTCCTGCAGGCACACCACCTGCGCGCCCTGCGAAGCCGCCTTGCCGATGGCATCGACCGCGTTCGCGATCATCGACTCCTTGTCACCCGTCCACCGCTGCTGGATCAAGCCGGCTCGGACCGTGTCAGACACTGGTTTCCTCCTCGTTCCGGTGCGCGTTCAAAGGAAGGCTGAACAGGATGTAGGCGACGAAAGCGCCGACGAATCCCACTGCCCAGTTGTAGTCGTACAAAGGCTTCAGGAAAGGAATCAGGCCATCTGCCGGGAACGGACCGCCGTAGGCGCCGCCGACCGCGAGCACCGCGCCGATCAGGGTCGCGACGAGCGCGCGCCAATGCCAGCCCGCGGTGAACCAGTACTGCCCGCTCGGCAGGTACAAGTCGGCCAGCTTCAGCCGCGTCCGCTTCACCACCCAGTACCCGGCGACGAGCACCCCGGCGACCGCGCCGAGCAGCCCGCCGTAGAACCCGAGCCAGGCGAAAATGTAGATGTCCGGGTCGGAGTAGAGCCGCCACGGCTGGATCAGGATGCCGATCACGCCGGTGATCAGCCCGCCGAGGGCGAACGTGATCCGTTTCGGGAAAGCGTTGGAGAAGTCGTAGGACGGGCTGACGACGTTCGCCGCCAGGTTGGCCGAGATCGTCGCCAGCACCAGCGCGACCAGCGCGACGACCACCACGACCGGGCTGGAGAACTTGTCCGCCAGCTGCGCCGGGTCCCAGATGTCCTGCCCGTAGAGCACGTGCCCGCCGGACGTGGTGAGGATGGCGACGACCGCGATGAACGTCATGGTCGTCGGCAGCCCGAGGATCTGGCCGCGCATCTGCTTGCGCTGGCTGCCGCCGAAGCGGGTGAAGTCCGGCATGTTCAGCGACAGCGTCGACCAGAACGCGATCATCGCCATCAGCGACGGCGCGAACACCTTCCAGAACCCCGGCCCCCAGCCGAGCTTCCCGCTGTCGTGCAGGATCGGGCCGAGCCCGCCCGCCTTCACCAGCACGTAGCCGAGCAGGATCAGGAACCCGACCGACACCAGCGGCGCGGTCCAGTTCTCGAACTTGCGGACCGCTTCCATGCCGCGCCAGATGATCAGCATCTGCACGAGCCAGAACACCGCGAACGACAGCCACAGCGTCCAGTGCTGCCCGGCGATCACCGCCGAATCGCGCCAGCCGGATCCGGCGAGGCGTCCGACGATCACGTAGATCGCCTCGCCGCCCACCCAGGTCTGGATGCCGAACCAGCCGCACGCGATGAACGCGCGCAGCAACGCCGCGAGGTTCGCTCCGCGCAGGCCGTAGAACGCGCGAGCGAACACCGGGAACGGGATGCCGTATTTGGTGCCGGCGTGGCTGTTGAGCAGCATCGGCGCGAGCACGATCAGGTTCCCGATGGTGATCGTGATCAGCGCTTGCAGCCAGTTCATGCCGAGCGCGATGAGCGACGCGGCCAGTGCGTACGAGGGGATGTTGTGCGCCATCCCCATCCACAGCGCGAAATAGTTGTAGGTCGTCCAGGTCCGCTTCTCGACCGGGACCGGGGCCAGTTCGTCGTTGAAGAACCGGCTGCCTCGCAGCGCCCGCACGTCGCCGAGGTCCACCCGGCTGTGCTCACGTGTCGTCGGCTCCATTGCGGAATCCTGCGCGCCGGGCGGGGGCCGGGGGCAGAGACAGACTGTTCACTGTTCGGACGCCCTTGGCGCAGTCTGTCGATTGCGCCGAACCGCGCCGGGGTGCATGACCTGCGTCACAACCTGCTGGTGACGTCCGGGCAAAACGGCGGAAACATCTCCACCGGATCTCCACAGCTCACCCGGATGGCCTCCACGGCGATTGCTTAAAGTCGGCGGCATGGACAACGGGGGAAGACGGGTGCTGGTCGTCGAGGACGACCTCACCATCGCCGCGTCGATCGATGCCCGGCTGAGCGCGGAGGGGTTCTCCGTGACGGTCGCGCACGACGGCCCGGCGGCGGTCGAGGCGGAGGCGGCGACCAGTCCCGACCTGGTGGTTCTCGACGTGATGCTGCCCGGTTTCGACGGTCTCGAGGTGTGCCGCCGGATCCAGGCGCGACGGCCGGTGCCGGTGCTGATGCTCACCGCGCGCGCCGACGAGACCGACCTGCTGGTGGGCCTCGGCGTCGGTGCGGACGACTACCTCACGAAGCCGTTCTCGATGCGCGTGCTGTCCGCGCGGATCCAGGCGTTGCTGCGGCGGGTGGAGCGGTCTTCGGCCGCGGCGGAGGAGCGGATCGTGCTGGGGGATTTGGAGATCGACATCGCTGAACGGCGGGTTCGCCGAGGGGGCGAACCCGCCCAGTTGACGCCGATCGAATTCGACCTCCTGGTGCATTTCGCGCGCCGGCCGCGTGCGGTGCAGCCGCGGGAACGGCTGCTGAGCGAGGTGTGGGACTGGGACGTGCAGGCAACCGGGGCCGGCACCCGGGCGGTGGACAGCCACATCAAGGCGTTGCGGCGGAAACTGGGGGCCGATTTGATCCGGACGGTGCACGGCGTCGGATACGCGTTGGAGGTTCCCGCGTGAGAGTGCTGGTGGCGAAAGCCGTCGATCTGCTGCCTCGGCCGCTCGACCCGATCCGGTCGGTGAAGCTGAAGCTGGCGATCCTGATGGTGGCGTCCGGCGGGATCGCGTTCGGGTTTTTCCGGTACCAGATCGGCTGGCTGCCGCCGCAGACGACGGTGATGGCCATGGTCATCGCGCTGGTGACGTCGCAGATCCTGGCGCACGGCATGACCCGTCCGCTGCGCGAAATGACCGCCGCCGCGGGCGAAATGGCGAAGGGCGATTACACCCGGCGGATCCGCGCCACCGCGCGCGACGAGGTCGGCTCGCTGGCCGCGGCGTTCAATCAGATGGCCGCCGATCTGTCCACTGCGGACCAGCAGCGCCGGGAACTGATCGCGAACGTCTCGCACGAACTGCGGACGCCGATCACCGCGCTCAACGCCGTCCTGGAGAACCTGGTGGACGGCGTCGCCTCGCCGGATCCCGCGACGCTGCGCACCGCGCTGCACCAGACCGAACGCCTGGGCAGGCTGGTCACCGAGCTGCTGGACCTGTCGCAGATCGACGCCGGAACCCTGCCGCTGGACCGATCGACGGTCGATCTGGCGGACCTGCTGGCCGAAGTCGCCGCCGAGGCGGAAGCGATGGCCGCGGCGGCGGGACGGGGAGTCCGGTTCACCGTCTCGGTGAGCCCGCCGGGCGCGACGGTGCCCGCCGACCGGGAGCGGCTCTACCAGGTCGTGGTGAACCTGCTGGAGAACGCCGCGCGGCACGGTCCGGCCGGGGGAGAAGTGGCGGTGCTGGCCCGGGTCGAGGCCGGGGAGGCGCGGATCGAGGTGCACGACCAGGGGCCGGGGATCGCGGAACCCGACCGGGACCGGGTGTTCGAGCGGTTCACCCGGGGAGAACGCGCCGGGGGCGGCGGGACCGGGCTCGGGCTGGCGATCGTGCGGTGGGTGGTGGAACTGCACGGCGGGACGGTCGCGGTGGTCGACGCGGAACCCGGTCGTGCCGCCGGGGGCGGCGGGCCGGGGTGCCGGATCCGGGTGACGTTGCCTGCTTGAGGGGTTTGTTTCGGTGTCCGTGCTGCCGTCGGGACGGAGACGAGCGAGCGGGCCGAGTGGCTGGCTGCGGTGGCGCGCTGCTGGGCTCAAGGTGACGGGGGAAGCACTGGCTGGGTGCTGAGGCCGGTTGTTGAGCGCGGCGGTCGACTGGCCAGGTGTTCGCTGACCCCGGCGGTTGATCGCGGCGGTCAACTGGCAGGCCCTTGCGCGGTTCTTCACTGGCCGGGCGCTTCCGTTCCCGCAGCGCCTCCGGTGAAGCACCCGGCCCCCGCGCTCTCCTGAACCTGCCCATTTCTCCTTGGCGGGAGCGAAATCCCGTCCGATATTTGCCAATGCGAAGAGAGGTTTCATGTCCGAGGACGTCGAAGTCCGGCCCGCGCACGCCGTACCGCCCGGGATTGTGGTGATCGACCAGCGGCGGTCGGGACCGCGGCCGTTGTTCGCGCGGGCCGGGGCCGCGGTGCCGGGCGGAGCGAGGCTGGCGGCGGTGGCTGTCGCGGTGGTCGCCGCGGCGCTGGTGCCGGTCGATCGGCCGGGGGCCGGATGGGTGTTGTCGGCGGTGCTGGCGGCCATCGCGGTGCTGGTCGTGCAGGTGGGGCCGGGTTTGCGATGGCGTCGCGCGGGGTGGGGAGTGCTGGCGATCGCGTTGCTGGGCGTCGGAGCGGTGCGGGCGGCGGACTGGTTGTTCGTGCTGTGCGTGCTGGCGGCGGGAGTCGCGGCGTCGCTCGCGGTGGTCGGCAGGCGAACCGTGCACGGCACCACCTACGACGCCCTCGCGATTCCCCTCGAAGCTTTCCGCGCGGTGCCGTGGGTGCTTCGCCGCGCGCGGCGTCAGGGGCGAGGCCAACCGCGGGTTTTCGCGGCGGTGCTGGTGTCCGCGTTGGTGGTGGTCGTGTTCCTTCCGCTGCTGATCAGCGCGGACGACAACTTCGCGCACTTCGTCGGCGACCTCGTCCCGACCGTCCGGCCTGATTCGGTTTTCCAGTGGGCGTTGGTGTTCGCCGTGACCTTCGGCGGTATCGCCGCTGCCTTCCTGATCTCCGCGGATCCGTTGCCGGAACGGGAAAACCGGACGGCCACCGTCGGCGACCGTCTACTGTGGACGGCGGCGTTGGCCACGCTGGCAGTCTTGTTCACCGCCTACGTTCTGGTGCAGGCGGTAGCCCTCTTCGGCGGCACGGACTATGTCCTCCGCACCGACGGTCTCACCTCGGCCGACTACGCCCGCAGCGGCTTCTGGCAGCTCTGCGCCTGTACCGTCCTGACGCTCGGCATCGTCACCGCGGCACTGCGCTGGGCTCCGAAAGCCAGCCGCTCCGACCGGATTCTGCTGCGTGCGCTGCTCGGGGCCTTGGCGGTGCTGAGCCTGGTGCTGGTGCTGTCGGCGTTGAGTCGCATGTGGACCTACCAGGAGGCTTACGGGTTCACCGTGCTGCGCCTGGTGGTGGAGGTCTGCGAGATCTGGCTGGGCGTGGTGTTTCTCCTGACGGTTGCCACGCTGGGCACGTTCCGCGCGACCTGGCTGCCCCGGGCGGCGATCGCGACCGGGGCGCTGGCGCTGCTGGGGTTGGCCGCGGCGAACCCGGAAGGCCTGATCGCCGACGCCAACCTGGACCGGGCGGCGCACGGCAAACCGCTCGACGTCCGTTATCTCAGCCGGTTTTCCGCGGATGTGGCTCCGGCGGTGGCGCGGCGCCGCCCCGACGCGGCCTGCCTGTTGCGGCCGATCGTCGTGTCTCTCGCGGACGACCCTTGGCCTGCCTGGAACTTAGGCCGCTCCCGGGCCCGGGAGATCGTCCGGTCGCAGGCGCCGTGCGAATGATCGGTTTCACTTCCGGGGCACGGTCAGCCGCCAGCCGAGCACGGGGTTTTCGTGCTGCGGGAGGTGCTCGGAGCGGCGCACCGCGCAACGATGGCGCACCAGGTCGCGGCGCTCCGCCGGGGTCAGTTCCTCGTCGCTGAACGGGTTTTCCTCGTCGATGTCCAGGTTCGCGTCGACGGTGAACTGGTAGGCGTCCGCGGTCAGGTAGTCGCGGCGGAACGACGTCTTCCATTGCGAATTGTGCCCCCAGCCGAGTGATCCGTCGCTGGTCGGCCGATGGCGGCGGAGGAACGAATCCTCCAGCATCGACCGGTCCGCGATCCCGGCTGCCGCGCGACGTTCCCCGGCCCGCACGGCGACGCCGGCCCGGCCGAACAGCATCTCGCCGAGCATGAGGCACGGCCACCGCTCGGCGACGATCTCGATCGGCGCGTCCGGATCCTCGCTCTGTTCGACGGCCGCGATCTCGTGAAAGAACGGATCGAACCGCGCGACCTCGGCTTGTCGCAGGCCCAGTGCGGAGAAAAAGCCGAGGTACTCCTCCGCGGTGACACGCACTTCGTGCTCGGGCAGGTGCAATTGGTGCGCCCACGGTGTTTCAGTTCCGTCCGGAAGACCGGGCTGGAAGCCCAGCAGCAAGAGATCGCTGATCCGGCTGAGTGCGTACGCTTGCTCGAGCAGGTCGCCCCAGACGTATTCCGTCCGCTGCCATTCTCCGCAGACCGCCAGCGGGACGAGCAGCTCGCGTGCGGCGGCCGCGTGCTCATCGAGCCACGGGGAAAGCACGTCGGAGAACAACGCCGGGCCGGTGTGGTCGTGCACGACGTAGTAGAGCTCGCGGAAGGTCGTCGGGGTCAGCACGACGCCGCAGCCTACGCGGGACCGCGGCGGCTCCCTGCCGAATTGTTCGGTGCGGCAACCGATTCCGCCGCTGCCCGCGGGAAGCGGCCCGGCGGCGTTCGCCGTTCGCGACCGCCGGGCCGACCAGACCGCGCGGCCTAGAGCGCGAACACCCCGTTCGACTGGCTGTCCGCCGCGCACTTGTTCGGGTACGTCGCGCGGTAGGTCACCCGCGTGCCTCGCCAGCTGCCCAGCGCGGTGACGTCCACCGGCGAGTAGATCATCGTGCATTTCTGCCGATGCGGGGCGATGCGGGCGAAATCGCCGTTGGCCGCGGTGAGCGTCGCGCAGGCGGTGTCGCGGTGGCGGTGCGTGCCGCCGGTGGGGTCGCAGGTCAGGGAAGCGCTCGTGACGCGCCCGGAAGTCTCGTGCACGGTCAGCTGCAGCACGGACTCCGGGACCTGCGGGGCGGCCACGCCGCCGAATCCGATCAGGGCGGCGGCGACCGGAGCGAAGGAAGAGAACACCATACGAGGGATATCGGCTCGCCGAACCCGATCACTGTGCTCCTCGTCCGGGTGGGTTTTCCTCGCTCGGACGGGTGGCGCTCCCGAGGTCGTGCGCGAGTAACGCCACGTACAGCGACAACATCGACTCCGGATCTTCCAGTCGCACTCCCAGCACCTGTTCGATGCGGGCGAGTTGCTGGTAGTAAGCCGTCCTTGAGGTATGGGCGGCGACGGCTGCGGCGGACTTGTTGCCGCCATGCGCGCAGTAGTGCCGCAGTGCCGGAACGAGGCGGCTTCCGGAAGCGGCGTCGCGTTCCAGGAGCGGGCCTAGTTCGCGCGCCGCGAAGGCGTGTACGCGTTCGTCGTCGGCGAGAAGGTGCAGCAGCCCGCGTAGCCGAACATCCTTGAGGCGGTGGAACGGTTGGCCGTCGTGCTCGTCGAGGGCGGCGGCAGCGACGTGCGCGGCTTCGACCAAAGTGCGTTGTGCCTCAGCAGGTCCAGTGACCGTCGTGCCTACGCCGAGCGCGGCGGGAGCGGAAGCGCGCGCGTCGTGAATGTCGGCGGCTAGCCGCTGAAGCACAGCGTCGGCGTTGGCTTCGGGCGAGAGCGCGAGAAGCGCGCGTACGGCAGTCTCGTCGGTCGACACCAGCGCGGACACCTTCGCGCGTCGCGTCGCGAGCGCGGTGGCTTCAGCGAGCTCGCGCAACAACGGCGGCGTAGACAGCGTCGGTCGCGTAGTTGCGGTAATGCGCGGCCGTACCGCGAGGCCGACCAACTGTCGCCCCGTCAGCGGCACCGCGAGCGCAGAAGAGCGCGCGAGGATTTCTGCTGTCGGCGCGGGCGAATTCAGCAGTTCGGTCAACACTGCGCGGTGCGCTTGCCGTTCGAGCGTGTCGGAGTCGCGCGCGACGAGACGGTGCACCGCGAGCGCGGACGCCGCTCGTTCGGCGACCACCTGGTACCGGTGCGGCGGCGGCTCGGCGCACACCAGCACCAGCCGTCCCCAGTCGTGCCCGCGCGCGCCGACCACGGTAACCAGCCAGCCCGCCGCCGAGTGGTAACCGGTGCGCTCGCCGAGCTGTACCACCCGCGACCGTGCCGGCCAGCCGATCAGCAGCTCGCCCGGGTCCGTGCCGGCTGTGTCGTAGGCGAGGACTTCGTGTTCGAGGGTTTCCAGCACGACCGGCTGTTCGGTCAACCGCGCCACCTCGGCCAGCACCGCGGCGGGCTCGGCTCCGGCGACGGTCAGCGACGTGAACGTTTCGTGCACCCGTTCCGCCGCCCGAAGCTCGGCGAGCTGCGCGTCCACGATCATTCCGTTCACTGCCTCGGTCACCGCGACATAGCGCGTCTCGCGAGACAGCGTCACCAGCGGCAAGCCGCGCTGCTCGGCCGCGGTGACGAGGGCGCGCGGCAGCCGGTCGTTCCAGTGCCGCACCAGCTCGACGACCAGGCCCGCGACACCGACTTCGGCGAGGTCAGCGACGTACCGGGTCAGCGTCGCGTCGTCATCCGGGAGCGCGACGCCCGTGGTGAGCACGAGTTCTCCGCCGCGCAGCAGATGCGCGATGTCGGCGACCTCGGCCGCGTGCGCCCAGCGGACCCGCCGTTCGAGCCCGGTGCTGCCCGCGACGACGCGTGGACAGCCCTGGCGCAGCACCGGCAACGCGAGCGCCTCGGCGACGGTCGGGTACATCGGTCCCCCTTGCTGGCCGGCAGGGCACAGACTGTACGGCGGAGAGGGGTAGTCCGTACACGTTGTCGATGGCGGACCCGGGCGCCTCGCCCGGAGACTCGTGGGCACCCGACCGGAAGGAGCGGACGTCGTGACCGACCGCATCAGCCATTGGATCGACGGCAAGCCGGTCGTCGGCACCGGACGCACCGGCGACGTGTACGACCCGGCGACCGGCCAGGTCAGCGCGCAGGTGGACTTCGCCGGACCGGCCGAGGTGGACCAGGCGGTAGCCGCCGCGACCGCTGCGTTGCCGGGCTGGCGGGGCACGTCGCTCGCCGGGCGGACGCGCGTGCTGTTCGCCTTCCGCGAGCTGCTTCAGGCGCGCAAACACGAACTGGCGAAGATCGTGACGAGCGAGCACGGCAAGGTCGAATCGGACGCGGCGGGCGAAGTCGCGCGCGCGATCGAGAATGTCGAGTACGCGTGCGGCGCGGCGCAAATGCTCAAGGGCGGGTTCAGCGAGAACGCCTCCACCGGCGTCGACGTCTACTCGATCGCGCAGCCGCTCGGCGTGGTCGGGGTGATCTCGCCGTTCAACTTCCCGGCGATGGTGCCGCTCTGGTTCGTGCCGAACGCGCTGGCGTGCGGCAACACCGTCGTGCTCAAGCCGAGCGAGAAGGACCCGTCCGCGGCGCTGTTCATCGCCGAACTGCTCGCCGAAGCGGGCCTGCCGTCCGGCGCGTTCAACGTGCTGCAGGGCGACAAAGTCGCGGTCGACGGACTGCTCGCGCACCCGGACGTCAAGGCGATCTCGTTCGTCGGTTCGACTCCGATCGCGCGCTACGTCTACGAAACCGGCACCAGCCACGGTAAGCGCGTGCAGGCGCTCGGCGGGGCGAAGAACCACATGATCGTGCTGCCGGACGCAGACCTCGACCTGGCCGCGGACGCCGCCGTGTCGGCCGGTTTCGGGTCGGCGGGGGAGCGGTGCATGGCGGTTTCGGTGGTGGTCGCCGTCGAACCGATCGCGGACGAACTGGTGGCCAAAATCGTGGACCGGATGCGAAAACTGCGCGTCGGGGACGGCCGCAAACCGTCGTCGGAGATGGGCCCGCTGGTCACGCGGGCACACCACGAGCGCGTTTCGTCCTATGTGGACACCGGAGTCGCCGAAGGCGCGGAACTGGTGATGGACGGCCGGGGCGTGGAAGCAGACGGCGCGGACGACGGATTCTGGCTTGGCCCCACACTTTTCGACCGCGTCACGCCCAGTATGGCGGTGTACACCGACGAAATCTTCGGCCCAGTGCTGTCCGTCGCCCGAACGACGAGCTTCGACGACGCGCTCGCGCTCATCAACGCCAACCCGTACGGCAACGGAACCGCCATCTTCACCGGCGACGGACGCGCGGCTCGCCGCTTCCAGAACGAGGTCGAGGTAGGCATGGTGGGCGTCAACGTGCCCATCCCGGTCCCCGTCGGCTATTACTCGTTCGGCGGCTGGAAAGACTCCCTGTTCGGCGACACGCACGCGTATGGCCCGGAGGGATTCCACTTCTTCACGCGGACGAAGGTGGTGACATCTCGTTGGCCGGACACCTCGCACGCGGGGGTGAACCTGGGGTTCCCGAAGAACTCGTGACGCGGGTTCACCACACGCCGTTCTCGCCGACGATGCTCGCCACGGAGCCGCTGTTCCCGAACAGGCACACCGCGAGGACCCGCTCAGCCGCCAGCCGTCTGCCCCGGACCGGGTTCACCGTGTGAGTGCGGCCTCCCACCCGGATCTGCCACTTCTCGACTGTCCCCGGCCCGCGCGGGGTGTGCTTGAACCCGACCGGATAGTCGTCGGTGATCGGACCGGCCCCGAAATCGTGCGCCGGCCCGGCCACAACCGTCAGCGGCGCGCGGAGATCGGCGAACTGCCGCCGCCCGAACCGGATCGCCAGCACGAGGATGACCAGCGCGACCGCCACCGCCACCAACGCGGACGCGGTGAAGCCGGATTTGGCGACCGCGACGACCGCGATCGCCACCTCGATCGCGACGAACACCCAGATCGCCCAAAAGAACCAGCCCAGGACCTCCCCGCGCTGACTCCGGTGCAGTGTTCCGGCGAGGTTGGCCGCGGCTACCTCGCCGGGGTCGGCCTTCGCGGTCACGCGGCGACCACGTTGACCAGTAGCTTGCTGCGCGGACTGAAGACCGCGGCGTTGGTGCGGCCGCCGAGCACCCGGCTCCGCAGATCAGGATCGAGCCGATAGCGCTTGCCGTTCACGACGAGGTAGGTGAAGGGGATCCGTTCCGTGATCTCGTACAGGTACATCGGGGGCAGGACGCCGGACGGCCGGTGCTGCACGTGCCCGAAATCGTGCGTCAGGCCGGGCACCACGGTGACCTTGCCCTCGCGCCAGTCCGCCGTCCGCCGCCAGATCGCGCGCCCGGGATACACCGCGAGGACGAGCCACACCAGCGACATCACGAACAAGGGCGCGTTCTGCGACCAGTACGAGGTCAGCGGCTCGTGCAAGTAGGCGGCGAGGTCGTTGGACGTCCGGATCTCCGAGGGGCTCATGCCGATCTTGATCGGCGTCAGGACCGCCAGCGCGATGAGGACGAGAAGCACCACGACGAGCGTCCAGAAGTTGCCGTCCAGCACCATCCGCCGCTGGGACGGATGCAGTTTGCCTTCGCGGTTGGCCTGGTCCGCGGCTGCCTGCACCGCTTGCTCGGTCACTCGCCGGAGCCGCCCTTCGCCTCTTCGGCCTTGCGTTCCTTCTCCGATTTTTCGGATGCTTCCGAGTACCGGTCGTACTGTTCGTTCTCCTGCCGCCGGGTTTCGGCCCCGACGCCTGCCGTGTCGGCGGGGCTCCACTTCGGAGCGCCGTCCTTCGCTTCTTCCCACGCCTTCGGGCTCAGCACCTGGCGTCCGTCCTCCGAGTAGGTGTCGCCCCACTCGTTGACCCGATCCTTCACCTTGCCGCTCAGCGGTGTCTGGACCCAGTCCTTGGCGTTTGCCTTCCAGCGCTCGGCCTTGTCCGCGGCGGACTCGGCCTTGCCCGCGTCCTTCAGCTCCCCGGCCTTCTTCTCCAGGTTCACGCCGACGTCGACGCTCTTGTCCGCGATCTTGTCCGCTGCCTTGCCCGCCTTGCGCATCGCGTTCGCCAGCTGCTCGATCGCCGCCTTCGACTTGCCCGCGCTCTCCGCGAGCTTGTCCAGCTTCTCCACGACCTTCGCGATCCGGGTGCCGATCTTCTCCGCCAGGATCCCGCCCTCGACGACGGTGTCGGCGATGAACGCGGCGACCGTCCCGCCGAAGGTGCACCACGACGAGGCGAGCGCGGCGATGCCCTTGACGATCAGCTCGCCGACGAACGACGAGATCATGTCGCGGATCAGCCCGCGTTCGGTGCCGACCAGCGCGGCGGCGACGTTCATCCCGGTGGACGCGCCGTTCGCCTGCCCGGCCGCGTTGCGGAGCTTGCCCGCGTAGTCCTTCGCCCGGCCCTGGTATGCCTGGCCGCCCTGGCCCTGGAAGTTCGGGGCCACCTTGGCCGCGGCCTGCTCGTACTTGTCCGCGCTTTCGGCGAGCTGCTTCCCGATGTTCGCCCAGGTCACGGCCTTGGCGGTGACCGCTTCGGGATTGCCGGCGAGCTGGTCGAGGCCCTCCTTGAGGAAGCTGATGTGCTCGATCAGCCAGCCGACGCCCGCGCTCGCGAGGCTGCCGAGCGGGTCCATCGCCACGCCGAGCAGGTCGAGGCCGTCGGTGGCGACGTCAACGGCGAAATTGCCCCAGTCGCCGTGGCGGAAATCGGTCTGTGTCGCGGAGAGATCGTTGACGATGCCGGCACCGGAGGTCTGGGCGTTGAGGTTGTCCAGTTCGTTCGAGGACGACCCCATGTTCGTGGTCGGGCCGCTCGGCGACTCGGACTTCGCGACCAGCGGGTTTTCTTGCGTCTCGGTCATTCCGGCAGCTCCTTGCCGAGGCCGTTGATGTGGCCGACAGTCTGTTGCTCGTGCGTGTCGTAGTGGTCGTGTGCCTGTTGCAGGAGGCCCGCGATCTCGTCGCCCTCCTGGCCGAGCTGCTTGACGCACGAGGTCGCGGCCGACATCCACAGCTGCAGCGGCATGGCGAACACCTGTCCGACGATCCCGAACGCGTCGTCGCCGAACGACTGCCCGGAGTCGGTCGCCTGCGCCGCGGTGTGCACGCCGGCCGCGATGTTCTCGACCTCGCTCTTGTGCTCGCGCAGCGACGGGAGGTCGACGTGGGGTCCGGTCATCAGTTCCTCCCCAGGAACGAGCCGCCGCTGTAGTAGTCGTCGTCATCGGTCGGGTCGGCCGCCGGGCGAGCGGGCCGGGACGGCGGCGCTGGCGGGGCCGCGGGCCGGGCGGGCGGCGGCGCGGCGGAATCGTCCTGGGCGTCGAAGAATTGCGGCTGCGGCGTCGAAGGCGGGGCCGGTTCTTCCGGAACTTCCGGTTCCGGGATCTGTTCTTCGAGGAATTTCATCGCGTCGCTGTGCTCGCCGATCACCGGGGCCATGATCGCGGTCAGCTGCTGCGCCGCCTGGGCCTGGGCGCGCCGGGCGGTGGCCAGCACGGCGGCGGCGAGCGCGGCGCGCGGGATCTCGTCCGCGCGGGAGCCGAACTGGAGTTCCTGCAGCGCACCGGCGGTGTTGACGGTCGCGGTGACCGCGCCGTCCTGGCTCGTCGCGGTCGCCGACACGTGCTTCAGCCGTTCCTGCGCCTCGGCGGCCCGCTGCCGGATTTCGGCGATTTCGGGAGAAAGTGCGTTCATGTCGGCCACTGCTTTCGGATCGACTGGTTCATAGTCTTTCCGAGGCAGAAAACCGGGTTCCGGTTCCCCGTGCAAGCGAAGATCCGAGTTGCCCGGTTCGTCGCTATTAAAAATCGTTTGCCCGCCATTTACTCGCGGCTGTCCGGACCGGAGGGCGCGCCGGGCACTCCCGGGTCCGTAAACTCGTTGTGAGTAGCAGGAGGACCGCGAAGGAGGTGCCGGTGGCGAACACGGACGAGCGTCGCTTCGAGGTGCTGCGCGCGATCGTCGCCGACTACGTCTCCAACCAGGAGCCAGTCGGGTCGAAGACGATCGTCGAGCGGCACAACCTCGGCGTTTCCAGTGCCACCGTGCGCAACGACATGGCCGCCCTCGAGGAAGAGGGGTACATCGCCCAGCCGCACACCAGCGCCGGGCGGATCCCCACCGACAAGGGCTACCGGCTGTTCGTCGACCGGCTTTCGGAGATCAAGCCGCTCTCGAGCGCCGAGCGGCGCGCGATCACCAACTTCCTCGACTCGGGCACCGACCTCGACGACGTGCTGCGCCGGTCGGTGCGGCTGCTCGCGCAGCTCACCCGCCAGGTCGCGGTGGTGCAGTACCCGATGCTCACCAACACCGTGGCGCGCCACCTCGAAGTGGTTCCGCTCACACCGGCGCGGCTCATGCTCGTGCTGATCACCGACTCCGGCCGGGTGGACCAGCGCACCGTCGACCTCGGCGACGTGGTCACCGAGGAGACCGTGCTGCGGCTGCGCACCGTGCTCAACGGCGCGCTCGCCGGGCGGCGCCTCGCCGACGCCGCGGCGAACGTGGCCGAGCTGCCCGAGGCCGCGCCCGCGGACCTGCGCGACCACCTCACCCGGATCTGCACCATGCTGGTCGAATCGCTGGTCGAGCACCCGGAAGAGCGGATCGTGCTCGGCGGCACCGGCAACCTCACCCGCAACGTCGCGGACTTCCCCGGTTCGCTGCGCCAGGTGCTCGAAGCGCTCGAGGAACAGGTGGTGGTGCTGAAGCTGCTCGCCGCGGCCCGCAACCCCGGTGCGGTCACCGTGCTCATCGGTGAGGAAAATGAAGACGAGCAGATGCGCAGCACCTCGGTCGTGTCCATCGGCTACGGCCGGGACGACATGCTGCTCGGGGGAATGGGCGTCGTCGGGCCGACCAGGATGGACTACCCCGGCACGATCGCGGCGGTCCGCGCGGTCGCCAACTACGTGGGGCAGATCCTGTCCGGCCGCTGACCGGCGGCGGGGGCGGAACACGAAGGAGAAGGCAGAGCAACGTGGCGAGGGACTACTACGGGATCCTCGGGGTGGCCAAGAACGCGAGCGATCAGGAGATCAAGCGCGCGTACCGCAAGCTGGCCCGTGAACTGCACCCCGACGTGAACCCGTCGGAGGACGCCCAGCACCGCTTCGGCGAGGTGACCACCGCGTACGAGGTGCTCTCCGACCCGCAGAAGCGCAAGATCGTCGACCTCGGCGGCGACCCGATGGACGGGGGCGGCCGCGGCGGAGGCGGCGGCGACCCGTTCGCGGGCTTCGGCGGGCTCGGCGACATCATGGACGCGTTCTTCGGCGCGGCCGGCGGAGGCGGCGGACGGGGCCGCGGGCCGCGCAGCCGCGTGCAGCCCGGCTCCGACGCGCTGATCCGGCTCGGCCTCACTCTCGAGGAGTGCGCGACCGGCGTCGACCGCGAGATCACCGTCGACACCGCGATCGTCTGCGACCTGTGCCGCGGCGCGGGAACCGCCGAGGGCACCAGCACCAAGACCTGCGACACCTGCGGCGGGGCCGGCGAGGTCCAGTCCGTCCAGCGGTCGTTCCTCGGCCAGGTCGTCACCGCGCGCCCGTGCCCGGTGTGCCGCGGCTTCGGCGAGGTCATCCCCGACCCGTGCCGCCAGTGCGGCGGCGACGGCCGGATCCGGTCGCGGCGCGGCGTCACCGCGAAGATCCCGCCCGGCGTCGGCGACGGCATGCGGATCCGGCTGTCCGGACAGGGCGAGGTCGGCCCCGGCGGCGGCCCGGCGGGCGACCTCTACGTCGAGATCGACGAGGCCCCGCACGAGGTGTTCGTCCGCGAGGGCAACGACCTGCACTGCAACTTCCGCATCCCGATGACCACCGCGGCGCTCGGCGCGACAGTGCCGATCGCCACCCTGGTCGACGGCGACTACGAACTCGACATCGAACCCGGCACCCAGCCCAATACCGAACTGGTGCTCACCGGCAAGGGCATGCCGCGGCTGCGCTCGTCCGGGCGCGTCGACGGCCGCGGCGACCTGCACGTGCACATCGACGTCGTGGTGCCCACCAAGCTCGACGAGGCCCAGCGCGACCTGCTCGTCGACCTGGCCCAGCAGCGCGGCGAAGAAGTCCCGACGCTCGCCGCCAACGGCAGCAAGCACGGCGGCCTGTTCTCCAAGCTGCGCGCGAAGAACCGCTGACTGTGCCGGACACCACCCTGCCGGTCTTCCTCGCCCCGGCAGTGCCCGCCGAAGGCCGGGCGCTGCTCGACGGCGAGGAAGCCCGGCACGCGGCCACCGTGCGCCGGCTGCGCGTGGGGGAGCAGCTCGTGCTCTCCGACGGCGCCGGCGCGATGGCCCGCTGTGCCGTGGACGCCGTCGAAGCAGGCCGCGCGGCCACGGTCACCCTCACCGTTCTCGAGCGCTGGCAAGAGGAACCGCCCGCGCTGCGCGTCCACGTCGCCCAGGCGCTCGCCAAGGGCGACCGCGGGGAACTCGCAGTCGAACTGGCCACCGAAGCCGGCGCGGACGCGATCGTGCCCTGGCGCGCCGCCCGCAGCGTCGCCCGCTGGGACGACGGACCCCGCGGCGAGAAAGCACTCGCCCGCTGGCGCGCAACTGCCCGCTCCGCCGCGAAACAGGCCCGCCGCGCCCATGTGCCCGCCGTCGCCGAACCGGTCGGCACGCGCGAACTCGCACAGCTGGCCGCGACGATGTCCGCGACGCTGGTCCTCGAATCCGGCGTCACCAGCAGGCTTACCGACCTCGACCTCCCCGGCGGAGGCGACATCCTCCTTGTCGTAGGGCCCGAAGGCGGCATCACCGACGAAGAACTCGCAGCCCTCGAAGAGTCCGGAGCCACCACGGTCCGGCTCGGCCCGACGGTCCTCCGCACATCCACCGCGGCCGCGGTGGCATTGGGCGCACTCGGCGTCCTCACCGGCCGCTGGCACTGACACAGAACCGGAAAACCCGGCAGAACCCCTAAACATCCGCACCAGGTGATGGCGCGCCGCACCCCCGGCGGCTACTCTGCTTCGCAACGTGCGAAACACGAGGGTTTCAGCCCGCCCGCAGGCGGGCATTACTCTTGAGTACGAACCAGAACCCCGCCGGGCACCTCCCCCCTCGGTCCGGCGGAGCCGCGGCGGCGGTGGAGCGACCCCCAGGCTCCACCGCGCCGCGGCGTCTTCGTATCGCTGGCGCGATACTTCGCCGCCGCTGGTTCCGCTCATTACTCCCGGGGGGCCGAGCCCCCCGGACCCCCACGGTGCGGTGGTTGCCTTCCGTGCGGCCGTTGCGTTGGGTGCGTCCGGTGGTTGCGTGTCGTGCGTCCGTTGCGTTGGGTGCGTCCGGTGGTGGCGTGGCGTTCGTTGGTTGCGGTCCGTATCGGGCGTTGGGTTGTGTTTGTAGGGTGGGTCTATGAGCGATGCTGGTGCTGCGGAGACGTTGTTCGAGCGGATTATTGCTGGGGAGATTCCGGCGGACGTCGTGTATCAGGACGACGCCACGTTTGCGTTTCGGGACATCAATCCGCAGGCGCGGGTGCATGTGCTTGTGGTTCCGAGGAAGCGGTATCGGAACGTGGGGGAGTTGGCGGAGGCGGATCCGGGGTTGTTGTCCCGGGTGTTGTTGACGGCTCGGAAGGTGGCGGAGATCGAAGGGATCTCTGTCAGCGGGTATCGGGTGGTGTTCAACACTGATGCTGACGCCGGGCAGACGGTGTTTCATGTGCATGCCCATGTGCTCGGCGGGGAGCAGCTGGGGATGTTCGGGAAGCCGCAGGCGGGAGTGCACTGAAACCGGGCTGCGAGTGGGTGTCGGGGACAAGTAGCATCTATGGGGTCCCTGTACGTTGACTTGCGAAGTGCGCAGAAAGCAGGACCGAGGCCACGTGGCCGGAACTGAGACGGGTGGAGCCGCCCGACCTGACAATCGGGTATCGGCCGAGGCACAGGTTCGATTTCCGATCCCGGAGGGGGCCCAGCTGAGCCTGCTGGGGTCGCGGGACGAGAATTTGCGGGTGGCGGAGGAGCTGCTGGCAGCGGACGTGCACGTGCGCGGCAACGAGGTCACGTTGACTGGCGCCGCGGCTGATGTGGCGTTCGCGGAGCGCGTGTTCACCGAGTTGGTGCAGCTCGCCGGTGGCGGTCAGCAGGTGGGGCCCGACACGGTGCGGCGGACTGTGGGGATGTTGTCCAGCGGGGACGCGTCGCCCGCGGAGGTGCTGAGCCTCAACATCGTTTCGCGGCGCGGCAAGACCATTCGGCCCAAGACGCTGAACCAGAAGCGGTACGTGGACGCGATCGACAAGCACACGATTGTGTTCGGCATCGGGCCCGCGGGTACGGGCAAGACGTATCTCGCGATGGCGAAGGCCGTGCAGGCGTTGCAGGCCAAGCAGGTCACGCGGATCGTGCTGACGCGTCCTGCGGTCGAGGCGGGCGAGCGGCTCGGATACCTGCCGGGCACGCTGAACGAGAAGATCGACCCGTATCTGCGGCCGCTCTACGACGCGCTGCACGACATGGTCGAGCCGGAGTCGATTCCGCGGCTCATGCAGGCGGGGACGATCGAAATCGCACCGCTGGCCTACATGCGCGGCCGGACGCTGAACGACGCCTTCATCATCCTCGACGAGGCGCAGAACACCACGCCCGAGCAGATGAAGATGTTCCTCACTCGCCTCGGGTTCGGCGCGAAGATCGTCGTCACCGGCGACATCACCCAGATCGACCTGCCCGGCGGGCAGCGCAGCGGGCTCCGCGTCGTGCGCGACATCCTCGGCGGCGTCGAGGACCTGCACTTCGCCGAGCTCACCAGCCAGGACGTCGTCCGGCACCGACTGGTCGGCGACATCGTCGACGCGTACGAGAAGTGGCAGGCCGTGCAGGACGCGCAAGAGCAGCAGAACGGCGGCTGGAAGGGCGCCCGCCGATGAGCATCGAGATCGCCAACGAGTCCGGCGTCGACGTCGACGAGGCGTCCATCGTCTCCGCCGCGCGCTACACCCTCGAGAAAATGGAGGTCAGCCCGCTCGCCGAGCTGTCCATCCTGTGCGTCACCCTCGAGGTGATGGAAGACCTCCACGAACGCTGGATGGACCTGCCGGGGCCCACCGACGTGATGGCCTTCCCGATGGACGAGCTCGACTCCTCGCGCCGCCCCGACGCGCCCGACGCGTCCCCGGCGCTGCTCGGCGACATCGTGCTCTGCCCGGCCTTCGCGAAAGACCAGGCGAAAACCGCGGGCCACCGGCTGATCGACGAACTGCACCTGCTCACCGTCCACGGCTGCCTCCACCTCCTCGGCTACGACCACGCCGAACCCGCCGAGGAACGCGAGATGTTCGGGCTGCAGAAGCGGATCCTCGGCGAATTCCAGGCCGCGGTCGCGGCGCACCAGGCCCGCGACGCGCAACGCGACGTCGACGACCGCGTGCTCGGCATCGCTGGGCTCGACACGCCGCAGCCCGGGGAAACGTCCTAGGCTCCGATCATGGGAAACCCCCCGGCACAGGTCGTCATCGCGGTGACGCTGGTGCTGCTCGCGGGCGTGTTCGCGGCCGCGGACGCCGCGGTCGGCACGGTGTCGCAAGCCAGGGTCGACGGCCTCGTCCGCGCCGGCCGCGTCGGAGCCCGCCAGCTCGCCGCGGTCGTCGCCGAACGCCGCAGGCACATCAACCTGCTGCTTCTGCTGCGGCTCGTCTGCGAACTCACCGCCACGGTGCTGGTCACCGTGTCCTTCGTCGCCTGGTTCGACCGGCTGTGGCTCGCGATCCTGGTGTCGGCGGTCGTGATGGTGGTGGTCAGCTACGTCATCATCGGCGTCGGCCCGCGCACCATCGGCCGCCAGCACCCGTACCGCGTCGGCACGATCGTCGCCGGGCCGGTCCGCGTCCTCGGCACCGTCCTCGGCCCGCTGTCGCGGCTGCTGATCGTGCTCGGCAACGCGATCACCCCCGGCCGCGGCTTCCGCGAAGGCCCGTTCACCTCCGAGGTCGAACTGCGCGAACTGGTCGACCTCGCCCAGGAACGCGGCGTCGTCGAGGACTCCGAACGCGAGATGATCCACTCGGTGTTCGAGCTCGGCGACACCGTCGCCCGCGAGGTCATGGTGCCGCGCACCGAAATCGTGTGGATCGAGCGCACCAAAACCGTCCGCCAGGCCCTCGCGCTCGCGCTGCGCACCGGCTTCACCCGCGTCCCGGTGATCGACGATTCGGTGGACGACATCGTCGGCGTGGCCAACATCAAAGACCTGATGTCCGAGTACATGGGCCCGGACGGGCCGAGCACGGTCGTCGACGCGGTGATGAACCCGGCGAGCTTCGTGCCCGACTCCAAACGGCTCGACGAGCTGCTCAAGGAAATGCAGCGCACGCACAACCACATGGCGATCGCGGTGGACGAATACGGCGGCACCGCGGGCCTGCTCACCATCGAGGACATCCTCGAGGAGATCGTCGGCGAGATCACCGACGAGTCCGACGCCGACGAACGCCCCGACGTCGAGGAACTGGAAGACGGCTCGGTCCGGGTGTCGTCCCGGCTCGGCGTCGACGACCTCGGCGAACTGTTCGGCATCGACCTCGAAGACCACGACGTGGAGACCGTGGGCGGGCTGCTCGCCGAGCGACTGGGTAGGGTCCCGCTGCCGGGGGCCGAAGCCGAGGTCGCCGGTCTTCGGCTGTTCGCCGAAGGGGGCAAGGACCGCCGCGGCCGGATGCGGATCACGTCCGTGGTCGTCCGGCCGTCGTCGGCGCGCCCGCGCACCCGCCCGCCCCAGCCCGAAGAGCACGACAGGAGAGTCGAACATGCCTGACCTCGACGCCGAGGACCAGAAACTGGTCACGCTGGCCCGTTCGGCCCGCGCGCGCACCGGCGCCGCGGAAGGCGCCGCGGTCCGCGACAGCGACGGCCGCACCTACGCCGCCGCCACCGTCGACCAGCCGTCGTTCAAGCTCACCGCCGTGCAGGCCGCCGTCGCCGCCGCGCTCTCCAGCGGCGCGGAGGGCCTCGAAGCCGCGGCCGTCGTGACCGCCGACGCGCTCGTCGCCGAAGCGTCCGTGCACGCGGTCCGCGACGTGTCCAGCGCGGCGCCGATCGTCTTCGCCGATCCGTCTGGCGCCGTGGTCGAGGTGCTTCACCCGTGACCGAGCCGCACCGTTCCGGTTTCGCCTGCTTCGTCGGCCGCCCCAACGCGGGCAAATCGACGCTCACCAACGCGCTCGTCGGCACGAAGGTCGCGATCACCTCCAGCAAGCCGCAGACCACCCGGCACGCCATCCGCGGCATCGTGCACCGCGACGACGCGCAGCTGGTGATCATCGACACGCCCGGCCTGCACCGTCCGCGCACGCTGCTCGGCCAGCGGCTCAACGACGTCGTGCACGAGACGTGGTCCGAAGTGGACGTCGTCGGGTTCTGCGTGCCCGCCAACGAGAAAATCGGCCCGGGCGACCGGTTCATCGCGGCCGAGCTGAAGAAGATCGCCCGGCGCACGCCGGTGATCGGCGTCGTCACCAAGACCGACCTGGTGAAGCCGGAGCAGATCGCCGAGCAGCTGGTCGCGCTGCAAGAGGTGATGGAATTCGCCGACCTCGTGCCGGTGTCCGCCGTGGACGGTTTCCAGGTGCAGACGGTCGCCGATCTGCTGGTGCAGCGGCTGCCCGAAGGACCGCAGCTGTACCCGGGCGGCGAACTCACCGACGAGCCCGAGCAGACGCTGGTCGCCGAGCTGATCCGCGAGGCCGCGCTGGAAGGCGTCCGCGACGAACTGCCGCACTCCATCGCGGTGACCGTCGAGGAAATGATCCCGCGCGAAGACCGCGACGACCTCATCGACATCCACGCGCTGCTGTACGTGGAACGCCCCAGCCAGAAGGGGATCATCCTCGGGCACAAGGGCGAACGGCTGCGCGAGGTCGGCGCGACCGCGCGCAAGCACATCGAACGGCTGCTCGGCACGAAGGTGTATCTCGACCTGCACATCAAGGTGGCCAAGGACTGGCAGCGGGACCCGAAGCAGCTGCGCCGGCTGGGTTTCTGACCGGTTCCCGTCGTGCCCGGCGGCGCGGGAAGGTAGCGTCAGGCCGAACCGTATCCGATTTGTCCAGGGGGACCGCATGACCGGCCCGTATCCGCCGCAGGGCCCGTACCCTCCTTCGTACGGCTACCCGCCGCAGTACCCGCCGCCGCCGGACAGCAACCTGGTGTGGGCGATCCTCGCGACCGTGTTCTGCTGCCTGCCGCTGGGGATCGTCGCGATCGTCAAGGCCAGCCAGGTGAACACCCTGTGGTACCAGGGATACGCGGCCGAAGCGCACCGCGCGGCGGACGAGGCGCGCAAGTGGGCGATGTGGTCGGCGCTCAGCATCGCGATCCTGATCGGGCTGTACGTGCTCGTCGCGCTCGTCGTCCTGGTGTTCGCCGGACACGTGCTCTGGTTCCGTTGAGCACCGTCTACACCGGACAGCCGGCGCGCGGAACCCGTGCGGTGGCAAGGGCTCTCGCCGGTCCCGCGGCCGCGGCTGGCGGGATCGGCCTGGCGTGCGTCGCGGTGTGGCTCGGCGATCCGACCACCCCCGGCGGCCCGCTCCCGGTGTGCCCGACGAAGCTGCTTTTCGGCATCGACTGCCCCGGCTGCGGCGGGATGCGCATGGCCTACAGCGTGCTGCACGGCGATTTTTCCGCCGCACTGCACTACAACGCGGTGGCTTTGGCGTTCGTCGCGCTCTTCGCGTGGAGCGGTCTGGCTTGGACGATCGGACGGCTGCGCGGAAGGGCGATGCGGTCCTGGTTGCACTGGCGCTGGACGCCGCACGTCGTCGCGGTCGTGTTCGTGCTGTGGTTCGTCGCGCGCAACATTCCGTTGGCCCCGTTCACCAGCCTGTCTGTCTGAGTTAGCCCCGTTTTCGCTGTCCCAGGAACTGGTTCGGGGGCCGTCGCGTCCACCGCGTCACCCGATGCGGACACCTGCTCGGCCCGGCCCGGATGAACGAGGTACGCTCCCGCGCACTGACGTGTCCACAGCGGCCGCGATCAGCACTCGCCTGCCGAGACCATGAACGAGGGGGACACTCGATGACCTATCCCTACGGCCAGCCCGGCGGCCCGCCTCAAGGCGGACCGTCGTTCGGCGCGCCGCCGGGACAGCAGGCACCGGGCTACCCCCAGCCGTACGGTCCCGCCCGGGTCTACGCGGACTGGGGCCGGCGCGCCGGCGCCTATCTCATCGACTTCGCCCCGCTCCTGGGCGGGATCGTCCTCGCTCTGCTCGTGTCGATGGCGTCCGGTGTCGCGGGCACGATCGTTTACCTGCTGGCGATTCTCGGCAATCTCGCCTGGACGGTCTTCAACCGCTGGATCAACGGCGGCAACACGGGACAGTCGCTCGGCAAGCGGATCGTCGGCATCAAACTCGTCAGCGAGGCCACCGGCGAACCGATCGGGGCCGGGATGGCGTTCGTCCGCGACCTCGCGCACGCGCTGGACAGCATGGCGTTCGCCCTCGGTTACCTGTGGCCGCTGTGGGACGACAAGGCGCAGACGTTCTCGGACAAGATCCTGAGCACGATCGTGGTGCCCGCCGACCCCTCGCCCTCGGGCGCTCCGGGCGCGGCATTCGGTCAGCAGAGCGGATTTCCCTGCCAGCCCGGCGGCTTCGGGCAGCCCGGCCAGCCGGGAGGTTTCCCGGGACAGCCGGGTGCTCCGGCGGGATTCGGTCAGCCAGGCGATTTCCCCGGCCAGCCAGGTGCCGCGCCGGGGTTCGGCCAGCCCGCCTCGGCCGGATTCCCCGCGCAGCCGAACGCCGGATTTCCCGCCGCACCAGGCGGATTCGGGGCTCCGCAATCGGGATACGGCCAGCCGCCGGTCCCCGGAACTCCGCCGCAGCAAGGATTCGGGCAGCCGGGCGTCCCGCCGCAGCCCGCGTTCGGGCAGCCGGTTCAACCGCAGCCCGCGTTCGGCCAGCCAGGTCAGCCGCAGCCGGGATTCGGGCAGCCGCCCGCCGCGCCGGGTGCCGGAGCATCGCCGCAGCAGCCGGGTCCCACGGCGTTCGAGCAGCCCGAGCCGACCCAGGTCGTGCGCCCGGCCGCACCCCGGCAATCGCCGTCCGAAGCGTTCGGCGCCGCCGAGCGCACCCAGGTCGTGAAGCCGGCAGGCGAGCCGGAAGCGACGCAGATGATCAAGCCGGAAACACCGGAGCCCGGTCCGGCACAGTCCTGATCCGCACCGGATCACGGAAAGCACGGTAAGCACGAGAAACTCGGGGGAACCCAGATGACCAATCCCTACGGCCAGCCGCAGCAGCCCCAGCAGCCCTACGGCGGCCAGCCGCAGCAGCCCTACGGGCAGCAGCCGTACCCGCAGTCCGGCGCGACGCCGGCGCAGCCGTACCCGCAGCAGCCCTACGGCCAGCCCGCGCCGTACGGCCAGCCCGCTTACGGCGGCCAGCCCGGCGGCGACATGAGCGCCATCAAGGACTACAAGGGCTGGGCGATCGGCTGCATCTTCCTGATGTGGATCGTCGCGATCTTCGCGATCATGAAGTCGAACGAAGTCCAGACGTACAAGATGCAGGGCAACTACGCGATGGCCCAGCAGTCGTCGCAGACGACGCGCACGCTGTGCCTCGTCGCCACCATCATCGGCGCGCTCGGCTGGGTGTTCGCGATCATCATGATCATCATCAGCCTCGTGGCCGCGTCCGAGGTGCACAGCTACTACTGCACCGGCAGCTACTGCTGAACCAGGGTGTCCCGCCCCGGCATCGCCTCCCGAGTGGGACGATGTCGGGGTGGTGAACCTCTACCGCGACACCGGGGTGGTGCTGCGCACGCACAAGCTGGGCGAGGCCGACCGGATCGTCACCCTGCTCACGAGGCGGCACGGCAAGGTCCGGGCTGTCGCGAAGGGCGTGCGGCGCACGTCGTCGCGGTTCGGGGCCCGGCTGGAGCCGTTCGGGCACGTGGACGTGCAGTTCTATCCCGGACGGACGCTCGACGTCATCACCCAGGTCGAGACCGTCGACGCGTTCGCCCTGCCGCTGGTGGCCGACTACCAGCGCTACACCGCGGCGTCCGCGATCGCGGAAACCGCGGACCGGCTCTCGGCCGAAGAGGGCGAACCGGTTCTGAAGCTGTACCTGCTGGTCGTGGGCGCTTTACGAGCCTTGGCCGGCGGGCAGCGGGACGCGTCGCTGGTGCTCGACGCGTTCTTCCTCCGGGCCATGGCCTACGCGGGCTGGGCCCCGGCGATCACCGAATGCGCCCGCTGCGGCCTGCCCGGCCCGCACGCCGCGTTCAACGTCGCCGCGGGCGGCTCGATGTGCCCGGACTGCCGCATCGCGGGTTCGGTGCATCCCTCGCCCGAGGTGCTGACCCTGCTGGACGCGCTGCTGCAGGGGGAGTGGGCGGTCGCCGAATCGTCGCCCGGAATCACCCGCCGGGACGCGTCCGGCCTGGTCGCGGCGCATCTGCAGTGGCATCTGGAACGGCAGCTGCGCTCGCTCCCGCTCGTGGAGCGGCGTGCCCGGGAGACCGCCGGGCCCGGCCCAGTAGGGTCGGCCGGGTAGGAAATCTACTCTTCAGGAGGCCGCGAGTGCTGCGCAGGGGACGGGAGACCCGCTCGGCGGGGTACGAGCTGCGGGCTCCGGAGCCGCATGTCTCGGGCGCGAAACCGCCGGAAATCCCGGCCGACCTGGTGCCGAAGCACGTCGCGCTCGTCATGGACGGCAACGGCCGCTGGGCCAACCAGCGCGGCCTGCCGCGGATCGAGGGCCACAAACGCGGCGAGGCCGTGATGATCGACGTCGCGAGCGGCGCGGTCGAGATCGGCGTGAAGTGGCTGTCGGTGTACGCGTTCTCGACGGAGAACTGGAAGCGCAGCCCCGAGGAAGTGCGGTTCCTGATGGGCTTCAACCGGGACACCATCCGCCGCCAGGTCGACTACCTCGGTTCGATCGGCGTGCGCATCCGCTGGGCCGGCCGGCGGCCGAAGCTGTGGGCCAGCGTGATCAAGGAACTGCAGATCGCCGAAGAGAAGACCAAGAACAACACCAAGCTCAACATGACCATGTGCGTCAACTACGGCGGCCGCGCCGAACTCGGCGACGCGATGCGCCGGATCGGCCAGGACGTCGCGGCGGGGAAGATCAACCCGGACAAGATCGACGAGCGCACCATCGGGAAGTACCTGTACCAGCCGGAAATGCCGGACGTCGACCTGTTCCTCCGCCCGTCCGGGGAGCAGCGGACGTCGAACTTCCTGGTGTGGCAATCGGCGTACGCGGAGATGGTCTACCAGGACACGCTGTTCCCGGATTTCGACCGGACGCACCTGTGGCAGGCGTGCCTCGACTTCGCGAAGCGCGACCGCCGGTTCGGCGGCGCGGTGGACCAGGCAGGGAGCACGAAATGAGCACCGCGGAAGCCGCCGAGACCGGAGCGCTGCTCACCCGGGCGCGCGAGGCGCTGGAGCGTTACCTGGAAGTCCACGTCGACGACGACGGCGCGATCACGTTTTCTCATGCGGACGTCCCGTGCGTCATCCAGGCCACCCGCCTCGCCGACGGCCTGACGGTCCTGAGCCTGACCTGCGTGGTGGCCTGGGACCTGCCCGACGACCCGGCCCTGGCGGTCGCGGTCGCGGAGCGGGCCGGGCAGGGGCTGTTCGGGACGTTGGGCGTCGGCCACACTGAGCGCGGGGTGGACGTGACGCTGCGGTACGCGTTCCCGGCGGAGGGGATGGACCCGTCGCCGTTGGGGACGTTGCTGATGCTGGTGGTTTCCACCGCTTCGCAGCTGCGCACGGAGTTGCCTGGGGTCGAGGCCTGAGGCGGCTTCTGTCTGGGGAGCGACGTGTTGCCTGCTTGGTTGTCTGCTTGGCGCGGAGTCCTGAGCTGGGTTTCTGTCTGAGCGCTGGGGTGTTGCCTGCGCGGTCTTCGCTGTCCTCGCTGTCTCGCGGCTGTTCGCTGCGTGATCGACTTCGCCTGTGAGCGTCGCTGATCCCTCGCTGGCGAATCTCCTTAGCCGAACCATGTTTCGAGTCCTGGCTGGCCTTGGCCGCGCGCGGAGGTCGCTGATGCCTCACCTGCGTTTGCTTCTCCCGCATCGCGGATCTCCCTGGCTGGGTTGAGTTTCGCGATTCGTTGAGTCCGCTACTGGCTCGTTGTCTGCTGGCTGGCGGCCGAGTTTGGTTCGGCCTCCGGGTTGAGTGTCTCGATTGGTTGAGTCCGCTGCTGGTTCGTCGTCTGCTAGCTGGCGGCGGACCTTGGGTCCGGGTCCGCGTTGAGCCCGCCGTTGGCTTGCCGTCTGCTAGTTCGCGGCCGACTTTGGTACGGGCTCCGGGCCGAGTTTCGCGATTGGTTGAGTCTGCCGACGGCTCGTCGTCTGCTAGCGCGCGGCCGACCTTGGTTCCGGCCCCGCGCTGAGTCCCCAGCCCCTCCCACTTGCCCGAAGTGTCCCTTCGCTGCCGACTTTCTCCGCGCAGGCAGTTTCGCTTCGTGCCCCGTTCCGTATTCCCCTTCGCTGCCAACCCCTTCCGTCCAAACCACTCCACCCGCCCCCCGCGCTCTCCAACCTCTCGCCGCCCGCCCGATTCCGCCCCTTCCTCCCTCCCAATCGGGTGACATTCACGCAAAACCGGCGCGAGGGGACCCCTCGCGACACCGGCGGCTGGGGTTCTGTCGGACCCGGCTGGCATCATCGCCTTCGTGGAAACCCTTTCCAACAACGCCGCCGAGGAGCGCCCCCGCACGCGGCGGTTCCGAATCAGCTCCATCGAGATCCTGTGCGCCGTATTGCTCGTGGCTGTCCTCGCGCAAAGCAAGCTCCAGGACCTCTTCGACGTGCCCGCGCTGCGCACCGGGTCCACCGTCTTCGTCGCGGTGTGCGTGCAGGCGCTGCCGTTTCTCGTGCTCGGCGTGCTGATCAGCGGCGCCATCGCCGCCTTCGTGCCCGCCCGCGCGCTGGAACGGGTGCTGCCGAGGAGAGCGTCGGCCGCGGTCGGCGTCGCCGGGCTGGCCGGAGTCGCTCTGCCCGGCTGCGAATGCGCGTCGGTTCCCGTGGCGCGCCGGTTGATCGGCCAAGGCGTCGCGCCCGCCGCCGCGCTCACCTTCCTGCTCGCCGCACCCGCGGTGAACCCGGTGGTGCTGGTGGCCACCGCGGTCGCTTTCCCCGGCCGCCCGGAAATGGTGTTCGCGCGGTTCGCCGGCTCGCTCGCCACCGCGATGGTGATGGGCTGGATCTGGGCCCGCTGGGGCAAACTGTCCTGGATCACCGAACGAGCGCTGCGCCGGCTGCCCGACGTCCAACCAGGACAGCGATGGCGCGTCTTCACCGAAACCGCCCGCACCGATCTCGTGGAAGCCGGAGGTTTCCTCGTCCTCGGCGCACTGATTTCCGCTTCCCTCAACGTTCTCGTGCCCGCGAAGTGGTTCGAAGTGTTGTCCGGACAGGTAATCGTCGGTGTCGTAGTGATGGCGGTGCTGGCCGTAGTCCTCGCGCTGTGCAGTGAGGCCGACGCCTTCGTCGCCGCTTCCCTCACCGCCGTGCCCTTGCTGCCGAAGCTGGTGTTCCTGGTGGTCGGCCCCGCCGTCGACGTCAAGCTTTTCGCCCTGCAGACAGGCACTTTCGGCCGATCCTTCGCCGCCCGGTTCGCCCCGGTCACCTTCGTGGTGGCGATCGCCTGCGGCACCGTCGCGGGCGTGATCTTCCTCGGAGGAGTCCGATGAGGCGCGAAACCCAAAACGTGCTGCTGATCCTCCTGGGCGGCGCCCTCGTGAAGATCGCGCTCAACGGCGACTACCTGCGCTACGTAAAACCAGCCCAGCAGCCATGGATCATCGCAGGCGGCGCGGTAATGCTGGTGCTAGGCGCGACAGCCATCATCCGCGACATCACGGCCGCGCGCGCCGCGGCAAAAGCAGCCCAAGAATCCGAAACCGCCGACCATCCAGACGCACACGGCCACCACCATCACCCGGCGCGCTCCGCCTGGCTGCTGGTCGTCCCGGTACTGGCGGTATTCCTCGTCGCACCACCCGCTCTCGGCGCGGATTCGGTCACCCGCACCGAAGCACGCCTGCCCGCCAGCGCCGCGACCACGTCCGCAGCCGCGTTCCCGCCGCTGCCTGCCGGGGCAGTGGTGCCGATGGCGATGAACCAGGTAGTCACGCGTGCGGGCTGGGACGCCAACGGCACCATGAACGGACGCACCGTCGAAATCTCCGGGTTCGTCGTCCACACCGGAGGCCAAACCCTGTTGGCCCGCCTGGTGATCAGTTGCTGCGCAGCCGACGCGGCCCCCGTCACCGTGCACCTCAAAGGCGGCGACGCTGACCGCTTCCCGAGCGACACCTGGCTGCGCGTCGCAGGCCAAGTCGTCCCGGGCACGGCGACCGAAGCCAACAGCTACACACCGGACCTGGTCCCGGTGACAGTCGAGCGGATCACCGCGCCGAAGGATCCGTATGAATACTGAAAAGAGCGACGCCCCCTTGGACTCGACGTCCTCGGAACGCGGCCCGCCGCGCCTACCCGCCCGGTGCACCTGAGCCTCACCGACCGATCCCGAAGCGGTTCTGCTTCGAGCGCTCGCTCAAGCCCCCGGCTTGAGACGGCTCCCGAACGGAACCTGACCGCGGTCAGCCCGGAGTTGCTCAGAGTTGCGAAACCCCTGCGGCCAGCCGCCCTCGCGGCGGCCCCGCTTGCCGGAAGCGTGCTCCGGACCCGTGACGAGCCCCGCTCCTCCCAGAGCCGAAACGGTTTCGCCGCCGAACCGAGTCGGCTCTGCTGCCCAGCGGCCAGATGCGGCAGTACTGCTAGTCCGAAGGGACCGGCTCGCCAACCAGACGGCAATCCGGGAGCGTCCCGAACACTGCGCTCGCTGTCCTGGGGACCCGCTCGCGTACTCGATCACCCTGCGAGTTCCGGCCCGCTGCCGAGCAGTTCGCCGCCATGGTCGGCAGCTCGCGTACTCGCCGAGCCGGAGCGCCCCGGCCAGAGGCAGCCACGGCCCCGGCGCGGTCAGCTCGAGTGTTCGGCGCAGGTGCCGGTGATCTCCACGGTGTGGCTGATCTCGGTGAACCCGTGGTCCGCCGCGATTTTCTCCGCCCAGCGTTCCACCGCGGGACCCTCGACCTCCACCGTGCGCCCGCACACGCGGCAGACGAGGTGATGGTGGTGGTGCGACGAGCACCGGCGGTAGATCGCCTCGCCGGAGTCGGTGCGCAGCACGTCGATCTCGCCCGCCTCGGAGAGCGACTGCAGCGTGCGGTAGACGGTGGTCAGGCCGATGCCGTCGCCGCGTTTGCGGAGTTCGTCGTGCAGTTCCTGGGCCGAACGGAAGTCGTCGACGGTGCTGAGCAGGTCGACCACCGCCGCACGCTGCTTCGTGGAACGCCGGCCGGGCACCGGGACCGGCTTGGGGACCGAGGACATCGTCACTTCCCTTCCTGCACGTGGGCGACCGCGTCGACGACGATGTGCGCCAGGTGATCGTCCACCAGCCGGTAGACGACCTCGCGACCGCGCCGCTCGCCCTGCACCACGCCCGCCGTCTTGAGGACGCGCAGGTGCTGGCTGATCAACGGCTGGGCGACGTCGAGTTCGTCCACGAGTTCGTGCACGCACCGGTCCGCCTCCCGCAACTGCAGCACGATAGCGATCCGCACCGGAGCGGCGAGCGCCCGGAGCAATTCGCCCGCGTCGGCGAGCACGCCCGAGGGAAGAACCGCCGGTCCGGAACCGGGGGACTGGCCGATTGAGCCGCTCGCACCGCCCGCGTGGACGCCATCCGCTCCGCCCGCATCGACGGGATGCGGCGGGTCCGCAGTCGGCTCCGCCTGCCCTCCGCCGACCGGCTCGTCCGCAGGTTCCGAAGGGGCCCGCCCGGTGGTGGCCGAGCTCGCGGCGCCCGCGCCCGCGTGCTCCGCAGAAGCCTCGTCGGTGGCCAGATGTGCTGTGGTTGCCTCGCCCGCATCTGCGCGGTCCGAGCCGGTCGCGCCACCACCGCTGACCGCCGCCGCTGAACTTGCGGCGGCTGCCTCTGCCAGGCCTGCGTGCTGCCCGGCCGGTCCAGAAGTCCCGGCCTCAGCCGACGCGGTCGAGCCCGCTCCGTTCGAGCCTGCGCTATTCGAGCCCGCCGAGTCCGCCCTGGCCGAACTCGCGCCAGCTGAGCCTTCCCCGACTGGGCCTGTCGCAGCCGGGCCCTTGCCAGCCGAATCGGCCGAGCCTGCCCCGGTTGAGCCTGCCTCAGCCGAACCCGACGAGCCCGCCCCGGCCGAACTCGCGGCAGCTGAGCCCGCGCCAGCCGAGCCGGTCCCAGCCGAGCCCACCCCAGCCGAACCAGCCGCCCCCACGCCCGGAGATCCAGCCCCCAGGCCGTCGGACAGGGCGCTCGAAGGTGCCGACTTCATCGCTGCCTCCACTCGCGTCCCGCCGCCCGCCTCGCCCGCCGTTCCCGACGCGCGGCGACGGCGCGAACCGTGGCCTGTCGGGAGCGGCGTTTCCGAAGCCGGATGTCATTGCCGATAACCGTCGCCGCCATCGTAGTGTTCCCTTCTCCGGGTTCGGTGATCGCCGGGTCGCGAGGGGACTAGCCTTCCGCGTGACCCGATCGGGTGAGTTCGGGAAGATTTGGCTTGTCGGCTTCGCAAGTCGTGGCGGACGGTGCAAGGTTGTCGCGGGGGCGTTTCGTCGCGTCTCGTACAGTGGCGGATCGCTCGGGGTTGCCGGAGGGCAGTGGGGAGACATGACTCGTTTCGTGACGAAGGCCGCGGTGGCGGCCCTGGTGGCACTTCCCGTCCTGGCTCCGGCCGCCGCGGCGCAGACTCCGGCCGGGCAGGCCGTCGATGAGAAGACCGGGCCGGTGTCGTTCGCCAACGTGGCGTCCGTCCGGCTCGGCGGCGACCCGCAGCACGGCGGCGCGCTGATCACCGAAACCCAGCGGTCCCCGCTCACCCCCGGCCAGTCTCAGCTCGGCACGGACCGCGTGGCGGTGCCGAAGGACGCGGGCGAGCGCTCCAGCTTCGGCCCGAACTACGAGATCGACCTCGGCAAGTACGGCGACAGCTCGACCAGCCCGTACCCGGCCGGCATCGCGAGCCGCGACCACCAGGTCGTCGCCGCGCTGCAGACCACCCACGTGCCCACCGCCGTCGCGGAGACGAACTACGCGCTGCGCGACCTCGGTCGCAAGAAGCTCAAGTCGCTCGACAACACGATGCTGGTCCTCGAAGGCGCGCGCAGCTCGGTCGACTGCTCCGGCCCCGGCAAGGTCACCGGCTCCACCACGGCCGCCCGCGTCTGGGTGCGCGGCGAAGACGACGCGCTGAAGCAGGTCGCGATGCCCGCCAACGGGACGCTCAGCGTCACCGGCCTCAAAATGGGCTCGCCCACGAGCGTGCCGCAGAGCGACCCCGGCAAGACCGTCTCCGACGTCGTCGTGTCCCGCGTTTCCGCGTTCGACCAGCTGATCAAGCAGGACGGCTGGCGCTCCGGCGACGTCACCGCGCAGGCGGGCTGGCGCGTCGAGATCACCACGCACGCGCGCGACGCCAAGGACACCAAGCTGAGCGACGTGCAGACCACCATGGTGCTCGGCGGCGTCAGCTGCTCGATCCCGAAGAACTTCGTCGCCGCGGCCGGCAACGGCTCGGGCAGCGGGGGCACGGTGCAGCAGCCGTCGGTGCCCACCGAGGTCCCGGCGGGCTACCTCGGCGCCCAGGCCGCCGCGCCGTCCGACGGCCTGCGCCTGCAGCTCGGCTTCGGCCTGCTCGGCGGCGGTCTGCTCTTCGGCGCGGTCGCGATCGTGCTCGGCCGGCGCCGCGCGGCGCGGGTCGTCCGTTCCCGCGGCGAATAGACCATGCCGCGCACCGTGCTGACGGTCGTGTCGGCGGTGATCGCCGTCCTGGCGATCGCGGCCGGCGTGATCGTCCTGACCTGGGTGCCCGCTCCGACCACGGCCGTCGCCGACCCGCCGCCCGGCTCGCTGCCGGGCGAGGACGGCGCGCCTGCCGAACTGCCCTCGGACGGCCAGGCGATCGGCCTGCAGCGCCCCGGCAGCATCCGGCTGCCCGACGGCTCCGAGGCCCGGCTGAAGCGCACCGAGATCACCCAGAAAGGCATCCTGCCGATCCCGCGCGGCCTCAGCGACGCCGCGTGGTGGGGTGCCCGTCTCGGCGCGCAGCAGGGCGCGGCGGTGCTGTCCGGACACGTCAACTGGGCCGGCGCGAAGGGACCCTTCGACGACCTGTGGCGCGTCCACACTGGCGACAACGTCAGCATCGTCGACGCCTCCGGCGGCCGTTGGCTCTACCGCGTCACCGGCGCGACCACGATCCCGAAGGAACAGTTGCCCGCGCAGGCCCCCGGCTGGTTCGCCCAGACCGGCCCGCACCGCCTGGTCCTGGTCACCTGCGGCGGCGACTACGTCGGCGGCACCGAGGGCTACGACGAGAACCGGATCGTCACGGCGGACCTGGTCTCGCGGCCGGACTGAGCCGGTCGGCCCGCGCCGTTCAGGGCTGGAACGGCTCGTTGAGCTTTGGACATCGGCCGCGTGACGGGTCCCCTCATCCGAAAACGCGAGCACCAAGGCCGCGAAGGAACCCGCCACCGCGGCGAAAATCAGTGCAACCCCTTCGCCGCCCCACCGCATGTCTCCCCGGAGAAACCTCCAGACCAGGGAGCACGATGCAGGGGACACAGGCCCAACCAGCACGCAAACGCGGCGCACTGATCGTCGCAGCGGCCGTCGTAGTCGTGGCAGCCGTCATCGCCGCGGTGCTGATCTTCTTCACCGGCAACGACAACGTGGCGCAGCCGCAGCAGCAGACCGGCACCGCACAGGCCGGCACCGGCGAGTCCGGAAACAGCCAGGCCGGGAACACCCAGCCGGACCCCGGGCAGACCCCCGGCACCGTCAAGCTGCCCGGCGGCGGGCAGGCGAAGCTGATTGCCGAGGAGGTCGGCGCCGACGGCGCGCTGCCGATCCCGAAGAGCCTCGCCGAAGCGGCCTGGTGGGGATCCGGCCTCGGGGCCGCCCGTGGCGTCACGCTGCTGTCCGGGCACGTCAACTGGGCAGGCAAGTCGGGGCCGTTCCAGGAGCTCTGGAAGATGAAGGCGGGCCAGGTCGTCACCGTCACCGACACCGCGGGCAAGCAGTGGGAGTACAAGATCGACGAGGCGCGCACGATCCACAAATCGGACCTCGCCGCGGAATCCGCGAAACTCTTCGACCCCGACGGCCCGCACCGGCTGGTGCTCGTCACGTGCGGCGGCGACTACGTCGGCGGCCAGGAGGGCTACGACGACAACCGGGTCGTGACGGCCTCCCCGGTCACTCGTTCGTGACCTCCGACCTGCGCGGAGGCTCCAGGGACCGGCCGGATACGCTGGACCTTCCGATAACTGTCCCCGCATGCGTCCGGAGCGTGGAGTGCCCGCCAACAAAATCGAAACCGTCGTCAGCCTGTGCAAGCACCGTGGCTTCGTCTTCCCGTCGGGAGACATCTACGGCGGCACCAAGTCGGCGTGGGACTACGGGCCGCTCGGCGTTGAGCTGAAGGACAACATCAAGCGCCAGTGGTGGAAGACCGTCGTGCAGAGCCGCGAAGACGTCGTCGGCATCGACTC
Organism: Amycolatopsis albidoflavus; assembly: GCF_039525725.1. Lineage (NCBI taxonomy): Bacteria > Bacillati > Actinomycetota > Actinomycetes > Pseudonocardiales > Pseudonocardiaceae > Amycolatopsis > Amycolatopsis albidoflavus. Next base: position 386,032 of record NZ_BAAAHV010000022.1, read on the forward strand.
GTCGGTGATCCTGCCGCGCCAGGTCTGGGTCGCCTCGGGGCACGTGAACGTGTTCACCGACCCGCTGATCGAGTGCCTTTCGTGCCACAAGCGGTTCCGCGCCGACCAGCTCGCCGAGGACTTCGAGGCGCGCACCGGCAAGGCGACCACCGAGGACGACCTGTCCGAGGTGCCGTGCCCGAACTGCGGCACTCGCGGCAAGTACACCGAGCCGCGCGACTTCAACATGATGCTGAAGACGCACCTCGGCCCGGTCGAGTCCGAGGAAGGCCTGCACTATCTCCGGCCGGAGACCGCGCAGGGCATCTTCGTGAACTTCCTCAACGTGCAGAAGGCCTCGCGCAAGAAGCCGCCGTTCGGCATCGGCCAGATCGGCAAGTCCTTCCGCAACGAGATCACGCCGGGCAACTTCATCTTCCGCACCCGCGAGTTCGAGCAGATGGAGATGGAGTTCTTCGTCGAGCCGGGCGACGACGAGCAGTGGCACCAGTACTGGATCGACGCGCGCACCGACTGGTACAAGGACCTCGGCATCAAGGCCGAGAACCTGCGCCACTTCGAGCACCCGAAGGAAAAGCTCTCGCACTACGCGAAGCGCACCGTCGACATCGAGTACCGGTTCGCGTTCAACGCGGGCCAGGAGTGGGGCGAGCTGGAAGGCATCGCCAACCGCACCGACTTCGACCTGACCACGCACTCGAACCACTCGGGCGTGGACCTGTCGTTCTTCGACCAGGCATCGGGCCAGCGCTACCGGCCGTTCGTGATCGAGCCCGCCGCGGGCGTCGGCCGTTCGATGATGGCGTTCCTGGTCGACGCGTACGACGAGGAAGAGGTGCCGAACGCCAAGGGCGGCACCGACAAGCGCACCGTGCTGCACCTCGACCCGCGGCTCGCGCCGTTCAAGGCCGCGGTGCTGCCGCTGTCGCGCAACGCCGACCTGTCGCCGAAGGCACGCGACCTGGCCGCGCGGCTGCGCAAGCACTGGAACGTCGACTTCGACGACGCCCAGGCGATCGGCCGCCGGTACCGCCGCCAGGACGAGATCGGCACGCCGTACTGCGTCACGGTCGACTTCGACACCCTCGAGGACAACGCGGTGACGGTGCGCGAGCGCGACAGCATGAGCCAGGAGCGCATCTCGATCGACCAGGTCGAGTCGTACCTGGCCGGTCGTCTGCTCGGCTGCTGACGGACGCGAAAACCCTTCCGGACGGCCCTTTCCCGCGCAACGGGGGGAGGGCCGTCCGGCATTTCACCCCCGGCACCCACCGGCACCCCTGACACTTGTCACGGTCGGGTCGTGACGCTCGGCCTGCGTACCGGCCCCCTCGGCGCGGCACGCTTCAAGCCATGGACAACACACAGGCAATCGCGGCGGGGGCGGCGATCCGGCTGGGCGGGATCGCGAAGCGCTACGGCGACGTGCGCGCGGTCAAGCACGTCGACCTGACCATCGCGCCGGGGGAAGTGGTGGCGCTGCTCGGACCCAACGGGGCGGGCAAATCGACCACCGTCGACATGATTCTGGGGCTCACCAAACCCGACGAGGGCACCGTTTCGGTGTTCGGCCAGACACCCGCCGACGCGGTGCGCGCCGGGATGATCGGCGCGATGCTGCAGGGCGGCACGCTGCTGGACGACTTGACCGTGCGCGAAACTGTCGGCCTCGTCGCGAAACTGCACGGCCGTCCGATGCCGGTGCGCGACGCGCTGCGCAGCGCCGGCGTCGAGGACATCGCCGACCGGCGGGCCAACAAGCTTTCCGGCGGCCAGAAGCAGCGCGTGCGGTTCGCGGTCGCGCTGGTGTCCGATCCCGATCTGCTCGTGCTCGACGAGCCGACCGCGGCGATGGACGTCGGCAGCAGGCGCGAGTTCTGGAAGTCGATGTACTCCTTCACTGATACCGGCCGCACCGTGCTCTTCGCGACCCATTACCTCGAAGAGGCGGAAGAATTCGCCGACCGGGTGGTGCTGATGCGGGCCGGGGAGGTCGTCGCCGACGGGTCTGTCGCGGAGGTCCGCGCGCTCGCCGGCGGCCGCACGATTCGCGCGGTGCTTCCGGCCGGGGTCAGCGATCAGCTCGTTTCGACGCTGCCCGCGGTCACGTCCTTCGAACTGCGCGGCGAACGCGTCGCACTGTCCAGTTCGGACTCCGACACCACCTTGCGCGCGCTGCTCGCCGCCGTCCCGGCCGTGCACGACATCGAGATCGGCGCGGTCGGCCTCGAAGGCGCGTTCCTTTCCCTGACCTCCGACGAAACGGAAGAAGCAGTCCGATGAACCCCGCCTACCTGGTCGTCGAAACCCGCAGGCTGTTCCGCTCGCCGCGGTTCCTGATCTTCGTCGTGGCCTTCCCGGTCATCATGTTCCTGTTGCAGGCCACGGTGTTCACCGACAAATCCGCGCCGGACCACGTCGCGGTCGCGGGCGTGATCATGGTCAACATGATGACGTTCGGCACCTTCGCCGCGGCCACCACGAACGGCGCCCGGCTCGCGATCGAGCGGGCGGGCGGCTGGCAGCGGCAGCTGCGGCTGACCCCGCTGTCGGGCGCGGGCTACCTCGGCGGCAAAGCGCTTTCCGGGATGCTCGCCGGGCTGCCCGCGCTGATCCTGGTCCCGGCTATCGCGGCCTTCTCCCAGGGCGTGCACCTCGACCCGGCGGGCTGGCTGCGCGTCTTCCTCGGCGTTTTCCTCGGCACCATCCCGCTGGTGCTGCTCGGACTGCTGCTGGGCCAGTTCGGCACGCCGGAGTCGATGCAGCCGATCAGCATGATCGTCACCCTCGGCATGGGTTTCCTCGGCGGGCTCTGGATCCCGCTGGAGGGCATGCCGTCCTGGATGCACGACGTCGCGCAGATCATGCCGACCTACTGGGTCCTCGGACTGGCCCGGCCCGCAGTGACGAATCAGCTGCTCGTGAGCTTGCCGACGGCGATCGGCGTGCTGGGCGCGTGGACGCTGGCGCTCGGGATTGTCGTGGTCAGGCGATACCGTAAGGACAGCGCTCGGGTTTGACCGGGCGGGGAAGGAAGAACGACGTGTGGCCACTCGGCCGAGAGGCGACGACCGGCGACCCCGCCACGCACCGGTTCGGGCTCAACGACCGGGCGTCCTGGTGGGACGATCCGCCGGTGCGCCCGGGACGCGGGCCGCACAAGATCGGCTGGCCGATCTTCGCCGTGGCGTTCGTGCTGCCGTTCCTGATCCCGGCGACCCGCGGACTGGTCGTGGACTCCGGGCCGCTGTGGGTCCGGATCCTGCTCGGCGTGCTGGTCTACTCCTACTGTGCCTGCTACGCGGTGTTTCCAGTGGTCTTCGGCAAGCCCCGGCGGGTGAAGCTCTGGTTCGGCGGGGTCATGCTGGTGCTGGGCCTGGCGTGCGCGCTCGCCACCGATGCCAACCCGTACGTCCTGCTCTACGCCACCGCTACGCTTGCCTTCCTGTTCCCGGCCGCGTGGTCGGTGATCTTCAACGGAACGGCGATGGGCCTGCTGGTGCTGGTCCTGTGGCTGCGCGGGGATCTGTCCGAGCACGTCTCCGACGTGATCACGGTCGTCTCGGTCACGTCGGCGATGTTCTTCATGTCCAACCTGATCCGGGCGATCCGGCGGCTGGAGCTGGCGAACAAGGAAATCGCGACGCTCGCGGTCGCCAGCGAACGCGAGCGGGTCGCCCGGGATCTGCACGATCTGCTCGGGCACAGCCTGACCACGATCACCGTCAAGTCCGGACTGGCGCGGCGGGTATTGGAAAGCTCCGGCGACATCGGCCGGGCGGTGCAGGAGATCCGCGAGGTCGAGGGGCTGAGCCGTTCGGCGCTGTCGGATGTGCGCGCGACGGTGACGGAGTACCGGGAGGTGTCGCTGGCCGCGGAGATCGCCGGGGCGCGGGCGGCGTTGCGCGCGGCGGAGATCGACGCCGAGCTGCCGCACGCGGTAGACACCGTGCGCGCGGAGTTGCACAGCACGTTCGGCTACGTGCTGCGCGAGGCGATCACCAACGTGCTGCGGCATTCCGGCGCGAAGTCGGTGAAGGTGCGGCTGGGCAGCGACTGGATGGAGATCGAGGACAACGGCTGCGCCACGGGGGAGGTCACGCCGGGCAATGGATTGCGGGGATTGTCCGAACGGCTGGCCGCGATCGGGGGCACGGTGACGACGCGGGTGCGGCCGGGGGGAGGATGGGTCGTCCGGGCCGAAGTCCCGGAGCCGAGCCCGGACGGATCCGCCGTCGCGGTGCGGGCCGAACCCGCTGGAGGACTGGCGTGATCCGGGTGCTGCTGGCCGACGACCAGGCGATGGTGCGCGGGGCGCTGGCCACCGTGCTCGGCCTGGAAGCCGACATCGAGGTCGTGGGCCAGGTCGGCAACGGCGACGAGGTGGTGGCCGCGGCGAAGGAAACGGCGCCGGACGTCGCGCTGCTCGACGTGCAGATGCCCGGCATGGACGGCCTCACCGCGGCGGCCGAGCTGAAAACCGCGCTGCCGGCGTGCCGGGTGATCATCTGCACGACGTTCGGCCGCCCCGGCTACCTGGCCCGGGCGATGGCGGCGGGCGCGGCCGGGTTCGTGGTGAAGGACGCGCCGCCGGAACAGCTCGTCGAGGCGGTGCGTCGAGTCCACAGTGGACTGCGAGTGGTCGACCCGGCGCTGGCCGCGGAATCGCTCGCCACCGGGACGAGTCCGCTGACTGCCCGGGAACGCGACGTGCTCAGCGCGGCGAAGGACGGAAGCACGGTGGCGGATATCGCGAAATCCCTTTTCCTGTCCGACGGAACGGTGCGCAACCATCTGTCGTCGGCGATCGGGAAGACGGGCGCGCGCACCCGGGCGGAGGCGGTGCGGTTGTCGGAGGAACGCGGCTGGCTTTAGGGGCGCGCGGTTTCCCGGCGAGAACCTCGGTGCGGCATGGGGTGTGTGGACGCGCCGAAAGCCGCTCCGAAAGCCGCGCTGAGTGCCGTGAACGCCCCAGCGCCGCGTCGAGTGCGTTCGCGCGCCAAAGGCCACATTGGCGCGCGAACGCGTCGAAGGCGTGACGGGCGTAGGAGATGCACCCAGAACCGCGCGGTCTCGGGACATACTCAGAGTGGCATCGGGGCGCCTTCCCGGCACCCGGGAGCGGCTCTGCGAGGATGTCCGCCATGGATGCGTGGACTGGTCCCACCGCGGGAAACTGGGTGCGCCGCATCGTTTTCGGTGCGGTGCTGGCCCTCGTCGCGGTCGTCGGCGGCACCGCGTTCCGCGTGTGGCAGGTCGCGCGCGAGAACGACCGGACGCCGGCGGACGCGATCGTCGTGCTGGGCGCCGCGCAGTACAACGGCAAGCCCTCCGAAATCTTCACCGCCCGGCTGGAGAAGGCGCGTCAGCTGTACGCCGAGGGCGTCTCGAAAACCGTCATCACCGCTGGCGGCAAGAAGACCCGCGACAACTTCACCGAGGCGACGGCGGGTGCGCGGTGGCTGATCAAACACGGCGTGCCGCAAGCCGCGACGCTGCCGGTCGGCGAGGGCAATGACACCCTGCGCAGCCTCCGCGCGGTAGCCGATCAGGTGAAGGCGCACGGCTGGCGTTCGGTGGTGCTGGTCAGCGATCCGTGGCACTCCTACCGGTCGCGGACGATGTCCGAGGACCTCGGCCTGGAGGCGTGGACCGCACCGACGCACAGCGGGCCGATCGTGCAGGAGCGGTCGACGCAGGTCCGCTACATCTTCCGCGAAACCGGCGCACTGCTGTTCTACGAGCTGACCAAGTCGCCCGCGGACGACCTGTTCGGCACGACGATGGGCTGAATTGTCGGTCCCCGCGCCTAAGCTGACGGGGTGAGTGACGGCTACCGCGAGCACGACCGCGCCCGCGTGCTGGCCGAGGAACCCAAGGGCGCGGCGCTGTCCGGCGCGCGGCCGGACGGGCGCAGCGCGTTCGCCCGCGACCGCGCGCGGGTGCTGCATTCCGCCGCGCTGCGCAGGCTGGCGGGCAAAACCCAGGTGGTCGGCCCTGGCGAGGGCGCGGAGGTCAGCGGCGCGCCGCGGACCCGGCTCACACATTCGCTGGAGGTCGCGCAGATCGGCCGCGGCATCGCCGAGGAACTGGGTGCGGACCCGGATCTGGTCGACACCGCGGGGCTGGCGCACGACATCGGGCACCCGCCGTTCGGCCACAACGGCGAACGCGCGCTCGACCAGGCGGCGCAGGCGTGCGGCGGGTTCGAGGGCAACGCGCAGACGCTGCGCATCCTCACGAGGCTGGAGCCCAAGGCGGTCGGCCCGGACGGCGCGACGGCCGGGCTCAACCTCACCCGGGCGTGTCTCGACGCCGCCACGAAATACCCGTGGCCGCGCCGGTCGGGAGAGCCGAAATACGGCGTGTACCCGGACGACACGACGGTGTTCGGCTGGATCCGCGAGGGCGCGCCGGGCCTTCGCCGGTGCCTGGAAGCGCAGATCATGGACTGGGCGGACGACGTGGCCTACTCGGTGCACGACGTCGAGGACGGGGTGCTGGCCGGCCGGATCCGGTTGCGGCTGCTGGCCGATCCGGAGGAACGCGCGGCGGTCGCCGAGGCCGCTTCCCGGCATTTCTCCACACTGTCGGTGTCCACTTTGGAGGGTGCGGCGAAGGAACTGCTCGACCTGCCGGTGGTCGCCGAGCTGGTGCGCACGGAGCCGGACGGTTCGCTGCGCGCCCAGGTCGCGCTCAAGCGGCTCACCAGCGAACTCGTCGGCCGGTTCGCCTCGGCCGCGGTCACCGGCACCCGAGCCGGCTACGGCGAGGGCCCGCTCACCCGGTACGCGGCGCGGCTCGCGGTGCCGGAGCAGGTCGGGGCGGAGGTGGCGCTGCTCAAGGCGCTGGCGCTGCGGTACGTGATGAGCGATCGCCGACGGCTGGCGATGCAGGACGGGCAGCGCGAGCTGATCACCGAGCTGGTGGCCGCGCTGTGCCGGCGCGCGCCCGAGGCGTTGGACCCGCTGCTGGTGCCGGCGTGGGACGCAGCATCGGACGACGCGGCGCGGTTGCGGGTGGTGGTGGACCAGGTGGCGTCGCTCACGGACGCGCAGGCCTACGAATGGCATCGATGGCACACCGGACGGCACGGAACGGCGCCGCCTGCCGAACCGTGAGCCGCGGAACCACCCGTTCCGGTACGGTCGCCGCATGGCCCTGGACAGCCACCTCACCTTCACCCTGGCGTTGCACGGTGCGACCGCGCCCCCGGGAACCGACGCGTGCCTCTCGCCCTACTCGGCGGCGAGCGCGCTCGGTCTAGCCGAACAGGCCGCGCGCGGACGCACCGCGGAAGAACTGGCCGCCGTGCTCGGCCGTGACCAGAGCGGGCTGCTCCACGCCGCGGCCGAGCTGGGCGACAAGGCCCAGCTGGCCGTCGCGAACACGCTTTGGGCCTCGGACCTGATCACCGTCGAGGACAGCTTCCAGGCCGAGCTCGTGCGCTGGCCCGGCGGCAAAGCCGAGACCGCGCCGTTCGCGACCGACCCCGAGGGCTCGCGCGAGCGGATCAACGCCGACGTGGACCAGACCACTCACGGGCTGATCCCGGAGCTGCTGCCCGAAGGCGCGATCCATCCGGACACACGTGCCAGCCTGGTCAACGCGCTCTACCTGAAAACCGCCTGGCGGCACCCCTTCCCGGAGCACGCCACCGCGGACAAGGACTTCCACACCCCCGACGGCGTACGCCAGGTGCCGACGATGCACTTGGACGAATCCGTCGGCTACGCGCACGAAAACGGCTGGCAGGTCGTCCGGCTGACGGCCGAGGGCGGCGTCGAGACGGTGATCCTGCTGCCGGACGGCGACCTCGACAGCGCCGAAGCAGCGCTAGACACGCAAGCGTTGCGCGGGCTGCTGGAAAGCCCGAAGCAGCAGAAGATCCAGCTCTCACTGCCCAAGATCTCCCTCGACGCGCGCGCGGACCTCGAACGGGCGTTGCAGGGCCTCGGCGTCCGCGAGCTGTTCACCGACGACGCGGACCTCACCGGTCTCACGCCGGACCGTCCGCTGTGGGTGGACAGCATCCTGCACCAGGCCGTGCTCCGGCTGGACGAACAAGGCCTCGAGGGCGCCGCCGCCACCGCGATCCAGATGCGCACTCTGTCGCTCATCTCCGGCGACCCGCTCGAAGTCCGGGTCGACCGGCCGTTCCTGCTGCTGGTGCGCCACGCCGAAACCGGCGCGGTGTACTTCTTCGCCCGGGTGGTGCGCCCCGCGTGAGCGTGTTCCGGCCCGAAGCAAACCCCGAAGCGAAACCCGAAGCACCGCCTCGCGAACCCGGCGCCACCGCGGTCACCGCCGCCGAACCGCGGATGCGCCGGTCCTGGGCCGACGCCGGGATCATCGGCGCGTACCTGGCGTTCTCGGTGCTGCTGTTCGGCGGCCTGTGGGCCGACCTCGGCCAGGGCTACCTGTGGAACAGCGCGTCGGACCAGAACCTGTGGGAATGGTTCTTCGCGGTCACCGCGAAATCGGTGCAGCACCTGGAAAACCCGCTCACCAGCGGCCTGCAGAACTACCCGCTCGGCGTGAACATGATGGCCAACACGGCCATGCTGGGCCTGGGCATCCCGCTCACCCCGATCACGCTCGTGTTCGGCCCGACGGCCACCTGGGCGATCGCGCTCACCGGCAGCCTCGCCGGCAGCGCGGCGGCCTGGTACTGGGTGTTCTCGCGGCACCTCGTGCGGCACCGGGTGTCCGCGGCGATCGGCGGCGCGTTCGCCGGATTCGCGCCGCCGATGATCTCGCACGCCAACGCGCATCCGAACTTCGTCGCGTGGTTCCTGCTGCCGTTCATCGCGCTCAAGGTGATCCAGCTGGCGCAGGGCAACCGCCCGGTGCGCAACGGGATCTGGCTCGGCGTGCTCACCGCGTACCAGATTTTCCTCGGCGAAGAGCCGCTGCTGATCTTCGCGCTCGGCTTCCTGATCTTCGCGGTTTCCTACTGCGCTTCGCGGCGTCGCGAGATCAAGGCGATGGTGCGGCCGGTGCTGCTCGGCGGCGGCATCGCGGTGGTGCTGACGCTGGTGGTCGTCGCGTTCCCGTTGTGGTGGCAGTTCTTCGGCCCGGACAGCTACACCGGGCTCGAACACGGCCAGGTCGGCAACGACACCGCCGCGATGACCCGGTTCGCGACGCAATCGGTGTCCGGGCAGCCGGAGGCGGCGGCCGCGGTGTCGCTGAACCGCACCGAGGAGAACGCGTTCTTCGGCTGGCCGCTGATCGTGCTGATGGTCGTGATCACGGCGTGGCTGTGGCGCGAGGTCGTGGCGCGGTCGCTGGCGATCTCGATGTTCCTGATGGCCTGGCTTTCGCTCGGCTCCGAGATCACCGTGCTGCACGAGAACACCGGCGTGCCCGGTCCGTGGAAGCTGCTGGCGGACCTGCCGTTGTTCGAATCGCTGCTGGAATCGCGGCTGGCGATGGCGTGCGTGCCCGCGATCGGCGCGCTGCTCGCGATCGCGACTGATCGCGTGTTCACCGCGGCCGGAAAGGGCGAGCTGAAGCTGCCGGTGCGGCTGATCTGGATCGGCGCGGTCGCGGCCGTGCTGCTGCCGATCGCGCCGACCCAGCTGCTCGTGCAGAAACGCCCGCCGACGCCCGCGTTCTTCGCCGACGGCACCTGGCAGATGTACGTCGCGCCCGGCGGGACCGTGGTGCCGGTGCCGCTGCCGAGCTCGGGGGAGTCGGAGCCGCTGCACTGGCAGATGGACGCCGGCCTGCAGTACGCGATGCCCGAGGGCTACTTCGTCGGCCCGCAGGGTCCGAACGACAAACGCGGCCGCTACGGCTCCTACCAGCGGCCGACCTCGACGCTGTTCGACCGGGTCCGCGACTCCAAGCAGGCGCAGGAGGTCACCGACGCCGACCGGAACCAGGCGATCGAGGACCTGCGCTACTGGAACGCCAGCGTGCTCGTGCTGATCCCGCGCGAGCACAGCGACGCCTACCGCGCCACCGTCGACCTTCTGCTGCGCAAACCCGGGCAGTACGTGGACGGCGTGTGGGTCTGGGATGTGCGCCCGATCACCGGTCACCGCTGACGCTGTCACATCTCGCGCGGCTGTCCCGTTCCTCCCTCGAACCACTCAGAAGGAGGACCCGACATGCCTCGTATCCCGGTCAAACGAGCCACGGACAGCGGCCCGGTGCTGAAGCTCTTCTACCGGATCGCCGGGAAGCGATACGGCGCGGTGCCGGAGCCGATGGCCGTCGTGGCGCACCACCGCGGGCTGCTGCGGACCAGCATCGCGCACGAACTGATGGCGGAGAAAGCGTCGAAGCACCTGCCCGCCAATGTGCGGGAACTGGCCGTGTACCGCGTCGCGACGCAGATCGGCTGCTCGTGGTGCGTCGACTTCGGCACCATGCTGCAGCGGCACGACGGCCTCGACATCGACCGGCTCAAGCACATCGACGAGTACGCGACGTCGCCGCTGTTCACCCGCCAGGAGCGGCTGGCGCTCGCGCTCGCGGACGCGATGTCCGGCCCGGCCGTCACGGTCACCGACGAGCAGATCGCCGAGCTGGTGGCCGAATTCGGCGAGAAGGGCGTGGTCGAGCTGACGTATCAGATCGGCCTGGAGAACTCGCGGGCGCGGATGAACAGCGCGCTCGGCATCGTCGACCAGGGCTTCACCTCGGGCGACGCCTGCCGAGTCCCGATCCCGTGACCCCGGGAGGCCCGTGAAGGGCTCCTTGAGGGAATCAGATTCCCTCAAGGAGCCCTTCACGGACTACTGCTCCGGCCGGGTGATGCGGGTGAGCTTCTCCGGGTTGACCTGGTCGTAAAGGCCGACGATGCGGCCGTCGCGCACGCTGAACGTCTGCACGCGCTCGTCCAGGGCGAGGTAGCCGTCGACCGCGGGCAGTTGCGGCAGCCACAGGCCGAGGTCGCCGTTGACGAGCACCGGCCGCCCGTTCTCCATCGTGCCCGGCGCGTACTTCGCCAGTACGCCGAGCACGAAGCGGGCGACCTTGTCCTGTCCGACGATCATGCGGCGGCTGGTGCGCGAGCGGCCGTTGGAATCGCCGATCATGACCACGTCCGGGTGCAGCAGTTCGGTGACCGCGCGGATGTCGCCCGCCAGCAGCGCGACCACGAATTTCTCCAGCACCGGCTGCTGCTCCGCCAGCTCGAGCCGGGCGGGCGGGTCGGAGTCCTCGACCGCGCGGCGGCCGCGGGAGGCGTGCTGGCGCGCGGCGGCCGGGCTGCAGCCCAGGACGTCGGCGATCTCCGCGAACGGCACCGCGAACGCGTCGTGCAGCACGAACGCCACGCGCTGCTCCGGATTGAGCCGGTCGAGCACCACCATCGCGGCCATGCGCAGGCCGTCGTCGCGTACCGCGGCTTCCAGCGGATCCTCGCTCGCGGGCACGCCGAACGGCGTCACGATCGGCTCGGGCAGCCATTCGCCCACGTACTTCTCGCGTTGCACCGCCGCCGACCGCAGCCGGTCGAGGCAGATCCGGCCGACCACGGCGGTCAGCCAGCCGCGCAGATCGCGGATCCCGGCGCGGCCCGCGTCGTCGAGCCCGGACAGCCGCAGCCAGGCCTCCTGCGTCGCGTCCTCGGCGTCCGCGCGGGTGCCGGTGAGCCGGTAGGCCGCGGCGATCAGGTGCGGCCGGTGGGCGTCGAACTCGGCGGCGAACTCCTCGAGCGCGGTCGGTGTGCTCATGTCCCCGAGTGTGCCGCACGGCGCGGGGGGAGGGAGAACTATTGTGGTTCCCGTGGCAGGACGGATTCGGGAGAGCGATATCGCGGAGGTGCGTGAGCGCAACCGGATCGACGAGGTCGTGGGGGAGTACGTCGCGCTGCGGCGGGCAGGCGGGGGCAGCCTGAAGGGCCTGTGCCCGTTCCACAACGAGAAGACCCCGTCGTTCAACGTGCGCCCCACTCACGGGACCTTCCACTGCTTCGGCTGTGGCGAGGGCGGCGACGTCATCAAGTTCATTCAGAAGATCGACCTCGTGTCGTTCGTGGAGGCGGTCGAGCGGCTCGCCGACCGGGTCGGCATCCGGCTGACCTACGAGGGCGGCGGCGCGTCGGTGCAGCGCGACCGGGGCACCCGGTCCCGGCTGATCGAGGCGCACCGCGCGGCGTCCGAGTTCTATATCGAGCAGCTGGTCACCGACGAGGCGCGGGCGGCGCGGGACTTCCTGTCCGAGCGAGGTTTCGACGCCGCGGCGGCCAAGCAGTTCGGCTGCGGCTTCGCGCCCGGCGGCTGGGACAAGCTCACCAAGCACCTGCTCAACCGCGGGTTCGAGGTGAAGGAGCTGCTCGCGTCCGGGCTGTCGAAGGAGGGCCAGCGCGGCCCGATGGACCGGTTCCACCGGCGGCTGGTGTGGCCGATCCGCGACGTCGGCAACGACGTGGTCGGCTTCGGCGCGCGGCGGCTTTTCGACGACGACCGGATCTCGGCGAAGTACCTCAACACCTCCGAAACGCAGATCTACAAGAAGTCGCAGGTCATGTTCGGCCTCGACCAGGCCAAACGCGAGATCGCGAAACGGCACCAGGTCGTGGTGGTCGAGGGCTACACCGACGTGATGGCGATGCACGCGGCGGGCGTGCCGACGGCGGTCGCGTCCTCGGGCACCGCGTTCGGCGAGGACCACATGAAGGTCCTGCGCCGGCTGATGATGGACGACGACGCCTTCCGCGGCGAGGTCATCTTCACCTTCGACGGCGACGAGGCGGGGCAGAAGGCCGCGCTGAAGGCGTTCGAGGGCGACCAGACGTTCGCCGGGCAGACCTACATCGCGGTCGCGCCGGACGGGATGGACCCGTGCGAGCTGCGCATCGCGAAGGGCGACACCGCGGTACGGGACCTGGTGGCCCGTCGCACGCCGCTGTTCGAATTCGTGATCAAGAGCATGCTCAAGCAGTTCGACCTGGATTCGGTCGACGGCCAGGTTTCCGCGCTGCAGAAGACCGTGCCGATGGTCGCCGCGATCAAGGACCGGGCGAGCCGGGACGGTTACGCCTCCAAGCTCGCCTGGTGGGTCGGCTGGCAGGACGTCGCGCAGGTGGTCAACCGGGTGCGCGGCGCGGCCGGAGCGGCGTCCCGGCGCGGTCCGGCCGAACCGCAGCTGCGGCGGGGTGCGTCGCGGCAGGAAACCCCGGCGCCCGAACCGGAGAAGCAGGACCTGCCGCGTCCCGCGCCGAACGACCCGAGGTTCGTCGGACAGCGCGAGGCGCTCAAGGCCGCGCTGCAGCAACCCGCGATCGCGGGTCCGGAGTACGACTCGCTGCCGGAAGAGGCGTTCACGCATCCGGTGTACATCGCGGTGCACCTGGCCGTGCTGAAGGCGGGCGGGGCGGCGTCCGGGCTCACCGGGCCCGCGCTGCTGGACGCCGCGTCGGCGCACTGTCCGGAAGGGACGGTCCGCCGGGTGCTCAGCGAACTGGCGGTGGAACCGTTGCGCGCCTTGGGGGAAGTGGACTCGCGCTACATCTCCGGCGTGCTCGCGGGCGTGCAGGAGAACCTCGTCGGCAGGCAGATCGGCGAGATCAAGTCGAAGCTGCAGCGGCTGTCGCCGGTCGAGGCCCCGGACGACTACCGCGCGCTGTTCGGCGACCTGGTGGCGCTGGAGCAGTACCGGAAGTCGCTGCGCGAGCAGGCGGCGAGCGGGTGGGAGTGACGTGGGACTGCTGAACCGGTTCTTCGGCGGCGGGCTGCCCGCGGGGTTTCCCGGCAAGCTGGACCAGGGCGAGGACCCGGTCGCCGCGGCGGCGGTCGAGGGCGGCGGGCACCTGGTCGTGACGTCGCTGGGCCTGTGGATCCCGACCGGCGAGGGCGCGACGCGGCGGGTCGGCTGGCACTTGGTGGGCAAGGCGACCTGGGGCGAGGGCGTGTTCACGCTGACCGAATCGGAGGAGACCGGGCGGACGGGGGCGGTCGCGGTGCTGGCCGACCGCGAGCCGGTGCGGTTCCGGCTGCCGCAGCCGGGAAAGGTGCCGCAGCAGGTGCGTCTGCGGGTCGACGGCTCGGTGCGCGGACGGCACCGGCACGAGTTCCCCGAGGGCGGCGCGTGGTTCGTCCAGCGCAAGGTCCCCGGCCGCGACGGCGTGGAACTGCAAGTCCGCCCCGACCCGGGCACCGATCCGGCGCTGGTCGAGGCGGTCGCGGCAGAGGTCGCGGAGAAGCTGGCCAACCGCGCCGAGTAGCAGTACGCTCGTACTCAGTACGGCTGTACTGTTACTCGGCGGGAGGCTGCTCGTGTGGGATCCGGCGAAGTACCTTGACTACTCCGACCTGCGTGGCCGGCCGTTCTACGACCTGATCGGGCGAATCTCGGCGGCTTCGCCCCGTCGAGTGGCCGACCTGGGCTGCGGCCCCGGCACGCTGACCCTCGACCTGGCGCTCCGCTGGCCGGACGCGGTCCTGGAGGCGATGGACAGCTCGCCGGAGATGGTCGCCGCGGCCCGCGAACGCGGGGTGGCCGCCGAGGTCGGCGACGTCCGGTCGTGGACGCCGAAGCCGGACACGGATGTGGTCGTCTCGAACGCGGTCCTGCAATGGGTGCCCGGCCACGAGGACCTGCTGCGCCGCTGGGCCACGGAACTCCCGGCCGGAGCGGTGCTCGCGGTGCAGGTCCCCGGCAACTTCTCCGCCCCTTCGCACGCCATCAGCCGTCAGCTTGCGGCTTCTCCGACGTGGGCTTCGCGGCTGTCGTCGGTGTCGCTGCGAGCCGAGGACGCCGTCGGCGAACCCCGCGACTACGCGGACCTCCTCGCCGACGCCGGATGCCTGGTCGACGCCTGGGAAACCACGTACGTACAACAACTTTCCGGCCCGCGAGCTGTCCTGGAGTGGATCACCGGCACCGCGCTCCGCCCCATCCGCGCGGCGCTGGGCGACGAAGACTGGGCCTCGTTTCAGGACGACCTGGCCCCGCTCCTGGACGAGGCCTACCCGCCCCGCCCGGACGGCACGACCTGGTTCGAATTCCGGCGGATCTTCTTCGTCGCGAAGATCCCGGACTGATGGCCTACTGGAACACGAACGTCGCCCGCCATCCGGGCATCCTCCGCGCCGTGCCCGCCGGATGCGCGACCGCGCTGGACGTCGGCTGCGGAGACGGCCTGCTGGTACGGAAGCTGGCTGAGGCGGTGCCGTCGGTCACCGGGATCGACAAATCGCCGGAGATGGCCGCTCAGGCCCGTTCGCTGTCCTCTGACACCTTCGTCGAGGGCGACTTTCTCTCCGCTGACCTCGGCGCCTACGACTTCATCTGCTCCGTCGCCACCATCCACCACCTGGATTTCGAAAGTGCCCTCGCCCGAATGCGAGACCTGCTGCGCCCAGGCGGCGCGCTGGTGGTCGTCGGCCTGGCCCGCGACGCGAGCATGACGGACCGGGCGGCGACGATCGCGGCCGCGCCGATCGTGCGCATCGTGAAGGTGCTGCGCCGAGCACACGGCCCGGACGGCATGCCGGCGATGCAGCCGCGGATGAGCTACCGCGAGGTGCGGACGGCCGCGCAACGGTTGCTGCCAGGAGCGCGATACCGGCGGCACGTGCTGCGCCGGTACTCGCTCACCTGGCAAAAGCCGTCCTGAGCTGGGGTTTCGCCGGGTGCTGGCTCAGCCGTTCCCGCGCCCGAACTTCTCGCCGAGCTTCGCCCGCGCCACCCCCGCCGCGCCCTGGACCATCGGATGGTCGGCCAGTTTGCGGTAGGTGCGCACGATCTGCTCGTACCGTCCCCGGCCGGCCTTGGTGCCCAGCACGTACCCCAGGCCCACGCCCAGCAGGAACTTCTTCATCGGCGGACACACCTCTCGTCAGCAGGACTTCCGACTGTCCATTGTCCAACACAACCGCCTTCCGTGCGGGGCCCCCGGCGCCGGGCCGAAGACCCACCCCCCTGTGCGAGGGCGGAACGGCATGGGCTAAAGTTCTTCCTGTCAGCCCGGAGAGATCCGGACCGGCGAAGCACGATCCCCTGTAGCTCAACTGGCAGAGCATTCGGCTGTTAACCGGAGGGTTCTTGGTTCGAGTCCAAGCGGGGGAGCAAAGCCCAGGTCTTAGACCTGGGCTTTTTTGCTGCCCGTAAGCAGGGGCGGTTTGGTGTCGATTTTGACGGTCGTCCAAGCGGTCGGCTGTCGGGTTCGCCGGTGGTCCGCCGCGGTTGCCGGGTGGCAGTTCGAAGCCGTGGGTCGGCGCTGCGTTTGGCCGCAGTCGATCTTGGCGCGGTTGATCCCGCCCGATATGTCGATTCGTCGCTTGACGCGTGCATCCAGGGCCTGAGGCAGTGTCAGGTCGACGATCGAGTTCTGGGACCGCACAGCGATTCGCCCAGCAAGCCCAGGATTCCGCCCAGCACGCCGCGCAATCCGCCGCGACCGCACGCCGGGCAGAAACCACTGCGGTCCAGGCCGCACGCGCCGCGGCCACCTCTGCCACGAAGGCCAACGCCTCCGCCGCACGTGCCAGCTCCGCCGCCCGCGGCGCCTATGCAGCTTCCCGTGCGGCTTACTCCAGCGCGATCGCTGCGGGAAAGGACGCCGCACAAGCGGCCCACGAGGCCAGCCAGGCGCTCAGGGAGGCCATCGCCCACCCGCCAAACCCGCCCGCCGGCGGTGGCGGCGCGGCCGGAGGCTACGGCGGCGCGGGCCCGCTGCCGGCCGGCTGTCTCCAAGGCAAGGGACCCGTCGCGGCCTGGTACACCACCATGCTGTGCGGGCCCGGCATGATCACCAACCCCGACTGCAACATACCCCTCAACCTGGGATGCACCTATGTGCAGCAAATCCTCAGCAGCTCCCACCACGACCACAAGGACGAAGACAAGTACTGGTCGGAATCGAGGGTATGCAGTGCCGGAGCCTGGGGCTCTGGCGCCGGTGTCTTCGGTCTGGGCCTGCTCATCCCGGGCGCGCAGTTCTTCATCGGCGGGATGGGGCTCGGCATCGGATTGGCGAGCGTTTTCGTATGTTAGGCATGACGAGCGAGGTGACCATGGAAGGCAAAAGCGAGCGGTTCGATCGACACGTGCGACGTGAACTGGTCGGCTGGAGAGAAGCGGTGAGCCACTCCCTGCTGGGAATCCTCATTTTCTCGACCGGATTCCTGTGGAGCACAGGCGTGTACCCGCCCGTGTTCGGGGCGATTGTCCTCGTAGCGCTGGTGGGAACGTGGATCTGCAGCGTGGTCTACTGGAACAGAAAAGCCCAGCTGCGGAACAAAGAGAACAAGAAGTAGCCGTGGCGGCCGCGGCTCGGCACGTCGTCGCGCTGAGCCGCGGTTCTCCCCGGGCCTGGAATACCTCAACCACTCAAGCTGGCCGCAAGCGGCCACCGGCAGCTGACGATGCACGACGACCGCTGGACTCGCCCCTCTGTGCTGGTAGCCAAAGAGCGTGTCTTGCGCGAGCTACGATCGGCTGGTGCCGTCGCGTTGGGGCAGATCGTCATGCCCTGCGTGCCTTTGGCGACAGCGCAACCTGCGCAGGTGCGCCGTCGGTGCAGGGCCTTTCGCTCGTTGAGTCACGCCGGTTGCGGTACCGGGCAGGTAGAGCCGGGGCGGCTCACGAGAAGATCGCGCAGAACGGGTCGTGAGGGGCAAGTTGGCTCAACACAACCCGCAGTCGCGAGTGACCAGCACCTATCACGGCAACGCCCGCACCGTCGTGCAGGTCGGGACCGTGACGGGCAATGCGGTCATCCGCCATGCGGTCGCCGGGCCGTGGCGGCCGCTGATGTGGATGGCGGCAGCCGTGGGCTTCCCCGTGGCGTGCGGAGTCCTGTGCTGGGTCGCGGTGGCGAGTCCGGACCCGCGGTTGTCTGTCTACGCGGCGTGCGCCGCTTTGCGCGTGACGTGTTCCTCCTCGGCACGGCGGAGCGTCGGGCCGCTCGGACTCCGTTCTGGGCCGACGCCGCGATTTCTGGCATCCAACTGCTCGGCGGAACGACGACACTCCATCCACGGGATTTCCGGAAGTCGCCGGGATCGACGAGAGCATCACTCAGCTCCATTACCGGCCACGCTGTCCACGAGTCGCTGGCGACGTTCGGCCGCTGGCAACGCGTCAAGCGAAAACACGATCAGGTACCGCATTCGCGGCGAACTTGATCATTGCCGCCGCAGCGACCGATACCTCCAGCTTGGCCGCACAGCGCGTCGGTCGGGCAGCGGGGTCCGCTGCCCGGCCGACAACGCCGATTCCGCAAGGCCGCGAAGGCAAAGGCGTCAGGCTCCCGGGGGCACCGGGAGCGGCATGCCGGGGAGGTTCTGGTCATTCGGCACGACGCCGTCGACCAGGTAGGCCTCCACGACCTTGTCCACGCCCGCGTTGCCGCCGGCGTAGATGCCGTGGTCGCCTTCTCCGGTGATGGTCAGCATCCGCGAGTTGTCGAACGCGTTGTGCGCGCGGCGCGCGCCCTCGATCGGCGTCGCCGGGTCGTGCTCCGACTCGACGATCAGCACCGGCGGAACGCCCTTGCCGTTGAGCACCGGCAGCGGGGCCGGGGTGTTCTTCCAGAACAGGCACGGCTGGATGAACCAGCCGGCGCCGAGCAGCGGCAGTTGCCGGTCGATCAGTTTCTGCGACTGTTTGACGGCGCTCTGGGTCGAGCCGGTCCACGGGCCTTCGTTGCACGGGATCGTCCAGAACGACGCGTCGTAGGAGTCACCGTCGGCAGGCACCATCAGCGGCTGCGGGCCGGAGGTCGTGGTGCTCTTGTCGGCGGCCTTGACCCGCTGCGCGGCCGATGCCTTGTCCTGGGCCGAAGTCGTGCCTTGGGTCAGCGCGCGGACGTTGACCAGGTAGTCGGCCAGCCCCGGGAAAGCGCGCTTCGAGTAGATCTGCGCCGCGATGAACGAGTCGAGACCGTTGGCCGACACGTGCGAGCCGTCCGGCAGGGTGACCGCGTTCTGGGTCAGGGCGTACCGGACCTGCTCGTAGGTCTGGCGGGCCGCCTCGCCGGTGGCGCCGAAGTGGTAGAGCTTGTCGTAGTTCGCCATCCACGGCAGGAAGTCCTGCCGCCAGCGGCGCTCGAAACCGAGCGGCTGCGCGTCGAACGACTTCTGCCAGGTCGTGGTGAACTCAGTCGCGGAGTCGAGGACGAACCGGCCGGTGTGCGCGGGGAAGGCCTGGGCGTAGTGCGCGCCCATCCAGGTGCCCGCCGAATAGCCGACCCAGTTGATCTTGTCGCGGCCGAGCAGCACGCGCAGCAGGTCGATGTCCTTGACCGTCTGGTCGGTGTTGATCAGCGGGCCCAGTTCGCCGGAATTCTGCTGGCAGGACAGCGCCGCGTATTTCGTCGCCTGGAGGATCAGGTTCAGGTTCTGCTTGCTGCGGTCGCGCGGGTCGAGGTCCGAGCCGGTGCCGATGGCGCCGCCGCAGGTGATGTTGGTGCTCTTGCCCGTGCCGCGCGGGTCGAATCCGACGATCTCCTGGTGCTCTCGCAGCTTGGCCTGGTTGCGCAGCCGCGCCGGGAAGTTGCGCCCGGGAGCACCCGGGCCGCCCGGGTTGGTGACGACGGTGGCTGTCGCGTTCTTGGTCGCCTTCAGCCGGCTGACCGCGATGGTCAGGTCGATCTGGGCGTTCGGCTGGTACCAGTTGCGCGGCGTCCTGTAGGTCGCGCACTCCATGTCCTTAGCGCCCTCGGGCGGGGGAGTCGGCAGCTCGGAGGGGACCGCGCACGTGTGCCAGTCCAGCTTTTGGCTCGCGTACTGCGCGGGGATGCCGGTCGGGTTCGGCGGCTGCTTGCCCCCAGCGGCCTCCTGGCCCGCGAAGGCGGGCGTGAACCCGGCCAGCAAGGTGCCGGCGATCGCCGGGATCACCACCGCGTAGCGGAGTCGTCTCATATGGTTGCCCCTTTTGGGTATTTCGCCAGTGAACGGGCTATTCCTATAGCGCTGGTCAGAGCGGGACAACCGCCGTTGGTCGGTGGCGCGGAGTGCCGCGATCGAATCGGTACCGGACAGTCCTGGCGCTACCGCGGTCCGGAGAACAGCGGTACCGCAGTTTCTCCGTCTTGACATGCCGCGGCACCCGTGGTCGCGCGACATGCCAAGACGTTCTGGCCGCGTGTGCACTGCGAACCGGCCGCAGTCCGCGGAGGCGGCCGGTCGCGCTGTCTCCGCCGAATCGGTCTGCGGGCCAGTCGCCGGGGACCGGCGTGCGGCGAAGTTTCCCCCGACGCCGCCGATTCAGGTCGCCGGTTCCGTTTCGCCGCAGGCAGCGCGAAGCGGGCTAGCGGCATGCACTCGGCTCGCCGCTAGCCCGCTCGGTCCGCGACGACCACGGTTGCTGACGCTGCTCTCAGTACCGGGTTTCTCGCGGAATGCCGAAGAAGTTACGGGCTGGCGCGGCGATAGCCGGAAGCCGCGGCCTGGTGCAGGTACAGGTTCTCCGACGACGGCCTGGTCCCCGGCACCGGGGTCGCGGCTCGCGGGGTTCCGGTGACGTCGATCGCCACGAACACCAGCTCCGCGGAAGCCACCGGGGTCGGCGGAGCCGCGAGGTCCTCGGGGTCGTCGGCCCAGCCTGACCAATAGGTAGCGGTCACAGTGGTGCGGACTTCGATGGAGGTGTTGTTGACCCGCTCGATCTGCGCGCAGGCGTGCAGCAAACCGCCCTCGCGCACGGGGTTCAGGAATTCCAGCCGCTTCACCGCGCGGGTCGCCGTCGGCCCGTTGCTGTATTCGAGGGTCGCGAGCCAGGCCGCGTGGTCGATCAGCCGGAAAATAACCGCGCCGGCGACGTCTCCCTGGTGGTTGAGGTCGGCGGGCTGGGCCAGGTGGGTCAAGGTGCGCTGAACGAGTGTCCGCGCACAAGGAGCGGACGAACTGGTGCTCATCTCGGTATTCCTTTCGGTCGTCGGGTGGTTCGCGCGAAAAAATTCCGCGCGTCAGCGCGGTGGGAAAGCAGGGGAATTCAGGGGTGCAGCGGAACCTGTTCGTGGAATTCCGCTCGTCCCGGCGAGACACGTCCGCATGTCCGGGGGTCTCCCGGAACTATGCCGAATTAGCCCGATCGGGGCACGATTCCCGTTCGGGCTGGGGGACTGCGCTGATGGAGCGCCTCGACGGTCAGTGGATGTTCTCTGAATCGATCCTAGCATGGCAGGAAGGTCGCTCCGCGCGATTGCTCCCGCTTCACGCGAACGATGACCGAAACATGAAAACCAAACGCATTGTGCGATTTTGGGTGACGCGCGATCGTGATTCTGGAATCGCTCCGAGCGAGGGGCGGGCGTCGGTTGTCCATTTCGGGGTGCGTCGTCGAGCGGGTTGAGGACTGCCTCGCTCGCTGCAGCAGTATCGCGGCAGGGGGAAACGCGGGCGCATAAAAGCTCGGTCGCGGAATAAGGTGGGCAAGGATCAGGTGGGCGGCGTGGCGATTTCCGGGGTTTTCGGTTGCCGGCTACGTTCCACGCGCCTGATTTTCTCGGTCGGCGCTTCCTCGGACGGCACCCGACTGCGAGAAGGAGTCGGCTATCCCGTCCCGAACCTGCATCCCCGTCACCCGGACGGCCTCGACCGTGCCCGCGCTGTCCGGTCAGGTCCCGGTGGTTGCCGTGTAGTCGGGCGTGCCTCCGCGTGTCTCGCCGACCCGGACTGGTTCATGTTCACATAATGAAATTATATAAATATCTGAAGGACTGTGGGCTCGCGGACGAGCGCCACTCAGGAAAATCAAGCTATAAAAGGTAAAATAGTGTCGAAACGGGCAGTGGTCGTCGAGTTTGGAGGCGAGTTACATCATCTCATGATATAAATGGGTCATGGGTGAGCTGGAGCGCGATCAGGGGCGGGATGGCGTCACGGAGGCTTTCGACGAGGTTGTCCGCCTGATGATCCGGCATCTGGCCGACCACGGAAGCTTGTCGTTCACCGCGATCATGTGCCTCGGCAGGCTCTACCGGGACGGCCCGACGCGGCTGACGGAACTGGCGGCGGTGGAAGGTTCCAGTCAGCCCTCGACGAGCCAGTTGGTGCAGCGCCTGGAGCGGCAGGGGCTGGTAGCGCGAGTCAGGGACCCGCAGGACGGGAGGGCGTCGCTCATCGCGCTCAGCGACGCCGGCCGCACCCTGGTGGCCACCCGTCTCCGCGATCGCCGTGACCGCCTGGCGGAGTTGCTGGCGACGCTTTCCCCCGAGGACGACGCCTCGCTTCGGCTGGCGATGAATGTGGCCCGACCGATCATCCAGCGGTTGATCGAAACCGCCCGCCGGTCAGACAACCAGGCCGGGTCCTGACGACTTGGCCACTCGATCCATTGGGAGGTACAACCATGACCACGCCATCCAGTGCCGGCTCCCCGCGATCCCGTGCGGCTGAGCGTCCGGTCGACTGCGACGTGGTGGTCGCCGGGGCCGGTCCCGCGGGGTTGATGCTCGCCGGTGAGTTGCGAGCCGGCGGCGCCTCGGTGATCGTGCTGGAACGGTTGACCGAGGTCAATCCGATTCTCAAGGCAGGAACCCTCAACCGGCCCAATATCGAGGCGTTCTACCGGCGCGGCCTGCTTCCCGTGCTGCGGCAAGCCCAGCAGGAGACGGACTGGACCGTCTCCTACCTTTCCAGCCGCCGCTCGGACGGCACGAACGCGCTGCCCAGGTTCTCCGGACATTTCGCGGCGATCATGCTCGGCGACGAGATGCTGGACGAGTCCGACCCGGACCTGGCTGGGCTCTATCCCCCGGACATGGTCGACCTGGTCCACCAGAAACAGGTCGAGGCGATCCTCGCCGACCGCGCCGCCGGGCTCGGCGTGGAAGTTCGCCGCGGGGTGGAGGTGACTGGTTTCGAGCAGGACGCCGACGGGGTGACGGTCGCGACTGACAACGGGTCGATCCGGTGCGGATGGCTCGTCGGCTGCGACGGCGGCCGCAGCACCGTGCGCAAGCTCGCCGGGTTCGACTTTCCCGGCACCGACCCGGAAATCACCGGCTACCACGGGGTCGCCGACATCATCGGCGTGGAGGACCTCGGTGTCGGCTGGCACGCGACCGACACCGGCGTCTACCTCAACGACCCGCCGCGCGGGCGAATCACCACGGTCGCGTTCGACGGCGCACCGGCCGACCGCGACACCCCGGCGACCGCCGAGGACCTGCAGGCAGCCATCCGCCACGTGACCGGCGCCGACGCCACGGTCACCGGGATCACGAGCCTGACCCGGTTCACCGACAACACCCGTCAAGCCACGACCTACCGGCAGGGGCGAGTGCTGCTCGCCGGCGACGCGGCCCACGTGCACCCTCCGTTCGGCGGACAGGGGCTCAACCTGAGCGTGGGCGACGCGATGAACCTCGGTTGGAAGCTCGCCGCCACCGTGCGCGGGACGGCACCGGCCGGACTGCTGGACACCTACACCGCCGAGCGGCATCCCCTCGGCGCCTGGGTGCTGGACTGGACACGTGCCCAGATCGCGGTGATGCGCCCGGAGCCCCATGCCCGTGCGCTGCGCGAGGTGGTGGCCGACCTGGCGCGAACCGTGGACGGTGCCACGTACTTCGCGAAGAAGATCTCGGGCATCGGTCAGCGATACGACCTCTCCGGCGACAATCCTTTGATTGGTGTCAGCGCGCCCGACTACGAGCTGGCTGACGGGTCCCGGCTCGCCGACCACATGCACGACGGCAGGGCGCTCCTGCTGGACCCCACCGGCGCGCGGCACGACCTCGTCGCCCCGTACCGCGACCGCATGCGGACGATCGCCACGGCCCCGCTGACCGACGACGCTCCGGCGGCCATGTTCGTACGACCCGACGGGTACGTCGCCTGGGCAGGCGAACCCGACCGGGACTCGCTGGACAAGGCACTGCAGACCTGGCTCGGCGCCCCACTGGCACCTGCGAGCCAGATTCCGGATGCTCCGGCTCGGCGCTAACCGCCGTACCCCTGCTGCATCTGCGGCCAACGGATGCGAATTGGCCACGGTCACCGACGTCGTGTTCGGTCCCGGCATTCAGCAGGCATATGCACGAAGTGGGCCTCAAGTCACATAGCCGAGGCCCGCTTCGCCGTCTTCGGCAGGCTGCCTGTGTTCACGAAATTAGCCACTTCGTTGTTGAGCCCGTGCGGCTGCGTCGACGCGTGGTCCTGCGTCGCCGGACTGAGCGTCGGGCGGGACGTCGTCCTACAGGGTGCCCGTGTCGTTCCCGCACCGCACGTCATGCCAGGTCGACAAGTGTCCCGCTTCCCCGGGCCTGCCCGGCTTCAGCACGAGATCTCCCAGGTCGACCGTGCTGGTCATTTTCTGGAAGCTCGCGAGGTTTCCGGGCCATTTGGTCACGACCTTGCCCGCCATGCCCAGGCGATACCAGCTGTGGCACGCACCGGCCTCCCAGACGGACTCTGCCATCGCGCTGTCGACCCAGTTGTTGAAGCTCTGCTGAGCCCTTCGCGACGGCTGGACGGAGACGGCGCCGCTCTCGTCGACCAGCTGAATGTATTGCATGATCATCTTCATTTGCGCCTCGATGACCGCGATGATGGACCCGCTCGCCTGGGTGTGCGGACCGGTCACGAGGAAGAGGTTGGGGAACCCCGCGACGACGGTGCCCTTGTACGCATTCGGCGCTTCGCGCCACGCATCCGCCTTTAGCGACCGCGCGGATTCACCGCGGAACTCGATCCCGGCGTACATGTCGGTCGCGGTGAAGCCGGTCGCGAGAACGACCACGTCGGCGTCCCATTCGCGCCCGTCGGCGGTCACGACGCCGGTCGCGGTCATCGCCGAGATCCCGGCCGACCAGACGGTGGTTCTGCGGTCGGCGAGGGCGGGGTAGAACGTGCTGGAGAGGACCGGCCGGCGACAGCCGAACCGGTACGACGGTGTCAGGAGCTCGCGCAGGCCGGCATCGGCGATCACCGACTCCAGGTAGGCACGCCATTGTCCTTCGACCTTGGCGAGCTGGGTCTCGTCCATGACCGCCTGTGTTTCCGCCTCGACGTTGAACCTGTGTTCGGCGTCGAGGCGGATAGCTTCCATCCGCTCCGGTTCGTCGCGGAATCGTGCCTGCGCCTCGGGGTCGTAGAACTGTTCGTCCTTCGGCATCACATAAGGCGGAGTGCGGATCACCGCCAGCACGCTCTCGGCCACGTCGACGGCGTAAGGGAGAACCTGCGCGGCACTGGCGCTCGCACCGACGACCACCACGCGCCGACCTTCCAGGGAGACTCGCTCGTCCCATTCCGCCGTGTGGATCACCTCGCCGCGAAACGTCTCGCGCCCCGGAAGATCAGGAATGCGAGGGGTGCTGAGCGAACCGCTTGCCATGATCAGGAACCGGCACGACAGCGATGCTCCTTCGGCGGTGCGCAGGTTCCACACCCCGGTGAGTTCATCCCAGCTCGCCGACACCAGCGTGGTGTTGAACCGGACGCGGTCCCGGACTCCCAGATCGTCGGCCACTTTGTTGATATAGGCGAGGATCTCGTCCCACGGCGCGTAGCTGCGCGTCCACGTCGGGTTCGGCGCGAACGAGAGGCTGTAGAAATGTGCCGGGACGTCGCAGGCCGCATTGGGGTAGCGGTTGTCCCGCCAGACGCCGCCCAATTCTCCGGCGCGCTCGAGGATGACGAAGTCGCCCCGGCCTTCCTCCAGAAGTCCGTGCGCCGCGCAGATTCCGCCGAAACCCCCGCCGACGACGACGGTCTCGTGGTACTCGATCATGATTTCACTCCACCTCGGTTCTGACAAAGCGGTTGTCGTGCATGGCGGGAATCAATTCGCCCCGATCCCGTCATCCCGCTTCACCAAAGCCGTCCTGGCAACGGCTTTCACAGAGAACGACGACGCGATCAGCCGACGTGGCGATAAAGCTCCGGAAGCCCCGAAAAGAGCGGGGGAAGGCACGCTGGCAATGGATACCAATGTTTCCCCGTCACTCGATTCGGAACATCTCGGCGGTTATCGCGGTCGCATGGCGTCCTCCTCGCCGGTACCCACATTCCACGCTGCCCAGGGGGCGCGTCCAAGGCTTGTTTCGCATCCCGTGATGCGTTCCAGGCATCACGGGCCGCGAGTGGGCTATCTTGCGGTGTTGTGGGCACAGCCAACGCGGTTCCGCCGGTCGAGTTCGAACTCCGACTGGTCCGTTACTTCACGGTGGTCGCCGAGCAGCAGCACTTCGCCCGTGCCGCGGCACTGCTGCACATCACCCAGCCGACCCTGAGCCGCCAGATCCGGACCCTTGAGCAGCGTGTCGGAGCCCGGCTGCTCGACCGCGACCGGCAGGGCACCCGCCTGACGCCCGCCGGGGCCGCGTTCCTGCCCCACGCCAGGCAACTGCTGTCGGTCGCCGCAAGGGCTGTGGCGGACGCCCGTGCGGCCGCAGTGCCAAGCCGGCTCACCGTCGGCCATACGCGCGGGCTGATCATTACTCCGGCGGTACGGCACCTGCGCCGCCATCACACCGAGGCCGAGGTACACACACTGCACCTGGAGCTGGCGGAGGTGCGGACGGCCCTGTTCGGCCACCGCGTGGACGCGGTCGTGACTCGGCTGCCGTTCGCCACCGACGGACTGCGGGTTACCGTCCTGCACGACGAGCCCCGGGTGCTGCTCGTCGCCCGGTTCCACCGGCTGGCCGGCCGGGAATCAGTCACTCTCGACGACATCGCGACGGAGCCTGTACCGAGGTTGCCCGCTGCCGAGTGGGACGCGTTCTGGCGTGTCGACCCCCGTCCCGACGGCACGCCGGCACCCGACGGGCCGCTGGTCGGTCACCTCGAGGACGCATTGGAACTGATCGCGTCCGGGCAGGTGGTCGCCATCCTGCCCGCCGGGTTGCGCGCCGAGGGCACCCGGCCGGACCTGACCGCGATCCCGCTGCACGGGGTCGAGCCGTGTCAGGTGGTGCTCGCCACCCGCGCCGGGGAAAGCGCACACCTGGTGGCCGCGTTTCGCCGGTCCGCCCAGGCCCTGTTGACCGAGGCGAGTTATTGAGGCGGTGCCGGCGTGCCCGGTGGAGGTGTCCACCAGCTTCCCGCCGGGCTGGCCAAGCTGCCAGCCTGACCACTTAGCAGCGTTGTCGCCGTGGCGTAGTCACCTGTGGTCACCGCGCGGAGATGCGGTTGCGGACGCTGGCGGCGGTTCCGCAGCCGTAACCTCGGCTTTGGCAGGCACCACTGCGGCTGCTGCTGACCCGCGCCCACTCCGACGACGAGATTTTCGCGCCACTTGACGAGGAAGTACGGGTGGAGCGTCGGAAGTTCCCTCGCGCGGGCTCACCGCTGGCGGCGAAGGAAGACACCCGCGTCGTGTCGACAGGACGGGAGCCCCGGCCGCATGACAGGCGGTCTCGCGTCGAAGCGGCTGGAGCTGTGGGTTCCCTTAAGGAAGTCCCCGGCTGCTGGCCATTCGCCTCGGGTGTCCCGAAGATCGGGGCATGGCGGTCATTTCCGAGCGCGCGGCGGTGCGGCGGCTGCACGATCGGCTGGGGTTCGGGCCCCGGCCGGGAGATCTCGACGCCGGGTTGTCCGCGACCATGGCGCGGCTGCTGGCCGCTGGGCCGGACGCGGGTGCGGAGGCGACCCCGCTTCCGGACGTCGGGTCGCCGCCCCCGCGGCCCGCGAAAGCGGACAAGACGGCGAAACAGCAAGCCGCGCAACAACTTCAGGGGCAAGTCACGCAGGCGGCGCTGTGGTGGCTGGACCGGATCGCGGCGGCCGACCGTCCGGTGGTCGAGCGGCTGACCTGGTTCTGGCACGGGCATTTCGCGACCAGCGAGCAGAAGGTGCGCAGCCCGCGCCTGATGCTCGCGCAGAATCAGACCCTGCGGACGCTCGGCATGGGCAGCTTCACCCAGCTCGCGCACGCGATGATCGTCGACCCGGCGATGCTGCTGTGGCTCGACGGCAACAGCAACAAAGCCGGCAAGCCGAACGAGAATCTCGCGCGCGAGTTCATGGAGCTGTTCGCCCTCGGCGTCGGCAACTACACCGAGACCGATGTCCGGGAAGCCGCGCGTGCCCTCACCGGCTGGACCGCGACCCGCGAGAACCCGGTCGCTCATCTGGCCGCGCGCCGTCACGACTCGACGCCGAAGACCGTTCTCGGCCAGACCGCGAACTTCGACGCCGGCTCGTTCGTCGACCTCGTGCTGTCCCGGCCGTCCTCGGCGCCGTTCGTGGTCGGGCGGCTCTGGTTCCGGCTCGTCTCCGCGACGCCGCCGACGGCGGACACGCTGGCCCGGCTGGTGGCGGCATACGGACCGGGCCGAGACATCCGGTCTCTGCTGACCGCGCTGGTCAAAGAGGACGCATTTCACGACTCGGCGACGTCTCTGGTCAAACAGCCGGTGGAATGGCTCGGCGGCCTGCTGCGCGCGCTCCGGGTACGACCGTCCGCGCTCGACGCCAAATCCGGCGCCCAGCTGCTGACCGGGCTGCGGGGGATGGGGCAGGTGCCGTTCGAGCCGCCAAGTGTGGGCGGCTGGGCGGCAGGTGGTGCGTGGCTGACGACGTCGGCCGGGCTCGCCCGGCTGCATCTGGCGCAGCTCGTCGCGCAGCACGCCGATCTTGGCGCGGTGGCGAAAGCGCAGGACAAACCGGCGGCGATCGGGGAACTGCTGGGGGTCGACGGGTGGTCCGACCGGACCCGCGACTGTCTCAGCGGAGTCGCGAACGATCCCCGGCAGCTGGCGGCGATCGCCGCGTGTGCGCCCGAGTACGTGGTGAGCGGGTAGGAGACCATGAACAAACTGACTCGTCGGCGGTTCCTGTTCGCCAGCGGCGTGACGGCCGCCGGAGCGCTCGCGGCCGGTGCCACCCAGGTCGACTGGACGCACCTGATGTCCGCGGCCCAGCAGACTCCGCTCGACCCGAAGGACGGCGTCCTGGTCGTCGTGACGTTGTACGGCGGCAACGACGGCCTCAACACCGTCGTGCCCGCCGGCGACCGCGCTTACCAGAACGCCCGGCCGGAGCTGGCGTACCAGCCCGAGGACGTCCTCGACCTCGGCGACGGGCTGGGTCTGAACCCGGGCTTGAAGGGCCTGAAAGGCTTGTGGGACACCAAGGAGCTGGCGATCGTGCGCGGCGTCGGCTACCCGAAGCCGGACCACAGCCACTTCCGTTCGATGGCGATCTGGCAGACCGCTTCGCCGGACACGCCGGTGCCGACCGGCTGGCTCGGCCGGTGGCTCGACGCGTCCGGCGACGACCCGCTGCGCGCGCTGTCGGTAGAGCCGGTTCTGCCGCCGATGCTGGCCGGGGCGCAGACCGCGGCCGCGTCCATGCCGGTCGGTGGCTTGACAGTGCCGAAAGGCGCGCTGGGCAAGGCTTTTCAAGCACTCGGGAGTGCGCAGAACGGCGAGGGCTACTGGCAGGCGAAGGCGGCGCGTTCGATCGCGGACCTCTATCGCGCCGAGCAGGTGCTGGGCTCGGCGGGACACCCGGCCAAGGGCGCGCACAAGCCCGCCGGCGGCCACAAAGACGGCGCGCTGGCCGCGCAGCTCGACGTCGTCGCCGGGCTGATCGAAGCTGGGGTGCCGACGCGCGCGTATTCGGTGTCGCTGGGCGGTTTCGACACGCACGCCGACGAGCGCGGCACCCAGCAGCGGCTGCTCACCGAACTGGACGGCGCGCTGACGCCGTTCGTGCAGCGGCTCGGCCGCACCGACCGCGGCAAGCAGGCCGTCGTGCTCGTGTACTCGGAGTTCGGCCGCCGGGTCGTCGCCAACGCCAGCGAAGGCACCGACCACGGCACCGCCGGTCCGGTTTTCGTTCTCGGCAACGGAGTTCGCGGCGGCTTCCACGGCGACGAGCCGAGCCTGACCGATCTCGCCGACGGTGATCTGAAGGAAACCACCGATTTCCGCGACGTCTACGCGACCATGCTGGAGCAGGTGCTCGGCACCGACCCGGGCCGGGTGCTGCCCGGCCATTCCGGCCGGCTGGAGGGCCTACTCGCCTAGCACCGGCTCCAATCCGGACAGGACGAACCGCGCGCCACCGCCCGGAGCTTCGACGCACCGGAGGTCGCCGCCGTGCGCTCGCGCGAAGCCCCGCGCGATGGCCAGACCGAGGCCGGATCCGCCGGAGTCGCGGTCGCGGGCGTCGTCGAGCCGGACGAGCCGGTCGAAGATCCGCTCCCGATCCGATTCGGGGACGCCGGGCCCGGTGTCGGTCACCGTGCACCCGTCCGCGGTGACGGTCAGCGTGAGGCTGCCTTGCCCGTGCATCGCGCGCACCGCGTTGTCGGCGACGTTGGCCAGGATTTGAGTGAGCCGGTCGGCGTCGCCGCGCACGACGGTGTCCATTCCGGTCGCTTCGACAACGGTTTCCGGGGCCAGCAACGCGATCCGGTCAGCTTGCGCACGGGCCAGCGCGAGCAGCGAGACCGGCTCGCGGGCGATCTCGGCACCGGCGTCCAGCCGGGCCAGATCCAGCAGGTCGCTCACCAGTTTTCCGGCGCGCCGCGCCTCGCGGGCCAGCAGCAGCTGGAGCTGCGCGGCGTGCCCCGGGTCGCCGGACGCCTGCACCAGCGCCTCCGCCGCGGCCTGGACTCCGGCGATCGGCGTCCGCAGCTCGTGCGCGGCGTCGGCGACGAACTGGCGGGTCCGTTCTTCGGACGCCCGGGCGGCCTGCTCCGCGCCCTCCAGCGCGTCGAGTGCCGCGTCGAAGGCCTCCGCCGCGCGGCCGAGCTCGGTGTTCGTCCGGGTCGGCGTCAACCGGCCGCCCCGCCCGCCGGACACGATCGAGCGGGCGAGCCGGGTCATCGCGTCCAGCGGCGTCAGCGCCAGCCGGACGCCGACGAGCAGCAGGAGCGCGGTCGCGACGATCGCGGCGAGCCCGGTGATCAGCAGCAGCTTTCCGAGCCGTTGCTCGGCTCCGGCGACGATCGAATCGTCCGCGATCAACGTCAGCTTCGCGCCGTCGATCCGCGCCGGACCGGTCAACGTCGCCTTGACCTGCTTCAGCCGCGATCCGGCCGGCGGCGCCAGTTCCCCGACGACCGTGCCGTCCGGCAACGCCAGCCGCCCCTGCACGCCGGTCGTTTCGACCCGGCGCAACAGGCTGCGCGGGCTCACGTTCTGCCGGGCGAGCTGCTGCGCGAGCTGAGCCCGCCCGGCCAGCACCCGGTTCACGTCCTGCTCGGCCTGAGCGCGGAACACCGCGAACACGACGAACCCGACGAGCGCCAGGACCGCGATCAGCACGAGCAGCGAGGAAACCGTGACCCGGCGGTACAGCGAGCCCGTCTTCATCCGGCTCACGGACGGTCACCGCGCAGCACGTAGCCTTGCCCGCGCACCGTGTGCAGCAGCCGCGGCCCGTGCGCTTCGAGTTTCCGGCGCAGCGTGCTGACATTCACCTCGACGAGATTCGCGCTGTACTCGTCGTAACCCCACACCGCGCTCAGGATCTGCGCCTTCCCGACCACGCGGTCGCGATGCACCGCCAGATACGCCAGCAGCTTCCACTCGGTGGCCGTCAGTTCAACCTGCTCGCCGCCGCACAGCGCGAGCCCGGCGTCCAAGTCCACGACGAGATCGCCGACCTCGACCGCCGGCCGCGCACGACCCGTCCGCCGCAGCACCGCGTTAACCCGCGCGACCAGTTCGGCCAGCACGAACGGCTTCACCAGATAGTCGTCCGCGCCTTCGCCGAGCCCGCGCAGCCGGTCCTCGACGCCGTCCCGCGCGGTGAGCATCACGACCCCCGCCGCGCAGTGCCGCCGGACAACCCGCAGCAGCGCGAACCCGTCGCGCCCGGGCAACAGCACGTCGAGCACGACCAGATCGGGCCGGAAACGGGCCAGTTCCGCTTCGAGCTGTTCGCCGTCGGGCAGCGCCCGCACCGCGAATCCCGCCGCCCGCAACGCGACCTCCAGCGAAAGCCGGATCGCGTCGGCGTCCTCGACGACGAGGATGCGCGGTTCGCCCTGGACCATGGCCGAAGTCTAGGCGTCCCGGCGGCACCGCGACGCGGACCGCTGACGGCCGTAGCGAAACGGGCATCTCAGTGGAAGTAATTGGAGAGCGTCTCGAGAAGAATGATACCTAGCAATTCTTCGTGAGGAAGTCCGCACACTGCGCGCCATGATCGGCAGCCCCTGGTCTCACCCCTCGTATCCGCACCGTTGCAGCGAGATGGCCCCGTACACTCTCGTGCCAGCAAGGAGCCGACGGAGCTGAGCCGGCGTCGCGCTCGCTACTTCGCACCGAAGCGAGGCGGTATGGGCCAGGAGTACGCACTGACGTGCGAAGCGATCGACATCGTCCTCTCGGACTCTCCACAGGGGACGAAGCGCCTTCTGCTGGGCGATGTCCTTCGCCGCATGCTGAAGGCGGACGTCTTCGCCTCCTTTGTCTGCGATGCGTCCGGGCCCTACGCCGATCCGGTCCAGCTGGACCTCGGCGACGACGCGCTTCGCGCCTACCACCGGCATTTCCGGCACGTCGACGACCTGACCCCGAAACTTTTCGCGCGGGGGAGCGCTTCCCGGGTCACTCCGGCGGCCGGTGTCTCCGCCGAGTTCGTCCGGGACTTCCTGCATCGCAGCGGCATGCACCACGGCATGAACTACTTCCCGGCCGGCGCCGGTCCCGGCTCGGTGGACCTGCGGCTGTGGCGGGGACGCGGCGGCCGCGCGTTCACCGAGGCCGACGCGCGGGTCTTCCGGTCTTTCGGGGACCTGGTCGCCCGGACCTGGCCGCGGGAGGCCCCGTCCGGGCAGAAGCCGCTGTCCCGGCGCGAAGCCCAGGTGGCCGAGCTGGTCGCGGACGGGTACAGCGACAAGCAGATTGTCGCGGCCCTCGGCATCGCGCCGCCTACGTTGCGGACCCACCTGAGCAACGCGTTCGCCAAGACCGGCGCGCCCAACCGCGCGGCCCTGGCGGCGTACCACCTCCGCCATCGTCAGAAATGACGATGGCGGAGGCGACGCGACCTGCCGAGACTCCCGGATAAGCCTCATTCGCCGCAAAGGAGCTCCGGATGCCGCCGAGCGTCGCCCGTACCCCTGTCCTGGAAGCGCTGCACCAATCGGAACCGGGAGAGTGGACGCAAACCTGCACTGCCGACGAGATCGCCGCGCAATTGCCCGAGGCGGGCGGGAAGCCGTATCCGCTCGCGGTGAAAGCGAACATCGCGGTGCGCGGACTGCGCCGGTCCGCGGGATGCGCGCTCCTGGACATCGGACCGGAGGAGGCCGACGCCCCGGTGGTCGCGCTGCTGCGCCGCTCCGGCGCGGTGGTCGTGGGCATGGCGAACA
The DNA here is from genome assembly GCF_039525725.1 of Amycolatopsis albidoflavus. NCBI lineage: Bacteria > Bacillati > Actinomycetota > Actinomycetes > Pseudonocardiales > Pseudonocardiaceae > Amycolatopsis > Amycolatopsis albidoflavus. Next base: position 419,224 of record NZ_BAAAHV010000022.1, read on the forward strand.
TGCACGAACTCGCCTTCGGGATCACGTCTCACAACGCGAGCTACGGCGCGGTGCGCTTGCCCTGCCGTCCGGGCTTTCTGGCAGGGGGATCCTCGGGCGGCAGCGCCGCGGTCGTCGCGCGCGGCCATGCCGAGGTCGCACTGGGCACGGACACCGGGGGCTCGATCTCGATCCCGGCCAGTCTGTGCGGGGTCGCCGGATTCCGCCCCAGCACCGGACGCTGGCCGACCGCGGGCATCGTCGGCCTGTCGTGGACGCGGGACGCTCCTGGGGTCTTCGCGCGATCGGTGCGGCACCTCGCCGAGATCGACCTGACGGTGCTCGGCGGAGCAACCGGCCAGGACCCGCGGCGGGACCGCCCGCGGATCGGGATGCCCGCCGAACTGTTCCGCGAGTTGCACCCCAGTACGCAAGCGGCGGTCGATTCGGCTTTGGACGCGCTCGCGGACATCGTCGAGCTGGTGCCGGTGGAGCTCGCGGAGGTGGGGGAGCTGACCACTGCGGCGGCGATGCCGATCGTCTGCTGGGAAGCCCGCCGGCTGCTCGGCGACGTCGCCGGGCGCGCCCTGGGCCTGAACGCGGAGCAGGCGTTCGCCCGGCTGGCCGCGGAGGTGCGCAGTCCCGATGTCCGGCAGATCCTGGAAGCGGAGCTGGAATCCCCGGTATCGCCCGACGCGTACGCGATCGCCCAGCGGCAAACCGAGCAAGCGCGAGCGTGCTACGCGGACCTGCTGCGCAAGCACGCACTCGACGCGCTCGCATTTCCGGCCACGCCCGCACCGGCACCGCCCGTCGACTGTGCCGGGACGGTGGAGCATCTGGGAAGCCACGTCGACGCTTTCGAGCTATACACCCGAAACACGACGCCAGGCGCGATGCTGGGGGCTCCCATGGTCACCTTCCCGCTGGCCACCCCCGCGGCAGGTCTTCCGGTCGGGCTGACCATTCAAGGAGGGCGGTTCGACGACCGTCGTGTGCTGCTCCTCGCCGAACGAATTGAGGAGACTTTGTCGAACACCGCCAACCGGGCTGGTTGATTGGGCTGGAGCGCGAATCCCGCGGAAACAGGTGATCGCGCGCTACCGCACTTTCTTGGTCGTTCTGCGGAGTTTGCCGCGCAGCGCGCGGAGGGCGATCGGCCCGAGGTCGTCGACCACCTCGATGAGCACGGCCAGCCGGTCGAGTGCGTCCAGGGCTGCCTGGGTCCCGTCCGGGTCGACGCCTTCGTAGAGCTCCAGTCCGACGAACCCGGCGCTCACTGCGCGTGCGAGGCCCGCGGTGTCGATCACCTCGGATACCGGGGAGTCGGCCAGCAACCTGGTCAGGGCATCCTCGATCGGGGCGATCCACAGTTGCAGGGCCGCTGCGGAGGCTTCGGCGAGTTTGGGGTCGGCCTGCGCGCCGGCGAGCATCTGGGCGAGCACCGTGACGTTGCCCTGGGCGCGTTCGTCGGCATGCAGGGCGCGGCCGAGCGCGAGAAGCTGCCGCAGGTCGGTGACCTGGCCGAGGCGTTCGGCGAACGGTGCGACCCTGGCCCGCGTCGCGGCGAGGCACGCGGCCTGGAGCAGGTCGTGGACGGTGCCGAAGTGGTAGAAGACCAGCGCCTGGTTGACCCCGGCGGTGGCCGCGATGCTCCGCGCCGTGGTCCCGTTGAGCCCGTGCGTGCGGATCGTCTCGATCGTGCCATCGATCAGGCGTTGTCGGGTGTCGGCCACGGCTTCACCGTAGAGGCCCCGACAGCCGGCGACCGACGGCACCCGGGTGCGGCAGCCGCTCCGGCGGGCCGGCGGGCCGGTACTCGAAATGCCACCACTCGTTGTCGTAGACCCGATAAAGGTGATGGCGTGCGCCGTACCGCTCCAGCCAACGCGCACCTTCGACAGGTCGCACGTCCAGGGCCGTCCCTGCGACGTGCTGGGACTCATCCGGCGGCAGTGCCCGCAGCCGGGCCGCCGTCGACGACCCGCTCCGGCGGACTTCCGCGGCGAACAGGCGTTCCTGTTCCCCGGCATCCCGGTGTCCCGAGGTGAGTCCGATGAGTTCACCGTCGCGCCATAACGCCTGCGTGCGCGCTGCGATGAACGCCGCACGGGTCGCCGGCGTCAGGCCAGTGAGGTCCTCGGCGGGAAAACGCACAGCCAGGGTCCATTGGCAGGCCGTATGCCGCGCTCGGCGCGGCGTGACCACGAACGCCACCGGCAACAGCGCTACTGCCAGCATTCGGGTAATCGCCTTGTACCAACGATCACGGCGGTGTGCACAGCCGCGATCGGGACAGACGCTGGTCATCGCTACCCCCACTCCGGTCGTGCGCACGACCGCCACCCCGCTTTTGAGCAATTGCTCAAATCGGAGCATAGACGAGATTTGAGCAACTGCTCAAGGGGTCTTGCCGTCGACTTGAGTGCGTCGACGGCCGAAGCCGAGGTGTAGCCGTGCGGCGGCGTTGACCGGTGCAGACCTCGACGAGCCGCGCGGGATCGCCGGTGTGCCAGGCGTTCAAGCGGGAGCAAAGCCCCAGACCGCGGCGGTCTGGGGCTTCTTTCGTGCTCTGGTTACTGATCAGTTCCCCGGGAAAAGCCCTGGATTCACGTCGCCGCCTTTCTTCCCGCGTCCGTCCCCGGCGAGCGAATGCTGCGAGCAGGCCCGGACGCGACCTCGTGCGCCGGGTTCCCGCCCCAGCGGGCGTTCTCCGGGACTTCCTCTCCCTTCATGAGGAAGGAATTCGCGGCGAGTGACGAGCCCTGGCCCATTCTCACGCCGTAGTGCACCAGGGCGTTGACTCCGACGGAGCAATCGCTGCCGATGGCGATGCGGTCCATCTTGAAACCGCCGTCCTCCTGCGAATGGCACTGGACGACGGAGCCGGCGTTGAGCGTAACGTCGTTTCCTATGCGTACCAGCGTTTTTTCCGCGATGAAGCAGCCGTCGTCGAACAGCCTGCGGCCGACTTTGGCACCCAGCAGCCGCCACGTCAGCGCCTTGAACGGGGTGCCGTTGAGCAGTTGGATGTGCTCGGTCGCGGACGCCGCTTTCCAGAACCGTTCGTGCCGCCAGAAACGCCGGTCGTAGATCGAGCACGACATCGGGCGCAGCGGCCGGACGAGGACGGCGATCCGCTCCACGGCGACGAAGTACGCGACGCTGTAGAGGGTTATGCCGACCGCGTCGAGCGCGAACAGCGGTGCGCCGAGCTTGGCGTAGTAGATCTTCGACGCCCAGGCCAGCAGTATCAGCCCGAAGGTGAACAGCCACTGGTACAGGACGAACATCAGCATGGACACCGTGTTGTGCCTGGTTTTCGCGGCCAGCCCCCGCCGGAATTCGGCCGGGGTTCCCGGATGGCCTAGCTGGCTGTCTCGGTCGACCGAGCGCGGGATTTCGAAGCTCGGCGAGCCGAGCAGCCCGACGTTCGAGCGGAGCGGGCCGTCGAGGGGCACCAGAACTTTGGTGGCCAGCAGGCAGTTGTCCCCGGTCCTGGCTCCGGCCGGGTAGGCGATGTGGTTGCCGAGGAAGCTCTTCGCTCCGACGCGCACCTGCGACAGCCGGAAGGAAGTACTGGTGTATTCGGCGTTGAGGACCGACAGTCCATCGGCGACCATCGTGCCCGCGCCGGTCGCGAAGAGGAACGGGTTTTCGAACTTCTCCTGCTGTCCGAAATTGGAACCGGTCTGCTCGGCCTTGGAGACCCTGCAGCCGACGCTGCGGAGATAGTGCACGATGGCCGCGCTGTCGCCGAAGACGTCCTTGAAGAACCGTGCGTTGGAGAGCCGCCGGATCACCCGGTGCGCGGCGTGGCGCGGGCCGTAGAAGCGGTAGGTCTCGCCCGGTTTGAGGAGCGGGTTGAGCAGCCGGGGCACGGTGACGCTGAGTGCGAAGCTGAGCAGCCGCACACCGGCGAACAGGATCGCGGAGACGATCAGAGCCTTGCCGTAGAACTTCGCGTCGGTGAAGTCGAGTTCGGCCGAGCCCAGTCCGAGGAGCGGGTTGAGCTGCGGAGCGGCTACCAGCAGCAGGTAGAGCACGCCGAGCGCCAGCGGGGTCGCCACCAGGACCGCGAACAACAGCTGGCGCACGGCGAACCAGGCCCGGCGGACGCTGCCGCAGGACCTCGGCTCGACCCGCCGGTACCGCACGTCCGCCGGGACCGCGGGCGAACCGTGCCAGCTCTCCCCGTCCGGGACCGTCTGCCCGGGGTGCAATGCCGAGGCATGCCCGAGCTCCGCGCCGTCGCCGACCCGGGTGTCGATGTCGAGCACGGACATCTCGCCGAGGTAGGCGTGCGCGCCGATGTCGACCCGGCCGGTCCGGAGCACCCCGCCTTCGGCGCGGTAGGTGGTGAAGTAGGTGTCCTTGCAGATCACCGTGCCTTCGCCGATGGACAGCAGGTCGGTGCACACCGGCACGAAAGCCGACAAGGCCGTCACGCCGCGGCCGACCTTGGCCCCGAGCGCCCGCAGGTACAGCGAGTAGAGCGGCGAGCCGGAGAAGAACGGGAGCAGCGGATTCCGCTGGACGAGGGTCTTGACCAGCCAGAAGCGGACATAGCCCAGGCTCCACACGCGGATCTCCCTCGGCGTCCACCGGCCGACGAGGACCCATTTGAGCGCGATCGGGACCGTGCTCCCGACGAACAGCACGGCGGCGCCGAAGGCGACCGAACGCAGGTAATAGCTCAGCACTCCGGAACCGGCGATGAGCCAGTCCGCGCCGATGCCGAGGATTTCCGCGGCCAGCAACGAATAGGCTGCGAAGAGCAGCACTTGCAGCACTCCGCAGCCTAGGTATTCCAGCGGGCTCGCTCTTCGCCGCGGTCCGGCCGGTTTCGCCGGGTGTTGTTCCGCGGCGAGACCGGGGGTCGCGGATTCAGCGGACTTGGCGACAGTTGCGGTCGCGGCCAGCCCGGCGGCGGTGGGGGTGCGGTACACGTCCTTCATCGACACCGACGGCAGTTCCGGCCGCTTGCGCACCCGGGCGCAGAACTGCGCCATCATGAGCGAATTGGCTCCGAGATCGGAGAAAAAGTTGCTGTCGACCGGAACCTGCTGCCGTCCGGTCAACTCTGCCATCACGTCGGCGAACGCCCGCCCCGTTTCGTCCGGAGGGCAGGGGCGGACGACCGGGGATTCGGTGAGATCCATGCCGCGACGATCGCACGACGCGATTTCGGCGGAACCGCTCAATGGCGGAGTTTGACTCTTTCGCAACCTGTTTGATGTGCAAGGTGTATGACAAAATGCTCAATGCGGTTAATGGAGGTCCAGACCGCTTTGGATTATGTTTTTCGTGCCTGCGGGTAATTGGTGCTGGAAACGTTGTCCGGTGGTGGAATCAATGCGGTTATCGCAAGATGGATACTGGTCGGTATTGTTCTGTCGCGTTCGCCGGGGTTCTGTCGGATAAGAATTCTCGATGGCTTGTGAAACTGGGGCGAATGGTAATGCGAATATTCCCTTTCGGGGAATCCGGCGGCGCCGACCGGTCAGAGTCGCCGGAGGAGCAAGCTGATCGCGGCGTTGCGGACGTCCCAGTCGTCGTCCTCGCGGGCGAGCCGGAGCAGCACCTCGCGGCACCGGTCGGTGACGGCGGGTTCGGCGAAGTCCAGCAGCGGAATCGTCCGGATCGCCTTGCCGCGGACCGACCTGCAGGGCTAGGTTCTCCACCACTGGAGCGACGAAAAAGCCCTGGGAATCCTGCGGCCCGTCCGCGATACCGCTGCGGTAGGTGCCCCGGAATGCGGCAACAGGCGATGCTGGCCGGTTCCGCCCACGAGGCCCGGTCCGTCCGGCAGGCAACGACCGCCGTCCGGACCGGTGCCGAAAACAGCCGGGCTTAGCGGCCGAACAGGGACTTAAATCCCTCCGGGACGCGCTCACCCTGGATATTGGCCGCGGCCGCCTCGATTCGTTGCAGGTCACTGGGCGTCAATTCGACATCGAGCGCTCCCAGATTCTCCTCCAGGCGATGCGGTTTGGTAGTGCCGGGAATCGGCACGAACCACGGCTTCTGCGCCAGCACCCAGGCGAGAGCGATCTGGGCCGGGGTGGCTCCCTTGTCGCCGGCGATCTGCCGCAGCAAGTCGATCAGGGTTTGATTGGCCTGCCGTGCTTCGGGGGCGAAGCGAGGCAGCATGCGGCGGAGGTCGTTGTCGGCCAGCGAGGTGGTGGGGGCGATGGTGCCGGTCAGGTATCCCTTTCCGAGCGGGCTGTAGGGCACCAGGCCGATGCCCAGCTTCTCCAAGGTCGGGATGATCTCGGCTTCGTGCTCTCGCGTCCAGAGCGAATATTCGCTTTGCAGTGCCGTCACCGGCTGCACGGCGTGGGCGCGGCTGATCGTCGTCGCGCCGGCCTCCGACAAACCGAAGTGTTTGACCTTGCCTTCGGCGATCAGCTCCTTGACCGTGCCCGCTACCTCTTCGATGGGCACGTCGGGATCGACGCGGTGCTGGTAAAACAGGTCGATGCGATCCGTTCGCAGCCGCCGGAGCGAGGCCTCGGCCACCCGGCGGATCTGCTCGGGCCTGCTGTCGAGCCCCGAGGCCGGGGTCGGGCCGTGCTCGCCGTGCTTGAGCCCGAATTTGGTCGCGATCACCACCTGGTCGCGGACCGGCGCCAGCGCCTCGCCGACCAGTTCTTCATTGGTGAAAGGGCCATAGACTTCGGCGGTGTCGAAGAAAGTGACACCGAGGTCGGCGGCGGCCCGCAGCAGCCGGGTCATCTCGGCTGGGTCCGGGGTCGAACCGTAGAAGAAGCTCATGCCCATGCACCCGAGTCCCAGGGCGGAAACTTCGAGATGCTGTCCAAGTTTGCGTTTCTGCACTGGAGAGTGCTCCTTCGGTAGGGTCATCCGGCCTGGTGCTCCCGCTGTTCAGCCGGGGCCGGTTACCGCAGATTAGGTCGCCGTGCGGGCGACGGGGAGGCCCGGCCGATACAGGTACTGCCGGTGCCCCCTTTGCCCGGCGGGCAGACAATCTGTCCGGGTGGAATTGTTTCTTGATTGAGCTTTCGAATAGCCGTGAAAGTGATGGAGTCATTTTTCGGGACGAGTATGCAACGAAAGTGCACGAAAACCCGATTCCTCCCCGGCAGGCCGCCGCTACCGTCGGAAACGGGCGGCAACCACGCCCAGACGGACGACAGGGAGGATCCGCACATGCGTACGCTCACTGCGATTTTGGCCGGTACCGCGGCCACGAGCGCACTGCTGCTGGGAACCGGGCCCGCGCTCGCGGCCGGGCACGTCCAGCAAACCGGCGCCCACATCGCCACGATCCAGGTTTTCTCCAGCGGCGACATTTACCGGGTAGAACTGCTCAAGCAGGCCGACGTGGACCAGGCGGTCAGACTTATGAACGGCCAGGCCACGCATCCGGGAATTCCGATCGGCGACATCGTCCGGGGTTCCTCCGGCGTCAATACCGGATATGACTGGCACATCGACCCCGCCACCTTCCAGTGGGCCGACAGCACCGCCGAAGCGTGCGACGGTCAACCGCATGAAGTCAGCAATGCGGGCGAATGGAAAGTGAAGCAGTACTGTCCGTGGACTATCAAAGTCGTAGCGGTCACCCCGGAAAACTGACCAGATTCGAACTGGGGGCGGTCGCGAGACTGTCCCCAGTTCGAACGCTGGCCTCGCAGTGGCGACGCACCTTTCCGAAGCACCGGACGGGCTCGAACGACGGACATCGACTCGAAACGTAGAAAGCAGTTACCCGGAGGTTTCTTGGTTCGAGTCCAGGCGGGGGAGCAAAAGCCCAGGCCAAGCGCCTGGGATTTTTTCGTGCGCGCCAACGACAAGCTCAGGTGTCCAATAACTGTCCAACTATGGACCCGAGGTCAGCCGGTGTCGCCCACGTCGAGCGACTTCTGTCCCGCTATGGCGTGACACGACGAGACATCAGGCGGCGACCGGCCGGATAGGTTCCGGTTACCCGGAGGTTTCTTGGTACGAGTCCAAGCCAGGACACAAAAGCGCTGGTCCAAGGCATGGGCTCTTTTCGCGCTCGCGCGCGACAGCCCATACTCTCCCAAAACTCTCCAACTATGCGCGCGGAGTCAGCCGCGAGGCAGTCAGCGGAAACCCGGCCGCGGAATGCGGACACCGGCGATTCGGAGCTTGCCCTCGACAAGCGCCAGAGCCTTCGCCGCGGCCGAGCCCTGTTCTTCGCCGTGGTGGGCGATCAGGTGGTACCGGGTCGCGGCTTCGGTGCGGGCCTGCAGACCGGTCACGATCTTCAGGTGGGCCGGGTTGGCGAGAAAGTGCTCGGCCATCGCGGTGGCGAGTTCCTCGACCCGAGGGTCGTCCGGTTCCCAGGTCGCGGCTTCGGCGCCACGCTTGATCAAGGCGACGTAGTGCGGGTCGTCCAGGGCGTGTTCGAGATCGGCGAGATAGTCGTCGAAGCCTTCGGGCGCAAGGGCTTTGGCCAGCACCCAGCCCTCCCTCGTCGCCGCTATCTCGGGGGCGGGGAAGCCTAGGCCGCGCATCCGCTCCAGCAGCGCCGCGGCGCGGTCGGACAGCAGTGCTCGGTCGCCGTCGGCGAGGCGGCTCAGCAAGGTGCGTCGCTCGGTCAGCTCCGCGATCCGTTCGGTGAGTTGCCGTTCGACGTCGGCTAGGGCGGTGGCGAGCGTGGCAGCGTCGGCGTCGAGCAGGGTTCCGATCTCGGCCAGCGGCACTCCGGCCGACGCCAGGGTCCGGGCCTGGACCAGCCGCAACAGCTCGGCTGATCCGTACCGCCGGTACCCGGAGCTGTCGCGTTCGGGCTCCGCGACCAGGCCGAGTTTGTGGTAGTGCCGCACCGTTTTCACCGTGACGCCGACGAATGCCGCCGCCTGCCCGATGGTGACCCCGTTCTTCATCTGTTCAGCCTGCCTTGTGCTCGCGCGGCATGGCTCGGCTCCCCTCAGAACACTTCGCGCAGAAGCCTTTGCTGGGCGCTCTGGAACGCTGCCGCGACGGACATGCTGGCGTCGTCCACGCAGTTCAGGGCGGCGGTCAGGGTCTTGCTTCCGTCCGGCGTGCTGTACATCAACGCCGCGTGGCCGCCTTGCGCCCCGTTGTGGGAGATGACAGTGCCGCCGTCTTCGGTGGTCAGCACGAACACTCCCAGGCCGTAATCCATGTTCGGGATGCCTGTCGGATGCGGGGCGCACATCTCGGCCACGAGATCGGCCGGCAGGAGTTTGCCGCCCAGCAGGGCGGAAAGGAACGTGGCCAGGTCCTGGACCGTCGAGATCATGTCGCCGCCGGCGGACGCCCAGGAAGGGTCCTGCCGGGTGATGTCGACCGTCTTCCGCGCACCGGCGTTCTCGAGGCGGTAGTAGGCGTGCGCGTGCGGCTCGGGGATCTCCGCGTCGCCGGGCACCAGGGTGCCGGACAACCCGAGCGGCTCCGCGATCCGCAGCCTCGTCTCCTCGGCCGCCGAACGGCCGGTGACCTTCTCGACCAGCAACCTGGCCAGTACGTAGTTGGTGTTGGAGTAGCTCCAGCCCGTCCCCGGCTCGAACCGCGCCGGGTTGGTCAGCGCCAGTTCGACCAGGTCCTCCGGCCGGTACGTCGTGAACCGGCGGTCCAGCCACGCCTCGCCCTGGGGGCCGTAGGGCATGGGAATCCCCAGCGCGAATGTCCCGTCCTCGTTCACCTCGCCGGTGAAGTTGAACAGCCCGCTGGTGTGCTGCAACAACATCCGGACGGTGATCCGTTCGTCCAGGCCGAATTCGGGAAGGTAGCTGGTCGCCGGGGCGTCCAATGCGACCCAGCCCTCCGCCACCAGTTGCAGCACCAGGGTCGCGGTGAAGGTCTTGGTGTTGCTCCCGATCCGGACGTGCCCGTCCGTCGCCGGTTTCGCGCTCCCGCCCAGCTCTGCCGCCCCGGCGCTTGCGGTCCATTCGCCTCGGTCGTCCTGTACCAGCAGCGACACCCCGACGAAGCCGGAATCGACGATTTCCTCGATCGTCTGCCGCAACTTCGGACGGTCGAGGGGGGTGGGGATCGTCATGGTGATTCGCTCCTGCGGGTCGGTACTGCCCGGTCGGCTTCGTGCCGCTGCGACGAGTCTCCACCCTGACCCGAGGTCAACCTCAACTGTGACCTGGCTCATGCCTTGGTCAGGCTTGCGTGCGGCCGGGGTGGAAGCGGAGCGTTATCTCAACCGGACACCCCGGACAGAGGTGCCCGCCCAGGTCTTCGATCTCGGCGGGGCAACAAGATCCCGCTGCGCGGCGTCCGGGGGATGTCTTCGTGCCGACAGAAGCCGCCCTCGGTGCGGCTGCGGGCTGACCTGGCCGAGTCCAGTTTGGCGACCCCGGCAGCTCCCGGTTTACTGCCGGTTTTCCGGCTGGTCTGGGACGCGTCGCGGTTCCATGGTGGTCGGTGGCACTCCGGCAGCCGATTCCTGCTCGTCCCGCGCAGTCCACCGTGAACTGCGCGGCCGGGGCGTGCTCTCTCGGAAGGGATTCTCACGATGACCCTCGTTGCGCGCGGCAGCCGTTCGCGCTGTTTGGCTGGGGACCACGGGGCCGCTTTGCGTTCGTTGCGCACGGCGGCCGAGCAGTACGCCGCGCGGGGCTGGCCGGTGCTGCCTGGGCCGGTGTGCGACGGGCTGACCAGCTGGGATCCGGTCACTCTCGAGCTGCTCGGCGGCCGGGAGACGGCGGTGTCGCCGTCCGGTGCGACCGTCGACCGCCGCGTGATTTCGGAGTGGTGGTCGGTGCATCGGCAGGCGATTCTCGCGCCGGTCGGGCGGCATTTCGACGTCCTGCGCACTACCGCCCACCTCGGCTGGCGGACGCTGGCCGCCTTCGAAGGCGGCTTGCCGCTCGGTCCGGTGGCGTTGTCGCCGCACGGGGCGTACTTCTTCGTCGAGCCCGGCCTGCGCGTGGACTGCGAACTGGCCCCCGGGGTTGAGGTCCTCGCGCCGGGGGACCTGGTTGTCCTTCCGCCGAGCAGGGTTGTCTCGGGGATCGTGTGGTGGCGCATTTCCCCGGCGGATCGCGACGCGTTAGGCGACGGTGCCGGGATTCTGGGCAAGCTTGGCGACCTTTCCGGCGAATCCGGGTGAGAAACGCGACGGCCCGAGCCGGAGGGGATACGCACCAATCCCTCCGGCCCGGGCCGTGCCGATCAGACCCCGGAGACCTGCTGAATCCAGTCCCGGCCCGCGGCCACGCTGCCGTAGGTCGTCACGCTGGAGCGGTCGCTCGTCGAGCACACGCCGACCTGAACACCGTCGTCCACCATCGGTCCGCCCGAGTCTCCGCCGGCCACTGCGCCGTTCGGGGTGCTCGCCGTGATCGCGGGTCCGCCGGCGTTGTCGCTGTCCTGGGTGTTCGAGATCGTGACGACGGCCTGCTTCAGCACGCTCGACTGGTGGTGGCCCTCGTCGCTGCTCTGCGTCGCGCCCCAGCCGTACACGGTGGCGCTGTCGCCCTCCTGCGCGTCGTTGGAGCTGCTGGCCAGACGGGCGAAGGTGCTGCCGCCGTCGGTGTCCAGTTTGATCAGCGCCAGGTCGCCGCCGGAGTAGACGTACGTGGACGAGGCTTTGGCGTGCACGCCGCCGCTGGCGCTGTTGGAACCGACGTAGAGGTCGATGTCCGTGAGGCGCTGGCCGTTGTTGTCGTACATGCAGTGCTTCGCGGTGAGCACCCAGCGGCTGCCGATCAGCGTGCTGGTGCAGAAGAACGTGTACCCGTTGGCGTGGCCGTTGAACCGCGTGATGTAGCCGGGGTTCTGCGCGGTGCTGCCGCCGATGATCGACGGCTGGGCCTCGGGCGTGGCGGGGCTCGCGGACGCGGGGGTCACGGCGAACGCGCCGAGCACCGCGCAGGAACCGGTCAGCACGGCGAGGGCCCGGGTGAGTGCGCGCATTTCGCTCCTTGGGGAAGGCGTTTCCGATGGGGACGCTTCCGAACGTAAGCAGCGCGGCGCCGCGGCGGAATCCGCCGAAACGCCCGTCGCGGGCAAGCGGCGGCAACGCGACTTTCGACGGGTTGCCAACCGGTGAAACAGTGCCGACAATCCGTCTCAGTCCGTTTTTTCCAGGAGGGGCGAAATGCGGTTGTTCGCCTCGGCTCCGGTGCGGGAGCGGCTGGCCCAGGCACTGGCCGAGGGCCCGTTCGAACGCGCCCTCTCGCTGGCGATCGAGCGCAGCGGCCTCGGCCTCGCGCGGCTGCGCGAGCGGCTCGCGGCGTCCGGCGTTCCGGTCAGCACGACCACGCTCAGCTCGTGGCGCACCGGCCGCAGCCGTCCGGAGCGGCCGGAATCGTTGCGGGCGCTGGCCTTGCTGGAACCGGTGCTGGACGTGCCGCCGGGCACGCTGCGCGCGCTGCTCGACCGGCCGCGCACCGGTGGCCCGGCCCCGCGCGCGGCGCGGTGGGATCGGCTGTGGGAGAACCGCAGCCTGCTTCCGATGGTGCTGAATTCGTTCGAGGATTCTTCGCCGGAATCGGTTAGCGTGCACGAAACGCTGCACGTCGACGCCAAGGGCCGGATGCGCAGTCTGCACGTGCGAGAAGTGCTGCGGGCGCTGGACGAACCGGCTTTCGTGCGCATTGTGGCGCTGCGGGGATTCACACCCGGACAGTCGCCGGAGCTGGTGTCTGCGCGGTACTGCCGTCCGGGGATCGTGCAGACGACGCCGGAGCAGGCGTTCTCGGTGACAGAGCTGGTGCTGGACCATCCGCTGGCGCCGGGCGAGACGGCGATCGTGGAGTACCGGTTCGCGTTCCGGGACGAGGAACCCGACTCGCGCTACGACCGGCGGTTCCGGCTGCCGATCGCGGAACACCTGCTGGAAGTGCATTTCGATCCGGCGGCGTTGCCGGTGGAATGCGTTTCGTACCGGCAGGATTCGCCTGCCGGGCCGGAGCTGGAGACCGCGGAGGCGCGGGTGCGGTCCGGCGTGCCGGTGCACGTCATCCGGACCGGGCAGGGGTCCGGGATTCACGGGATGCGGTGGCGGTGGTGAGCCGCCGGGCGTCCGGATTCCACTGAGGACACCGATGTTGCGTCCTTCGTGGACGGACGTCTTCCGTGCGGAGTGGAGCGCTTCGCGTGCGGGCGGCTACTGAGAGTCCGATTTCCGCTGACTGGCGGGGCATCGCTGCGCTGTTCGGCCGAATTTCTGTTTTTCCTCGCGAGTAGCCAGTTTTGGCCGGGACGGTCCGGGTAGCCGACCCCACATGTTCCCACGGCCAGGTGTGAGAGGACGCGACGACGGCCGGAGGCGGGATGGCTGAGGAGCGCCGATCGCCTGCCGGGCTCATGCGTGATGCGCGCGCGGTGTTCGAGGAGCTGACCGAAAAGGACATCGAGTCCGTGTCGGCGTTCACCAAGGACGGCGACGGCTGGAAGCTGCTGGTGGAAGTGCTTGAGCTGGAACGGGTTCCGGACACCACCAGCCTGATGGCCACCTATTGCGTCCGGGTGGACGCACAGGGCGGCTTCCTCGGCTACGAGCAGGTGCGGAAGTACGCGCGCGGCCAGGTCGACGCGTGAGAGAGGGAAAGGGGATTTCATGACCATGGCGACCGGACGGTCGAGCTCGGGCAGCCAGCTGCAGCGGGGGCCGGGAACCGGAAACCTGTACGACATTCTCGAACTGATACTGGACAAGGGTCTGGTGATCGACGCTTTCGTCAGGGTTTCGCTGGTGGGCATCGAGTTGCTCACTGTGGACGCGCGGATCGTGGTGGCCAGTGTGGACACTTACCTGCGGTTCGCGCAGGCGTGCAACCGGTTGGACCTCACCCGGGCTTCGAGCGCCACGACGCTGCCCGACTTGCTGGGCGAGGTCACCGAGAAAGGCGCCAAAGGAAAGTCCAAAGGCGCGCTGACCGGTGCTGTCGAGACCTTTGCCGAACAGTTCCAGAAGTCCAGTGACAAGGACGGCGAAGAGGCTGAGGAGCGCCCGCGCGGCCGCAGCCGGCGCAGCAGTGCGAGGTCGAGCGAATGAGCACTTACCTGTACGGCATCACGTTCGCCGATCATCCTGCCGAGGTGGGCGATCTGCGCGGCATCGGGCCGTCGCCGGCGCCCGCGCGGGTGCTGCCCGCTGGAGACGAACTCAGCGCGGTAGTAGGCGACGTCGAGGGCGAGCTGCGGGCGAAACGCCGGGACCTGCTTGCCCATCAAGAGATCCTGCGGGCGTTGTGCGACAGCGGGCCGACGTTGCCGATGCGCTTCGGTATCGTCGCCGACGACGATACCGCTGTGGCGCACGAGATCGCGGCCAAAGCCGAGGTGTATACGGCTGTCCTGCGACGCGTCAGCGGGCACGTGGAGATGAACGTCAAAGTCTCGCACCGGGAAGAGGCCGTCCTCGGGCAGATTCTCGCCGGCGACGAGGAAATCCGGAATCTGGCCGCGGGCCTGCGGGAGGACGCCGGACGCGGTGAGGCGGAACAGGTCCGGTTCGGCGAGCTGGTCGCCGGGCGGCTCGAGGAACGCGAGGCCGAGGACGCCGACGCGGTGCTCGGCTATCTGCTCCCGCTGGCGTCCGAGCATTCTCCGGGACCTCGGGTCGACGGGTGCTTTTTCAACTGCTCCTTCCTGGTGCCCAAGGAGAAAACGGCCGAATTCCAGGACGCGGTACAGCGGCTGCGGGCTCTTGTCGAGGAAGTCGCGGAGGTCCGCGTGCAGGGACCGTTGCCGCCCTACAGCTTCACCGAGGACCAGTAATGGGATTGCTCGGCGAGCTTCTCCTGCTTCCGCTGGCGCCGGTGCGGGCAGCCGCCTGGGTGACGGAGCAGGTCGTCGATGCCGCTGAGCACGAGAAAATCGCACAGTTGCGGCGGGAACTGGTTTCCCTGGAGGGAGATCTGGTGGCGGGCCGCATCAGCGAGGAGGAGTTCGACCGCGGGGAAGACGAAATACTCGATCTGCTCGAAGAATTCGACCGGGGGGTTGCCGGATGAACGGAGCGAACAGATGAAACCGGGAATGAAGGTCGCGGCCGCCGTGGTCGGCGGTTACGTGCTCGGGAGAAGGAAAAAAGCCAAGCTGGCCATCACCATGGGCGCGTGGCTCGTCGGGAGGAAACTGAATCTCGACCCGAAGAAGCTGCTCTCGGACCTCACGCACGAATTGGCTTCGTCGCCGGAACTGGCCGGGGTGCGGGATCAGGTGCGGGACGAGGTGGTGGGTGCGGGCAAGACCCTGGCCGCGGACATCCTGGCGCATCAGGCCGGGCGGCTGGCCGGTTCGTTGCAGGGGCACACCGAGAACCTCCGGGACAAGGCCGCCGGTCTTCCTCTTGGCGGCAGCCAGGATTCGCCTGATGGGGAGCCGGACGATGACGAGGACAGCGATACGCGGCCCCGCAAACGCACCGCGAAACCGCGCAGTTCGGCCCAGGGGGCGCGCAAACCCGCGCGCAAGACGTCCGGCGGATCGGCACCGCGGAAACGGACGTCGTCGAACAGCCGGGCGCAGAAGAGTTCGGGGGTGAACCGTGGCTGAATCCCGTTCTGGCAACGACGAAATCGGACCCCTGGCGAAGCTTCGGGAACTGGCTTCGCGCAATCCCGCGACAGAACAACTGCTGCACGCCGGAGAGGAGTACGCACAGGCGAAGGCCGAGCAGGTGATGTCCTCGGCGGGCAGCAAACTGGGCGAGGCGTCCCGTCGGCTTGCCGATGCCGGAGGAAACGGCTCGCTGAAGGGATTGTTCAGCGTCGGCGAGAAAATCGCCGAAGGGAAATCGCCGGTCAGGTCGCTGGTCGAGGCCGGCGGCAGGGCAGTGAAGAATTCCGTGTCGGGTCTCTTCGGCAAACGCGGGGGCGGGTCCGGCGGCAAGAAGGTCATCAACATCATCGAGGACATCGACGTCGGCGTGCCGGTCCGCGAGGCGTACGACCAGTGGACGGAGTACCAGAAGTTCAGCAGCTTCACCAAGGGCGTCACCGGCGCCGAGCAGACCGGCGACACCACTTCGCAGTGGCGGTTCGAGATTTTCTGGTCGAATCGGTCGATGAAGGCCACCGTCACCGAACAGATTCCCGACGAACGGATCGCGTGGACCACCGAAGGGGCCAAGGGGTCGATCAAGGGCGTGGTGACCTTTCACGAACTCGCCCCGAGCCTGACGAAGGTCCTGCTGGTCATCGAGTACTACCCGTCCGGTCTGTTCGAAAAGACCGGCAACATCTGGCGCGCGCAGGGCCGCCGGGCGCGGCTGGACCTCAAGCACTTCCGCCGGTTCATCACGATGGCCGGGCAGGCGTCGGGAGACGGCTGGCGCGGCGAGATCCGCGACGGCGAGGTCGTGCGCTCTCCGGAGCAGGTGCGCGAGGACGAGGACGAACCGCGCGAGGAGGAGGACACCGGCGGCGAGCCCGAGGACGAGGAGTTCGACGAGGACGAGCCGGAAGAACCCGAACCCGACGACGTCGAAGAGGAAGACGAGGACGTCGACGAAGACGACCCCGAGGAAGACCGGCCCCGCGGCCGCCGGACAGTCTCGGCACGGTGACGAGGAGGCAGCAAGATGAGCGAGTCCAGCCTGTCCGCCGGGAGGCCGCTCGGCGTGTCCCGCGCGGGTTCCGGCGGCGGCGCGAACCTCGCCGACATCCTGGAACGGGTGCTGGACAAGGGAATCGTGATCGCCGGGGACATCTCCGTCAACCTGCTCGACATCGAGCTGCTGACGATCAAGATCCGGCTGCTGGTCGCGTCGGTCGACCGGGCCAAGGAAATGGGCATCGACTGGTGGGAGCACGATCCGTCGCTGTCGTCGGGCTTGCGGCGGAACGATCTGGTCGAGGAGAACGAACGACTGCGCGCGCAACTCGAACTCGCGCGGGGAGAGCGAGCCGAACAGTGAGCTGGTATTGCTACGCGGTCGCCGAATTCGCGCCGGAAAACCCGGCCAAGGGCGTGACCGGGCTCCGGGCCTGCCCGGTTTCCGCCCTTTCCGCGGCTGGGCTGACCGCGCTGGTCAGCCCAGTCCCGGACGAGGAGTTCGACGACACCGTCCTGCAGGCCAACCTGGAACACCTTCCGTGGCTGGAAGAAATCGCCCGCGCGCATCACGCCGTCGTGGACGAGGCGAGCCGTCGGACCGGCGTGCTGCCGCTGCGGATGGCGACGATCTATCGGGACGAGCACCGGGTGCGAGAAATGCTAGCCGAGCATTCCGCGAAATTTATCGAAGCGTTGCGCCGGGTCCGGAATCATGCCGAATGGGGCGTCAAAGTCTTCGCCGCGCTCCGCAACGCTCCCGAAGAGGAGGAACCCGCCGACGGCCGTTCCTATTTGCGGCAACGAATTCGCCAACGCAAGGCACGGGACGCCGGTACTGACGAAGCAATCGGGGTCGCCGAGCGCATCGAACGAGAACTTAGGCAGCTGTCCGCGGAGATCCACCGACACCGCAACCAAGACCCCGCCCTGACCGGCCGCGCGGACCGCAACATTCTCAACCTCGCCTGTCTGGTCCCCGACACCTCCCGGGACCGCTTTCTCGCTCGGATCGAGCAATTGCGGCAACCGGCGGAAGCCGGAATCGTCGTCGAGGTGACCGGCCCGTGGGCCCCGTACTCGTTCGCGGGGATCTCGTGAGCGCCGCGGTGGAGCAACCCGACCGGCTCGCACTGGTCGACCTGCTGGACCGCCTGCTCGCCGGCGGCGTGGTGCTCACCGGCGACGTGGTGCTGTCAGTCGCCGAGGTCGACCTGGTGCACATTTCCTTGCGCGCGTTGATCACCTCGGTCCGCGAAGGTCGTCCGGCGCCGTGGTGAAAGGAGCGACGATGAACGAGGCCGAGGAACTCCTCGGAGCAGCCACCAGGCTCGAGACGGATGCCGATTCGGTGGAACGCGACCTGATGAAATTGGTCCTGACCGTCGTCGAACTGCTCCGGCAGCTGATGGAACGCCAGGCCCTGCGCCGCGTCGAGGAAGGCGGACTGACCGAGGACCAGGAGGAACGCCTCGGCCTGACCCTGATGCTGCTCGAACAACGGCTGACCGAACTCCGCGACCGGTACGGGCTCGCGGCGGCGGACCTGAACCTCGACCTGGGGCCGTTGGGAACGCTGCTGTAACGGCGCGTCGAGAGGCGGCTCGATGCGCGAAATCACGGCCCGGCAAGTCGAGTTCCACGGATCCCATGAGGACGATCGCGTTCTTGGCGAATGACCGCGGAAGACCCCGCGACTACCGCGCCTCGAGAAATGCCTTCCCCAGCGGCGTAAGCGAATGATGCACCCCCGCCCCCTCCCGGGTCGTCGTAATCAACCCGGCTGTCCGCAACGTTTTCGTATGCTGGCTGACCGCCGCCGGTGAAACGCCCAACCGCGCCGCCAAGACCGTCGTGGACGCCTCCGCTGCCAATTCGCACAACAACCGCGCCCGGGTGCGGCCCACGAGCCCTGCCAGTTGATCCTCTCGGGTGCCCACCGGTTCGCGCGGCACCAGCCCCGCCGCCGGGCAGACCAGCGTCGGCTGCTGGGCGGCGTCGATGAATGTCACCGGTTCGCCCCAGCAAAAATGGGCTGGCACCAATACCAAACCCCGCCCGTTCAAAGCCACCGTGCGGTCGCGCGGATAGTCCGCCTCCAGAACCGGATTGCGCCACCGGATCGACGGGTGCAGATTCCCCAGCAGTGCCTCGACCCCGCCGCTCAGCAGCTGCTCCGCGTATCGGGTGCGCTCGGTTTCGACTCGCCGGTCCAGGACCGGCCGCGCGGGTCCGAGGACGAGGTCGCTGTACTCGCGCAGCGCGTGCACGACACCGCGGGTGCTGCCGTCGGCGTAGACCGTGCGGGCCCAGCGCGGTGGGCGGCGGTGCTGGGCGAAGGTGCGGGCGATGTCCTCGCGCAGGACGGCTTTCGGCTGGGCCAGGATGGTTTCGAAATGGGCTCCGACGTCCGTTTCGTCCAGCGCCGGCGTCAGGAAGTCCGGGAAGTTCCCGGCCGGAACCACCTCCGCGGCGGTTTTCAGGCAGCGCCAGCGCGCGGGCGCCCGCCGGGCGCCGGTCAGGACTGTCGCGCGCCAGCCGCGGTACTCCAGGGGCAGGTGAGGGTCCTGGAGACTGTTGATGCTCAGAATCAGCTCCCACGTCGGGTGCGCGCCCCTCGCCACTCGCACCCGGCACAGGTCTTCGGCGGTGAAAATCATGCGCAGCATCGAAATCAACCCCTGGTCCGCGCCTCCCCAGCGCGGCTCTGCGTCCAGGATGCGGCCCGGGACCGCGGTCTGGGAAGCGTCGTCCGGCGACCGGCGCGGATCTGTCGGCGGGCGGGGCCGCGGATTCGGCCGGGCTTAACGGCGGCGGCTTCCCAGACCGCGGGCGGATCACGCCTTGCTGCGGATCACGTCGATCAGGCTGGACCAGCTGTCCCGGCCGTGCCCGGCGGCGATGGCGCGGTCGTAGTGCTCCTTCACCGCGGCGGGCAGGGCCGTGTCGATGCCCGCGTCCCGGCTGGCGGCGAGGACGTGGTCGGCCGTCGCGCCCATCATCTGGGCGTTCGCCTGGTCGCCGGGGTGGGTGCCGCTGTCGACGTTCTTCGCGGTCTCGTCCAGCGTCGTCTGCACGAGGGTCAGCAGTTCCGCCGCGTACGGGACCAGCGTCGCGGCGGGCACCCCGGCCGTGCCGACGAGCGCGGCGGAGTGCAGGAACGCCGAGAGCGTGGTGAGGAACAGGTCCAGCAGCGACTGGTAGTACAGCTGCGCCAGGCCCGGGTCCGCGCCCCGGTAGTCCGGCCGTCCGATGACGCGCAGGGCAGGCTCGATCCGGTCGAACACCGGCTGCGCGCCGCTGTAGAACACGAACGAACCCTCGGTGCCGACGACCGGCGCGGGCACCATGATCCCGCCGGCGATCATCTCCGCGCCGCGCGCGGCCAGCCATTCCGCGGCCACTCGCGTCCGCTCCGGCGTGTCCGAGCTGAGGTTCACCACGATCTTGCCCCGCAGCGCGTCCTCGGTCGGCGCGAGAATGTCGTACATCGCCTGATAATCGGTGAGGCTGAGAAGCACCAGTTCGTTCGCGGCCAGCGCGTCCACGACCGTTTCCGCGCGCTTCGCGCCCGCGGCCACCAGTTCGTCGGCCCGGCTCGCGGTGCGGTTCCACACCGTCACCTCGTGGCCGGCGGCCAGGTAGGACCGCACCATGGCCTGGCCCATCGGGCCGAGACCGATCAACGTCACATTCACGGTTTTCTCCTTATTTCTTCAGCAGTTCGATGACGCTCGTGAGGTTTTCCGCGCCGTGGCCGTCGGCGGTGCGGCGCAGGAGCAGCTGGTGCAGCGGCGCGAGCAGCTCGGAGCTGACGCCCTGGTCAGCGGCGGCGGCGGGCAGGTTGTCGAACGCGGCGGCCTGCATCCCGAGGTTCGACACGACGCCCTGGCTGTAGTCGCCGCTGTCGATCTCCTTGGCGGCGTGCTCGGCGAAGGTGCCCATCGCGGTCAGCCATCCGCTCAGCAGCGGCTGGAACTCGACCGCCGAGAGGCCTTCGCTGCGGATCAGCGCGTAGGCCTGCAAGATGCCGATGAACTGGCCATACATCCCCGACAGCAGCGAGAGGTCGTGCAGTGCCGCGAGGCCCGGATCCTCGCCGACGTAGTTGCTGCCGCCGAACGTGTCGAACGCCGCGCGATGCGTGTCGAAGACGTCCTTCGGCCCGCTGTAGAACACGAACGCGCCCGGCTGCCCGATCATCGGCGGCACCGCCATGATCCCGCCGTCGAGGAACTTCCCGCCCTGCTCCGAGACCCATTCGGCCAGCTCACGGGCCTGTCGAGGGGTGCCGTTAGTCAGGTTCACCACCGTCTTGCCCGCCAGCGAAGCCGTGCCGAGCACCTCGCGCACCGACGCGTCGTCCAGCAGACAGGCGATCACCAGCTCGCTCGCCGCGACCGCTGCGGCGGCCGACCCCGCCGCCACCGCACCCCGTGTGACCAGCGGTTTCGCCTTGTCCGCCGAGCGGTTCCAGACCGTCACCGGCCGCCCTGTGTCCAGCAGCGCGCCGACCAGTGCGCTGCCCATCGCTCCGAGCCCCAGCACAGTCGCTGAGGTCGCATTCCCGGACATGTCGTCCCTCCCGTTCGTCGATCTGCCGACCACGGTGCCGACGCCTACGCACGGTTCGCTGGGGGTCCGCGCACGGGTGCGGTTACGGTGGATTCGTGCGATTCGGCATCCTGGGGCCCTTGGCCGTGAGCAGCGACGACGGCGAGCCGGTCCGGGTGCCTGAGGCCAAGGTCCGGACCCTGCTCGCGGTCCTTCTCGTGCACGAGGGCCGTCCGGTGTCGGCGGACCGGCTGGCGGACGACCTCTGGGGCGACCAGCTGCCCGGCAATCCGGTCAACACGCTGCAGACGAAGGTCTCGCAGCTGCGCCGCGCGCTCGAAGGCGCCGAACCTGGGCAGGGCCGTGCCCTGGTGCATCAGGCACCCGGTTACGTGCTGCGGATCGAGCCGGAGGCGCTCGACGTCGGACGGTTCCGTGCGTTGATCGCCGCGGCAAGCACGGCGGAGGACCCGCAGTCGAAGGTCACGCTGTTCACTGAGGCGCTGGCGCTATGGCGGGGTCCGGCGCTCGCCGAGTTCGCCGATGAACCCTTCGCGCAGCCGGTGATCCAGCGGCTGGAAGAGGACCGCCTTGTCGCGCAAGAAAATCTCGCCGACGCACGGCTCGCTCTGGGCGAACATGCCGCGCTCACGGCGGAGCTCGCCGACCTCGTCGGGCGGCATCCGTTGCGGGAACGGCTACGCGCCCTGCAGCTGCGCGCGCTGTACGCGGCGGGGCGGCAGAGCGAGGCGCTGGCCTCCTACGACGAGTTGCGCCGTCGTCTCGCCGACGAGCTAGGCCTGGATCCCGGTCCCGAACTCACCGCGCTGCACCGGTCGATTCTGGCGCAGGATCCGGCGCTGACCGCCGTCGTTCCACAGCTTCCGGTGCCGCTCACTGAACTGGTCGGCCGGACCGCCGCGGTGCGTGCCGTCAGCACGCTCGTCAGCGAGTCTCGGCTGGTGACGCTCACTGGGCCCGGTGGCGTCGGCAAGACCCGGCTCGCGCTGGAGACCGCGCACCGGCGCGGCGGTGACTTCGCCGCGGGAGCGTGGCTCGTGGAACTGACCGGCATGGACCGCCACGAATGCGCGCTGAGCCAGTGTCCGCCGATCGAGTGGGTGGTGGAGGCGATCGCGGCGACGCTGGGGATCCGGGACGCGGCAGTCCCGTCTCCGGCGGATCCCGTGGAACGGCTGGCCGAGTCGTTGCGGGGCAAGGAAACCCTCGTCGTCCTGGACAACTGCGAGCAGCTGATCGAGCCGGTCGCCGCGCTGACCGCACGACTGCTGGCGGCCGCGCCCGGGCTGCGGATCCTCGCCACCAGCCGGGAGCCGCTCGGGATTGCCGGGGAAACGCAGTTTCCGGTGCCGCCGCTGGACCACGACAGCGCCGCGCAGCTTTTCACCGCGCGGGTCGCGGACACCGGGTTCACTGTGGACAGTGCAGACGCGGCCGCGGTCGCGGAGATTTGCCGGAAGCTGGACGGACTGCCGCTCGCACTCGAACTCGCTGCGACTCGCGTGCGCGCGTTGGGCGTACCGGAGTTGCTGCGGCGGCTGGACGATCGGTTCCGCCTGCTCGACACCACCCGTCGCGGCGTTCCCGCCCGGCAGCAGACACTGCGCGCGATGATCGACTGGAGCTGGGAACTCCTGAGCGAGCAGGAACGCCTTGTGCTGCAACGGTTGTCGGTGCACACCGAGGATTGCGCGCTTGACGCGGCCGAGGCGGTCTGTGCTGGCGACGGCGTCGAAGAAGGCGAGGTGCTGGGTCTGCTGGCGAAGCTCGTCGACCGCTCGCTGGTCGTGCCCGCGAACAACGCGCGGTACCGGCTACTCGAATCGGTGGCGGTTTACGGTCTGGAGCGGCTGCGCGAAGCCGGTGAGGTCGAAAAGACACGGCGTCGGCACGCGGAGTATTACATCCAGCTCGCCGGTGTCGCGGACTCCGGTCTCCGCGGCCGAGACCAACGACGTTGGCTGCGGCGGCTCGACGCGGACCTGGCGAATCTTCGTGCCGCAGCGGAAAATCTGGCCGGTTGGGGGAGCGCCGACAACGCGTTGCGGCTGGCGAACCGGCTGTCCTGGTACCGGTTCCTGCGCGGCCGGATGGCCGAGGCGATGCGCTCCTTGCGCGCCGCGTCCGGCCTGCCCGGCGGCGATCCCGAGCTGCGCGCGGAAGCACAGGCGACGCTCACCGCGCTCGGTATCCTGGCTGGCGATCGGCCCGACTGGCGTCCCGTGGCCGAACAGCCGATGAGCGCCCGGGCCAAGTGGTTCATCGGCTACGCACTGTCCACAGTGGCCGATCTGCCCGGGGCCGAGCCACTGACCCTGGACGCACTCGGTGCTTTCGAAGCCTCCGACGACCGGTGGGGAATCGCTGCCGCGAGCGGCGACCGCGCGAGCCAGGTGTTGTCGAGAGGCGATATCGCGGCAGCATGGCGTTACGCCGATCGCTGCGCGGAATTGTTCGCTGAAATCGGCGACAAATGGGGTCAGCTGCAGGCGATTTTCGCGCGGGGCGCACTCAGTTCCCTTGCCGGGGACTACGCGCGCGCCGAGGCGGTCCACGTCGAAGGATTGCAGATCGCCGAGGAACTGGGCTTGTGGCCGGAAGCGTCGTACCAGCTGTCCTGGCTAGGCCGGGTAGCGTTGCTGCGCAAAGACTATATCGCCGCTCGAGAACTGCATGACCGGGCTCGCGAGGTCGCCGCGGAGCACGGCTTCACGCCGGGGGAAATGTATGCGCTGACCGGGCTGGCCCTCGGTGCCCGGCGCGAGGGCGACCTCGATCTCGCCGAGCGGCATTTGCGGACGCTGCTCGAGTGGAACAAACAGGTCGATTTCGAACCGGGGAACACGTTGATCCTCGCGGAACTCGGTTTCGTCGCCGAATTGCGCGGAGATCCGGACACTGCGTTGCGACGGCAGCAGGAAGGTCACGAGATCGCCCGCCGGGCCGGGGATCCGCGAGCGATCGCGTTGGCGTTGGAGGGGTTGGCGGGCGCGCACGCATTGGCCGGCGCGGCTCGCGAAGCCGCGCGGTTGCTGGGCGCAGCCGCGGCTTCCCGGGCTGGGGTTGGCGCACCGCTGCCCGCCGCGGAGCGGGGCGACGTGGACCGGATCACCGCCCGCGCTAGCAGCGTTCTCGGCGCGGAGGAGTTCGCGGCTGAGTTCCGCGCAGGCGGCGAACTGGGAGCGTCGCTGACGGTCCGTGAAGGGCTCCTTGAGGGAATCTGATTCCCTCAAGGAGCCCTTCACGGACCTTGTTCCGTGCGGCAAGGCGTCTCAGAAGACCGGCCGCTGGCTCCCGTACCCGGTGGCCTGCTCGAAAGCGTGCGCGGCGCGCAACAGCCCTAGCTCGCCCCGCATCGGCGCGATGATCTGCAGCCCGACCGGCCGTCCGTCCTCGGTGAACCCCGCAGGCACCGACAGCGCCGGGCAGCCGGTCGCCGAGATCGAATACGCCGAGCGCATCCACTCCAGGTAATCGTGCATCGGTTGCCCGGCAACGGTTTCCGGGTACTCCCACTCCACCGGGAACGGCGGCACCTGACTCACCGGCGCGAGCAGCAGGTCGTACTGGCTGAAGAACTCCCGCATCCCGGTGATGAGCTGCAGTTGCCGCGTCTGCGCGCTCGCGATGTCGGCACCGGAAAGGGTGGCGCCGAAAGCGATGTTGTCCTTGAGGGTCTGCTTCATTTTGTCGGGATGTTCTTCGAGCAGGCCGCTGAAACCGGCGTGGAAAAGCCAGCCGCGCAGGGTGCGGAACACCTCGTCGGCTGCGGCCAGATCCGGGCAGGCCGGTTCGACGCGACAGCCGAGATCGGCGAACGCCTTCACCGCCGGTTCGAGCACGGCGCTGACCGCGGGGTCGACCGGCAGCCCGCCCAGATCCGGCGACCACGCCACGCGCAGCCCCGCGAGGTCGGCGTCGAGCGATCCGGCGAACGGCGCGGCGGGCTGGTCGAGCGAGATCGGGTTGCGCTCGTCGTGCCCGGCGATCACCGACAGCAGCAGCGCGACGTCCGCGACCGTCCGGCCCATCGGCCCCTGCACGCCCAGCACCTCCCACGGCAGCGTCGCCGGCCAGGTCGGGACGCGTCCCGGCGACGGACGCAGGCCGACGACGTTGCAGAACGACGCCGGATTCCGCAGCGAACCGCCCATGTCGCTGCCCTCGGCGAGCGGCTGCAGGCCCGCGGCCAGCGCCGCCGCCGCGCCACCGCTGCTGCCGCCGGCGGACAGATCCCGCCGATACGGGTTGCGCGTGGCTCCGAAGACCGGGTTCATCGTGTGCGAACCGGCCCCGAACTCCGGCGCGTTCGTCTTGCCGAGCGTGATCGCGCCCGCGTTGCGGATCCGCTCGACGACGAGCGTGTCGCCGTCGGGCACGTGGTCGGCGAAAATGGGGGAGCCGTAGGTGGTGCGGACACCGGCGACGTCGTGCGTTTCCTTGTGCGCCACCGGGATCCCGTGCAGCGGACCGACCTCTTCTCCACGCGCGAGACGTTCGTCGGCGGCCGCGGCTTCGGACAGCGCGCGCTCGGCGGTGAGCGTGACGATCGCGTTGATCTGGGGGTTGACCTGCTCGATCCGGTCCAGATGGGCTTGCAGCACCTCGCGGGCGGACAGGTCGCGGGTGCGCAGCCGCCGGGCCAGTTCGCGGGCGGGCAGGTAACAGATCTCCTCGGCGCTCACTGATTGTCCTTCCTGACCCCGGTGTCCGTTCGAGACGTCAGCTTCGCCCTTGGTGCTGAAGTTGGACAAGAGCTGCTCGACAAATGACGGAATCAGCCACAGTATTGGCTGATGACCGCACGGCTGGACCCGCTCGACCGCCGGATCGCCGGCGCGCTGCAAGTCGACGGCCGCGCGTCCTGGCGGCGGATCGCCGAGGTGCTGGACGCGCCCGAGCGCACGGTGGCCCGTCGCGGGACGCACCTGCTGCGCACCGGCGTCGTGACGGTTGTCGCCGTTTCGCCGCACGGGGTGCCGCTGCTGGTCCGCGGTCGCTGCCGGGCCGGGCTCGGCCGTCCCGCGGGCACCGCGCTCGCGGGACGGCCCGAGACGAGCTTCTGCTACCTCATCACCGGACAGGGCGAACTGGTCGCCGAGATCTTCTGCGACCGCGACCGGCTGCCGACCTTCATGTTCGACGAGATGGCGGCAATCCCCGGCCTGCTCGATCTGACGGCCGATACCGTCACCCGCTACTACCGCACCATCCACGAATGGCAGCCCGGCCTGCTCAGCCCGTCCGAGACGTCGGCGATCTCCTCGCTGCCGCAGCCGACCCCGCAGCCCCGGCAGCCCGACGGCGTCGCCTTCAGCAGCGACGAACGCGCCATCGTGCGCGCGCTGCGCGAGGACGGCCGGCGGACCCACGAGGAGCTCGCCCGCGCCGCCGGGATCTCGGAATCGACCGTCCGCCGCCGGGTGGAAGCGTTGCGGCGAGAGGAAAAGGTGTTCATCCGGGCAGTGGTGGAGCCGGCCGTGCTCGGGCTGCCGGTCGAGGCGCTGCTGTGGATCCGGTGCCGCCCGCACGACGTCGACGACATCGGCCGGGCGTTGCTGGCCTCGCCGTACGTGCGGTACGCGGCGGCGATGACGGGCGAGTATCAGCTGCTGGCTGACGTGACCTTGCCCGACATCGCCGCGTTGCACGAGTTCGTCGGCAGCTCCGGATGGTCCCGGCAGGCGGATTCGGTGCATACCGGGGTGGTGCTGAAGGCGTTGAAGCGCAGCAGCGTCCTCGCTCCCGAGCTGCGCTCCTGACGGTTAGATCCGCTCTTCCAATCCGCTCAGCACCGACGGCAACGCGCCGCGGTGCAGCACGCCGAGCCGTTGCGTCGCCCGGGTAAGCGCGACGTACAGCTCGGCCGCGCCGCGCGGACCGTCCGCGAGAATCCGGTCCGGGTCCACGAGAAGCACGGCGTCGTACTCCAGCCCCTTCGTCTCGGACGCTTGCACCGCACCCGCGACGTCCGGCGGTCCGATCACGACGCTGGTCCCTTCCCGGCCCGCCTCGTCGCGGACGAATTCCTCCACTGCGGCAGGCAATTCGTCGTCGGTGACCTTCCTCGACCACGGCCGGACCCCGCACGCGCGAACCGATTCCGGCGGCTCGACCCCCGGCGCGAACTCGGCCAGCACCGCGCCCGCGACAGCCATGATTTCCGCCGGGGTGCGGTAGTTGACGGTGAGCGACCGGTAGACCCAGCGGCCCGGGACGTAGGAATCCAGCATCGTGCCCCAGTCGGTCGCCCCCGCCGCCGACCGGCGCTGCGCCAGGTCGCCGACCACGGTGAACGACCGGCTCGGGCACCGCCGCATGAGCACCCGCCAGTCCATTTCGGACAGTTCCTGGGCCTCGTCGACCACGACGTGCCGGTAGGTCCAGTCCCGGTCCGCGGCGGCGCGTTCGGCGAGGTCGCGGGTGTCGTACTCGACGAACCGCTCGGCCAGATCGGTGTCGTAGAGCAGGTGCTCCGCGGACAGGCCGATGTCCTCGTCCATCTCCTCGCGGTCGAGCCGCATGATGTCCAGCACGCCCGCCGCGTACTCGGCCTCCGCCTCGCGTTCGGCCTTGTCCTCCTTCTGCTTCGCCCGGTCCGGCGCCTTGCCCAGGAGGTCGATCAGCTCGTCCAGGAGCGGGACGTCCGACACCGTCCAGCCCTCGCCCGGCTCGCGCAGCAGCGCCTGGCTGGCGCCGGCCGCGGCGAGCCGCGCGGGGGAGGAGTACAGCGTGGTCAGCAGGCTTTCCGGAGTCAGGATCGGCCAGAGGCGGTCGATCGCCTTGACGAACGCGCTGTCGGCGAGGAGTTCCTTGACGAGCGTGGAACGGAGGTCCTCCCACTCCTCCTTGTCGTCGCGCGTGAGCCAACCGCGCCCGATGCGGGCCATGGCGCGTTCGGTGAGCACGTACGTGACGATCTCGACGAACACCGCCCGCGCCTCGTTGTGCGGCCGCCCGCTCTGCCGCGCCTCGTCGCGGGCCCACTCGGCGGTCGCCGCGTCGATGCGGACCGTGGTGTCGCGGAGTTCGATCAGGATGGGTTCCGGCGGCAGCTCCTGCCGGTCCGCGACCGCCGCTTCGAGGACGTCGAGCATCCGCAGAGATCCCTTGAACCGCGCGATTTCCGGCTCGTCCTCGGCGTTTGTCCGCAGCCCCGGAAGCAGCCCGCCCGGCGTGGTGAACACCACGTCGGACTCGCCGAGCGACGGCAGCACGCGGCCGATGTGGTTCAGGAACGACGGATTCGGCCCGAGGACGAGGACGCCGTGGCGCTCCATCCGCTCGCGCTGGGTGTAGAGCAGATACGCGACGCGGTGGAGCGCCACGACGGTTTTCCCGGTTCCCGGTCCTCCCTCGATGACCAGGACGCCAGGATGGTCGAGCCGGATGATGCGGTCCTGCTCGGCCTGGATCGTCGCGACGATGTCCCGCATCCCCTCGCCGCGCGGCGCGTTGACCGCGGCGAGCAGCGCGGCGTCGGCGTCGTTCTCCTCGTCGCTGCCGCCGCCACGCCCGAAGACCTCGTCGGTGAAGGACGTGACTCGCCGGCCGTGCGTGTGGAACTGCCGCCGTCGCCGCATGTCCTCCGGGGTGGCGGCGGTAGCGGTGTAAAACGCGCTCGACGCGGGCGCACGCCAGTCGAGAAGGACGGGTTTGTACTCGTCGTCCTGGTCGAAAAGCCCGATCCGGCCGATGTAGGAATGGTCGCCTTCGAGCGTGTCGAGCCGCCCGAAACACAACCCGGAGTCGGCGACCGACAACCGCCGCGTTTCCCTCGTGAGAGCGCGCACCTCGACGTCGCGCTCGCCCGGAGTCTCGTCGTTTCGCTTGAGGGCAGCGGTGTAGCGCGCGGCGGCCCGCTCGCGCTCGTCGTCGAGCCGCCGGTACAGACCGGCGACGTAGTCCTGTTCGGACCGCAGTTCTTCTTCGTACCCCTGAGTTGACACGTGCCCCTCGCTGCTGTTATTCTGAACCCAGATTCGGCGCGAACTTCTGATTTCTTGGTGAAGACGCGTCGATTTTTTATTGTCCACCTTCTGTCAAGTGGCGGGGTTGGGCTGGTGCTTTTCCGGCTTTTCTTGCCGGGAGTCGCGTTGCGGTGGCTGGCGGGTTGCGGTGGCTGGCGGGTTGCGGTGGCTGGCGGGTTGCGGTGGCTGGCGGGTTGCGGTGGCTGGGGGCATGCTTTCCCGAGCCGAGCCGAGCCGAGCCGAGCCGAGCCGAGCCGAGCCGAGCCGAGCCGAGCCGAGCCGAGCCGAGCCGAGCCGAGCCGAGCCGAGCCGAGCCGAGCCGAGCCGAGCCGAGCCGAGCCGTCGCGCGTGGCCGGGCGGCGGCTCGACGCGAGTCCGGGTGCCAGGTTTGCCGGATGGCCAGACGCGCCGGGGTTGGTCGGGGCTGGCTGAACCGAGCCCTCAGGTTCCTCGGATCGTGGCACAGTGGGGGAGCGGGTCGAATCGCGGCAGCCGAGCCAGGTCCGGCGCCGCACCCGGGCCATGGCGTAGCGGGCAGGGCCTTGAGCCGGGGCGACTGGGCGGGTCCAGCCGCGGTCGGCCAGGCCCCGGTGTCGCACGCTTGGCGGCGGCGTCACTCGCCTGGCAACGGCAGGCCGGCCGACGGCGAACGCTCCGGGTCACCGCGGTTGGCCGGGTGAATCGGGCCAGGCGAAGGCGGACTGGATCTGCTCGAGCCGAGCGGAGTGGGCAATTGCCAGGCGGGCCAGGCATATCCGGGCGTACTCCGCGTTGCCGAGCAGACGAGTCCCGGTCGGCTCGCGGAGTTTACGCCGCTCGTCGGTGGCGGCCGTGCGCTCGCTCCGAATGAATGGAGGCTTAAGGAGCCACGGGAACGCGCCCCCAACAGTCGCACCGGGCTCACCGCCGACGGCACAACTTCCCCGCACACCTCAACCCTTGACCTTGCCCGCAACAATCGCACGCCCGCTCCCCGCAGCTCGATTTTCGTAATCGAGCAGCGATTCTGCGGCATCCCCCGGGGCTTGCGGCAAGCCCCGGGGTGCGCTATATCTTAGAAAGGGCGAGGGAAATCATCTTTCACAATACGCGGAATCCCGCGCGGTTCACGGCTGCTTCGCCGACACCCAGTTGCGCACCACCGGCCGATAGCCCTCCGGCTTGTCGCCCACCTTCGCGCCAGGGTTGATCAGCCACGACTGGTACTCCGGCGTGAACATCCGGTACGGCCCAGCCGGCGGCACCTCGCTCGCGCGGTCCAGGGCGTCGCGCAGGCCGGCGGGCAGAGTGAAGTCGAGCGCGTGCATCGTCGCGTCCAATTGATCCGCGCTGCTCGCCCCGACGATCGCCGACGCGATGCCCGGCTGGGTCGCCACCCAGTTGATCGCGACCTGCGCCATCGTGACGTTCAGCTCGTCGGCGACCGTCTCGAGCGTCTTCAGCAGTTCCCACTGCCGCGCCGTCCAGGTCCCAGCGGCACCCTCGCCGGTCAGCCGTCCTTCGCCGCTCAGCCCAGCCGACGAACTGCGGTATTTACCGCTCAGGAACCCGCCGCCGAGCGGGCTCCACGCGGTGATTCCCAGGCCCAGCTCCTGCCCTGCTGGGACGTGCTCGGTCTCGATCGTCCGCTCGATCAGCGAATACGGCAGCTGAAGGCTGATCATCGGCGGCAGTGAATGCGCGTCGGCGAGAGTCTGCGCGCGGCTCGCGTACCACGCGGGCACGTCGGACAGCCCGGCGTACCGGATCTTCCCCGCCCGCACCAGATCGTCGAACGTCCGCAGCACTTCCTCGACCGGCGTGATCCGGTCCCAGGTGTGCAGCAGGAACAGGTCGAGATAATCGGTGCCCAGCCGGCGCAGCGACGCCTCCACCGACCGGATCATGTGCTTGCGGCTGTTGCCGCCCGCGTTCGGATCGCCCGGGTCGACGCTGTTGGTGAACTTCGACGTCAGCACCAGCCGGTCCCGTTCGCCCGTCTCGGCGATGAACTTGCCGAGCAGCCGCTCGCTCTCCCCGGCTGTGTAGAAGTCCGCAGTGTCGACGAAATTGCCGCCTTCCTCGACGTACTTGCGAAAGATCGGCCGCGCCTGTTCCTCGGACTTCCCGTAGGCGGCGTGGAACCCGTCGGTGCCGAAATTCATCGTGCCGAGCGCGAGCCTGCTGACCCGCAATCCGGACCGGCCGAGCAGGTAATACTGGTCAAGAGACATCGGGGTCACCGCTCCGTTCCCGAAAACACGCGCGGGCCGCGCCCGCCTGGCTCGGCCAGGGTGCCTTCGGAAAAATGGACCAGCAAGTCCAGAAACTGGTGGAGGGCGCCGGGTGGGCGGAAACGGTTGGGCTGGCCGCGAACAAGCTGGCCTAGCCGCGACCCAGCGAACCTCGCCCTGCCCCGTCGCTACTTGCCCAGCTGCGGCCTGTCCGACCACGACCCGTCGACCCGTGGGTCGCCCAGCCGATCTGTGCCTCACCCGGTCGCGGCCCGCTGTCCCTGCTAGCCGAGCCGTGCCTCACCCGGCTCGCCCCGCCCCAGAGCAGCTCAACCCACCCCACCCGAACCCCCGCCGGGACGTAGGCTGCGGGACATGCCGTCGAACATGATCAGCCTCCGCGGGGTGCGCACGCACAACCTCGCCGACGTGGACGTCGACATTCCCAAGCACCAGCTGGTCGCGGTCACCGGCGTTTCCGGGTCCGGCAAATCGTCGCTGGCGTTCGCGACGCTCGCGGCCGAGTCGCGGCGGCAGTTGTACTCGACGATGCCCGCGTTCGTGCGGACCAAACTGCCGCACGATCCGGCTCCCGAGGCCAGTTCGCTGAGCGGGCTGACGACCGTCGTCGTGGTGGATCAGCGGCCGCTCGGCACGAATTCGCGGTCGACGGTCGGCACCGCCACCGAGGTGTGGACGATGCTGCGGATGTTGTTCTCCCGCCTGGGCGAACCGTCCGCGGGGTATTCGCCCGCCTACTCGTTCAACGATCCGTCCGGCATGTGCCCGGCTTGCGCGGGGCTCGGCACGGTCACCGACATCGACGGCGAGCGGATGATCGACCGCGGCCGTTCGCTCAACGACGGGGCGATGGTCTTCCCCAGCTTCGCGGTCGACAGCTGGATCTGGAAGCGCTATGTCTACTCGGGATTTTTCGACAACGATCTGCCGTTGCGGGAGTGGCCTGAGGAACTGGTGCAGTTCCTGCTGCACGGGCCGACGCAGAAGCCGCCGAATCCGTTGCCTCGCTTTCCGGCCAGCGCGAAATACCAGTCGATGGTGCCGCGGATCCGGCGGCTGCTCGTCGAACGCGAGGCCAAGATGGGGCCGGCGGTGCGGGCGGCGCTCGCCGACGTGACCCGGCAACGGCCGTGTCCGGACTGCGGCGGCAGCAGGCTCGCGCCGGCCGCTCGGGAGAGCCGGATCAACGGAGTGTCCATTGTGGACCTCGGGTATCGCGACGCGGCCGGATTGCTGGAATTCTGCGCCGGGCTCGAGCACGAGTGGGCGCGTCCGCTGGTGGCGGCGCTGCGGTTGCGGCTGGAATCGATGATCACGCTCGGCCTCGGCCACCTGCACTGCTACCGCGCGACGCCGACGTTGTCCGGCGGCGAATCGCAGCGGCTGAAACTGGTGCGCCACTTGGGATCGAGCCTCACCGACCTCACGTACGTGCTCGACGAGCCGACGGACGGGCTGCATCCGGCCGACGTCGCGTCCCTCGTTGATGTACTCCGGCGGTTGCGTGATCATGGCAACACGGTGCTGGTGGTGGATCACCACGAAGCGGTGATGGTCGCAGCGGACCACGTGATCGACCTGGGGCCGGGAGCGGGGGAAGCTGGCGGACGCGTGGTGTTCCACGGTCCGCCGGCGGAGCTGCGGAAGGCGGACACGACGACCGCGCGGGCGTTGCGCACGGGCGTCCGGCTCAAGGACACGCTGCGGGAACCGACCGGCTGGCTGCCGTTGCGCGGGCTGGACCGGCACACGCTGCGCGACATCGACGTCGATGTGCCGACCGGCGTGCTCACGGTGATCACCGGGGTGGCCGGGTCCGGGAAGTCGACGCTGGCGGGCGAACTCGCCGAGCGGCACCCGCGGTTCACGGTGGTCGATCAGAGCCAGATCGTCGCGACGTCGCGATCGACGGTCGGCACCTGGCTCGGGCTGGCCGACCCGGTGCAGCGCGCGTTCGCGGAGGTGAGCGGGGAGTCGCCGAAGCTGTTCAACCCGCGTTCGCAGGGCGGGTGCCCGGCGTGTCGAGGCACCGGCGTCCGGCGGACGGACCTGGCGTTCCTGGAGGATGTCGACACGCCGTGCGAGGAGTGCGACGCGACCGGATTCCGTGCTGAGGCGCTGGAAACGCGGCTCGAAGGGCGGACGGTGCTGGAGGTGCTGGGCACGCCGATGTCGGCGCTGGCCCGGTACGTGCCGCATCCGGACGTGGTCCGGCTGGCCGCGCTGCTCGGCGAACTGGGGCTCGGGCACCTGGCGAGCGGCCGCACGCTCGACACGCTCTCCGGCGGCGAGCGGCAACGGCTGAAACTCGCCCGGCAGCTCGACTCGACCAGCGACGACCTGCTCGTCGACGAACCCACCGCGGGCCTGCATCCCAGCGACACCACGCGGATGGTGGCGCTGCTGGACCGGCTCGTCGACGAAGGCCGGACGCTCGTCGTGGTCGAGCATTCGCTGCACGTGGTCGCCGCCGCGGACTGGGTGCTCGACCTCGGCCCCGGCGCGGGCGAGAACGGCGGCCAGGTGCTCTACACCGGCACGCCGAAGGGACTCGCCGAGCACGACGGCGCGACGGGGCGGTATTTCCGGGCGGCGCTCGGCGGATAGCGGCGACCCAATGGTGCGAGGCCCGTTGCTGGCGCGCTGCCCTGGCCCGCTGATTCCGTGAGAGCCACTTTTACGGCAGTTCGGGTCCGTTGAGGGAACCCCTCGCCGACTCAGAGCCCGTCGGAGTCTTTCCTCAGGACCCGTCGAAGTCCGTGAGGGCCACCTTCACGGACTCTGGGTCCGTGAGGGGAACCCTCACGACCCGCGACCCGCGACCCGCGACCCGCGACCCGCGACCCGCGACCCGCGACCCGCGACCCGCGACCCGCGAAGTGGAGAGCGCGCGGGAAGGCGGGAGGCACGCGGAGCGCGCGGGCGCCTAATGCGGAAACCGGCGCGCCCCCGCGCCGCCCTGGCCGAGGACGTCGTCCGGATTCGAGTACGGGCAGGATTTCAGCGACAGGCAGCCGCAGCCGATGCAGTCGGTGAAGCGGTCCCGCAGCGCGGTCAGTTCCTCGATCCGGGCGGTGAGGCGGTCGTGCCAGCGGCGGGAGATGCGCTCCCAGTCTCGTTTGGTCGGGATGCGCTGGTCCGGCAGTTCGGCGAGCGCGTCCTTGATCTCCTCCAGCGACACCCCGACGCGCTGCGCGGTACGGATGAAGGCGATCATGCGCAGCGTGTCGCGGCGGTACTCGCGCCGGTTGCCGCTCGTGCGCCTGCTCGCGATGAGCCCGCGGCTCTCGTAATAGTGCAGCGTCGGGACGCTCACGCCGGCGCGTTCGGCGATCTGTCCCGGCTTCAGCCAGACGACCTCGCGCGTGATCTGGGGCATGGCAGCTCTTTCCGTGCTTGACATCAAGTCCGCTTGATGAAGTCCACTGTAGGCACCGCCCGGACGGCGGCGGTGATCGCGCGTGAAGGGGATTTTGTGACGACTACGACCCTGCGGGTATGGGCCGACGTGCTGTGTCCGTGGTGCTGGATGGGACATCGCCGCCTCGCGCAAGCGATTGCGGAGTCGGGTGTCCCGGCCCGCGTCGAGCATCGGAGTTTTCTTCTGGCTCCGGAAGGTCCTGGTCCGCGGCGGCGGCGGATCGGCGAGGTCGCCGCGGTCGAATGGGGGATCAGCGAGGCGGAATGGGGACGCCGCCGGGACCGGATCGAGCAGGCGGGGCGCGCGGACGGGCTGACGATTCGCATGGACACCGCGTGGGCGCTCGATTCCCGGCCCGCCCATCGGGTGCTCAAGCTGGCCGCCGCGCGGGGACTCGCCGAAACCGTTGCGTGGGAGGCGATGTTCGCCGCGCATCTGCGGGACAACCTCGATCTGGCGGATTGGAACGTGCTGGCGGACTTGAAGACCGGGCTGCAGCGCGACGAGGTGCTCGCGCTCGGCGAGAATGAGGACTACGCGGCGGAAGTGCTGGCGGATCACGAAGAAGGACGGTCGCTGGGGATCCGTTCTGTGCCGACGATCGTGCATGGCGACCGCCTTGTCGCCGGGGCGAGCAGTGTCCAGGAGTTGACGGAATTCGTCCGGTCGGCAGCGAAGGCGGTGGCGTGATGTCCAAGATCCCGTCGGTGATGCGTGCTGCCGCGATCGACGAGTTCGGACCTGCCGAACGGCTGACCCTTCACCGGTTGCCGACGCCAGTCGCCGGGCCCGGGGAGGTGCTGGTGCGCGTCGAGGCTGCTGGCGTTCAGCCGACCGACGTCGCGATTCGGGACGGCTGGACGCCGCCGGGCGCGACCATCGAGTTTCCGCAGGTTCTGGGCAACGAGTTCGCGGGGACGATCGTCCAGGTCGGCGCCGGGGCGACCGAATTCGAGACCGGACAACAGGTTTCCGGGTTCCGGGTGCTGGGCTGCTATGCCGAGTACGTCAGCGCGCCAGCCAGCCAAGTAACTCTCAAACCGGAGAAGGTCGATTGGCTGACGGCAGGAGCGCTGTCTGCTTCTGGACAGACGGCGCACACCGCGTTGGAACGGCTCGGTGCACGCTCCGGCGAGACGATCCTGATCCACGGGGCGGCTGGCGGCGTCGGCTCGATGGCCGTCCAGTTGGCGCGCTATCGCGGGCTGCGCGTGATCGGGACCGGCAGCGCGCAGAACCACGAGTATCTCCGCGCGCTTGGTGCGATACCAGTGACCTACGGCGAAGGCGAAATCGAACGCCTCCGTGAAGCCGCCCCAGCTGGTATAGACCTCGCTCTCGATACCGCCGGGCAAGGAACCCTTCGCACTGCGGCGGAGATCGTGGCCGAGCGCGGCCGGATCGGATCCATTGTGGAGCCAGCATTGGCCGCCGAACTCGGCGGACAGTGGATCACCAGCGACCGGTCCGCTCGGCGGCTCGGCGAGCTGCTCGACCTGTGCGCGCGAGGCGAACTGCGGGTGACCGTCCGGGCGGAGTACCCGCTCGACGACGCCGCGAGCGCCCATCGCGAGGTGGCTGTCGGACATGGTCGCGGCAAGGTAGTGCTGCGGATGAATTAAATCGGTGGACGGGGTCATCAGGCACCGTTATGGTTCGTCCCGACCGTGACTCGACGCCGGGAGGTGAGCCCCATGAACGCTGTTTCGATGTGGGTGCTCCCCGTGTCGTCACGGTCGGGCGACTGACGTAGGGGTTGCCAGGAGCGCCTTGAGCTGAAGGCACTCCGAAAGGTGACCATCATGGACACTGTGCGTTTCACCGAGGGCGAACCCGCGGTGAGCATCACCCGGGTCGAACCCGGACTGTGGCAAGCGTCGGACGACGGCAGGCCGGCCGGTCGCGGCGAGGCCACCACCCGGCCCGACGGGCGGGTTTTCCTGAGCGTCGACGCCTGGCACCGCTCCGTCTTCGACCAGCTCGCCCGCGAAATGCTGGCGACCCTGCCGGACCCCCTCCACACCGTGGTCGACGAAACCGACCGCGAACTGCTGGACGGCTGGCAGCAGGCCGGTCTGACGATCCGCCGCCGCGAATGGGAGTACGTCGTGCCCACGCGCGCTGCCGGGCCGGTTGTCCCGCCGCCGGGCGTCGCGATCGTGCCCGCCGGATCCGCTGAAGAGGGTCCGTTGCGCGAGCTGGACCGCGTCGTTCGCGCCGAGGTCGAGGCGACTGTCGGCTGGTCGGAGATGCCGGCTGAGGTGTTGCCGCAC
Organism: Amycolatopsis albidoflavus; assembly: GCF_039525725.1. Classification (NCBI taxonomy): domain Bacteria; kingdom Bacillati; phylum Actinomycetota; class Actinomycetes; order Pseudonocardiales; family Pseudonocardiaceae; genus Amycolatopsis; species Amycolatopsis albidoflavus. Next base: position 456,152 of record NZ_BAAAHV010000022.1, read on the forward strand.
CCGGCTGGCGACACTGTCGTGGATCCGTCGAAGTACGCCGTGGCTGTCGAGGACGGCGAATACGTGGGTCTGATTCGCGTGGTTCAGGTGACGCGCCTGCCCCGGATCGGGCTCGTCGCCGTCCGCGCTGACCGGCAACGCCGGGGCATCGCTCGCGGGCTGGTGATGCACACACTCGACGTCCTGCACCGAGCAGGGATCAAGACGGCGTCGGCCGAGGTGAACGAGGCCAACGCGGCGGCGACGGCGCTGTTCGAGGGCATCGGCGCGCGGCGGGCGAACAGCACGGTGGAGTTGATGCGCCATGGCCGGTAAGGGCGGGATCGAAGTCGAGGGAACCGTGGTCGAGTGCCTGCGCGACGCCCGGTTCACCGTCGAATTGCCGAACGGGCACCACGTGCTGGCCCACATCAGCGGCAAGATCAGGAAGAACTTCATCAAGATCGTGCCGTATGACCGGGTTTTGGTGGAGCTGAGCCCGTACGACCTCGACCGGGGCCGGATCCTGTTCCGGTACCGGAACTAGTCCGGTCCGCCCGCCCGCGGTCCTGGTGCTCCGGCCGGGACCGCGGGGGCGGTCAGGTCGCGTTCGCGGTGGCGAGCCGGGCCAGCGCGTCGCATTTCCGGCCGAAGTTCGCCACGATGTCCGCGCCGATGATCCGCACCATGACCGCCCGCAGCGGCGTGTCGAGGACGACGCGCTGGGTCAGCTCGGCCCCGCCGGGGACGGCCGCGACGCTCAGCCGGAGGTCCATCCGGCCGAGCGGAACGGGCTGGCGGAGCGTGAACTCGTGTCCGGGCCGCCAGGCCGTGAAGGTGAAGTCCTTCGCGATTTTCGCGTGCACGCTGCCGCGGAATCCGCCGCTGGGGTAAAGGAATCCGGTCGATCCGGCGGTGATCGGCCCGTGCAGTTCGACGCGCGCGACGTCCGGGTCCCAGCGCGGCCAGTTCTGGACGTCGGCGAGGACGTCCCAGAGCGCGGCCGGGTCGACGGCGAGGGTCCGGGTGGAGGTTTTGTCCCAGGTCATGCCCCGAAGATATACGGAACTGCCAGTCTCGTAAACTGTGCGCCATGACGAACAACCGGCGCGGACGGCCGCGAGAGCAGGGAATCGACGAGGCGGTGCGGGCCGCGGTCAACGAACTGCTGGAGGAAGTCGGCTACCAGCGATGCACGGTCGACGCGATCGCCGCACGCGCCGGCGTCGGCAAGGCGGCGCTCTACCGGCGCTGGAAGTCGAAGGCGGAACTCGTCTTCGCTGCCGTCGTGCACGACGACGCACTGGCAGCCCCGCCCGACACCGGCACTCTGCGCGGTGACGTGGCGGGCGTTCTCGCCGACATTCAGTCCGCTTTGGACGGACCGCAAGTGCGAAACGCGTTGCCTGGCCTGCTTGTCGACCTCCGCGCCGAAGACGCACCCACGGCCCGGCTCGGCGAATTGTTCCTGGTGCGGGAACGGGCGTACCTGGTGGAGGTGCTAGACCGCGCAGTCAACCGCGGCGAGCTGCTTCGCCGCCCCGAAGTGCCCGTAGTGCACGCGATGCTGCTCGGTTCCGTCTTCGCGTGGCTGCACCTTTTGCGGGAAGCGGTGCCGTCCGGCGGTCTCGCCGAGGCGCTCGCACCCGGTTTGTACGGCGCCATTGCCGGGTTGGGCGGCGTTGCTCATTTTCCCACGTAACCGCAACGGAATCCGCGTTACCGCCGCGGCCGCGGCGACGGCTTGCGCCGTGACAGCTCGTCCGCGATTATCGCGTCCAGGCGGGTGTTCGCACTGCGAAGAGCACGGTATCCCCGGTATGCCACCACGATTACCGCAACCCCGACGACCGCGGCGACCGACAGGACCGCCCCGTGCGAGACGAGGGTGTCCCGGTAGTCGCGGGCGAGGTAGCCCAGCCCGAGCCCGGCGGCGAGAGCATCGAGAAGCGCGAGCGGAACCCGTGCTGGGATGGGCATGGCGGTCTCCTCTCGGACCCGACCCCCAGCAATCTAGGCGACTGACGGCCCGCGCGAGGGTTCCCGACCCGATCGGCCTACGCTCCCCGGCCCGCGCGGGCCCTGTGCTAAGTTGACCTGAACTGGGGGGATCGACCTGCGGAAGCGAACCCAGGGGCCGGTAGCTCAGTTGGTTAGAGCAGGGGACTCATAATCCCTTGGCCGTCGGTTCGAGCCCGACCCGGCCCACTCTGCCTCCCTTTATATAGGGTCTGACCTGCGAAAACGCCCTCAAAATGACCTTGAGGAGCGGTATCGCGGAAGCGCTGGAAACGAGCACAGCGCTGGTAGGCCAAGGGATTGTTCGAGTAAGCCTGTTTTCATGACCGCCGTTGAGGCACCGCTGGAGGTGCGGGAGCCCGATGGCATCCGGGAGTTCGTCTCGGACTGGAGAACGCATCTGAGGGCCAAGAACCGCGCCGACTCCACGATCGACGCCTACCTCGACAGCATGGCCATGCTGGTCAACTGCCTCGACGACGAAGACATCTCGATGGTGGCTCCCGACATCGGTCGTCGGGAGCTGGAGCGGTATTTCGAATATCTCCGCCAACGGCCGAATTTCCGCGCCGGGGAGTCGCTGTCGCACAGTTACATCGCCAAGCAAGAGATTGTCGAGTTGTCCCCGTTTTACAAAATGGAGGTGCCGCACCTCCCGGACAATTATCCGACGGTCTTTCGCGAAAAAGAGTTGAAAGCGCTTCTTGCCACTACAAAAGGGAAAGCTGAACAGGCGAACGGAGCACATGGCCGGGAACGGCTGGCGTCTGGAACACGTCGTCGGCGTCGCGACCTACCGGCGTTCGTGCTCGGTTTCCGGCTCGCGGGCGAGCAGTTCAGTCGCCACCGCGGCGTCGGTGACCACGGACGTGACAGTGCTGCCTCGCAGAACTGATTGGAGCGCTTCGGTTTTCTCGGTTCCGCCGGCGACCGCGATGACCTCCGGGATGCGTCCGAGCTGTGAGTGGGGGATGGCCATGGTGCGTTCGGCGAGCGTGGTCGGCACCGGACGTCCGTCGCGGTCGAAGAAGATCGAGCACATTTCGCTGGCGACGTCGAGGTTCGCGAGTTCTTCGCGGTCGTCGTCGGTGAGCACGTCGTAGACCTGCGAGCCGTGCGATGACCAGCCGTCGACCGCGACGACGGCGACGGTGATGTCGGGCCACCGGGAGACTGCCGCGTGGATGCCCGCTTGCCGGCGCAGTGCTTCGCCGGTGTGCCGGTCGGACACCATGAGCGGCGCGTAAATGGGGTGGTGCGGGCCGCGGGTGACCGACGTCAGCTGCCGGATCAGGTCCACCGAACTGGCCTGGACGGCTCCGGCGATGCCGGTCATCTGCACGAGACGGCACGGGGGAAGATCCTTGACCTGGCGGGCCATCGCGTCCAGCGTCCGTCCCCAGGCGACCCCGAGCACGTCGTCTTCGGTGAGGGTCTCGGCGAGCAGGTCGGCGGCCGCGCGGCCGAGCGCGTCGCGCAGTCCCTCGCCGTCCGGGAACGGCCCGGAGACGACGAGGGCGTGCTTGAGCCGGTAGTGGCGGCGCAGCCGTTCGGAGAGTTCGGTGTCGACCGCGGCGCTGCCGGTGATTTCGATGCGGACGATGCCCTCGGCGACGCACGCGTCGAGGATGCGCGCGACCTTGTACCGGGAGATCCCGTGCTGGGCGGCGATGTCGGTCTTCGCCATGCCTTCGAGGTAGTACTGCCGCGCGATCGCGGTCGCCTGGACGAGCTCGGCCGGGCCCATGGATTCCTCCTCCTGCTGCTGCGGTGCCGCCCACTGTAGCGCGCGTGTGCCCATATGGGCGCACTCTTTGACAGACGGGCGCGAGAGAGCTGTCATACCTGACACAGAGTTCGAGTGCTCAGATGGGCGGCTCAATGGCCAGATGGGCGAACTCGGGGTCTGCTGTCCGTCACATCCAGCCCCCCAACGAAGGAGGAGGAGTGGACACCGCTGCCCAGTACGTCGTGCAGGCGCGAGGAATCCGGAAGGCGTTCGGCCACGTCGAAGCGCTGCGCGGGGTGGACTTCGAGGCCAAGGCCGGCGAGGTCACCGCGTTGATCGGGGACAACGGAGCCGGGAAGAGTTCGCTGGTGAAGGTCCTGTCCGGGGTGTATGTCCCGGACGAGGGCGAGTTGCGGATCGACGGCAAGCCCGTCCGGCTCAGCTCTCCGGCGGATCTGCGAGAGCACGGGATCGAGACGGTCTACCAGGACCTCGCCCTGGCGACCGACCTGACTCCGTACGAGAACGTGTTCATGGGCCGGGAGATCTTCCGCGGCGGGCCGCTGGCGCCGCTGCGGCTGGTCGACCGGCGGACGATGCGGGCCCGGGCCGAGGAGACGTTCCGCGGCCTCGACGTGCGGATCAAGGACCAGGGTGCGCCGGTGGCGGCGTTGTCCGGCGGGCAGCAGCAGAGCGTCGCGATCGCGCGGGCCGCGATGTGGGCCCGGCACCTGGTGATGATGGACGAGCCGACCGCGGCGCTCGGCGTCGCGCAGACGCGCAGCGTCCTGGAGCTGATCCGGCGGGTCGCCGACCAGGGCATCGCGGTGATCCTGATCAGCCACAACATGCCCGACGTGCTGTCGGTGGCGGACTCGATCCAGGTGCTGCGCCTGGGGCAGCGGGTCGCGTCGTTCGCCCGCGGCGAGGCGGAGGTGCCCGACCTCGTGCAGGCCATGACCAGCGGAACTCCGGCGGAGGCGAAGGCATCATGACGGTCAAGAACGACAGCTCGGTGGGGGCCACGATCGCCCGGGTCACCGGGGACGCAGGCGGTGCGCGGGTCCCGTCGCTGGCCCGCCGGCTGCTGGGCCGGCCGAGCACGGGCATGGTCGCGATCCTGTTCGTGCTGGTGGCGGTCTTCTCGCTGATGCGGCCGGAGGCGTTCCTCGGCGCGTACAACTTCCGCAGCATCGCGCTCGCCGCGTCGGTGGTCGGGGTGATGGCGATCGGGCAGACGTTCGTGCTCGCCACCGGCGGCATCGACCTGTCGGTCGGCTCGGTGCTGGTGGCATTGCGGGATCTGCGAGGCCTCCGGATCCGGCTCGCGGCCTGCCTTCACGCGTGCGTGCTCGGTGGCGCTCGGTCGTGAACCGGGTCGACGGCAAACGTGGATTCGGCGGTCTTTCGCGGGGTGACACCAGGTTGAGCAGACGGCTCATTCGACATCGAGGCCGTGTGGGACTACTTGGCGGCGAGGGACGACATCACCTGCATCGGACCGGGACCGAGCGTGCTCGCCGAAGGCCCGAACGCCGGCATGTGGCGGGTCTGCTTCCGCGCCCCCCGGGGGCTGACGATGAAGGTCGCGGCTCGTTGAGCACAGCCGGGCGCGGGCAGTTCGATTCAATCGCGCATTCGCACATCGAAGTCCGGCTTTGTCCGGCGGTGGACGGAACTCTCATGCCGGATCTGCTGTGGTGGCCGGGTGGGTTTTGCGAAACGGGCGGTCGGCGGGCAGGAACGGGTGGCGGTGTGGGTGCGTCATCAGTTCACGGTGAACGAGGCGGTCGAGGCCGTGCTGGCTTCGCACGCGGCTGCCTATGGCGGCTCGCTCAGCGTGGCCGTGGGGGAGTTGTCGGTGCGGGGCGTGCGCGCGGATCTGAGACGCGCCGGGCGCGGGCGGCAGTCCGGCGGAATGCGGGCGCTGCCGGTTGATGCGGAGTCCGTCGTTCGGCGTTTCCAGACGGCGCGGGTGCGGGGTCAATTGGTTCGGCTGGGGATGTTCCCCGCCGCGGCTGCGGGCGGTCGGGGCGAGGGCGCGGCCCAGGAGGTTGTGGTGGAGCATCAGTTCACGTTCGCCGAGGCGGTGGCGGCGGTGATGGGGGTGAAGTCCATGGTGCGGCCGGTGCCGGGACGGCGGATCGTGCCGTTGACCGCGGGGGAGGTCCGCAGCGCGTTGTGGTGGTCTGCCGGGCACGGTCCCGATGGCGTGCTGATGGAGCAGTGGCGCGCCGAGCCGGCGGACGGGCCGTTGAACCGGCTGGCCGGCTGGGTGCGCGGCGAACTCGTGCGGCTGCGGGTGTTCACCGGTCCGGCTGCCGAGCGTGGGTGATCGTCCGCGCTTAGGCTCCGTGCTCGGACGGGCGCGTGGAGCGGAGGGTGCGTGGGGCGGGGAGCAGGGGGCGGGCGGAAGCCGTCGTTTCTGAACCGGTTGCCGGAACGGGACAAGACGAGGCTGATGTCCTTGGGCAGTCGGCAGCGGCTGCGGCCGCGGGAACCGGTGCTGGCGGTGGGCAAGGCAGGCGTCGACGTGGTCGTGCTGGAGCAGGGGCACGTGAAGGTGACCTCGACCGATCACGAGGCCCGGCAGGTCATTCTGGACGTCGGCGGCCCAGGCGACATCTACGGCGAGGCCGCGGTGATGACCCGGCTGCCGCGGATGGCCGACGTGGTCGCGCTGGACGACGTGGCGCTGCGGCGGATCGACGCCGAGACGTTCCGCCGGTTCCTCCACGAGAATCCGGAAACCACCTATCAGATCAGTGTCCTGCAGAGCGAGCGGTTGTGGAACGCGCAGCGGGAACGCACCAACACCCGTACGCCGGACATGACTGTCCAGATCGCGCGGCGGTTGCTGTACCTGGTCGACGTCTGCGCGAGCGAGCGGGACGGGGGATGGTCGGTGGACGCGCCGCTGACCCAGGAGGAGCAGGCGGCATTCATCCCCGTCTCCCGCGGCACCCTCGCGAAAGCGCTGAAGCAGTTGCGGAGCCAGAACGTGATCGCGACCGGACGGCGGTCGCTGACCGTGATCGACGTCCCCCGGTTGCAGTCCCTCGCCGAGATGACCTAGATCACCCATCCGGCGACAACTGATGCGCGGTTCTGTGCACCGGTGAACAGAACTCGATGCCGGGTAGTCGTGACACTCCTGCCTGTTACCAAATGATGACAGTGCAGGGGGAGAACACCGATGAGCGCGTTCACGTCGAGTCACTACGCCGCGCGCACGCGGGCGGTCATCGTGGTCGACATCGTGGGTTCGTCGCGGGCCAGCGACGACCTGCTCGACCCGATGAAAACCGAGATGGAATCCCTGCTCGCACAGGCGCTGGCCACGACTGGCCTGTCCTGGGACGAGGCCGGGCACCCGCGCGAGACCGGCGACGGCTCGATGCTCGCCTTTCCCGATCACGAGGCCGGACGGCTGGTGGAGGTCGTGTTCCACCTCGACCACCTGCTGCGGTCGCGTAACCGGTACCACCGGTTCCCGATGCGGGCGCGGGTCGCGGTGCACCTGGGGCCGATGGCGGACGACCGGCGCTACCACCGCACGTACATCACCCTGACCCGGCTGCTCAATTCCGCCGCGTTCGGCGAGGTCGTGCGGCACTGGTGCCACGCCGACCCGACCGGCGAGCGGTTCGGGGCAGCGCTGGTGATGTCCGAGGCGATCTGGCGGGCGGTGGTCGAACCGTTCACCGTCGGCCTGGTCCCGCCGGCCCGCTGCGCGCCGATCCACGTGAGCACCGGCGACTTCACCGGCGACGCGTGGATCCACCTGCCTGGCCTCGACACCGCCGGCACCGTCATCAGCTTGCAGGATCCTCCCGTCGCGGCGCTTCCGCCGCTGCCGCCGCAGGGACTCCGGCTCACTCATTTGAACTCCGTCGACGACGCCGACTTCGGCAGTCCGAGCAGCAACGGCCACGCCGACAACGGACTGGCCCACGGTGCCTAGGTTCCGCCCTGACGCTCGCCCTGTCCTCGGCTACAGCATCAGCAGCGCGATCGCGCGCACTAGGGCCAGGCTGCGCGGCCAGCACGTCGCCGTCGTCGCCCACCGCGCGGCCACTGCCGGGCTGAGCGTCAACTCCGGCGAACGCTTCTACCTCATCGACCGGAGACTGCAGACCGACAGCTTCCGGGTTGCTTTGCCCGCCAGAGAAACAGAACGCCGCTGGCTGACGGTGGAAGCCGACTGGTGGATCCATGACCCGTACCTGCTCCTGTCCACCGCGCCCAGCGACGCGCGCAAGCAGTTGCACCACGACATCACACGGACGGTCAGCGCGTTCGCGCGGATCAGTCCAAGTCCGGAACTGCTCGCTGTCCGTCGGCACGTCGAAGAACGCCTTCGCGGCACAACCACTCGCACCACGGCCGGATGCACCTGGAAACTCACCGCGATCCGCGCCGACGTCCGGCATGTCGGAAAGCCTTGGCGAGCCGGCCTCGACGCCTGGCTGCACCGTTATCTTCACGACCCGCCTGCCGACGATCCACCCGGCAGGGGACAAACGGAAACAACCAACCCGTTCTGAACGCGGCGCACTGTCTTCGGCCCGATCCGAGGGAACAGGTTTGGCGGCTGGCGCGCGGCTGGTACCGAACTCCCGGAACGGGCGACTTCTCACTGAGTTCTCATTTTCGTGCGGGAGAGTGGGGCCAGGCGGAAGGAGGCGGCGGTGCATTTGGTCGTGGTCGACGACGAGGAAGCGGTCCGGGATTCGCTGTCGCGGACGCTGCGGTTCGAGGGCTATACCGTTTCGCTCGCGCGGGACGGGGCGGAAGGTCTCGACGTGATCCGGGCGGAGAAGCCGGACGGTGTCGTGCTCGACGTGATGATGCCGGTGCTCGACGGCCTGGACAGCTGTCGAGTGCTGCGTGCCGAGGGCAACTTCGTGCCGATCCTGATGCTGACCGCGCGCACGGGCGTCACGGACCGGGTCGCGGGTCTCGACGCGGGTGCCGACGACTACCTGGTGAAACCGTTCGCGCTGCGGGAATTGCTGGCGCGGGTGCGGGCGCTGCTGCGCCGGGTCGAGTACGACGCTCCGGCGCGTCCGGCCGGGTCCGCGCTCTCCTTCGCCGACCTGGTCCTGGACCCGGAGACCCGGGAGGTTCGCCGGGGCGACCGGCCGATCCGGCTGACCCGCACCGAGTTCGCGATGCTGGAGGCGTTCCTGCGGCATCCGCGGATCGTGCTGACCCGGACGGCGATGTTCGACCAGGTGTGGGGCTACGACTTCGGCAGTTCGTCCAACGGCCTGGACGTCTACGTCAGCTATCTGCGCCGGAAACTCGAAGAGGGCGGCGAATCCCGGCTGCTGCACACCGTGCGCGGGGTCGGCTACGTGCTGCGGGACGACCCGCTGTGAACCGGCTGCGGTGGCGGGAGCGCTCGCTGCGCACCCGGCTCACCGCGATGGTCGCGCTCGCCATGGCCGTCGCGGTGGTCGCGACGTTCTCGGCCGCGTGGTTCCTGACCCGGGCAAACCTGTATCAGCAGTTCGACGCCCAGCTGCAGACTTACGCGCAGGTCGCCGCGAAGGCCGCGGACCCGGCGGAGGCGCTGGCCACGCTGCGTGCGGTGCAGCAGGACAAGTCGGGTCCAGGTTCCGGGCGGGCCGAGGCGATGGCGGTGGAGTTCGTGGACGCGGACGGGGCGAGCGTCGGCGTGGCTGGCGCGCCGCCGTTTCCGACTGGCCCGCAGGCCCGATTCGTCGCGGCGGGGGACGCGGCGCTCGGCTTCGACGTCGAACGCATCGGCGGGGATCGCTACCGGGTGCGCAGCGTGCCGCGGCCCGGTGGGGGAGCGGTGCTGGTCGCGCGCAATTCCGAAGGCCTGGAAGGAACTCTCGCCGAACTCGGCGGGTGGCTGACGCTGGCCGGGCTGGTCGGTGTCGCCGGTGCGGCGCTGGCCGGGCGCGCGATCGCCAAGACCGCGCTGCGTCCGGTCGCCGCGCTGACGGTCGCCGCCGAAGACGTCGCCAGGACTCAGGAACTCGCCGCCGGCATCACCGTCGCGGGCAAGGACGAACTGGCGCGGCTGGCCGACGCGTTCAACGAAATGCTCGGCGCGCTCCGCCTTTCGCGCGACGAGCAGCGGCGGCTCGTGCAGGACGCCGGGCACGAGCTGCGGACTCCGTTGACCAGCCTGCGCAACAACATCGAGCTGCTGATCCACGCCGAGGGCCAGGACCGGGCGCTGCCGCCGGAGGACCGGACCCGGCTGCTCGCGGACCTCGATGTCCAGTCGGTCGAACTCACCACTTTGGTCGGCGAGCTGGTGGACCTGTCCACTGGCGAGCGGGAGCCGGAACCGGTGGACCGGGTCGATCTCGCGGACGTGCTCGCCGCCGCCGCGGACCGGGTCCGGGCCCGGTCGCCGCAGGTGGGGTTCGCCGTGACGCTGGCGAGCGCCGAGGTGAAGGGCCGGGCCGGGGCGCTGGAGCGGGCGGTGCTGAACGTGCTCGACAACGCCGCGAAGTGGAGCCCGCCGGGCGGGACGGTCCGGGCGGCGGTGCTGCCGGAGATCCCGGCGATCGTCGTCTCGGACCAGGGACCGGGCATCGCCGAGGTCGACCTGCCGCACGTGTTCGAGCGGTTCTACCGGGCCGAAGCGGCGCGGTCGAAGCCGGGGTCCGGGCTGGGGTTGGCGATCGTGGAGCAGGTGGTCGGCCAGCACGGCGGGACGGTCCGCGCCGGATCCGCCGACGGCGGGGGCGCGCGGTTCGAGCTGGCGTTCCCGGCCGCGGGCGCGTGATCGGGTCAGCCGAGGTCGCAGGGCGACGGTTGAGCGGAATGCGGCATCCTGCCCGAACCGGCCGGATCCGCTCGTGCCGCTGAAGGACTCGCCGCGCCGGGCGAATCCGCCGCGAATTCTCCTGTCCGACACCGGAATCGGCCGATTCCGCCCCCGCGTCCGAACCCCGCCGAGCGCTTCTTAACCGAACCCCGGGGAATTCTCATCAGCTTCTCATCCGGCCCGCCCACCGTGGGGCAGGTGACCGGAAGCCTTGTCAGCGCCACTCCCGCGAAGCGGCTCGCCTGGTGGGCGATCGGCCTCACCACGGCCGCGCTTTCGCTGATCGGCACGCTGTCGTTCGCCTTCGACCCGACCGTCGACCCGTTCCGCGACCCGGTCAGCGACTACGCCCTGCACCGGGTCGCCCGGATCTGGTTCGCCCTGGCCGTGCTCCTCGTGCTGACCGCCGGAGTCCTGCTCGTCGCGGCCGCCCGGGCCACGGCGTTGCCCGCCGGGCGCACCACCATCGTCCTTTTCGGACTGTGGGGCGTCGCGCTGGTGATCGAGCTGGTGTTCCAGGGAAACGCGGCGGTGGGCGAATCGACCTTTCACGGCACTGTTCACCGGATCGGCGGCGCTGTCCTTTTCGGAGCGTTGCCGGTGGCTTGCGCGTCGCTGGGGCGACGGCTGAGCGCCAAGCCGCATTGGGCGAGGACCGCGCGCCGCCTCACCGGTTGCGCGATCGCGGGCCTGGTCACCGCCGCTGGTTTCGGCGCCGCCCAGTTCGTCACGGCATTGCCGGCCGGATTGCTCGAACGCGTCGCGCTCACCGCGGAACTGGCCATCCTGATCACCGGCGCCCGCGCGATCGGAAGGGCGGGCCGATGACCCTCGTCGCGATCGCGCTGGCGGTGCTTGCCGCGTGTTTCTTCGCCGCCGCCGTCCGCTTTCAGCACCGATCGGTCGAAACCGCCGACGGGACCGGTTTGCGCGTCGTCAGCGCAGTCCTCCGCAATCCGATCTGGCTCGGCGGCACCAGCCTCGCCGTTCTGGGCAGCGCGCTGCACCTGATCGCGCTTTCGCTGGCGCCGCTGGCGGTTGTCCAGCCGACCGGCGTGCTCAGCCTGGTTTTGACCGTCGGGTTCCGAAACCCGGACCGCTCCAGCCGGGCAGTCGCTGCGACCGTCGCGGTATGTGCGGGAGTCGGCGGATTCGTCCTGCTCTCCGCCACGTCCGTCGGAGTCGCCGCTATCCCCAGCCTCGCCAGCGCCCAACCGGCGCTGCTGGCCGGAGCGTGCGCGGCCGCCGGAGCATGGTTTGTCCGCGGCAGAGCGAAATGCCTGACCCAAGCCGCCGCCGCGGCAGTCCTTTTCGGACTCGGCTCCGCCACGATGCGCGTCGCTGCCCTGCATTTTGTCCACGGGACTCCCGGGACGGGCGCGGTAGTGGCCGCCGAAGCCGGACTGCTCCTGCTGGCCGGCGGCTGGCTGATGCACCGGGCCTACGCCAGCGGTCCCGCCGCGGTCGCTGTCGCGGCGACAACTGTCGTGGACCCGTTCACCGCAATCCTCGCCAGCGCCTTGCTGTTCGGCGAGCGACCAGTCGTGTCGCCCGTCGCCGCCACTGTCCAAATCGGACTGGCCGCCGTCGCCATCGCCGGCGTCGTCGTGCTGGCCTACGCGAAACCGTCACCTCGAACTGTTCAGGAGCGTCCCATGCCGCATTCCCGGTTGCGTATCGTCATCGGCGCCGACACCTTCCCTCCCGATGTGAACGGCGCCGCCCACTTCGCCGAACGCCTGGCCCGCGGATTGAGCGCCCGCGGCCACGAGGTCCACATCCTCACCCCGCAGCGCGCCGAGGTCCCCGATCCGGACGCCGGCTACGCGCTCCATTACGTGCCGTCCCACCGCACGCCCTTCCACCCGACGTTCCGCTTCAGCACACCGCGCCGCGCCCGTCGCACCGCCGCCGAACTGCTGGACGAACTCCGCCCCGACGTCGTCCACGTCCAGTCGCACTTCTCGGTCGGCCGCGGTCTGCTGGCCGCCGCCGAAGAACGTCGCGTCCCCGCCGTCGCGACAAACCACTTCATGCCGGAAAACCTGCTCGGCTTCGTATCGCTGCCCGAACCGGTGACGTCAGCGCTGACCCGCTGGGCCTGGCGCGACTTCGTCCGGGTCTTCCGCCGCGCCGGGGTCGTCACCACGCCGACCCCGCGCGCCGCGCAATTGCTGGAGGAAAAGGGTTTCCCCGGCCCGGTAGCAGTCGTCTCGTGCGGAATCGACCTGGGCCACTACGTCCCGGCCGAACCCGCGCCCGCCGATCCCGTCCGCGTCCTGTTCGTCGGCCGCCTGGACGCGGAGAAGAACGTGGACGACCTCCTCCGGGCACTGCCGAAAGTCCCGACCCTGCACGCCACCCTCATCGGCGACGGTTCGTGCCGGACGGAACTGGAACACCTCGCCGCCCGCCTGGACGTCGCGGACCGGGTGACGTTCCGCGGTTTCGTGCCGGACGCCGAACTGGTGCGCGCGTACCGGACCAGCCACCTCTTCTGCATGCCGGGCACCGCCGAACTGCAAAGCCTGGCGACGATGGAAGCGATGGCCGCCGGCCTCCCGGTGCTCGCCGCCGACGCGATGGCCCTGCCCCACCTGGTGACCCCGGGCCGGACCGGGTGGCTCTACCCGCCCGGCGAGACGGAGGTGCTGGGGGAGCGCCTGCTGGAACTGACCGCCGATCCCGCCCTGCGCGCGAGAATGGGCCGAGCCGGTCAGGAAGCCGTTGCCAGGCACGGAATAGCCCGGACCCTGGACGCCTACGAGGATCTCTACCGAGCCGCGACTGGGGCGCTTCCGCACACCCCGGTGACCGGCCAGGCAGCGTAACCCGGCAAGCCTGTGAAGGGCCGCGGAAGTCGGCCGAACCACCGCGCATTCGATCGGAGTCTCGGCAACCGCTGTCCGGTCGTTCAGTCGCACACCGAGCATCTGGCTGCCATCACAGCCAGATGCTCGGATGCCCGAGACTGCCTTGAGCAGCGGCACATCAACGGTCTCCTCGGCGGTCTACGGAGCCGGCAGCAGCACTCCGCCCGAGCGCACGCTGTGCTTGAGGGCTTGTATCCGCGAAGAGGTGGCGAGCCGGTAGGTGATGGCGACGTCCGGGCACGACACCAGCCAGTCCGCCAGTGCACTCACCGCGAAGCCGGCTAAGTCCGCTGAACAGGCGCGATGCCGGATAGCGGCGGTGTGCAGGACATGCAGGTCTGCTCCGCCGGAGCGGGCGAGGTCGAAAGCGAGCGCCAGTGTGCCGAGGTGCGCTTGCCGGGAACGCATCTCGGACACCACTGGCCCGCAGCGGGAGCCCGCGAATGCGAGCGGTCTGCCCACGCCGCGGAGGAGCGCTCGCCACGGAACCTGGGCGCACGCGGGTGCCACGATCAGCGAGGAGTCCAGCCTGGCACCAATGGCGAGCAGTTCTGCGGTCCCGCCGGACTCGGCGCCGGACACCCGCAGCGCGGGCCAGGCTGCGACCGCCTGCTCGACCGCGTGGTCGACGCGGGCTTCCGGCACCAAACACACTGCTGGGAGAGCAGGCTCGAGAGTGATGGGCCACCAGGTCGTTCTGGCGACGACGAGTTCGCAGCCACGGCGTACGGCCGCCGCGGCTGCCCACGACAGCGCGTGCTCCGCTGCCGGGGTGCCGTCGAACGCGACGAGGACCGGTCCGTTCATTCCCGGACCGGGCCCCGGTCGAGCAGCAGCGCGCGCCGAGCGGAACCGACGTGGTGGCGCATCGCCGCGGCCGCCGCGTCCGGGTTGCGGGTGATGATGGCCAGCAGGATCGCGCGGTGCTCGGCGAGGGAACCTGCTCGCGGGTGCTGCGCCGAGATGTTGCGATACTGGCGCATCACCAAGGGATAGAGCAGCGTGTCGTACGTCCGTGCCAGCGTCGCCTGGTGCGCGGCCGCTTTGACCTGCTGGTGGAACGCCCGGTTGCCCCTCGAATAGGCGGCCTGGTCGCTCTTTCCCTGCGCCGCTTCCATTCCCTCCAGCGTCGCGCGCAGTTCGGCGATCTCCCGGTCGGTCGCCCGCTCCGCCGCTTTGCCCGCCAGCGCCGCCTCCAGGGTTTCGCGGGCTTCGAGGATGTCCGCGGCCTCCGACAGGGTGAAGCTGCGCGTGCGGACCCCGCGGTTGGCCTCGCTGGTGACGTATCCCTCCTGCGCCAGCCGCACCAGCACCGAACGGATCGTGCCGCGGGAGACCTCGAACCTGGTGGTCAGATCCGCTTCCGTCAGCCGGGTGTTCGGCTCGTAGGCACCGGAGAGCAGCACGGTCCGCAGCTCCTCGTAGACCTGGCTGTAGCGCGTCGTGCGGCTGTCGCTGTCGACCATGCGGCGCCTAGCCCGGCAGTCCTGGATACAGCCGCCGCGCGGTGCCGCCGAAAATCTCGTGCCGCTCGGGCTCCGGGACGTCGGCGAGGACCTCGTCGGCGAGCGCGACGAGTTCGGGCAGGGATTGCTCCGCCGCGGGGAGATTCGAGCCCCACGCGATCCGTCGCGCGCCGAACGACGTCAGGACGGGGTCGAGGAACGCCGCCGCTTCCTTTCCGGCCGCGTGCAGGGGTTCGAGGTTGCGGTGGGTCAGCTTGAGGTGCAGGCCCGGGTGCACGGCCAGCTTCGCGACCGCCGAACCGGCGTCTCCCGGCGAGGCCGCGATGTCCGGGTAGCCGAGGTGGTCCAGCAAGACCTGGACCGAAGGGAATCGGTCCAGCAGTGCGTCCAGCTGCGCGGTCGCCGGGCCGAGCCGCATCTGCAGGCACACTGTCACGCCGAGTTCGGCGGCTTTTTCCCAGAACGGGAAGCTTTCCGGGGCGGCGAACCACTCGCCCTGAGTGGGAACGGTGCTGCCGCTGGTGAACAGCCGCACGCCGGACAGACCGCCGCTGGTGACCTTCTCAAGATGTTCGGCCGCGTCCGGTCGCAGCGGGTCCACGGTGCCGACCGCGAGGAACCGGTCCGGACGCTGGGCTCGGCTGTCGAGGACGTAGGAGTTGTCGTAGCCGTACGCGGTCGTGGCTTGGACCAGCACCGCGTGCGCGATGCCTGCCTCGTCCATCCGCTGCGCCATCCCGTCGGCGGTGACCGGACGGGTCGTCGCCCAGCCCGACTGCTTGCCGCCCAGCGGAGCGCGCGGATAGTGGGCGAGGTCGGCGGAGACGACGTGGCAGTGGGTGTCGATGATGTCCATGAACAGCACCTTTCAGGCGTCCGGGTAGTCGCCGTCGGCGAACAATTGCCGCGGTTCGGCGGGGAAGTCGGCGTCGAGCAGACCCTGTGCCCGCGAGAACTCCACAAGCGCCCGCAGGCTCGCGTCGTTGGCACCCAGGCCGTACGGGATCGGATCGGCGCCGAGCTGGCGGGCTTGCTTGCCCAGTCGGGGCAGTGCCGACCATTCCGGATCCGCTTCGACCTGGCGGCGCTTGCTCTCGGCGAAGGCGGCGTACAGCGCGGTCGGCAGGTCCGGGTCGCGTTCGACCAGCTCGCTGCGTACCGCGATCACCGAGTGCAGGGGGTAGATCCCGGTGCGCAGATGCCAATCGAGGGCGAGCACCTCGTGGTCGGGGAACAGCGGATAAGGACCGTCCTCTGTGGACTCTGCCGGTGCCGACCATCCGGCTCGCGGCGCACCGGCCCGGCCCGTGCCCGCGTTGCCGCTCAGCGCGGCGTCGATCTCCCCGGCGCGCAGCAGCTCGCTGAGCGACCGGCCGTCGGTGACGTGCTCGACGTTCGACGGTGCGCGGCCCTCGATGTGGTCCTCGTCGTCGACGACCCAGGTCACCGAGCCGAGGTCGAGGCCGTATTCGTCGTGGAGGATCCCGCGCACCCAGACGCCGGTGGTGACGGTGTAGGCGCGCACGCCGATCCGGGTGCCCGCCAGATCGGCGGGGAAACGGATTCCGGACGCCGCGCCGCACTGCACGTCGGCGTGGTGGAAGCGACGGTTGAGGAAGACCGGGATCGCGGTCAGCGCGACGCCTGCCTGCCGGGCCATCAGGTAGGAGGTGGGCGCGAGTTCGCATACGTCGAACTCGAGGTCGCGGATCATCCGGCGGTACGCGCCGATCACCGGCGTCACCTCGACCGGTTCCACCGCGCGGCCGGGAATCTCGACATCGCCGTTCAGCAGCGCGCGTCCGTGTGCGTAGTCCCCGAGGACCATCGAAAGCTTTTCCATGTCGTGCCTTTCTTTTCTGGGTTCAGCCGAGCCGCGATGCGGACACGCCCAGCGCTTCGCACGTCCGGTCCACGAGTTCGTCGAACGAGACGGCGCGGGGGAGCACCTGTTGTTCGAAGGCGTAGCGGGCGACCTCGGTGACCGGTCCACGCAGCCCCTCGAACCCGACGGGATTGAGCTCGGCCGGGCCGGTGCGCACTTGCGCGGCCAGTGCGTCGTAGATCGCGAGGACAGCCTTGGCGTCGGCCGCCGGATCGAACGCGACGACGTGGTTGATCGGGGCGAAACCCTTGCGCTCGGCCCACTTCTCGGCCACCGCCAGCGCATCCGGGATCGCGGTGCGGATGCGGTCGTCCGAGGGCAGTTCGTTGCCCATGATCCCGTAGTCCAGCTTGCCGTCGAGGAAGTCGGCGGGCAGCTTCGAGCCTTCGGGAGCCCGCTTCGTCCACGACGGATCGGTGTACTCGGGCACATGGCCGTCCTCGTAGGTGATCCAGTCCACTTCGGACAGATCGAGGCCGTAGTCGTCGGCGAGGAACCCGCGCAGCCACACGCCGGTGGTCTGGCTCCACGATCGCACGCCGACGGTTTTCCCGCGCACGCCGGCCAATCCGGCCTCGCCGAGCGTCACCAGGGTCTGGTGCTGGTGGCGGCCGAGCGCGGTGATCGGCAGCAGCGCTACCGGTTTGCCGTACGCGACCCCCTGCAGAAGCGTCACGATAGCCAGTTCGCACACGTCGGCGGTTCCGTCGTTGACGAATCCGCGCGAGGCTTTGTGCACGGGACGGATGCCGAGGCGTTCGGGGGACGCCCCGGCGGTCTCGGCGGCTTCCAGCGCGGCGGCCGCGAGGTCGTCGCGGCCCAGCACGATCTTCATGTCGGGGTTCCTCTCCTGGTCGGGCACGCTCACACGTCCTCGCCGTACTGGATCCGGCGGTAGGGCACGCTCAGCACGTCACGGGTGATCCGGACGTCGATCACGGTCGGCCGCGGTTCGCGGACGTATTCGCCCAGCGCGGCGCGAAGTTCCTCGACGCTGCGGACGGTCGCGCCGCCACCGCCCAGTGCCCGGGCTACCGCGCCGAGTTCGGGCGTCGGGATGACGGCGAGTGCGGGATCGAGTCCCTTGGCGCTCGCCTTGTGGTACTCGGCGCCGAGGCCCTCGTCGTTCATCACGACGACGAGCACCGGCAGGTCGTAGCGGCAGGCGGTCTCGAATTCGGGCAGGTGCATGAGGAAACTCGCGTCGCCTTCGACGACGAACATCGGTTCGCGCTTGGCGACCGCGGCGCCGATGGTCAGCAGCGGGGCCTGTCCGATCGCGCCGAACATCCCGTAGTTGGACGTGACCTCGCGCGAACGCTGGAACAGCATCGTGCCGAAGTCCGTCTGGTGCCCGCTGCCGAGCACGAGCCCGATCTCGCCGGGTAGTTCGGCGTCGACCACGGCGATCGCTTCGCGCGGGTCGAGGAGGCCGGGTTCGCGGCGGTATTCGGCCGGGTCCACGAGCGGGGCGGTGAGCCGGGCGTGCACCTCGGCGGTGTGGAAGCCTTCGAGTTCGACGCCGCGTCGTTCCAGCGCGGTGGACAGTGCGTCCAGCCCGGTCACCGCGTCCGCCTGGACGTAGCTGTCCGCGACGCGGCCGTTGCCCATCACGACGTGCGGCGCGGTGTCGATCTGCACGAATTTCGCGTCCGGGAAGAGATAGCCGCTTTCGATCGTGTAGTGGTTCAGGCTCGCGCCGACCGCGACGACGCAATCGGCTTCCTGCAGCAGTTCCATCGCGACCTTGCTGCCGAACAGCCCGGCGATTCCGACGTGGTACTCGGTCTGCCCGTACAGCCAGTTCTTCGCCTGCAACGTAGTCGCCAAGAGCGCACCGGTTTGCCGTTGCAGCGCGAGGACCTGCGCCGCTGCGTCTGCGCTCCGGGCGCCGCGTCCGGCGATGAGCACCGGCCGTTTGCTTGCCGCGAGCAGTTCCGCGGCCTGCTCGACGCTCGCCGGATTCGGCAACAGCGCCGGGGTCCGCAGCAGTTCGGTGGACGGCGAATACGGCAGGACGTCCTCGAATTCCTGCAGTTGCACGTCGATCGGCGCGCTGATCATGACCGGCCGGGACTCGGTGCGCGCGAGATAGAACGCGCGCCGCACGATTTCCTCGGCCGAGTCCGCCTTCGCGACCTGCAGGAACTCGCACTCGATCGCGGCGGCGAACCGGCGCTGGTCCAGGTACTGCACCGCACTTTCGTCCCCGAGCGGGGTTTCGCCGCAGAACGCGACGAGAGGGATACGGGCGCGGCTGGCCACCAGCATCGAGGTGGCCAGCTGCGCGGTCCCCGGCCCGCTCGTCGTGGTGACGACGCCGGGACGGCCCGACGCGCGGGCGAAACCGTGCGCCATGCTGAGCCCCGCGCCCTCGTGACGCACCTCGTAGAGCTGGGTTCCGTGCCCGGCCAACGCGTTCATCCAATGCATGTTGGCGTCGCCCATCATGCCGAACACGTCCGTGACGCCTTCGGCTGCGAACGCCGCGGCCAGTGCTTCGTAGACCTTCACCGCGCGGCCTCCTGCTTCGCGAAGCGGCGGGCGAGGCGCGGGAACACCCGCAGCGCGTTGCCGCCGTAGATGGCTTCCCGTTCGGCGGGGCCGAGGGAATCGAGGGAATTCAGCAGCGCGAGGGTGTCGTCGAACCGGTGCCCGGTTTCGGGGTCGACCGAACGGACGGCGCCGATCATCTCCGAGGCGAACAGGATGTTCGCGGAGGGCACGATGTCGGTGAGCAGTTCCAGTCCGCGCCGGTGGTACACGCAGGTGTCGAAGAAAACGTTGCCCAGCAAGGCTTCTTCGAGCGGCGGCCGGCCGCGGTCGAGCATCATGCCCCGGTAGCGGCCCCAGTGATACGGGACCGCGCCGCCGCCGTGCGGCAGGATCAGCCGCAGCGTCGGGAAATCGGTGAACAGATCGGATTCGCACAGCTGCATGAACGCCGAGGTGTCGCCGTTGAGGTAGTGCGCGCAGGTGCCTTGCACAGCTGGGTTGCGCGACATCGCGACGTGGACCATCGCGGGTACGTCCAGCTCCGCCATCTTCTCGTAGAGCGGGTAGTAGACGCGGTCGGTCAGCGGCGGCGCCTGCCAGTACCCGTCGGACGGGTCGGGGTTGAGCAGGCAGCCGACGAATCCGAGTTCCGTCACGCAGCGCTCCAGCTCGGCGGCCGACGCGCGGACGGACTCGGCGAGCGCGTCCCCGGGCGACTGCGGCAGCTGGCACACGCCGACGAAGTTGTCCGGGAACAGGCCGCAGACACGGGCGATGAGGTCGTTGCTCACCCGCGACCACACCCGGCTGGTCTCGGCGTCGCCGTAATGGTGCGCCATTTTCCCGGCACCGGGCGAGAACAGCGTGACGTCGGTGCCGCGCTCGCGCTGCAGCTTGAGCTGGCCGTTCTCGATCGCGGCGCGGATCTCCTCGTCTTCGATGCGCAACTCGTCGGGGGAGTGGCGCGCACCGGTGGCTTCGAACTTTGCGATCTGCCGTTCGCGCCATTGACCGAGCGCGGCCGGAGCAGTCGTGAAGTGGCCGTGGCAGTCGATGATCATGGGTTCCTCCCGAAATGGGTCAGCGACCGGCCAGCTCGCGGGCCCGGTCGAGGCCGGGATAGCTGCGGACCGGTGCGGTCATGAGGAAGCGGTAGCCCTCGTCGAGGACCTGTTCGGCGTTGCGGGCGGTGACGTGCGGATGCCCGACGACGACGTCGTGCTCCCGGCAGATCGCGACGATCCGCTGCCGGGCCTCGACCATCAGCGGGTGCTCCAGCTGCCGCGGCACGCCGAGTTCCTGGCTGAGGTCGCCCTCGCCGATGAGCACGAGCCCGATGCCCGGCACCTCGCCGAGAATCGCGGGCAGGTTCTCGATGCCGAGCTGGTCCTCGATCTGGATCACGACGAGGATCTCGCCGTCCGGGTCGAGCGGCCAGACGCCGGCCTTCGCGTAGTAGTCCTGCGTGGACAGTCCCCAGTAGCGCGCGGCGGCGGCCGGCGCGTCGCCGCGCAGGCCCGCCGGTTCGAAGCGTTCGGTTCCGGGCAGGCTCGGGTAGCGGCAGGCCGCCACCGCGTTGCGGGCTTCCTCGACGCGGGAGACATGCGGCCAGACGATGCCGTACGCGCCCAGGTCGAGCGCCTGCTTCGCGTGCCATTGGCCCTGTTCCGCGCCGTTGACCGGCACCCGGACGAACGGGGTCGGTGACGGCGCGAGGGTCCCGGACTCGAAGATGCGCCGCCGGTCGAGCAGGTACTGCAGGCTGTCCCGCAGGTTCACGGCGTCCCACGGTTTGTGCTCGGCCTCGAAGACCAGTCCGTCGTAGGCCGAGCCGGCGAAGTCGAGCGCCGCCGACGGCTCGGGCGGGGCGAACGCCGCGAAGGCGGGTTTCCCCGACTCCAGGGCTCCGATCACGCTATTCAGCCTGGCCACTGCGCACCTCGCTCCGCTCGTTCTGTCGCTTGTGGACAATCCGCTGCCACCAATCCCGCAGCCGGGCCCACAGCGAGGGACGGGCGGGCGGTTCGGTCGCGGTCCCGCCTGTGCACTTGCGCACCAGTTCGGCGGAAAAGTCTTTGGTCATCCGGGAAACCACCGCGCCTGCCCCTGCCTCGATGAGCGACGCGAGCTTCCCCGCGAGGCTCACCTGGCCGGTCACGCGGACGCGCGAACCGCCCGCGGCCGGATCCGGGACGACCCGGAAGGTCGCGTTCGCGGAGAAGCGGGTGGCCCCCTGCCCGTCACGGCCCTTCGCCGACAGCCGTCCTTCCCGCTCGGGTTCGTCCAGGTCCAGCGCGACGCGGGCACCGAACCGCACGCGCACCGCGCCGAACTTGACGACCAGCGTCCCGTCGAACGATCCGTCCTCGTGCGAGGCGCCGAGTTCGGCTCCGTTGATGCACGACACCACCGCTTCGGGGTCGGACACGACCGCCCACACCCGCTCCGGCGGTGCGGGAACGGGGATCTCCTCGTCGATCTCGATCACAGCTCTGCCCTCGCTCGGCGGCTCCGTCCCGCAGGGGAGGCGGCCACCAGATTGTTTAACAACTTTGCGGCGGACCGTAGCAGGCGGTCGCGACAGACTGCAAGAAGTCATTTTTGTACAAGGATCTTGCTCAGCCATCTGGAAAGCTCTGGATAATCTTGTAGGACAAGAGTCGAAGCCGAGCTTTCCGCAGGTGGAAGGCATGATCGCGGCGAGCCGAGTGGAGTCAGTGCATCACGAGGCGGGCTGGATTGTTAGACGATTTGAGTCCGGAGAGGTTGAAACACCGAGGTTCGGCGCGTACGGTCGCTGACACTGTTCGACATTTCGGGTGTCCGCCCGGTCGCTGCGCCCGCCGCCGGCACCCTTCCGCTCCAGCGCGCCAAAGGAGTCGTCCCCCATGTCCAGGACCTTGTCCGTCGCGGTGAAGGCCTACCCGCACACGGAGTTCCTCGCCTCCGGATTCGCCGCCGGCGGCCGTCCCGTCGAGGTCTCGCACGTCGATCCGATCTACCGGGCGTTCGCGCCGATGGTGCGGGAACTCCGTTACGACGTCAGCGAACTCGCCCTCGCCACGTTCCTGCAGGCGCGCGAAGCGGGCGTGCCGATCGCTCTGCTTCCCGTCGTGCTCAGCGGCGACTTCCACCACCACTCGCTGACCCGCTGGCCCGGCTCGGCCGAATTCGCCCCCGCCGACCTGGCCGGGAAGCGGGTCGGGGTCCGCGCCTACAGCCAGACCACCGGCCTGTGGGTGCGCGGCATCCTGCACGAGGAGTACGGCCTCGACGCCAAGGACGTCACCTGGGTGACCACCGAGGGCCCGCACGTCGCCGAGTACGCCGAGCCGGCGAACGTCGAGCGGACCGAAGGAAAGGTGCTCGACGTCCTGCGTCGCGGCGAGGTCTCCGCCGCCGTCCTCGGCCCGCCCGCGCTCGACGGTGCGGAAGGCCCGCTGGTGCCGGTCATCCCGGACTGGCACGCGGCCGAAGAAGCCTGGGGCGCCCGGCACGGGACGGTGCCGATCAACCACCTGCTCACCGTCCGGCGGGATCTGCTCGAAGCCGAGCCCGGCACCGTCGCCGAACTCTACGAGGCGTTCGGCGCCCGGATCGCGGAGCGCAAGGTCGCGGACCCCGATCCCGGCCCGCGCGTGCGCGCGCTGCGTTTCGGCGTCACCGACGAACTCGTCGCCGGGCTGCAGGTCGCGATCGACTACGCGCTGCAGCAGAACGTCATCCGCACCCCGGTGACGGTCGCCGAACTCCTCGACGACTTCTCCCGCCTCGCCTGAGCCGACCGAAAGCAGAGCCATGTTCCGCGTCGACACGCACACGCACATCATTTCCCCGGACCCCGCCGCGTATCCCGCCGCGCCGCTCGGTGGGCACCGCTCCGACTGGTCCCGCGAACGCCCGGCCGACATCGACGGCCTGCTGCGCGAGGCGGACGCCGCCGGGGCGGAGCACCTCGTGGTCGTGCAGGCCTCGACGGTCTACGGCTTCGACAACAGCTACGTCGCCGACCAGCTGGCCCGGCGCCCCGACCGGCTCAGCGGCGTCTGCTCGGTCGACTTCCTCTCGCCCAAGGCCGTCGACGACCTCTCGCACTGGATCGACGAACGCGGGTTCTCCGGCGTCCGCATCCGAGCCGCCGACGGGACGACCGCCGTGCCGACCCCCGGCCGCGGCCTCGACGACGAGCGGATGGCGCCGGTGTGGCAGTTCCTCTCCGACCGCCGCGTCCCGGTCTGCGTCCAGATGCACGCCAAGCACACCACGATCCTGGCCGGACTGCTCGATCAGTACCCGGGCCTGACCGTCGTGCTCGACCACGCTGCCCGCCCCGACCTCGGCGACGGGACACCGCCGTATCCGGCGCTCGCGCGGCTGCGCGACAGCGGACGGGTCTTCGTGAAGCTCACTCCGCCAGCGGTCCTGCGAGCCCAGCGCGAAGCCGGGTCCGCCGCGCCGGTCATCCGCATGCTCGTGGAGGAATTCGGTGCCGACCACGTCCTGTGGGGCTCGAACTTCCCTGCCTCGGCGGGCTCGCTCGGCGAGCTGGCGGACCTCGTGCTGGCGCAGCTTCCAGCGCTCGACGACGCACAGCAAGCCCTGGTCACGGGCGGTACCGCCGCCCGGTTGTACGGCGTGACGGCCGCGGCGGGGGGAGAGTGAGAACCGTGCGTACCCGTCGGAAACCCGTGCTGGCCGCCTTGGCGGCCGTGCTCACGCTGCTCGGCGCGGCGTGCAGCAAACCGCCGCCCGCGCCGGACGCGCACAACCTCGCCGACCTTTACCAGGCGGCGAAGAAAGAGGGCCAGGTCATCTGGTTCGCGCCGAAACCGGAAGCCCAGATGCGGCCCGCGATCAAGGCGTTCGAGAAGAAGTATCCCGGCATCACGGTCAAATACACCAACAAGAAAGCCCCCGACCTCGTCACCCAGCTCAACGTCGAACAGGCCGCGCGACGCGTCAGCTTCGACGTGTCCAACGCGGGCGGGCTCACTGTGCTGCCCTCGGTGGACATGGCCGCGAAGGTCGACTGGGCGCAGTACCGCGTGCCAGGGAACCAGATCTTCGACGGCAACTTCGTCTACGTGTGGGCCGTGCCGAAGGTCTGGGCGTACAACACGACCGCGGTGCCCGCCGCCTCCGCCCCGCACAGCTGGAATGACGTGCTTGACCCGAGGTGGGGCGGCGGCAAGCTGACGATCGAGTCGCGCGGTTCGTTCATGACGGTGTGGGCGCAGGACAAGGCGCTCGGCACCGGTCCCGGGCTGGCGTTCTCCGCGAAGCTGGCCAAGCAGAGCCCGCACTACACCGACAACACGACGCAGGCGCACACGAACATCGTGTCCGGGCAGACCCCGCTCGGCACCGATCTGATCAACCTCGTGCTGGCCGACAAGGCCAAGGGCGCACCGGTCGCGGTCGCCCCGATCGGGCCGACCAACGCCAACAAGGCCTACCTGTTCGTGCCCGAGGGTTCGCCGCACCCGGCGGCCGGACGGCTGCTCACGGCTTTCCTCGCCTCCGCCGAAGGGCAGAAGGCGCTCGCCGGCAGCTACAACTCGATCATCCCGACCGAAACCGACTGCTCGAAGACGGCCACCGCCAACCGCGTCGTCCGCGCGCTCTGCGCCGCCGGGGTCCAGTGGCGCAGCGAGACCGATGTCCAGCAGTACCAGCGGTTCGCCGATTTCTTCCCCCAGGTCGAGAAGGCCCTGGGCACCGACGTGCACTGAAATCCCCTTGGAGACTCCGACGATGCAGTCCGCCACCAGGGCCGCCCCCGCCGCACCCCCGCGCCCGCCAGCCGATCCCGTCCGCCCGCGCCGCCGCGGCCGCGTCCGCACCTGCGTCAACATCGCCGTCGGCGTGTTCCTCGCCTACCTCGTGGTGTTCCCGCTCGGCATGCTGGTCTACAGCAGCCTCAAGAGCAGCGAACTGAAGCTGCCCTTCGACATCCCCGGGTTCACGTTCGACAACTTCGTCAAGATCTTCTCCTCGCCGCGCGTGCTCGAAGTCGCCCTCAACTCGGCGATCTTCGTGGTCGGCACCGTCGCGGTAGCGCTCGCGATCAGTGTCAGCCTGGCCTATCTCTTCGAACGCACCGACATGCCGGGCCGCCGCGTGCTGGCGCCGAGCGCGCTGGCGCCGATGGGCGTGCCCGCCACCGTGATGGCGGTGGCGTGGGTGCTCGCGGCCAACCCCGCCAACGGCCCGCTCGCGCTGCTCGTCGAGCGCGTGTTCGGGCTCTCGGTCGACATCTACTCGCTGCCCGGCATGATCCTGGTGGCCGGGATCTTCGGCGTCCCCAGCATGTACCTGATGCTCGCGCCGACCTTCGCCCGCCTCAACCTCGAATTCGAGGAGGCCGCCGCGACTTCGGGAGCCGGCTGGCTGACCCGCACCCGCAAGATCGTTCTCCCGCTCACGCTGCCGGGGATGAGCGCGGCCGCGATGCTCCTGGCGGTCATCGCGCTCGAAGAGTTCGCGATCCCGTCGATTCTCGGCACGCCGCACCAGATCTTCGTGTTCAGCAGTCTCGTGCAGGCGGCGCTGCAACCGCCGTCGGGCATGTCGGACTACGGGCTGGCGAGCGCCTACGGCGTCCTGCTGGTGTTGCTGTCCCTGGTGATGATCGCGCTCTACCGGCGCCAGACGCGGGAATCGCACCGCTTCAAGGTGGTCACCGGCAAGGGATACCGGTCAGCTCCGGTGCGGCTGGGCCGCTGGCGCTACCCGGCGGCCGCGATCGTGGCGCTCTACGTGCTCGTCGCGATCGTCGTCCCGATCCTCACTCTCGTGTGGACGAGCCTCACGCCGTTCCTGCAGCCGATCAGCCCGCACAGTCTCGGCAGTCTCGGCTTCGCGAACTACGGAACGATCTTCACCGACCCGAACCTGACCCACGCCGTGGTCAACACTCTGGTCATCAGCCTCGTCACTGCGACGCTCACCGCCGCGTTCGGCCTGTGGCTCGCGCTGGCCTCGTCGCGAGGCGGGCGCGCCGGAAGGGCGCTGTTCGACCTGTCGTTCCTCGTGTTCGCGGTGCCGAGCGTCGTGCTCGGCGTCGCGGTGCTGTTCCTCTACCTGTTCCTGCCGATCCCGGTCTACGGCACGATCTGGATCATCGTCATCGCGCTCACCACGCGCTACATCCCGCGCGCGTCGCGGATGCTGCAGACCTCCCTGCTGCAGCTCGACGGCGGGCTCGAAGAGGTGGGCCGGGTTTCCGGCGCACGCCACGGCACCGTGCTGCGCCGGGTGGTGCTCCCGCTCGTCGCGCCGTCGGTGACGCGCACCTGGCTCTGGGTTTTCGCGAACGCGCTGGGAGAACTCCCGATCGCGCTGCTGCTGTCCAATTCGGACAACCGCACTGTCGTCGTGCTGCTGTGGGACATGATCGGCGAGAGCGCGAACTACCCCGAGGCCAGCGCGCTGGCCGTGCTCCTGCTCGCCGTTTCCGCCGGTTCCGTGTGGTGGGTCAACCGCCGCGGCTTCCAACAACACATCTGAGGTGTCGTGACCATGCAGACCACCGAGCACGCCGTGGCGATCTCCGGCCTCGAAAAGCGGTTCGCCCGGAAGCAGTCCGACGAGGTGAGCCTCGCCGTCGACAACGTCGGTTTCACCGTTCCCCGCGGCGGTTTCTTCACGATGCTCGGCCCGAGCGGCTGCGGCAAGACCACCACGCTGCGCTGCCTCGCCGGCCTGGAAAGCGCCGACCGCGGCGAAATCTCCATGAACGGCAAGGCCGTCTTCTCCTCGGCGGCCCGCCGCGACGTCGCGCCCGAGGACCGCCCGATCGCGATGGTGCCGCAGTCGTACGGGATCTGGCCGCACATGAAGGTATTCGACAACGCGGCTTTCCCGCTCCGCTACGGCCGCAAGACCTGCTCGCGCGGCGAGGCGCGGACCCGCGTGCTGGCGATGCTCGAGCAGGTGGGCCTGTCCGAATACGCGGACCGCTGGTCGACGCAGCTGAGCGGCGGGCAGCAGCAGCGCCTGGCACTGGCGCGCGCCCTGCTGTGCGAACCGGAAGTCCTGCTGCTGGACGAACCACTGTCCAATCTGGACGCCAAGCTCCGTGCCCAGCTGCGCGCCGAGTTGCGGTCGTTCCAGCAGAAGTTCGGCGTCACGACCATCTACGTCACGCACGACCAGGGCGAAGCACTCGCCATGTCGGACACGATCGTGGTGATGAACCGCGGCCGCGTCGAGCAGATCGGCACGCCGGACGAAATCTACGACTCGCCCGCCTCGCGGTTCGTGGCCGATTTCGTCGGCAGCGCGAACCTCGTCCCCGGAGTCGCCGACCGCACGCCGCGCGCCGGAGACCGGATGGTCGAAGTGAAAACCGCCCTCGGAGTCCTGCGCTGTGCGCGGTTTGCGACGCCGCCCGCGCAGACCGGGGACGTGCACGTGTGCATCCGCCCCGAGCACGTCCGGATCGTCCCCGCGACCACGGACACCGGCGAGGCCAACCGGTTCCCGGCACGCGTCACCTCAACCGAATACCTCGGCGACCGGCGCGAAGTGGTCGCCGCCGTAGGAGACGTCGAATTCCGCGCCCACGCCGACGCGCACCTGCGGATCCGCCCCGGCGACGACGTCGGCGTGGTACTGGATCCCGAGTGGACAGTGGCGCTCTGGTCCTGACCTACTCGCCCGAGAACGTCAGCTGGAGAGCGCGGCGGACCGCGGACAGGTGATGGCGCATCGCCGCGGCCGCCGCCTCCGGATTGTGCGTGACCACCGCGGCGAGGATCGCTTCGTGCTCGTGGACGACCGTCGCCCGCGGCCGCGAGCGGTCCATGTCGCGGTACTGCCGCAGCACCAGCGGATACAGCAGGCTGTCGACGAACCGGGTGAGCGTCGACTGCCGTGCCGCCTCGCGCACCTGCTCGTGGAAGGAACGGTTGAGCGCGGAGTACTCGTCCCGGCCGTCGGATTCCCGGCCCGCCCACATCCGCTCGCAGGTCGCGGTCATCGCGGCAATGTCCTCGTCCGTGGCCCGCTCGGCCGCCTTCGCCGCGAGCGCCGCCTCCAGGATCTCGCGGGTCTCGAGGATCTCGATCGCCTCGTCCTCGGAAAACGACCGCGTCCGCGCACTGCGGTTCGCCTCCGCGGTGACGTAACCCTCCTGCGCGAGCCGGGCCAGCACCGACCGGATAGTGCCCCGCGAAACCTCGAGCCGGCTGGTCAGCTCGGACTCGGTCAACCGCGCGTCGGGCGCGTACTGCCCGGAAAGAATCAGCTCGCGAAGATCACGGTAGGCCCGCGCGGTCCGGGTGGCGCCCGGATCCGCGCCGTCCGCGCGCGGGTCCTGTGCGCTGTCCGCCGTCATGGCAGGCATCCCTCCGTCGCCGTCCGTCCGATCGCAAGATCCTACGTCGTGCGGTCTCTGTTCGCGGCCGTGCCCGTTCGGCAGGAGATCGCGGCCGAGACGTTCCGGACGCTCTGGAGGGCGTCGGCAAGGTCTCGGGTTTGTCGGGTTCCAGCGGAAACCTGGCCGGGCCGTCGGCGGTTACCGGGTAGACGCCGCGGTCGCTGATGGAGCCTTCTCCGTCGAAGGTGGCTCTTCGTTACGCTTGGCTGCAGGGAGGTGCCGTGGTTGTCGCGCTCGCTGTGCTGTCGGCGGTGTCGACTGCTGCCGCGGTCTGGTTCTACCTCCGTGGCCGACGTCGGAATGAGGTATCCCCGGAGGCCGTGTACAAGCTGCTGCGCGCGGCACCGATCCTGCAGGAAGGCTTGACGGCGGACGCGGCCGGTCGGGTCGCTCAGCGACTCCACGACGTGCTGGGCTGCGTCGCGGTCGGCCTCGCCGACGCCGACGGGACATTGCTGAGCTGGGAAGGCGGTGCCGCTCAGCACTATGCCGACCTGGCCTTCGACCTCGACGCCGCATGCCGCACCGGACACCGGCGGTTGGTGGCGCACAGCCAATTGCCGTGTCCGGACGGCCGCTCGTGCGGAATGCGGGCGGCCGTGGTCGTTCCGCTGGTTGTCGACGGGGAGACCGCTGCCGCGCTGATCGTGGTGGTCGACAGCCACAGCCGGCAAGCGATGGCGCACGCGGAGGCGGTCGCGCGGATCGTCGGCGTCCAGCTTGAGTTGGCTGGGTTGGAAGAAGCCAAGGCGGAACGGCAGACGGCGGAGATCAACGCCCTGCGCGCGCAGATGTCCCCGCATTTCGTCTTCAACGCACTGACGGCAATCGCCGAGCTCATCCGAAAAGATCCGGACGAGGCGAGAGAACTGCTGATGGATTTCGCCGACTTCTGCAGGTACTCGTTCCGCGCTCCCGGGACATACACCACGTTGGCGGAGGAATTCCGCAACATCGACCGGTATCTGACCATCGAGAATGCAGTCCGCGGCGGAAAGCTCACGGTGCGGATGAAGGTCGCACCCGAGGTGCTCAGCGTCGTGGTGCCTTACCTGACCGTTCAGCCGCTGGTCGAGAACGCGGTCCGGCACGGGCTTTCCCGGCGGCCGCGGGGCGGCACGGTCACGATTATCGCCGAAGACGCCGGTGCGGAGGCGGTCGTGAGCGTCGAGGACGACGGCGTCGGGATGGACCCTCGGCAACTCCAGGAGGTCACCCGCCATCTCAAAGCCGGCAGCCACGTCGGTCTCGGCAACGTCAATCACCGGATGCGGAGCATATTCGGCGAAAACCACGCCTTGACGGTCGAGACCGCGCCCGGCGCGGGCACGAAGGTCATCCTGCGGGTGCCGAAGTTCAACCTCGGAGCGCGCCCGCGCCTCAACCTGCCGGACGAACCGTGAGCCCGGGCTTGCGGGCGCTCGCGGTGGACGACTCCCCGCTCGCGCTGGAGCGGCTCATCAGGCTGCTGCGCGAGAACCCTCGCATTGCCGAGGTCAGCGCGGCCGACGATGCCAGCGAGGCGCTGAAGCTGGTCATGGGCGTGCCTCTCGACGTGGCCTTCATCGACATCCAGATGCCCGGGCTGAGCGGCCTCGACCTCGGCCGGGTCCTGGCGAGGCTGGCCGCGCCTCCGCTGATCGTCTTCGTCACCGGCTACGAGGAACACGCTGCCGACGCCTACGACCTCGGCGCGGTCGACTACATCCGGAAGCCGGTCAGCGCCGATCGGCTGGCCACCGCGGTGAACCGAGTGCTCAAGATGCTGCCGTCGGCCGAGCTGGCGCCGAAACTGGTTCCGGACGCGTTCGCCGCGCTGCCCGTCGAAGCGCGGGGCCGGACTCGTTACGTCAAGCGACGCGAGGTCCTCTTCGTCGAGGCCTGCCGGGACACGGTCAAACTGCACACCTCCTCCGGTGTCCACACCGTGCGGATGCCGCTCGCTCAGCTGGCCGAATCCTGGGAGGAGGCCGGTTTCGTCCGCACCCACCGCAGCTACCTCGCCGCCGTCGCGGCGATCACCGAACTGCGCAGCGACCCCGTCGGCGGCCTGGTCGCCCACACCGAACTCGGCGACGTCCCGGTCAGCCGACGGCACGCCCGGGCCGTGCGCGAGCGGCTGTTCGAGGCCGCGCGGACGGACGAACCCGAGCACTGACGCCGCTCGTGAGCCCGTTCGTACCGCTGGTTGACCGCTCGTCGTCCCGGCCAGGGCAGAAATCGGTCGGAGGTGCAGTGCGCACTGCGGGCTCTCTAGCCTGGTGATCACCCGGCAATCCCCGATCCAGAAAAGAACTCACAATGATGTATGTCCTCCTCGTGGCGATGATTCTGCTGTCCTGCCTTGCCGCCCTGCACATTTGCGCGAAATCCAAGCGAACGCTGCGCCTCGCCGTCTTCGGCTTCCGGCTCGAGTCCAGCCCCGACAACAATCAGCGAGATAAGGCGCAGAAGTCGTGAGGTATGGTCGATCTTCGGTCAGTGCGCGGGCAACTCTAATACCCAGGGGTTCGCAGTGACGTATTACCGTAGTGAAGGCGGCGTTCGGATCCTCTCCTGTATCGAGGCTGAGCCATGCATCGCCTGTATTACTCCGATCCGGTCAGGGAGATCGGATGCGGTCTGCCGGACCATTCGCTTCGGGTCGTATGTGGTTGCTCGGTCGAGACCTGACCTTGTTGACCGCAGATCGACAACGGGCTGCGTTGGCGCGGTTGACAGCGCGTGGTGTGGGCGAGTGCGACGCTCCGGCCAGACGTGAGCACTGCGGTCGACAGCCCGCCGACGGTTGCTCGCGCCGTGCTGCAGCGCGCTCCGTTCTCGGCGGCGCGGGCCCCTCTGAGGGGTATGGTGGACGATGGGCTGCGATCCCCGATTCGGGGGATCTTCCCAAACCCAACGGATTTTGCCGTGGATGCTCGTCGCTGACCTGTGTTTTCGCAGGTCAGCACACCGCTCGACCCAGGAGGACTCATAATCCCTTGGCCGTCGATTCGAGCCCGACCCGGCCCACTCTGCCTCCCCTTTTCACAGGGTGTGATCTGCTGAAACGGTCTCGTAAACGATCTTGAACCGAGGCCTCGCGGGAGCGCCGGAGACGAGCACGGCGCTGGCAAACCAAGGGATTGTTCGAGTAAGCCTGTTTTCCTGACCGCCGTTGAGGCGCCTGCGGGGGTGCTCGAGCCCGATGGCATCTCGATGCCGACTCCGGAGATCGGACGGCGGGAGCAGGAGCGGTATTCCGAAGTTGAAGGCGCTGCGGGCCACTGCGAAACTGGCGAAATGAGCAAGGAGTTGATCATCAGCCCTCGCAGTGAGCGAGTGAGAGAGGAGTTGGCAGACGCAGGTGCCTGGAGTTCGTACGCGGCAGCACTGCGCCAGGTGCTCGGAGCGGTGGTCGCGAAGAGCGGCATTGACTTTCTGGAGGTCGGCGAGCTGCTGGTGAATGAACCCCTTCCGGACAGGCACCTCGGCCTTCGCAACGGCGCGGAGGTCCATTTCCCGCAGGCGATCGACCTTGTCGAGGGAATGGCAGCGGGGCGCGGGCCGTATTGTCGGCTTTCCATCCAGGGGCGGCTTCAGATCGAGTCGGGATGGGACGGGGCTATACACGTCTACATGACGCGGGCGGCGGCCGCTGATCTGGCGAGACTCCGTTGCCAGGACGCGATTCTCCAGTGGCGCGACGCAGCTCCTGAGCCCACAGCGGTCTTGAATCCTGTTGGTGCCGTAGCGGACGAGAACTTTTGGGAGACGGTGGCGAAGGTCTCCGAGCGCTTCACCTTGTTGTGCGAGCGCTGGGCGTACGGTGCCTCCGGGTGCCGATGGTTCCGCGTAAGCCGGGAGAACGCAGCCGAGGTGGCCCGACTCATGCGACCGCGTTCACTGGTTTGCGTGATAAGCGATCCGGCGTTGCAACCCAGGCCTGAGCTAGTGGAGGACGACTTCACGGCCTTCGTAGCCCCATTGCTGCCCAGTGAGTTGCGCTATCGGGCCTACCCCGGTGGTGCCGATACGCTCTCTGCGGTTACGGGCGCGGGTTTCTCCCTCATGGTGGCGGACAGAGTGATGGGCGATTGGTGCGCCGTGGTGCCGGACTCGGACGGGGTGAACAGGGCGCAGTGGGAAAGCCCAGGGGCCGTAGTTTGATCGCCCGCACTCATACGCCAACACTCGAGGCCAGCATCCGCGGCCAAATGCTCAACCGTCGGTCTGACGTCGGATCGTAGTGGAGTGAGCCGGGTGGGATGTTTCGAAACTCGACCGTCCCCGCCGCCGGAATCGTCACCGGACAGCTGAACGCGACCAGCGCGGTCGCGGTGAGGCTCGCCCCGCGTGCCGTCGCGACCGCCATCGCCGGAATGACCCTGGAATGACCGCTCTCGCGCTGGCCGTCGGCGACAGTGATCGGCCGCTGCCCGGGCGGGCTCCGGTCAGCGAGCCCCGTTGAAGTTGACGCGCAGGGTGTAGACCGAACTGGACGCGGTGATGAACAGTTCGTTGCGGCGCGGTCCGCCGAAGGTCAGGTTCGAGCAGATCTCGGACATCAGCAGTTTGCCGATGCGGGCGCCGTCCGGTGCGAAACAGTGCAGGCCGTCGTGGGCGGCTGCCCAGACTCGTCCGGCGGTGTCCGCTCTGATCCCGTCGAAGGCGCCGTTGTCGCAGGTGCCGAACACCTCGCCGCCGGTGAGCTTGCCGTCGTCGGTGACGTCGAAAACCCTGATGTGGCTGGGATTCTGCCTCGTGTCCGCGATGTAGAGTTTGCTCTCGTCGGCGGAGAAAGCCAGTCCGTTGGGCCGTTCGAAGTCGTCCGCCACGATCCGGACCTCTCCGTCCGCCGGGTCGACTCGGTAGACGTGGCAGGCACCGATCTCGCTTTCCGCTTGGTAGCCCTCGTAGTCGCTGTCGATGCCGTAGCTCGGGTCGGTGAACCAGATGGACCCGTCGGACCGTTCGACGACGTCGTTGGGGCTGTTGAGCCGCCGGCCGCGATAACGCTCCGCGAGCACGGTCACGCTGCCGTCCGGCTCGGTGCGCGTGACTCGGCGGTGGCCCTGCTCGCAGCTGATCAGCCGCCCCGCGCGGTCCCTGGTGTGGCCGTTGGCATAGCCCGAAGGCTGCCGGAACACGCCGACCTGGCCGGTGGTCTCGTCCCAGCGCAAGGTCCGGTCGTTCGGGATGTCGCTGAACACGAGGTACCGGCCGGCTGGGAAGTAGACCGGCCCCTCGGTCCAGCGGCACCCGGTGTGCAGTCGCCGCATCCACTCGTCGCCGTTGCAGCGCGCGAACCTCTCGTCGAGCACGGCGAACTCAGTCTTGATCGCGTCCACTGACTACCCCCAGATTCTGAATGATATCTCGCCAATAGCTTGTCTTGCTGAACCTGATATCGTCAAGCTGTGGATGACTTGGATCGCAGACTTCTCGACGAGCTGCAGCGCGACGCCACCCAGGCCTACAGCGCGCTGGGGCAGGCCGTGGGACTGTCCGCGGGCGCCGCGCACGAGCGAGTGCGGAAGCTGCGCGAACAGGGCGTCATCCGGCGCACCACCGTCGACGTCGATCCGTCGTCGGTCGGCCGGGGAGTGGCGGCGTTCGTGCTGGTGGAGGCCAACGCCTGGATGGGCGACTCGCCGACGAGCGAAGCGATCGAGGCGCTCCCCGAGGTCGTCGAGGCGCATGTCATCGCGGGCCCGGCGGCCCTGCTGGTGAAGATCCGCACGTCGACTACGGAGGAGCTGCAGGCATCGCTTCGCCGCCTCTACGCGATCGACGGAGTCACGAGCACCCAGGCGATCGTCGTCCTGGAGACCTTCTTCGAACGTCCGCTCGACACTGCTTCCGGGATCGCCGGACAGTAGACCTGCGGCGCGCAGGACCGTGCCGCCCGACGATCACAGGTGCTTGCCGAAGAACTCCGGAGTGCGCGCCACGTGGGGTGCAGTAGTACTCCCAGCCCTCGTAAGCGTGCTGGCCGGCGGCACGGGCTTCCTGTTCGTTCGCGGGGAAGACCGGCGGGCCGCGGGAAGCGGTCAGTATCGCGTCGAACACCGCCGGACGCGCGGATGCCGAGCAAACCGAGCCGGGCTGGGTCGAAGGCGAGAGCGGCGTAGCCGTGCGCGGTCATCAGTTCGGCGTACGAGCCCGCGGTCTGTTCCTTGACACCGGTGCCCGGGTGCCCGACGACCAGCGCGGGATGCGGGCCAGGGGTGTCCGGGAGATAGAGGTGGGCTGCGATGCGGAGGTTGTTGCTGGGGAAGGAGACGTCGGTTCGCCTGTCTCCAGCTTCGGCGCGGTCCAAAGCCGCGACCAGCTCGCACACCTCAGCGTCGACTACGTCGTGTGGCTCGAACAGGGCCGCACGAACCGCGTTTCCCGGTCGGTGCTCGACGCGCTGGCCGATGCCCTGCAGCTCGCGCCGGACGAACGCGCGTACCCCTTCACGGTCGCCGACGTCGCGCCGGTCTCCCCACGGCAACCGGCCCGGCCCGAGGTCGCGCCCCGGTTGCGGCAGTTGCTGGACACGATGCGCGACATTCCGGCGATGGTGCCGCACCGCCGGATGGACGTGCTGGCCTGGAACCGCGGGAGCGCCGCATTGCTGACCGATTTCGGGAAATTGCCGGTAGTCGAACGAAACCTGATCCGGCTGACCTTTGTGGACGAATCGTTCCGGTCGCTGTACGCGGACTGGCCGGGGCCGAGCGCTGGTCGGCGAGCTGAGTGTGCGGGACCGGGATTTCCGGCGGTGGTGGGCGGATCACCAGGTACGCGGGCCGCGTGCGCTGTCGAAGGTCTATCGTCATCCGGTGGCCGGGAAGCTTGAACTCGACGTCCAGCAGTTCACAGTGGACACTCATCCGGAGCAGTTGCTGGTCGCCTACACCGCGGAACCGGGTTCGCCGAGCGAGGAAGCGCTGCGGTTTCTGCCGCAGCGGTCTCCCGAGCGAGCCCGCTGAAAAGAACAAGGTCAGCACGGAATCGGGTGTAACGCGCTCCCGTGCGGGTTCCTCGCGATAAGTCGTGGCGCACTCCAGCAAGCCGAAGCGGCCGCCGGTCTTGAGACCGGCGACCGCTTCGGTTGAAAGGATATTCGAGGGACGGATGTCTGGTATGTGACCGGGCAGCGTCCTAACTGAGTTCTTCTTCGCGGAATCGGGCGGCCCGGATGATGGTTGAGCGCATTATCAGCGGCGAATGTACCGGGCGGCGAGCACGATGACGGTAAAGAAGCACACGACGCCGACGACGAGGTCGATGCGCAGACCGGCTGAAGACCCGGCAGTGCTCAGGACAGCGCCCAGCACGGCGACCCCGACCGCGAGACCCATCTGGCGGAACGTGTTGAGCACTCCCGAGGCCAGCCCGGCGAATTGACTGTCCACTTCGGCCAGTGCGGCCCCGTTGATGCTGGGCGCGAGGATCCCCGCGCCCAGACCGGTGAAGGCGAAGCCGATCGTCAGCGCGGGCCACGTCGACGGTGTCGAAGCGGCAAGGCAGGCAAGGGTGCCGAGAGTCGCCACGCAGGAGCCGTTGATGAGCAGCCAGCGCATCCCGCGTGCCTTCCACAGCCGGTTGAGGAACGAGGTTCCGACAGTCAGCAGGACGGCGAAGGGCAGCAGAAGAAAACCGGCCTGCACCGGCGAGTATCCCCATGCCTCTTCGACGAAAATGGCGACGATGAATTGCAGCCCGAAAGTGCCGAACTGGAACGCGAAACCCGAAACCACCGCGGCGGTGAAGGCGGGCCTGCGAAACATTCCGAACGGCAGCATCGGGGAAGCGACTTTTTTCTCGATGTAGACGAACAAGGCGAGCGCGAGAACTCCTGCCGCGCCGAGTGCGAGCGTGACCGGGTCTCCCCAGCCCAACGCGCCGCCTTCGATCAGCGCGGCCACGACGAGGCCGAGGCCCGCGATCGCGCACACCTGGCCGAGCAAGTCATACGACGCCGCGTCGCGGCGTTCGGTTTCCTTGGCGTACCGGAACGAAAGCCACAACGCGAGGAGGCCGACCGGCACGTTGACCAAAAAGATCGAGCGCCACCCCAGCGATTGGGTCAGCCAGCCGCCGCCGATCGGCCCGAGAACGAGGGCGATGCCGCCGGTCGCGCCCCACGCGGTGATCGCCTTGGCGCGTTCGGCCAGGTCGGGATAGCTGCGGGCGATGATCGCCAGCGTCGTCGGCAGCACCCCGGCCGCGCTGATGCCCTGCAGTGCCCGGCAAACAATCAACATTCCGACGTTGACGCTGAGAGCGCACGCGAGCGACATCAGGACGAATGCGGTCAGCGCCACCATGAACACCCGGCGCGAACCGGCGCGGTCCGCGAGCACGCCCGAGGACAACAGCAAGCAGGCCAACGGGATCGTGTAGATGTTCACCAGCCACTGAAGGGTGGCCAGCGATCCGTGGATGTCGTGCTGAATGGACGGCAGTGCGATGTTCAGGGCACTGCCGTCCAGCAACACCATGAAGTAGCCCAAACACACTGAAAACAGCGCGAACGCGGCACCTCGTGCGTGCTTCGGCGGCGCGCCTGCTCGCGCCTGCTCGACCGTTCCCATTCCGGTCCCTCCTCCTGAACGGCGGGTGCCAGGCGTCGCCAGAGCCTTGTACCTGCAAGTACAATGTACTCTGAGGTACACTGTATCCGCAAGTACAAAGTGGTAGCCTGCCGACATGGATGCGAAGACCGGCCCGGGCGTCGACGCCGCGAGCGGCAAGCGGCGGAACAAGGGGGAGCTGCTGGTTCAAAGCATGCAAGAGCTGCTCTGGGAGCGCGGCTACGCGGGCGCCACCCCGGCCGAAGTGCAGCGGCGTGCGGGGGCCGGGCAGGGCAGCATGTACCACTTTTTCCGAGGCAAAGCCGAGCTCGCGCGTGCCGCGGAGCTCGGAATGGGCGAGGATCTCAAACGCGAGGTGGAGCAACGCTTCGCCGGGCAGCGGAGCTTGCTCGGGCGGATCGAGGCGTACTTGGCTCCCGACGGGGTCGTGACGCGGGGCTGCCGGCTCGGCAGGCTGGTCCAGGAGGAAGAAGTCGCGAGCACTCCGGAGCTCATGGCTCCGATCGCCGAAACGTACGGCTGGATCCAAGAACGGCTGGAAGAGGTGCTCGCCGAAGGAGTCGAACAGGGCGAGTTGCGCCCGGATGCCGACGTCCGGGCGCTCGCGGTGACAATTCTGGCTATTCGCCAGGGCGCGTACACGCTGGCGCGGCTTGCGGACAGCGACGAACCGTTTCGTCAATCGGTCAAGGCTGTTTCTCAGCTGCTGGAAACGGCTCGTCCGGAACGCTGATATGCGCCGCGTATGTCCGATTAAGAAAAGTGTGGCCTAACGTACTGTTCCGTCATCCATTTGACGGATAAGGAGAACTGCGAGTATTCAGCAGGCCTTGCCGTGATATCTGGGGGGTACATTCCGGTTTCAAGTTGTGGGCCCGGTCATGGTGACCGACGACGACGGCCGTGCGCTGAGATTGCCGCGCGGCCAGGTGCGGCACTTGCTGTCCGTGTTGCTGATGCACAACGGCCCGGCGCCGGAAGACGTATTGCGGCACTGGCTGTCGGCAGGGCCGGAGCCGCTCTCGGGAAGCACGCTTCGGACCCACGGCTGCCGTAGCTCCGCCGCGTTCTCCCTATCAAGTGGCGGACAGCGCACGAGTCCGCCGGAGGCGGATGCTTCTGGCGGAAAGGTACCGGCGGCGATCGGTGACCAGAATCGAAACCAGACCGCCGACCAGCAGCCACGCCGCGAGCTGGGCGACACCCGTGGCCAGCCCGGTGCCGTCGGTGGCGGCGGCTCGCAACGCGAGTACCGCGCCATGGGTGGGCAGGTAGTCGGCGAGTGCGTACAGCGGTCCCGGAAGTGTCGAGAGCACACCGGTTGCTCCGGCCAGGACCAGTACCGCCAGTGAGGCTATCCGGCCGGCCCGGCCGAAGATCGCCGTCGCTGCCTGGTTGAGGGCCACGAACGCCGACGCGGCCAGCAGTGCGATCAGCAAGAACCCGACGGTGCTGCCGAGGCCGAGTTTGAGCACGGGGACCGCGATCGCGGTGATGGCGACGGCGGCGAGGGCGGCGGCGGTCGCGCCGGGGATGGCGGCGCGCAGGATGATTCGCCAGGTGGGTTCGCGGGCGGTGAGCACTGCGTCGGGAACGGCGCGGGTGATGAGGTAGGTGGCCAGTGCCAGCGCCCACAGGCCCAAAGCGGCGAACAGCGTCAGGGCCAAGGTTCCGGTCGGGGTTCCGTCGGCGGCTGAGGTGCTCGGGGCGGCGGCGACGGTCTTGAGATGTGCGCGTTCAGCGTCGGTGTAGCTGGGCACTTGGTCGCGGCCCTTGTCGAGCTGGGTGGCCAGTTCGTGGGCGCCGTGGTCGGCCTTCTTGGCACCGTCGGTCAGTTGCCCGGTGCCGGTGGCGAGCTTGTGGGCACCGGAATTTGCTTGCCGGACACCGGTGTCGAGCTGGCGGGCGCCGTCCGCGGCGGACGCGATTCCGGCGGCGAGCTGTTCGGATTTCTCGGCCAGCTGGGCATTTCCGTCGGCGACCTTGCGGGCTCCGGTGGCCAAGGCCTGGATGGAGTCGCGAGCCTTGACGGCGTTCGCGCGGACGGCGGCCTTCGCATCGTCGATCTTCTGTGCGTCGGTTGTGAACCGGTCTGCGGTCTGGCTCAGGTCGTTGCAGAAGGAGGGCGAGCCGCCGTTGGCGGGGCACTGGTCGGCTAGCTGCCGGAACTGCTGCGCGGCCTTGCCGGCCGACGGGAGGGCGTCGATGGCGGCGATGATCCGGTTGGCCAGCGGCACGACGACGCTGGCGAGTTGTTCGTTGCCGTCGGCGACCTGATCGGCCCCGTCGGCCAGTTGCCGGGTCAGTGAGGGCAGTTGCGCGGTGTCCCGCTCGGCTTGGGTGAGCCCGGAGGAGAGCTTCCCGGATCCGGCGGCGAGCTGTTCGGTCCCGTTGGCGAGCTGGCCCGCGCCTTCGTTGAGCTGACCGGCGGCCTCGGCCAGCTGCCGGTTCCCGTCGGCCAGCTGGGCCGCCCCGTCGGCCGCCTGGCCGACCTGCTGGTGCAGCGTCGTGAACCCGACATACACGTTGTCCAGATAGGTTTCCACGACTTGCTGATTGAGAGTTTGCTGGGTGGCCTTGGCGATGTGCGTCGCCAGGCTGGGATCGGTGACCCCGGCGGCGTCGGACGTCTGCACCTGCAGCCGCGCCTGCCGTGCGTCGAGCGGTTTGCCGGTGGCACTGGAGGTGGCGCGGGCCGAGAAGTCCTTCGGGATCGTGACGGTGGCCGCGTAGCTGCCGTCGGCCAGACCGGAGGCGGCGTCGTCGGCATCGGTGAGCACCCACGTGTACGCGGAATCCTCGCTGTGGGTCAGGTATCCGGCGAGCTGACGGCCGAGCGGGATGGTCTGGCCGTTGACCTGCACCGGTTCGTCGTTGTTCACCACGGCCGCCTTCGCGGTGCCGTGATTGGCGTCCGGCGTCCAGAACGCCCAGGTGAGCAAGCCCATGACGATCAGCGGCACGGCGATGAGACCGGCCCAGGTGCGCCAGGTCAGCGGCCCGGCGGCCAGTGCGCGGGCAGAGTTGGCGAACGGCTTCAGCATCAGCGGACCTCGGCGGGCTTGGCGGCGGTGAGACCGTGGAGGCGGGTGGCTCCAGCGGGCAGCAGGTCCCGGATGCGGTCGGGATCCTGGCAGGTGAGCACGAAGGTGGCGGCTTCGCCGGAGCGGGTGCGGCGATCGCCGAGCAGAGCGCGCACCTGGTCTCGGATATCCGTGCGGAGCACGAGATCGACGTCGTCGACGACGATGAGCCCGGCGTCGCTCCGAAGAGCTTCAGCGATCTGGCGCGCCGGGTTTTCCTCGTCGCGGCAGGGAACGACGGCGACGTCGCGGCGGAGGGCGTGTGCGTGCTGCGGCAGGACGCGCCCGAGCACCTTCAGGTCGCCGGTGAACTTCGTGACCCGTCCGGCGAGCGTGTACAGCAATGCTGTTTTGCCGCAAGCGCCGGTGCCGTGCAGCACAAGGACTTCTCCGCTCTGGAGGTGCAGCTCGATTCCTGAGTAGACCGGAGCGCCCCGGTCGTCTTCGAGCCGGAGAGCGCGGGCGCTGACCGCCTCAGTGCTGCCCGGCTCGGGCCAGTCGGCCAGGCGCAGTTCGTGGACGAGCGCGTCGCCTTCCGCGTCGAATACCGGCAGGGCGCGGTCGAGCTTCGGCGGCAGCCCCCAGGCTCGGCGGCCCAGCAGCGCGAGGACCGCGGGCACCAGGGTCATGCGGACGATGAAGGCGTCGATGAAGACGCCGACCGCGAGGCTGAAGGCGATCGGCTTGATCGTGGCGCTGCCGTCGGGCACGAACGCGGCGAAGACCGCGAGCATGATCACCGCGGCCGCGACGACCACCCGCGACGCGGAAACGAACCCGGATTCGATGGCGTGGTGCGGATCGCCCTGGTGGACGTAGTCCTCGCGGATTCGCGAGACGAGGAAGACCTCGTAATCCATGGCCAGTCCGAAAAGGACACCCATGAGGATGATCGGCAGAAAGCTGATCACGCTTCCGACATGAGTCACGTTGAGGACGTCCGCGAGATGTCCCTGCACGAACACGAACGACGTCGCGCCGAAAGCCGCGGCGACGGAAAGCAGATAGCCCGCGGTCGCTTTGATCGGAACCCAGATCGACCGGAACACCATGGCCAGCAGGATCAGCGAGAGACCGACCACCAGGATCCCGAACGGCACAAGTGCGTCGCCGAGTTGCGCGGACACGTCAATCCCGACCGCGGTGATCCCGGTGACCGCGGTCTGCGCGCCGTAGGTTTCCCGGAAGTGCGGCTCCATCCCGCGCAGCCGGGCGACGAGGTCGTCGGTCTGCACGGAGTCCGGCGCGGTCGCGGGGATGACCTGCACGATGCCGGTGTCGCCCTTGGGATTCGGCGTGGCCAGCGGCACCGAGGCGACGCCGGGCACGTGCCGGATCTCCTCGGCGAGCTTGTTCATCAGCCCGATCGGATCGGTGCTGGTGATGATGTCCGCCGTGACGATCAGCGGGCCGTTGTAGCCGGGCCCGAAATGGTCGCTGACGACGTCGTAGGTGTCGCGCGCGGGGCTGCCGTGTTCTTCGGTTCCGCTGTCCGGCAATGCCAGGCGCAACGACAGGGCCGGGATCGCGCAGACCGCCAGACCGGCCACCACGACCAGCACGGTGACCAGTGGCGCCTTGGTCGCGAGCCGGACCCACCCGCGCGCGATCTGCGGCTTCTGACGCTGCCGGGTCCGCCGCCGCGGTTTCTTGACCCGCGGCCGCAACCGCTTGCCGGCAAAGGACATCAGAGCAGGCACCAGCGTGACGGCGATCGCGACGGCCAACGCGACGGCGACGGCGGCGGCAACGCCCATGGTGGTCAGAAAAGGTATTCCCGCGACCGCCAGCCCCAGCAAGGCGATGACCACGGTCAGCCCGGCGAAGATCACTGCCGACCCGGCGGTGGCCGTGGCCCGGGCGATCGACTCTTCGACGTCGAGGCCTTCCGCCAGCTGGTCGCGATGCCGGGAGAGCAGGAACAGGGCGTAGTCGATGCCGACAGCGAGCCCGATCATCACCGCCAGCATCGGCGCGGTCGAGGAGATCGGAGTGACCAGTGTGGCCAGGAAGATCAGGCCGCCCGCGACGCCGACGCCGAGGACCGCGGTGGCCAGCGGCATCGCCGCGGCGATCAGCGACCGGAACATCAGCACCAGCACCAGCAAGGCGATGACCAGGCCGATGCCCTCGGTCGGGCTGAGCTTCGGGACCCGGTCGGAAAACGCGTCGCCGCCGGTGTGGACCTCCGCGCCGGTTGCCTTCGCGAGGTCGGCGGCGATCCCGGAGACCTGCGTCTTGGTGGCCGGGTCGACTTCGGCGAGCTGCACTTTCAGCGGCACGGCGATCAGCGCGGCCCGGCCGTCCTTCGACACAGCGCCGTTGACGCCTTTGTCGAACGGGTTCACGACCGTGGCGACCTGGTCCAGCTTCCCGATCCGGCTCACCGCTTGGGCGACCGCGGCCCGGATCCGCGGGGTATCGGCCTTCGCGCCCTCCGGCGCCACGAGCACCAGTTGCGCGGACGTGCCGCTGACCTCCGGAAAGACGCGGCCGAGGTGGTCGAGGGCGTCTTGGGACTCCGAACCTGGAATGGCGAAGGCGTCGTCGGTGCCTTGATTGGCCACGAGCGCCGCGCCGCCGGCCGCGGCCAGGATGACGACCCACAGCGCCACCACGAGTACGCGGGCCCGGGCGGCGGTGCGGCCCAGCCGGTAGAGGAAGGACGACACGGGTGCTCCCAACAGGTCGGATACAACGTGTATCGTAATGCAGTGTGCATCCGATGCAACGTGTATCCGATCACCTGGTCGGGGGAGCGGCGGAGATAGGGTGAGCGACATGGCGACGACCGGCGTGAGCCTGGAAACCCCGAAGCGCATGACCCGCCGGCGTGCGGAAACGCGGCGGCGCGTCATGGCCGCCGCCTACGAGGTGTTCGCCGAGACGGGCATTCGAGACGCTCCCGTCGAGCTGATCTGCGAGCGAGCCGGGTTCACC
This sequence comes from Amycolatopsis albidoflavus, assembly GCF_039525725.1. Lineage (NCBI taxonomy): Bacteria > Bacillati > Actinomycetota > Actinomycetes > Pseudonocardiales > Pseudonocardiaceae > Amycolatopsis > Amycolatopsis albidoflavus. The sequence goes on from NZ_BAAAHV010000022.1 coordinate 499,385, forward strand.
CGCGGCGCCTTCTACTCGAACTTCGCCAGCAAAGAAGAACTGTTCCTGGCGATCTACGAAGTGGAGATGCGGGAGCGCGCCGAGCGGCTGCGCGCGGCCGTCGAAGAGGCAGCCGGCCGGGCCGCGCCCGGTTCCGTCGACGAGGTGCTGCGAAAAGCCGGTCTGCTTTTCATGGAGTCCCTCGCGGCGGACGAGACGTGGTACCTGCTCAACGCCGAGTTCCGGGCACAGGCGCTCCGCCAGCCGGACCTGCGCGCGCCGGTCGCGGCCGCCGAGCGCCGCTTCCACGAGACTCTCGCCGACATCCTGCACAACCTGCTCGACCGCCTGGAGATGCGGCTGACCGTCGATCCGCACAGTGCCGTCGTCGCGATCGTGGCGCTCTACGAGACCATGCTCGAACGCGCGATCCTCGACGAACTCCCCGACAAGGCCGACAGCCGTTATCTGACCGACGTGCTCCCTCGGCTGTTCACGGCTCTCACCACTGCGAGCCGGTGACCTAGGACCCGACGGCTTGCGCCAGCCGAGGCAGCTCGCGCAAGGCATTGGCACGCTCGACCTCAAGCCGGTCGCCGGCGGTGAAAGTCTGATTGAGTTCGGGCTGCGGATCTCCGGAACCGGTGAGGGTCAACTGGGAGAACGGCCAGTCACTGCCGAAAACGACGCGGGATTGCTGCCCGGCCGCGAGCACGCTGCGCAGGTCCGTCGCGGCCGGGCTCAATGCGGTGTCGTAGAAGAAAGTCTTGACCAATTCGGCGACATCGAACGCCGACGGCCGCGGCACGCCGGGCGGGAACAAATCGGCGGCCCCGGTTTTCGAGAGCACGCCCAAGCGGTAGGTCAGGAAGGGAATCGTGCCGCCGGCGTGCGCGAGCTGGAACCTGATGCGGGGATAGCGGCGCATCGTTCCGGTGTACATCAGCATGGTCGCGGCGCGGGTGGTGTCGAAGGTGAACTCGTAGAGGAAATCCGGGAGGGGCAGTTCCGGCTTCGAGTCCTGGGACACTGACGCGGGATGGACGAAAACGTACGCGTTGTGCCGGTCGAGAGCGGCCATCAGCGGCTCGAAGCGCGGGTCGCCGAGATACACGCCGTCGTACGAGGACAACAGCACGACGCCGTCCAGTTTCAACACGGTCAGCGCGTATTCGAGTTCGGCGATCGACGCTGCCACGTCAGGCATGGGCAGCACCGCGAAGCCGCCGAAGCGAGTCGGATGGGACTTGAACAACCCGGCGGCGTAGGTGTTGCAGTACCGGGCCATGTCCCGCGCCTCCGCACCTCGGAGGAACGACACGCCGGGGTCCGAAATGGACAGTGCTTGGGCGGCGATCCCGTAGCGGTCCATGAAGTCCAGCGCCGACTCCGGCGACCAGTCGGGGGTGGGGTAGCCGCCGATGGTGAAATAGCCGTGGCTCAGCAAGGAAGCCCGGTAGCCAGGCGGCAGGAAGTGTGCGTGCAGGTCGATGCGATAGGCGCCGGAAGGCACCCCGGCCGCCGTGCTGAACAAGCCGGCGCCAACTAGTGCCGCGGCGCTCGTGACAGCGCGGCGACGAGTGAACTTTCGGTTCATGGCGGTGGTCCTTCCAACTCAGGACAGCAGGCGATCAGCGTCGAGCGGCCGGAGTCCGGCTGGCGGCGGGGAGAGTGCGGTGGTGGCGTCTGCGGCGGCGTAGACGAAGCCGTCTGGACGCAGGGCCAAGGTGTGCGCCCGATGCGTCCGCATCCAGGCAAGAAGGGCGTTGTCGATGTCGACCACGCATCCGTTTTCCGGCTGTGCTCCGGACGGGAGGACCGTCAGGCGAGCGGCGGCGGTCCACGCCGGGTCCGGGACGGCGGCGCAGGTGCTCAGCACGGTCCACTTGCCGTCGAGGACGTCGTCGAGCCTGCTGCGGGCACCGTCGCTGTCGAGTACCCACGGCTGGGGCACCTTGTGGCCGACAGCGGGGGTGCCGCTGCCGAGGAATCCGCGTGGGTAGCGCGCCGCGGGTAGCCAGGACAGCTTGACGAGGAGTCGCCGAACCGGCGACAGCCGCGATAGAGGACGCACCAGCGTGTCGCGGATCTGGCAGATCCGGCGACGGCGTTCGGTGATGATCCGGCCCACCAGTACCGCGCGGCGCGTCACCTCGCGCACATGCGGTTTGCGCTCGGTCTCGTAGGAATCCAGCACGGTCTCGGGCAATTCGCCGCGGATGACGGCGGCGAGCTTCCAGCACAGGTTGGCCGCGTCGCGCACCCCGGCGGCCATGCCCTGGCCGATCCACGGCGGCATGGCGTGGGCCGAGTCGCCGGCGAGGAAGACGCGGCCCACGCGCCAGCGGGCTGCGGCGCGGACGTGGTGGCTGTAGACCACGGCCCGCAGCACGGTCACCTCGTCGCGAGTGATGCCTTGGCGGCTCAGCAGACGCCAGACCGCCGCGTCGGTGACGAGGTCGTTTTCGTCGTCGCCGGGAAGGACGGGGAATTCCCAGCGGTGGTGTCCCAGCGGGGTGGGGCAGTCCACGGCGGGGCGGAGCGGGTCGCAGTGGAAGCGCAGCCGGTCGTGACCGGGCCACTCGCGCTTGACCTCGGTGTCGATGACCACCCAGCGGGTTTCGTAGGTGCGGCCGTCGAAACCGACGCCGAGCTGGCCGCGGGTCGGGCTGGAACCGCCGTCCGCGGCGATGACCCAGGAGGCGCGCACCCGTTTGAGGTGCTCGCCGCCGTCCTCGGCCAGCAGCAGTTCCGCGCCGCCGGTGTCCTGGCGTACCCGGAGGCATTCGTGAGCCAGCAGCAGGTCGACGTTCGGGAACCTCGTGACGCCCTTGCGCAGGGTGGCTTCCAGGACCGGTTGGTAGATGAACAGCTGAGGCGGGTAGCCATGGCCTGCCGAGTCGAAGGACGCGGACAGGAACGACCGCCCGCGGTGATCGACGAAGTCGATCGGCAGCCCGGCCAGCATGTCGCGCCGCAGCTCGTCGGCGAGGCCGACCTGTTGCCAGACGCGCAGCACCTCCTCGTCGGTGGAGATGGCGCGGGCGCGGGTGTAGACCTCGGCGTCGCGTTCGACGACGACCACCTTCAAGCCTTGCGCGCCAAGCAGATTGGCGGCAGTGACCCCGGTGGGCCCGTACCCGATCACGGCCACGTCGTAGCGGGGGATTTCGGACACTTCCGTGTGCCTCCTTGGCTGAGACGGATGTCAGCGATGGGAACCCAATGCGGTGGAGGACAGCGCCGGGACGGTCTCCTCCTGCTCGCGCAGCGACCGGACCGCGGCTTGGAAACGCGACATGAGGGCGGCGACGCCTGCGCCGGCCGTGGTGTGCCCCCAAAGCGAAATGCCTTGGTACGTAGCGGGTTCCCAGGTCTCCTCCCGTTCGGGGGTTACGACGACCGGGTTCCAGCCGACCTCGAGTTCGAATCCCGACGGGGTGACGCAGTAGTAGGACAGTTCGCGGTCGTTGGTGTGCTGGCCGATCGACCAGGCCATGGCGAAGCCGAGTTCGGTGACCCGGTGAAAGCCGGCGAGGAGATCTTCGAGGGTGGCGATCTCGATGTTGACGTGCTGCACGGAGGTGCGGACCGGGTCGAGCGCCAGCCCGGCGACGTTGGCGAGCGCGATGGAGTGGTGGCGCTGCCCGCTGCGCAGGAACCGGATGTTCAGTTTCGCCGGGCCGACGCGTTCGACGATCCGGTCCGACAGGCGCAGGTCCAGCAGGTTGTTCCAGTAGGTGTGCAGCTGCTCGGGCCGGGTGGTGGTGATCGCCAGGTGTCCCATGCCGGAGCGGCCGGTGACGAAGGCGGTGTTGCGCATCCGCAACGGCGCGGCGGTGGTGCGGGCGCGGGTGAAGACCTCGGTGGCGATGCCTTTCGGGCCGGGGAATCGCCACAGCCGTTCGACCCCGCGCAGGGCGGCCTCCTCCGGGGAGCCTTCGGTGACGGGAAGCCCGGCGGCGGCGACCCGTCCCAGTACGATTTCGAAGGTTTCGTGGTCGTCGATTTCCCAGCCTGCGGCGATGACGTCCTCGGCCGGGCCGCGCTGGACGAGGAACCGGCATTCGCGGTCGTCGAGGCGGAAACGCAGGGTGTCGCGGGTGAGTTCGTCGACGTGCAAGCCGATCGCGTCGGCCCCGAAACGGTTCCAGTCGGTCAGCCGCCGCGACTCGACGACGATGTACCCCAGCCGCGCGGCGCCGAAGACGTCCGGGCGGATTTCGGTGTCCACAATGGTCACCTGACCTCTCCGAGCCAGTCGAGCAGCAGCCGGTTGAACCGCTCGGCCTGTTCGTATTGGGCCCAGTGGCCAGTGCGGGCGAAAAGGTGCAGGTCGCAGTGCGGCATGGTGCGGGCCAGCCACGGTCCGCCGGACGGGCGGTTGACCTTGTCGTGGGTGCCCCACACGACCAGCGTGGGCACTTGGCAGCGCGCGAGCCGGTCGCGGTCGCGGGTGAAGTCCATGCGCCACAACGTGCGCAGCGCTCCGCGCCCGGACGGGCGGCGCAGGGGCGGATTCGCCACCACTTCCGGGTCGATGCTGGCCTGATAGCGCAGTTCGATCAGTTCTTCCGGCACTGCGGACGCGTCGAAGACCAAGTGCTCGCGGATGAACGAGGTCAACTTCGCTCGGGACGGGCCTTCGCCGCCGTAGTAACCCAGCAGCGCGTTCAATCCCTTGGTCGGCGGCCGACGAGTCGTGCCGACGCCGCCGGGCCCCATCAGCACGAGCGTCTCCACCCGGTCCGGGCGGTCGAGTGCCAGCCGCAGCGCAGCCGCGCCGCCATAGGAGTTGCCGACCACATGCGCCTTCTCGATGTCCCGCGCGTCGAGCAAGCCGCGCACGAAGATCGCGAGGTCGCCGAACGGGTCGGCATGGTCCAGTTCCTTCGACGACTGCCCGTATCCGGGCATGTCCGGAACCAGCACGCGGTTGCCGGCCGCCGCGAGCGCGTCGGCGTTGCGGGCGTAGTTGGACGCGCCCGTCGCGCCCGGGCCGCCGCCATGGAGCAGGACCACCGGCGTCGCTTTCGCTGGGTTCGCCGCGGCGGTGATCTCGGTGAGGAAGATGTCGCGGGCACCGACCCGGACAGTGCTCTCAGTGCGCCGCACCATGCTTGTGGGCGCAGCGGACGATGGTGAGCCGGTCGACGGCACGGGGCCTCCACGTCGAGTCGGGAACAGTGTTCCTGTAGTCATCACTACAATTGGATCGATCGATACGGTAAGCTGAGCCGGCAGCGTGGTCAACCCCTTCCTGTAGTGACCGATACGGTAAGGTGCGAGTGTGAACGAACGAGGTACGCGACGCCGTCGAGCGAACGGCGAGGAGTCGCGCCGGAAGATCCTCGACGCGACCGTCGAGGTCGCCGGGGAACGCGGTTACGAGGGCACCAGCATCGCGCTGGTGAGCAAGAAATGCGGGCTCCCGGCGAGCTCGATTTACTGGCATTTCAAGGACAAAGACGACCTGATCGCCGCGGTCATCGAGCGCAGTTTCGACAGCTGGCTCGCCGCGTTGTCCCTGCCGGAGGAAGACGGAACGCCGCTGGCGCGCATGACCGGGCTGGCGCAGCAGGTCGCGAAGGCGCTGCTCGATGCTCCGGATTTCTTGCGCCTCGGCCTCATGCTGACCCTCGAACGCCGCCCCGAAGAACCCAGTGCCCGCACGATGTTCCTGCAAGTGCGCGGAGTCGCGCACGAACGCGTCGCGGCCATGGTCGCTGAATTCATGCCGGAACTGGACTCCGCCTCCGTCGAACTGCTCACGACGTACGCCATGGCCGGCGCCGACGGACTGTTCGTCGCGAAGGAAATCGGCGGCGACAGCGTGGACCTGATGCGCTTGTTCGAGCTGCACGCCCAGGCGGTATTCGACCTCGCTGCCCGGCTTCGCTGATCCGCCCCGAGAAAGGATGCCCCCGATGAGCCGTGCCCAGCGCATCGACACCCACCAGCACCTGGTGCCGCCCCGCTACGCGAAGTGGATGGGGGACAAGGGAATTCGCCCCGGAGGCGTCGACCTGCCGTCCTGGTCGCCTTCAGCCGCGCTGAAGTTCATGGACGGCCACGGAATCGCCACCGGAATCCTGTCCCTTTCCACGCCCGGGGTCTACTTCGGAGACGTCCCGGAGGCCCGCCGCTGGGCGCGCGACGTGAACGAGTACACCGCCGAAGTCGTCACCGACCGCCCGGATCGATTCGGATTCTTCGCCACCCTCACGCTGCCCGACGTCGAAGGCGCACTCGCCGAGGCCGAGTACGCACTCGACACATTGCACGCCGACGGAATCGTCCTGCTGGCCAACAACGACGGCCGCTACCTCGGCGACCCCGGATTCGAGCCGCTGCTGCAGTTCCTCCACGAACGCCAGACGCCGGTCTTCGTCCACCCAGGCGAACTACCCGGCCCGGAGGTGCCCGGAATCCCCACCTTCACCGCGGACTTCCTGCTCGACACCACGCGCACCGCGATCAGCCTGATCCTGTCGGGATCGATGGAAAAGTACCCGGGGATCAAATTCATCCTCGCCCACGCGGGCGGGTTCGTGCCCTACATTTCTTACCGCATCCTGCTCACGATGCTGAACACGAAGAACAAGGCACAGCAAGCGTGGGCGCTGCTCGACCAGAAGCATCAGGTCCCTAAGCAGCTCGCCGTTCTGCGGCAGTTCTACTACGACATCGCCCTTTCGGCTTCGCCTTCGGCCTTGCCGAGCCTTTTGGAGGTGGCGGATCCGGACCACATCACGTATGGCAGCGATTTCCCGTTCGCTCCCGCAGTAGCCGTCGGCTTCATGAACAAGACCTTCGAACGCTACCCCTTGGGCGACGGCCTGCGGGCGGCGATCGACCGCGGGAATTCGGAGAAGTTGTTCCCTCGTCTTAAAGGCTGACTGGGCCCGTAGGAGCAGCGTCGGGGGTTGTGGTCTTCCGGTCGCCGGTTGGTGTTCGGGAGAGGGATGCGGGATGGCAGGTCGTAGGTGTGCCACCCTCGACCGACTGCGCGTGGTTCGGAGTATCCGGGGAGCGAGGCCAGGAGTTCGCGGGCAGGGCGGGTCTTGCCGGCGTCGTCCACGAGTTGGGCTAGTGCGGTGCCGGCCAGGTGCAGGGTAAGCAGTTCGGGAGGGCTGGCGAGCGGGTGGCTTCACGACGGCACCCTTCGTCGCGAGGAGACTGTGGTCGCCGGGCATCTGACCCCGTCAGCACTCCCGCGAGCGGTTCTGCGCCGACGGACAAAGGCGCAGCGCTATTCGCGATGCAGGTGGCGCAGCGTGGTCGGAAGGTCGAGGTCGAAGTCGTCCTTGTCGTCCGCCCAGCGCGACAGCACCTCGGCCGAGGCGGTGGCGAGCGCATCCGGAAGGCCGAGCTCCCGCGCGGTTTCCGCGACCTCCAGCATTTCCGGCGCCCAGCGCCAAGCGCGCGCGGCAGTGGACGGCAGCCCGTCCGGATCCGCCAGCGCGTTGCCGTCGAAGGCAGCCGCCTCCCTGAGCAGGTGTTCGCCGACGCCGTAGTCGCCGGCGATCGCATGGCTGACCGCGGCCAGCGCACGCGAGGTCTTCTGGAACGAGCCGTAGGCCATCTTCAACGCGCTCGCCGCGCCGACGCGGTTTGCCAGCGGCACCGGTTCGGCGTTGCCTGCGGTCAGCAGACCCCGTACCCGTTCGACGGCGTTCTCCGGACCGGACAGGTAGACCCGCGCGGTCGAATGCTCGTCCGGGGGCGGCCCGATGATCGATCCGTCCACCACGGTCGCGCGGAGCCGGTCGGCGATCGCGATCATCCTTTGTGGACTGATCGCGTTCGCCTCGACGTAGATCCCGCTGTAGTCCCCGATGTCCTCGGCGACCTCCTCGGCCGCGGCGGGCGGGCAGATCGAGAACACGACCGCGCTCCGGTCGAGGAGCCGCGGAACCGTTTCCACCGCCGTCAACCCGGTCTCCGCGGCTCGGCGCGCCGTTCCCGCGGACCGTCCGGCCGGGCACCACAGCACCTGGTGCCCGCCCGCGATCAGTTGCGCCGCGATGGCCGAACCCATCCGGCCCGGATGCAACAGTCCAATCGTCGAAGCCGCCACAGCAAGGGGTATACGTCAACCGGGACGGTTCCGCCACCTCGGCCGGTCGCCGGCGACGATCGCCGCGGGCTCGGCCGTTTCGCGCTAGGCGGGCCTGGAAACGCCAGATTTGGCGCGCTGCCTGAGGATCCGCGCGGCGTGCTCGCCCCACCGCAGGTTCTCCTGCTCGAACGAGATGCCGCGCAGCAGCGTCAGATAGGGTCCGACCCGGTCGTTGTCGCGCAGATAGCCGCTTTCCGTCCGGCCGTCCAGCATGCGCTCGCGCAGCCGTTCGAAGCGGGCGAGCTTGGCTCGGCTCCACTCCATGCGTTCCTCGACGGCGGTGATCACCGCTTCGACGTCGCCCGCGTCGCTGCCCTGCACCTTGACCAGGAGGTCGTCCCGGATCGTGGTGGGCTGGACCGGCGTCGCGGTGAACTCGTGCAGGGCGTGGCGCCCGGCGGGAGTGAGGCTGAACATCCGCTTGTTGGGCCGGCGTTCCTGCTCGACGACGCGCGCCGCGATCATGCCGTCGGCCGAGAGCCGTTCGAGTTCGCGGTAGAGCTGCTGCGGGGTCGTCTGCCAGAAGTTGGCGACCGACGCGTCGAACGACTTGGCCAGGTCGTAGCCGGAAAACTCGCCCTCCAGCAGGGCCGCGAGGATCGCGAACTTCAAGGACACCTGGACACCGTAGCATTGGGGCGATTAATCTCATCAGCACCTAATCAAAAAAGTTACTAGGAGGCTGCATGCACCCGCTCCGCGAGGCCGTCGAGAACAACGACCACGCCGCCGTCGAAGCCCTCCTCGCCGACGACGTGACCTTCACCAGTCCGGTCGCGTACCGGCCGTACCCCGGCAAGCCGATCACCGCGGCCATCCTGCGCGCCGTGAGCGGGGTCTTCGCCGACTTCCGCTACGTCCGGGAGATCTCCAGCGCCGACGGCCGCGACCACGCGCTGATCTTCACCGCGCGGGTGGGGGAGAAGGAGATCAACGGCTGCGATTTCCTGCACACCAACGAAAACGGGCTGATCGACGACTTCACGGTCATGGTGCGCCCGCTCTCCGCGGCGACGGCGCTCGGCGAGGCGATGGCCGCCCGGTTCGAGCAGATCAAACAGGAGGCCGGTGCGTGACCGTTCGTTACGGACCGGTTCGCCGATCGGCTCGCTAGAGGAAGAGGTCCGGACTGACGCGCGGGGGTGGTTGGCCCCGTCGTGAAGTGAGGCCGCGCGGGCGTCCGCTCGACACCCGCGGATCCCGGGTCTGATTCCGCGGGCTCGGGCGGAGCCGCCTCGCGCCGGTGGCACGGCTCCTGGCTAATGGTTGACCTCTACCAAGATCGAGGTTTGAGAATCGCGATCATGACACTATGGATCTGCGACCGATGCGGCATCGAGCAGCCCGGTTCCCCCGAGCCTCCGCACTGTGTGATGGACCGCGGCGAAGTCGGCATCGAGGAGCGCGGGGATCTGGGCCCGCATTCCGGGAGTTGGCGTACTCACGAACAGCTTGCCGCCGAACCGCATGTGGTGCGGCAGCGGGACCACGGCCGCGGAGTGCACAGCCTGCGGCGGGAACCGGTGGTGGGCATCGGGCAGTGGTCGTTCGTCGTGCGGACCGCGCGGGGGAACGTCCTGTGGGATCCGCCGACTTCTATCGAGCCCGACACGCTCGCCGCGGTTCGGGCGCTCGGCGAGGTCGCGGCGGTGGCGACCAGCCATCCGCACATGTTCGCGGCCCAGGTCAGCTGGAGCCACGCGTTCGGGCGGGTTCCAGTGTTGGTCAACGCCGCGGGCCGGGAATGGCTGGGCCGCACCGACCCGGTGCTCGAGTTCTGGACGGAGCACGCCGAGCCGGTGCCCGGGGTCGAGTTGATCGAGGTCGGCGGCCACATGTTGGGCAGCGCTGTGCTGCGCACCCCGGACGGCACGCTCCTTTCCGGCGACACGATCAGCGGCGGCCTGGCGCCGAACTGGGTGTCGTTCCAGCGCAATTTCCCGAAGCACATCCCGCTGTCCGCCGCGGTGGTCCAGCGGATCGTGGACCGGCTCGACGGCTGGTCCTACGACCGGTTGTACACGCTCGGCGGCGACGCCGTCGACGCGAATGCCAAGGACGTCGTGCAGCGCTCCGCTGAGGCGCACATTCGTTGGGTCAGCGGGGAATTCGACCATTTGACCTGACCCGTACCGGAGGGCGGCGCGTCGTCGCCAGCTGCGCGCCGCCGTCCTCTCCGATCCGACCAGCCGCTCTGCCGCCGGATCTCACGCCCCGTCTCCGAGGCCGCTTAGCTTATTAGGATGCTAGCATTCTAGCGAGACGACCTGAGCCAGCTCCCGGCGACCGGTTTCCGCCGGGCGGCTCAGGCGGGACGCGGATTTCTGGGAGGAACGCGAATGAACCGCTGGCGCGGCAATCCCTGGGCGGTGCTGGTGACGCTCAGCCTGGGATTTTTCCTGACCCTGCTGGATTTGACGGCGGTCAACGTCGCGATCCCCAGCATGATCGAGACCATGGGCGCCTCGCTGGACGAGGTCTTGTGGGTGATCAACGTCTACATCCTCGTCCTCGCCGCACTGCTGATCGCGTTCGGCAGGCTGGGGGACGTGTTCGGGCCGCGCGCCATGTTCGTCGCGGGCACCGCGGTGTTCACGGCGGCGTCCGTCCTGTGTGCGCTGTCGGGGGATCCGGCGCAGCTCATCGCGGCCCGGGCGGTGCAGGGGCTGGGGGCCGCCGCGCTGGCGCCGCAGACGATGACGATCATCATCGGCACGTTCCCGCCTGCCCGCCGCGGCACGGCGCTCGGCGTGTGGGGAGCGGTGGCCGGGGTGGCCACGATCGCGGGGCCGACCTTGGGCGGGCTGCTGGTCAGCTCGGCCGGGTGGCGGTGGATCTTCGTCGTCAACGTTCCGATCGGCCTGCTCGTGCTCGTGCTGGCCCTGCTGCTGGTGCCGGATCTGCGGCACGGCGCCCGCCGTCGGGTGGACGTGCTGGGCGTCGTGTTCGCGGCGGCCGCGCTCGCGTGCCTGACGTTCGCGCTCACCGAGGGGCAGCGGTACGAGTGGAACGCGACGATCTGGTGCCTGCTGGGCGCGGGCGTGCTGCTGCTGGCGGTATTCCTTGTGCAGCAACGGAAACGACAGCACGTCGACCCGCTGCTTCCATTCGTGCTGTTCCGCGACCGCGGTTTCGCGGTGATGAGTTTCGTGTCCGCGACTGTCCAAGTGGGAATGATCGGCCTGTTCCTGCCGGTGATGATCTACTTGCAGTCCGTGCTGCGCTTCAGCGCGGTCGAGGCCGGGCTGGTGATGGCTCCGGCGATGGTGGTCTCGGCGGTGCTGTCCCCGGTCGCGGGCAGGCTGGCCGACCGGCTCGGCGGCAAGTACGTCCTGATGACCGGCCTGGCCCTGTTCGCGGCCGGAATGGCGTGGCTGGCGGCCGCGGCCGGCGTCGGGCGTGAGTGGTGGGAGTTCCAGCCCGCGCTGCTCGTCGTCGGGGTGGGCATCGGCGGCCTGTTCGGTCCGATGGTCACGGTCGCGATGTACCGCGTCGAGCCCGCGATGGCCGGAGCCGCTTCCGGCGTGCTGAATTCGATCCGGCAGATCGGCACGGTCATCGGCAGCGCGGCGGTCGGTGCGGTGCTGCAGAACCGGCTCGCCGTCTCGCTCCGGGAGGAGGCAGCCACGCGGGCCGCCGCTCTTCCGGAGACCGTCCGCGACCGGTTCACGGCGGCGTTCGAGCACGCGGCCCGGAGCGGGACGGACATCGGCACTGGGCAGTCCGGCGCCGCGGTCCCGCTGCCGCCGGGGACGCCGGCCTCGGTGGTCCACGACGTTCAGCAGGCTGCCGCCTCGGTGTTCGGGCAGGGGGTGGTCGACGCGATGCGGCCGACCTTGGCGCTGCCTGTCGCGGTGATCGCGGTTGGCGCCGTCTCGTGCCTTCTGGTCCGGCGCCGCGCGACCGATCAGGTGCGAGAACCAGCCGATGCCGGCACGTCCGCGGCCGGGTGAAGCGCTTCAAGCCGCACTGCGGGCGCGGGAACCCGTCGCGAGCAGCGCTGCCACGAGAAGGACGGCGACGACTCCGGCGAAGGCCAGCGCCGAGGCACGCAGGCCCCACCGGGCGGACGCGGCGCCGGCCAGCACCACCGGGACCGAGATGCCGAGGTAGACCACCAGGAAGAAGCTGGACATCGTCCCGGCTCGCTGGTCATCGGGGGTGCGCGAGCCGACAGCGGCCACCGCGCCGCGGAACGCCACTCCCTGCCCGGCGCCGATCACGATCGTCGCGGCCGCCAGCACGGCCGCGGATTCCATGCCGATCGCGGCGGCCAGCCCGGCGACCCCGGCCAGCACCACCGCGCAGCCGATCGGCAACGCGCGGGCGGCGGGCACGCGCCGGGAGACGATCTGCCCGCCGGCCGACGCGGCGAACATCGCGAACACGACCAGTCCCGGCGCCACCGGGCTGTGCACGTCGAGCAGCCGCACCAGCATCGAGGGCTCGACGGCGGCGACGAGACCGAACACCGCGAACGCGGCGAACATCGCGGTGGCCGCGGGCAGGAACACCGGCCGGACCTCGGCGGGCAGCACCGGCCGCACTATCCGGAAGCGCGCCCCGGCCTCGGCGGGGCGCGATTCGCGCGTCCGCCACACGATGCCTGCGGCGGGTGCCAGCAGCGCGAGGTGTACGAGAAAAGACAGTTGCAGCGGCGCGGGCGCGACGGCGGCCAGCACCCCGCTGAGCAGCGGCCCGCACCCCAGCCCGAGCATGTTGGCGACGGTCGCGACCAGCCCGGCGTGCGCCTGGTTCCCGCGCGGGTGCAGTTCGCCGAGCGCCGCGGTCGCCGTGCCGGTGACCAGCCCGGCCGAGAACCCGGACAGCACGCGACCGGCCAGCAGCGCTGCGATCCCGGCACCGCTCAGGAAAGCGGCTGCCGACAACGCGGCGCAGGCCGTTCCCGCGAGCAGCACCCGCCGCCGGCCGAGCACGTCCGAGGCGCGGCCGAACAGCACCAGCGCCGCGATCACCCCGCCCGCGTAGACGGCGTAAAGCAGCGTGCTCGCGAGCTCGCCGAACCCGAACTCCCGCTGTAACAACGGATACAGCGGCGTCGGCAACGTCGTGCCCGCCATCGTCACCCCGAAGGCGAACGCCACGCCCCAGAAACCCACTGCCTGCTGAACTTTCATGCCGTCCAGCCTCGCCTGGAAGCCCGTGACCAGTCCAACAGATGCTTTCCGTGCCATCGATCGATACAGTCGATCCATGGAGTTGCGCCAGCTCGGACACTTCCTCGTGCTCGCCGACGAACTGCATTTCACCCGCGCCGCGGCCCGCGCCCACCTGGTGCAGTCGAGCCTGTCCAGTTCGATCGCCGCGCTGGAACGCGAACTGGGCGCCGCACTGTTCACCCGCTCCCGGCGGAAGGTGGAGCTGACCGAAGCCGGCCGTGCCCTGCTGCCGTCCGCACGCCGAGCGGTGGCCGCGGCCGAAGAGGGCGAGGACGCGGTGGCCGCCGTCCTCGGAGTGCTGCGCGGCCGAGTGCGGGTCGGCGCCGTCCAAGCGATGGGCGGCGTGCCCTTGCCCCGTCTGCTGGCCCGCTTCCACGCCCGCCACCCGGCAGTGCACCTCCACCTGCGCCACGATTCGGTGCCCCGGCTGATCCGCGACGTCGTGGACGGCGAACTCGACCTCGCCTTCGTGGACCGCCCCTTCGACACCCGGCATGTCGAGCACCGCGCGCTGGCCGCCCAATCGCTGGTGCTGGCGGTCAAGGCCGCCGACCCGCTCGCCGGACGCGATCACGTCGCCCTCGCGGAACTGTCCGATCGCGACTTTGTCGAATACCGCGCGGATTCGGCTCTGCGCAACCGGATCGACGCCGCTTGTGACCACATCGGACTGTCCCGGCGCAGCGTCTGCGAGGTCGACACCGTCCACGACCTCCTGGACGTCGTCGGCGAGGGAATCGGCATCGCGCTCGTCCCGCCGGAAACGGTGCGGCACCATCCCGAAGTCCGCACGCTGGCCACCGACCCGAGCATCGAGCGCGAGGTCGTCGCGGTCCACGCGGCCACCCGGCCGCCGACTCCCGCCGCGGCGGCGTTCCTCGCCCTGCTTCCTCGCTGATGACTGCGGCAGGACGGTCTACTGTGGATCTACCGGCGAAGATCTGCCGCCCAAGTCTCCGGCTCGGCGAGCTCAACCCAGGAACGGCTCGCGTTCAGGCCGGCACGTGCGCCCGGGCGATGCGGCGGCGGCGGTGTGCGGCCATGCGGACTGGGGCGTCGCTCCAGCCGTAGCCGTCGTGGTTGCCGAGGCGTTGGACCAGTGCGAGGAATACTCGGCCGCCGAGGACTTCGGTGCAGGTTTGCAGGTAGTCGCCTTCCGGGGTGCGTTCGTGCAGTACACCGAGGTCCCGGTAGGCGGCGAGCCGGTCTGCGGGCAGGTTCAGGCGGGCGTCTAGGTCGGCGTAGTAGTTGTCCGGGATGGCAAGCAGGGGAGCGCCGGCGGCGCGGGCTCCCTGGGTCGCGGTGAGGATGTCGTCGACGGCGAGCGCGATGTACTGCGGTTCGGACACTCCGGGCGCCCATTCGCCGCGGCGCAGCAGGGAAACTGTGAGTGCGAGGCGGATCCGGCGGTGCGGGTCGGCGACGGCTCGGCTGCGGACCAGGCCGAAGGGGGCGGCGAATTCGCCGGTCGCGGCGGGTTCTAGGCCGAGTACGGTGCGGTAGAAGAGGGCGGCTTCGTCGAAGTGGTCGAAGGGCTGTGCCAGTCCAATGTGGTCGATGCCGGTGATCCCGATGCCGTCGGCGGATTCGCCGGTGGGCACGAAATCTCCGGTCCAGTCGTCGTTTCCGTTGCGGCAGAAGAACAACGCTGTTCCGTCCGGAGCGGTGACGGCGGCGAGATCCGCTTCGGCGGGGCCGTGTTCTCGTGGCAGGCGTTTCGCGTCGAGTCGGACGGCCCGGCGGGCGGCGGCAGCGGGGTCGGCGGATTCGACGGCGAGGGCGGCGACGGCTGCTGGGCCGCCGGAGCGGTTGACGAGGATCCGTGCGGTGCCTTGTTCCCAGCGTTCCACGGGTTTCGTACGGTGGATTCCGGTGCGGGCGAAGCCGAGTGCGGACAGGACCGGGGCCAGCGAGTCGCCTGCGGAGAGTTCGACGAAGGCTGGTCCGCGGACTTCTGGTGCGGGCTGCGCGACGGGGCTGGTCGCTTCGGTGAGCGCAAGCAGGGACCGGTGTGCGTCGATCGCGGCGCGGTCGGGATCGGCCTGGCGGAAGACGTCGTTGAACACTTCGAGCGACAGCGGTCCGGCGTATCCGGCGGCGAGCACCGGAGCGAGGAAGCCGGGCAGGTCGAACGCGCCTTGCCCGGGGAAGAGCCGGTGGTGGCGGCTCCACTGCAGCACGTCCATCGACAGGTGCGGCGCGTCGGCGAGCTGGAGGAAGAACAGCTTGTCCCCGGGGATGTCGGCGATGGCGGCGGGGTCCGAGCCGCGCGAGAGGATGTGGAAGCTGTCCAGGCACAGGCCGAGCGCCGGGTGATCGGCGCGGCGCACGGCCTCCCAGGAACGGTCGTAAGTGGACACTTCCTTGCCCCAAGCCAGTGCCTCGTAAGCGATCCGCAGCCCGCGAGCGCCGGCTCGTTCGCCGAGTGTGTGCAGCTGCTCGGCGAGCCGGTCGAGGTCGGCGACCGCGTCGTCGGCCACCGAGGAGCAGACCAGGATGGTGTCGGCGCCGAGTTCTTCCATGAGGTCGAACTTGCGTTCCGCGCGGCGCAGGTTCGCCGCGAACCGGTCCGGGTCGGTGGAGTCCAGGTCGCGGAAGGGCTGGTAGAGGTCGATCGACAGGCCGAGGTCCGCGCAGCGCAGCCGTACTTCGCCGGGCGGCAGGGGGGAGGCGACGAGGTCGGGCTCGAAGATCTCGACGCCGTCGAATCCGGCCGCCGCGGCGGCGCGAAGCTTGTCGTCGAGCGTTCCGGAGAGGCAGACGGTGGCGATTCCGGTGCGGGGTTCACGCGACACGGCTGGTGCCTCCCGGGGTTTCGGCACTGACCAGTTCGGTGAGGTGGCGCAGCATCCGCGCCGGATCGGGTTCGCGGCCGCAGAACAGTTTCAGCGCCGCGGCGGCTTGGTGCACGGCCATCGGGCCGCCGTCGAGGGTGCGGCAGCCGAGCGCGCGGGCGGCGCGCAGCAGCGCGGTCTCCAACGGCCGGTAGACGATCTCGGCGACCCAGAGTTCCTTGCGCAGCAACGACATCGGCAGCGGCAGGCCGGGATGGCCGGCCATCCCGACGGGGGTCGCGTGCACCAAACCGCCGGCTTCGGAAAGTTCCCGCTCAAGACCGCGTCCGGCCCAGACCCGGCCGGGTCCGAACCGCATGGCGAGATCGTCGGCGAGCCGGACCGCGCGGGTGGTGTCGGTGTCGAGTACGGCTAGCGATTCAGCGCCGAGCGTCAGCAGCGCGTGCGCGGCGGCCGCGCCCGCTCCGCCCGCGCCCAGCAGCACGACTCGGCGGAGCGGAGCGTCCGGCAGTCCGGCGACGAAACCGTCGCGGAACCCGGACCAGTCGGTGTTGTGCCCGACCGTCCGCTGGCCGTCGAAGACGACGGTGTTGACCGCGCCGATCGCCGCCGCGTCTGGCGACAGCTCATCCAGATGCGGGATCACCAGCTGCTTGCACGGATGCGTGACGTTGACCCCGGCCAGGCCCTCCGCGCGGGCCTGGGCGAGCAGCTCGCCGACGGCGCCGGCCGGAACGCCGAGCACGTCGAGGTCGAACCGGGTGTAGGTGCACTCGAGGCCGAGCTCGCGCGCCTCGCGCTCGTGCAGCGCGGGGGAGAGCGACGGGCCGATCCCGGTCCCGACGAGGCCGGTCAGCAGCCGGCCGGGCACGGTGCGGTCGGGGGACATGCGCGCGGCTCCTCGCAGTCAATGAATGTACTAGTTAGTTACTTGTACCGTGTCCGAACGCGAAAGGGAAGCGGCAGCCGGATATCCTCGGCCACGTGAGCCGAGCAGCGAGGACGATCCCGTGAGCGCTGAACCCTCCGACGCGCCGGAGCGGCAGCGCGACGCCGAACGCACCCGCGCCGAGATCCTCGACGTCGCGACCGGCGAGTTCGCCGACCGCGGCTACGACGGCGCCCGCGTCGACGAGATCGCCGCCCGCACCCGGACCACCAAGCGGATGCTCTACTACTACTTCGGCAGCAAAGAAGGGCTGTACGTCGCCGTCCTGGAGCGCGCCTACCAGGGGATCCGGGCGCTGGAACAGCAGCTCGACGTCGATCACCTCGACCCCGCGCGCGCCATGCGGGCGCTCGCCGAGCTGACCTTCGACCACCACGAATCGCATCCCGCGTTCATCCGGCTGGTCGGGATCGAGAACATCCACCACGCGCGGCACCTGCGCACCTCGCCGATCCTGTCCGGCCTCGCCGCGCCCGCGGTCGACGTGCTCGCCGGCATCCTCGAGCGCGGCCGCGCCGCCGGCCTGTTCCGCGACGACGTCGACGCGCTCGACATCCACATGATGATCAGCGCGTTCTGCGTCTTCCGGACCGCGAACCAGCACACCTTCCAGGTCATCTTCGACCGTGACCTGCTGGATCCCTCCCGTCGCGACCACTACCGGCGGATGCTGGGAGACCTGGTCCTCGAGTACCTGACCGCGCACGTCGGGCGGGCCTGACCGGACCGGATCGCATCCGGATCGCACCGAAAGACTTGACACGCCTGCGGCGGCTAACTCACTATCCGGTACATAGCCAGCCGGTCCATTCCGGCCGGACGGACCCCGTCGACCGCCGCCGCGGTCATCAAGGAGGCTGACGTGGACGACGCTGTCCCGCGCCAGGAGCACGATCCCGCATCGCCCGGCGCCGCCCGCCGCACCCCGCGCCAGGCCGCGGTGTCCTCGTGGATCGGCAGCGCGCTGGAGTACTACGACTTCTTCATCTACGGCACCGCCGCGGCGCTGATCTTCCCGAAGGTGTTCTTCCCGGCGGGCAACGCCGCGACCGCGACGATCGCGTCGCTCGCGACCTTCGGGGTCGCCTACGTCGCCCGTCCCGTCGGTTCGTTCATCCTCGGGCACCTCGGCGACACGCTGGGCCGCAAGCGCGTGCTGCTGCTGACCCTGCTCGGCATGGGCGCGGCGACGTTCCTGATCGGCGTCCTGCCCGGGTACGGCACGATCGGCGTCGCCGCCCCGATCCTGCTGGTCGCGCTGCGCCTCGTCCAAGGGCTCGCGGTCGCCGGCGAACAGTCCAGCGCCGGGTCCGCCACGCTGGAACACGCGCCGCCCGGCAAGCGCGCCTACTTCACGAGTTTTACCTTGGCGGGCACGCAATTCGGCCTGATCCTCGCGACCGCGGTGTTCCTCCCGCTGTCCTCGATGCCGACCTCCGCGTTGCTGTCGTGGGGCTGGCGGATCCCGTTCCTGCTCAGCGCGCTGGTCACCGTCGCCGGGTGGTGGATCCGGCGTTCGCTGCAGGAAAGCCCCGAATTCGCCGCCGCGCGCAAGCAGAACACCGTTCCCAAGGCGCCGCTGCTGGTGCTTTTGCGGCACCACACGCCCGACGTGCTCAAGATCGTGGTGAGCGCGCTGATTTCGGTCACCAGCACGATCGTCAGCATCTACTCGCTCACCTACGGAGCGACCACGATCGGTCTGTCCCGCAGTTCGATGCTGTGGATGATCATGCTGAGCAACGTAGTGGCGCTGGCCGCCATTCCGTTGTGGGGCAAGGCGGGCGACCGGTTCGGCCGCAAACCCGTCTTCGCCGTCGCCTCGCTGGGCGTCGCGGTGCTGATCTGGCCGTTCATCTGGTCGATCAGCCAGGCGAACGTCGTGCTGGTGTTCGTGTTCGGGATCCTGCTGTCGGGAGTCGTCTACAGCGCCTACGGCGGGGTCGGGTATGCCTTGTGGACTGAGCAGTTCGGCACGAAGGTGCGGATGTCCGGGGTCGCCGTCGGCACGCAGCTGGGCTTCGCTCTCGGCGGTTTCGCGCCGTCCATCGCCGCGGCGCTTGCCGGAGCGGACCTGAAGAACTGGCTGCCGGTCGCCGGTCTGACCGCCGGAGCGGCAGTGGTCGCGGGGCTCGCGGTGCTGACGATGCGCGAGACTTACCGGACGCCGCTTGAAGAATTGGGCCAGCGAGCGCCGCGTGCGGCGGGCGAAAGCCGGGCAGTGGCGGCCTGACGCGTTTCCGGAAACGCCGACGCTGCGACAGACCCGTCGTCTGCCGCAGCGTCGGAGCCGGCTCAGTCAGCTGCCAGCCGTGGCGAGTTCTTCCGGGGCGGGTGCCGTGGCGGGGCGTTCCGGGCGGGAGCGCTTGCCCAGCAGGGAGTAGGCGGCCCCGACCAGGAGGCCGCCGCCGACCAGGTTACCCAGGCCCACGAACAGCAGGTTGCGGCCGAATTCGCTGACGGTGGCACCGGGGACGCCGTCCATCAGGCCGAGCGAGAACGTCGTCATGTTGGCGACCACGTGCTCGAACCCGGAGCTGATGAAGGCCAGCAGGCACCAGAAGATCAGCGCCAGCTTGGCCCCGTCCGACTTCGTGCGCGCGGCCATCCACACCGCGAGGCACACCAGGAAGTTGCACAGCACGCCGCGGAAGAACAGCGCGCTGGCGGACTCCGCGGCCTTAGTCTTGACCAGGCTCGCGAGCAGGGCCGCTCCCGGCCCGGCGTGGCCTCCGGCGCCGCCGATCGACAGCACCCCGCCTTCGTGGACCAGCCACGCGAACACGATCGAACCGAGCAGGTTGCCGACGAACGACACCACGACGACCGCGGCCGCCGCGCCGGCGCCGCGCCGCCGGACCAGGACTCCCTGGACCATGGTCATCATGTTGCCGGTGGACAGTTCCGCGCCGGCGAACACGACGGCGGTCAGGGCGATCCCGAACACCAGCCCTTGGACCACCTTGGTCCAGGGGGAACTCGCCGCGTTGAGCGGCCCGGTCGCGGAAAGCAGCAGCACGACCGCCACCCCGATGAAAGCCCCGGCGAGCATCGAACTCACCAGGTAGCGGCCAGGGCGGCGCAGGTCGTCGATCTTCCCGTCGGCGACGTCTGCTTGCAGGTCGAGGGCATCGGACACGGGAATCGGCATGGGAGAAAAGCCTTCCGGTGAGGTCAGGTACCCGGGCATTCGACCGCGCGGATTCTTCGCTCCGGTAGCGCGGTGATCAGCAACGGGTATCCGAGTGCGCACAGTCCGCGGCCCGCACGGGTGAATTGCCGCGCCGAGGACCATTTCGGACAGTCGCTCAATCCCGTTCGGGAACCCGGCTGATCCGCGCCGCGACGATTCCGCCCGCGATCAGCAGCACCGCGGTCGCGGCGATCCATACCCAGACCGGTATCCCGCCGCTCGCGTCGTCGGCGGTGGCGGCCGGTGCGGCGTGCGGGGCCTGCGCCGCGGACGGGGGAGCGGCGACTGGTGCGACGCCGGAGCCTGCCTTGGTGAGGGTGAAGGAATAGGAGCCGGATACCGGATGCCCGTCGGCTGACACGACCCGGTATTCCACGGTGTATTTCCCGGCCGGGCCGAGCGGTTTCACGGGCGCGGAAAGGGTCGGGCCGGTGACCGCGGCGGCTGCCGACTCCCAATGTGTCGCGCCGTCCGGTCCGAGTACCGCCAATTCGGTGAAACCGCGGTCCAGTGGTTCGTTGAAGGTGAGCACAATTTTCTCGGGGGCGGAGGAGAGTTCGGAATCCTTCGCGGGGGTGCTCGATTCCACGAAGCTGTGCGCCTCGGCTGCCGAGGTGGGGAAAAACGTTGCCAAGAGACTGAACGCGATAACCGCGAGGGTGCGCACAAGAAGCGCGCGCCGGCTCGGCTGGCGGCGGACGGGGCCGGGAATTCCGGAGGATGGTCGCATGAACCCTGCTTTGCTGGAGGGACAGGTGTCGGAGCGAGATGGTTTCGGTGCTGTGTGGTCGGCGGCGGGTCGAATGCGAAACGGGAAGGTTAAATAGTTCGCACAGCTGGTCGCGGTGGCGAATTCACTGTTTGCCGATTGTTGTTCGGAGATCAATTTTACGTTCCTGTCATGATTCAATCGTCCGCCGAAACGCGCGGTTTGATGTGGTGCTCCCCGTCGTGATCCGGCCGGGTCGGCGGCAGGCGTCGGGGAAGGAAATGCTTGTGGTGGCTTCAGTGGGACGCGGATCGCGGCGGGACCAGGTGGTCGCGGCCTGTCTGGCGGGCGCGGTCGTGGTCGTGGTGGGGTACGCCTCGGGAATCGGGTTGAAGACGACAGCGGCGAGCAGTCCGGTCGCTCCGGATCAGCCTCCCGCACAGGCAGCGCCCGCGCCGCAACCGGTTCTGCCCAACGGCGAACTGCCTCCTCCTGGTGCGGTGCAGCCGATGCCGCCGATGCCCGGCGGCGGGATCCCGCCGGTCGACGCGCCTCCGCCGGCGGAACCGGTGGCCGACGTGCCGTCCGGCGAAATCCCGCCGCCGACCGGGGACATCCCGCAGCCGACCGGTGATCCGATGCCGCCCGCCCCGCCGGAAACACCGCCGCAGACCCCGACCGGAACTCCTCCGCCGACGGAGACGCCGACGTGCCAGCCCAGCGCAGTCCAGCCGGTGCTCGACACAGTGAGCGGGCTGCCGCTCGTCGGCGGTCTCACGACCGGGCTCGCGGTGACCGGGCCGGACGGGCTCCTCGCGACGATCATCGGTTCCTGCCCGGCAGCTCCGGCGCAACCCGCGGCGCCTCCGGCGATTCCGTCGAGCGGCGGCTGAGCCCATGGACCTCGGTTCCGCGAAATTCTGGTACGTCCTCGCGCGCTGCGTGGACTACTCCGGGCTCGCGTTGTTCGCCGGCGGGCTGCTCTTTCTCGCCCTGCTGTGGCCTGCGGGAGCGGACCATCGCCGGGCGCGCGGGGTGCTGGTGACCGGCTGGGTGCTCGGGTTCGCCGGGACGGTGGCCGGGCTCGGGTTGCAGGGCGCGTGGGTGACCCAGCGGTCCCCGGCTGATCTGCTCGATCCGGATCTGCTCGCGCAGGTCCTCGACAGCCAGTTCGGCCGGATCTGGTTCGCCAAGGCGCTCGGGTGGGTGCTGGCCGGAGTGGTGCTCGCCGATGTGCTGCAACGCGGCCGTCGCGCCGCGGTTTCGCTGGGCTGGCGGGTCGGCGCGGGAGTGGTCGCCGCCGGGCTGCTGCGCACGACCGGCCTGACCGGGCATTCCGCGGAGAGCGCACATCCGCTGCTGAGCCAGCTCGCGGATTTCGGGCACCTGGCGGGAATCTGCGCGTGGATCGGCGGGCTCGCGATGCTGCTGTTCGGCGTGCTGTCCCGCCGCGATCCCGGCGAACTCGCCGAAGTCGTACCCCGCTATTCGAAACTCGCCCTCACATCGGTGCTCCTGGTGATCGTCGCGGGCGCCGTGCTCGCGCTCGGGACGCTCGGCGACGTCGGGCGGGTGTTCACCACCGGCTACGGCCGGATCCTGCTGACGAAACTCGCGGCGCTCGCCGTGGTGCTGCTGTTCGCGCAGGCGAGCAAGAGCTGGGTCGCGCGGCGGCTCGACTTCGCGGTGGTGCTGCGCGGAGACGCCGGCGCGGTCCGTCCGTTCGTCTATTCCGTCGCCGCGGAAGCCACGCTCGTCGTCGTGGTGCTGTTCGCGGCGAGCCTCCTCGTCACCGCCAGTCCCGGCCGGTGAACGTCCCACCCCGGAAAGGAATCTCCTTGATGGACAACCCGGAACCCACCTCTGCCGCCGCCGGAACGCGGCCGGAAGCCCCGCCCGAGGCGGCTCGCCGGCGCCGGTGGCCGATCGCGGCCGCGGTCGTCGCACTGGCGCTGGCCCTGGTCAGTCTCACCACCCTGCGCACGGGACAGCAGACGGCTCCGGTCGCCGCGCCTGCCTCGCCGCGGGTCGATCTCGCGGCGCTGGCGAAGCAGAGCCCGCTCGCCGTGCCGCTCTACCAAGGGCTGGCGCGGCAGCAAGGAGGCGCCGCGCCCGCCGCGGCCGGCTCCGCCAAATCGGTCGAGATGAGCGGGTACAAGTTCTCCCCGGCCAGCTTGACCATCTCCGCGGGTGACACCGTGACGTGGACCAATCACGATTCCGCGCCGCACAACGTCGTCGTCACCGACGGGCCGGAGAAATTCACGTCGCCGACCATGCAGACCGGCGGCACCTTCTCGCACACCTTCACCAAGGCGGGCACCTACTCCTACTACTGTTCGATCCATCCCGACATGAAGGCGACCGTGACCGTCCAAGGCACGCCCGCGCCGCCGCCGTCCTCGCCGACCGCCCCGCCGTCGTCGTCCTCGATGCCGACCGCGCCGTCCAGCCCGACGCACACGATGCCGATGCCCACCGACACTCCGCCCGGAAACTGCGTGCCCAAGGGCGTGCTGCAGCCGATCCTCGACCACGTCAAAGCCGCGCACCTGGAGGAGTCGCCGGGCCAGCAGGTCACCGATCTGCTGAATCTGGACCAGTACATCAAGACGCACACGGTGTGGCTGGAAAGCGTGCTCAAGCCGGTCCTCGACGGTTCGGCCGGCAAGGTCGTCACCGACACGCTCGCGCCGATCATCGCGCACATCAAGGCCGCGCATCTTGAGGAGTCGCCGGGCCAGCAGGTTACTGACCTGCTGAATCTGGACCAGTACATCAAGACGCACACCGTCTGGCTCGAAAGCGTCCTGACGCCGCTGCTGAACCAGGCGTCCTGCTGAGGCGTGCCCGACCCGGTCCGGGGCGGGCCGCCGCGCCCGCCCCGGACCACCTCGATCCCCGGAGGACTTCGTGCCCACTGACACCCGGTTCCTGCCCTCGGCCGGCGCCGACCCCGCCGTCCACCGGATCCGGCCCGACCGCTGCGTCCTGGAACTGACGCAGCGGCTGCTCGGAATCCCCGTGCTGCGCGGGCGATTGACCGTCCGCCGGGCCACGTTCACCCGCGACCCGGAAGGCAGCGGCCTCACCGCGGAAATCGACGGCGCGTCCTTCCGGTCCGCCTTCCCGCTTCCGTCCTCAATGGTCACTCGGGAACTGGGCGAGGCGCACTTCACCGGCGAGGAAATCACCGAACGGCCGCCGGTCGAATTCGCCGGACGGCTCGACTTCGGAGACTCATCGCGCGATCTGGTGCTCGGCGGCGACCTTCGCGAGGCCGGACCGGATCGCGTCATCCTGTGGCTGCGCGGGACCTTGCCGCCGCCACGGCGTCCACTGAGGACTTCCGGCCGGTTCGCGCGACTGCTCGTCCGGCTGCCGATCCGCGTCGAGTTCGCCGGGGAGTTCGTTCAATGAAACGCTTTCTCGTTCTGTTTGCCGCCGTGGTCCTGCTTACGCTCGCGGCTCCGGTGACGGCGTCGGCCGCGGCGGCTCAGACCGTGATGATGCAGGACTACGCCTACTCGCCCGCGTCGCTGACCGTGCACGTCGGCGACACTGTGACCTGGATCCAGCACGACACCGCTCCGCACGACGTGGTCACCACCAGCGCGCCCGTCGCGTTCCGCAGCCCGCAGCTGTCCCAGGGGCAAACCTGGAACTACACCTTTCGCACGCCCGGCACTTACTCGTACTACTGCTCGGTGCATCCGGACATGCGAGCGCAGGTCATCGTCCAGCCTGCGGCCACTCAGCCGCCGTCTCCGCCGCGAACCACTTCTGCCGCACCTGCTTCGCGTGCCGCTCCCAGCCGTACCGCTGTGGCAGCGCCTCCGGTTGTGCCGACCGCTACGACTCCACCGTCCACAGTGGCCACTTCAGCGATGCCAAGCCAGTCGGCGGTCCCTTCGACGTCGGCTGCGGCATCGCCGGTCGCTCAGGCTGCCGCGACCACCAGCCTCGATCCCAAGCTGCTCGTCGCCGGTCTCGTGACGGCGGTCGCGATCGGCTGCCTGCTGCTCTTGAGTTCGCGGAAAGCCTGACAGCAGTGGGAACTGGGCCGGTCTTGACCAGGTATCCCGCAGAGTTTTCTGGATCCGGCTGGCCTGCTCGTGGCTGAGCTCGGTGGTCAGCGGCGGCTCGGGCTTGCGGTGGGGTCGGAGGGCGGTATCGCGTCGAGGGGGACGAGGCGGGTTCCGGTCCAGTGGTAGCGGACCGTCGCCGTGTTGGCGGTCGGGCAGCAGAGCGGGTCTTCGGCGTTGTAGAGCTCGTAGGAGAGGGCGACGGTGGTGTCGGTGGACCACACCTCTTGGATGCCGGCGCTGTCGACCGAGGTGTCGGTGCCGAGGTATTTGCCGTCGTGGAAGAAGAAGGCTCGGTTCGCGTAGCCGTCGCCTGACTCGGCGATGGTGGCGAGGATGACCTGCAGTCCGTCGGCCGATTCCCAGGAGGTGCCTGGATAGGGGCGGTATCCCTTCGCCTGGACGACCGCTTCGGCGTCGGCGAGGGTGGTGCGCGGGGCGGCCGGCGGCTCTGATTCCTCGGTCGCGGTGGAAGTCGTGGTGGAGGTCGGGGTGCTGGGCTGCGGTTCGCTGGTGGACGGTGCCGGGAGCGCGGGTTCCGACGACGAAGGAGTGGTCAGGGCCGGTTCTGTCGTGCTGTCCGCGGTGGCATGGGTCGCTCTGTCGATGCCCGTGGCGGCAGTCAATCCCAGTGCGGCGACCACGATAGCGACCGTGCAGGCGATGCTGGAGAAGACGGCGTGGCCGGAAGCGCTCGGCGGTCGGGTGGCGGGCTGCGGCACCATCGCGCCGACGAGCATCAAGAGCGCGCCGGCGACGCTGACCCAGGGGCCCAGCCCGATGCGCAGGAGGCCGCCGGCGCTGGCGACACCGCTCAGCAGACCGACGAGGAGCAGTCCGCCCAGGACTCCGGAGACGCCGAACAGGACGAAGCCTGTC
The DNA here is from genome assembly GCF_039525725.1 of Amycolatopsis albidoflavus. NCBI lineage: Bacteria > Bacillati > Actinomycetota > Actinomycetes > Pseudonocardiales > Pseudonocardiaceae > Amycolatopsis > Amycolatopsis albidoflavus. The sequence continues at coordinate 525,276 of NZ_BAAAHV010000022.1, forward strand.
GCTCGGGCCGCGACGCCCTCCCGCAGCACGACAGCCGCGACGATCGCGGCGGCCCCACAGACCGCGAGAGCCACCGGAAGAAAGACGAGCGGCACGGTCCGGCTGCTCGCCAGGCCAGCGACGTCGAACAGGCTCGCGTTCCCCAGCAGCGCCGCCTGAAACCACGGCAGGACCGGCGACACCCCGACCAGCACGCCGCCCGCGGCAAGCCCGGTCGCAGCGGCGAACCGCCGAACGGTGTCGCCAGCCGCGGCCGCCGGAACCAGCCGGTTGCCGCATCGCCAGCACAGCACCGTGCCCGCCGGGACGGGTTGCGCGCAGTACGGGCACGGGAACGCGGCGGGCGGAGCGCCCGGCCACGGCGCGGGGCCGCCGGAAGGGGAATCGGTCATCGCGTGAACTCCTCGTCTGTACCAGGACAGACGGCGGGATCCCGGATCGCGTTACCGAGCGTTGAATTACTCGTGCCGTTCGATCGTTTCTCGGGACGCGGATCGATGCCTGCGAGACCGATGCCCCTGCCTGGCTCAGGCGCAGATCACCTTGTCGATCAACGAGTAGAAGGCGTCATTCGACGGCCCGCGCCCGAGCGTCAGCGAAGCTTCCACCCGGTGCTTCCCGTCGGCGCTGGTGAACGCGATCGTTCCGTACCCGGGAATCCCGCCGGTGTGCCCGAAAACCGGGATCCCGCACGGAGTGGTCCGGGTCTGCAATCCCAGCCCGTACTCCTCGGCCGCCGATCGCGGGGTGGTCATCTGCCCCAGCAGCGCCGGGGGCACCAGCCGGCCCAGCGCGAGTGCGTGGACGAATTTGTCCAGATCCGCGGTGGTGGAGATCATCTCGCCCGAGGCGCCGGCGATGCTGGGGTTCAGTTCGGTGACGTCGACGAGCTGCTCGTTCATCTCCTGGTATCCGTGTGCGTGCGGACCGGGAATCCGAGTGCGGTCGCCGGGGATCACCGTCTGGTGCATGCCGAGCGGGCGCAGGATCCGCTTGACCGCCTCGTCGCCCCAGGCATGCCCGGTGGTCCGCTCGATGAGCATGCCGAGCACGAGGTAATTGGTATTGGAATACGAGAATTCGCTCCCCGGCGGGAAATCGAGCGGCCGCGCGGTCGCGATGGCCACCAGCGACTCCGGCGAATGGTGCTGGTAGCGGATTTTCTCCAGCTCGGTGCCCGTCAGCGAGATCGTCCGGAGATAGTTGTAGAGGCCGCTGGTGTGCTGCAGGAGCATCCGCACGGTGATTTCGTTGCCGTGCGGCAGGAGCCCGGGAAGGTATTCCTCGACGGAGGTGTCGAGCCCGATCCGGTGTTCGGCGGCGAGTTGCAAGACCACAGTGGCCACAAAGGACTTGGTCGTGCTGCCGATCCGGAACCGGCCGGTCGGCGAGACCGGCCGCCGGGAGTCCAGTTCGGACACTCCGGCGGTCACCGTGCGAGATCGTCCGTTGTGGACTGTCCGGATCTGCACGCCGGTCGCGCCTGCCGAGACCGTTTCTTGCGCGACGGCGCGAACGGGGTCAGCCGCGGCCGGTGCGGCGGGCGAGAGCAGCGCGGCGGTCAGGACGAAGGGCACAGCGGTGATCATGGGTTTCCTCGTTCAGTGTTGGCATTCAACGGCGAAGACTGGAACGCGACGGCGGCAACGCGGCTGGCACCTTGGTCAACACCGGCGTTCGTCCTTGCGGCGCAAGACGAAGCGCACGATCAGGATCAGCAGGCAAGCCACCGCGATCGCACCGGAAGTCATCCGGAACATGGGGTCCAGCCCGGTGAAGCCGCCGATCGAGTTCGTGGCGGCGCCGGCGACGAAGAACAGGCCGAGCAGGGTCGTGACGGCCGGGCCGCCGGCTTGGCGGCTGCGGGAAGTTTCCATGCCGACGACACTAGAAACCGGCGGCGCCCGCCAACATGCCTTCAGCCCCCGGCTTCACGGTAGCGCCAGCGCTACCGTGAAGCCGCATTCCCTACATGTCGTGCTCCCAGCTGCCGCGCGTGTCGACGTCCGCGGCATCGGCCAGCGACTCCAGTTCCGCGATCTCCTCGTCGGCGAGCGCGATGCCTTGAGCGCGGACCAGTCCGTCGAGGTAACCCGCCTTCGTGACCCCGATGATCGGCGTGGTCCCCTTGGCGATGGCCCACGCGGTGGCGACGTCGGCAGCAGACGCGTCCCGGTCCGCGCCGATCGCTCCCATTCGGTCCGTGAGCGCCTGCAGTCGCGGCAGGAGGTCGTTGTACACAGCCGCCCGGCTGCTGCCCGCTGGCAACGGACGGGTCGGGCTGTATTTGCCGGTCAGCGCCCCTTGCTCGAGGACCATGTAGGAGAAGAACTGCACGTCGTGTTCGCGGCAGTGTTCGAGAATGCCCGCGCGCTCGGAGTTCCGGTACAGGAGGCTGTAGTGGTTCTGGACCGCCTCCACCCGGAAGCCGGCTTCGCCGAGAATCTGGTCGGCGAGCGCGATCTCCTTCCGGTTGTGGTTCGAGACGCCGACCTGCTTGATCCGGCCGCTCCGCAGCAGCGGGATCAGCAGGGGCGTCCAGCGGGCCACATCGGCGGGATTGTGGATCCAGTACAGATCCACGTAGTCCGTGCCCAGCCGGTCGAGGCTTTGCTCCAGCATGTCCGCGACCGGATTGTCGCCGTCGCCCGCGATCTGCGGGGTGAACTTCGTCGACAGCTGGTACTCGCTGCGGGCGTAGCCTTTCAGCGCCTGAGCGAGGACCGTCTCGGATCGGCCCATGCCGTAGACCACCGCGGTGTCCCACAGGGTGAAGCCGTTCGCGTGTGCCTTCTCGACGACCTCTCGCAGGCCGGACGCGGTCAGCTGGCTGCCGAAATAGCCGTCGCCCGTCTCTCCGCTGTCTCCCCAGGCCCACGTGCCCAGTGCCACCGTCTTGCTCGTCATGTCCGCTGACTCCATTTCGCCACTGGGATCGTTCGAGCTTCAGGAGACTGCGCCGGCCGTCGCCGGAGAAGGGCGTGCTTATCGGGGGTAGGACTTCGACCCCCTTCGCGCCGCGACCGGCGGCTACCGTGGAAGGCATGGAGCAGCAGCCCGGAAACCGCGGCGAAATCCGGCACTTCCTGGCCAGCCGGCGCGCCAAGATCACCCCGGCGGAGGCCGGGCTGCCGACCAGCGCCCGACGCCGGGTCCCCGGGCTGCGCCGCGAGGAGGTCGCGGTACTGGCCGGCGTGAGCACGGAGTGGTACACGCGGCTGGAGAAGGGGCACATCGGCGGCGTGTCCGACGCCGTCCTCGACGCGGTCGCCCGCGCGCTGCGGCTGGACGACGACGAACGCACCTACCTGTTCGACCTGGCCAGGTCCGCGAGCCGCGCACCGTCGCGGCGCAAGGACGTCGAGGTGCTGCCCCGGGTCCAGTGGCTGCTCGACTCCATGACGATGTCTTCGGCGTTCGTGCGCAACGGCCGCACCGACCTCGTCGCTAGGAACCCGCTGGCCCGAGCCCTTTACGCGCCGATGTTCGACAGTGCCACCGTCGACCAGCGCGGCCGCCCCAACATCGCCCGCTACATCTTCCTCGACCCCGGCGCGCACTACTTCTTCGTCGACTGGGACGCCGCCGGCAACGCCACCGCCGCCCTCCTGCGCGCCGAGGCCGGGCGCGAGCCCCGCGACCGGGCACTGCGCGAACTCGTCGGCGAGTTGTGCACCCTCAGCCCCGAGTTCCGCGAGCAATGGGCCGCGCACGACGTCCTGATCCGCCACGACGGCGTCAAACGGCTTCACCACCCTGAAGTCGGCCGCCTGGAGTTGACCTTCCAATCCCTCGACCTGCCGCTGTCCGGCCCTGCCAAGCACGACCTGATCACCTACACCGCCGAACCCGGCACCGAATCGGAGGACCGGCTCAAACTCCTCGCCAGCTGGGCAGCCACGCAATCCCAGGCGGCAGAACCCACTCGCGACTTGCCTCGGTCGCTCTGATCCCTCGCGGTCACTGCTCGTCGGGACGGCCCGGCGCGAGACAGCCGATCGGTGCGGGATTTCCTGTGCGCGGCAAGGGGTCTGCATCGGACGGGGGAGCGTGTTCGGCGCGGGAGACGGACTGGCGGTACACGCGGACGAGAGCTTGGGCCCGGGCGAATTCGGCGGGGGTGAACGGCAGCGAAGGACGGTGCGCTTCGAGGAGTTCGCCGGCGCGGCCGTGCAGCAGCATGGTGGTGCCGGTCAAGCGCTCGTCCCGCCCGCGGCGGCCGGCCTTCCGCCGGACCGTGCAGGACGGGCCGAGCAGCGTGCCGATCAGCTGGGCGAGATCGGCTCCCGGGGCGGCCGCCTGTCCGGCGAGGGCGAGCATCCGGGTCGGGAGGTCGACGAGTTCGTGCACGTCCGCTCGCACGACCCAGACGTGGTCGCCGCCGCCGGACCGGGCCGCTTCGGCGAGGTCGGCTCCGGTCGTGCCGTCCGGGGCGCGGAGGAGGAATTCGTCGACGGCGCCGTCGGGCACGGCGAGGACTTGCATGGCCGCGATGTCGTAGCGGTGCGCGGCCAGGGTCGCGGTGAGGGCGGCCAGGCTTCCCGGCACGTCGCGCACGGTCGCGCGGAGACGCCATTCCGTCGCGTCGGCCGATTCGGGCACGGTGGCGCGCCGAGGCCGCCGGTGGCTCCAGCGGTGCCGCAAGGTGGCGGAGACGATGAACAGCCCGCCCAACGCGAACAGCAGCGCTGGCCCGACGCGGTTGTTCGAGAGGGTGCTGACGAACAGATCGGCGATCCCGGTGGCGAAGAACAACGCCGCCAGTTCGACCAGTTCCCGGTTGACCGAACGCTTCCGGCTCTCGGCTGCTTTTATGCCCGCCAGCGTCGCGGCGCCCGTTTACCGCTGGCGGCACCGCCTGTCACGATTCAGTTAACCGGCCCGGCCGCTGATCGGTCTGCACGAAGCTGCCCAGCAGTTGGTCCACCCGCATCAGCACGTCCAGATCCAGCCGGACCCCCGCGGCCTTCCGCGACGCCGCGCAACAGCTCCACCCGGTCGATCAGCTCCGGGTACCGCACCGGCCGAGTGGGAGCCCGGCGGGACCGCGCCGTTTCCGGAACGGCGCGCAGGTCGGGTCCGGGAGGCGGTGCGGCCTCCGGCGAACTGGCCGGAATGCGTTGCTGTTCCGGGAACTGCCGGGGTGCGGAAGCAGCGCATCCGATCTGCGGGTCGCTTCAGGGCAGGCACCGCACATCTAGCCGAGGGCACCGGAATCTCCAACAGCGGAAGGGATTCCCGCGAACGTCCGGCTCGAGCTGGACCTGGCCGAACCCCTCGCACAGCCGGACGAGGCCGACCGGCCTTAAGGCGCCACGGACAGATCAGGCCTGCCGTCCATGACGATTCCGCTGCCGGTGACCTCGAACGCGGTGGTGTAGGGCAGGTTCGGGCTGGCCCGGGTTTTCAGCACGGTCAGCGCCCGGTCGATGCGCGCCCCGGTGCGCTGGTACTGCAGCAGGATCACGTTGTCGGACAGGTGCGAGATCCCGGTGCCGGACAGGCCCGCCTGGCCGTACAGGTCCGGGATCTCCAGGGTGAGCAGCGTCGTGATGCCCACCTGGGAGCACCGGCCCAGCAGGGAGTGCAGGAATTCGTTGAACCGCTGGTCGTCGTCGCACGCCGCGGCGAGGTCGGTGAGGCTGTCGATGACCAGCCTGCGGGTCTGGCTCGCGGTCAGCGAGTCCAGCAGGTCGTAGAACCACTGGTCGATGTAGATGTCGTTGGGGGATTCGCAGCGCAGCGCGACGGCCTCGGACCTCGGGTCCCAGCCCAGGCTGCGGATGGCCCGGTTGAGCTGGAGCGGGTTTTCCTGCAGCGTCGTGAAAGTGCTGTGCTGGCCCAGTTCCGTGCCGTGGAACGCGAAGTGCAGGCCGATCACGGTCTTCCCGGAGCCGGGCGGCCCGGCCACGATGGTGCTCGAACCGGGCCAGAATCCACCGCCCAGCATGGCGTCGAGGCCGAGAATGCCCGAACTCGCGCGTGCGGTGCTCGCCGGGTCGACGGTGCCGTCGCCGTCGCCGGGATCGCTGAGGCGGGGAAAGGCGTCCAGCCCGTCCTCGGAAATCCGGTAAGTGTGCCAGCCCGGCAGAAACGTGCTGCCGCGGAGCTTGAGCACCTGCAGGGCGCGGTTGGTGCGCTGGCCGGTGGCCTGGGTGGACAGCGCGATGGTGGCGTCGGCGATGGTGAATTCCGCCGAGGACGCCAGTTCGGCGCTGTCGTATTCGGCGAGCCACAGGGTGCTGGTCGCCAGCGCGCTGAGCCGTCCGGCGAGTTCGTAGAGGAACCGCGTGTAGGCGGCCTGGTCCAGGGCGGCGTAGCGAAGGGCTTTGATGCTGTCGACGACCAGGATCCCGCACCGGGTGCGGGTCGCGACCTCGGCGAGCCGGGCGAGCCCGGCGTTCAGCCCGCCCTCGGTCACCACGTCGCCGAGGTCCTCGAACAGCACCGAGGTCCCGATCCGGTCCGGCGCGCAGAACGCGAGACCGTCGAGGAACTGGGTGATCTTCGTCAGTGGCTCGGTGAGGGTGCTGAAGTACACCACCGGACGGGCGGGGTCGGCGTTGGCGAAGGCGTACTGCTGGGCCAGCACGGTCTTGCCGGAGCCGGGTGCTCCCGCCAGCAGCGTGATCGACGGGTCGATCAGCCCGCCGCCCAGGATCGTGTCCAGCCGTTCGCATCCGCTGGCCAGTCGCTGTTTCATCACGCGGCTCGCCGGGCGGCGGGGTGCAGATCGCGCTCCAGGGCCAGTACCTGCGACGGGTGGACCGGTTTGGGCAGCAGCCGGGCGGAGGCGGGCGGTGTCTGCCGGACCGCCGCCGGCGAGATCACGATCACCTGCGTGCCCGGTCCTTCGGAGAGCGCCCGGATCAGGTCGCTCGCGCCTGCGGCCGTCTAGTCGATGATCGCCACGGGAGGAGGAGCCGCGGTTGGCGCCGCTGCCGCGGAAACGACTGCGGTGACGTCGAATCCGGCTGCGCGCAACGCGTCCGACAAACAGCTGACCGTGAAGCGGTCCGGGTCCACCACCAGGATCCGGGTGTCGTGCCCGGGACCGGCGACCTCGTCCGCGCCGCCGCCCGCCACTCGCTCGGCGCTGTGCACGAGCGGCTCGGCCAGGCCCCGGGCGTGCGCGCGCAGCATCGCCTCCGCCGCGGCGAGGTCCACGCCGCGGCGGGTGGCGAGCATTCCGACGGCCTGCCAGACCGCGATCTGGTCCTGCTGCGCGGTGTGGCGCGTCAGCCGGAGGACGGCGGACGGCAGGGTTTCGGCGACGGCGTCGGCAAGCAGGCCCGCCGCGGCGATCCCGGCGCAGCCTCGTACGAACGCGATTTCTCCGGCGGACAGCGTCCGGTGCTCGCGGCTGGTCAGCACGACCGTTCCGACGACCGCGCCGAACGCCTCCATCGGGACCGTGTGCACGGCGACGATCCCGTGTGCGGCGGCGAACCGCGCGAGTACTGGCCACCGGCCGCCCTGACCAGCGAGGTCGAGGTGAACGGTGGCTTCCTCTTCGCCTTCCGCGGCCGCCCCGCACAGGTCCTCGTCGGCCCGGAAAGCGAGCAGATCGTCGAACAGCGGCCAATCGGTCCCGGCGAGCGGGATCCCGCGGCCGCGGCCGCGGGCAGCAGCACGATCGCCTCGTCCACGCCGGGCAATCGGGTGCAGATGCCGGTGAGCAGGTAGGCCGCGTCCAGCCCGGCCCGCCGGGCGGTCACCGTCCGGGCCGCCTCCAGCAGAATCGGGACCCACTCGCCGCTCAGTTCGTTCATTCCGTCCGCCTCCCGCTTTCGCCGTCCTGGCCGGTGCCTTCGTCCCCGCGGTCGTCGTCGCGGCGCCACGACGGATGATCTGGGGACAGCCGCAGCACGCCCGCGTTCACGTCGTCGGCCGCCTTGGACAACCGCTGGCCGCTGACGTACGCGTAGGCCCGCAACCGCAGCAACGCCTCGGTGACCGGGCAGCCCAGTTGCGCCGCGACCCTTCCCGTGGCGCTGTGCACGGCGCGCCAGCGGCGGTAAAGCCCCTCGTCGACCATGGCTTCCGCCTCGCCCGACGACGCGAGCGCCACCCGGGCGAGCAGATGGCCGGTCATGATCTGGACCATCGTGAGCGCCAGGTCGAGTTCGGCGTCGGACAGGGACCGCCCGGCCTCGCGGTAGAACTCCAGCACCCCCAGCGACGCCGCCCCGGTGGTCAGCGGGAACGCGAACACCGCGCGCAGTCCCTCCTCGACCGCGGCGGGCGCGAACATCGGCCACTGCCGGAAACGCCGCGGCTCGTCCAGATCCGCGGACAGCACCGCGAACCTGCGCCGCAGCGCCGTCAGCCCCGGACCTTCTCCCACTGTCACTTGGAGTTCGAGCAGCCGTTCGGCGCGCGGGTCGGTGGCGTAGGCGGGTTCGCCGAGACCGAGCCGGTCGGCCAGCCGCACCCCGACCCCGTCGGCCGCCAGCACGTCCCGGCACACCTGGGCGACATGCCGCAACGACACCGGCGAACCCTCGGCCAGCGCGCGGGTCCGGATCGCTTCGTAGATCTTGGCCAGCTCCTGCTCGATCACCACAGTCGGCGTCACTCCTTCCGGAGGATTGCACGAACCGCGACGCTAGAAGCGGGCGTCCATCGTGGCCAGAGGAACAGTGCCCGGGAATGGGAGGCTTCCGGCCCTCGAACCGGTCTCCGGCGCGAATCCCGCTTTCCCAGATCGACTTTTTGCTTCTTGACCCGTGGGGTCTCGTCATGGAGAGTCTCCTGTCAGACAGTGAGACAGAATGACAAGGAGACAGTATGAACCGACGTGGAGTCGCCCTGCTCGTCACTGGCGCTGTCGCTGTTTGCGCTGCGCTGACGGGGTGCGGAGCGAGTTCTTCGGCAGGCGGGGACGCGGCCGGGCCGGCAGCGTCGTCTTCGGAGGTCGCCATTCCGGCGGTCGCCAAGGACGCGGCGCTGGCGGCCAAGCTTCCCGCGGAGATCCGGAGCGCGGGGGTGCTCCGGGTGGCGATGGACGAGACGTATCCGCCGTTCGAATCGGTTCAGGCGGGCAAGATCGTGGGGCTCGACCCGGATCTGGCGAACGCGATCGGCGGCGTGCTGGGGGTCCGGGTGGAATTCGTCAACACGTCGTTCGACGCGATCATTCCGTCGCTGACGTCGAACAAGGTCGACCTCGCGATGTCGTCGATCGGCGACACCAAAGAACGCGAGCGCACGATCGACCTGGCCACCTACTACTGGAACGGCACGCTGGTGCTGGTGAAATCCGGGAATCCGGCGCAGCTCAAGGCCGACCAGGTGTGCGGCGCGCGCGTCGGCGTGATCCGGGGATCCCTGCAGCAGACCAGTTTCCTGCCGTCGCAGGCGGCGAAGTGCGCGGCTGCCGGGAAGCAGGCCGCGAAGGTCGAGGTCTACCAGAACGGGCCGCAGGCGCAGCTCGCGCTGCAGAGCGGGCGCATCGACGGCGTCATGGAGGACGCTCCGCCGCTGCTGGAGGTCGCGGCGCGGCAGAAGGACGTTTTCGAGACCGCCGGGCCGTTCTTCCGCAATCCGAATCCGGGCGGGGTCGCCTTCCCCAAGGGGAGCAAGCTGGTGGAACCGGTGCACGAGGCGATCGGAGTGCTGCTCAAGAACGGCACTTACCAGGCGATTCTGAAGAAGTGGAACCTGGAGAAGATCGCGATCGACAAGTCGGAGATCAACGGCGCGCAGTCGTAGCCGCGAAATCGTCGACCCCGGAAGGGAAACGGGAACATGACAGCGATAAGTGCGCCACGGATCCAGGAAGAACCGGTAGTGCCGCTGCGCCGTCCCGGGCGCTGGGTCACCTACGCGGTCGCGGCGGTGCTGGCGGCGATGTTCGTCCACACCCTGCTCACCAACAAGAACTTCGGCTGGGACGTCGTCGGGAACTACCTCGGATCCGGCGAAATCCTTGCCGGGCTGGGGAAAACGATCGAGCTGACGGTGATCGCGATGGCGATCGGGATCGTGCTCGGCGTCGTGCTCGCGGTGCTGCGGCTGTCGGCGAATCCGGCGATGAAAGGCTTTGCCTCCCTTTACATCTGGTTCTTCCGCGGCACGCCGGTATTTGTCCAGTTGCTGTTCTGGGGCTATGCCTCGGCGCTGTACCCGCGGCTCGGGATCGGCATCCCGTTCGGGCCGCAGTTCGTGTCCGCGCCGACCAATGTCCTGATCACGCCGTTCATCGCGGCGATTCTGGGGCTGGGATTGAACGAGGGCGCCTACATGGCCGAGGTCGTCCGGGCGGGGATCCTGTCGGTCGATCGCGGCCAGACCGAGGCGGCGCAGGCGCTCGGCATGTCGCGGCTGCGCACCTTGCGCCGCGTCGTGCTGCCGCAGGCGATGCGGGTGATCATCCCGCCGACCGGCAACCAGGTGATCACCATGCTCAAAACGACGTCCCTGGTGAGCGTGCTGGCCTTCCCGGAATTGCTGTACTCGGCGCAGCTCGTCTATTCCACGAACTTCAAGACCATTCCGCTGTTGATCACCGCGTCGCTGTGGTATCTGCTGATGACGTCGGTGCTCAACGTCGGCCAGCATTTCCTGGAACGCCGGTTCAACCGCAGCGAGCGGGCCGTATCCCGGCGCGCGGCGGCCGAGATCCCTTCGGAGGGCCGATGACCGCCGTCGAGACGAGCCGCGAAGCACCGATGGTCGAGGCGGTGAACGTCTGCAAGAGTTTCGGTTCCGCCGCCGTGTTGAAGGGAATTGATCTGGAAGTGCGCCGCGGCGAGGTGATGACGCTGCTAGGGCCTTCGGGATCCGGGAAGTCCACCTTTCTCCGGCTGATCAATCATCTGGAAACGCTGAGCGCGGGCCGCCTGTACGTCGACGGGCAACTGGTCGGCTACAGCGAGCGCAACGGGCGGCTGCACGAACTGCCGCCTTCCGCGGTCCAGCGGCGGCGTGCCGAGATCGGCATGGTGTTCCAGCGGTTCAACCTTTTCGCGCACATGACCGCGTTGCAGAACGTCATGGAGGCTCCGGTCGGCGTCCGGCGGGAGAAACGGGAAGCCGTCCGGAAACGGGCGCTGGAATTGCTCGACCGGGTCGGGCTCGCCGACAAGGCCTCGTCGTATCCCAGCGCGCTCTCGGGCGGCCAGCAGCAACGGGTCGCGATCGCGCGAGCCCTTGCCATGCAACCGAAACTGATGCTGTTCGACGAACCGACGTCCGCGCTCGACCCGGAACTCGTCGGCGAGGTCCTCGACGTGATGAAGGACCTCGCCCGCTCGGGCATGACGATGGTCGTGGTCACTCACGAGATCGGCTTCGCGCGGGAGGTCGCCGACCACGCGGTGTTCATCGACGGCGGGGTCGTGGTCGAGAGCGGAAATCCGGCACAGATGCTGACGGATCCGCGACATCCGCGGACGAAAGCATTTCTCGGGAAAGTCCTGTGAATTCCTCCGCGCCTGGAAAGGGGCTGCGTTCCGTGCAGATCGTCGTCATCGGGGCCGGGGTGATCGGCCTGTCCGTCGCCACCGAGCTCGCCCGCCGCGGCGCCCGGGTCACCGTCGTGGACCAGCACGTGCCCGGCGCGGGCACGTCGTCGACCAGCTATGCCTGGGTCAACGCGAACAAGAAGGAACCCCAGGCCTACTACGACCTCAACCTCGCGGGGATGGAGGCGCACCGGCGTCTCGCCGAAGCCACCGGCGGCGGCTGGCTCAACACCGGCGGGCACCTCGAGGTCGCGACCGACCCGGCGCATGCGGCCGAGCTGGAACAGCGGACGGCGCGGTTGACCGGTCACGGGTACGCGGTCGAACAGGTCACCGCGGAACGTGCGCGGCAGCTTGTCCCGGACCTGCTGGTTCCGCTCGACGCCGGCCCGATCGTTTACTTCCCCAGCGAAGCGCATTGCTATCCGCAGCTCTACCTGGCTCATCTGCTCACGGCGGCCGAGGACCTTGGCGTGCAGGTGGTCAGCGGGGCGCAGGTGAAGGCGTTCGACTTCGACGCCGGACGGCCGGTGCTGCGCCTCGCCGACGGCACGGCGCTCGGCTGCGATCGGGTGGTCAGCTGTGTCGGGCGGTGGACCGGGGAGCTGCTGGCGCAGGCGGAGATTCCGCTGGCGATGGAGACGTTCACCCGTCCCGGGGATGCGACGGTCGGATACCTCGCGGTCACCAGTCCGGTGCCGGTGGCGTTGTCCGGATTGCTCACTACGTCGCGGCTCAACGTCCGTCCGGACGGCGCGGGACGGTTGCAGTTGCAGGCGCTCGACCTGGATCAGACCGCGGATCCCCGGGCTGTTCCTGCGACGGATTCGCCGCTTGCCGAGGAACTGCTCGACCGGCTCGCGGGCGTGCTGCGGCACAGCCGGGCCGCGACGGTGTCGGAGTTGCGGGTCGGGCAGCGGGCGCTTCCCTCGGACGGGCTGACTGTCGCCGGGCCGGTGCCTTCCCGCCCGTGGCTTTACGTGGTCGCTACGCACAGCGGGGTGACGCTCGCGCCGTTGCTGGGCGATTTGGTGGCCGCGGAGGTGTACGACGGCGTGGTTCAGGACCTGCTCGCGGAGTTTCGGCCGGATCGGCTGCTCGCGTCCGGGGTCCGGCACGCCCCCGCACAGCCGCCTCGCCGGCCGGGTGAGCAGTAGGATCGAATCTACGTTTGTTCGAGAAGGGAACCGGGGGGTATGGGCCGAATTCAGCGGGAGACAGTCGCCGAGAAGAGTGCGGCGATTTTGCGGGAGCGCATTCTCGGCGGGGAGCTGAGCCCGGGGACGCCGGTGACCGAGGACGCGGTCGCCGAGGATCTCGGGGCCTCGCGGGCGACGATCCGGCAGGCGCTCAATACCTTGCTGATGGACGGTTTGCTTACCCGGCATCCGGCTACTCGGGTGCTTCAGGTGACCACGTTGAGTCCTGAGGAAGTCCGGGACATCTATCGGGCTCGGCGGTTCCTGGAGCTCGGCGGGGTGGAGGCGGCCGCGCATGCTTCGGCGGAGCAGTTGGAGCGGGTCGCCGATGCGGTGCGGGAGTTGGAGAAGACTGTCCACTCGCACGATGTGACCGGGTTTGTGCAGGCTGATATTCGGTGTCATGTCGAGGTTGTGGAGCTGCTGGGGTCGCGGCATTTGACTGACGCGCATCGGCATTTGATGGAGAAGCTGCGGTTGGTGATCACGGCTACCGAGCAGCAGGAGGCGTTGGTTCGGGAGAACCTCAAGGAACGGTTGGCTGTGCATAAGGAGTTCGCCGAGTTGCTGGTGGCGGGGGAAGTGGGGAGGGCTCGGGCTAATTTGGCTGCTCGGCTTGAGGATGCGGAGGAGGTTGTTGCGGCGGAGGCTGCTGGTGGGGGGTGAGTGAGGGGGCGGCTCGTCGCCTGGCGGCGACATTGCCGTGGTGGTTGCGTGGGGCACCCCGAAGTTTGATTGTGCTGACGGTCTGGGGGTGCTTGTCAAGGCGGGAAAGATGCCTTGACAAGCACCCCCAGACCGCAGGGAGGCTTCGTATCGGGGTTGGGGGAGGGGCTGGGTGCCTCGATGGTTTGGTGCTTCGGTGCGGGATTTTCTTGGCTGGTAAGGGAAATTCTGTGATTGGCCCTCTTGTTTAGTATTGACTGGCTCTGTTTTGTCCTACTAAACTCGTGGCAGACGGAAGGAGGCTGGAGCTGTGGTGGAGAGTGATCCGGCCCTTCAGGTTGGGGCGGCGATCAAGCGGGTTCGGTCTTCGCGGGGCATGACGTTGCGCGAGCTGGCTGAGCGTTGCGGGCTTTCGCCTGGGTTTCTCTCGTTGGCTGAGCGTGGTGTCAATGCGATTTCGTTGACCTCGTTGTTCGCGATTGCTGGTGCTCTTGAGGTGGACGCGGTCGAGTTGCTCGGGGCGGCCGGGCAGCGGAGGCGGGCCGAGTATGCGGTCAGCCGGCGTGATGATGTGCGGGCTGCTCGGGTGGTGATGGGTGAGCGGGAGCATCGGGTGCTCACTGCCGAGCTGCCGGATCAGCGTCTTGAGGTGCTGGCCACCAAGATTCAGCCGACCAGTGATTCGTCGCCGGTTACTCAGCATGACGGCGAGGAATTCTGTTACGTGCTGAGCGGTGAGCTGACTTTCCTGCTGCCGGACGAGTCTGTCGTTCTCGCGGCGGGGGATTCGATTCACTTCAAATCCGCGACTCCGCACGCGGTGCACAACCAGGGCGACACGGTCGCCGAGGTGTTGTGGACTGTCGACCGCCCGTTGTTGCGGCGGCCGGGCGCTTCCTGCTGATCAGCTTCTTCTTTCGTCGTTCCCAGCGCCATTTTATCGAAAGGCGGCTATGAACGAGCAGACAATGACGTCCGCACGTGATCGACGGTTTTTCGGGCATCCTCGCGGGTTGGCGACATTATTCTTCGTGGAGATGTGGGAGCGGTTCTCCTATTACGGGATGTCCGCGATTCTCCTTTACTACTTGTACGATCGGACTTCCGAGGGCGGGCTCGGGCTCGACAGGGCGACCTCCTCGGCGCTGGTGTCGATTTACGGTGCGCTGGTGTTCATGTCGGGCGTCGGCGGCGGGTGGCTGGCCGACCGGGTGCTCGGCATGCGGCGTGCGGTGCAGGTCGGCGGGGCGCTGATCATGTGCGGGCATCTGGCGCTCGCGGTTCCGGGCGGGTTGCCCGCGCTGTTGGTGTCGATGGTGCTGATCGTTGCCGGCACCGGGTTGCTGAAGCCCAATGTGTCCAGTTTGGTCGGTGAGCTCTATTCGATGAAGGACAACCGGCGCGACGCGGGGTTTTCCGTATTCTACATGGGAATCAACCTCGGGGCGTTCCTCGCGCCGTACCTCGTGGGGACGTTGGGGCAGAAGGTCGGCTATCACCTCGGGTTCGGGCTCGCCGCGGTGGGGATGGCGGCCGGGTTGCTGGTGTTCGCTCGCGGGCGGCGGCAACTGGGCGACGCCGGGGAGGCGCCGACGAATCCGCTTCGGGACGGCGAGCGGCGGCGGGTCGCGGTTCGGGCCGGGATCGGGATTGTCGCGCTGGCGGTGCTCGTCGGGGTGCTCGGGATCGCGGGGGCGCTGACCGTTCGCACGTTGATCAACTCGGTGACGGTGCTGGCGGTGGTGTTGCCGGCGGCGTACCTGGCGATGATGCTGCGCAGCCCGCGGACGGACGCGGTCGAGCGGTCTCGGCTGATCGCGTATATTCCGCTGTTCCTCGGCGCGGTGTGTTATTGGGTGGTGAACGAGCAGACCAGTTCGGTGCTGGCGCAATTCGCGGACAAGCGGACGGATTTGGAGATTCTCGGGTTTTCGGTGCCGTCCTCGTGGTTCCAGTCGCTCAACCCGATCGCGACGCTCGTGCTGGCTCCGACATTCGCCTGGCTGTGGATCAAGCTGGGGGACCGGCAGCCCGCGACGCCGCGGAAGTTCGCGCTCGGGTTGTTGCTGGGCGGCGCGTCTTTTGTGCTGATGGCTGGGCCGGGGTTGTTGCACGGGGTCGAGGCGCCGGCGAGTCCGTGGTGGCTGGTCGCGAGTTACTTTGTGGTGATCTGCGGGTCGATGTGCTTGTCGCCGGTAGGGCTTTCCGCGACGACGAAGCTTGCGCCGCGGGCGTTTCTTGCCCAGATGATGAGTTTGTGGTTCCTGGCGTCCGCGGCGGCGAGCGGGATCAATGCGCAACTGGTGCAGTTGTACAGCGCGGACACGGAGATCGGCTATTTCGCCGGCGTCGGCGCTTCGGTGATGGCGGCGGGTGTCGTCTTGCTGCTGCTCGCGCCGTGGGTGCAGCGGCGGATGAGCGGTGTGCGGTGAGCGGAAGACAAACAGCAGCGAAGGAGCGGGGCGAAATGCGTGTGGTCGTGGTCGGCGGCGGGATTGTCGGTGCGGCAGCCGGGTATGAACTGGTCCGGGCCGGAGTGGACACGGTGCTGGTCGACGGTGCGGCCAGTGGCCGGGCGACGTCGGCGGGGGCGGGCATCATCTGTCCGTGGTCGTCCGCTGTGGACGATCCGGACTGGTACCGGATGGCGGCCGGCGGGGCGGAGCACTACGAGGGATTGCGGGCGGCGCTGGCCGAGGACGGGGAGACGGAGCTCGGCTACCGGCGGGTCGGTTCGCTGCGGCTGGTCTCCGAAGACGAAGCGGCGCAAGCGTTTCAGCGGGTGGCGGATCGGGCGAGGGAAGCGCCGCTGGCCGGGGACGTCGAGTTGATCGACGCACGCCAGGCTCAGGAACTGTTCCCGCCGCTCGCGCACGACGGTCCGGCGATCCACATCCCAGGCGCGGCCCGGCTGGACGGGCGGCTGGTCCGCGACGCGATGCGGCGGGCCGCGGTGCGGCGCGGGGCGCGGATCGTGGAAGGCACGGCGTCGATCGTCGCGGACGGAGCGGTTCGCGGGGTGCTGGTCGGCGAGGAGTTCATCGGCGCGGACGCGGTGATCGCGGCGGCGGGGGCGTGGTCGCCCGCGTTGCTGGGCCCGCTCGGGGTCGAGGTCCGGGTCGAGCCGCAGCGCGGGCAGATCGTCCATCTTCGGTTGCCGGGGACGGAAACCTCGCGGTGGCCGGTGGTGCTGCCCCAGTCGCGGCACTACCTGCTCGCCTTCGACGATTCGAGGATCGTGGTCGGCGCGACGCGGGAGGACGGGGCCGGCTTCGACAACCGGGTCACGGCGGCCGGGTTGGCGGAGGTGCTGGGCGAGGCGCTGGCGGTGGCGCCGGGGCTGGCGGACGCGACGTATGTGGAGACCCGGGTCGGCTTCCGGCCCGCCGGACCGGATATCCGGCCGCTGCTCGGTGCGGTGCCGCAGGTGAAGGGGCTGGTGGTGGCCAACGGGCTCGGCGCGTCGGGGCTGACGATGGGGCCGTACGCGGGTTCGATCGCGGCTCGGGTGGCGCGGGAAGCCGACCCGGGGATCGACCTGAAGGCTTACGACCCGTTGCGGTGACAGGGATGCGCGCCGACCGGGAAGCCCAGTCGGCGCGTCGTCAGGCTGCGAGCGTCTGGTACAGCGCGTCGAGGCCGTTGCGATAGATGCCGGTGAACAGCTCGGCCGCTTCCTCCTCGGTGACGCCGTCGGGGATGAAGCTGCCGGACCACTGCACCTCGGCAGCGTTGTCCTGGCCGGGGATGGCGTGGACGCGCAGCGTCGAGAGGTAGCCGGTGACCGGGAACGGCGCTTCGAGGATGGCGTAGGTGTAATGGCGTTCGGTGTCGCTGAATCCCACCAGACGCTCGACGATGGTTTCGCCCTCCGGGTTGGTGAGCCGCCGGGTGCGGCCGCCGTCGAGCGCGGTGCTCTCCGGGATGTAGGGGAGCCACTCGGGCAGGGAGGCGAATCCGCCGATGAGGTCCCAGACCTGCTGCGGCGAGGCGGGCACGGTGCGGCTGACTGAGGTGGATGCCATGGTGGTGCTCCGGTTTCAGGCGTGGTCGGGAAGCGGTGCGGCGGGGTGGACGAGACCGGCGGCGCGCAGGTCGTGCCAGAACTCGGCCGGGACGTTTTCGGCCAGCGCGGCGGTGTCCTCGGCGATGCGGCTGGGCCGGGTGGCCCCGGGAATCGCGGCGGCGGCGACCGGATGTGCGAGCGAGAACTGCAGCGCGGCGGCCTTGATGCTGATGCCGTGCCGCGCGACAAGTGCCTTGAGCCGCTCGACGCGCTCGAGGATTTCCGGCGGAGCCTGCTGGTACTCGAAGTGAGTGCCGCCGGCGAGGACACCGGAGCTGTACGGTCCGCCGATCACCATGCTGACGTTGTGCTCCCGCGCCATCGGCAGCAGCCGCTGGAGGGCGTGCTCGTGGTCGAGGAGCGTGTAGCGCCCGGCGAGCAGGAAACCGTCCGGGCGGGGCTCGTCGAGGTCGAGGGTCAGCTCGATCGGCTCGGTCTTGTTGACGCCGAGCCCCCACGCCTTGATGACGCCCTCGTCGCGCAGCCGCGACAGCACGCGGAACGCTCCGGTGCGGGCCTCCTCGAACTTCCGCAGCCAGAGGTCGCCGTGGAAGTCCTTGGCGATGTCGTGCACCCAGACGATGTCGAGCCGGTCGGTGCCGAGCCGTTTCAGACTGTCCTCAATGGAGCGTTCGGTCGCGTCGGCGGTCCACTCGTGGAGGAGCTTGTTGGGGTTGCCGTGCTCGAACAGGCCGCCCTTCTCGCCCAGTTCGTCCGCGGCGTCCTGGTGCTCGTGCTCGTCGAGAACGACGCGCCCCACCTTGGTCGACAGGACATAGGAATCGCGCGGCTTGCCCGCCAGCACCGGCCGCGTAGAACGGCGCGGTGTCGAAGTAGCGGATGCCCTGCTCCCAGGCGGCCTCGACGGTCGCGAGGGCCTCGTCCTCGGGAATGGCGCGGAACATGTTCCCGAGAGGAGCGGTCCCGAACCCGAGCCGGCCGGGGAGAATGTGGGTGAGCGACATGGGTTTTCTTCTCTCTCGCGTACTGCTTGACGTGTTCGCGACTGGGTTGTCTCAGCCGGTTACATGCGTTGACAATAGTTGCACGCGCTTGGTATGGAAAAGAGAAGTGTGCCGGGTCACCGGTGCGGGTGGAACGGAGTGGTCCCTCGCCTGGTCAGCGGAGGTCTTCGGCGGCGGCGCGCAGGGCTGGGTGATCGATGCGTTCGAGGATGCCGGTCACGGGGAGTCTGGTGGCGCTTGCGGCGAGCGGTCGGCTGCTCCTGAGCGAGGCTGTCGCGGCCGCGCAATCCGGTGTTGGGATGCGCGGAATCCCCGCCTCGTCTCCGTGCGGCGCGGTCCGGTAAGTGAGTCCACATAGGACTTTCGCGGGGTTGTTCAGCGCGCGGCGGACAACACCAGCTCGCGGTAGTTGCGCAACGCCTGCCGCCACGACTCCAGTTCCAGCTTCTCGTTCGCCGCGTGCATCTGCCGGGGATCTCCCGGACCCCAGATCACGATCGGCGCACTGCCCACCGACCCGGCCAAGGCCGAAGCGTCCGTGAAATACGTGGCGGCAGGGGCGGCGGCTTGATCGGCGAGCGCGTCCGGCAACCGTGCGGTCCGAACCGCGGGCAGGTCGAGATCCACCTCGGCACTGATCGCCGGATCGAGCGCGGAGGCCCAAGCGATCACCGGCGCGCCACCGTCCACAGTGCGCACGTCCAGCGTCAGAACAGCCGACGCGGGAACGATATTCGTCGCGGTCCCGCCCTCGAACGTGCCGACGTTGACGGTTTCCTCGCCCAGATAGTCCTCTGTGGACAACGGGAGGGAATCGAGCGCGCCAAGAGCCCGGTCGGCGAGCAGCTGGATCGCGTTGCGTCCGAGCTGGGGCGTGGACCCGTGCGCGGCCTTGCCCGTCGCGGCGAGACGCAGCCACGTGGCTCCTCGATGACCGAGCGAGACGCGGTTCTGCGTCGCCTCCGGGACCACGACGATCCGCGGCGTGAGATCCAGCGAAGCCGAAGCCTCCGCCGCACCCCGGCAGCCGATCTCTTCGTCGCTGGTGATGAGGACTTGCGCGTCGGCACCGGCTTCCGCGGCGTTGCGCAACGCGGCCAAGGCGGCGACCAGCCCGCCTTTCATGTCGACGCTGCCACGGCCGTGCAGGAACTCCTCGTCGACGTCCGCGGAGAACGGGGCGCGCTCCCACCGGTCGGGAGAGCCGACTGGGACGGTGTCGATGTGGCACACGAACAGCGCCCCGTCGCCCGAACCGGTGCCGAGCAGCACCCACGGCCGACCTGCGGCGGAGCGCTGCAGCACGCGTACGCCCGTGGTCGCGGTGGCGTAGGAGACGGCCAGCTCCTGCGCGGCTGCCTGCGCGGCGCTGTCCCCGGAAGTTGTGTCCTGGCGCAGCAGGTCGCGCAACAGTGCGAGGGCGTCGTCGGTCATGCGGAGTACTCCCGGGTCGATTCGCGGACGACGAGCTGCATGGAGAGCACGTGGTCCGCGGGGCTGGTGCCGGCCGCGAGGCGGGTGATCTCGTCGACCGCCTTGCGCGCCATCTGCTCGGTCGGCTGCGCGACCGTGGTCAGCCGCGGCGACGTCCATTCGCCGAGGGTGATTCCGTCGCAGCCGATCACCGACAGGTCTCCCGGCACCGAGACCCCCGCGCGGCGGGCGGCTTCGAGCAGGCCGACCGCGGCGATGTCGCTGGCGGTGAACACGGCGGTCGGCGAGGCGCCGGCCCGGGCCATGTGCGCGAAGAAGTTCATGCCGAAAGCCGAGCTGAAGGCGCCGCGCACGATCATCGATTCGTCGGCCTCGATCCCGTGCGCCTTCAGGGCCGCCCGGTATCCGGCCTCGCGCTGGTCGGCCGTCCGCAGCCCGGCCGGGCCGCCGACGTGGGCGATGAGCCGGTGGCCCTGGGAGATCAGGTGGGTGGTCGCCTGGTAGGCGCCGCCGAAGCTGTTCGCGGTGACGTGCGCGATCCGCGGCCCGGCGGCCTCGACGTACTCGTCGAGGAAGACCACCGGGAAGTCGCCGGCCAGCCGGTTCGCGAAGGCCTCGTTGGTGGTGTTCATCCCCAGATAGATCAGTCCGCCCACGTCCGGCACCCGCATGAGGCGTTCGACGCTCGCGCGCTCCCGCGACGGCGACGACCCGGTGAGCGCGGTGAACACGTCGATGCCGTCCGCCGCCGCGGCGTCGGCCACCGCGTCCGCCAGCGTGGAGAAATACGGGTTGTCCAGCGACGGGACGACCAGGCCGAGGCTGAGCCCGGTCACCTGTTTCTGCACGGGCGGATGCCCTTCGGCGGACAGCGCGGCGTCGATGCGCCGGGCCGTCTCGGAGGCGACATGGAGCTCCCCCCGGACATACCTCGACACCGTCGACACGGCCACTCCGGCCTCTCGGGCCACCTTCGCCAGCGACATCCGGCTCCTCCCCGTTCGAGCGTTGACGGCGACTGCGACCGCATCCTATATTGGCGTTGTTGCGCTACGTTGCGCAACACGCGCTAAGCACTTTCGCCCCGAAGGAGTCGTCGATGGTCAAGGTCCTGCTAGCCGGGGAGTCGTGGGTCAGTGCGACGATCGACCACAAGGGATACGACCCGTTCGCGCACACGCAGGTGGAGATCGGGTGCGAGCGGCTGCTGGCGGCGCTGGCGGCGGAAGGGGTCGAGGTGACTCACCTGCGCTCGCACGACGTGGCCGAGAAGTTCCCGCAGACGCTGGCGGAACTCGAGGCCTACGACGTCGTCCTGCTCTCCGACGTCGGCTCCAACACCCTGCTGCTGCACCCGGACACGTTCACCCGCGGCCGTCCGGCTCCCAACCGGCTCAAGCTCTTGCGGGAGTGGGTCCAGGGCGGCGGCGGCCTGATGATGGCCGGCGGCTACCTGAGCTTCCAGGGCTTCGAGGGCAAGGCCAACTACCACCGGACGCCGATCGAGGAGATCCTCCCGGTCGACATCGACCCGTTCGACGACCGCGTCGAGACTCCGGAGGGCGTCCGCGCGCAGGTCGTGCGGTCCGGCCACCCCGTGGTCGCCGGTCTCGACCAGGAGTGGCCGATCCTGCTGGGCTACCAGCACACCACGCTGAAGCCGGACGCCGAACTGCTCGCCACCGTCGAGGGCGACGTCATGCTGGCCGCCCGCCAGGTCGGGCAGGGCCGCACCCTCGCCTTCACCTCGGACATCTCCCCGCACTGGGCTCCGGAGGAGTTCATGAGCTGGAACGGCTACGGCAAGCTCTTCGCGCAGGCGCTGACCTGGCTTGCCGGACGCGAAATCTGAGCCGCGCGCACTCGGGATCAAGGAGGATTCGATGAGTACGTCACCCACCCGCCGCGCGACCTCGGCCGTCGTGCTGACGATCGCGACCGTCTTCGCCGGAATGCTCGGCCCGTTGCAGTCGCTGGTCAACGGACATCTCGGCACCGCGCTCGGCGACGGGCACGCCGCCGCGCTGGTGTCCTTCGGCACCGGTCTCGTGCTGATGCTGATCATCGTGCTGGCGCGCGCCCGGACGCGTGCCGCGTTCTTCCGGCTGCCGGGTCAGCTGGTGCGCGGCGAGATCCCGCGGTGGAACTTCTTCGCAGGCCTGTGCGGTGCGGTGATCGTGCTCTCCGAAGGCGTCACGGTCGGCTTCCTCGGGGTGGCGATCTTCCAGACCTCGCTGATCTCCGGCATGGTCATCTCCGGCGTGGTGTGCGACCGGCTCGGCATCGGCGTCCCGTTCAAGCAGGCGATGAGCGCGCCGCGCGTCGCCGGGGCGATCCTGGCCATCTGCGCCACGGTGCTGGTCGTTTCCCCGAACTGGTCGGCCCCGCACATGATCGCGCTGGCGATCATGCCGTTCGTCGGCGGTCTGCTCGCCGGCTGGCAGCCCGCGGGCAACTCGGAGATCGGCCTGCTGTCCGGCTCGATGTTCATCTCCATCACCTGGAACTTCCTCATCGGCTTCGTGGCGCTCGGCCTCGTGTACGTGGTGCGGATGGCGACCGCGGGCGCGCACTTCGCCTTGCCGGGCACGTGGTGGATGTACTTCGGCGGACCGCTCGGCCTCCTGTCGATCGCGCTGATGGCCTTGCTGGTGCGCGGTTTGGGGCTCCTGCTGCTGGGCCTGGCGTCCACCGCGGGCCAGCTCATCGGGTCGCTGCTGCTCGAAATCGTGGCTCCCGCGGCGGGTTCCAGCCTGCATCTGGTCACCGTCCTCGGTGCCGGCGTGGCACTGGCGGCCGCGGCGATCGCGATGATCCCGTCCCGGCACACCGCCGAACCGGCAGTGCTTGCCCAGCCAGCCGAGGTGCATCGTGGCTGAGGTGCGCGGCGTCCTCGGTGCGGTCGACGCCGCGGACCTCGGGCTGGTGCTGCCGCACGAGCACCTCTTCAACGACCTGTCGTCCGCGGTCGCCGAGCCCTCGTACGCCTCCACGCGGCGGCTGGTCGAGGCGGAAGTGGGGCCAGGCTGGCAGTTCCTGCTCCGCCAGGATCCCTACTGCTGCGCTGACAACGTGGCGGCGAAGGATCACGCGAGCGTCGTGCGCGAGGTGACCGCGTTCGCCGCGGCCGGCGGCGGCACGGTTGTCGACGCCACCGGCAGCGCCGCGATCGGCCGGAATCCGCGAGCGCTGGCGGCGGTGGCGGAGGCGACCGGGGTCAACGTCATCATGGGCACCGGTGCGTACCTGGAGAAGTTCGAGGGCGAGCGCATCACCGCGGTCACCGTCGAAGCGCAGACCGCGCGCATTCTCGCGGAGTTGGACGAGGGCGTCGGCGAAACGGGAATCCGGGCCGGGGTCATCGGCGAGGTCGGCGTCTCTCCGCTTTTCACCGACGGAGAGCGGGCTTCCTTGCGTGCCGCGGCCCTCGCGCAGGCGGAGCGGCCGGGCGTCGGGCTCAACATCCACATGCCGGGCTGGCAACGCCGCGGGCCCGAGGTGCTCGACCTGGTACTGGAGGAATGCGGTGCGGTGCCGGCGAAAGTGGCGCTGGCACACAGCGATCCGTCCGGCGACGATCCGGGCTACCAGCGCGAGCTTCTCGAACGCGGCGTGCTGCTGGAGTTCGACATGATCGGCCTCGACATTTCGTTCCCCGGCGAAGGCGTCGCCCCGACGGTCGCCCAGACCGCTCGCGCGGTGGCGCGGTGGGTGCACGAGGGCTTCGGGGAGCAGATCATGGTGTCGCACGACCTGTTCCTGAAGCAGATGTGGACGCACAACGGCGGGAACGGGCTCGTGTTCGTGCCGACGATCTTCGCCGATCTGCTCGAAGCCGAGGGCGTGGCGGCCGACGCGGTGGCCCGGCTGATGCGGGACGTCCCGGCTCGATGGCTGGCCGCATGAGCCCAGCGGTAGCGGTCGTCGCGTCGCTCAACGTCGACCACATCGTCCAGGCCCCGCGCATCCCGGAGCCGGGAGAGACCCTGATGGGCTTCTCGACGAGCCGGGAGCTGGGCGGAAAAGGCGGCAACCAAGCGGTCGCCGCCGCCCGGCTCGGCGCGGAAGTCGCGGTGATCGGGTGTGTCGGCCAGGACGAGGACGGCGACGAATACCGGCAAGCCCTGCTCGCGGAGGGCGTGGACGTCGCGCACCTGCGCAGGTCCGCGCTGCCGACCGGGCGGGCGGCGATCACCGTCGACGCGGAGGGCGTCAACTCGATCGTCGTCGTGGCCGGGGCGAACGCCGACATTCCGGCTGCGGCGGCCGAAGCGGCGATCGGCGAATTGCCGGGGCTTCGGGTTGTCGTGGGCCAGTTGGAGGCGGCGGTCGACGCGACGGAACGCGCGTTCGCGGCTGCTCGTCAGCGTGGCGTGCTGACGGTGCTCAACACCGCGCCCGTTGACGACCTAGCCGGGAAGCTGCTGCCGCTCAGCGATGTGGTGGTGGCGAACGAAATCGAGTTCCGGCAGCTCACCGGCCAGGACCCGGCCGGCGGGCTGCGGCACGGCAGTGCCGAACTGTTCGCTGCGGGATGCCGGTGGGTGATCGTGACGCTCGGGGCCGAGGGATGCGCGGTCCTCGACGCGTCGTCGTCCGCGCACATCCCCGCGGTTGCCGTACGCGCCGTGGACACCACTGCTGCCGGAGATTCGTTCGTCGGCGCGCTGGCCGCGCGGCTCGCGGAAATCCCCGGCGAGCCGACGACCGCGGACGTGGTGGCAGCTTGTGGTTTCGCGGCCAAAGTAGCCGCCGTCGTCGTGACGCGGCACGGAGCGCATCCTTCCCTGCCGACCTTGGCCGAGGTCCTCGACGCGTGACCCGGCGGCGGCATCCTCGCCGGATGCCGCCGCCGTCAGTCAGCAGTCGTTCGAGATGTACCACACGGGATGCCAGTTCCCGTGCGGCTGGGCGTAGTACGCCTTCGGCGAGGTGGACAGGTAGGTGTATCCCTTGCCCCAGAACGAGGTCGTGTAGTGGTGCGTCTGGTTGTTCATCCAGGACCCGCCGCTGTTGAAGCCGTTCGGGATTTCGTAGAAATCGCCGCAGGCCGCGTGCGTGAATCCCTTTCCTTCGTAGTTCGCTTCCTTCCAGCCGCAGAACGCGCCGTAGGAACAGAGTTCGTACGGAGTGCGCGGGTCGTTGCCGTTCGACCCGTCGCCGAACGCGTGCGCGTACTTATCGCCGGGCAAAGGATAAGTGATGACTGAATTGTCGCCCGTAACGATTTGATTAGGCGCGACCTGTCTGCCGTGCAGCGTCGCCAGGTCCCGGTCGATCTCGCCTTGCAACGCAGCGGTCTGCTGGGCCGTGAACCCCGCGGCCCGCAGTTGCGCGGCAAAGCCCGCCGACGTGCTGGCGGGAGACGCGTCCGCCTGCGTTGCCGCGGCGGCAAGCGAAACCAATGCCGCCCCGAGCATCGCGCCGATTTTTACTCGCATGGAAACCCCTCTTCCGCTGGATTTGTCCAGGAGGCCGCGAACGGCGTATTCCGATAGGCCGAATGCGATGCTGCCGCCCGGTGATTTCCCGGCCCCCTGCCGGAAAACCAATATTTGCGCACCCGGACGCGCGGACGCGATGGTTTAAGCTAGAACTCAAAACAAGGGGGTTTCCGTGCTTCGGCTGCGCTGCACGACCGAGGATCTTCTGCACGTGTCGATCGCCGAACATCCGGCGCCGCTCGGCGAGCTGACCCTCGCGATGCAGATGCTGCAGCGCCGCGACCCGGATCCCGCGTTCGTCCCGTGGCGCGAGCAGATCGCGCGCCAGCTGCCGGCCGAGGGCAGGCGGCTGCTGCAACTCGTCTCGCCCTCCGGCGCGGGCCCGATGTTCCTCGACCCGCCCAGCCGCACCGTGGAAGAGGGGCTGGACCGAGTGCTGTCCACCCCGCGCGCCGAGGTGCGAGCCGAACTGAAGCGGGTATGCGCGATCGACCGGCCGCTGACCTCCTGGACGAAGCGCCTCGCCGAGCAGGACCGCGAGGCGTGGAAAATGCTGGACCAGGCCCTCCGCACCGGCTACCGGAGCGTCCTCGCCGAACGCTGGCACAGCCTGCGGGCAGGCTTCGACGCCGAAACAGCGTGGCGAGCGAAAATCCTTGCGCGCCAAGGCATCAGTGCGCTGTTCGCCAGCCTCCGCCCGACGCTCCGCTGGAACGGCCTGACCCTGGAAGCGGATTTCCCCCGCCACCTCGACCTGACCCTGCATGGCCACGGCCTAGTTCTGCGGCCCACCCTGCTGTGGTCGGGATACCCGCTGGTGGCCTACTACGCCGACCGGCCAACCACGCTGATCTATCCCGCTCTCACCCCGCTGCCCCTGCTCGCTCCGGCCAGGGCACCAGACCCGCTGTGCGCCCTGCTCGGCACCACCCGCGCGGGGGCGCTGCGGTCCTTGATCACCGGGCGCACGACGACCGGTCTGGCGCGCGAGCTGTCCGTGTCGGTCGCGGCGGCGTCTTTGCACGCCAAGACTTTGCGGGAGGCGGGCCTGATTGTGTCGCGCCGGGAGGGCAAGGCGGTGTGCCACGAGTGCACTCCGCTCGGGCTCGATCTGCTTGCCGCGGAGCCGCCGCGTACTGGCGGGTGATGTTCTAGGCCGCGCGGATCAGCTGACTGGGGAGGTCCAGGCTGCGAATTCGTCCACTAGCCGCGTCAGGTCGGCCCGCGAGCTGATTTCCCTGTGCTCGTCGCTGTTCGTGTCGTCAAGGATGTTCGCCCGCATCAGCTGCGCTTCGCCGCTCTCCCAGACGATCAATTGACTGAGGAGATGCCGGTGATCGATGGAGATCGACACGGCCCGCCTAGGAGGGCGCACATCCACAGCGACGGTCATCCCGCGATTTTCGAGCACCTCGCGGCGAGCGGAGGTCCACGCGACAGCCTCCTCCATGATCGAAAACGAATCCGTCATGCCGGTCCAGTCCGATCGTCGAGGGGCCTGCCCAACCTTAGCCTCGCGCAGCCGGAAAAGGCCGCCCCGCGTACGGGACGGCCTCTCCTCGTGGTTCAGCTTCAGCTGACGGTCAGCGACGTGTCGTCGAGGCAGAACGACGTCTGCAGGCTCGAGTCCTCGGTGCCGGTGAAGGTCAGCGTCACCGTCTGGCCGGCGTAGGCCGACATGTCAACGGTGTGCAGCTGGTATCCGGTCGCCTGGTTCAGGTTCGAGTACGAGGCCAGCGTGGTCGAACCGGCCTTGACGGTCAGCTTGTCGTAGGCCGTCGAGGTGGTCGTCTCGGCGGTGTCGACGTGCAGGTAGTAGCTGAGCGTGGCGTGGCAGCCGGAGGGGATGCTCACCGACTGCGAGACCGTGTCGGTGTGCGCGCTGCCGTAGCCGTCGAGGTAGGCGAGGTACGTGCCGCTGTGCGGGGGTTCGCCGTTCGACGACGTGCTGATCACGCCGCTGGACGCGGTCCACGGGCTGGTGCCGCTCTCGAAGCCGGGGTTGCCCAGCTTCTGCCCGGAGCAGGTGCCGCCGCCGGTCGGGGCGATCGTCCAGCTGAACGTGGTGGAGCCGGTCGCGCCGGAGGAGTCCTTGGCGGTCGCGGTCACCGAGTACGTGCCCGCGGTGGTCGGCGTGCCGGAGATCAGGCCGCCCGAGCTGATCGACAGCCCGGTGGGCAGGCCGCTGGCGGTCCAGGTGTAACCGCCGCTGCCGCCGGACGCGGACAGCTGCAGGCTCGCCGCGGTGCCGACGACGCCGTTCTGGCTGCCCGGGTTGGCCGCGGTGACGCCGCCGCTCGGGGCGCCCGCGCTGAACGCCGCGGTGCCGTTGGGGGTGCCGAGACCGGTCGGGCCGTCCCAGCCGGGGCCGGCGTTGCACTGCACCGAGGCGGAGCAGCTGCCGTTGCTGCCGGAGGTCACGTCGTTGAGGTTGCCGGTGTGCGAGTACGGGTAGGCGGCGGGGGTGTCGGACGCGCCGGGCGTGCCGGCGAGGGCGTAGACGGACGCGATGATCGGGGCGGACGCGCTG
The DNA here is from genome assembly GCF_039525725.1 of Amycolatopsis albidoflavus. NCBI lineage: Bacteria > Bacillati > Actinomycetota > Actinomycetes > Pseudonocardiales > Pseudonocardiaceae > Amycolatopsis > Amycolatopsis albidoflavus. Next base: position 553,048 of record NZ_BAAAHV010000022.1, read on the forward strand.
GTGCCGCCGTAGACGGCCCAGCCGCTGCCGCCGTAGGTCTGGTACACCGCGACGCCGGTCTGCGGGTCGGCCACGGCCGAGACGTCAGCGGCGGCGCGCTTGCCGCAGCTGGTCGTGACGTTCTGGAACGACGGCTTGGCCACGTAGCCCGAGCAACCGCTTCCCGCGCCGCTCCAAGCGGTTTCGCCCCAGCCGCGTGCGCTGCTGTTGCGGCTCAGCGAGGTGCCGCCGACCGCGGTCACGTACTGCGACGAGGCCGGGTAGCTGATGCCGTAGCCGCTGTCGCCGGTGCTCGCGGTGATCGCGACGCCGGGGTGGTGGAAGTAGCTGGAGTCGGAGGAGGGTTCGGTGCCGTCTTCGCCGCCGCCGTAGCTGTTGGACACGTACTTCGCGCCCATCGACACGGCGGTGTTCACCGCGGTGCCGAGATCGGCCATGCTCGGCTGATTCGCTTCGACGAGCAGAATGTGGCAATTCGGGCAGATCGCCGAAACCATGTCGACGTCGAGCGAGATTTCGCCCGCCCAGCCGGAATCCGCGGCCGGAAGAGGACTGGTTTGCCCGTTTTCGTTCACCTTTTTGAAGCAGCCGTTCGCGGTGGTGCACGCCGGGAGCCCGTAGGTGGAGCGATAGCTCGCGAGGTCCGATTCAGCATTCGGGTCGTCGTTGGAGTCGACGATCGCCACGGTGGCCGACGCGCTGCCCGCGGCGGTGAGGTTGTAGGCGGAACGCAGGTCCGAAGGACCGAACCCGCCGGGCAGCGCGCCCGGCGTGAGGAACGCGCGCATGGTGTCGGTCTGGCGTTCGGCGAAACAGGTGACCATGCCGGGCTTCGCCTTCTCGGCGCAGACCCGGGCGGTCGGATGCGCCGCGGCGGGCGAGGCCACGGCCGGCAGGGCCGGGGCGGTCAAGGCCAAGGCCGCGAAACCGGCCATGGCAAGGATTCTTCGGGCTGAACGGGACACGATCCCTCCCAGGGAATTTCCTGCGAACGGCGTCGGGCCATTCGGTGCCCCGTTGTCTACAGTTCGTTCAGCCCTGGCGGTGACGCGCTGGTGCCAGTGGCGCAATGGTGTCGGCCAGCCCGATGGAGGTGCCTCCGAATGGTTCCCGAAGCAATCGGCCATCTCCTGACTCTCGGGCTGAAAGCGGACGAAGCAGAAATCTATCTGGACCTACTTTCGTCGGGACCGGTTCCGCCTGATCGGCTAGCGCGCGACACCGGCCGCGACCCCGGCGAGGTGCGCCGCGTCCTGGCGGTACTGGCCGGAATCGGACTGGCCGGCCCGGTCGACGGCCCCGGTTCGCCGATGTCCGCCCTGCGCCCGGAACCGGTGCTGGAGGTGCTGACCAGGCAACGCGAAGCCGAACTGGCCGGCGCGAGAGCGGCGATGACCCGGCTGTACGAGCAATACCGAAGACACTCGGTCCGCGACGACGCCAACCCGATGATCGAGGTAGTCAGCGGAACCACGGCGGCCGAACGGGTGCAGCAGCTGGAGCGATCGGCGCGCACGGAGGTCCGCGGACTGGACTCCCCGCCGTACTACGCCGACGCGGACGCCAACGAGATCGAGTTGGAGAACCTGGCCCGCGGCATCCGCTACCGCGCCGTCTACGGCAGGCTCGCGCTGGAGCGGCCGGAGTACGTCGCGGAGAACATCCGGCCCTGCGGCAAAAGCGGCGAGGAGGCGCGGGTCCTGCCCGAGGTCCCGGTGAAGCTCCTGATCGTCGACGACTGCGCCGCCCTGTCCGGCGCGGACCGCACGGTGTTGCTGATCCGCTCGTGCGGCCTGTTCGACGCGCTGGCCGGCTTGTTCGACATGTGCTGGCAGGTCGCACTGCCGCTGGGCCTCGCCGACGACACCTCCGGCCCCGCGATCCGACCCAGCGAACGACGGCTCCTCGCACTGCTCGCCGCCGGGCTCACGGACGACCAGGTGGCCCGAGTGCTCGGCGTGAGCAGGCGGACGATGTTCCGGTACCTGGAGAACCTGATGGCCAGGACGGGGGCGGCGAACCGGTTTCAGCTGGCGTTGCATGCGACGCGGAATGATTGGCTTTCGGTGGACAGCCAGCCCGGCGTCTCGCCGGTCCGGTCGGTTCCGCTGTGAGGCTCCGCTGGCCAGTGCCGGTCAGCCGGTGATCTCCCGGACGCTGTCGGCCAGCAGCCGGAGGCACCCCGGCGCGCCCGGGTTGAGCAGCAGATCGACGTCCTCGTAACTGTCCAGCAACCGGACCAGATCCGCGGGTCCGGCCGGACGCCACCCGGCGGCGCGGACTCGGCGGCGGTGCGCCGGGGCGGTCGTCACGAGCAGGCACGGGATGTTGTCCGGCGAAGGCGCGACGAGCGGGGATTCGCCGGTGTCCACGGCCACCGCGAAGGCCGATTCGCGGAAGACTGCGGCCAGTTGGTCGAAGTCGGCTTCGCCGCGGGCGGTCAGGCGGAGCACGGCGTCCAGCGGGTCGGTCGGGGAGTCCTCCGCCGCCGGTTCGTAGGACGGGTTGGGCTCGAAACGGCTGACCGAGCCGTCCTCGCGCGCCAGCCAGCCGCCCACCACGGCCTGCGGCGGCGGGCTCGGGACCTCGGCCCCGTCGGCCGTCGACGCTGGTTGCCACGCCGGGTCGACCAGCAGCACCCACTGGTCCTCGGGCATCGCCGGCACCTCCTCCTTGTCCTTCTTGTCCGGTGAATCTACCGGCCTGGGCTCATTCATGGCCGGGACCTCCGTTCGCCAGTTCGGCCAGTTCAGCGGCCTGGCGAGCGGACGCCGCGCGCTCCTCCGCCTGGTACCGGCGGATGGCGGCGGCCGTGTGCCAGCGGTCCAGCCAGCCCAGGCCGACGACGCTCAGCCGGTGCAGGGTCGGCCGCGTCCTCGGGCCGTCGAGGGCCTTCCGCAGTGCGGTGCGGAAGGCGTCCGCGGGCAGGTCTTCCGCCGTCAGTTTCTGGACGACGGTGGCCAGGTCCCGGGCGTAACCGTCGGGGTTCGGACGGTCGTTGATCCTGGCGATTTCTTCGAGCAGCAAGGCCCGGCCGCCGGGGGCGCTCAGGACGGCGTCCAGGGTGCCGTGTCGTTCCAGGACCTCGACAGCTTCGGCGATTCGGGTGACGTCAGCGCCGTCTCGGGTCGCTTTGGCCAGGTCGGAGAGGACTTCGGTGGCGTCCGGCTTGCCCAGCAACGTGTCGGTCACGCCGTGCAGGTGGAGGACGGCGTGCTGCTCGGTGAGGTCGTCCTGGAGCGCGGCGAGTTCGCGGGCGGCGGTCCAGATCAGGTCCGGCCGTTCGTGCCGGGCGACGTCCTCGGTGAGCGAAGCCGCCGATTCGCCGCGGCCGAGTTCCGCGAGGACCCAGCCGAGCAGTTTGGCGGTGCCGTCCCGGTCGCTCAGCGCGATCGGCCCAGTTGGCGGGGTCGGGCGGAACCACCAGCGGTGCGTCGCGGTTCGCACCAGCTCTTGGAGCAGCAGGTCCGTTTCGGCGGTTCCGTTGAGCAAGTAGTCCGCGGTCGGGTGTGCCGCAGCCGACGGCCGGACGGTGACCGCGTCCGCTGGACGGTCGGTGCCGTCGGTGCGCAACTGCTCGGTGAAGTTTCGGACGGCTGTCGCGTCGGTGGTCAAGATGGACGGTCCATTGGGGACGGACACATCGGACTGTGCGTAATGCACTCCGATGGTACGGCCGCGGTGCGTCCAGGGCCGAGGTGTCGCGGTTGCCGCGCCGTCGTCCAGGCCGCGGAAGACCCGTGGCGTGCCAGTCGACATCTCGACAGTGGGGAGGGAGATCTTGACGCGACCGTCCCCTTCGGACACTCGGATCTTCACCGGGACACGGTCCAGCACCTCGGGGCCCAGTGCATCGGCGAGGTTCCCGGCGAGTTCGCGAGCCGCGGCGGTGGCGTGCGCGCGGCCGTCCGGCCCGGTTCCGGTGACCTCGATCGGCGGGACCGGGCCGTCCGTCGAACGAAGACGGGAGATCAGGTTTTCCAGCGGGGTATCCGCGACCAGGACGGCGTCGGCGGCATGCATCGTGGCGGCGCGCTGGACCTCGCCGAGGTGGTAGTGCACGCGGCTGTCGTCGATGGTCAGGAGCGCGCGGGCGGCCGGCGGCAGCGGGACATCGTGCACCTCGCCGGTGTAGCTGCTGCGGTCGGTGACTGTGCGGACGAGAGACGACAGTTTCGGATCGGCCGCGATGTAGGACAACGCCGCCTGCCACACCAGATCCGGATCGGCGTGCCGCCGCACTGCGGGTTCGACCGCGGTCAGATGCAGGTCGCCGTCCCGGTTGTGCAGGCCGCGCACCAGGGTCTGGATCACGCGCTGAGTGAGTTCCAGCGTCTCGAGCCGGTCCGACAGCGGAGCCGGATCGCCTTGCGGCGGAAGGAGCCAGCTGTGGTCGCTGTTCATCCGGATCTCCGTCATGCCCGGCAGTTCGAGCGCGGAGTTCAGGCCGATCCGCCGGGCCGTTTCGGTCATCGCGACCGGGCCTGAGCGGTACATCACCGACTGCCGGTGCACCCGGCCCATCGGCGTCGCGAAGAAGCCTTGCCCGAGCGAGTCGACCTCGCGCGGCATCAGATTCGCTTGAGTCTTCCCGTAGTTCTCGCGCAGCTGGTCCAAATAGGACGCGGCGAACGGATGTCCTTTCGACATGGTGAACGCCGAGTTCGCGATGTTCCCGCCGACCCGGTGCACCGCGTAGCCGGCGTCGGACTCGGCGGCGCGGACGACGTCGTCCAGTGCGTGCACGACGTTGTCCCCGTCGGTGTAGAGGCCGCCGAACCGGTGCATCAGTTCGAGCCGCAGGATGTCGCTCGCGGCCGCGAACCCCGGGCCGGTCTGTTTGGCCAGTTCGGACAGGTAGAACTCTTGTGTCCGCATCGGATGTTCGCTGGTGAACACTTCGTCCACATTGAGCAGTTGGACTCGGTGTTCCGCAGCCCAGCGCAGCAGATCCCGGACGTCGTGCAGCGGATCCGGGCCTTCCTCCGGGGCCACGGTGGTCAGCGCTAATTCAGTCCGCCAGCGCGGCACGTCCGTCCACAGGATCGGGACGATTCCGTCGCCGAGGCGGTCCGCCGCGTCGCCGAAATTCCGGCGGAAGGTGTGCATGGTGCCGGTGTCCTTGAGCGGACCGCCCAGCCAGACGGCGTGCATCAGCAGCGGGGTCGAGGTGGTCTTGGCGAGAGGTGCGACGTCGCCGGGTGCCCACGCGGCCAGCCGGTCGTCCGGGCGTTCCTTCTCCAAGGTCCACTCGCGATTGTCTTCCAGGTGCGCGGGGTCAAGGTGCTCGCTGCTCAGCTGGTAGCCCTTGGCGAGGTCCAGCAGGTCCAGGAAGCTGATGCCCTGTCCGGCGGTGAGATTGCGGAAGTCGTGTCCACGCAGGAAATCCGGCGGTTCGGGGGCGCGGTACAGGCCGAACAGATCCGGTCCCAGCAGCGGCGCTGGCGGCGGGTTGTCGACTGCGGTCTGACGCAGGTGGGTCACTAGATCTTCAGGTGCGGAGTAATGGTGCTCCTCGGCGCGCGGTGCCGAGTCTGTTGTGGACTGTGCCGGAGAATCGCCGAAGGTGCGGAACTGGCCGCCATCGGTGACTGCGGTGAAACCTTGCGTCGCACCGATCGCCTTGCCGAGCGTGGCCGAATCCCGGCCGAACAACGCGGGTTTGGTCGGAGCGTGCACTGTGGACGGTCCACCGAGTTCGCGGAGCGCGCGCTGGAAATCGTGCGCGAGGCCGCCCGGGCCGTCGGTCTGGCCGGTGCTGCACGCGATGAGCGTGACCGAGTGGGATTGGGCCAGCGGAGCGGCTTGCGCCACGATCCGGGCGAACGTATCGCCGTCGACTCGCACCGTCCGGCCGCCCAGCAAGGTCACCTTGACCGATTGCTCGCGGCCGTGGGCGAAGACGAACAGAGAGTCGTCATCCCACGGCGCCGCGGTGTGGTCGGCCCACTCGCCGAACCGGCGTCCGGACAGGTCCGGCGTAGTCCCGGCGGCGTTGGCCTGCTTCAAAAGCGGGTCGAACTTGTCCGGCGTCGCACCCTCCGGAAGCGTGCTGACTGTCCTGGAGTTGTTGGCCACCCACTCTCGCTCGACGCTTTCGGTGTGCTCGTCCGCCGGGAGGAACGAGACCGCGCGAACCCGGCCGGTGCTGTCGCTGATCGTCCGGATCTGGATCTCGGCCGGGTCGAAGCTGTACGGTCGATCGGTGTCAGCGTCCCGGCCGGACACTGTGTCGTTCGCCTCGACAGTGCCCGCACGGTGCTGTTCCGGGGTGTTCTCCGGCGGCCGCGGCCAAGCGTGCGCGGTGATCTGGTTGTCCACTTCGGACTTGGCCTGCCACCACTTCCGCAGCGCTTCGTCGGCTTTCTCCCGGGCTTGCTGGATCCGGTTGTTCGCGTCGTCCTGCTGCGCGGTGTGGTCGGTGTGATTGTTGCGGTACTCGTCCAGCACGGCCAGGATTTCCGCGGCGCGATCCTGGGCCGCCTGCCGCTGCTGGACCAGCTCGGCCTGTTCGTTCCGGATCTGCTGGGCCTGCCGCTGCGTGTCCCAGGCACGCGCGACCAGATCGCTTTGCGCGACAGAACCTGGTTCCTCGCCGAGCGCCAGCGAAAGAAGCTGCTCGTCGAGTTCATTGAGCCGGGCGATTTCGTCATTGCCGGCCCGCAGTGCTTGGCCCACGTCACGGGCCTCGTTCTGTGCGGTCCGCACCGCTTGCCGCATTTGCTGTACTGGATTGCCGTCGGCTGGAAGGTTCAGCCCGCGGGCACCGTCGGTCGTAGCGCGCACATTGTCGTTCTCGGACAGCCACGCATCATCGAAGTCTCGCTGCGCCTTTTCGAGTTCCTCTTCCGCGGTGCGCCAATCCTCTGCGGCTTTTTTCACTGTGTCTTGCGCTGAAGCAAGCGTTTCCGGCAACGGCTGGCCGAGTGACTGTTCGAGGTCGGTTTCGCTCATCCGCGTCCGCGAAGACTGCGGCACTCGCACCTCGACCGCCGCGGTCTTGCCGTCGACCGTCGCGACGATCCGGTACTCGACGTCCAGTCCGACCAGGCCGGTCCGGCCCTTGTCCTTGCCGACGACAGATCGCTGCGCGGCAGCGGTGCTCGACGTCGGATCGCTCTGGCCGACCGGACCTCGGACGTCGAGCCCGCCCCAGGCATGCGTGTTCCGGCCCGGGTCGGTGATTCCGCCGGTGCCGATATTGCCCTGTTGTTCGCCGGTGACCGTTTCCTTGGCCTCTCCGGTGAACGTGGACCCGGATTGGTCCGAACGCTCCAATTTGACTGAATCGCTGAGCCCGACCAGATCCGGTTTCGCCACGCGGGTGTACACCTTCACTGAGGCGTGGCTGCTGCCGGTCACGGCGGAGGAATGTAAATCCGGAGTCGCGAACAGCTTGCCGACCATATTCGGGAGATGCGCTTGCAGCGTCTCATTGGTGATCGAAGACGAGAGCGTGTTGTGCGCGCCCGTTCCAGGTCCGGTGAGACCGTTGCCCGCACCGGCCAGTCGCAAAGCGCGGAGGGCACCAGCGCGGACATCTGCAGCACCACGGAGGCCTTCGACGGTCGAAGACTTCGGCAGAGGGCCGAACCCTTCCTGCTGCCATGCTGCGAGACGGTCTGGAGTGGACTCGGTGGCGTTGAGTTCGGTAGTTCGAGATCCGTACAGCTTGGTGTGGTACTGCTCGTCGCCGGAGATCTTCTGGTCGTCTGCGGACGACCTGGACGTCACGGTCGCCTCTTGCGAAGCGACCGGGTAGGTGTGCCCGTCCCTGGCGACGACCAATTCGAACTGGAACTGGTGTTGATACCGCGCCGACGGTCCGCTCGAGGACGAGGTCAATGCCGTGGTCGTGGCCTTGTTCTCGACGGTCTGGTCGCTCTTCGCGCGAGTCCCGGAAGCTCCCAGGTACGCGCCGTCGTAGCCGCTGACCTTGGGCTGGCTGTCCTGGAACAAGCCGCGGCCGGCACCGCGGATCTGCCCGCCGTAGGACGAACCGTGGCCGGAATTCTCTTTGTCCGTCACGGTCGAATTGACGACGTGGTCGACCTCGCTGCCGTCGTGCTTCACGTCGAGGAATTGCGTGTCGAGGATCTTCGCTTTGAGCAGCATCTGGTAGTTGTCCGTCCAGAGCACGCCGGGGTCTTGCGCCACTAGGGACACGCCGCCGTCCAGCGCACCGTCCACAAGGGACGTTACGGCTTCCGGAGACGCGGTGTCGAGCGTCCGCTGGAGGTTGTTCATCGAATCGTCCAGCACCGATTTCGGCAGCAGCTTGTCGCCGAGCTTGCCGAGCTGTTGCCGGGCGTCCTGCACCAGCTTCGACAGGTTGGGCGCGTCTTCCAGCACCGCCGAGCCGAGCGAGCTGGATTTGCCGCCGACCAGCGGCGGAGCCGAGAGCTTGCCCGGTGCCGGGGTGCGCGGGTCGACCGGCGGCAGCAATCCTTCGGCGCGAGCCTCGTCCTCGGTCATCGCCACGAAGACCGAACCCGGCAGATGGACGTCCGCGCCCGCTCGCGAAATCGGCCCGTTGATCAAGCTTTCCTGGCGGCTTTCCGCGATCAGCCGGACCTTGCTGTCGTACTGGACGAGCACTGTGCGACTGTCCGAAGAGGATCGGTTGGTGTGGTCGATGCTCGCGGTGATCTCATGGGACGAACCGGAGCTGCGCTGCCACGGGCTCCACTTCGCGGTACCGAAGAGCTGCCCTTGGCCGTGCGTGTCGGTGCCGGTCGGCCGCACGGTCAGTCCAAGCTGGACGTTGGCCTCGACGGATTGTTTGTGTGTCCCTTCGTAACTGGCCTTCGATCCGCCGGAGTACGTCCGGTCGCCGCCGCCGGTTTCCGCCACTGCGACGAGTTTCGGATTGCTCAGCGAGATGCCCATGCCCAGGCCGCCGACCCGGTCGGCTACGCGGCGTTCGTAGCGGAATCCGTTCGCGGTCCCGCCCTGCTTCAGCAGTTTCGGTGTGAGACCGCGGAAGTTCTCCGGCGAGAACATCCGGTCCACGCGGGCACGTGCTTCGCTGCCGGGCAGACCGAGCACCGCGTCGCCGCCGGCGGCGCGCTGGAGCTGGCGCAGCGCCTCGTCCCGCAGCGCCTCGGTGTTGGCGAACGCCTCCACGTGCAGGAACTTCGGCGTCGTCTGGTTCTGTTGCTGGGTCAGCAGGTCGTCGATGCTCGGGGTTGCGTTCGGGGTCATCGAGACGACCCCCGGTTTGCCCGGCTTGAACGCGGACGGATCCTTGGTCAGCGCGGTGCCGTCGTTGATCCACAAATCGACTTTGCCGGAGATCGGCGGCAGATCCGGATCGCCGGTCTTGGCCACAGTGGACACCTTGGGCGTGACCCGGAACGGAGACCCGGGCGTCAGCCGCCGCACCCACGGCCGGTTGCGGGTGTAGCTGGTGATCTCGACCTCGAACTCGACGTCGTGTTCGAAGACCTGCGAATTCGGGCTGCCGCCCTTGCCGGTCGTCGTGGTCACCGTCGGGCCGCCGGAGTTCTTCCACGTCCGGCTGTCCGAGTATTGCAACGGAGTGACGGTCGGGCTGATGCCGAGGTTCGCGCCCGCCGTCGCACCGGGAATGATCACCCGGCCTTCGACGCCGACCGACCAGCCGCGTTCAGTGGTGGTCGCGCTGGTCAGCGACGGGCTCGTTTCGTTGCTGTTCTTGACCGAACGGCCGTCCGCTTGACCGAGATGACGGCCCGGCCCGGGCTTGGCCTTGACTGTGACGTTGATGTACTCGTCGGTGAACAGCCCGCGCCGCTTCAGTTGCGCTGAAACGCCTTGCGTGAACAGACTGTCCATTTTGCCCCGGAGGGAGGCGACCGAGAACGTCGACGTGATCTTGCGGAGGTTCGCGAATCGGTCGGCGATGTCCCGGCTGGAGCCTTGTTTGTCGCTCTGGAGCTGGTCCCAGCGCGGCAGGAACTTGTCCGCGCCGGGCAGATTCCGCAGCGCGTTTTCGATCTGCGGCTGGACGCGGGTCGCGGGCTCGAACGATCCGGGCCGGGCGGTGCCGGCCGCCATGGCGGCCGCGAGATACGGCGGTTCGTAGCGGGGGCCGACGTCCTTGAATTTCGCCGGGGTGTTCTTCGGAACCGGTAGTCCCTGGGCTTTTGCCTCGGGCAAGCCCATCCGCGTGTACGACGTGGCCTGTACGGTGGTCTTCTCGCCGTTCGAGGTGGTGACGTCGAGGTCGACAGTGACCTTGTACAGGCCGATGTCGCCCTTCGCGTTCACTGTGGACTTGTTGGTGAAACTGGTTCCGCTGGTGGACTGTTGGTTGACCTTCCGGGAATAGCTGCCGCTGACCCCGCCAACGCCGCCGACCGTACCGGGCACATAGGACCCGCCGCCGAAGATCGCGTTGACCTCTCCGCCGTATTTGGAGGAGACGGTCGTGCTTCCGCCGTTCACCGAGGAATCGTTGAACCGCAGTTCGCTGTCGCCGGGAATCGTGCCGAGGTATTCGACGTTCGTGGGCCGCGCCGCCAGCTGCACGGCTTCGCGGTGGGCGCCGTGCGGGCTGAGCAGGTCGTTCGACACCACCGGATTGCCCTGCATCGCGGTGCCGAGCATGCTGCGCACCCCGCCGCGGCTGAGGAACTCGCGCAGCGAGGTGCGGCCCGGGGCACCGAATTTCGTCACCGAGGGGTGCAGGTTCTTGCTTACCTGATCGAAGAGGGCGTTCTCGTCGAAATCGACCGCCTCCGGCGAGAGGAATTCGATCTTCTTGGCCCAGTCCGGTTTCGGCTCCGCCGGCCCGAGAGTCGGCTCCTGTTTCAGGTTGGCCAGATCAGTGGAGAGAACCAGTCCAACGTGTCCGTCCACAGTGGAACCGACCAGTCCGCCGGTTTCGTTGCTTACTGTGATCCGGTAGGTTACCGGGGCATCGGCGCGTTGCATGTCGCCCGCGGTGCGGATCACGCGCTGCTCGGTGCCGGTCGTGGTGCCGGTGTGCTCCGCGGACGGGCTGGCGAGCTGCGCGGTACCGCCGACGGACGCGTACGGGCCGGCCGGGAACATCGCGAAGTACGAGCTGCCGACAACTTTCGCGGTGGTGTCGGTGTTCGGGCTCGCGTGGGTGGTCTTGACCTCGTTCTTGACGTCGCCGATGGTCGGCTGCGGCAGTTTCGTGATCTGGTCGGCGTCGACCGCGCTGAAGTCTGGTTCGGCGGTGACGTGCACCTCGTACCACTTCTCGCCGACGCGGACCATCGACTTGCGGCCATCGCCCATAAAGGACTCGAACTCGGGGCCCGAGAGAGAATCGGTGATCGCGTCGATTCCGTGCGCCCGCGACGGGTTCTGCTGGTTCGGGTTCAGGCGGTGGATCAGATTTTCGATGCTCGTGCCGACGTCCTTCGCGCCGCGGACGTCGACCGGGACCACCGAACCGAGCGCCTTGCCGGCGCGGACGAACTCGGGCAACCGATCCGCGAGGGGACGAGTGTCCGGTGGTTCCTCGGTTTGCTCGTCCGCGACCAGCACGGCGTCGTCCTGCTGCGTTGTCTGGCTCGAGTTGGGGGCTTTGATCGGTGTGTGAAGGCTCGGCTTGCCGTCCGGCTCGGGCTGTGCGCGGTGGTCCTCCGGGTGCGGCTGCGGGTTCGGCGCGGGGGCGTCGCCGAGGTGATGGTCGCGGATGTTCGCGGTGTTCGAGACGGCTTCGAGCTGGTCGAGATTGCCCTGGTTGAGCCGTGAATCGTGCCATGCGTCCGGCCCCATCACGCCAGGCTGGTCGCCGCGGTTGAAGAGCATTTCGTCGTTCTTGTAGCCGTCGCTGAGGCCGAGGAAATGCATCAGCTCATGCGTGACGCCGAACGCTGAATCGTGCACGTCCCAGTTGAGCTGGTTCGTCTCCGGGGTGTTCGGGTCCACAGTGGAATCGTGCAGGTTCACCGGGATCCGGCGGCGGGGGTCGGCCTGCCAGCTGGTGTCGTCCGGATGGAGGTCGTCGGCGACCCGGACGTCGAGGCGGACGTGCAGCTGGTCGCCGCCGGGCAGCCGGGAGGACTGGTTGACCCATTCTTCGAGGTGGTCCCGCAGTTCCTGAATGAATTGTTCTCGCTGCTCAGGCGACACTGATCCCGAATGCGAGGTCAGGTCGATCGGAATGGTGTGCTCGCGCACCCACTGCCCCGGCGCGATCTCGAATCGCCGCACGTCGAACCGGATGTGCGCCATCGCGCCAGCGAGCTGCCCGCCCCGGAGCCCCGCGCGGTTTCCGGTGAACTGCTCGGCGATCTTCTTGATCGGATCGAACCGCTCCGAAGAGAACCTCGCGACCGGCGCGGTGTCGCGCCGCCCTTTCCAGTCCTTCGGCCCCGGCAGGGTCTTGGGGTTCGGCTTCGGCGCTTCCTTTGCCTGCCCGCTGTTTTTCGGTGCCGCAGCCGGAGTCTGCGTATTCGCCGAACGGTTTCCGCTGAGATTGTCGACTAGGGCTTGACGCGTCGCAAGCGTGAGATCGGCAAGCTTCTTGCCGTCCTCGACGTTCTCTTTCATGCCCTTCACCAGCGAGGTGCGCTCGTTCTTGGGCAGATTCGCGACAACCTCCGAAAACACCTCCGGCCTGGTGGGCGTGGCACCATTCGGCGTGATCCCGTGGAACGCGGCCTTCGCGGCGATCTTGGCCAGATTGGGGTCGAGAGTCGTGTGATTGCCGAGATAATGGCCGATCTGGTCGGACCACCTGGTCTCGTTGGCATGACTCTGGGCCAGCGCGGTGATCCCGTTCGGATCGGTGCCGACCTTGCCCGCGATGCGCTGGCCGTCGGTCTGAATGGCGAGATCGGAGGAGAATTTCGCGATCGCCGCCGGATGGTCGCTGTATTGCCAGCCCGGATTGCGTTGCGACAGAACCGAATCGACGATACCTCGTCCTTCTTTGGCTCCGTAATCGAAGCTGCCGGTGTTGGGGTTCTTGATGCCGAAGGTGACGTCGTTCTCGAGCTTGTTTCCCGGCATTCGCACGAAGGTATTCGGCTCCGGAAAATAGACCGTCCGCGAGTCGACTCCGGCCAGCGCCTGCCGAACATCAAGATCCAACTGCGCCGCGCGCTGCGCGAGGTCCCCGTCCTCGGGCCGGACGTGATAACCGCCGCTGATCACCTCCGGTGGCCCCTCGGGATTCTGCTGGACCGCAGTGTTGACCGCGTCGAACAGCGGCCCCGTGCGAGTGTTGAGGGAATGGACGTCGGCGTCGCCGGTGTGCAGGTAGACCTCGTTGTTGCCACCGGCTTCGCGGATCTGCTCGGCGAGCTTCTCGGTGACCGGGTTGCGGGCGATCGTTTCGCGGATGCCGCCGTAGGGGATGGTCTTCTGGTCGATGACCGGGTTGCTCGGGTGTTTCCAGGTGAACCCGATTATCGCTACCGGAAAGCGGTTGTCCCAGGTATTCTGGAAGTGCTGGATCTTGTGATTGATGGCTTGTTCTGAGCCTGGTGTTCCGTTGATGCCGATGACGAGGCCGAAACGTCCATCTGCGGAGTTTCCGGTGAACCCGGTGGAATACTTCTCCGCGAGGGCATGGAGATTGTCGTCCGGAGTCGCGGCGACGGTGGCCACGACGCCGATGCTGTTCCGGTTGCCCTCGTTGCGGGCGCCGAGGTCGCCGATGATGCCGGTTTCGTGCACGACGGTGAACTTGAAGTTCTTGTGGTGCTGAGCGAAGTCGCCTTTGCCACCGGTGACCGGGGGCTGCTTGCCGACGTTCGGCCCAGGGCCGGTGGCGGGGGTCGGTTTTTTCGGTGCCGCGACGGGGGTGTGGAGGTTGCGGCGCTCGGAGCTTGGCGTGGTGGTCGGCTTTTTGGGTGCGGCGACTGGGGTATGGAGGTTGCGGTCTGAGGGGCTTGGTGTTGGGTTTTTGGTTGCCGCGACTGACGTGTGGGGGTTGCGGTCTGAGGGGTTTGGCGTTGGTTTTTTGGGTGCGGCGGCCGGCGTGTGGGGGTTGTGGTTTGAGGGGTTTGGCGTTGGTTCTTTGGGTGCGGCAACTGGCGCGTGGCGGTCGCGGTGCGGCGGGTTCGTCGCGGAGGTTGGTTTCTTGGCCGCCGCGACGGGCGTGTGGAGGTTACGGCCTGAGGGATTCGGCTTTGCGGGCGCGGTGACCGGGGTGTCGCGGGAGTGCGGGACAGGGGTGGGCTTGGTGCTGATCGGCTTCGCCGGAGCGGGGGATGGAGTTGACCCGTTTCCGGATGGTTTGGCAGTGGTGTCGTCTGAGGTCGGCTCCGCGGCAGGGGCGGGCTTCGTGCTGATGTCAGCGGAGGGGCCCGTGCTTCGACCGGGGTTCGGCGCCGGTGACGGGGCAGGACTTGGGTTGGCCGGGGGAGTCGGTTTGGCAGACCGGTCCGGGCTCGGAGCAGTGTCGGGAGTCGGGCTGGCGGATTGATTTGGACTCGCAGTCGTCTGACTGGGATTGGCAGTGGTGATCCGAATGGTGCTCGGATCGGGTGAGTTCGAGGGGTTCGTGACCGGTGTGGGACTCGGGCCGTCGACGGTGTCCTTCGGAGCGGGGCTCGGGGTCGAGCCGATGCCCTTGACGCTGGCCGACGTCGGCGGCGAGACCGGCTTGGGCTCCGCGGTGGAAGCGGGGTTGGCGGAGTGGTTCGGGCTGGGCCTGACGCTGGTCGAACCTGGCGTGGGGTTCGGGGTGCGGACAGAGTCGGGGGACGAGTTTGTGCCCGAGGCGTGGTTGGCGGCCGGGCTAGGAGCGGCGGTGACTTTCGGGTCGGACGACGGGTTCGAACTGACGTTGACGTTCGTCGCCGGGTTCGGGTTGGCGTGGGTGGGCGGAGCGGTCTCTAGACCGGGGTGAGCCGTCGGGTTCGAGGAGTGGTTCGCCTGGCTGGGGTCGACGGCAGAGTGCGGGGCGGGGTCCGCGCTCCGGTTTCCGCCGAAGCCGGGGAGACCGGGGTCGTGCTGCGGTGCGGGGTTGCCGTTGGCCGTGGGTGGAGCGGAGGGGTGATGGCCGACGGGGGAAGGGGTGTGGCCGGTCGTGCCGATGGAGTCGGTGGGGTTTCCGGCTTCGATGGAGCCCTGCGTTGACGGTTGCGGGGTCGCGTCTCGGGCACCGGCGGTATCCGGTGGCGGAGTGGGTGTGCCGGTTCGGACCGAGTCCGATGTGGACGGGGGCGGGGCCGCGTGGTGTTCGGTACCGCTTCCGTCCTGGTTGACGGGAGCGGCCGGGTTGGGGCCGGGGTTGATGTTCGCGCCCGGCTGGGTGGTGGCGCCGGAGTTGGGGTTCGAGTTCGGGTTAGTGCCCTGATTGCCGGTCGTCGTGCCGGGGCCGGAACTCTGGTTGCTGCTCGGGCTCGGGGTGGCGGCTGGGGTGTTGGAGTTTTGGTTGCCGCTCGGGCTGGTGCCGTTCTGGTTCTCGGTGTTGGGGCTGGCTCCGGGCGGGTTCGAGCTGGTGACGGCGGTGCTGTGGTTGGAGTTTCCGGACGAATCGGTGTTGCCAGCGGGGTTGGCGTTGCTGCCGGGAGCGTGGGGGCTCTGGTTGGGATTGCTAGCCGAACCGTTTTCGGGGGTGTTGCCAGCGGGGTTGGAGACGTGGGTCGAGTCGTTGCCGCTGGGGGTGTTCGCGGAGTGGGAACCGTTCGCCGGGTCTGGGCTGCCGGTCGAGCCCGGGCTTGGGGAGGTGGCGTTGCCGGTCGAGTGCGAGCTGATCGGGGAGTTGGGGCTGGTTGCCGAGTCCGGGTGGTTGGCCGAGCTGGGGTTGCTCGTCGAAGTCGAGTTGGCGGTCGAGCCCGGGACTGGCGAGTTCGCGTTGCCGGTCGAGTCGCTGGGGGAGTTTGAGTTGTTCGTCGAAGGTGGGCTGCCCGCGGGGTTTGGGTTGCCGGTTGAACTGCCGTCGCTCGTCGAGTGCGAGCCGTTAGCGGAGTTGGTGGCGTCTGAAGGGGTGGGGCCACTGGTCGAGTTCTGGCCGCTCGCGGAGTTCGGGCTGGTAGCGGAGTTGGGGCCGCTGGTTGAAGGGGAGTTGCTGGCGGAGCGGGGGCTTCCGTTGGAGGCGCCGTCGTTTGTGGAGTTCGGGCTGCCGGGCGAGTTGGGGTTGCCCGTTGAGGTGGCGCTGCTCTGCGGTGTCTGGTGGCTGCCTGTGGAGTTGTTCGGCGGTACCTGGTTGCTGCCGGTGGAGTTGCTCGCCGGAGGTTGATTCGTCGCGGTGGTGGAGTTGGTGTCGGGCGAGTGGGCGTTGTTCTGGCCTTCGCCGTGGGGCGCGTTGTTGCTGGAACCGCCGGAGCCGTTCGAACCACTCTGGCCAACGCCGCCGGAGTTGCCAGGTCCGCTGGGGCCAGCGGAGTCGCCCGAGCTGCCGGGGCCGCTGGAGCTGCCGGGGCCGCTGGGGCCAGCGGAGTCGCCCGAGCTGCCGGGGCCGCTGGAGCTGCCGGGGCCGCTGGGGCCAGCGGAGTCGCCCGAGCTGCCGGGGCCGCTGGAGCTGCCGGGGCCGCTGGAGCCGCCGGGACCGCTGGAGTTACCGGAGCCGCCGGGGCCGCCGGAGCTGCCAGGCCCGCTGGAGTTACCGGAGCCGCCCGGACCCCCAGGACCCCTGGAGCTGCCGGCGCCGTCGGAGCCAGGCGGAGTGGGGCCGTTCACTGGCCCTACCTTGATATTCCCCGTCCCCTCGCCCCCGCCGGGGTCGTTCGGGCCCTTGCCTTGGCCCCCACCGTCCTTGCCGCCGTTGAGTTTGTCGTGCAGGTTTTGTCCGGCGTGGTGCGCGCCGTGGGTGGCGGCGCCGCTCAGGCCGCCGTTGAGGGCTCCCCAGCCGAGGCTGTCCAGGTCTCCGCCGAAGAGCCCGGCGCCTGCCAGGCCGACTACCACCTCGGTGGCCGCTTCCACGCCGGCTGCGCCGAAGACGTTGTGGCCCCACTTGCCGAGACCACTGTGGGCACCAGCGGCGAAGGCACCGCCGATGGCGCCCAGTGCTGCGTTTTGGCCGATTTGTTTCCAGTCGAAGCCATCCCGATTGCCCTGCGCGATTTGGATGAATTCGGCCAGCATCTCCTCGGCCGCTTCTTCCGCGGCTTCCTGCGCGGCCTCGCGCGCGACCCTCGACAGCAGGCTCATCAACCGCGACATCAGGGAGCGTTCGATCTGCATGACCGCGGTCCGGCCCGCTGCCCAGATTCCCGGGATCAGCGGGGCGGTGAACGGGTTCGTCATCGCCCAGATCAGGTCCGCGGCGGTTACCGCGATCGAAATGAGGATGCCGTATTTGGCGTTTTCCACGTTCAGCGCGTATTCGCGCAGGGCCGCGGCTTGTTGCTGGGCTCGGTAGGAGAAACCGGCGCCCATGGTGCTGAGTTTGTTGGCGTAGTCGGCGAAATTGGTCGCTACGTCTCCACCGACGTTGGAGACGACCTGCTCCGCCAGTTGGCTGAAACCGGTGCCCGCGGCGGAAATTTGCTGCGCGACCTGGTCCCATTCGGCGGCCAGTTCGCGTGCTTTGTCCTCGTCGCCCTGCGGCCAGGCGTCGCCCGCGATGATGTAGAACACCCAGTTCAGGCTGGGGTCGACCATGAGGCTCATCGCGGGGTCACCTCCTTACACAGGGCGAAAAAGAGTCAGGAAACTGGCGGCTCGGTCGGGATCGACTTCGTTGGTTCCCGACCTGCGGGCAGCCAGGCCTCGGCGGGCTCCAAGGGTTGCGTCGGGGTGGTGACCTCGCCTTCGGGCGTCTCCATTTTGTCCTCGACCGCGTGGACTGGCTTTTCGGAGCGGACGAAGACAGTCGGCTGCAGACGGTTCACCACCTTGTCCTGAACCGGACGCTCAACCGCCAGCCGCCTCAACTGCTGAGGTTCCTCGCCGGGCTTCCACGGAAGCGGTTCCTCGCCCCGGTCAGGGATTCGCGCTCGCACGCTCTTCGCCTGCGTCCAGCCAGCTTCCTTGCCGAGCAGTTTGCCTTGGATTCGCACGCCGCGCCGGTACTCGGTCGGAGGTTCCTCGGTGCCGCCGGGGTCGGCTTTGCGGACCTTGTGGTTCAGGTCGGTGAAGTTCTTGAACAGGGCATTCGACCCGTCGTACGCGCCCTGGTCGGCCTCGCGGAACGACGTCGCCATGTCGCCGATCGCGTCGCGGGTCGCTTCCACCGCCAGCGCCCAGGCGTTGATTCCGTTGTAGATCTCGGCCGCCGACTGGATGTGCGTCTTCGAGAATTCGTTGCCGTTCTTGTCGTTTCCGGCCGCGTCCTCGATCCGGCCGGGGTTCGCCAGGCTTTGCACCAGCTGGGCCAGCGTGCGCAGTTCGGCGCTCTTGCCGTCGAAGCCGTCGCGGCCGCCGTCTAGTCCGTCGGCGTCGACGAAAAACTGGTCTGTCACGGCAGATTCCCTTCGTCGAATCCCGGCACCCGCGCCGAGAACAGGGCGTTTACGTCCACTTTTCCGCTCATCAGGTCCTGGGCGGAGATACCCGGCGGCAGCATCGGGGCCATCAATTCCGCGGCCGCGGCGACGGACTTTTGCCGCGCGGCGGAGATGGTTTGCACGATCACCGAAGCCAACTCCGCAGGGGCCATGCGTTTGTAGGCGCTGGTGGGGAAGGAAAGTTCGGTCAATTCACCGGTACGGCCGACGGTCGCGGTTACCTCGCGGCGGGCGGACGTGACGGTGCTGGTGGCGGTTTCGACGTCCTGGCGGGCTTGGTCGAAGTGGTCGCGTTGGTGCTGGTAGGCGGCCATCGCGTCTTCGAGCATCTGTTCGTGTTGCGAACTCATCGGTTCCTCCCGGTGGGTCAGCCGACCGAGGCCAGACCGGGCCCGAGGGCCATGGCGCCGGTGTCGGGCGGGCGGATGCCGCGCAGGTCGGCGGCGGCGAGGGTGCGCGACGCGGCGGCTGCCGAGAGCGTGCGGGCCAGTTCGTGGGCGGCGTGCGCGGTGTGGTCGGACGCGGCGGAGAGTTCGTGGGCGAGTGCGTCGCGGACGTCGTCGGGGACCTCGTGGCCTCGTCGGATCAGGAGGCGTACGGCGATTTCGGCGAGTTCGTCCACTGTGTACTCGCCGAGTTGCCAGCCGTACGGGAAGGCGTCGCGCAGGGTGGGCAGTTGGGCGAGCAGTTCGCCGACGCGGTCGCTTTCGCCGGTGAACACCACAACAGGATCGGCGGGGCGTCGGGAGACCATTTCGGACAGTGCTTCCAGGGCTTCGATGCCGGGGGTGTGCGGCGAGGTGTCCCAGTCGCCGTCCAAGTCGACGACCAGGGTGCCGCCGGAAGCGTCGTCCACTGCGGCTCGGACCAGGTGCTCGGCTTGGCCCGGCCATTGTGGCGACAGCTCTTCGGCGAGGTTGCGGTGAACCACCTGCCCCGTCGGAGTCATGCCGAACTCGGAGAGGATTTGTGCGTATAACCGAGCGTATTCGGAACGTCCGGTGCCGCGTTTGCCGCTGATCACCAGGTTTGCTTGATGGCCTAGCGGTTGCCGTTCGTGGGTGAGCCGGCCGAGTTTGAGCAGAAGCCGTTCGGCGTTCTCTCGTACCGATTTCTGGCCGACTAGCCCGCTGAGGCGCTTCCAGCCCGCGCTGGTTTTGACAGCGGCGGCGGGGTCGGCGGTCACCGAAACCGAGGACTTCGCCGCGGAGGGCAGTTGCGTCAACTCGGCCTGGAGGTCGTCGGCGGTGAGGCGGTTCAGTTCGATGTCTTTGGACGGCGGATACAACGCCAGCCGCGACGCCTGGTTGTTCACCATCGCCTCGAACAGCTTCCGCGCGACACGACCATTGCCGAACGTCGAGTTCTTCGGCACCCGCTCGAAGTATTCGCGCAGCGCGGCCAGTGCGTCGTCGGTCATTTCGTAGTAGTGCTTGCGGGTCAAGCCGGTCGTGATGGTGACCAGTTCGTCGACGCTGTAGTTCGGGAATTCGATGGTGCGGGTGAACCGCGAGGCGAGGCCGGGGTTCGACTGCAGGAACTGCTCCATCTGCTCGGAATAGCCCGCGACGATCACCACCAGCGAATCGCGCTGGTCCTCCATGATCTTCATCAGCGCGTCGATGGCTTCCTGCCCGAAATCCGGGCCGGAACCGCCGGTCGGCGCGCTCAGCGTGTACGCCTCGTCGATGAACAGCACCCCGCCGACGGCCTTCTCCACGACCTCGGTGGTCTTGATCGCGGTGGACCCGATGTACTGGCCGACCAGGTCCTGGCGGGCCACCTCGATCATGTGCCCCTTCGACAGGATGCCCAGTTCGGCGAGCACCGTGCCGTACAGCCGGGCGACGGTCGTCTTGCCGGTGCCGGGCGGGCCCGCGAACACCAGGTGCCGCGACATCGGCGGCATCGGCAGGCCCATCCGCTCGCGCATCTGGGACATCTTGATCAGGTTGATCAGGCCGGTGACCTCCTTCTTCACCCCGGCCAGCCCGACCAGCGCCTCCAGATCGCCCAGCGGACCTTCGAGCACCTCTCCGGCGGCCTCGCTCACGGTCTGCTCGGCTGCGACGTCACCGGGCGGGCCAACGAGCACTTCGAGCGGCCGGGCGGAATCGGTGAGCAGGTTGTCGACGTCCGCGTGCTCGCCGCTCACGAGTTCGCCGGAGACGTCGTTGACCACGCAATCGCGGATGCTGACCGGCTCGGCGGTTTCCACGTGGAAGCCGTCCTCGCCCGCGCTGAGGATTTCGCATTCGGTGAACGACGCCTGGGCTCCGACGTACACGCCGTTGCCTCGCGCGTTGCGTACCCGGCAGCGGGAAGCGGTGAGCGTTGAACCCGCGGCGACGGTGATTCCGTCCACTGTGGAGTCGATGATCTCGCAGTCCTGCAAGGAGATTTCCGCGGTGCCGGAAACATGCAGGCCGCCGCCGCGCACCTGGACCGACTTCGCCGAGGACGGCGCGCCGCCGGCGAACGAGACCGCCTTGTCCGCCGTCGAATCGACCCGGATGTCGGTCGCGGTCAGGCGGGCGTCCTCGGTGACCTGCACCCCGGCTTCCCGCCCAGTGTCGATGGAGGCATCGGCAAGGTCCAAGGTGGACTGTCCGGAGAGGACGATCCCGACCCCGCTGTCCGGCGTCATCCGCAGCCCGCCGACGGTGACGGCAGCATCCGCGCTGACCGACATCGCGGTGTGCGTCGACCCCCGAACGGTCGCGCGCTCGAACCGCGGCCGCGCCTGATCGTCGACCAGGATCGTCACCGGGGAACCCTCGAAGGTACAGTCCACGAACTGCGGTGCGGCGGTTCCGGTGGCCTGCACCGCGTTCGTGCCAGCCCCGGCGAACACGCACTCGCGCAGCAGTGGCTCGGCGGACGCGGCGATGTGCGCGGCCTGCATCGGTGCCGACCGGAATTGCGACGACGCAACGGAAACCCGGCCCTTGCTCGTCACGTAGAGGTCGACGTTCGCGCTGTCCCGCACGGTCAGCCCGGTGATCGTCGCGCGCCCCTGCTGTTCCACCACCATCGCCGGTTTCTGCGCCCCGACGATCTCGCATTGCTCGACAATCGCGACCGCTTCGCCGTTGACGCACACCCCGTTGCCCGCCGCGCCGCGCACCGCGCATCGGCGCAGCAGCACCGAACCGGTCTCGGCCACGACCACGCCGGACGACGCGGCGTCCACGATCTCGGTGTCCTCAATGGCCGATTGCGCCGGCGAGGCGATCACGACCCCGGCGCCGCCGGTGCTGGTCACCGTGCAGCCCCGCAGCGCGAGCGAGCCTTCCAGCCGGGCCAGCAAAGTCGCCCACGAATTCCCGGACAGCCGGCAGCCGTCCAGTGCCGCCTCGCCGCGGACAACGTCCACAGTGACCAGTTGGTCGTCGGTGCCGGTCAGGACGAATCCGCTCAACTGCACCGCTTCGGCGTTCGCGACGAGCACGCTTCCGGTGCCCGCCACGATTTCCACGGTGCCCGCCCCCTGTTCGGCCACCAGCGACACCATCCGGTCCACCACGAGGTTTTCCTCGTACCGTCCCGGGTGGACACTGATCGTCGCCCCCGGCTGCGCCTGCGCCAGCGCCGCGCCGATGGTTCCGAACGCACCCGGCCGGTCGCCGCCGACCACGAGCAGCTGTCGGTTCATCGTCTCCGCCTCTCCGCACTCACGCCAGGCCCGGGAGCGCCCCGAACCGCTCCGCCGCCTGCTCGTCCATCACGGTCCGGACCAGGTCCTCGCCCGCTTCCGCCCACGTCTCGAGCGTCTGCCGGAGCGAGTTCATCGCCAGCTCGTCCAGCGACGCCCGGTCGTTCGCGACCCGGCCCGTCTCGTCGATCTCGCTCGCGGTCAGCTCCCGCAGCAGCACCGCGCCCCGCGCGCCCGCGGCTGGTTTCCGCGTTTCCAGCACCTTGAAACTGGTCCCCGGCACGAACAGCACCCGGTTTTCGACGCCGCCCTCGCCCGGTTCCAGCAATTTGGTGCGCCGTCCGGTAATCGACCACACCAGCACATCCGTCTCGCCATCCACAGTGGACGACGGTTGCGTCAGTGCATTCAGGAAACCCCATTCGGTGAGCACTTTCCGCCCGTCCAGCAGCGGCCACGCGGATGGCGGCAGCTTCGTGGCGAAAGTGGCCGGACCGCGGTGCGAAGGCAGCCTGCTCAGTCCGGCCACGACGCACCGGGCGACTGGCACGTGCGGGCCGTTCGCGCCGCGCCGCAGTCCGGCGTCGATCGTCGATCCCTTGGGAGACAGGTAAAGCTGCACGGCGACCGCGTCGGTCAGCACCTCGGCCGACGACGACGTCGACAGCACGCCTTGGAAGCCCGGGTGCTCGGACAGGATCCGCGCGACGGTGTTGGACATCAGGCCGTACTCCGCACCCAGCGATTTGCGCAGCCACTGGCGTTCCTTGTCCGCGCCGCGTTTGGGCAGCAGCGCGGTCGATTCCGCGCCCGGGGTTTCCTGAAAGCGCAGCTGCGCCGGTTTCGAAGCGGGTTCCGGTTTGTCCGAAGTGGACTCCGGACTGGATGGCGCCTTCTCCGCAACCGAGGTCGCGGGCTTGGCGACCGGCGGTTCGACGGGCTTAGCCGGGGCGACGTCGGCCGGAGCAATGCGACTGACCGGCACCGCCGCGGGAGGAGCGGCGGCGACCTTAGCCGGAGGAACAGCCGGAGCAACAGGTACAACGGCAGGCCTAGGAGCCGCGATCGCCCCAGGAACCTCCGTAGGCGCGGCAATCCCCAACGCAGCCGGAGCCACGGGCAAATACGCCGCCGGAGGAGCCGCGGCAACAACCGGCGCCGGATGCCCAGACTCGATCGCCTCCAAGGCCCGAGTCACCACCCGAGGCCGCGCCCGCTCCGCAAGCAACGCAGCAGCAGGCAGTACCCGGCTCATCCGGCGAGTTTCCTCGTCCAGTCGCGCCAGCAAATCCTCCGCCAGCAACCGCATCCGCGACACCGAGCTCTCGTCAGCCGCGTCAAAGGTCAAATTGTGCACCGCGGCGTCGAGAGTGATCTCGCGGACCGCGGCCGATGACGGGCCGTCCTGCGGCGGACGCACCAGCAGGCCCGATTGCACGACCTCGACCACCGCGTCCGGCGAGTACCAGTACACCGCGGGGGAGACCTGGTCGAGTCCGTGGATCGGCGGACGGTGCGACAGCAGCTCAGGCAAGACGGAAGCCGAGCCCGGTTCGTACCCGAGCTCGGTGGTGAACGGACGCCAGCCGAACCGCCCGTCGTGCATCACGGTCCGCAAGGTCGGCAGCTGCGGCGAACCGACCGGCACGCCCGCGTAGAACGCGACCGGTTTCCCGAGCAGATCCGCCAGCGCCTGTCCGATGCTGGCCTCGCCGGGCACCGACATCGGTCCGTACTGCACGAACCGCGCCTTGGCCCGCACCTTCTCCGGCAGCTGCACCCACAGCCGGGCCGCGTCGTCCAACGTCAGCGGCGGGCAGCCGGGGCAGCCCAGCACGATCGTCATGGTGTCGTGCTGCGCGGGCATCCGGGAGATCAGCGCCGTGCGGTGGTGCCGCTGGGGAGCGTCGAAACCGACCGGACGGACCCACAATCCGCCTGGCAGCGGTTCGGCGACCCCGCGCGAACTCGTCGGCGTCAGCTCGGCGGCGATGCCGGAATCCCACGCGGGGCGCGGGAACCGCTTCGCCTCCCAGGAAGGCGGACGGCCCGGCCGGAAGCGCACCCAGCCGCCGCCGCGTCCGGCGTGGACGAACAGCGCGCCGCCCGCGCTCGGGATCACCGAACCGTCCGGCGCGAGCACCGGGCGGTTGATCCGCTCGGCCAGCCACTGCCCGGCCAGCGCGGTCGTCTCGCGCGAGCGGCCGCCGATCACCAGCCGGACGCCGCGACGCCGCCGGGGGAGCGCCCTGGCCACCGATTCCCACATCGCGATCGGCGAATCGACCGGCAGGTCCACGACGACCAGGTCGTGTTCGGGATCGGCCGCGACGCCGAGCGCGAGCGACTGCGCCTGCACGGTCATCCCCTCCGCGAGGTGCACGACCAGCGCGTTGCCCACGGTCTTTTTCTCCAACGCGCCGTCGTCGCGCCGGATCAGCGAAAGCTCCATGGCTGCCCTCCTTCTCAGACTCGGCGGCCGACGGCCGGAGCGGCGCCGGTGTGGTGCGCGATCAGCCCGTACACGAAGAACCCGACCGCGATCAGCAGGCCGAGGACGAGCCCGACGAGCAGGCCGACCCAGGCCCGCCGCGCGGGCACGTCGAGGTGGCTCGCGTCGCCGAGCACCAGCGCCGAGGTCATCCGCCCGATCAGGAACGAATACGCCTCGACGTGGTCCTTCTGCGTCTGCACCATGTCACCCCTCCATCGCTTAGGAAGTGAGCCCGACGGCCCACGCGTAGACGCCGAACAACTGCAGCAGGATCGGGAGCATCGCCACCGCGCTCAGCGTTTCCAGCCAGTTGGCCAGGTGCCCCCAGATCGGCAGCAGCCGCCGCGGCGGCGGGCGCAGCATCGCCAGCAGGAGCAGGAAGAACACCAGGCACAACCCGGCGAGACAGGCGCCCCGCCACGGCGTCGGCAACGGCTGGATCAGCGACAGCCCGAGCAGCACCAGGCCGATCGCGCCCGCGACGGCGAGCGGAACCCGCTGCCACACGCCGAGCAGCGCCCGCGAACGCATCAGCACCGCCGCCGACACCAGCCCGCCCAGGATGGTCGGGAACAGCCCGTTGCCGACCAGGAACGGGAAGCAGCCGACGAAAACGGCCGTGGCGGCAAGGCAGGCGATGGTGAGGTAACCGTCGGCGTACCCGGTCTGGTGCACCATCTGCGCGGCGGGCATCGGCTCGATGTCGTACTGCAGTTCCCCGGCCGAACGCGGCAGCTGCGGGCCGCGGATGCGAGCGAACCGGATGCCGATCCGCGGTGCGAACACCATCAGCGCGACCAGCACGAACGACACCAGCCCGGCCGCCTGCTCGGTGGTGAACCCGGCGCCGAGGTGCAGCCACAGCGAAAGCGCGCCGGCGAGCCCCGTCGCGACCACCGCGCCGAACGGCACGAACGGGATGGCGTGCGACCACGCCGCCCGCCCGCCGAGCACGAGACCGCCGGCCAGCGCGAACGTCAGGCAGCCGGTCAGAATCGGTGCGCCCTGCAGGTCGAACGCCGGATCGAGCCCGGCCACCGCGACCGCGCCGGCGAGGAACGCGAACGCGCAGCCGCCGAGCCCGAGCAACGTCAGCAGGGCCTTGTCCTCGGAACGCACCCCGGTCGCCACGGCCGCGACGAGCAGCCCGAGCGACACCACGCCGCCGCCGATCGCGGTCAGCCCGGCCGAACCCGGGTAGAACAGCACTTTGGCGAGCACCGCGAGGGAGAAGATCGCGAACCCGAGGAACAGGCCGCGGTTGAACTCCGGACGCCAGCGGCCGGGGTGCCGGCTCACCGCGATGGCCATGCCGTCCGCGATGTCGTCGAAATCCAGCTCCGGCAACGGATCCGCGCGAGGGCGCAGGTGGAATTCCTCGCCCTCCTTCCAGCCCAGCGATTCCGGCGTGCCCGAGGCGTCCAGCGGCTCCTCGCCGAGCCGCTGCAGCACCCAGGCGTCGCCGAGGTCCTCGCGACCGCCGGTGTGCTCCAGCAGCACCGGCAGCAGGCTGGTCAGCGGGACGGACATCGGCACCGCCAGATCCGCCCGGCCCTGCGGCCCGTACACGGTGATCCGGCACAGTTCGCCGGTCGACGCGGTCATCGCACGCCCCTTTCGGTCGTCGCGAGCGGGGACCAGCCCTCGCCGGCCCGGTCTTCTTCCGCGATCGCGGTCTGCACGAGCTTCACGCCGCGGCGGGTCACCAGCTGCGCGCGGCCGGCGGGCAGCTGGCGCGGGGCCGCCTCGCCGAGGAACTTGCCCTCCTCCTTCGGGTAGGAGAACACCACGCCCGGGCTGCCGAGCTCCCAGATCCGGCGGACCACCGAATCGCTCAGCGCGCGCATCGCACCCGAGGTGCTGCGGCTGAGGATCAAGTGGAATCCGATGTAGGAACCCTGCGACAGCAACGACAACAGCGGTTCCAGCGGCGAACCCATGCCGCTGGTGAGCAGCTGGTAGTCGTCCACCACGAAGAACAGCCGGGGGCCGGTCCACCAGTCGCGGCGCTTGAGCCGGTCCGCGGTGATGGTCTGGTCCGGTACGCGTGGGGTGAGCGAAACGCTGGCCTGCTGCGCCAATTCCTGCAGCGCTTCGGTGGTGGTCGCGTACCCGACGCGGTATTCCTCGGGCACCTCGACGTCCAGTTGGCGGCTCGGGTCGGCCAGCACGATCTTCGCCTCGCTCGACGAGTACCGCGCCAGCACCGATCGCAGCACCACCCGCAGGAGGTTGGTCTTGCCGGTTTCGTTGTCGCCGAAGGCAAGCAGGTGCGGAGTGGCGGCGAAGTCGTGCCACACCGGCAGCAGCCGCTGCTCGTCCTGGCCGAGGGCGATCCGCAGGTCGCCGTCCGGCGCGGGGAGCTGGGCCATCGGCAGTTTCGCGGGCAGCAGCCGCACCGACGGCGCGGGTGCGCCTGGCCAGAACAGGTGGACCTCTTCGGCGACCGCCTTGGCCGCGGCGGCGAGGTCGTCGGTGTTGCCGCTGCCGTCCATCCTCGGCAGCCCGGCGAGGAAGTGCAGGCCGTCCGGGGTCAGGCCGCGGCCCGGCTGGTTCGGCACGGTTTTCGCTTTGCGGGAGCCGATTTCCGACTCCATCGGGTCGCCAAGGCGCAGCTCGAACCGCGTCTGCAGCAGGTCGCGCAGGTACGGCCGGATCTCCGACCAGCGGGTCGCGCCGATCACCACGTGCACCCCGAACGACAGCCCGCGCGAGGCCAGTTCGCCGATCTTCTGCTCGAGGTCGCTGTAGTCGTTCTTGAGGCTGTACCAGCCGTCGACCACCAGGAACACGTCGCCGAAGGGGTCCTCGATCCGGCCGCTGCGGCGCAACGCGCGGTAAGCGTCCATGGATTCGATGCCGTGCTCGGAGAACAGCGTTTCGCGGCCTTCCATCACCTGCGAGATTTCCTCGATGGTCCGGACGACGCGGTCGCGTTCGAGCCGGGTGGCGACCGAACCGACGTGCGGCAGCCCGGACAGCGACATGATCCCGCCGCCGCCGAAGTCCAGCCCGTAGAACTGGACCTCCTGCGGCGTGTGCGTCATCGCCAGCGCCAGCACGAGGGTGCGCAGCAGGGTCGACTTGCCGGTCTTCGGCCCGCCGACCACCGCGACATGCCCGGCCGCCGACGACAGATCCGCCGTCAGCAGCTCGCGGACCTGCTCGAACGGCCGGTCGATCATCCCCATCGGCACGCGGAGCTTGCCCCAGTGCGCCGGGTCGGCCACCGCCATGCCGCGCACCGGGTCCGGCGTGACGCTCGGCAGCAGCGAATCGAGGCTCGGCGATTCGGCCAGCGGCGGCAGCCACACCTGGCGGGCCGCCGGGCCCGCGCCGGTCAGCCGGTCGATGAACGCGTCGGCGAGCGTCGGCCCGCCCGGCACGGCTGCCTCCAGAGCGTCCACATCGGACTGCTTCTCGGCCGGTTCCGGCTCGTCGTCGCGGATGATCAGCTTGGCCGGATGGGACTCGGTGCGGAACGGGACGACCTCCCGGCTGGCCCGCGCTGCCGCGACCGCGGAGTTCTCGCCGTTGCCCGCGGGCACCGGACCGGAGACGTAGGCGGCCTTGAACCGCACCAGGTTCGTGGTGTCGATCTTCAGATAGCCGTTGCCCGGTTCCGGCGGCAGCTCGTAGGCGCTGCCTGCGCCGATCACGCTGCGGGACTCCATGGAGGAGAAGGTGCGCAGCGCGATCCGGTACGACAGGTGACCTTCGACGCGGTGGATGCGGCCCTCGTCCAGCCGCTGCGACGCGAGCAGCAGGTGCACGCCGAGGCTGCGGCCGAGGCGTCCGACGGAGACGAACAGCTCCATGAACTCCGGCTTCGCGCTCAGCAGCTCGGAGAACTCGTCCACCACCAGGAACAGCGTCGGCATCGGGGCCAGCTGTTCGCCGGCCGCGCGGGCCTTTTCGTATTCGTACAGCGACGGGTACCCGCTGGCGCGCAGCTGCTCCTGGCGGCGCACCATCTCGCCGTTGAGCGAGTCCTGCATGCGGTCGACCAGCGGCAGTTCGTCGGCGAGGTTGGTGATCGTCGCCGAGGTGTGCGGCAGCCGGTCCATCCCGAGGAACGTCGCGCCGCCCTTGAAGTCGACGAGCACGAAGTTGAGGATCTCGGACGAATGCGTCGCGGCCAGGCCGAGCACGAGCGTGCGCAGCAGCTCCGACTTGCCGGACCCGGTCGCGCCGATCAGCATCCCGTGCGGGCCCATGCCGCCCTGCGCCGATTCCTTCAGGTCCAGCTCGACGATCTCGCCGTCCTCGGTCACGCCGATCGGCACGGACATCCGGGCCCGCTGTGCCGCGCGCGGTCGCCATTGGCCTGGGATGTCGAAGGTGTGCACGTCCTTGATGCCGAGCAGCGCGGTCAGCCCGAAGTCGCTTTCCAATGGCTGGTCGGCGATTTCCAGGGTGCCGCTGGTCCGCTTGGGCGCGAGCAGCCGGGCGAGTCCTTCGGCCTGGGTGACCGACAGCTCGTCGCGGGTCGCGGAACCGACTCCGCTGCCCGCCGGGAACTCGACCAGACCGTCCTTTGTGGTCAGTCGCAGCACCTTGGGTCCGCCGGGGAGCGCGCCGGTGACGTCCAGCAGGACGACGTTGCGCAGGCCCGCGCCGACCAGCCGCGACGACTCCGGGATCGCCGCCAGATGCGCGACGACCACCACGAACGGCTCGGTCGTCGTCGGTCCGACGGTCTTGTCGTGGTCGTCGCGATCGGCGACGTCCGGGCCGAGAAGGTCCATCAGCTCGTCGTGGTCGGCGGCGAGCAGCCGGAGCGGGCCGGCGGCGTCACGAAGAGTCGGATGGTTGTTGTGCGGCAACCATTTCACCCAGTCCCACTGCGCCTGCGCGGCTTCGGTGGTGAGCACCGCGAGCCGCAGTTCGTCCGGCGAATGGAAGGCGACGAGCTGCGCGAGCATCGCCCGGACCAGCGCGACGGCCGCTTCCGGATCGCCGTCGAACTCGACGCTGGTGAAGCTCCGGAGCCCCACCGCGGTCGGGATCCCGGACAGCGTGCGGTAGGTCTCGGTGAACCGGCGCAGCGAGATGGCCGACAGCGGTTCGAGGTCCTCGATCGGCTTGGTCACCGGCGGCACCAGCTCCAGTGCTGACTGCTGCGTGCCCAGCCCGATCCGCACCCGCGCGAAATCCTCGTGGCTGATCCGGCGTTCCCATAACCGCGGGCCCATCGCCAGCGACCACAGCGAATCCGGGGACGGGTTGTTCCAGGCCACCGCGTGCCGCTGGTCCTCGGCGGTCGAACGGGCCCGCTCGCGGACCTGGCCGATGTAGCGCAGGTAATCCCGCCGCTCGGCCTGCATCTTGCGCTTGCGCTCGGCGGCGGCGCGGGACAGTTGCCCGAGGCTCATCGCGATCATGGACACGCCCATGCCGCCGCCGATGACGTAGGTGAACGGCGAACTGCCCGCGACTCCGGAGAACGCCAGCACCATCACCAGCGACCCGATGGCCATCGGCAGCATCATCAGCAGCGAGTTGAAATCGCGCGCCGCCGGTTCCGCCATTACCGGCGGCTCTTGCAGTTCTTCTTGGCCCTCGGGCATTTCCGGGCCTGCGGCGCGCGGGCCTCGCTTGACGGTTTCCGTGCTCATTCGAGCACCCCCGGGGAGCTGCGCCGGGCCGGCTTGCCCCAGGCCGCGTCGTCCTGCCTCAGCAGGTCGGCCATGGTGCGTTCCTCTTCTTCCTCGGTCTCTTCTTCCGCCGTGTCCGCTTCCGGCTCCAGGGGTTCCGGCGCGTCGCCGCAGGTGGGCAACTCGTCGGGGACGACCTCGGCCGGTCCGCCGCGGACCCGCTGGTAGGTGCCGAGCGCGGGTTCCTCGTCGGCTTGGTTCGGCCGCCACGGCTCGTCGCTGCGCTGGACGAAGTCGGTGGTGATTTCCTCGGGACGGTCCTCTGCCGCTGTGCTGACCGGCAGCAGAGCGGGGAGGAATTCGGCGGTGCCCACGTCCCAGGCCGAGGTGTCCTCGTGGTCGAGGGGCTGGACGACCGCGATGCGGACGAGGTCGTTGTCTTTGCTGGTGGTGGCCCAGCCGGTGTTGGCGGGTGCGTCCACAGTGGACGAAGGTGCCCGGGGTTCCTGGACACTGGTGAGCAGTTCGGCGGAGTCCGGTCGTTCGGGCGTGCTCGTCCCGTTGCTGTTTGAGGGAACGATCGGGATGCCAGCGCCGGTCGCCCAGCCCGCCGAGGCGCTTGGCGGGGTTTCGCCGTGCGGGGCGGGGTTTCCGATGCCTGCCGGCGTGCTCGCGGCCCAGGGTTGCTGGACATCGCCGAGCAGTCCGGCGGAGTCGGGTCGTTCAGCGGGCGTCCCGTTGGCTGTGCTGCCCGGCATGCCCGGCGCCGGAGGAGCCCAGCCGGTTGATTCGCTCGGCGGCGTCTCCCCGGACGCGCTCGGGTCGCCGACGCCGCCGGGGAGATCGGCCGTCCACGGTTTCTGGACGTTGCCGAGCAGCCCGGAGGAGTCGGGTCGTTCGGCGGCGGGGGTGTTGAGGCCGTTGCCGCCGCCCATGCCTGCGGGCGGGATCATTGGCGGGGTTCCCGGGGCTGGGAGTTGTTGTTCGTGGTTGCTGACGGGGTCGGGCAGCTTGGGCAGGTCGCTTTCGCCGAGGCCCTTCACACCCGGGTCAGTGCCCGGTCCGCCGACGCCGTTGCCGTTTGCGCCGAGGCCGCCCAGCCCGCCCATGTCGTTGCCGCTCGCGCCGGGGCCGCCTAAGCCGTCGCCGGTTCCGCTGCCCGTACTGTCGCCGGTTCCGCCGCTCGCGCCGGGCGGCGGGGCCCACTTGGCCGAGGTGAGCGGGGGCGTTTCGCCGTGCGAGTCGGGGTTGCCGACGCCGTCCGGCGGAGCGCCCACCCACGGCTCCTGGACGTTGCCGAGCAGCCCGGAGGAGTCCGGTCGTTCGGCGGCAGGCGTGTTGAGGCCGCTGCCGCCGCCCATGCCGCCGGGCGGGATCATGGGCGGAGTTCCCGAAGCCGGGAGTTGCTGCTCGTGGTTGCCGAGGGGGTCGGGCAGCTTGGGCAGGTCGCTTTCGCCGAGCCCCTTCACCCCGGGGCCGCCCGGCTCACTGCCCGGCCCGCCGACGCCGTTCGTGCCAAGGCTGCCCGGCTCACTGCCCGGCCCGCCCAGGCCGTTGCCGCTCGCGCCAGGGCCGCCCAAGCCGTCACCGGTAGCGCCGGGCGGCGGGGCCCACTTGGCCGAGTGCAGCGGTGGCGTGTCGCCGTGAGCGTCGGGGTTGCCGACGCCGTCCGGCGGAGGGCTGATCCACGGCTTCTTGATGCTGCCGAGCAGCCCGGACGAATCCGGACGTTCCGCGGCAGGCGTGTTCATTCCGCTGCCGCCGCCCATCCCGCCCGGCGGCACCATCGGCGGAGTCCCGCCACCGGGCACCTGCTCGTGGTTCCCGACCGGATTCGGCAGCTTAGGCAGATCGCTTTCGCCGAGACCCTTGATCGCGCCCGGACCGCCGACGCCGTTGCCGCTCGCGCCCGGACCGCCCAAACCATCGCCGGTTCCGCCGTTCGCGCCGGGCGGCGGGGCCCACTTGGCCGAGGTGAGCGGGGGCGTGTCGCCGTGAGCGTCCGGGTTGCCGATGCCGGCGGGCGGAGGGCTGATCCACGGTTTCTTGATGTTGCCGAGCAGCCCGGACGAATCCGGTCGCTCCGCGGACGGCGTGTTCAGCCCGCCGCCACCGCCCATGCCGCCGGGCGGCATCATCGGGATGCCGCTGCCGCCCGGGTTCTGGTTGCCCGGCGGGTTGCTGAGGCCCGGCGGCAGGTGCGCCGGGTTGAGCGCGTTGTTCGCGAGATTGCCGCCGGAATCTCCCGGAGGCGGCGGAATCGACGCGGGGTTCACATGCCCGGACCCGCCCGAACTTCCCGGCGGGGCGGGGACCGACGGCGGGTTGACGTGTCCGGACAGGTTGTTGCCGGAAGCTCCGGGCGGAGGCGGGATCGACGGAGACTTGAGGTTGTTCCCTCCCGAAACATCGCCCGGCGGCGGGGAAACCTTAGGCGGCTTCACGCTGCCGGAATCGCCCGGCGGCGCCGGAATCGACGGCGGGTTGACCTGCGAACCCGGCGGCTTCTGC
Source organism: Amycolatopsis albidoflavus (assembly GCF_039525725.1). Taxonomy (NCBI): domain Bacteria; kingdom Bacillati; phylum Actinomycetota; class Actinomycetes; order Pseudonocardiales; family Pseudonocardiaceae; genus Amycolatopsis; species Amycolatopsis albidoflavus. The sequence goes on from NZ_BAAAHV010000022.1 coordinate 585,670, forward strand.
AGGTTCGGCGACTTGTTCCCGCCCACCCCGTCAGGCGGCGGCGGAATGGAAGCCGCGGTAATCGGAGGCGGTGTGCCGTTGCCCCCGGGACCCTTGAGGTCGCCCGGCGGCGGTGACACGAGGGCGTTCTTCAACGGCGGCGGCACGTTGCTCCCGCCCGGACCGTTAGGGCCGTTAGGACCGTTGACCCCGTTGGGCGGCGGCGGAATCGCGGCCTTGTTCACCGGCGGAGGAGCACCGTTGCCACCGCCCGGCGGAGGAGACACGGGCGGCGGTTTCGGAGCAGGCGGCGGCTGCGTCACCGGCGGTGGCGGCGGGGAGGCAGGCGGCGGGGGAGGAGTCACCGGCGGCGGAGGCGGCGGAGGAGTGGGCGGTGGCGGAGGAGGAGGCGGTGGCGGTGGCGGCTTGGGCGTGTTGCCGTCACCTCCGCCGGGCGTCGGGGGCGGGGTCGTCTTGCCCGCGTTGACATGCACGGTGTTGTACTTCTGCGCGAGCTGCCCGCCGACCTTGCGCATGTCGTTGGTCATCATCTCGACGGCCTCGGGGAACTGCGAGATGTACGCGCGCCCGTCGCTGAGGTGGTATTTGCTGCCCTGGGCGAGGACCTGGCTGGCGTAATAGCTGTCGATGTAGCGGATCGTGTCCTGCGCCCACTTGAGATACGCCGCGGAATTGACGAGGTTGTTCGGCACGTTGTTCGACCCGCCGCCGTCGCCGATCCGGTCCGCCAGATCGGAGAACTTGTTGCCCAGCGCGGTCATCATGTCCTTGAACTTCGTCGCGGCGTCGCCCTTCCACGGACCGTCCGGTCCGGCGAGGGCGGCGGTCTGGTCCTGAATGGACTGAGCGACCATCGCGAGGTTCTGCTGCGTCTCCTGAAACACCCCGGCCGCGTCCTGAAGCGACTGCCAGTTGACGTTGCCGTAGGCCTTGTCCCGGTTGTCCTGGCCGCCCGACAGCGAACCGCCGCCGAGGATCGCCGCTTCGATCTGCTTCCACGTCAGGCCGTCGAAATCCTTCGACGGGTCACCAGTGCTGTTCTGGTTGCCGGTCTGCGTGGTGTCCGGCCAGACCCCGTTGTCGTCCGAGGTGAACCCGTGGGTGTTGTTGTCGTCCGCCATCTTCCCTCGATCGCTTCGAACCTGAGAGACCCCGGCGAGAACCGGGAAAGACCGCCGCCCGTCCGGTCAGGGTTTCTGACCGGCGCCGGTGATGTGGCCGCTGACCGTGTTGAAGTACTGGTTGTAGTCGTCGGCCGACATCTTGTTGACCTCGTCGGCGTTGTCGTACGCCTTCGAGGCCTTGTTCACCGCGTCCGCCACCTCGTCGAGCGCTTTGCAGAGGTCGTGGATCGCGGTGCGGGTGGTGTCCCGCAGCGAGTTCGCGCCCTGGATCGGCGTGAAGATCTTGTTCTGCGCCGTCAGGAACACACCGGGCTTGAGCTGGACGCCGTCGAGTTTCGCCGGCAAATCCTTCAGCGGCCCGTCCGCGAGCGACTGCAGGTTCTTCGCGAACGTGCGCATCGCCTCGGTGTTGACCGCGGTGACGCCCTTGCCCGGATGCTCGGAACCGCCCGGCACCGGCGGCGGCTTGCCGACGTCGCCCGGCGGGATCCACTCGTTCTTCACATCCGGCGGAGCCTGGTCGCCCGGACTGTGGAACTTGCCGTCGTCCGAGGTCTTCTGATGATGGTTCGACGAATCGTTGTTCATCCCGTAGTTCGTGTCACCTGGCGCGACCATGGCCGGTCACCCTCCTTTCAGATCAGTTGCGGCGGGCGGCGGCGTCAGTTCGAGGCGAACCGCTTGGCGTTGTTGCCCTCGGTGTTCGAGGTGCCCTCGTTGATCTGGCCGAGGGTCTGCGCGGCGGCGTCGAGCGCCTGCGGCAGCGTGAGCGCCGCCTGGTGGCAGTAGTTGTAGGTCTCGTGGAACATGTCCGCCGCGACACCGGTCCAGTTTTCGCGCTGGCCCTCGATGACCGCCTTCATCTGGTCCAGCAGCTCGGTGATCTGGTTCGACTGCTGCTTCGCCTGCCCGACGGTGTCCTGCATGGTCGCGAAGCTGATCTGGAACTGGCCCAAAGCCATGGGAAGCGTCCTTTCGTGGGAAGGAAGGGGATCAGAAGCCCTGCAGGCCGCCGCCGCCGATGACCGTCGCGGCGTTGTTGGCGGTGGAGGTGTTGTCCGAGTCCCGGCTGTCGTACTCGCTCGCCGAGGTCTGCACGTTCTGCGAAAGCTCGTCCAGCTTCTGCACGATCTTGCGGACCGTCTGGTCGAACTGGCCCATGGCCTGGTTGAACACGTTCGCCGAGTCCGAGCGCCAGGTGCCGAACAGCGTCTGCATGGTGCCGTCGACCTTCTGGTTCACCCCGGTGATGTTCTGCCCGGTGTCGCTGATCGTCTGCGCGCCCTTGCGCATGACGCTGGTGTCGACGCGGGCGCCGTCCTGCGAAGCCATGCTTTCTCCTCTGGTCGGGTTCTCCGGATATGACGGACTGGCATGCCAGACCGCCGACGTCGCCGCGGATGCCCTTCGTTCGGCCGATACGACAGAGCACGGGGGAGACTGCGGACTTACGGTAAGCGCCGGTCTACGGGTTGTCGCCGCGTTGTTCCCTTCTGAACACCAGTGCGCGGACGGCGGGGCAAGCGGCTCCTCCACCTGGGGGGCGCTGAGCTGCGGCAACGCTTTCCGCGCGATCCGGTTACGCACGAGTGCCCGTTCAGGCAGCGCTGTTGCCCGGGTTCGCGGTTCGCGCTCATGCGAGCGGAAGTCGAGAGTGGACCCTGCTGTGTCCGTTGTGGACAGACAGCTGTCCGTGAGGGGAACCCTGAGGGACTCAGAGTCCCTCAGGGTTCCCCTCACGGACTCGGCTCAGTACTTGAGCGTGAAGGCGAAGTCGCCGGAGAGCTTGCCGCTCAGCCGGACTCCCGACACGACCTTCCCCTCGGCGAGCAGTCGCTCGACCTCGGCTCGGGCGAGGCCGCAGCCTTCAGCGATCAGCCGCACCGGCCGGACCGGGATCCGGGCCGCGAAGCCGACCGAGACGTCGATCGCGTCCTGGCCCAAGTGGTCCGAACCACCGGTGTCGAGCCGCCAGGTGCCTTCCCAGTCGAGCGCGACGCGGTTGCGCCGTTGCAGGACCGGATCCTGGAGAAGCTCGGCGGCGAGGCTGGGATCGTTGTGGTGCAAGCGGTCCAGCAGAACCGGGCGGACCGAGCGCACCTTCGTCCGTTCGAACACGGTGAGTTTCGCCGTTTCCCCGCAGCCGGTGCAGAGCACGAGGAGCCAGGCGTCGATGAGTTTGTGGTTGGCGTTGACCCGGAATTTGCCGTCGGCCCGGAAACTTCCGGACGCGCAGGTGTGGCAGCGGCGCCGGACGAGCGGCAGGCAAGTGGGCAGGACTGTCCAGTTATAGAGCACAGGAGTACACCGATTCCAGTGAGAATTCCGCAGCACGAAGAAGCGCGGCGCAAAAACGCGGCGCGCGACGGGATCAGAGCTTGGGATGCCTCACGCGATGTACAACGGCACGTCCTCGCCTAGCCGACACTGGTCGGGCGACAGTAGCCGCGGGCACCGGCGAGGCTCCACTGGTTTTCCGGCTGAGCTTTTCCGGCTGAGCGCCGCGGGTCAGGCGTTGAGATAGGCGAGCACGGCCCGCACCCGCCGGTGATCGCCGGTGCCCGCGGACAGCCCCAGCCGGGCGAAGATGTTGCCCACGTGCTTGTTCACCGACGTTTCCGCGATGAACAGCTTCCCGGCGATCGCGCCGTTGCCGTGGCCCTCGGCCATCAGCGCGAGCACCTCGCGTTCGCGGGGGCTGAGCACGTCGAGCGCGTTCGCCGCGCGCCGGCGCGCCATCAGCTGCGACACCACCTCCGGGTCCATCACCGTGCCGCCGGCGGCGACCCGGTCCATGGCGTCGCGGAATTCCTCGATCCGCCCGACCCGGTCCTTCAGCAGGTAGCCGACCCCGGACGCGCCGCCGGCCAGCAGTTCGGCCGCGTAGGCGTGCTCGACGTACTGCGACAGCATCAGCACCGGCAGGCCCGGGATCTGCTCGCGCGCCGCCGCGGCCGCCCGCAGCCCTTCGTCGGTGAAGCCCGGCGGCAGCCGGACGTCCAGCACCGCGATGTCCGGCCGGTGCTCCAGCAGGGCTGGCAGCACGTCCGGCCCGCGCTCCAGCACGGCGCAGACCTCGTGGCCGACCGTGGACAGCATCAACGCCAAGCCTTCCCGGATGAAGGCGTTGTCGTCGGCGATCACGACACGCACGGCAGCTCCGCCCGCAGCACCGTCGGGCCGCCTTCGGGGCTGCTCAGCTCGAACCTGCCGTCGAAGGCCGCGACCCGGCGCCGGATCCCAGCCAGCCCGGTGCCGAAGTTCTCCGCGGCGCCGCCCTTCCCGTTGTCCCGCACAGTGATCCTGATCCTTTCCCGGTCGAGCGCGAGCGTAATCCACGCCCGGTCGGCCCCGCTGTGCTTGGCGATGTTCGTCAGCGCTTCGGCGACCACGAAGTAGGCCGCCGCCTCCACCGCGGCCGGGGCCTGCCCGGTGCCGGAGACGTCGACCGCGACGGGGATCGCACTGCTCGACGCAAGCGCTTGCACCGCGCCGACCAGGCCGCGGTCGGTCAGCAGCGGCGGATAGATCCCGCGGACGATCGTGCGCAGCGACGCCAGCGAATGCTCGGTCAGCTCCTGCGCGTCGTCGACCAGGCTGAGCGCGTTGGCGGGCTGGTTCTGCAGGGCGTGTTTGATCAACCCGAGCCGGAGCGAGATGGCGACGAGCCCGGCCTGGGTGCCGTCGTGCAGGTCCCGTTCGATCCGCCGCAGCTCGGCACCGTGCGCTTCGAGGGCTTCGGCTCGGGTGACGGTCAGCTCTTCGATCCGGCGGGTTTGCCTGCTGCCGCGCGGCGGGCGCAGCAACGCCCGGGCGAGCATCGCGTGCCCACGGGCCAGCAGCGGTGCCAGGAGGACCAGCCCGGCGGCGTACCCCAGGCCGATGCCGGTCGCGCCGAAGGCCTCGGCCCAGCTGGTGACGGGTCGGAACGTGAGGTGCGCGGCGGGCGGCAGGAAGGTCCACCAGATCGGGGCGGTGCCCCAGCAGAGTGCGCCGGACAGCAGGCTCAGCCCGATGAAACACAGCGGGGTGCCGACGATGGTGTTGGCGGCGAGGAACGCCAGGTCCTTCCAGACCGCACGGTCTTTGAGCACGCCGAGCGGCGACGTGGCCGCCGCGTACTTTTCGCCGACCGGCGTGCCCAGCAGCCGTTCGACCCGTTTCCGTTGCGCGCGGGCGAACCGGCGCAGCACCGGGACGAGGAGGACCAGCAGCGGCAGCCCGATCCCGACGAGGCTCAGCAGCAGGCTGCCCGCGGTCAGCCAGAAGAGCAGGAGGCCGCCGAGACCGACGGCGGCGCCGATGGCGAGGTACCGGAAGGAAACGCCGAACCCGCCGAGGTAGCCCCGGACGCCGGAGCGGTCCGCCGGCTCCATCCGACCCCCTCGAAGATGCGCAGGTGCAGTTTTCTGCACCTGGGATCTGCAGGATACGTGCTGTCCGGCGGGTTCCCGGCTCCGTAGCGTCCGGGACAAGCAAGATCACCGCACCCGGAGGACGAAGTGGCACGCGAGAAACGGCAACGCCCGGCACCGGCCGAAACCGGAGCCCCGCCGGACGAGGTGGTCTCGCTGCGCTCGGTGCGCAAGACCTACGGTTCCGGCGCCGGCGAGGTGACCGCGCTGCGCGACCTGACTGTCCAGTTCGGGCGAGGGTCGTTCACCGCGGTGATGGGCCCGTCCGGCGCGGGCAAGAGCACCTTCCTGCACTGCGCGGCCGGACTCGACCGGCCGACCAGCGGAACGGTGCTGCTCGGCGGCACGGACCTGGCCGGGCTGGACGAGACCGCGCTGACCGTGCTCCGCCGCGAGCGGGTCGGGTTCGTCTTCCAGGCCTACAACCTGCTGGCGTCGCTGACCGTCGCGGACAACATTTCGCTCCCGATGCGGATGGCCGGGCTGGTTCCCGATCAGGCCTGGCTGGAGGAAATCGTGTGGTGGGTCGGGCTCGCCGACCGGCTGGACCGGCGTCCGGCCCAGCTGTCCGGCGGCCAGCAGCAGCGGGTGGCGATCGCCCGCGCGCTCGCGCCGCGGCCCGAGGTGGTGTTCGCCGACGAGCCGACCGGCGCGCTCGACACCAGGACCGGTCGTCAGGTGCTCGAACTGCTGCGGAAGCTCGTGGACGAGACCGGCCAGACGGTGATCATGGTGACCCACGATCCGGTGGCCGCGTCCTACGCGCACCGCGTGGTTTTCCTCGCCGACGGCGCGCTCGCCGACGAAATGACCGAGCCCTCCCCAGACCGCGTGGCGGAGCGGATGACCACGCTCGGGGAGTGGTGAACTGTGCTCGAACTCGCGGTCAAAACGCTGCGCGGACGTGCTTCCGGTTTCGCGGGCGCGTTCGTCGCTCTTCTCGGCGCGGCCATGCTGGTCACCGCGTTCGGCATTCTCCTGCAGTCCGGGGCGGAAGGCGGGGTGGCGCCGCAGCGGTACGCCGGGGTGCCGGTGGTCGTCGGCGGCCCGAAATCGTTCGACGTGCGGGAAAACGGCAAGACCAAGTCCAAGACGCTCAAGGAACCGGCCCCGCTGACGCGCGAGACCGTGCGGAAGATCGCCGGGACCGACGGCGTCGGCTCGGTGGTGCCGGACGTGAGCTTTCCCTCGGTGCTGGGCGATACGACTGCGACCGGACATCCGTGGTCGAGCGCTCGGCTGGGTCCGTTCGATCTCGTCAACGGCCGCGAACCGCAACGGCCGGGCGAGGTCGTGCTGGACGCCGGACTGGCCAAGGAACCCGGAGCTGTGGTCCGGATCCAGACGACCAAAGCCGCGACCGATTACCACGTCGTAGGCGTGGCGAAACTGTCCGGTGTGGACGGAGAACTCCGCACTCCCGTCGTGTTTTTCGCCGACGCGGAAGCGGAAAGCTTGGCCGGACGCGGCGACCGGGTGGACGCCGTCGGAGTGTTTCCCCGGCCTGGCGTCGATCCCGACGAGCTGGCCGACCGGCTGACCGCACAGCTGGGCTCCGCTGCGGAGGTGACCGCGGGAGACGACCGGAGCCGCATCGAGAACCCCGACGTCGCCTCGGCAAGCAGCTCTCTGCAGGAGATCGCGGGTTCGCTCGGCGGCACCGTGATGCTGATCGCGATTCTGGTCGTGGCAAGCACTCTCGCGTTGAGCGTCCACCAGCGTCGCCGCGAATTGGCGGTGCTGCGGGCGATCGCTGCGACTCCGCGCCAGATCTGGAAGATGCTCGCTGCGGAAGCGCTGGTGCTGTCGGTCGTGGCGTCCGCGATCGGGTGCCTGCCGGGAATCCTCGCGGCGCAACTGCTGCGTGGTGCGCTTGTCCTGATCGGCGTCGTACCGAGCGATTTCTCTTTCTCTGTAGGCATTCTCCCGATGCTCGTCGCAGTGCTGGCCGGGGTGGCGACGGCGCAGATCGCGACGTTCGCGGTGGCGTGGAAAGCCTCGTCAGTCCGACCGGTCGAGGCCTTGAGCGACGCCGCCGTCGAGCAGCCAGGAATCAGCGGCGGCCGTCGGACACTCGGCGTGCTCTTGGTGCTGCTCGGCCTGGCCGCGTCACTGCTCCCGGTGTTTTTCTCCGGCGTCTTCGCCGTGGCGGGCGCGGGCAGCGGCGGGTTGATCATGATCGTCGCGGTCCTGCTGCTGGCACCCCCGATCGCGGCGTTCGCGACCCGGCTGCTGGCCAAGCCGATCACCCGGCGGTTCAAGGAATACGGTTACCTCGCCGCCGCCAACACGCGAGCGAACGCGCGCCGGCTGGCCGCCGGGATCGGACCGCTCGTGCTCGCGATCGGGTTCGCCTGCGTGCAGCTGTTCATTCCCGCCACCCTCGGCGCCGCGGCCGCCGACCAGGCCGACGAGGGGATCACCGCGCAGTACACGCTCACCGGCGAGGCGGGCGGCCTGCCTGCCGACGCCGTCCGGGACGCCGCCGCATTGCCGGGGGTGGAGGCCGCGACCGGGGTGACGCGCGTGCAGGTGTTCGCCTCGACGAAGGTGCTCGATTCGCCGGAGATCTTCGACTTTCCCGCGCAAGGCATCACTGTCGACAACGCTTCCCAGACGATGGATCTCGGTGTCTCGTCAGGAAACCTCGCCGACCTGGCACCGGGAAGGGTCGCCTTGAGCGCCAGCGCGGCGAGCACCCTCGGCGTCAAGGTCGGCGAGCAAATCAAGCTGAACCTTCCAGACGGCTTCGCGGCGACCCCGGCCGTCGTCGCGATCTACCAGCGAGGCGCGGGATTCGGCGACGTCACCCTGGCGCACGAGGACGTGTTCGCGCACAGCACCCGGCAGCTGGACCAGCAGATCCTCGTCCGGGCCCGCCCAGGGGCAGATCTGACGGGCCTGTCCGAGAAATATCCGGGATTGACCGTGTCCGCGAAGGCAGGCCTGTCCGAAGAACAACGCGACGCGGCGACTGCTTCCGTGCTGAGCAGCGCGTTGCCGCTGGTGCTGGTCTTCGCGTACATCGCCCTCGCGGTGGCGAACACCCTGGTGATGACCACGCTGGCCCGGACGCGGGAGTTCGCGCTGCTGCGGCTGGTCGGCATGACGCGCGACCAGGTGCTGAAGGTGCTGCGGATCGAGGCGCTGACGGTGGTGCTGATCGCGGTGGCGGTCGGGTCGGCGGTCCCGCTGATCCCGCTGGCCACGGTGAGCCTCGGCCTCACCGGGTCGCCGATTCCGAGCATTCCGCCGTTGCTGTACCTGGGGATCGTCGCCGCGACCGCGCTGGTGGGCGCCGCGTCGGTGCTGGTGCCGGCGAAGTTCGCGCTGCGCGCCCGGCCGGTGGACGCGATCGGGATGCGCGAGTAGCAGTTCCGCGTCACCCGACCGCGGCGAGTTCCTCCGGTTCCTCCGCGGCCGCCTGCCGGGCATAGCGGCGCGCCATCGCCGCGCACACGATCAGCTGAATCTGGTGGAACAGCATCAGCGGCAGCACGATCAGCCCGACCTCGGCGTGCCCGAACAGCACCGTCGCCATCGGCAGGCCGCTCGCGAGGCTCTTCTTCGAACCGCAGAACATGATCGTGATCCGGTCCGCGCGGTCGAATCCGAGCAGCCTCGCGCCGCCGCTGGTCGCGCCGAGCACGGCGGCCAGCAGGACGCAGCAGACCGCGACGAGCGCGAGCAGCGGGCCGATGTCCAACTGGTGCCAGATGCCTTCGGTCATGCCCTCGCTGAACGCGGTGTACACCACCAGCAGGATCGAACCCCGGTCGACGATCTTCAACGGTGCGGAATGCCGCTGCACCCAGCCGCCGATCCAGCGGCGCGCCAGCTGTCCGGCGACGAACGGCACCAGCAGCTGCAGCACGATGTCCAGCACCGCCGAACCGCTCACGCCCGGGCCGTCGGTGGCCAGCAGCAGTGCGACGAGCACCGGCGTCAGCACGATGCCGAGCAGGTTGGACAGCGACGCGCTGCAGATCGCCGCCGCGACGTTGCCCTTCGCGATCGAGGTGAACGCGATCGACGACTGGACGGTCGACGGCAGCAGGCAGAGGAACAGCACGCCGGTGTAGAGCGGCGACGTCAGCAGCCCGGGGGAGAGGAACGACGTGGCGAGCCCCATCAGCGGGAAAAGCACGAAAGTGGCGCAGAGCACCGTGACGTGCAACCGCCAGTGTCGCATCCCCTCGACCGCTTCCTGGCTGGAAAGCCTTGCGCCGTAAAGGAAGAACAGCATCCCGACGGCGATCTTGGTCGCCACGCCGAACCCGGTCGCGACCGCGCCGGACGCCGGCAGCAGCGAGGCGATGCCTACGGTGACGAGGATCAGGGCGATGAAGGGGTCGATCCGCAGCTTGGCGAGCAAGGCCGAGACGGGGCGGGCGAACGAAGCGAGCACGGTGGATCTCCTTTCCCGACCATTCTCTCGTCGCCGTCGGTCATTCGGAACCCCGATGACCGTACTGACTGCCATTGCGAAAGCCGATAAGATGTGACGCATGCTGGATCCGCGGTTGTGCCGTTCTTTCCTTGCTGTGGCGGAAACTCGCAGCTTCACCGCGGCGGCGAGGCGATTGGGTGTGGGGCAGCCCACAATCAGCCAGCACATCCGGCGGCTCGAATCCGAGGCAGGCGGATTGCTGTTCGCCCGCGACACGCACGCGGTCGACCTGACCGCGCGCGGGCAGGCGATGCTCGGGTTCGCCCAGACCATTGTGGACACCGAGGACCGAGCGGCCCGGCACTTCCGCGGCGCGCAGGTGCGCGGCCGGGTCCGGTTCGGCGTGTCCGAGGACTTCGCGCTCGGCGAGCTGCCGGAAATCCTGCGGCGGCTGCGGGAAAGCCATCCGCTGGTGGACGTCGAACTGCACGTGGAACTGTCCGACGTGCTCGCCCGCCGGATCGCCGACGGACGCCTCGACCTGGTGCTCGGCAAACGCCGCCCGGGCGCGCCCGGCCCCGGGCGGCTGCTGCGCCGCGAACCGCTGGTGTGGATCGGCTCGCCGGCGACGGACCTCACGCCGGGTCATCCGGTGCCGCTGGTGCAGTACCCGATGCCGTCGGTCACCCGGCAGCTTGCGGTGGAAACGCTGGAACGCGCGGGCCTGGAATGGCGGGCGGCCTGCCTGACGTCCAGCCTGACCGGCCTGCGCGCGGCGGCGGCTGCCGGGCTCGGAATCACCGTGCACGCACGGAGCCTGGTGCCGTCCGATCTCATCGAATTGCCTGCCGAGCTCGGCCTTCCGGACCCGGGCGACGTCGATTTCATCCTGCTGTCGAGGGACGGCAGCGAGGGCCCGGCAGCGGCGCTGGCGGAGTTCGTGGTGGCGCGGATCGGGTCAGCGGCGCCGTCGTTCGAGGGCTGACCGGAGCCGCAGCAACGCCCGGTGCTGCGCCACCCGGACCGCCCCTGGCGTGGAGCTGACCGCTTCGGCCGCCTCCTCCGCCGACAGCCCGACGACAACCCGCAGCAGCACAATCTCCCGCTGTCGCTCTGGCAGCAACTGCAGCAGCCGAGCCAGCTGCCGATTCAGCTCGGCCCGCAACGCCCGTTCCTCCGGCCCGTCGGCAAGATCGACCGCCTCCGGCAGTTCGGCCATCGGCTCGGTCCGGTTCCGCGCGTGCGCCCGATGCGCGTCAGCCACCTTGTGCTGCGCGATCCCGTAAACGAAAGCCAGAAACGGCCGCCCCTGATGCCGGTAGCCAGGCAGCGCGGTCAGCAGCGCCAGGCAGACTTCCTGCGCCACATCGTCCGCCGAGGAATATGCGTCGGCTCCGCCCAGCCGGGCCCGGCAGTAGCGCACGATCAGCGGCTGCACCGCCGCGAGCAGGTCCTGTGCCGCGTCCGGATCGCCCTCGACCGCGGCGCGCACCGGGCCGTCGAAGCCGAATCGGGCGACCGGGACCCGCGGCGCGGCCAAGGCGGTCGCCTCGGTTTTCACGCGGGTCAACGCTTCTTCGACGTCGAGCGCCGAGCGCAACGCGCCGACCAACGCGGCGTCGGCTTCGCGCAGTGCGGTCATCAGGGCCTCCTCGTGACCGGCCAGGCCGAGCCGGTACTTCAGCCGTTCCCGGGCGTGGCGCAGGTTCGAGCGGACTGTGGTGCCCGCCATGCCGAGCGCCGCGGCGATCGCGGCGGGCGAGAATCCGTCGAGCGACCAGGTCAGCACCGTGCGCTGGGTTTCCGGCAGTGTCGAGAGCAGTTCGACGCCCCGCGCGTTCCGCTCCACGACCGCGGCCAGCCGGTCGCCCGGCGGATCCGCGGACGGGGCTCCGCCGTCGAACCACGTCTGCTCGGCGGCGAGCCGGACGGCGGTCAGCCGCACCGCCACGCGCGGGTCGCCCGGCGGCGGCCAGGTTCCGGTTTCCTGGACGAACGCCTCCACCGCCACCTCGCGCGCGGTGCCCGGCCCGAGCCCGCCCGCGCACAGGAACGCCACGAGGCGAGGGAAATCGCCCCGGAAAAAGCCGTCGAACCCCGCCACGCGCACCCCCTCCCGAACCCGGACCTGTCGAACAGGTGCGGTGGCGCGCCCGTGGGATGTAACGATCCGGTCACGGAAATGTGGTTAAGGGCGGGACTGGCGGGTACCTGACTCGGACGGGCGGTTCGCCCGCGATGGCGGCGGAAGGGGGAAACGGTGCTCGGAAAAGGAAAACTCGGACTCTTCGGGACCCGCGGGCGGTGCGCGAGGGGTCCGTAGCACGCCCCGGCGGCAACCGCGTCCGCGATGTGAGCTGAATCGAAATTTCCCGCGCGGACGGTGATCGGTGGTAACTTGGAAAGCCGGTCGTCCGCCGGGTCCTTCGCGGCCCGGGGCGGTTCGGCCGAAAAGCCCACCGAACACCCTCCGAAGGCATGGCGTGCCCGTGCGCGCGGAGAAGTCGGTTGACCACGGTTCGACAATGAGGACAGGAGGTGAAAAGCAACAATGGAACTCACGGCCACCAGCTGGCTCGCCCGCGCGGCGTGCCAGGACGAGGACCCGGAACTGTTCTTCCCGATTTCCGACATGGGTCCGGGGGCGCAGCAGGTCGCGAAGGCCAAGGCGGTCTGCGCGCGATGCCCGGTCCGCGCGGAATGCCTTTCCTATGCTCTCGACAACGGTCTCGGCAACGGGATCTTCGGGGGAACCACCGAGCTGGAGCGCCGGAAGCTGGTGCGAACCGGCTCCGCCGCCGCACAGCATCGGGTCGCCTGACCGCGAGCCGGTGACCATTTCCCGGCGGCGAGGGCGCTAGCAGTTTCCCCCACCACGACCGGCGCGAAGCCCGGAACTCGGTGGTACCGCCCGGGCGGCGATCGCACACCAGCGATCACCGCCCGGGCGTTTTTATCGCTGATCCGACCGGAAGCGGGTGCGAACCGATCAGCCGCCGATCCGCCTGAGCCGACCGGTTTCCGCCGCGGCTGCAGCCGGATCAGCAATCATCGGCACAGTTTTTTCGAACGTTTCGGCGAGTCCGTACGGCGTCAATGCCGCTGTTTCGAACGCGGCCATCGCCGTGACCAGTCCGTTTCGCACGGTGAGCACGCAGACGCCGAATGCGCGATAAACGGATTCGCCGGGCCGGCGCAGATATCCGGCGACGGCGGGCTGCCGGTTCGCGCGCACCGGCACCATCCGGAAACTGCCCCGGTAGAACGGCGACTGAGGATCGAAACTCGGCCCGAGCGCGCCGAGAATCCGATCGCGACTGTCGAACCACAACGAATACGGCGGCATCACCGCACGCGCGTCCTCGCTCAGGACCGCGGCCACGGCTTGCACGTCCGCCGATTCGTAAGCGGCGACGAACTTCCGCAGCAGCGCTGTTTCCTCGGCGGTCGTGCTGTCCGGAGCGGACCATTCGGCGCGTCGCGCGGGCAGCTTGGCGCGCAAGGTCTCCCTGCCCCGCTGCAGCGCACTGTTCGCCGAGGCCACCGAGGCGCCCAGCAGTTCGGCAGTGTCCTTTGCGGACCAATCGAGCACGTCGCGCAGGATCAGCGCGGCGCGTTGCCGCGGCGGCAGCAACTGGATGGTGGCGAGGAACGCCAGTTCGATGGTTTCCCGTTCGACGACCGCGGCACCGGTGTCGTCCGGCGCCGCGGGGTCGAGCAGCAGGTCGGGAAACGGGCTGAGCCACGGCACGTCGAGCGCGGAGATCTCGCCCGCCGGGTCGGCCGCCGGACCGAGCTGGTCCGGCAGCGCGCGGCGCGGCCGCCGGGCGAGCGCGTCGAGGCAGACGTTCGTGGCGATCCGGTACAGCCACGTCCGCACGCTCGCCCGCCCGGCGAAGCCGCCGCGGCCTTTCCAGGCCCGGAGAAACGCCTCCTGCGTGAGATCCTCGGCCTCCTCGAACGAACCGCTCATCCGGTAGCAGTGCACGCGGATCTCGCGCCGGTGCCGCTCGAGCAGGGCCCCGAACTCCTCGTCGCTGGTCACCCGGGCAACGGTAGCTCGTGAGTGGCTATACCGGTTCTAACCGGCAGAGCCACTCACGAGGCTGCCTCGTCCGCCAGCCGTTCCAGGCCGCTCTTCGTCTTGAGCGGCAAGTGCTTCAGGAACGCGACCGCCACCACCACGAGCAGCGCGATCGGCGCGCTGATCAGGAACAGATCGCTCGTCGCGATGCCGTACGCGTCCCGGATCACCGCCACGACCGGAGCGGGCAGCTGCGCCAGGTCGGGCACCTTCCCGCCGCCGCCGGCGGACGCGGCCGGGCCGAGGCCGTCGGCGACGAGCGTGCCGACCCGGCTGGCCAGCACCGCACCGAGCGCGCTCACGCCGATCGACCCGCCGAGGCTGCGGAAGAACGACAGCGTCGAGGTCGCCGCGCCCAGATCGGCGGCGGGCACGTCGTTCTGCGTCACCAGCACCAGGTTCTGGTTGAGCATGCCCACGCCGACGCCGAGCACCAGCATGAACAGGCTCAGCTCCAGCAGCGACGTGTGCGCGTCGATCAGCCCGAGCAGGCCGAGCCCCGCCGCCATCAGCGCCGCGCCGAGCAGCAGGAACGGCTTCCACTTGCCGGTGCGGCTGATCAGCTGGCCGGACACAGTGGACGACACGAGCAGCCCGAAAATCATCGGCAGGCTCATCAGCCCGGCCACCGTCGGCGATTTGCCGAGCGCCAGCTGGAAATACTGGGACAGGAACACGGTGCCGCCGAACATCGCGACGCCGACCAGGAAGCTCGCGACGGTGGCGAGCGTGACCGTGCGGTTGCGGAACAGCCTCAGCGGCACGACCGGCTCGCGCACCTTCGACTCCACCCACACCGCGAGCACCAGCACGAGCACGCCGGCGGGCACGAGCACCGCGGTCTGCCAGGAACCCCACTCGAAAGTCGAGCCGGCCAGCGACGACCACACCAGCAACGTCGAGACGCCGAGCATGATCAGGAACGCGCCGAGGTAGTCGACGTGCACTTCCCGGCGCAGCGTCGGCAGGTCCAAAGTGCGCTGCAGCAACAGGATCGCGGCGAGCGCGAACGGCACGCCGAGGAAGAAGCACCAGCGCCAGCCGAGCCACGAGGTGTCCACGAGCACGCCGCCGATCAGCGGGCCCGCGACCGTGCCGACGGCGAAGACCGCGCCGAAGACGCCGGAGAACTTGCCCAGCTCGCGCGGCGAAACGATGGCCGCCATGATCACCTGGGCGAGCGCGGTGAGCCCGCCGCCGCCGATGCCTTGGGCGATCCGGCTGAGGATCAGGACGTCGATGTTCTGCGCGAACCCGGCCACCAGCGAGCCGACCACGAACAGCCCGAGCGAGAGCTGGATCAGCAGTTTCTTGTTGTACAGGTCGGAAAGCTTGCCCCAGAGCGGGACGGTCGCGGTCATCGCGAGCAGTTCGGTGGTGACGACCCAGGTGTAGGACGACTGGCTGCCGCCCAGTTCGGACACGATCCGCGGCAGGGCGTTCGCGACCACGGTGGACGCGAGGATGGCGACGAAAATGCCCATCATCAGGCCGGACATCGCCTGCAGCACTTGCCGGTGGCTCATCGCCGCGGGCGCGGGCGATTCCGCGGTGGACAGGGACATGACAGTCCTTTCCGGACTCAGGTGGAGGGGGAGTCGAGCAGCGCGGGGGTCCGGCAACGGCGGCGGCCCCGTGATCGAGGATCTAGGTGGTACGGCTCAGCGAGGGTCGGGCAGGCCGGCGGCAGCGGCGGCGGCGGCCTCGTCGAAGATTTCGAGCAGCGGCTGGGCCCCGTTCCGGGCGGCCCAGCGGCTGAGCGAGGTGTTGAGCACTCCGCCCGCCACCGCGAGCAGCAGCGAGGGGAACAGGTCGTTCTCCGCGTCGGTGCCGCTGCGCTGCGCGATGGCGGCGACCATCGGATCGCGCGAGCCGGAGTTGAGCACGGTCGCGCGGATCAGCAGCGACGGATCGCCGTGGATGATGCGCAACCGGGTCAGCCATTCGTCACGGTCCCGCTCGATGTCGGCGAGGTCCTCCCGGACGGTCGCGATGAACGCCGGAAAGGCGTCGATCCCGTCCGGCTGCGCGACGAACCGGGCGATCGTCTGCTCGGCCCGCTCCGCGTGGTCGGCGTACGCGAGCAGCACGGCGTCTTCTTTGACCGCGAAGTAGTTGAAGAACGTGCGCGCGGAGACGCCCGCCTCCGCGGCGATGTCGTCGACAGTGACCTGGTCCAGACCACGCTCGTCGATCAGCCGAAGCGCCGCGAGCGCGATGGTGCGGTGGGTTTCGAGCTTCTTGCGCTCGCGAAGGCCGGGAGGGGGCACTGGATCAGCGTAGCGAGATCTTGCAGAGTCTGCAAAGTTGCAGTTTGTGAACCAGGGCACGCTCCATGTGGCGTCGGGGAAGCCCGCTTTACGAAGCGGTGCGGGAGGCCGGTTCCGGGGCCGTGGCGTCGATGTCGTCGGGGCGGGCGCGACGGGGGAACAGCGGGGAGATGAGCAGGAACAGCGCGATGACGATCGCCTGGACCACGAGGGCGTCGCGGAAGCTTTCGGTGACCTGGCCGGTCAGTGCGCCGGCGAAGAACACCGTGCTGAACACCGCGACGCCGACCGATCCGCCGATCGACTGGACCGCGGACAGGACGCCGGAAGCGGAGCCGACCTCGTCGTCGTCGACGGCGCCGAGCACGGTGTTGAACACCGCGGCGATCACGATGCCCGCGCCGATGCCGGCGACGGCGCTGCCCGGCACGATCTGCCAGATCGTGAAACCGGCGGTGTCGTCGAGGGACAGCCACAGCCAGGCGATCCCGGCGAGCTGGACGACGGCTCCGGCCTGCAGCACCCGGCGGCCGAGCCTGGCGGCGAGCAACCCGCCGCTGATGGTGCCGCCGACGGCGGTGCCCAGTGCGACCGGGAGGTTGCCCAGCCCGGCCTGTCCGGCGGTGAAGCCGTGGCCGAGCTGCAGGAAGAACGTCAGCACCAGCTGGGTGCCGATCAGCCCGCCGAAGAACAGCGCGACCGCGACCAGCCCGACGGTGAACGCGGACTTGCCGAACAGGCTCGGGGTGACCAATGGTGCCCGGCCCCGGCGCACGGTGCGGCGTTGCCACAGCGCGAATCCCGCGTAACCGAGCGCCGCGGCGGACAGCGACAGCCACGTCCACAGCGGCCACCCCGAGGACTGCCCTTCGTTGAGCGGGAGGACCAGCAAGGCCGAGGCCGCGGCGACGAGCACGGCTCCCACGACGTCCACGCGCACCGTCCGGGTTCCCTCGCCGCGGGGCACCAGCCGCCAGGCCAACGCCCAGGCGGCAAGGCCGACCGGGACGTTGACCAGGAACACCAGCCGCCAGCCGAGGCCGAACAGGTCCCAGTCGACCAGCGCGCCGCCCAGCACCGGGCCGAGAACGCCGCCGAGACCGAGCACCGGACCGAACACGGCAAGCGCTTTCGTGAGCTGCCGGGGAGCGAGGTTATCGCGCAGAATGCCGAGGCCCTGGGGCAGCATCATCGCCCCGGCCACGCCCTGGACCAGCCGGAAAGCGATCAGCAGGCCGATGTCCGGCGCGGCCGCGCACAGCAGCGACGCGAGAGCGAAGGCGGCGAGTCCGGCCAGGAACACCGGACGGCGTCCGTAGCGGTCGCCGAGCCGTCCGCCCAGCACGAGGCCCGCGCCGAGCGTCAGCGCGTAGCCGCCGATGACCCACTGCAGTCCGACCGGGCTCGTCCCCAGCGACCGCTCCAGCGACGGCCCCGCCACGTTGACGATCGTCGAGTCGAGCAAGTCCATCAGCTCGACCACGAGCACGGCGGCCAGCAGCCACCCCATCGCTCGCGGCGCGGCCTTCTTCTCGGGTACGGACAAGGTTTTCTCCGAATTCTGGTGCTGGCGCTCGTTTTCCGGGCGCGTTCGTACACCGGGCGGGCATTCGCGCGGAACGAATGCGCCCGGTGGGGGCAGGCGGCGGTCAGCCCTGGGGGAAGGAATCCGCGGTGTCGGTGTAGATCCGCACGACACCGGCCAGGAACGCGTTGACGACGTCCCGGTCGCCGGGTTTCAGCCCCTCGACCAGGCCCTCCACGCCGTGCAACAGCGGGCGCAGGTGGCCGAAGAGCCGCTCCGTCGACTCCGCGACCGGCTCGACCAGCACCTTGCGGCGATCGGTGGCGTGCGGGCGGCGGACGACGTGCCCGGCCTTCTCGAGCCGGTCCACGATGTGCGTGCTCGCCGCGGTCGAGACCCGCAGCCGGTCCGCGAGGTCCTTCGCCGTCAGCGGGCCGTCGGTGGCGAGGTGCTCCAGCGCCGCCAGGTCCGTGGCGTTGATCCCCAAGGCTCCGCTCAGGCGTTGTTCGATCACCCGCGTCAAGGTCCCCACCTCTTGCAGGCGCTCCATCACCGCGTTGCCCACGCCGGGGGATTCGGTTCGCCGCGAGCCGCGGGGTGAGGAGGTCATGGAAAGAAGACTACTAGATAAGTAACTAACCAAGTTAGCGAAATGATGTGACGAGCGGCACCGGGTCGGCCGCGACAGCGACGGCACGGCTGGCAGACTCACCGAACGTGAGCGGAACGGTGCTGGTGCTAGGCGGACGCAGCGAAATCGGGACGGCGGTGGCCGTCCGGCTGGCGCGTGGGGGTGCGAAGCGGTTCGTGCTCGCCGCGAGGCCGGGTGCGGACCTCTCAGCGCAGACCGCCGAACTGCACGAGGCAGGCGCGGAGACCGTCACGACTGAGGACTTCGACGCCGACGATCTCTCCGCACACCGCCCGTTGCTCGATCGGGTCATCAAGGAACACGGCTCGCTCGAGACGGTCGTGCTGGCGTTCGGCATCCTCGGCGACCAAGCCCGCGCGGAGACCGACGCGGCGCATGCCACCGCGATCGTGCACACCGATTACGTCGCCCAGGTGTCCGTGCTCACTCACACGGCGGAACTGTTGCGCGCTCAAGGTTCTGGAAATCTGGTCGTCTTCTCGTCGGTCGCCGGGATTCGCGTGCGACGGGCGAATTACGTGTACGGCTCGGCGAAAGCCGGGCTCGACGGGTTCGCTTCGGGACTGTCCGACGCGCTGCACGGCACCGGCGTGCACCTGCTGCTCGTGCGGCCGGGCTTCGTGATCGGCCGGATGACCGAAGGAATGTCGCCCGCGCCGTTCTCCAGTACCGCCGATCAGGTTGCCGACGCGACAGTTTCCGCCTTGCGCCGGCGTCGTGAAGTGGTGTGGGTGCCGGGGATGTTGCGCTTGGTGTTCGCGGCGATGCGGTTCGTGCCGCGCGCGGTGTGGCGGCGGATGCCGCGCTGAACTCCCTGTGCCCGAAGGGATACCGGCTGTCGCGGCGTACTCGGCCGAACGGGCAGCATCACATCTTCGCGACAGGTTTCTCAGGCTATTCCCAGCTAACGCGGTGATCCTCGAAGGCGGGGGTCGAAATCCGTCCCCGGGGAAGCGAGGAACCGGCCGTGCTGATCACGTCCCGGGGCCGCCGGATCGGCGGCCGTGCGGTGCTGGGGGTGGTGTCCACCCTCGTGCTGGGCGCCACCGGATTCGCGTGGTCGCAATTGCACCGGCTCGACACCAGCCTCGTCACCGCCGACGTCATCCCGCCTTCGGCGCAGGTTCCGGACACTCCGGCCGGGGAACCGCTCACCGTCGCGCAGAACATTTTGTTGGTAGGTCTCGATTCCCGCACCAAACCGGACGGGACGCCGCTGCCGCAGAACGTGCTCGACGCGCTGCACGCGGGCGGGAGCGACCAGGGCGGCAACACCACGGACACGATGATCGTCGTGCACGTCCCGGTCGGCGGGGCGGCGGCGACCGCGATTTCGATCCCGCGTGATTCCTATGTGGACATTCCGGGTTACGGCAAGCACAAGATCAATTCGGCCTACAGCCGGGCCCGCGCCGATCAACGGGGAAAGCTCGCCCAGCAAGGGATGAGCGGGCCGCAGCTGGAGGTGGCCGCCGACGCCGCCGGTGCGAAGTCGGCCATCGCCGCCGTGCAGCAGCTCACCGGGCTCACTATCAATCACTACGCCGCGGTCAATCTCTCGGGCTTCGCCGCGTTGAGCCAGGCGGTCGGCGGAGTGCAGGTATGCCTGAAGGCGCCAGTGAACGATTCCTTCTCCGGAGCGAATTTCCCCGCCGGTGTGCAGACGATCTCCGGTACCCAGGCGCTCGCCTTCGTGCGGCAGCGGCACGGCCTCCCGAACGGCGACCTGGACCGGATCGCGCGGCAGCAGGCGTTCATGTCGGCGATGGCGAAAACTGTCCTCGGCTCCGGCACCTTTACCGATCCCTCGCGGCTTTCGTCCCTTGTGGACGCTCTGGAAGGTTCGGTCACCCTTGACCACGGCTGGAACCTGTTGAGCTTCGCCGAGCAACTGCACGGCCTCTCCTCGGGCGCGATCGCGTTCGGCACGATCCCGGTGCAGAGCCTGTCGCTGGCCACCCCGGCCGACGGCGACGCGGTGAAGGTGGATCCGGCGCAGGTGAAGCAATTCGTGCAGACGCAGATCAGCTCGCCGGACGTCTCGGCGTCCGGCGGAACGGCTGATCCGGGCGCGGTCCACCCGTCGTCGAGCGGCGGCGCGGTGCGGCCGATCGCGGAGACCGCCACGCCGACTCCTCCGGCGGGCACTCCGGCGCAGCCGAAGATGACGACCGCCAGCGGATGCGTGAACTAGGCCAGCGGCAGCGCGATCGTGAACGCGGCTCCGCCCTCGGGAGCCGGGCCGGCCGTCAGGGTCCCGCCCATCCGCGTCACCAGCCCGTGCGCCAGCGCCAAGCCAATGCCGGATCCGACCGGGCGGCTGTCGCGGTACCGGGCATTGAGGACGCCGCGTTCAAAAGCCACCGGGTAGTCCTCTGGCGCGAGCCCCGGGCCGCCGTCTCGGACCGACAGGTGTGCGTGGCCGTCCGCGACCGTCAGCGCGAACACCATCGGCGCGCCTGCGGGCGTGACGCGTAAAGCGTTCTCCGCCAGACCGTCCACGACCTGGTGCAGCCGCCGGGCGTCGGCGGTGACCATGGCGGCTTCCGGCGGAGACTGCACAGTCAGCGAGACGTCGGAGCGGGCGCAGCGCAACTGCCACACCTCCGCGCAGTCTCGAACCAGCGCGGCGAAGTCGAAAACATCAAGGTCGAGCTTGAATTCGTCAGCCCCGAGGCGGGCGAGTTCCAGCAGATCGGACACCAAGCGCTCCAGTCGTTGGGCCTCGCGGTGAATCGTCTCGCCGGCGCGGCGGGCGTCCGGGCCCTCGGCGACTCCGTCGGCGATCGCCTCGGCGAAACCGGTCACGGCGGTCAGCGGGGTGCGAAGTTCGTGCGACACCGACAGCAGGAATTCCCGTTGGCGGGCTTCGCTGCGGGCCAGCGCGTCGGCGAGTTCGTTCAGCGAGCCCGCGACTTGCGCGACTTCGGCGGGCCCTTCGACCGGCACCCGGACGTCGCGGCGGCCCGCGCTGAGGCTGCCCGCGGCGGCCGCGGCACGGCGGAGCGGGCGGCCGAGCAATCGTCCGGAGACGTATCCGGCGACGGCGGCGACCACAAGCCCGATGCCCAAGGCCAGAAGGATGTTGCGCAGCAACGCGTGCTGGGTCGCCTCGGCGCTGCGCACCGGCTGCACGAGCGCGAACGCGGCCTGCGGGCCGACCGGGCGCACTTCCACGAGGTAATCGACATTGCCGATCGCGACCCGCGCCGAATGGTCCTTTCCGGACGTGAGCCCGGCCCGTTCCGCCGCGCGCACCGCGGTCGCCTGTCCGGAATTCTGGCCGTTGTCCCGGTGCACGACGACCTCGATGCCTTGCCCCCGCACGACCGCGGCCGCCTTGCCGATCGCGAGCCGGTTGCCGATCCCGGCGTCGTCGAGCTGCCCGGCGACGACGTCCGCCTGATCCCGCAACGACTGCTGCAGCACCGAATCCGCGGTGTTGCGCACCAATCTGGACGCGACGAGCCCGGCCACCAGCACCGCGATCCCGGCGACGGCCAGGCACACCACGGTGATCCGGAGCGCGAGCGTGGTCTTCATCCGGCGTCCGCCGCGTACCCGATGCCGCGAACTGTCCGGATTGGACTGTCGTCGCCGAGTTTCGCCCGCAGCTGCGCGACATGCACGTCGACGGTGCGGGTCCCGGCCGCGGCGGCGTAACCCCAGACCGCGCTGAGCAGCTGGTCGCGCGACAGGACTTGGCCGGGATGGCGCAGCAGGTAGGCGAGCAGATCGAATTCGGTGGAGGTGAGCGTGATCTCGGCTTCGCCCGCCCAAGCACGACGGCCCGGCACGTCAATGCGCACGCCGCCGCAGGCGAGTGTCGTGGATGGACTGCCGGACGCTCGGCGCAGCACAGTCCGTACGCGGGCGGCGAGTTCGCGAGGGCTGAACGGTTTGGTGAGATAGTCGTCCGCGCCGATTTCGAGGCCCAGCAAGCGATCCAGCTCGTCGTCGCGGGCCGTCACGAACAGCACCGGTGTCCAGTCGCCCGCCGCGCGCAAAGCCCGGCAGATCTCGATACCGTCCATTCCGGACAGTCCGATGTCGAGCACCACCGCGACCGGCCGCAACCGGCGGATCGCCGCGAGCGCCTTCGCGCCGTCCGGCTCGACCTCCACCCCGAACCCGTCGCGCCGCAGGTAAAGCGCGGCGAGCTCGGCGATCGCGGTCTCGTCCTCCACGACGAGGACGAGACCGCGGCCAGCTGACCCCATGCGGGCTCCCGTTTCTCCGGCAGGCTACGTCGGGGGAAACGGTACGCGCGTCACCGCGACCCGTCGCCCGCCATGTCGGACTGGATCGAGTCCAGCGTGGACTGGATGCCGCTCAGGTCGCCGTTCGGCGCCGCCCCCGGCGACGGCGGCGAACCGTTGTCGCACGCCGCGCAGCCGAGCCCGACGACGACAGCCGCGGCGGCGACCGCGATCAGCCGCTTCACTTGGGCGCCTGGCAATGCGCGGCGGCGAAGGCGTCAAGCTGCTTCGTCGCGTTGGTCAGCTCGCCGATCCGGCTCTGCCGCTTGTCCGCGCGCTTCTGCAGCCGGTCGGCCTGCGCGGTGTGCCCCTTGGTGCGGGCGTCGTTCGCGCGCGCCTTGAGGTTCGCGACCGACCCCGAGACCTCGGGTCCGCCGTTGATCCGGTTGGTCAGGTTCTGCGCCTGCTTGCGCAGTTTCGGCACCCAGGCCGTGCACATCTGCTGCACTTCTTGCGGGCTCAGCGTGACCGGAGCCGGAGCCTGCGTGTCCGCGCTGGCGATCGGCGCGGCCACGAACAGTCCGGCCGCGATCCCGCAGCCCGCCAGTGCCATCCGCCTCGTTCCTCGCATCGTTCTCGTCCTCCCGTGTCGGTGTTCCCGGTGACCACCGTCGCGCGCGGGTGTACGAGGGGTGTGGGACGAATGTTCGGGTTCGGTAAACCCTGCTGACCCGGGGGAGTGTTACTCTCTTGCGGAGAGTGAGGAGGCCGCCGTGCTGGGAAATCCGTACGACCGCGACTGCCCGACGCGCCAGCTGCTCGACCGGATCGGCGACCAGTGGACGGTGCTGATCGTCGGCGCCCTGGTGGACGGCCCGCTGCGGTTCACCGAAATCGGCAAGCGCGTCGAGGGAATCTCGCAGAAGGTCCTGACGCAGACCCTGCGCAGCCTGGTCCGCGACGGCATCCTGATCCGCACGGCGTACCCGGTGATCCCGCCGAAGGTCGAGTACGAGCTGACCCAGCTGGGCCGCAACCTCGCCGAACCGCTGGAACTGCTGGACCGCTGGGCCCGCCGGAACATGGACCAGGTGACCGCCGCCCGCGCGGCTTACGACGCGGAGAACGCCGCTACCGCTTCTTGAGCGGGGCGCTTCCGGATCCTCACCGGAAAAGACGGAAGAACCCGCGCACCTGCTCGACCAGCGACTCCGGCTGCTCCAGTGCGGCGAAGTGCCCGCCACGCGGCAGTTCCTCGAACCAGCGCAGGTCGGTGAACCGCAGTTCGGCCTCCCGCCGCGACGGGCGGGTGATGTCGCGCGGGTAGACCGACAGCCCGGACGGCGCGGTCACCTTGTCCCGGAAGCCGGCGAAGCTCTCCCAGTACAGGCGCGCCGACGAGGTCGCCGACGCGGTGAACCAATAGACCGAGATCTCGTCGAGGATCTGCTGCCGCGACAACGCGTCCTCGGGGCGGCCGTTGTTGTCCGTCCAAGCCCAGAACTTCTCGGCGATCCAGGCGGCCTGGCCCGCCGGGGAGTCGGTGAGGGCGTAGCCGAGGGTCTGCGGCCGGGTCGCCTGGAGCGCCGAGTACCCCCGGCCGGTGCGCTGCATTTCCTTCTCGGCCTCGAGGTTCGCCAGCTCCGCGGGCGTCGGGTCGGCGAACGTGCCCGCCGCCACGGAACCCAGATTCAGATGGACACCGGCGACCCGCTCGGGCGCCACCTCGCCCAGCGCGCCCGAGACCGCCGAACCCCAGTCACCGCCCTGCGCGCCGTACCGGTGGTAGCCCAGCGAAACCATCAACGTGTCCCAGGCGCGCGCGATGCGCGTGACGCCCCACCCGGTCGTCGACGGCTTGTCGCTCCAGCCGTAGCCGGGCAACGACGGCGCGACCACGTGGAACGCGTCCGCCGGATCCCCGCCGTGCGCGCGCGGATCGGTCAGCGGGCCGAGGACCTCCAGGAACTCCAGCACCGAACCCGGCCATCCGTGCGTGAGCACGAGCGGGAACGCGTCCGGCTCGGGCGAGCGGACGTGCAGGAAGTGAATGCCGAGCCCGTCGATCGTGTCGCGGTACTGCGGGAAGGCGTTCAGCCGCTCGGCGAACCCGAAGTCGTAGTCCTCCGCCCAGCTGCGGCACAGCTCCCGTGCGTACGCCAGCGGCAACCCCTGCGACCAGTCGTCCACCGGCTCGGGCTCGGGCCACCGGGTCCGGCGCAAGCGTTCGCGCAGATCCGCGATCTCGGCTTCGGTGATGCTGACCTCGAATGGCTCGGCGGACATCGCAAGGCTCCTTACTGGTCAAGGCCCCTTCCGCACGGGAGCGTTCCTGCCAGGTATGTTGTGACATGCGAAAGCGGATTTGCGTGTAACGCTACGGGCCAGTGAGGAGACACGTCAAATGCCGGATGCGTATCACAGTCCAGCAGCGGTCGAGACGGCCGTCGATCTGGCCAACACCTTGAGGCCGATCAAGGGAGAGGACGCGCTCGAGACCGTGGAGCAGCTGCGGGCCTTCCTCGACGACCATCCCGAGGCAGGGCCGCCGAGGACGGCCGCGAACCAAGGGGCCGGTCCTCGCCGGCTCACCCGCGACGACCTGGCGGAAGTCCGCGCGTTGCGCGAGACGGTGCGTGCCGTGCTGGAACGAGCGGCCACCGCCCCGGTCGAAGCCGCGGCCCTGATCAACGACGGTCTCCGTCGCAGCCGAGCCACCCCGGCACTGCGTCACGAGGACGACCGCTGGTGGACCGAGGTAACCTCCGACACCGATCGCTGCTCGGCGCACCTGGCCGCGGCCACGCTCAGCGCACTGGCCTCCGTGGTCGCCGCCCTCGGTCCGGCCCGTCTCGGCGTGTGTGCCGGGCTGAACTGCCGGGCCACGTTCGTTGACCTGTCGCGCAACGGCTCGAAGCAGTACTGCACCCGAAACTGCGCGCACCGGGCCAGCGTCGCGGCCTACCGGAGCCGGCGAAGCCCGGATTGAGCCCCGCGACCGTCGCAGAGGGTCAGGGCTGCCGGAGCGCGTTCGTCAACGTATGTGCCTCCTTGAGCAGCAACGCCCCCAACTCCGCCCGCCGCTCCTCCCGGAACCGCGACTCCACCCCGGTCAACGTCAACGCCCACGCGGGTTCCCCGGCCGGCGTGAACACCGCCGCCGCCATCCCCCAGCTTCCTTCGACCACCAGCCCGGGATTGGTCGAATACCCGTCCTCCCGCGTCCGCGCGACCCGGGCCCGCACGTCCTCCGCCCGGTGCGCCGGACCCCATTCGCCGGTGAGGTCCACAGTGGACAGATACTCCTCGACCTCCCGGTCCGGCAGCATCGCCAGCACCACCAGCCCCGCCGACACCACGCCGAGCGGGAAGCGGGCGCCCTCGTACAGCACGAACGACCGGATCGGGAAGTCGCCGTCCTCGCGCAGCAGGCAGACCGTCTCGTTGCCGCGGCGGGCGGAGAAGAACGCGCTTTCCCCGGTGGCCGCGGCCAGCCGGTGGACGCTCGCGCGCGCCTGCTGCGTCACGTCGTAGCGCGGGGCGGCGGCCTCGCCCAGCAGGTACAGCTCCGGGCCCAGGTACCAGCGGCCGCTTTGCCGGTCCCGGTCGACGTAGCCCTCGGCGGCCAGCGACGCGAGCAGCCGGTGCACCGTCGGCCGGGCCAGGCCGCACTGGCGCGCCAGCTGCGAGGTCGACGCTCCGTCGCGATAGGTGGACAATGCGCGCAGGACCGCGGACACCCGTCCGACTACGTGGTCAGGAGGCGAGGTGGGCACGGAGAAGAGGGTACGTCCGCTCAGTGGACGCATCGGGCGCGGGTGTTCGGTGCGCGAGAGGTTTGCCGGGGATCCCGGCGTGTCGGTTGACCCGTTTCGCCTGCGCTGGGTTGTATGCGGGGACTGACCACTCACCGAACGAAGTGGAGAGGATGCCGTGCCGACGAAGTACCGCAGCGCCGCGGAGGCCCTCGACGGGCTGCTCGAGGACGGGCTGACGATCGCGGTCGGGGGCTTCGGCCTCACCGGGAACCCGAACGACCTCATCGAGGCGGTCCGGGACTCGGGCGTGCGCGATCTGACGATCGTCTCGAACAACATGGGAGTCGACGGGGCCGGGCTCGGCATTCTGCTCGACAACCGGCAGGTGCGCCGGGTCGTGGCGTCGTACGTGGGCGAGAACAAGCTGTTCGCGCAGCAGTATCTCGACGGGACCGTCGAGGTCGAGTTCACCCCGCAGGGAACGCTCGCCGAGCGGATGCGGGCCGGCGGCGCGGGGATCCCGGCGTTCTACACCAAGTCCGGGGTCGGCACGCCGATCGCCGAGGGCAAGCCGCACGCCGAGTTCGACGGGGTCACCTACGTGCAGGAGCGCGGGATCGTCGCCGACCTCTCGCTGGTGCACGCGTACGTCGCGGACCCGGCCGGGAACCTGATCTACCGGTACGCCTCGCGCAACTTCAACCCGCTCGTCGCGACGTGCGGGAAGGTGACGATCGCCGAGGCCGAGCAGGTTTCGGACGAGTACCTGGATCCGGAGCGGATCACCACGCCGGGGATTTACGTGCAGCGGCTGATTCAGGCGACTGCGCGGGAGAAGCAGATCGAGAAGCGGACCGTGCGCGTGCGTGAGGAGGCGTCGGCGTGAGCTGGAACCGGGACGACATGGCCACGATCGGGGCTCGTGAGCTTCGCGACGGCGATTACGTGAATCTGGGGATCGGGATTCCGACCCAGGTGGCGAATCATATTCCGGACGGTGTGCAGGTTACGTTGCACAGCGAGAACGGGATTCTTGGGCTGGGGCCGTTTCCTTGGGAGGGCGAGGAAGACCCGGATCTGGTGAATGCCGGGAAGCAGACTGTGACGTTGCAGCCTGGGGCCAGTTTGTTCGATTCCGCTGAGTCGTTTTCGATGATTCGCGGCGGGCATATCGATCTGGCGTTGCTCGGGGCGTTGCAGGTGGGGGCTAATGGGGATTTGGCCAACTGGACTGTGCCCGGTGCCTTGGTCAAGGGGATGGGTGGGGCGATGGATCTCGTCGCCGGGGCTCGTCGGGTGGTGATCATTACTGATCACACTGCCAAGGACGGGACGCCTAAGATTGTCGAGAAGTGCACTCTGCCCTTGACTGGGGCTGGGGTGGTGAATCGGATTATCACCAATTTGGCTGTTCTTGATGTTACTGAGGACGGGTTGAAGTTGGTGGAGTTGGCTCCTGGGGTTTCTCTTGAGGAGGTTCGGGAGAAGACTGGGGCGCCGATCGCGGAGTAGCTGCGGTTGGGTATTCCAGAGCCTCGGTGGCGGGCATCCCGAAGCCCGATTGTGCTGACGGAAGGCGGGGGTTTGTCAAGGCGGGAAAGATGCCTTGACAAACCCCCGCCTTCCGCAGGGCGGCTTCGTATCGGGATGCAGGGTGGGGTCTGGATGCCCTGGGTGCACCGGTGCGGCTTCAGAGAAGTGCGTGAGGGGAACCCTGAGGGACTCTGAGTCCCTCAGGGTTCCCCTCACGCACTTTGGTTACTTCGCGGGGAGGATGCGGCCTCGGACTTCGCCGAAGCCCAGTGTCGCGCCGGTGCTGGTGGTGGCGCTGCCGGTGATGGCGACCTCGTCGCCGTCCTGGAGGAAGGTGCGTTGTTCTCCGTTGACGGTCAGGGGGTCCCGGCCGCCCCACGAGAGTTCCAGGAACGAGCCGCGTTCGGCCGGTTCCGACCCGGAGATGGTGCCGGAGCCGTAGAGGTCGCCGGTGCGGGCGGAGGCGCCGTTGACGGTCAGGTGGGCCAGCATCTGGGCGGGCGACCAGTACATCTCGCGGTACGGCGGGCGGGCGACCTCCTGGCCGTTCCACTCCACCGTGAGGTTGATGTCCAGGCCCCACGGGCTCGTTTCCCGCAGGTAGGGCAGGGGTTCCGGCGACGTCTGGCCGGGCAGCGGGACGCGGGCCTCGGCCAGCGCGAGGATCGGGACCACCCACGGCGAGATCGACGTCGCGAAGCTCTTGCCCAGGTTCGGGCCCAGCGGGACGTACTCCCAGGCCTGGATGTCGCGGGCCGACCAGTCGTTCAGCAGGACGGCGCCGAACACGTGCCGGGGGAAGTCGTCCGGCGTGATCGGGGTGTTGGCGGGAGTGCCCGCGCCGACGACGAAGCCGAGTTCCGCCTCGATGTCCAGGCGGGTGCTCGGGCCGAAGACCGGACCGTCCTCGCCCTTGCGCTGGCCGCTCGGGCGGACCACGTCGGTGCCGGACACGTAGACCGTGCCGGAACGGCCGTGGTAGCCGACCGGGAGGTGCTTCCAGTTGGGCAGCAACGGTTCCGCGTCCGGACGGAACAGGCGGCCGACGTTCGACGCGTGGTGTTCCGAGGCGTAGAAGTCCACGTAATCGGCGACGTCGATCGGCAGGTGCAGGGTGACATCGCCAATCGCGTGCACGGCTTCGGCGGGCACCTCGCCGGTCACCAGCGTCTGCAGACGCGTGCGGACCTCGACCCAGCGGTCGTAACCCTGCGCCATGAAGGCGTTCAGCGTCGGCTCGGCGAACACTGCGTCACCCAGGGCGATCGACAGGTCCAGCACGTGCTCGCCCACGCGCACGCCCACTCGGGGGCTGCCGTCGCCTGCCGAGAAAACGCCGTACGGCAGGTTTTCGACGCCGAAGGGGGAGCCGGCGGGGATGTCGAGCACGGTCATGCGGTGGCTCCGATCAGGCCTAGGTCTGTCAGTTCGGTGAGCGGGTCGGTGATGCTGCAGGTGCCGAACGAGGTGAACTGCGCGCGGGCCGCGGCCAGGCGTTCGGGAGCCAGTGCGCGGATGCGGTCGGCGACCGCGGTGGCGTCGCGTTCGCCAAGCAGCGCAACGACTTCCTCGTCCTCGGCACCCCGATCGACCGCCTCAGCGGCAAGAAGCAGGTTGAGGAACCCGTGTTGCTCGAAACCGGTCGTCGGATCGGTGTTGCGGATCGCGTGGTGCAGGCCCGCCGTCGCTTTGAACGGGACGCCCGCGTCGGCGGTCGCGCGGATCGCGGCGGCCAGTTCGGCTTCGTCCGGGTAGTACTCGGCGGACGTGCCGCCGGTGCGGAACTTCGCCTTGTGCGGGGTGCCGGAAAGCGCCCGCAGCAACGAAACCCGGCGGTCGTCGCGCGGGATCTCCACGGCGACGGGAACCGGGCAACCGTCCACTGCGGACAAGAACTCGGTGACGCTCATTCCTTGCGGCACCGCGATTTCCAGCGATTCGACCGACACCGGCAGACCGTCGACGGCCTTGAGCACGTCGGCGATCCCATCCGGTCCGGCGGGCAGCGTCACGGTCAGCGGCAGGGGCGTCGAGCGGCCTGCGACGACTTCGGCCAGCTCAGCCAAACCGGAAGCGGCGACCACCAGCGGGCCGACCATCGCGGCGTACTCGGCGGAGGTGTGCCGGTCGTGCGCGGCGACGGCATCCGGCAGCGGTGCGAGGCCGGGCGGGAAGACCGCCGCGTCGTCCAGCAGGCCGCGGGTCAGTGCGTCGGTCACGACTGCGGTCCCCGTCCTGCCCAGGTCCAGGCGTAGCCGGGGTCGTCGCTCGCGTGGCCGCCCTCGCCGATTTCCAGCGGGCGGAACGTGTCGACCATGACGGCCAGCTCGTCGAAGAACTCCGCGCCGATCGAGCGCTCCACCGCGCCCGGCTGCGGGCCGTGGCTGTGCCCGCCGGGGTGCAGGCTGATCGAGCCCTGGCCGATGCCGGAACCCTTGCGCGCCTCGTAGTTTCCGCCGCAGTAGAACATCACCTCGTCGGAGTCCACATTGGAATGGTAGTACGGCACCGGGATCGACAGCGGGTGGTAATCGACCTTGCGCGGGACGAAGTTGCAGATGACGAAGTTGTTGCCCTCGAACACCTGGTGCACGGGCGGCGGCTGGTGCACGCGGCCGGTGATGGGCTCGAAGTCGGAGACGTTGAACGTGTACGGGTAGAGGCAGCCGTCCCACCCGACGACGTCGAACGGGTGCGTCGGGTACACGTAGCGCGTGCCGACGACGCCGCGCGAGCCGCGGTGCTTCACCAGCACCTCGACGTCGGTGCCTTCCGCGAGCAGCGGCTCGGCCGGGCCGTGCAGGTCGCGCTCGCAGTACGGCGCGTGCTCCAGCAACTGGCCGTAGCGCGAGAGGTAGCGCTTCGGCGGCGCGATGTGCGAGTTCGCCTCGATCACGTAGGCGCGCAACGGTTCTGTGCCCTTCGGCACCCAGCGGTGCGTGGTGGCGCGGGGGAGGATCACGTAATCGCCGGCGCGGGCGGGAAGTGCGCCGAACACCGTCTCGACGACCGCTTCACCGGACTCGACGTACACGCACTCGTCGCCGATCGCGTTGCGGTACAACGGAGAAGCCTCGCCGGCGGCGACGTAGGAGATGCGCACGTCGCCGTTGCCGAGCACGAGCCGCCGGTTGTTCACGACGTCCGCGCTCTTCCATTCCTGGCCCGGGAACAGCGTGTGCAGCTTGAGGTGCAACGGCTTGAGCGGCCGGTTCTCGGTGAGCGTCTGGTCCGGGAGCTCCCACGGCGTCGCGTCGACGATCGCGGACGGGATGCCGCGGTGATACAGCAGCGACGAGTCCGACGAGAAGCCCTCCTCGCCCATCAGCTCCTCGGAATAGAGCCCGCCTTCGGGCGTGCGGTGCTGCGTGTGCCGCTTAGGCGGGATGCTGCCCGCGCTGCGGTAGTAGGCCATGGGTCGCCTCCTCGGCGCGAAGTGATTAAAGTATGTACTACTTTCAGTTCAGCCTAGTCCACTGGCTGAGCCGGCGAAAGGGGTCAGCGGCGGGTCGCGAACCCGGCCCGGCCGGAGATGAGCTTGTCCAGCAGCATCACCAGCACGCGCTGCTCGGCCTCGGTGAGCACCTCGACCCACCCGGCCTCGCGTTCGTTCTGCGCCTCGAACACCTCGAGCATCTCGGCCTGCCCGGCCTCGGTGAGCGAGAGCCGCACCGAACGGCCGTCGGTCTCGCCCGGCTTCCGCGTCAGCAAACCTTCGCTGACCAGGGTTTTCGCCAGATTCGACACCGCCGCCCGGCTCATGCCGGTGAGCCGGGCGGCGGCGGACGGTTCGAGCGGCCCGGCCAGCCACACGACGAACAGCACGCGAAACGCCGACCACGACCGCCCGCGCGGCCGGTGCACGGCGGATTCGAGGTCGTAGGTCACCAGGTTCGACGCCCGGTTCAGCGTCAGCAGCACCTCGGTCGCCAGCTGGTGGCGGAACCCGAACTCGTCGGCGAGCCTGCGGTTGGCCAGCGCGATGAACGACCAGAAGTCGAGCGAGTCCGGGTCCGGCGGCGCGGCGGAGTCCTGCATGGACAGCACGCTACCCGCGCCGCCGGGATAATCAAACTCGAAACTACTTTACCGGGCGAGACAGGCGAGCGCCCGCGTCGCGCGGCACCTTGAGGAACGCCAGCATCACCGCAGCGACGATCAGGCAGCCGATCGGGAAGTACAGCCCCACCGTCACGTCGGTCTCGGTGGCCGCGAGCCCGATCGCATACGGCCCGAAGAACCCGCCGAGCGCGGCGATCGAGTTGATCGCGGCCAGCCCGACCGCCGTGTGTTCCTTCGACAGCACCCGCGCGGCCATCGCCCAGTACGGCGCGAGGTAGCCGAGCACGCCGATCGCCGCCAGCGACAGGCTGATCAGCGACAACGTCGGCACGGTCTTGAACTGGATCGCGCCGAAGAACCCGATCGCCGCCACCAGCACGGTGCCGATCACGTGTCCCTTGCGCTCGCCGGTGCGGTCGGAGTTGCGGGCGAGCAGCAGCATGCCGATCGCGCCGACGACGTACGGGATCGCGCCGAGCAGGCCGATGTTGGTCGAGGAGTACTTCGGGTCGAGCTGCTTCACGATCAGCGGCAGGAAGAACGTCAGCCCGTACAGGCCGCAGGCGATGAAGAGGTTGGAGATCGCCAGCAGCATCACCTTGCCGTCACGGACCGCGCGCAGCTGGCCGAGGAACGTTTCCTTCTCCTCCGGCACGTACTCGCGGTCGATCTCGGCCTGCAGCCAGGTGCGTTCCTCGGCGGTCAGGAACTTCGCGTCGGCGGGCTTGTTCGGCAGGTAGAAGAAGGTCAGCAGACCGATCAGCACCGCGGGCGCGCCCTGCAGGATGAACACCCACTGCCAGCTGCTCATGCCTGCCCAGTGCACGTGGTCGAGGATCCAGCCGCCGAAGAGGCTGCCGAGGATCAGCGCGATCGGCTGCGCGAGCGCGAGCGTCGCGATGGCCCGGCCGCGTTCCTTGCCGCGGAACCAGAAGGTCAAGTACAGCAGGAGCCCGGGGAACAGGCCGGCTTCGGCGATGCCGAGCAGGATCCGCGCGATCATCAGGTGCGTCACGCTCGCGACGAACCCGGTCAGCACGGTCACGATGCCCCAGCTGACCGCGATCCGGCTGAGCCACAGCCGGGCCCCGACCTTCTTCATGATCATGTTGCTGGGGACCTCGAACACCACGTAGGCGAGGAAGAAGATCGCCGACGCGACGCCGAAGGTCGCGGCCGTGATGGTGAGCTCTTTGGCCATGCCGAGCTGGGCGTAGCCGATGTTCGCCCGGTCCATGTAGTTGAAGATGTAGAGCAGCAGGACGATCGGCATGACGCGCACGCCGACCTTGCGGACGGTGCGTCTGGCCAGCGGGGAGTCCGCCGTGGTGGCGGCTGCGGCGGGGACGGACATGGGTTCTCCTCGACGGTGAGCAGTAACTCTGAAGGGTCAGGCGGCGGCGGAGCGACCGGCGATGCGGCCCATGGTGACGGCGTTGGCGACCGCGTTGCCGCCGCCGACGTAGCGGAAGCCGAGCACGCCCGCGCCGGCCTCGCCCGCGGCGAACAGTCCGGGCACCCGGTCGCCGCGGACGTCGAGCACGGCGGCGCTGGAGTCGATCTCCAGCCCGGCGTGCGTGCAGACCAGTTCGGCGGGCAGCGTGCGAGCGGCGAAGAACGGTCCGGTGGCGATTTTCGCGGGCGGTTCGGTCGCGCCCTTGGCGGACAGGGTTTCGTGCCGCAGGAACTCCGGGTCCTCGCCAGTGGGGAGCTGGACGTTCCATCTGTCCACAGTGGCCCGGAGAGCGTCGGCGGGCACGTTCATCTTGCCCGCCAAGGCCTCCAGCGTGTCGGCGCGCAAGGTGCGGCCGGCGTCCGCTTCGGACAGTACGTGGTCGGCGTTCCAATGCGCGTAGCCCGGCGGGAGATCGCGGCGCGCTCGGTCGTCGAAGACCATCCACACTGGACCGTCTTGCGCGGAGATGATGCCGCTGGACACCGCGTACGACGCGTCCTCGTCCATGAACCGGCGGCCGTGCGCGTTCACCAGCACGCGCGAGCGCGGCGGGAAGCCCGACTGCCAGTGGTGCAGGCGCTGGAAATACGCGGTCGGCAGCAGCAATCCCCAGCCCTCGCCGGTGATCGAGGCGGACACCTGCTCGCCGAACGCGAAATGGTCGCCTCGGGAACCGGGCGCGGCGACGACGAACAGATCCTCGCCCGCCGCGTCCGCGTCCGCGTAGTACCGCGAGCGCAGGGCGGGATCCTGGGCGAATCCGCCGCTGGTCACGATCACCGAGTTCGCGCGGACCTCGATGCCGTCGGCGACCACGCCGGCGACCCGGCCATCCTCCACGAGCAGCCGTTCGACCCGGGTGTTCAGCACCGCTTCGGCCCCTGCCGTGCGGCGCGCGCGGTCAAGCACCTGGACGAGGCCGTAACCCTGGTCCTTTGGCACGTGCCCGCGCCAGACGTCCTCGACGCCCGCGCGGGTCAGCCCCGGCGTATGCGCGTCGTGCGACACCTTCGCCGGGATCTCCGCGCCGAGCCCGATCAGCCATTCGACGGCCGGACCGGCTTCACGGCAAAACGTCTTGAGCAGACCGGGTTTCAGCTGCCACTGATTGAGGTCCAGGTAGTGCTGGAAGAACCGCTCCGGCGTGTCCTCGATACCCAGTTCGCGCTGGACGCTCGTGCCCGCCGCGGTGAGCATCCCCGCGGACAGTTGGGTCGAGCCGCCGAGGTCTTTCTCCGACTCGAACAGCATCACCGAGGCACCGTGCTCGGCCGCGGAGACGGCGGCGGCCAGCCCCGCGCCGCCACCGCCGATCACCACCACGTCAGCGTCGACGCTCATCCGAGATCACCTCCGGTTTCGGCGAGAATGCGATGGTAGAGACCGTTGGAGACGAGACCGCCGTCCACAGTGACCTCGCTCCCGGTCAAGTAGGTGGACCGGTCCGACAGCAGGAACAGCACCGTGTCGGTGATTTCCTGGGGGTCGGCCATCCTTCCGGCGGGCACACTGTCCACAGCGGACTTGACGAACGCGTCGGCGCCGGCCAGCAGCCCGGTGTCGACCAGTCCGGGATGGACGGAGTTGACCCGGATCCGCCACTTCGCGAAATTGCCCGCGGCGGACTTCGACAATCCGGTCAACCCCCATTTGCTCGCCGAGTAGGCGGGGGAGAAGTAGCCGATCTGGCCGGAGATCGACGAGATGTTCACGATCGAACCGCCGCCCGAATCGCGCATCAGCGGCGCCGCCGCGCGCATCCCGTGGAACGGCCCGGACAGGTTCACCGCCAGCACGCGGTCCCAGACTTCCGCGGTGGTGTCCTGGAATTCCAGCCGCCGGGAGATCCCCGCGTTGTTCACGAGCCCGCCGAGCGAACCGTGCTCGGAACGGATCCGGTCGAGTACGCGAGTCCACTGTGCTGGTTCGACAACGTCCATTGTGTACGGAGTCGCCGCACCGCCAGCCGCGCGGATCTCGTCCGCGATTTCGTCCGCACCAGCGAAATCCGCGACGCAGACGTGCACGCCGCGTTCGCCGAGCGCGCGGGCGTGCTGAGCGCCCATCCCGTTCGCCGCGCCCGTCACGAGCACGACGTCCGGATAGCGCACGGCTTCGGTGGCGTCAGACATGCCGGGAGCCGCCGTCGACCGCGAGGCTGTGCCCGGTCACGTAGCGCGAGCTGTCAGAAAGCAGGAACAGCAGCACGCTGCACACCTCTTCCGGCGAGCCGATCCGGTGCAGCGGAACCGCGTCCAGCGCCTTCGCCAGCGCGGGTGCGTCGTCCTGGATCCAGCGGGTCATCTCGGTGTCGATGTAGCCCGGGGCAATGGAATTGACCCGGATGCCCTGGTCGCCGAGTTCCACCGCGAGCGATTCGGTGAGGTGCGCGACGGCCGCCTTCGAGCTGCAGTACGCCGCGCGGCCCTTGCGCACGCGGACCGCGGACACCGACGCCATGTTGACGATCGCGCTGCCCGGTTCCATCCGCGCGGCCGCGGCCTGCGCGCCGAACAGCACGCCCTCGACGTTCACCGAAAGCGTCGAGCGGATCTGCTCCGGGGTGATGTCCGGAACCTCGGCGAACGGGAAGATCCCGGCATTGTTGACCCAGAAGTCGATGCGGCCGAACTCGTCGATCGCGCGCTGGGCGAGCGCGACGTGGTCCTCGGCGCGGGTGACGTCCAAAGAGGACGCGACGATCCGGCCCGGCTTGTCCTCAATGGACTCGGCGGCCAGCGCCTCGGTCAGCTCGTCGGCGGTGGCGGTCATCGCGGCGGCGTCGAGATCGCCGCCCACCACGTGCACCCCGCGCGTGGCGAGACCGGCGGCGAACCGCGCGCCCATGCCGCGGGCCGCGCCGGTGACCACGGCGACCTTGCCCGGCATCTCCGGATACCGCGCGGTCGCGGGCTGGTGCAGCACCCGGCCGGGGCCGGTGGGCTCGAGAGTGGTCATCTGGGTTTTCTCCTCGTTGTTTCTCAGGGCTCGCGGTGCACGGTGCGACGGCGCACGCGCCAGCCTTCCGCGGTGCGCACGAGTTCGTCGTCCAGCACGGTGAGCCGGTGCAGTCGCGGGGAGCCGCCTTCCGGCGTCCCGACGATCTGCAGATAGGCGAGCGCTCGCAAAGTATGCCCGGACTGTCCTAACCGGACTTCCACTGTGGACACCACGTGCCGCAGCCGCTCGCCGGACTCCACGCACCCGGTGTGGAACCGCTCGGCGAACGCGGTCAGCGCGGCCGTGCCGACAGCGGGTTCCGGATAGCTGGGCGAGACGAACTCCCCGTCCGGGGCGAACGTGGCGGCCCAGCGCGCGGCCTGCCCGGAGTCGATGGCGTGACTCTGGCGGCCGTAGAGCTGATGCACCGCCAGCACGTCCTCGACGGGGACTTCGCTCATGTCAGGGACCTCGATCCGCGGGGAGTTGCCTCGAGCGGCAAACGTGCTATATTCGCACGCACCGTGCGATATGTAGGAACAGTAGGTCGCCGGACAAGCTGTCGTCAAGGGAGTCGTGTGTCCGAAACGGGGACGTCGAAGACGCTGAGCCACGGGCTTCAGGTGCTGGAGCTGCTGGTGGAGCATCCGCAGGGGCTCACGATGACCGAGATCGCCGAGGGGATCGGCGTGCACCGGACGGTCGCGCACCGGCTGGTGCGCACGCTGGAGGCGCACCACCTCTGCCGGCGCGACCGGTTCAAGCGGATCTCGCTCGGCACCGGCCTCGTGCGCCTCGCCGAACCGGTGGAGCAGGACCTGCGCACGCTCGCGCGCCCGGTGCTGGAGGAACTCTCGGACGCCGGCCGCGCGTCGGCGCACCTGGTGGTCCGCGAGAATGCGGAGCAGGTGCGGATGCTGATGATCGTGGAACCGCGCCAGGCGCGGATGCACGTGTCGTTCCGCAGCGGCCAGCTCGACCCGATAGGCCGCGGTT
Organism: Amycolatopsis albidoflavus; assembly: GCF_039525725.1. NCBI lineage: Bacteria > Bacillati > Actinomycetota > Actinomycetes > Pseudonocardiales > Pseudonocardiaceae > Amycolatopsis > Amycolatopsis albidoflavus. The sequence continues at coordinate 623,074 of NZ_BAAAHV010000022.1, forward strand.
CGGCCGGGCTCGCGCTGCTTTCGGCCGAGCCGCCGGTGGAGGGGGAGCGCGAGGAGATCACGCGCGCTCGGACCCGGGGTTATGCGGTGTCGGTGGGGGAAATCGCGCCGGGGATCACGGGGATTTCCGCTGTGGTGCCGACCGGTCGTGACGCGCCGGGCACGAGTATCGGGCTCTCGCTGTTCGAGGCCCCGGACCCGGACGAGCTGGGCCGCTTGGTGGTGGCCTCAGCGCAACGCTTGGGCTCGCTGCTGAAATAAGCTACCGGCCAACGAGCCCAGCCTCGTGCGCCAGCAACCCCGCCTGCGTCCGGTTCGTGCAGTCGAGCTTCACCAGCATCCGCGACACATAACTCTTCACCGTCGCCTCCGCCAGATGCAGCCGGCCCGCGATGTCCGCATTGGACAGTCCTTCTCCCAGGCACGCCAACACATCCCGCTCCCGGTCGGTCAACCCGGCGGTCCGGCGGCGGGCTTCGTCGTCGCGGCGGTGGCCGTCCGACGACAGCGCCACCAACCGGCGCGCGGCCGACGGCGACAGCACGGTGTGCCCGTCCGCGGCGACCCGGACCAGGCCGATCAGGTCTTCCGGCGGCGTCGACTTCACCAGGAACCCGGCCGCGCCCGCGCGCAGCGCGCGGATGACGTAGGTGTCCGCGTCGAACGTCGTCAGCGCGACGACCACGGGCGGTTCCGGCAGCGCGCAGATCCGCTCGATCGCGGCCAGCCCGTCCACGCCGGGCATCCGCAGGTCCATCAGCACCACCGAGGGCCGGTGCCGGACCACTTCCTCGACCGCCTCGGCGCCGTCCCGCGCCTGCGCGACTACCTCGATGTCGCCGGCCGAACCGAGGATCGTGCGCAGGTGCGCGCACACCATCGGCTCGTCGTCGGCCACCACGACCGTGATCACCGGGCAGCACCTTCCGTGGTCGGGACGTAGGCGGGAAGTATCGCACCGATCCGGAACCCGCCGCCCGGCACGGGGCCCGCCTCGAAGGTCCCGCCGACCAGTTCGACCCGCTGGCGCAGCCCGCTCAGCCCCGCGCCGGAGCCGCTGCCCGCGAGCGTCGCGTCCGGCGGCTGGGTCGCGCGGGTGTTGGCGACGGCCACGTCCAGTCCGCCTGGGTGATAGCGCAGCGAAACCGTCGCCGAACAGCCCGGCGCGTGCTTGCGGATGTTGGTGAGCGCCTCCTGCACCACGCGATACGCAGTGCGCGCGACGGTCGGCGACACCGAGGTCCGGTCGCCGGTCACCGAAAGCTCGGTCGCGATGCCGACCGCGACCGATTCGGCGACCAGGTCCGCGACCTCGCCGGGAAGCGGCGGATTCGGCACCGGCGGCTCGATTCCGGTGCCATTGCGCAGCACGCCGACCAGGTCGCGGAGCTCGTCCAAGGCGTGCGCGCCCTCGCGCCGGATGTCCTCGGCGGCCGATTTCACCGCTGGATCCGGCGAGGTCACGCCGAGCGCGCCCGCGTGCAGCACCATCAGGCTCAACCGATGGGTGACCACGTCGTGCATCTCGCTCGCCAGCCGCCGCCGCTCGGCCGCCAATGCCTGTTCGGCGAGCAGATGCTGCTCGCGTTCCGCGCGTTCGGCCCGGTCCCGCAAGGAACTCAGCAACTGTCGACGCGCCTCGAAATACAGCGAGACCGCGACCGGAAGCGCGGTGCTCAGCAGCCCGAACGGCGTCGTGTTCCAGGCCGGGTTCCACGGCCGCGTCGCCAGCAGCGCCAGGAATCCGGCGATCCACAACAGCCGTCGCCGGTCCAGCTGCCGGACGAGCTGCGCCAGCACGATCGGCGTGATCGTGGGAACAGTCATCAGCGTCGGCTGGCGCGTGGGCACGAGCAGGCCGGGGGAGAAGAGGTCGGACGCGAGCATCGCCAGCGAGGCCACGATCAGCAGCCCGGCCACCGCGTTCGGGAAGCGCGCCAGGAGAAGCAGGGACGCGTCGCAAACCAGCTCCAGGACGAGCGTCGCGTACGGGCCGAGGAATCCGGTGGTGGGCCCGGCGGCGAGAAAGAGCCCGAAGTCGAGGCAGGCGAACGCCAGCGCGGCGCCGCCCAGCCAGAGCCAGTCGGTCGACCGCGGCCAGGAACGGCACGTGCTGGTCACCTGGTCACGGTATCCGTTCGCCGACCGCGCCGCGCCGGATCCGCATCGCCCGGGTGGGCGGCTACCACCGAAAGTTGCGGCTCGGACGGAAGTGATCCACTTTCGTCGCTCCGAGTCGCTACCGAGCGCGCTTACCCCGCACCCGCCCGGCGCGGTGGACTCGACGCCATGACGAGCGAAGGAACCCCGCCGTTCGCCCGGCTGCCGGTGCTGGCGGTCGCGGCGGCCGCCGTCGCGCTGCTGGTGGCGACGAGCACCCGGTACGCGCACGGCTTCGACGAGCTGTACTTCCTCGTGGCTGGTCGAGATCACCTGGCCTGGGGGTATTTCGACCAGCCGCCGCTCGTCCCGCTGCTGGCCGGCGCATTAGACCAGTGGTTCCCCGGTTCGCTGGTCGCGCTGCGGCTGCCGATGGCGCTCGCGGCCGGCGCCGGGGTCGTGGTGACCGCTCTGACCGCCCGCGAACTCGGCGGCGGTCGCGGAGCTCAGGTGATGGCAGCCGGGGCGTACGCGACGTCGGGGTTGATCATCATCAGCCACTGGGTCGCCACCTACGCGCTGGATCCGTTTTTCTGGACGCTCGTGGTGTTCCTGCTCGTGCGCTGGACCCGGACCCGGCGCGACGGCCTGCTCGTGTGGGCCGGAGTGGTCACCGCGGTGTCGCTGCAGACGAAATTCCTGATTCCCGCGCTGTGGGGCGCGGTGCTGGTGTCCGCGCTCGTTCTCGGGCCGCGGAAGCTGGTGTCGCGGCCGAAGCTGTGGCTGGGCGCGCTGATCGCCGTTGTGGCCACCCTGCCGACGTTCTTCTGGCAAGCCACGCACGGCTGGGCCTACACCCGGATGGGCGAAGTCGTCGCGGCCGAATTCCCCGGCTATCTCACTTTCGCGCGCGACGGTTTGCTAAGCGCGGGGATGGGAATCGGCGTGCTGGCCCTGCTGTACGGAATGTGGCGGCTGTTCCGTTCGCCGGACCTGGTGCCGTACCGGTACCTCGCGATGGCGTTGCTGCTGGTCGTGGCGGTGATCATCGGGACGCACGGACGGTCGTACTACTTGATGAGCCTCTATTCGCTGCCGTTCGCCGCCGCCGCGACAGAGCTTTCGCGGCGGAATCTCGTGCGCTGGTGGAAAATCCCGGTCGGAATCGCCTTCGCGCTTTCGGCGGCGATCACCGTGGCCGGGCTTCCGGTGTGGCCAGCGTCGATGAAAACGACGTCGTTCGGACCGATTTCGCTCGGCACGGTCTTCGCGGCAGGGGAGACCGCGCAGCAGCAGTTGGCGGACGCCGTCGGGCAGACGTACCGATCCCTGCCTGATTCGGTACGGCGGGAAACCGCCGTATACGGGGAAATCTACCCGTTCGCCGCGGCCGTTGAGTACTACGGGCCGCGGTACGGGATCAACAATGTCTACAGTGGACACCGAGGATACTGGTACTTCGACCGGCCGCCGGATTCCGCGAAGAACGTGCTTTTCGCGGGCTTCGATCCGGCGTTGCTGAGACCGTACTTCTCTTCGGTGACCGAAGTGGTGCCCGGACTGATGTGGCTGTACACCGGGCGGAAGCAATCTTGGGAAACGATCTGGCCAGAGGTGAAGAAACAATGAGCGACTCCTTGCCCGCGCGAGCGTATTTTCTCGCCTGCGACCCCGGCGGCGGCCCGATCTCCCGCCGCTCCAATGCGGCCCTGCTGGTCCGCGCGGCCGCGGTGACCGACCTGGTGCTGCGCGGCAACCTCCGCGACCAGCGTGGCCACGCCGAGCCGACCGATGCCGCCCCGACCGGCGACCTCCTGCTCGACGACCTGCTCGCCGACGTCCGCGCGCACAGTCCGGCGTCCTGGCGCGCGTCGCTGCGGCGTGGAAAGAACGACACGCTGCAGTCGCTGGAAACGCAGCTGTCCGCGGCGGGTTTGCTCGAAGAAGGCAGCAGTGCGGTCTTGCACCGCAGGGTTTTCCTGCCCTCCGATCCCACACGAGTACGCGACGCGCACGCGCAACTCGACCACGCCTTGACGGCCCCGCTGTCCGAAGTGGACGCCCCGACCGCGGCGCTGGCCGCCCTGGCCGCAGCCTCCGGAGCCGGGATGTCCCGATCGGACGCGCGGCACCATGCCGACCGGCTGGCAGAACTGGAGAAGCTCGCCGGACCAGTGGTGCCCGCGCTGCGCAAGGCGGTAGCGGGCCGACGAGCGGCACGGATCGCCGCGTTCTCCGGCGGTTCCGGAGGCTGAGCTGGGGCCGTCGGTCAGCCGAGGGGGCTGACCGACGGTTCGGCCGCCGCCGAAGCGTCGACGTCGTACCGTGGCGGACATGACCTCCTTCGCCGCGTTGCACATCCCCGGCCGTCCGCTGCTGCTGCCGAACGTCTGGGAGTTCGGCTTCGCCGCCGCCCTCGCCGCCGCGGGCCACCCGGCAGTCGGCACCACCAGCCTCGGCGTCTCGGCCGCCGCCGGGCTCGCCGACGGCGCTCCGGAATCCCGCGCCGCGACCGTCGCACTGGCGAAATCGGCGGCACCGCTGGACATTTTGGTCAGCGTCGACCTCGCGGACGGATTCAGCGCGGATCCCGCCGAAGTCGCGGACCTCGTCGCGGAACTCGCCGACGCCGGGGTAGCCGGTGTGAACCTGGAAGACGGCCGAGGCGACACCCTCGCCCCGATCGTCGTCCAGGCGGCCCTGCTGGCCAAGGTGCGCGAACGAGTCCCGGGCATGTTCCTCAACGCCCGCACCGACACGCATTGGCTCGGCGCGGGCCCGGTCGCGGACGCCATCACCCGGGTCCGTGCCTACGCCGACGCCGGTGCGGACTGCGTCTTCGTCCCCGGACTGCACGATCCCGCGGACGTGACGGAGTTGGTCGAAGCGGCCGAAGTGCCGGTGAACTTGCTGTATCTGCCGGGGAAAGCCACTTTCTCGGAATTGGCTTCGTTGGGTGTGGCGAGGGTCAGTCTGGGCTCGACTCCTTATCGCGTAGCGCTTTCCGCCGCGCTCGCCACAGTGGACTCGGTGCGGGATGAGGCAGAGCTGCCGTTGAGGCCGCCGTCGTACGGTGAGATCACGGCGCTGCTCCCGTAATCTGCACGATATGATCTTCGGAGGAAACACCGACTTCGCTGTCCCCGCCGGATACCTCAACACGCCCAGCATCGGCATCCCGCCGACGCCCGTCGCCGAAGCGATCGACGCCGCAGTCGCCCGGTGGCGCACCGGGCAGGACAGCCCGTCGGACTTCGACGAGGCGGTATCCCGCTCCCGCAACGGATTCGCGCGGCTCGCGGGCGTCCCGGCGGACCGGGTGGCGATCGGCGCGTCGGTGTCGCAACTGGTCGCGAACGTCGCGGCCGGCCTGGCTCCGGATGCCCGCGTTCTGGTCGCCGAGAACGAATTCACCAGTGTCACGTTCCCGTTCGCGCAGCGGGCGAACGTCACCGAAGCGCCGCTCGCCAAACTGGCGCAGCACGTCGAGGGCCACGACCTCATCGCGGTCAGCCTCGCGCAGTCCGCCGACGGCGCGCTCCTCGACACCGCCGCGCTGCGCGCCGCCTCCGAAGCCGCGGGCGTGCCGGTCCTGATCGACGTCACGCAAGCCGCGGGCTGGCTTCCGCTGGACGTCGCGTGGGCGGACTGGATCGTCTGCGCGGGCTACAAATGGCTGTTCTCGCCGCGCGGCTGCGCCTGGCTCGCGGTGCACCCGCGAGCGCACGAACGAACGCGTCCGGTCGCCGCGAACTGGTACGCCGGCGACGATCCGTGGTCCTCGGTATACGGAATGCCACTGCGCCTGGCCGGAAACGCGCGCGGATTCGACCTTTCGCCGGTGTGGCTGTCGCACGTCGGCGCAGCGGAAGCGTTCGACTACTTCGCGTCACTGGATATCGCCGCGGTGCGCGAACACAACGCCGCTCTGGCCGATTCCCTGCGCGCCGCGGCGGGGCTGGAACCGCAGGGAAGCGCGATCGTGGCGCTGGAAGCCGATCCGGCGCGGCTCGCCGAAGCCGGGGTCGTCGCGAGCGTCCGCAACGGGCGGGTACGGGTCGGTTTCCACCTCTACAACGGCCCTGACGACGTCGAACGGGTTCTGGGAGCGCTGGGCTGAGCGTCTGGGCTCCGCGCCGGGAAGGGGGTGAACTACGGTGGTCGCGTGTCGCACCCGCAGTTCACCCCCGGTACCCCCGGCCTTTCGGACACGGCCCCGATCCCGGCCGTGCCCGCGCAACCGGGCCCGCCGCCGTCCGGCCCGCCGCGCAACAACCGCACTCTGCTGCTGCGCGGAGCCGGACTCGTGGCGATCGCCGTCGTGGCCGGACTCGTCTGGTACCTGATCCGGCACGACAGCACGCCTGCCGAGCCGGTCGCCGAGCCTCCGGCGACGACGAAGCCCGCCTTCGACTACAAGCTGGCCGAAGGCCCGGTCAAGGCCACCGACTGCGTCGCCAACGCGTACTCGGGCGCCAAGAAGTTCTTCCAGGACAACCCGTGCAAGTCCCTGGCGCGGGCGCTGTACACCGTGCAGTCCGGCGACGCGAAGGCGCTGGTCTCGGTCGTGCTGGTGACGATGCCCGACGCGGCGAAGGCGACGGAGCTGAAACAGCTCACCGACCGGGACGGCACGGGCAACGTGAGCGACTTGGTCCGCGACGGCACCTTCCACGACACCGACGCCCCGAAACTGAGCGGCGACCAGGCCGCGTACGAGTCGAAGGCCAGCGGCTCCGAGGTGACGATCGTGCTCACCGATTTCTACTATGGCCACCACGACAAGCAGCTGCTGAGCCGGATCGCGAAGAACGCGGTGAAACTGTCCGGGAAGCTCCGCTGAGGTCCTCTTGAGCGCGCAGGCCGGTCACGTCCGGCCTGCGCGCTTTTGCTACGAAGCCTGCCCCGGCAACGCCACCGCAGCAGGTTTCAAACCCGCCTCTTGCCGCCAAGGCATCCCGCGCCGCGAAGCAGCCACCAACGCCTGCAACGCCATCCCGCGCAACCCCGCGTCATCGGTATGCGTAAGCACGGCAAGCCAAGCCGCCGCCGTATCCGCCTCCGCGCTCGCCACGAGCGCAGCAGCCGAAGCAGTGTCCGTGACCGGCTTAGGCGGCACGTACGCGGCTTCAGGCGCCACCGGCGTCGCCGAAGCCGAAGTGATCATCTGCGTCACCACATCGCGCCGCGCGGTGTGCTCCGCGCGCCCAGCCTTCACCGCGTCCCCGAAGTCACCCGGCAGGAAAGCCGTCACCAGCCCGTACACCCACAGCGACGCGTGCTCGGCCGCCAGCGCCTTCTGCAGCGAGTCCACGGCGTCCTTCGGCACCGACGACGGCGCGGCCGCCGCCTTCGCGTCGGCCCCCGGCCCGAGTTCCGGCGCGATCCGCTGCAGTCCGGCGCATCCGGCGGCCACCGACGCGACGAGCCCGGCCCGGTACGCCGGCAGCGCTGCCACCAAGTCCTCGGCCTGCTTGCGCGCGGCGGCCAGCCGGTCCTTGAACCCGCCGAGGTCAGCGGGCGCGGGCGGGACGTTCGCCGCCTTCTTGGGCCGGTTCAGCCGGTCCACCTCGGCCTTCAGCGCGGCCGCCTGCGCGGCTCTGGCGTCGGCCACCTGGCCGGCCGCGTCGCCGCCGGACGGGAGCTTCCTGGCCGCGGCGGCGTCGGCCTCGGCCATCGCCAGCAGCGGGGCCAGCGGATCGGGGGCGTCGTCGTAGCCGCCCGAGCAGGCGGCGAGCGGCACAGCCGCGGCGACAGTGGCGCTCAGTGCGCCCAGACGCAGCACGGCGCGCCGGGAGAGGTCTGCGGTCACGTCGGCCCATCCTGCCAGGCCGCCCGGGTGCGCCGCCGCTCGCGCGTCTTCGCGGGGGCGCAGGATAAGCTTGACCTTCACCGACCACAGCCGTGACCAGCCCGCGTCACGACGGCCGAACAGGAGTGCTCCACGTGCCCAACGAACTCGCCAGCCGGCTGGAGCCGATCGTGGCCGAAGCCGTCACGACCGCGGGTTTCGACCTCGACTCGCTCGAGGTGCAGCAAGCCGGACGGCGACAGCTGGTGAAGGTGGTCGTCGACTCCGACGACGGCGTCGGGCTGGACGAGGTCGCCGAGGTGAGCCGCACCGTCTCGGCCGCCCTCGACGAGAACGAGCACGTGCTGGCGAGCGCCTACACGCTCGAGGTCACCTCTCCCGGCCTCGACCGGCCGCTCACCCAGCAGCGGCACTGGCGGCGCGCCCGCTTCCGCCTCGTCAAGATCACGCCCGTCGAGGGCGCGGCCTACCTCGCCCGCGTCGGGCACGCCGGCGAGAAGAGCGTGCGCGCGCTCGTGGACGGCCGGATCAAGGACGTGCACTACCAATCCGTCGCGAAGGCCGTGGTGGAAGTCGAATTCAAGCAACCGCCCGCCGAAGACCTGAAACAGCTGACCGAAGACGGCGCTGCCGAAGGCGACAAGGACAAGAAGGAGGAGTCGAAGTGAACGTGGACATCGCCGCGCTGCGGGCGATCGAACGGGACAAGGACATCCCCTTCGACACGGTCATCGAGGCCATCGAGACCGCGCTGCTCACCGCGTACAAGCACACCGAGGGCCACCAGTCGCACGCCCGCATCGACATCGACCGCAAGACCGGGCTCGTCCGCGTCCTCGCGCACACCCTCACCTCCGAGGGCGAGGTCGACGAGGAGTGGGACGACACCCCCGAGGGCTTCGGCCGGATCGCCGCCACCACCGCGCGCCAGGTCATCCTGCAGCGGCTGCGCGACGCCGAGCACGAGAAGACCTACGGCGAGTTCTCCGCCAAGGAGGGCGAGATCGTGGCCGGGGTGGTGCAGCGCGACGCGCGCGCCAACGCCCGCGGCATGGTCGTGATCCAGGTCGGCGACACCGAGGGCGTGCTGCCGCAGGCCGAACAGGTCGCGGGGGAGTCCTACGAGCACGGCACCCGGATCAAGGCGTTCGTGTTCGGCGTGTCGCGCAGCAACCGCGGCCCGCAGATCATGCTGTCGCGCTCGCACCCGAACCTGGTGCGCAAGCTGTTCGCGCTGGAGGTCCCGGAGATCGCCGACGGCACCGTCGAGATCGCCGCGGTCGCCCGCGAACCGGGGCACCGGTCGAAGATCGCCGTGCGCTCCACCATCCCCGGCGTGAACGCCAAGGGCGCCTGCATCGGCCCGATGGGCGCGCGCGTGCGCAACGTGATGAGCGAGCTCGCCGGCGAGAAGATCGACATCATCGACTGGTCCGACGACCCGGCCAAGTTCGTCGGGAATGCATTGTCGCCCGCGAAGGTTGTCTCGGTACGTGTCGTGGACGAGCGGGCCAAGACGGCGAGGGTCGTCGTGCCGGACTTCCAGCTGTCGCTCGCGATCGGCAAGGAAGGCCAGAACGCCCGGCTGGCGGCCCGGCTCACCGGCTGGCGGATCGACATCCGGAGCGACGCGGCGCCCGCCGAACCGGCCGGTCCGGCCGAGGGTGAGCAAGACCACGCCGGCCAGGCGCGGCCCGCCGCGGCAACCGGTTCGGCCGACTGAAGGTGCAGGCGCTAGACTCGACAACGGTTCAAGACCCGCGAAGGGCTACTGGGGACACCCCCGACCTCCAGCGTCACCGGCAGTCGCCGGTGCGCACGTGTGTCGGCTGCCGGAAACGGGACTTGACCGGTGAACTGCTGCGCGTGGTCGCGGCGGACGGGCGGCTGGTCGTCGACGAACGTCGGCGGCTGCCGGGCCGGGGAGCGTGGCTGCACCCCGGCACGGGCTGCCTGGCCAAAGCCGAGCGGAAACGGGCGTTCCCCCGGGCTCTTCGAGTCCAGGGCGCGCTCGAGGCCGCGGGGCTGCACGACCACGCGGCGTTCGCCGCGGACGACGACTCCGGGACACACCCGGGGTCGCGAGAAACAAGGAAGCAGGTCGACCCGTCATGAGTCAGCCGTGAAGCTGAAGCCATGAACGCGCGACGATAAGGACGAGGTCAGCGGGTCCCCGCCTGGCCTCCCCTAGATGAGGAGAGCTGTGCCAGGCAAGGCCCGTGTACACGAGCTCGCTAAGGAGCTCGGGATCACCAGCAAAGAAGTTCTCGCCAAGCTCAAGGAGCAGGGCGAGTTCGTGAAGTCCGCGTCGTCCACCGTCGAGGCGCCCGTCGCCCGCCGGCTCCGCGACGCGTACCCCGCCAAGGGCGGGAAGAAGCCCGGCCCCACGCCGGGACCGCGGCCCCCCGCTCCGGCGGCCCCGAAGCCGCCCGCCCAGCAGCAGAGCGCGCCCGCGCAGGCTCCGGCCCAGCCGGCTCCCGCGCAGCAGCAGGCCCCGGCCGTGAAGCCGGGTCCGCAGGCCGCGAAGCCGGCCGCCGCACCGGGCCCGAAGCCCGGCGGCCCGCGCCCCGGTCCGCGCCCGCCCGCACCGGCCCAGCCGGCCCCGGCGCAGGAGGTCCCGGCCGCCAAGGCCGAGCCCGCCGCGCCCAAGCCGGCCCCGAAGCAGCAGGACTCGTCGTCCGCCGGTTCGGTCGTGCCGCCCAAGCCGCAGGGCCCCAAGCCCAGCGGCCCGCGCCCCGGCCCGCGGCCTCCGCGCGTCGGCAACAACCCGTTCGGCGTCGGTTCCGGTTCCCCGGCCCCGCGTCCGCCCGCCCCGCGTCCCGGCCCCGGCCAGGGCGGCGAAAACCGTCCCCCGCGTCCGGGCGGCGGCCAGGGCGGCGGAGAGCGTCCGCCGCGTCCCGGCGGGCAGGGCGGCGGCAACCGGCCGAGCCCGGGCAACATGCCCCCGCGCCCGAACCCCGGCATGATGCCGGGCCGTGCCCGTCCGGCCGGACCGGCAGGCGGCCGTGGCGGCCCCGGCGGCGGTCGTGGCGGCCCCGGCGGTGGCGGCGGCGGTCGTCCCGGTGGCGGTGGCGGCGGTTTCCGCGGCGGCCCCGGTGGCGGCGGCGGTGGCGGCGGTTTCCGTCCCGGTGGCGGCGGCGGTGGCGGCGGCGGCTTCCGTCCGGGCGGCGGCGGTGGCGCCCCGGCCGGCGGCGGCGGTTTCCGCGGCGGCGGCGGCGGTCGTGGCGGCCCTGGCGGCCGCGGCGGCACGGCCGGTGCGTTCGGCCGTCCCGGCGGGCCCTCGCGCAAGGGCCGCAAGTCGAAGCGGCAGAAGCGCCAGGAGTACATGGACAACATGCAGGCGCCCAGCGTCGGCGGCGTCCGCCTGCCCAAGGGGCAGGGCGAGACGATCCGGCTGCCGCGCGGCGCTTCGCTGACCGACTTCGCCGAGAAGATCGACGCCAACCCGGCTTCGCTGGTGCAGGTGCTCTTCCACCTCGGCGAGATGGTCACCGCGACGCAGTCCGTGTCGGACGACATCCTCGAGCTGCTCGGCGGCGAGATGAACTACGTCGTCCAGGTCGTCTCCCCCGAGGAGGAGGACCGCGAGCTGCTCGAGACCTTCGACATCACCTACGGCGACGACGCCGGCGGCGAGGAGGACCTGCAGGTCCGGCCGCCGGTCGTGACCATCATGGGTCACGTCGACCACGGTAAGACCCGGCTGCTGGACACGATCCGCAAGACGAAGGTCCGCGAGAGCGAGGCCGGCGGGATCACCCAGCACATCGGCGCTTACCAGATCGAGACCGAGCTCGAGGGCAACCCGCGCCTGATCACCTTCATCGACACCCCGGGTCACGAGGCGTTCACCGCCATGCGTGCCCGAGGCGCGAACTCGACCGACATCGCGGTGATCGTGGTGGCGGCCGACGACGGCGTCATGCCGCAGACGGTGGAGGCGATCAACCACGCGCAGGCCGCGAAGGCCCCGATCGTGGTCGCGATCAACAAGATCGACAAGGAGGGCGCGAACCCGGACAAGATCCGGCAGCAGCTCACCGAGTACAACCTCATCGCCGAGGAATACGGCGGCGACACGATGTTCGTCGAGATCTCCGCACGGGAGAACATCAACATCGACGGGCTGCTCGAGGCGATCCTGCTGACCGCGGACGCCGCTCTGGACCTCCGGGCCAACCCGGACATGGAGGCCCAGGGCGTCGCGATCGAGGCGCACCTCGACCGCGGCCGCGGCCCGGTGGCCACCGTCCTGGTCCAGCGCGGCACGCTGCGCGTGGGCGACTCGGTCGTGGCGGGCGACGCCTACGGCCGCGTCCGCCGGATGGTCGACGAGCACAACGAGGACGTCACCGAGGCGCTGCCCTCGCGTCCGGTCCAGGTCATCGGGTTCACCTCGGTGCCGGGAGCGGGCGACACCTTCCTGGTGGTCGACGAGGACCGCGTCGCCCGGCAGATCGCCGAGCGCCGCTCCGCTCGCACCCGCAACGCGCTCAACGCGTCGCGCCGCAAGCGGGTCAGCCTCGAGGACCTCGACTCCGCCTTGAAGGAGACGAGCAGCCTCAACCTGATCATCAAGGGCGACAACTCGGGTACCGTCGAGGCGCTCGAAGCGGCGCTGCTGCAGCTGGACGTCGGCGAAGACGTCGAACTGCACGTCGTGCACCGCGGCGTCGGCGGCGTGACCGAATCGGACATCGACCTGGCGACCGCGTCCGACGCGATCGTCCTCGGGTTCAACGTCCGGGCGCAGGGCAAGGCGACCGAGCGGGCCACCCGCGAGGGCGTCGACGTGCGCTACTACACGGTCATCTACCAGGCGATCGAGGAGATCGAGCAGGCTCTGAAGGGCATGCTCAAGCCGGAGTACGAAGAGGTCGAACTGGGCCGCGCCGAGGTCCGGGACGTCTTCAAGTCCTCCAAGATCGGCACGATCGCGGGTTGCCTGGTCATGTCCGGCGAGATCCGGCGCAACGCCAAGGCCCGCCTCCTGCGCGACGGCAACGTCATCGCGCAGAACCTGCCGATCAACTCGCTGCGCCGGTTCAAGGACGACGTGGTCGAGGTCCGGGAAGGGTACGAGTGCGGTCTCACGCTGGGCTCGTACAGCGACATCAAGGTCGACGACGTGATCGAGACCTACGAACAGCGGGAGAAGCCCCGCGCGTGAGCTAACGGTCCGGGGTGTGCTGAGCGCACACCCCGGACCGCGTTCGCGGCACAACTTCGCTGCCTATGTTTGTCGGAGCCCTAGAGCTCGACCTGCTGCTCGACGACGTGCATTCGTTGAAGCAGAAACGATCCGTGGTGCGGCCGGTGGTGGCCGAACTGCGGAAGCGGTTTTCCGTCTCGGTCGCCGAGGCGGGACATCTGGACCTGCACCGGCGCGCGCTCATCGGCGTCGCCGCGGTCGCCCCCGACGGCGAGCACATCCGGGACGTGCTCGACGCGTGCGAGCGGTTCGCGGCCGGACGGCCTGAGTTCGAACTGCTCTCCGCGCGCCGCCGGCTGCTCGGCCCGGACGACTAGAACACCCGGAAACCCGGAGAAGGAGACCTCAGCCATGGCCGATCCCGCTCGGGCACGCAAGCTCGCCAAGCGGATCTCGCAGATCGTGGCCTCGGCGATCGAACACGACGTCAAGGACCCGCGACTGGGCTCGGTGACCATCACCGACGCCCGCGTCACTGCGGACCTGCACGACGCCACGGTGTACTACACGGTGCTCGGCGAAAGCCTCGACGCGGAGCCGGACTTCGCGAGCGCCGCGGCCGCGCTGGAAGCCGCGCGCGGCGTCCTGCGCACCAAGGTGGGACAGGGCACCGGCGTCCGCTACACCCCGACGCTCACCTTCGTCGCGGACAGCGTCCCGGACGACGCCCGCCGCATCGAAGAACTGCTCGCGAAGGCCCGCGAGTCGGACGCCGAGGTGGCGCGCCGGGCGACCGGCGCGCAGCCCGCGGGCGACGCGGACCCTTACAAGGCTCCTCGCGCCGAAGAGGACGAGGAGCAAGCAGAAGAGGAGACGCGCGGCTGAAGCGATGCGGTCAAAGCCCGGTGTCACGCGACGCGGCCTGCTGTTCGGCAGTGCCGCGGCGCTCGTCTCCGCCTGCACCGGGCGCTCCGCCCCGGTGGCTGCGCCGTCCTCGGCTGCCCCGGCCTCCAGCCCGTCGCCCCTGAAGGCGTCGATCACGATCCACCGCAGGCACTCCGCGGCCCGCGGCCGGGACGTCGACGTGGTGCTGATGACGCCCGACGGAGTCCCCAGCACCGGCCTTCCGGTCTGCGTCGCGCTGCACGGCCGCGGGTCGAACGCCCGCACCTTCATGGACCTGGACCTGCCCGCGGCCCTCACCGCCGCGGTGCGGTCCGGCATCCGGCCGTTCGCGGTCGTCGCGGTCGACGGCAGCCACTACTGGGTCCCCGACGGCGACGACGACCCGCGCCGCATGCTCTCCGACGAACTCCCCGGCTGGCTCTCCGAAGCCGGCCTCCGCCCGATGACCGGAGTCCTCGGCATCTCCATGGGCGGCTTCGGAGCCCTGAACCTGGCCCGCCGCCGCCGCGACGTGCGGACCGTGGCCACCTGCAGCGCGGCCCTGTTCCGCACCTGGCCCGACGCCCGCACCCGGCACATCTTCCCGTCCCAGGACGACTGGACGGCCGCCGAACCCCTGCAGCACGTGGACGAACTCCCGACCCGAGGCCTCGGCGTGTGGTGCGGCGACGGAGATCCCTTCCTGGCGGCCAACCGGAAGCTGATCAGCAGCGCCAAGCCGGAGGTCGCGCGCATCACGCCGGGGGAGCACACGTCGGAGTACTGGCGAGGCGTCCTGCCCGAGGTCCTGCGTTTCGTCGGGCCGCGGCTGGCGTAGCGGGATCACCGGTTCGGGTGGCCGGGGTTGTGTAGGCAATTGGTAACACGGCTACTTGTCGGCGTGGACAGCGATCGAATGCGGGACGGCGGGCTACCCAGCAGCCGCTTCCGGCGGAAGCCTAGTGGCGGCGTCCGTGAGGGCCAGCCGAATCGCGTCCTGGCTCAGCCCGCGCACCGACGTCAGGTCGACGCCGGAGAGAACGGTGCGCTCGAAGACTGCGCCCGACACGTCCGCGCTGGTCAGGACCGCACCAGTGAGATCGGCGTCGCTGAGATCGGCACCGGTAAGGACGGCGTCGGTCAGATCGGTGCCGCGGAGACTGGCGCGGGCAAGCACCGCGCCGCGCAGGTTCGCGCGGCGGCAGTTGGCGCGATCGAGCGCCGCAGCGGACAAGCTTGCGCTGTCCAGCCGTGCCGAGGTCAGGATCGCGTCGGAGAAGTCGGCTCCGTCGAGCCGCGCCTCGCCGAAATCCGCGCCGGTCAACCTCGCCGTTGCGAAGCACGTGCTGCGAAGGTCGGCCAGCCGCAGCTCGGCACCGGGAAGCTGGACGCGGACGAGGTCGATCCGGGTCTGAGGAGGTGGCGGGTGCGTGCGTAAGGCACGCAGAGCGACTCGGACGTCCAGCGGCAGCGGCTCAGTCGGTCCGCTGTGACTGCGCAAGAAGTCTGTCAACGTTTCGACGACACGGAACCGGTCGCGCGGAGAATCCTCGTACATTCTTTCCAGCGTCCGGACGCCGCCGGCTCGCGTCGAAGGACGCTCTGAGCCGAGATGGCCGATGGCGGTGGCGTAGGTGTCGGTGACTTGCTTGTCGCGGTCGAGGAGAAGCTTCTTGACCGCCACCCAAGCCGGAACGCCGATTCCGAGCGGGGCGAGGAGACCGGTGATCTGGCCGCGTATGCCGCTCAAGGCGGCGGCCCGCTCGGCGACCGCGAGGTGCGCCACGTCGGAACCGGCGACCCAGGACACGAATGGCCCTAGCAGAAACCACAGCACGGCGGCGGCACCGGTCGCTCCGGCTGTGCTCACGGCTAACATCCGGACACAGCGGCGAATCAGGATGCGGCGATGCCGCTTACCCCTCAACGCTCAGCCTCGCGGGAGTCTGGAACAGACCAGCCCCCCGCGATTTCCCCACGCGGATCGAGCCCGTATTTCCGGAACTGCTTGTGATTCCAGTCCGCGGTCTCCGGGACCGCGAGAAAACGGTCGATGCGCACGCGCGCACCAGGATGGCCGTGGGCCACTGCGGTGCAGTAGAGCTCCAGTACTCCGCCCGGCTGGCGCTCGTTGCGGCGGAGATCGGCCAGCAGGACATGGGAATCGATGTCGCCGCCGCGGACTCCGCGCTCCGCGAGTTCCCATGCCGTGCGGCGGTTTTCCCGTGCCTTGCCGAGGTTTTCCGGTGCCGTGTCGAGCTTTCCGTGCAGAAGGAATCCCCGGGCCACTCCCGCCACGGCACTGAAGTCGCCGTCGGCGATCTGCTGTTCGACCAGCCGCTCCGCTTCGTCCAGATCGCCTAGCCCGGCGAGAGCTTCCGCCAGCAGACACTGCAGCCGGGCAGGCGCCTCGGCGCGCCCGGAATCGAGCAGCCGCGCCGCCTCGGCGAAACTCTGGCGCTTGAGCAAAAGCCGCACGGCCTTTTCCTTGGCCAGCGCCGACCCCGCATTGGCCGCTTCGGAATAGAGGCCGGAAGCCACGACCAGCAGGACGGACGACGAGAGTTCCACGCCGGATCCGCTCGCGGTCGCCCGGTCGGTTCCGTCTTCCCGGACGCTGTCGGCGTGGACGAGCGCGTCGGCGACCCAGAGTTGCGCGTGCGCGCGGGAAACGTCCATGCGCGTGCGGTAAGCCTGCACCAGATCCTCCGCGTAGAGGTCGGTGATGTACTGCGCGATCGGGGTCAGCGCGCCGACCGTCAGAGGGACGTTTTCGACATGCCACCGCAGTGCTTTGGCGACCGGTCCGGAATACTCGGATTCCCGGGATTTCCTGGATTCCCCGAAGGCGCAGAGCAGCAGGGCGATGTCGGCGGGTTCCGGCGCGTTGCCCGCTCGCTGGGCGTTCCGATAGTAGGCGGTGGCGTCGTCGAACAGACCGTGCTGAGCGGCAGCGAGTGCCGCGGCACCCAACGCACGGGGTTCGTGTTCGGCTGCCTCGTAGTAGCAGTCGAGTGCTTTGCGCGGAAGGCCCGACGCGGAGAGTGCGTCGCCGACCGCGATCAGGGGGCCCGCATCGCCCTCGGCCGCGCATTCGAGGGCGAGTTGCTGCGCGGTGGGGTTCAGGCCTGCGCTCAGATTCACCTCGACGGCGGCGGCCAGCGCGCCCGGAACGTCGTACTGGCGAGCCGTCAGCACCCAGTCGAGCGCGTCCTCGACCCGTCCGTTGCAAGCCAGTACCCGAGCACCGAGGAGATATGCGTCGTGCCGGCCGCCAAGGGTCGCTTCCGTCGAGAGCATCGCGACCGCCGCGTTGGGGCCGATCGCGTCGACCGTCAGGTCCGTGATCATCGGCAGCAGGTCGAATCCGGTGCGTTCGCCCAGCTCATTCAGGTACCGGACAGCTGCGTCGAGCTGCGCCTGCCTACGCTCCTGTTCCTCGCCCAGTTCCTCCGGCGTCGGCAGGGCGCGGAGCGGAGCCGGTTCGGGGGAGTCCTCCCGAAACGCGATGCTTTCGGCCACGACCGCGGCCGAATGCAGGTCTCCCTTCTCCGCGAGCCGCTGATGAATCGCGAGTGCCATATGCGGCTGGTTGAGCTGAGTGTGGGCCAACGCCACCAGCACTTCCGCCGCATGGTTTCCTTCGGCGGCGAGCGGGCCGAGCCAGTCGAGGACGTCCCTGGCCCGCTTGGCCGCGAAGAGCGTGCCTGCTCCTTTTCCGATGGCGTCTTCGACGTCGGCCGGATCGCTGCTGGTTCGCACGATCGCGTCGTACTGGCTGATCGCGTCGTCGATCCGGCCCGCTCCGGTCAGCATCGCGGCGAGTTCGGTGCGTGCTCGCGGACAGCCGCCTTCCGCTGCTTTCACGTAGAACCTGGCGCTCAATTCCAGCAGGCAGCGGTTTTCGCATTCCCTCGCCAGAGCCAGGCAATTCTCCGCGTCCGCCTTTTCGAGCAGCACGGGCCACAGTCGTTCGTCCGGAAGGACTGGTTTCGCCGCACCGGTCACGTAGTGCCGTTCGAGCGAGGCAGCAAGGCAGAACGCGGCTGCCGCGGTGCCGGAATCCCTGACCAGGATCGCGGCCCCGCCGGGCACCTGTCCGGTCAGTTCGCTCAATGCCTCGGCGAATCGCTCGGCGGAATCGGGCGGGCAGCCGCCGAGACCGGACTGAAAGGCCCGGTACAGCAGTTCGCGCGGCAGCCGTTGGCCGTGCCCGGCGTGCCGGGCTTCGATCACGAAGTGCAGCAGTGCGCGAGCCGGCGGCCCGATATCGCGACAGCGCGTGCGAAGTTCCGGTTCGGCCACGAGATTCTGGATCACCCGGCCGTCCGGGGCGCTCTCCGCGGCTTCGGCCAGCCGCGGTTCGGGCGAGTCGTGCGCCCGGACAAGCTCGGCTTTCGTGAATGAGTCGGGCACCCGGATTCGTGCCCCTTGCTGCAGGAGAAGCAGTGCGTGGGTGCGGTCCTGGCCTGGCGGCGTCCGGTCGGGAGACGCATTGACGGCCTGCCAGCGTTCGCGGGACAACGTGGCGAGGATCAGGCAGGGGGCGCGGGTTTCGTCGTCGAGGAGATTCCGCAGGCATCGGGCGACCTTCTCGCCGAGTTCGCCGTCGGCGGGCATGAGGTAGCGGTCGGCCGAGGGGAGCCACAAGGCTGTCCGAGGGGTCAGGCCGTCCACGTTGTCCAGCAGTTCCTCCGGCGTGCAGGGACTGAGGCCCGGCCAGATCCGCCAGCCGTAGAGACGGAAAGACCCGTCGTCGTTCTTCGCGCGGATCGCCTCCCACAAAGCGCGTTTCTTTCCGGTTGCCGGATCGCCGATAAGAGTGGCCATCCGGCTCGTTCCGCCTGCTGCCGCCGCCACGACCGAGTCCAGTTCCTCGTCGAGTTTCCGCGGGAAGTAAATCGTCGATTCCGGCAGCGTCTTCCCGCCGTGGCCGGCGTCGCCGAGCGGAACGAGCGCCAGTTGGCTCGGGGTGCAGGTCGCCAGGTCGGTCGCGGGGACGGAGAAGGGGCTCGGGGTGGTCTGCGCTGTCGTGTCCATTTCGTTGCCGAGACTGCCGGACCCGCGCGGAGTCGCGCCACTTTCCGCCCTCGCCCGGCGGCAAACGGTCAACTCTGGGGGTTAAAAGCACGGCGGACTTCGCCCGAGCCGAAGCCTTGTTCACTCATTTCGGTGAACACGTTGTGCACCCGGTAACGCAATTCCCGATCGGGATTCAGACTGGCTTTCCGGCCACCACAAGATCGCGCACGATCGCCTGGTCCACCCGGTGCGCCAGCTCCTCGTACGGCCCGCCGGTCCGCACCGCCAGGCCCGCCCGTTCCAGGATCGCCACCAGTTCCTCGCGCGGCAGCACGTGCGTGTTCCACGAGATCCCCATCGCTCCGCCCGGCCGCAGCACGCGGTTCCACACCGGGACCGCCGCCGCGAGGAGGTCCCGCGGGCTGCGGGCCAGGCCGGTGTCGCGGTGGCTGCCGTGCTGCACGCCGTACGGCGCGTCGGTCACGATGAGGTCCACCGACGCCGGGCGAAGGACCTCGTCGGCGGTCAGGGTGTCCGCGTTGAGGTAGCTGAGCCGGCGGATGCGGCCGGCCTTGTAGTCGTCCTTGTCGAACGCGTACTCGATGTCCAGCCGACGGCCGAGGCGGACCTTGTTGCGGCGCAGCTGCCCGGCCTCCGCGGTGTGCTTCACGCGTTTCGTGCGCAGCCACGTCTTCACGAACTGTTCGTACGCTTCGAAGTCGCGCTCGTCGACGTCCAGGCCGGTGGCGTCGAAGCCGTACATCACGGCCTGGTTGAGCGTCGTTCCGCGGCCGCACAGCGGGTCGAGCAGGTGCAGTTCGCGGTCCGGCCAGTCCGCGGGCCGTGCGGTTGCCAGCAGGGTGAGGTTGAGCAGCAGTTTGGTGAACTGCTCGTTGGTCTTGCCCGGGTACTTCTGGATGGTCAGCAGGTCCGAGTCCGCCTTCGCCAGCGGGTGCACGGCGACCGGCCGCAGCACGCCGTCGCCCAGTTCGAACAGGGCGTAGAGCGAGGACAGGTTCGACAGCAGCGCCAGGTCTCGCTCACCGAGAGGAGCCGCGCAGGCGAATTTCACGTACCCGACGCCTCCGAGCTCGATCTCTTCGATCGCCGACACCTCGGCGGAAAGACCAGCGCCGAAGGCCGCCAGCTCGGCGCGCAGCAGCGCCGGCGACGAGGCGGCGTACACGCGGTTGGCGGAAGGAAGGTTGAGGATCACGTACTCGGGCATCCCGCAGAGCGTAGCGTGACACTTCGTGACAGCTTCCCTGGTACAGGACATCGAGGCCGCCGCCGCACTGCTGGCCGGGGCCACCGACGTGACGCTGCTCGGACACGTGCGCCCCGACGCCGACGCCCTCGGCAGCGCGCTGGCCCTAGGCCACGTGCTGCATCGCGGCGGCGCGCGCGTGCGGGTCGCCTTCGGCGAGCCGGACGAGGCCCCGGAAACACTGGCCTGGCTGGACGTCGACGGCCTGATCACCCCCGTCGACGCCCTCCCTCCGACCGACGGCCTGCTGGTCGCGCTGGACACTCCGACCCTGGCCCGCCTGGGCAGACTCGCCCCGCGAGTCGCCGCGGTCCGCGACGCGGGCGGGCAGGTCCTGGTCGTCGACCACCACGCGACGAACGGCCGCTACGGCACCCACCACGTCGTGGACGAGACCGCGGAAGCGACGGCGATCCTGGTCACGCGGATCATCGAGGCGATGGGCGTCGAACTGGACGCGGCCGCCGCACGCTGCCTGTACGCCGGGGTGGTCACCGACACCAGCGGCTTCCGCCGGGCAAGCCCCGAAACGCACCGGATCGCGGCGCGCCTCCTCGAAGCCGGGGCGGACCCGGGCGAGGTAGCCCGCCGAATCGTCGACGATCACCCGTTCGCGTGGCTGCCGATGCTGTCGACGGTCCTCTCTGAAGCGAGGCTGGAACCCGAAGCGGCACAAGGCTTCGGCTTCGTCCACACGGTAGTCCGCGCGGCGGCCGCGGCGACGGTACGACTCGAAGAGGTCGAGTCGGTGATCGACGTCGTGCGCGCGACGCGGGAGGCCGGGGTCGCGGCAGTGCTGAAGGAGGCCGGGCCAGGTCCAGTGTGGACGGTCTCGCTGCGCTCCGCCGGCGACATCGACGTATCGGCCGCCGCCGCGGAGTTCGGCGGGGGAGGCCACCGGATGGCTGCCGGGTGCACAGCGGAGGGTCCCGCGGAGGAGGTACTGGACCGGCTGCGCGAGGCGCTGGGGAGGGCACCGCTGCTGCGAGCTTCCTGACCCCGGGCGGGCGTCTGGCGCGGGTTCGCCAGCGCTCCTAGAGACCGCATGCTGAAACGCATCCCGCACCTAGCGGCTTGCGGCAGCTGTCCGCGGGCCTCTGCTCCGAGATCCTTGGGGGTCCGTCGCGTGCTTCCGGGTATGCCCGTTCGGTGTGCCCGCAGCCGAAGCCGAGCCAGCAGAGCGTCCCCGCCCGAGACGCGGTCGTTCCGCCGCCGCTCCCGGGCATGCCCGCCCGGCGCGCTCACCACCAAAGCCGAACCGTCCGCCCCGCTGAACGCCGCCGGTCGCCCGTGCTCCCAGGCATGCCCGTCCAGCATGCCCACCGCCAAGACCGAGCCAGCCGATCAACCCTCCCGCATCCCGGGAATCCGCCGCACCTCAAACAAGAATTCCCTTGCCCCACAAGCACATCTCCCACCCCCGTCACCCACCTCAGCGAACCTCCGCCCTCCGCCCCGCCGGAATTGTCGGACCCGGTGGCTACTCTCATCCTCGTGTCCGAAAACGCCACGACCACCGCCGTCAGCGGTGACCGCATCCCGCCCCGCCGAGTGTTCGGGCTCGCCGTGCCCGCGCTCGGCGTGCTCGCCGCCGAGCCGCTCTACGTGCTGGTCGACACCGCCGTCGTCGGCCATCTCGGCGCGCTTCCGCTCGCGGGCCTCGCGCTGGGCGGCGTGGTGTTGTCGCAGGTCTCCACGCAGCTCACCTTCCTGTCGTACGGCACCACCTCGCGCACCGCGCGGCTGCACGGCGCGGGCAGGCGCGCCGACGCGGTCCGCGAGGGCGTGCAGGCCACCTGGCTCGGTGTGCTGGTCGGGCTGGTGCTGCTCGTCGCGGGACAACTGCTGGCGGAGCCGATCGCCCGCGCGCTTTCCGGCAGCGACGAGATCGCCGCGGCGGCCGTGTCGTGGCTGCGGATCGCGTTGTTCGGGGCGCCGCTGATCCTCATCACGATGGCGGGCAACGGCTGGATGCGCGGCGTGCAGGACGCCACCCGTCCGCTGCGTTATGTCTTGGCGGGCAACGGAATCTCGGCCGTGCTGTGCCCGGTGCTGGTGTACGTCGCCGGTCTCGGGCTGGAGGGGTCGGCGATCGCGAACGTCGTCGCGCAGGTCGTGTCCGCGTCGATGTTCGTCGCCGCGCTGGTGCGGGAAAAGGTGCCGTTGCGGCCGGATTTCGCGGTGATGCGGGCACAACTGGGTCTCGGCCGGGACCTGGTGTTGCGCAGTTTCGCCTTCCAGGCGTGCTTCGTGTCCGCCGCCGCGGTGGCCGCGCGCACGTCGACCGAGGCGGTCGGGGCGCACCAGGTGGTCCTGCAGCTCTGGACGTTCCTGTCCCTGGTGCTCGATTCGGTCGCGATCGCCGCGCAATCGCTCGTCGGCGCGGCGCTCGGCGCGGGAGCGGCGCGCCAGGCGCGCGGGGTGGCCAACCAGATCACCGGATACGGCCTCGTCCTCGGCTGTTTCCTGTGCGTGCTGTTCGCGGCGTTGTGGAGCGTTCTGCCGCACGCGTTCACGTCCGACCCGGGAGTGCTCGGCGAAATCCCGCACGCGTGGTGGTTCTTCGTGGCGCTGCAACCGATCGCGGGTGTGGTGTTCGCGCTCGACGGCGTACTCCTCGGTGCGGGCGACGCCGCCTTCCTCCGCACCGCGACGCTCGTCAGCGCCGGGCTCGGGTTCCTGCCGCTGATCTGGCTGTCGCTGGCGCTGGGCTGGGGATTGAGCGGGATCTGGACCGGCTTGTCGCTGTTCATGGTGTTCCGGCTGGCGGCGGTCGTGGCGCGGTGGCGGTCCGGGCGGTGGGCCGTGGTCGGCGCGGTAAGGGAGGCCTGATGGCATAACGGCGAAACCCGCTCGCCGCCGTCGCCCGGCGGATGCGAGGGTGGGCGCATGCCGAAGTTCACCCAGGTCGACGTCTTCACCGACGAGCTCACCCGAGGCAACGCGCTCGCTGTCGTGCACGGCGCGGACGGGTTGCCCGACGAGCGCATGGCCGCGTTCGCCCGGTGGACGAACCTCAGCGAGACCACGTTCCTGCTGGAGCCGTCCGACCCGGCCGCCGACTACCGCGTGCGGATCTTCACCCCGCACGGCGAGCTGCCGTTCGCCGGGCATCCGACGCTCGGGTCGGCGCGGGCGTGGCTGGCCGCCGGGGGAGAGCCGAAAGCCGGGCACCTCGTGCAGGAATGCGGGGCCGGCCTGGTCCGGGTGCGTCGCGACGGCGACCGGCTGGCGTTCGCCGCGCCTCCGCTCCGTCGTGGCGGTCCGGTGGACGACGCCGACCTCGCCGCGGTGAAACGCGGTCTGCACCTCGGCGACGCCGACGTCCTCGACGCGCGCTGGGCGGACAACGGTCCCGGCTGGGTCGCGTTGCTGCTGCGCGACGCGGCGACCGTCCTCGCGATCGAGCCGGACTTCGGCGCTCTCGGCTCGTTCAAGGTGGGCGTCGCCGGTGCGCAGCCGGATGGCTCCGACACGGCATTCGAGGTCCGCGCGTTCAGCGACGTCGTCGAGGACCCGGTCACCGGCAGCCTCAACGCGGCGCTCGGCCAGTGGCTGATCGGCGAGGGCATCGCGCCCGAGTCGTACGTCGCGGCACAGGGCACCCGGCTCGGCCGGCGCGGGCGAGTGCACGTCGAACGGGACGGCGACGACGTCTGGGTCGGCGGCGAAACGGTCGTCGGCATTCGAGGCGAAGTGGATCTGTGGTGAAACACACCCCGGTTACGGCTATGTATCGGAGTTGCTGAGGCGATACAACTATCGAGGCGGCAGCGTCGTCGTCCTCCTCTGTCCGACGCTCGCCTGCTCTCTGGAGGAACTCTTGACGCCCGCCGGCCGCGCCCCTGTCCGGTCCTGGCTCATCTGGCTCACCGCGGTCACGGTGTACCTGCTCGCCGTCTTCCACCGCACCTCGTTCGGCGTCGCCGGGCTGAAAGCGGCCGAACGCTTCGGCGTCGGCTCCGCCGCGCTCGGCATTTTCACCGTCCTGCAGGTCGGCGTCTACGCGGCCATGCAGATCCCGACCGGCGTGCTGGTCGATCGCTACGGCCCGCGCCGCGTGCTCACCGCCGCCGTCCTGATCCTGGGCTCCGGGCAGCTGCTGCTCGGCATCGCCGACACCTACGCGCTCGGCCTCGTGGCCCGCGGCGTCCTCGGCCTCGGTGACGCGCTCACCTTCGTCAGCGTCCTGCGCCTCGTCGCCGCGCACTTCCCAGCCCACCGGTACGCGCTGCTCGCGTCCTTCACCTCGTGCGTCGGCTACATCGGCAACCTCGCCGCGACCGTCCCGCTCACCCTGCTCCTCGACGGTCCAGGATGGACAGTCACCTTCCTCGTCGTCGGCGCCGTGACGGTCCTGTACTCGGTGCCGGTCCTGCTGCGCGTCCGCGACACCCCGGAAGGCGTGCCGGAACGCAAGCGCGAACCCGTGCGCCCGGCGGAGCTGGCCACGCAGGTCAAGCTGGCTTGGCGAACCCCCGGCACCCGGCTGGGTTTCTGGGTGCACTTCTCGACGATGTTCGCGCCGAACGTCCTGACCCTGTTGTGGGGCATGCCGTTCCTGGTGCAGGGCGAGGGTTTGCCCGCCGCGACCGCGAGCGCGCTGTTGACGGTGTTCGTGTTCGGCTCGATGGCGGGCGGCCCGCTGCTGGGCGCGTTGATCGGCCGCTCCCCGGCACTGCGAGTGCCGCTGGTCGTCGGCTACCTCAGCGGTGCCGCGATCGTGTGGGCGGTGCTGCTCGGCTGGAACGGCCACGTCCCGGTGGGCGTCCTCGTCCCGGCGTTCGCCTTCCTCACCCTGGGCGGCCCGGCGTCGATGATCGGCTTCGCCATCGCCCGCGACTACAACCCGCTGTCGCGCGTCGGAACCGCGACCGGAGTGGTGAACGTCGGCGGCTTCCTCGCGACGACGGTCACCGCCCTGCTGATCGGCATCCTGCTCCAGGCAACCGGCGGCAACTTCCGGATCGCGCTGCTGGTCGTGGTGGCCGTGCTGGCATTCGGAGCCACCAAGATGCTGGTGTGGTGGCGGCGGGCCCGCGCCCACGTGTTCGCAGCGGAGGCACGCGGGGAGGAAGTCCCGGTCCAGATCCGGAGACACCGCTGGGACCACGCACCGGAAGAGGCCGTGGCTGCCGCCTGATCCAGTCGCCTCCGCCGATCCGTTCAGCCAGCCGCCCTCGGCAAGTCGATTCAGACAGCCGACCCGACCGGCCCGACCTCCTGGGGCATTCGTCCAGGACGCTCGCCCCGGCCAGTTGCCCTGGCCAGTTGCCCAGGCCGGTCGTCGGTGTCGGTCGGCTGTCCGGAGCGGTCGCTCGGGGTCGGCTGCTTGAACCGGTCGGTTCGACGACCTTGGGCGTTCGCCCGGGACGGTCGTCCGGATCGGCCGTCGAAGTGGGGCGACCGCCCAGGGCACTCGCCCTGAGCGACTGCCCGAGCCATTCGTCTGCCCAGGGCACTCGCGCAGGACGACTGCCCGACCATCTGCCCGCCCAGGTCATTCGCTCGGATCGAGTGCCTGGCCCGGTCGTCCAGTCCCGCCAACCCATCCCGCCGTCCAAACCCGGCAACCGTCCAGAACACTCGCCGAACCGAACCTCGAACCGCCAGCCAACCCTGTCGCCCAAGCCAAACTCCGTCGCCCAAGCTGCTTCCGTCATCCCTGCCCCACCCGACCCGCCAACCCCAAACCGGGCAACCGCTCAGAACACTCGCCGAACCGAACCACCGCCCAAACCTCGCCGCCCAAGCCGCTTCCGCCATCCCGGCCCGCTCGACCCCGCCAAACCGCCGCCCAAGCCGCTTCCGCCATCCCGGCCCACTCGATCCGCCAACCCGGCCGCCCCAACCCCCACTCGACCCGCCAACCCCACCCGACCCGCCGACCCCAGCCGCCCCGACCCCAGCCGTCCCAACCCCCGCCCGAACCGGGCGCCACCCGCGAAACCCCGGCTAGGTAGGGTTTCCGCCGTGTCTCGCCCGAAAGAACCGCGTCGTCCCGCTCCTCCGCCCGGATTGCTCATCGTCGACAAACCGGCGGGAATGACGTCGCACGACGTGGTCGCGCGGGCGCGGCGGATCATGGGCACCCGCAAGGTCGGCCACGCCGGCACGCTCGACCCGATGGCGACCGGCGTACTGGTGCTCGGCATCGAGCGCGCCACCAAACTGCTCGGCCACCTCGCCCTCGACCGCAAGACTTATCTCGCCACCCTGTCGCTCGGCCGGTCCACCACCACCGACGACGCCGAGGGCGAACCGCTTGACACCGATGCCGCGCCGGAAACCCTCGCCGCCGTCACTGACGAGCAGATCGCCGACGGCATCGCCAAGCTGACCGGCGACATCCAGCAGGTGCCCAGCGCCGTGTCCGCCGTCAAGATCGACGGCAAGCGCGCCTACGCCCGGGTGCGCGCGGGAGAAGACGTCGTCCTCCCGCCGCGGCCGGTGACCGTGCACCGGTTCGACGTTCTGGGGCTCCGTCGCGAGGGCGACCGGATCGAACTCGACGCCATCGTCGAATGCTCGTCCGGCACCTACGTCCGCGCGCTCGCCCGGGATCTCGGCGCCGGGCTCGGGGTCGGCGGGCACCTGAAAGCCTTGCGCCGCACCACAGTCGGGCCGTTCACGCTCGCCCGCGCGCGCACGCTCGACCAGCTCGAAGAAAAACCGGAACTCTCCCTGGACCTCGACGCCGCCGTCGCCGCGGCGTTTCCGCGCCGGGATCTCGACGCGGCCACGGCCAAGGCGGTCCAGTACGGCAGGCGCATCCCGGCGGGCGGAATCGAGGGCACCTACGGCCTGTTCGCGCCGGACGGCCACGTGCTCGCGCTGGCCTCCGACACCGAGGGAGTGACCCGCTCGGTGGTGGTCCTCCTGCCCGCATAGGGTGGGGGCAAAGGCACCTTGCTCGGGGAGAGTTGACAACAGTGCAGCGGTGGCGTGGGCTCGGGGACCTCCCGGGCGGCTGGGGACGGTGCGTGGTCACCATCGGCGTGTTCGACGGCGTGCACCGCGGGCACCAGGAACTGATCAAGCGCACCGTGGCGACAGCCGCCGAACGCGGTGTGCCCAGCGTGGTGGTCACCTTCGACCCGCATCCGTCCGAGGTGCTGCGCCCGGGAAGCCATCCGGCGCAGCTGACCACGTTGCGGCGCAAGGCCCAGCTGGTCGAAGGACTCGGCGTGGACGTCTTCTGCGTGCTGCCCTTCACCCTGGAGCTGTCCCGGCTCAGCCCGCACGAGTTCGTGCACGAGGTGCTGGTCGACCGGCTGCACGCGGGCGCGGTGCTGGTCGGCGACAACTTCACCTTCGGGGCCAAGGCCGCGGGCAACGTCGCGCTGCTGCGCGAGCTCGGCCGCCGCTTCGGGTTCGTCGCGTACGGCGCCGAGCTGCAGGGCCGTTCGCTCGACGACGATCGCGGCGCCAACGACATCACCTTCTCCTCCACCTACGTGCGCTCGTGCATCGACGCCGGCGACGTGGTGGCCGCGTCCGACGCGCTCGGCCGCCCGCACCGGCTGGAGGGCATCGTCGTCCGCGGCGACGGCCGGGGCCACGACCTCGGCTACCCGACGGCCAACCTGTCCACCGCGAGATTCGCCGCCGTGCCCGCGGACGGCGTCTACACGGCCTGGTTCAGCAGGCTGTCCGACCCGGACCGGCGGCTGCGCGCGGCGGTGTCGGTGGGCACGAACCCGACGTTCTCCGGCCGCGAACGCACCGTCGAGGCGTTCGTGCTGGACGTCGACGAGGACTTCTACGGCCAGCACGTCGCACTGGACTTCGTCACCCGGTTGCGGGATCAAGCACGGTTCGGCGCGTCGGCCGATCTCGTGAAGAAGATCGACGAGGACGTGGCCCGGACCAGGGAAGCGCTCGGCTCCGACAGCTGAGCGGACCTCGTCCCGGGGCGGGCCGGGCCCGGGGCGGATCGGGCGTTCCGGCCCGCCGGGGGCGTCCGGAGTGGCAAGATGGGCCGGCGGCGCCGGGCCGGGGGAGCAAGTCCTCCGGCTGGCGGCCGCGGGACGACAGCGCTAGGGGAGCGGAGCTAGGTGGAGGACCACAAGATCGTCCAGCGGAACATCGCGCTGCAGCGGGAGTGGTACGGGGAGCCGCTGGGCGATCGGGTGCGCAGGCTGGTCGTGGCCTTCGACGTGTCGCAGGCGTTCCTGGCCGAGGTGCTGGGGATCAGCGCGCCGATGCTGAGCCAGGTGATGAGCGGGCGGCGGGCGAAGATCGGCAATCCGGTCGTGCTGGCGCGGATGATCATGCTCGAACGCAAGATCCTGGTGCCCGAGGTCGCCGCGGGCGACCGCGACGCGATGCAGGCCGCCCTGGAGGACGTGCGCGATTCGCGGCCCACCGTCGGCCGTGACAACATCCCGGTCAACTCGGACGAGAAGATCCTGCTCGCGGGCATCCGCGACGTCGCCGAGGACGAGAACCTCGCCGAGGCGGCGAAGCTGCTCGACGACGACTACCCGGCGATCGCCGACCTGCTCCGCCGCGCGGGAGCCTCGGGCCAGTAGCCGATGCGGTTGTTCTCCGCGCTGCGCCCGCCCGCCGACGTCGCGGCGGAAATCGACGGTGCCCTCGGTTCCCGGGACCGGCTGCTGCGCTGGTCAGACCCGGCCGGATGGCACGTCACGCTGGCCTTTTACGGCGAGGTCGACCCCGCCGAACGTGCCTCCTTCCTCGACCGGGCGCTGGACGGCCGAAAATCCGTTGACGTCCGGCTCTGGAGTTCGGGAACATTTCCGGGAGTGCTGTGGTTGGGAGTGGCGGGGGAGGACCTCGCCGATCTCGCCGCAGCCGCGGGCGCCGACGACGAAGACCGTCCTTACCGGCCGCACCTGACGCTGGCGCGGTGCCCGCGCACGCAGTCGCCCACCGACTGGACGGAACGGCTCGCGGGTTTCCGCAGCCGCGTCTGGACCGCGGACCGGGTAGAGCTGATGGGCGGCGGGAGCCCTTACCGCACGCTGCGGACTTGGCCTCTGCGGCGCGGGTGAGGCGGTGCTGCCCAGCTAGCCGTACGCGCCTGAAGCCGCAGTTCAACCGGCTGGTAACCTCAGCAACCGGGTCCGGCTGCAGTCCGTGGCGGCCGTGACCGTCTCACCCGGCCGCGTGGCGCGGTACGGGCCTCACGGCACTAGATGCACAAGGAGCACCACCAGTGGCGCTGTCCACCGATGAGAAGAAGACGATCCTCGCCGAGTACGGGCTGCACGACTCGGACACCGGATCCCCCGAGGCCCAGGTCGCGCTGCTGACCAAGCGGATCATCGGCCTCACCGAACACCTGAAGACGCACAAGCACGACCACCACTCCCGTCGCGGTCTCCTGCTGCTGGTCGGCCGTCGCCGCCGGCTGCTGAACTACACGGAAAAGGTGGACGTGGCGCGGTACCGGGACCTGATCAAGCGTCTCGGCCTGCGCCGATAGCGTGCTGACGAGGGGGAGCGGCTTCGGCCGCTCCCCCTCGCCGCAAGCACACCCCCTACACGGCGCGAGCGCGCTAGAGGAACGATCTCGCCGGTCCTCGGTAGTGGTTCCCGGGCAACGGACCCGGGGGCTTCGATCGAAGACCGGCCTCACACCTCCTCGAGCGTCCTCGGGCGAACCGGGTCCCACAGTGGGAGACTCGCGCTGCTGCGATGGAACCAAAGAGGAGATTGACCATATGACCGACTCCACCGGAGTCACCGTGTTCGAGACCGAAGCCGTTCTGGACAACGGCCGGTTCGGCACCCGCACCGTCCGGTTCGAGACCGGCCGGCTCGCCAAGCAGGCCGCCGGCTCCGTCGTCGCCTACCTGGACGAAGAGACCATGCTGCTGTCGGCGACCACGGCGTCGAAGCACCCGAAGGAGCACTTCGACTTCTTCCCGCTGACCGTGGACGTCGAGGAGCGGATGTACGCCGCCGGCCGCATCCCGGGCGCGTTCTTCCGCCGCGAGGGCCGCCCGTCGACCGACGCGATCCTCACCGCCCGCCTGATC
This sequence comes from Amycolatopsis albidoflavus, assembly GCF_039525725.1. Taxonomy (NCBI): domain Bacteria; kingdom Bacillati; phylum Actinomycetota; class Actinomycetes; order Pseudonocardiales; family Pseudonocardiaceae; genus Amycolatopsis; species Amycolatopsis albidoflavus. The sequence continues at coordinate 653,318 of NZ_BAAAHV010000022.1, forward strand.
GACCGCCCGCTGCGCCCGTCCTTCGCCGACGGCCTCCGCAACGAGATCCAGGTCGTCATCACCGTCCAGAGCCTCAACCCGGACGACCCGTACGACGTGCTGGCGATCAACGCCGCGTCGGCCTCCACCCAGATCGCCGGCCTGCCGTTCTCCGGCCCGGTCGGCGGCGTGCGCGTCGCGCTGATCGAGGGCCAGTGGGTCGCGTTCCCGACCTGGCCGCAGCTCGAGAAGGCCACCTTCAACATGGTGGTCGCGGGCCGCATCGTCGGCGACGACGTCGCGATCATGATGGTCGAGGCCGAGGGCACCGAGCACACGCTCGACCTGATCGCCGACGGCGGCACCGCGCCGGACGAGACCACCGTCGCGCAGGGCCTCGAGGCCGCGAAGCCGTTCATCCGCGTGCTGTGCGAGGCGCAGCAGCGCCTGGCCGCCGACGCCGCCAAGCCGACCGGGGACTTCCCGGTGTACCCGGCCTACCAGCCGGACATCTACGAGGCCGTCGCCGCGATCGCGTCCGACGAGCTCGCCAAGGCGCTGCAGATCGCCGGCAAGCAGGAGCGCGACGCCGCGACCGACGAGGTCAAGGCCACTGTCCTGGAGAAGCTCGGCCTCGGCGAGGGCGAAGCCTTCGAGGGCCGCGACAAGGAGGTCGGCGGTGCGTTCAAGGCGCTGACCAAGAAGATCATGCGCACCCGCGTCCTCACCGAGAAGATCCGGATGGACGGCCGCGGCCTGACCGACATCCGCCAGCTCTCGGCCGAGGTCGCCGTGATCCCGCGGGCGCACGGTTCGGCGCTGTTCGAGCGCGGCGAGACCCAGATCCTGGGCGTCACCACGCTGAACATGCTCCGCATGGAGCAGCAGATCGACTCGCTCTCCCCGGAGACGACGAAGCGCTACCTGCACCACTACAACTTCCCGCCGTTCTCCACCGGCGAGACCGGCCGCGTCGGTTCGCCGAAGCGGCGCGAGATCGGCCACGGCATGCTCGCCGAGCGCGCCCTGGTCCCGGTGCTGCCGAAGCGGGACGAGTTCCCGTACGCGATCCGCCAGGTCTCCGAGGCGCTGGGCTCCAACGGCTCCACCTCGATGGGCTCGGTCTGCGCGTCCACGATGGGCCTGTTCAACGCCGGCGTGCCGCTGAAGGCTCCGGTCGCGGGCATCGCCATGGGCCTGGTGTCCGACGAGGTGGACGGCGAGACCCGTTACGTGGCTCTCACCGACATCCTGGGCGCCGAGGACGCGCTGGGCGACATGGACTTCAAGGTCGCCGGCACGAAGGACATCATCACCGCGCTGCAGCTGGACACCAAGCTGGACGGCATCCCGTCCGAGGTCCTCGCGGCCGCGCTGAAGCAGGCGAAGGACGCTCGCCTCACCATCCTGGAGGTCATCGCCGAGGCGATCGACGGCCCGGACGAGATGAGCCCGTACGCCCCGCGCGTCACCAGCGTGAAGATCCCGGTCGACAAGATCGGCGAGGTCATCGGGCCGAAGGGCAAGATGATCAACTCGATCACCGAGGAGACCGGCGCCGACATCTCGATCGAGGACGACGGCACGATCTACGTGGGCGCGGCCGACGGCCCGTCGGCGGAGGCGGCGATCGGCAAGATCAACGCCATCGCCAACCCGCAGCTGCCGAAGGTCGGCGAGCGCTTCCTGGGCACCGTGGTGAAGACGGCCGCGTTCGGCGCGTTCGTCTCGCTGCTGCCGGGCAAGGACGGCCTCGTGCACATCTCGAAGCTGGGCAACGGCAAGCGGATCGCGAAGGTCGAGGACGTCGTGAACGTCGGCGACAAGATCCGCGTCGAGATCGCCGACATCGACAACCGCGGCAAGATCAGCCTGATCGTGGTCAAGGAAGAAGACGCCGCGAAGCCCGCCGAAGGCGACGCCGCTCCGGCCGAGACCGCCGAAGCCAAGTAGGGTTTCGCCCCGCACAAGCTTGGTCCGTGAAGGCCCCCTCTCCGGCTGGGGAGGGGGCCTTTACCGCATGTGAGCAAAGGATTGCATTGGCACGGCAGGTTTCCGGGCACGAGCAGCCCGTCGGCACCACCCGTACGCTCGAGTCCACTTCGGACGGTGCGGTAGTCAAGCGGAGTGTGCTGCCCGGCGGCTTGCGGGTGATCACCGAGCACGTCCCAGCGTCTCGTTCGGCGACGGTCGGACTCTGGGTCGGCGTAGGTTCGCGCGACGAGCCGTTGGCGGTCGCAGGCGCCGCGCATTACCTGGAACACCTGCTGTTCAAGGGAACCACCAACCGCGATGCCACCCAAATCGCCGAGGAAATCGACGCGGTAGGCGGCGAATTCAACGCCTTCACCGCGAAAGAACACACCTGCTACTACGCCCAAGTCCTGGACGCAGACCTGCCGCTCGCCCTCGACCTCGTCACCGACGTGGTTTTCGAAGCGCAGTGCACGGACCGCGACATGGACATGGAACGCAGCGTCGTCCTCGAAGAGATCGCGATGCGCGACGACGATCCCGAAGATCTGCTGCACGAAACCTTTGTGGGCGCGATCATCGGCGACCACCCGCTGGGCCGTCCGGTGCTGGGCACGGAAAAGTCCATCACCGAAATGTCGCCGTCCGCCCTGCGCGGCTTCTACCGCCGCCGCTACACCCTGCCGCGGATGGTGCTCGCGGTCGCCGGAAACGTCGAACACGGCCAGGTCCTGCGGCTGGTCAAGCGCGCGCTGAAAGAACGTCTCACCGGCGCCGCGACCCCGGTCGCGCCGCGATCCGGCCGTGCGCGGCTGAAGACCGTGCCGAAGCTGGCCCTGCACCCGGACGACACCGAACAGGCCCACGTGATGCTCGGGTTCCGCGCACTCCCGCGGCACGATGAGCGCCGGTTCACCCTGTCGGTGCTCAACGCGGCGCTCGGCGGCGGCATGAGTTCCCGGCTGTTCCAGGAGATCCGCGAACGCCGGGGTCTGGCGTACCAGGTGTATTCGTCGGTGGCGAGCTACGCCGATCTCGGCCACATGTCGGTGTACGCGGGCTGCCAGCCGGAGCGGCTGGGCCAGGTCGCGGGCGTGATCCGCGAGGTGCTCGACTCGGTCGCCGCGGACGGGCTGTCCGACGCCGAGGTCGCGCGCGCCAAGGGTCAGTTGCGCGGCGGGCTCGTGCTGGGTCTGGAGGACACGTCGTCGCGGATGTCCCGGATCGGCAAGAACGAGCTGAACTACGCCCGGTACCTGGGCGTCGACGACACGATCGCGCGGATCGACGCGGTCACGACCGAAGAGGTGTGTGCGCTCGCTCGCACTCTGCTGCGGCGCCCCGGCGGGGTGTCGTCCGCGGCGGTGGTGGGGCCGTACGCTCACGCCGACGACCTGCCGGACGATCTGCACGAGGTGATCGCGTCATGACCGAGTCCCCGATCCGCGTCGGCGTGCTGGGCGCACGCGGCCGCATGGGTGCGACCGTGGTAAAAGCCGTGGAAGGCGCCGCGGACCAGGAACTGGTGGCCGCGCTGGACGCGGGCGACGATTTCGCCCCGCTGGAAAGCGCCCAGGTGGTCGTGGACTTCACGCACCCGGACGCGGTGATGGACAACCTGCGCTGGCTGATCGCGCACGACCTGCACGCGGTCGTCGGCACCACTGGCTTCAGCGAGGAGCGGCTCACCGAACTGCGCGGGCTGCTGGCGGACAAGCCGCAGCTGGGCGTTTTGATCGCGCCGAACTTCGCGCTGGGCGCGGTGCTGGCGATGCGGTTCGCGGCGCAGGCGGCGAAGTTCTACGCCTCGGCGGAGATCATCGAACTGCACCACAACCGCAAGGCGGACGCCCCGTCCGGCACCGCCGCGCACACCGCGCGGATGATCGCCGCCGCTCGGGCCGAGGCTGGGGTCGCTCCCGGGCCGGACGCCACGACGTCCGAAGTGGACGGTGCGCGCGGCGCTTCGGTCGAGGACGTCCACGTGCACTCGGTCCGCCTGCCGGGTTTGGTGGCGCACGAGGAAATCCTGTTCGGCGGCGAGGGCGAAACCCTGACCATCCGGCACGATTCGCTGGACCGCACGTCGTTCATGCCGGGTGTGCTGCTCGGCGTGCGTTCGGTGGTGTCGCGCCCCGGCCTGACGGTCGGCCTGGAGAACGTGCTCGACCTGTGAAAGCCCGCAATGTCGCGCTGCTGATGACGGCGGCGCTGGTGGTGTACCTGGTCCTGCTGGCGGACCGGGCCGTGGCGCTGCTCGCGACCGGGACGCCCGCCGGGATCGCGCTCGGCATCGGCGTGTTCCTGCTGCCGCTGCTGGGCGTGTGGATCGTCGTGGTGACGTGGCGGTCCGGCATGCAGATCCAGCGGCTGTCGCGGCAACTCGACGCCGAGGGAGGCCTGCCGGACGTGTCGGACCTGCCGCGCCGCCCGTCCGGCCGCGTGGACCGCGACGCCGCGGACGCGTGGTTCGACGAGCGCCGCGCGGAAGTCGAAGCGGACCAGGAAAATTGGCGGCCCTGGTACCGGCTGGCGTACGCCTACGACATCGCGGGCGACCGGCGGCGGGCTCGGGCGACCATGCGCAAGGCGATCGAGCTGGAAGCCGCAGAACGCAAGTAACGCTCACTCTGGCTGCGCGCTTTGCGTTCGTGCGAAAAGTCCGTGAGGGGAGCCCTGAGGGACTCTGATTCCCTCAGGGTTCCCCTCACGGACCTCGGCATTGCTGATGGCCGCCGGAAAGTGTTGCGGCAGTTGGCTTACTGCAGCCACCCGGCGAACATCGCGGGCGAAGCCGCCAGCAAACTGAATCGCACCCATCGCCCGGCCAGCCCCGCCGCGAGGAACGTCGACAGCCGCATCCGGACCATCCCGGCGAGCACGCTCGTCGCCATGAACGGCGGCAGTCCGACGAGCGAGCTGATCCCATAGGTGCCGGTCATCCAGTGCGGATGGCGCTGGCAGCGTTCGCGCAGCGCCTCGATCTTGCTGCGGATCACCTTGGTGCGCAGCTGCCAGCGGACCCGTCGCGGGGTGAGCGGGCGCTCGCGGTGCAGCCGGTCGTGCAGGAACTTCGGCAGCCGGATCGAGCCGCGCGCGGCCAGGTAGTACAGCAGTTTCCCGGCGATCTGCCCGACCGCGACCGCGCCGCCCAGCCACAGCCAGTGGACGTTGTGCTGGCTCGCGCAGAGGCCGATGACGAAGAGTTCGGCGTTGACCAGCGGCACGATCGCCGAGCCGAAGGCGACGCCGAGGGTCAGGAGCACCCAGCCCATCGTGTCACCCCCTTCGTGTCGCCGCTCACTCCAAGCTAGCAGCCATCACGAAAAGATCACGGGGGCTAACCCCACTCTTTCCCCTGGCGCCAACCCCAGAAGATCACCTGGCCGACCGGTCTCGGACACCTTCCGCTGCCAGGATCGGAGACGTGCCTGAGGTGCCGATCGCCGACCGTTTCGCCCGGCTGTGCGAGACGGTCGTCCGCGTCCTGCCGTTCGGATTGTCCCGGATCGTCGCGCCGAGTTTCCTCGGTTTCGCGGTGATCAACGGCTTCACGTTCGGCGTCGATCTGGCGCTGCTGACGCTTTTCCACGGCGGACTCACGTGGCCGGTGTGGCTCTCGATCAGCGTCGCGTACGTGGTCGCGTTCGGGCTGAGTTTCGTGTTGAACCGCGCGCTGAACTTCCGCTCGCACGCGCCGGTGGGCCGTCAGGCGGTGCTGTACGTGGTGGCGATCGCGGTGAATTACGCGGCGTTCCTGCTCGGGCTGGGCGCCGGATTGACCGCGCTGGGCGTCGAATACCACCTGTCACGGCTGATCGCCGGGGCGTGCGAGGGCGTGTTCATGTACTCGGTGATGCGCTGGGTGGTTTTCGCGAAGCGCGAAGAGCCGGTCAGTGTGTGAGTTCTAGGTCCAGCGTGCCGGTGAGCCGGACTTCGCGCAGCGTTCCGCGGCCGGTGTCGAGGGTGCGGACGGTGCCGTCGGGGGACCAGCCGGCGCGGCGGTAGAACCCGAGCGTCGCGTGGTCGGACTGCGCGACCCAGGTGATGCCGCGGTTCAGGCCGTTCGCGCGCAGCTCGGCGGCGGCGGTCGCGAGCAACCGTCCGGCGTGCCCGCGACGGCCCCAGCGCGGTTCGACCACCAGGGACGCGATCAATCCGGGCGCGTCCTCCGGCGGCGACCCGTCGGCCGCGGCGGCTTCGTCCTGCGGGGCCGGGCCGGCGACGCAGTAGCCGACCGTGAAAGAGCCCTCGGTGGCCAGGTAGACGCGGGAATCGGGATACTCGATCGTCTCCGCCCAGGTGCCTTCGAGATCGGCCTTCTCGAACTCGTCGATGGCTTCGGCGCCCAGGAGGTCGGCGTAGGCCGCCCGCCAGGTCAGCCGCTGGATGCGGGCGATCTCCGCGGCGTCGGACGGATTCGCGGGACGGACTTCGGCGGCACTCACGCGGGCAATGTACCGAAACTGTCGGGGGTGGCTGGCACCATGGCGGAATCATGCAGACGATCAGCCTTTCCGCCGCCCGCCGCACCGCTCTGGCCGCGCAGGGGTTCGCCGACCCCCGGCCTTCCTCCGCCCCGACCCGGCGGCACCTCGCCAAGGTGCTGTCGCGGGTCCAGCTGCTGCAGCTGGACTCGGTCAACGTCGCCGTGCGCGCGCACTACATGCCGCTGTTCTCGCGCCTGGGCGGATACGACCCGGCGCTGGTGGACGACGCCGCGTGGAGCCACCGCGCGAAACGGCCGCGGCTGCTGGTCGAATCGTGGGCGCACGAGGCGAGCCTGCTGCCGATCGAAGACTGGCCGCTGCTGAAGTCCGGCGCGAAACGGGACGGCTGGTGGCGGAACTACACGCGGGTGGTCGACACGGTGCCCGGCCTGCTCGACGACGTGCTGGCGATCGTCAAGGAACAGGGCCCGATCGGCGCCGGGGCAATTGAGAAGGCGCTGGAAACCGAGGCGGTCCGGCGCGGGCCGGGGGCGTGGTGGGAGCGCTCGGTGGTGAAGAAGGCGTGCGAGTACCTGTTCGGCGTCGGCCAGCTGAGCACCGGCACGCGGCGATCGTTCGAGCGGCTGTACGACCTGACGGAGCGAGTGGTGCCGCCGGAAATCTTGTCCCGCAAGGTTTCCGCGGAGGAAGGCGCTCGCGGCCTGATCGACCGTTCGGCGCGGGCTCTGGGCGTGGCAACGGAAACCGACCTGCGCGACTACTACCGCCTTGGCCCGGCCGTCTCGCGGCAAGCCGTTCAAGAGCTGGTCGAGGAAGGCGTCCTGGAGCCGGTTCAGGTGGACGATTGGCGCGCGGTCGCCTACCGGCATGTCGAAGCGCGCACGCCGCGGGCAGTGTCCGGGCGGGCTTTGCTATGCCCGTTCGATCCGCTGATTTGGGAGCGCGCGCGGACGGAGCGGTTGTTCGGGTTCCGGTACCGCATCGAGATTTACGTGCCGGAACCGAAACGGGTGCATGGGTATTACGTGTTTCCGTTCCTGCTGGACGGTGCGCTGTCGGGACGAGTGGACCTGAAATCCGACCGGGCGGCCGGGGTGCTGCGGGTGCAGGGCGCGTTCGCCGAACCCGGAGTCGACCAGTCGCGGGTGGCGGCGGAGCTGGCCGGGGAGCTGCGGACGATGGCGGAATGGCAGGGGCTGGACGGCGTCGTGGTGGGGGAGCGGGGTGATCTGGCCCGGGCGTTGCGGCGCGCGGTGAAGTGAGGGGGAGACGGGTGAGCTGAGAACGTCGCGGGGAGGATCGCTGGCGGCTTGGCTGGGGAAGGCTTGCGGACAGTGGCTGGGGAATGCGTTCAGGCTGGGCGGGAAGGCTCGCGGACGCTGGACCGCGCGCAGGTTCGAGTTGGCTAGGGACGGCTCGCAGGCAGCGACCGGGAGCGCGTTCGGCGGGACGACTCGGAGACAATTCCGGGACCATCGCGCTCAGCTCGGCCCGACTGGACGGCGATCGGCAGGCCTTTGCACCCGCGGGAACTGTGCTCGCAGGGGAATCCCAGCTAGCTCAGCTCGAACTGGCCACCGAATCCCGCGTACGGCTCCGCAGCGGCGGGAAAGTCTTGGCGTGCCAGGAAATACCCGCACTGACGAAACCCATCCACGCGCTTCCAGCCGGAAGCCTTGGCGGACAAGGCATTCCCCGGACAGCACGAAGCGGCGGGCCACCCGGAACGTCTCCGGTGCGGCCCGCCGCCTCCCCCTTGCATCCGTCCGCTCGGCGCACCCGGGGTGTGGTGCGACGGGTGTGTCGGCCTGAGCGGACGGGATGTTCCCGCCGTCAGCCGGCCGCGCGGGTCACCACCGCGTTGCCGGTTCCGGTGCGGGCGCGGACTTTCAGCGCGACCGCGCCCTCCGGCGGCGTGTCCGAGACGTCCAGCTCGCTCGAAACCCGGCCGGCCGCCGATGCCAGTTCGACTTCCGCCCGGACCCCGCCCCGGATCCCGACTCGTACCTCTCCCGAGCCGGTGATCAGCTCGAGCGATCCGGAAGCCGCGTCGGCCACCGAGAGGTCGCCGCTGCCGGTGCGGGCCATCACGTCGCCCTCGACCGCGCCCAGCCAGACGTTTCCGGTGCCGGTGCCGAGCGTCGCCGGTCCGGCGATCGACGCCGCTTCGACCGACCCGCTTCCGCTCCGCAGTTGCAGACCAGCCAGAGTCGGGCCGAGCTTCACGGCACCCGTGCCGGTCCGGATGGTGGCCGCGCCGTCCGCGCGTTCCAGCGACACTTCGCCGGACCCGGTGAGGATGTCCGCACGGCCCGCGGCGCCGCTCACCTTGACGTCCGCCGATCCCGCACGCACCTCGAGATGCGACCCGGCCGGCGCGTGGACCGTCACCGACACCGGAACGTTCCGCAGCTGCCACGCCTTCGCGGCCCGCACGACGACCCGGTTGCCGGTCTTCTCGATCCGCGCCTGTCGCACCGCGTCGGCGACCGAGAACTCCGGCATGCCGCCGAACTGGTCCCCGAACTTCTCTCCGACCCACGACAGCAGGCTGCTGACGCCATTCACCCACGACGGCTGCTCGCCCGCGTCGTGCTGAAGCCGCACGGTCACCCCGGACTCCCGCCCGAGCACGACCTCGACCCGCCCGATCGTGACGCCCAGGTCCAGCTCCACCGGACCGTCCGCCTCGAAGTCCTGCAGCCGCACGTACGGCCCCGGTTCCGCGGAGTCCGAGCCGGTCCCGGCCGCTGAACTGTCCGAAGTGGACTCCGCGCTGGCCGACGAGGCTCCGGTCTCGCTCGAAGCGGTCCCGGCGTCGGACTCGTTGTCCGCCTTCTCCGACGCGGCCGATGCCCTCGAAACGGTGTCTTCGCCTGCGGAGGTTTCGCCCGCCGCGGCGTCGGCAGCGCCGCTGGACACGGGTTCCGCGTCCGCCGTCCCGAAGCCAGGTTCCCCAACCCGGCCCTCGGTGTTCTTCCCCTGGTCTTCCCGGTTCTCGCCCATGGTGGTGCCCCCTTCTAGCCTTCGACCCAGCCGTGCAGCTTGGTCTCGGTGCGGCCCCCGCCGCTGCCGCTGTCCTGCCAGCTCTGGTGCCGTTGCTGGTGCTGCTGCGCCTGGCCGAGCGCCCCCTGCACGGCCTGCGCCACGAACGTGTTCAGCGAAACGCCCTGCGCGGCCGCCGCCTGTTCGGCCTGGCCCTTGATCTGCTCGACCAGCCGCAGGGTGATCCGCGAGATGTCGCCGCCGTCGATCGGCGGGGCGGGAGGCGGCGGGGGAGGCGCGGAAGAAGAACGCTCCTCGCCGCCGGTCACGACCACGCGCACGTCCCGGCCGTCCAGGCGGACGTCCACGACCTGGCCGGGCAACGCGGCGGTCACCTCGGCCGCGAGGTCGGACAGCGCGTTCATCAAAGTGAGCCGGACAGCCGGCTCCAGAGCAGACGACAGCAGTGCGGCCGCCCGCCGGGTCTGCTCGTCCCCGGCGGAGGCCGTGTTCGCGAGGTCTTCGCGAAGGTTCGCGATATACGGCGTCAAGTCCATGACACCACTATGGCGTCACCGATGACGTCACGTCAAGGCGCAGTGATGTCACCGGTGCCGCCGGGTTAGGCTGGCGGAGCCGACATGAGGGGAGCGAGACCGGTGCCGCCCAAGGTGCAGCTGATCGCGAAAACCGAGTTCTTCCCGCCCGAGGACGTGCCCTGGTCCACCGACGCCGACGGAGGCGAAGCGCTCGCCGAGTTCGCCGGACGCGCCTGCTACCAATCCTGGGAGAAGCCGAACCCGGCGACCGCGACCAACGCCGGCTACCTCGAGCACGTCATCGACGTCGGCCACCTGGCCGTGCTGGAGCACGGGTCGGTCACCTTCTACCTGTCCGGGATCTCCCGTTCGCTCACCCACGAGCTGATCCGGCACCGGCATTTCTCCTACTCCCAGCTTTCGCGGCGCTATGTTCCCGAGAGCGAGGCCGAGTTCGTCGAACCGGACGTCATCGCGCAAGACCCGGTGCTGCACGAGAAATTCGTCAAGGCCACGCAAGCCAGCGCCGCCGCGTACGACGAGTTGCTCGCCGGGCTAGAGGAGAAGTTCGCGGACACGCCGAGCGCCACCCTGCGCCGCAAGCAGGCGCGCCAGGCGGCCCGCGCCGTGTTGCCGAACGCCACCGAAACCCGCATCGTCGTCACCGGGAATTACCGCGCGTGGCGGCATTTCATCGCGATGCGCGCGACCGAACACGCGGACGTCGAGATCCGTTCGCTGGCCATCGAATGCCTGCGGCAGCTGCACAAGGCGGCGGCCAACGTGTTCGCCGACTTCACGATTTCGACCCTGCCCGACGGCACCGAGATCGCCTCGAGCCCGAAAGTGCTGGAAGGCTGACAACGCACTGATGAAACACCTGACGATCGACCTCCGTCCCGGCTCCTACTCGGTCGTGCGGCTGCCCGCCGACGCCTCCGTGCCCGCCGAACTGCTGGAACCCGGCGAACCCGCGCTCGTGTCGGTGACCCGCACGCCTGACGAGCTGTCGGTGATCTGCCCGACCGGCCGCGAACCCGAGGGCGGCACGGTCGAGGACGGCTGGCGGCTGTTCACCGTGCGCGGGCCGCTGGAATTCACGCTCACCGGCATCATTTCCGCGCTCGCGTCGGAGCTGGCGGCGGCGGGCGTCGCGCTGTTCTCGCTGTCCACTTTCGACACCGACCACATCCTGGTGCGCTCGGATGACCTCGACCGCGCGGTAGCCGCCTTCCGCGAAGCCGGCCACGAGGTGCTCCTTCCCGCCTGACAAAGGTCCGTGAAGGGCTCCTTGAGGGAATCAGATTCCCTCAAGGAGCCCTTCACGGACCACTGGCGCGACGTGGCGCAGCACACCCTTGCCCGGCAAAGTTCGGCATGCCTAAACTTTGAGTTGGGGCGACCGATATCAGGGAGTGGGCGCACATGGCGGTGGCGGAAGCGGCACGTCCGCGCGGCGTGGCCCGGCTGCGGGCCGGCTGGGCGCTGCTCGGGCCCGCGTTCGTCGCCGCGATCGCGTACGTCGACCCGGGCAACGTGGCGGCCAACGTCAGCGCCGGCGCGCGCTACGGCTACCTGCTGGTGTGGGTGATCGTCGCGGCGAACCTGATGGCCGTCCTCGTGCAGTACCTGTCGGCGAAGCTCGGCCTCGTCACCGGCCAGTCGCTGCCGGAAGCGCTGCGCGACCGGCTGTCCAGCCGCGCGCGGCTCGCGTACTGGGCGCAGGCCGAGATCGTCGCGATCGCCACCGATCTGGCCGAGGTCGTCGGCGGCGCGATCGCGCTCAATCTCCTTTTCGGGCTTCCGCTTGTCGCGGGCGGGCTGATCACCGGGCTGGTGTCGCTGGTGCTGCTCGCGGTGCAGGACCGCGGCGGCCAGCGGCCGTTCGAACGCGTCGTGACCGGCCTGCTGGTGGTGATCGCGGTCGGGTTCCTGGCGAGCCTGTTCATCGAACCGCCGTCCGCCGCCGGGATCGCACACGGCCTGGTGCCGAGGTTCAGCGGCGGCGACAGCGTCCTGATCGCGGCAGCGATGCTCGGCGCGACGGTCATGCCGCACGCGGTGTATCTCCACTCCGGACTGGTCCGCGACCGGCACGGCAAACCGGAACCCGCGCGTCGCCGCCGCCTGCTGCGCGCCACTCGCTACGACGTCGGGTTCGCGATGCTGCTTGCCGGCGCGGTGAACCTCGGCATGCTGCTCGTCGCGGCGACGAATCTCCAAGGCCAGCAAGGCGTCGACACCATCGAAGGCGCGCACGGGGCAGTCGCCGCCGCGCTCGGGCCGGGCGTCGCGCTGCTGTTCGCGATCGGGCTTCTCGCGTCTGGACTAGCCTCGACGTCGGTGGGCGCGTACGCGGGCGCGATGATCATGCAAGGCTTGCTGCGCAAGAGGATTCCGATCGTCGCGCGCCGGCTCGCCACGCTCACTCCGGCGATCGTCGTGCTGGCGCTGGGCACCGATCCGAGCGCGGCGCTGGTGGTGTCGCAGGTGGTGCTGTCCTTCGGCATCCCGTTCGCGCTCGTGCCGCTGATCCGGCTCACCGCCGACCGCGGGCTGATGGGCGCGGACGTCAACCGCCGGAGCACCACGGTGCTCGCCTGGGTCGTCGCCGCGGTGATCATCCTGCTCAACGTCGTGCTGATCGTGCTCACCTTCGGCGGCTGAGACAGTCCTAACCGGACGGAACCGGCAGGGCTGCCGGACGGTCCGACTAGCATCTGCGCGAAGCCGACCGAGGAGCCCGACCCCGTGACCGACGAACAGACCCGCCCGCACGACCCGAACCGCACGGCTCCCGCCGGCCGCGTGGTGGCCGGCCGCTACCTGCTGCTCGGCGAACTGGGCCGCGGCGGCATGGGCATCGTGTGGCGCGCGCAGGACCAGGTGATCGGTCGGCAGGTCGCGATCAAGGAACTGCGGCTCCCGGAAGCTGAGGGTGCCGCGGTGTTCTCCGAGCGGATCCTGCGCGAGGTGCGGGCAGGCGGGCGGCTGAACGACCCGGCCGTCGTCACGGTTTACGACGTGGTCACCGACCAGGGCACCACCTGGATCGTGATGGAGCTGGTCGAGGCGCCCACGCTCGCCGACCTGGTGCGCGCGCACGGCCCGATGCCCGAGCAGCAGGCCGCGATGATCGGGGAGCGGGTGCTGTCCGCGCTGCAGGCCGCGCACGCCGCCGGGATCGTGCACCGCGACGTCAAACCGGCCAACATCATGGTCGCGCCGGACGGCCGGGTGAAGCTCACCGACTTCGGCATCGCACACGCCATCGACGACCCGCGGCTCACCACGAGCGGGATGATCGTCGGCTCGCCCGCGTTCATGGCCCCGGAACGGGTCGAGGGCCGCGAGGCGATGCCGGAATCGGACCTGTGGTCGCTCGGCGCGACGCTGTACTTCGCGGTGGAGGGCATCGTCGCGTTCGAACGGCCCACCACGGCCGCCACGCTGCACGCGATCATGACCGAAGTGCCGTACCTGACCCGCGTGCAGGGCCCGCTCGGCGCGGTCATCCTCGGCCTGCTGGTGGCGAATCCGGAAGCCCGGCTCACCGCGACGCAGGCCCGAGCGCAGCTCGCCCACGCCACCGGCCCGACGCAACGTCCGGCGACCGCGGTAATGCCGCAGCAGGAGACTCGGGTGGGCGGGCAGCCGACCCGGATGGCCGCGAAGCCGGAAGGCAAGAGCCGCCGCGGCCTGTGGGCGGGCGCGATCGCGCTGCTGGTGGTCGCGGCGCTGGCCGGCGGGTTCTTCCTCGGCAAGCCGGTGTGGTCGCCGAAGAAGGACGCGCAGCAGGCCGAGACCGTCAGCTACGGCCCGGACGGCTACCTCAAGACCCAGATCTCCTCCTACCAGATCTGCTACAACGCGGTGGTCCAGCCGGGCGTGGTGATCAGCTCGGACAACAACGTCGACTGCAAGAAGAACCACACGCTCGAGGTCTACGACGTCGCCGACCCGCTGCCGCTGGAGAGCTGGAGCGACAGCGACGCGATCGTCGCCCCGTATCCCGGGCTGGAGGACATCAGCCGGGCCGCCGAGGCGCGCTGCGCGGCCGCGTTCCACTCCGCGGTGGTGCCGCAGCAGCAGCGCGCGGGCCTGTCGTACCGGGCGATCGTGCCGACCCAGCAGGCGTGGCAGGTGCAGCCGGACAACGACAGCAGCAGCGGCCCGAACCGCAAGATCTACTGTGTCCTGTCGCGCACCAGCAACGACCAGATCCCGGCGCAGATCACCGCCAAGGTCAAGTAGCCGCGCGAGAAGTTCCGCCGCGAGCGGCGCGGCGGCGGAAATTCTCCGAAGTTCCCGGTGGCACACCAGGTCGAGGCCGGGTTCGGCGGCCTGAGGAGGTACCGTCGTGGCCATGTCCACCTCACCTGCCGCCGCGCCCGGACGTCCGTTCGGCCGCGTGCTCACCGCGATGGCGACCCCCTTCGACCGGGCCGGGGCGCTGGACGTGAAGCGGGCCCAGGAACTGGCCGAGTACCTTGTGGACCTCGGCAACGACGGCCTCGTCGTCAACGGCACCACCGGCGAGAGCCCGACCACGACCGACCAGGAGAAGGCCGCGCTGATCCGCGCCGTCGTCGAGGCGGTCGGCGACCGCGCGACTGTCGTGGCGGGCGCGGGCACCAACAACACCGCGCACAGCATCGAGCAGGCCCAGGCCGCCGCCGAAGCGGGCGCGCACGGCCTGCTCGTGGTCACGCCGTACTACTCGCGGCCGAGCCAGGCCGGGCTGTTCGCGCACTTCACCACGGTCGCGGACGCCACCGAGCTGCCGGTCATGCTCTACGACATCCCGCCGCGCTCGATCGTGCCGATCGAGGTCGACACGCTGCAGCGGCTGGCCGAGAACCCGCGGATCGTCGCGGTGAAGGACGCGAAGGGCGACCTGATCGCCGGCTCCGAGGTCATCGCGAACACCCACCTCGCCTACTACTCCGGCGACGACGGCCTGAACCTGCCGTGGCTGTCGGTCGGCGCGGTCGGCGTGGTCAGCGTGATCGGGCACGTCGTGGCGGGCCGGATCCGCGCGATGATCGAGGCCTACGAGGCGGGCGACACGTCCACCGCGCGCACGAACCACCGCGCGATGCTGCCGGTGCTGCGGGCGATGTCGCGCGTCGGCGGCGTCGCGTTCAGCAAGGCTTCGCTGCGCCTGCGCGGGTTCGACATCGGCGACCCGCGGCTGCCGATCGTGGCCCCGTTCGACGACCAGCTCGAGCAGATCGCGGCCGATCTCGCCCAGGGCGGCGTGCCGCTGGAAGACAGCGCGGCCTCGGACTGGCATGGTGCACGGGTGGCACAAGCAGATTCGCAGGCGGCCTACACCGCCCCCACCTCGCACACCAGCGTTGGGACAATGCCCCGGTGACCTCACTTCCCGCCGGACCCGGCCCGACGCACCTCCCGCCCGCACTTCCCGAGGGAGCCCTGCGCGTCGTCGCGCTCGGCGGCATCGGCGAGGTCGGGCGCAACATGACCGTCTTCGAATACGACGGCAGGCTCCTGATCGTCGACTGCGGCGTCCTCTTCCCCGAGGACGACCAGCCGGGCGTCGACCTGATCCTGCCGGACTTCCGCGCGATCGAGGACCGGCTCGACGACATCGACGGCCTCGTGCTCACCCACGGGCACGAGGACCACATCGGCGCCGTCCCGTTCCTGCTCCGGCTGCGCCCGGACGTGCCGATCTACGGTTCGCGCTTCACCAACGCGCTGCTCGCGGCCAAGGCCAAGGAGCACCGCCAGCGGCCGAAGCTGATCGAGGTGCGCGAGGGGGAGCGGCGCAAGGTCGGCGCGTTCGACCTCGAGTTCTTCGCGGTGAACCACTCGATCCCGGACGCGCTCGCGGTCGCCATCCGCACGCCGGCCGGCGTCGTGCTGCACACCGGCGACATCAAGCTCGACCAGCTGCCGCTCGACGGGCGGCTCACCGACCTCGCGGGCTTCTCGCGGCTGGGCGACGAGGGCGTCGACCTGTTCTGCGTCGACTCCACCAACGCCGAGGTGCCCGGGTTCGTCATGCCCGAGCGCGACATCGGCCCGGTGGTCGACGACGTGATCCGCAAGGTCGACCAGCGCGTCATCGTCGCCTGCTTCGCCAGCCACGTGCACCGCGTGCAGCAGGTGCTGGACGCCGCTGTCCGGCACGGCCGCCGCGTGGCGTTCGTGGGCCGGTCGATGGTCCGGAACATGGGCATCGCGGCCGAGCTGGGCCTGCTGAACGTGCCGGACGGCCTGCTCGTGGACCTGGACCAGGCCAGCAACCTGCCGGAGAGCAAGGTGCTGTTCGTGTCGACGGGTTCGCAAGGCGAGCCGCTGTCCGCGCTGTCGCGGATGGCGCGCGGCGAGCACCGGCAGATCTCGATCCGCGCGGGCGACACCGTCGTGCTGGCCAGCTCGATGATCCCGGGCAACGAGACCGCGGTGTTCGGCGTCGTCAACGGGCTGACCCGGCTCGGCGCGAACGTCGTGCACCAGGGCAACGCGAAGGTGCACGTGTCCGGCCACGCGTCCGCGGGCGAGCTGCTCTACCTGTACAACGCAGTCCGGCCGAGCAACGTGATGCCGGTGCACGGCGAGTGGAAACACTTGCGCGCCAACGGAGAGCTCGCGATCCGCACCGGCGTCGCGCCGGACAACGTGGTGATCGCCGAGGACGGCGTGGTCGTGGACCTCGTCGACGGCAAGGCCTCGCGCACTGGCCGCGTCGAGGTCGGGCACGTGTACGTGGACGGGCTGTCCGTCGGCGACGTCGGCGAGTCGACGCTGTCCGACCGGCTCGTGCTCGGCGAGGGCGGCTTCATCGCGATCACCATGGCGGTCGATTCCAACACCGGCCGCGCGATGAGCAGCCCGACGATCTCCGGCCGCGGCTTCTCCGACGACCCGAAGGCCCTCGACGCCGTCGTGCCGCTCGTGGAGATGGAGCTGGCGCGGACGGAAGCCGAGGGCATCACCGACACCCACCGCATCGCGCAGGCGGTGCGCCGGGTCGTCGGCCGGTGGGTCGCCGACACCTACCGCAGGCGGCCGATGATCGTGCCGACGGTCATCCCGGTCTGAGTCAGCTCTGATTCAGCGGCGCGCGCCCGCCAGCAGCAACGCCATCATGACGATCGCTGCCTGGCGGGCGAGCGCGTTGCGCGCTCTGCGTTGTTCGGCTCTGCTCGGTCGGTTGTCCATGAGATCCCCCAGGTGTCTCGTGCGGCTCGCTCCAGTGTGGCGCGCTCGCGGATAGGACACATCCCGCCCGAGGTTGGTTCCCGTCTCCACCCGCAGGGGGAGTCAGGCCACCGCGGCGGTCTGTCGTTGGACCAGGTACGCGCCGCCGAGCAGCAGCGCGGCGCCGACCGCTTGCGGCCAGGCGAGCGCTTCGCCGAGCAGCGCCCAAGCGAACGCCGCCGCCGCGACGGGTTCGAGCAGCCCGACGACGCTCGCCACCGAGGCGGGCAGGTGCCGCAGCGCGGAGATCCCCGCGACGTAAGGGATCGCCGTCGACAGCACCACGAGGCAGATCAGCAGCAGCCAGAGCGGGGGAGCCCACGGTCCGAACGGGACGGTCTGGCTCGCCATGCCCAGCGGCAGCGTCCACGGCGGCGCGGTGACGCTCACGAGCACGCCGCCGACCACCATGCCCCAGGTGACCAGCCCGAGCGGTTCGCGGTCGGCGACCGCGCGTTCGCCGAGCAGGAAGTACCCGGCCGAACACAGCGCCGCGCCGGTCCCGGCCAGCAGCCCGATCGCGTCGAGCCGCATTCCTTGCCAGACCTGCGCGACCAGCGCCAGCCCGAGCAGCGCCACCGCCATCCCGAACCACAACATGCGCGGCAGCCGCTTCCGCCGCACCACGCGTACCCACAACGCGATCAGCACCGGCGACAGGAACTCCAGCAGGATCGCGATGCCGACCGGAATCCGTTCCGCGGCGATGAAATACAGCAGCTGCGTGCCGGCCACGCCGAGCGCGCCGTACCCCAGCAGCATCGGCCATTCCCCGCGCCGGACCCGCAGCGTGTGCGGGGCGAAGAGCGCGGTGCCGATCAGCAGCAGGACACCCGCCGTCCCGATCCGCAGCACCGCCACCTGTTCCGGTGTCATGCCCGCTTCCATCACCGGTTTGGCGAGCGTTCCGGACGTGCTGAAGAAGACCGCGGCGAGCAGCACGAGCGAGAGGCCGCGGCCCCGGTGGATCACCCGGGGTTGTTCCAGGACAGGGAGTTCGGTGGTCACGCGCGGGACACTACGGAGCGGAACGAGCCGGCGAAACTGAGTTATTCCCCGGTTTTCAGGCCCGTCGCGACGTGTGTCGTGATCGTCGCCAGCCGTCGCCCCTGAATCCGCAGCGCCTGCAGTGCGGTGTCGTCCGGCGCCGCGGATTTGCGCGAGACGAACGAGCCGCCGTACGGGTTGCCGGACTCCATCAGGTGCGGATCGGCGTAGCCGAGGGGGACGACGATCGCGCCCCAGTGGTAGAAGATGTTGTTGATCGCCAACACGGTTGCTTCGAGGCCGCCGTGCGCGGTGGACGCCGAGGTGAACGACGTCGCCACCTTGTCGGCCAGTTTCCCTTGCGCCCACAGGCCGCCCGTGGTGTCCACAAAGGACTTCAGCTGCGCGGCGGGCCCGCCGAACCGGGTCGGGCTGCCGAGCGCGAGCCCGTCCGCCCATTCGAGATCGGCCAGCGAGGCGAGTTCGTGGTGCGGCCCGTCGTCAACCCAGGCCTGCCACCGCCGATTGCTTGCGATGGCTTCCGGCGGCGCGGTCTCGGCTACGGTGCGAACGCGTACCTCCGCCCCGGCTTCGCCCGCCCCTTCGGCAAGCGCGCTGGCGAGGGCGGCGGTGTTGCCGGTAGCGCTGTAGTAGACGACCAGAATGCGGGTGCTCACACCTCGCGACCCTAGCCGGGCAGGTTGGTGTGTCCCACGATCCGGACTCAGCGCTGCGGCTTCCAGGGACTGACCGTATCGGTCGGCCGGGTCGGGTCGTAGAAGCGCGGACGGATGGGTTCGTGGCGGCGCAAGGGGACCAGGCCGTCGGTGATGGCCTGCATGATCTTGGCGTGCGCGCGAACGCCCGCGCCCGGCCGCTCCGGCTCGACGTCGGACAGGTCCACCGGAGTCCCGAAATGCACTTTGAACCGAGGCCGCCGCAACGGCGCGCTCAACCCGGATTTCGCCAGCGGCAGCAGATCCGCGGGCCCGTTGACGGTCTCCGTGCCCCAGTACACGGCCTCGTGCGCGCCCCACTGGCTGATCGGAATCACCGGCACGCCCGCCGCGAGCGCGAGCCGGGCCGCCCCCGTCTTGCCGCGCTCCGGCCACAACCCGGGATCGTGGCTGATCCGCCCCTCCGGATACACGACGATCGGCTCGCGCGTAGTCCGCAACGCCTCCGCCGCCTCCGCGAACTGCCCGATCGCCGTCGCCGCCTTCGCCCGGTCCACGCGCAAGTGCCCGCTGACTTTGAGCGCCGGACCGATGACCGGAGCGTCGAGAATCCCGCCGGCGAGCATGAACCGGGGATTGATGCCGATCCGCTTGCAAGCCGCCATGAGCACGAAGGCGTCGAACACGCCGATGTGATTGGCCGTCATGAGCAGCGGCTTGCCCCGGAGTTCCCTCGGCACCGACCCGGTCACCGTGAGCCGCCCGACGAGGTTCACCAGCCCCCGGTCGATGTTGAGCATCGTCCGCCAGATCGCGGGGGCACGGCGCGGAGCCTCGTCCTGTTGCAGCGCGAACATGAGCAGAGCATTTCACGGGTGAATCCACCTGGGACAACGCGGTTCTCGCTGAGGCGGGGCCGGCGGGTGTTCTTGAAGCTGTCGTGGCTGCTCAGGGCGCCTCTGGCCGATGGAGGTGCTTGGCCGCTGGAGCGTGCTCGCAGCGGTTGTCAGTAGTTCCACTCCCAGCCGAGGCTGCCGTTCAGGAATCCGTTGCCGGCCGTTGAGAACGTCGTTGTCGAAGGCGTAGATGTCGGACGGGTCGCCGTCGGCAGCGGGCATCTGGACAGTGAAGTCGAGCACCAGCGTGTGCATGCCGGGCTTGCGCGTTCTGGCCCACGGACTTCTTCAAGTAGGAGTCCGCCGCCAACGCACTGGTGGTCGGTGCCGCCGCGACGCTCGCTGGCGCGGAAGAGCCGGTCGGCGGGGACGCTGGACCAGAAGTCGCTGGAGCGGCGGATCCTGGAGCGGCCGCGTTGTAGCCGCTGTTACGGCATGAATGTCCGAAAGAGGCGCAGACGACGAACTCGGCGGCGATTAGGTGATTGTCCCAGGTCAGGAAGCCTCAACCGGACGCGACTCGGTGGATTCCGCGTACCCGGTGTCCAACCAGCGACTGCAGCCCCCGATAGTCGCCCCGTCGTCCTCGACATCCCGGGTCTGCAGCAGCATCCCGGTCTCCGGATCGAACACCAGCTGCCTCGTACGAGCGAACGCCGAATCCGGGACGCTCACGACAACCCCCGGCAGGTCCGCGTCCTCCACAAGCAGCCCCGGCCGCTCGGCCAGCCACAGCAGCAACGACCGCTGCAACTGCGGCGGCACCACCTGCACCAGCCAAACCGTGCTGAAAGCCTTGACCGCTCCAGCAGGACTCATCCGGCGACTCATCGCAGCAGTCACCGACGAGAGATCCGTCGCGACCAGAAAGTCCCCCATCAGCCCGCCGGGCGGGAAATAGCCGCTGGGCCGCACGACCGCGCTGCCCTGCGTAATCAGCAACCGTCCGGAACCGTCCGCGGCGATCCAGTCCTCGCGGTCGAAGAACTCAGTGCTGGCCGACAGAATCTGCCCAGCGGTAGTCCGGTCGGTGTGCTGATGCCACCCGGACGTCCGGCGGTAGTGGTACCGCCCCGTACCCCGAGGTGCAGCGGCGAAAGCGGTCCGGTCGGCAAGCGCGCGCACGACCTCGGCAGGGTTCGGCATCAAGGGACCTCGGCTTCCGGGGAATGGCGAGGGGCAACGACGATGCTTCCACAAGATCCACTGTGATCTGGAGACGATTGTTTCGGGTGCGCTGCGAGTGGCACATGTGACTATCGGTCCTCGCCCGTTACCGTGGAGGCATGGCTGGGTCGGCGACGAGGAAGCGGAGCACGGCGGGAAGCGGCGGGAAGGCACCGGCGCGTAGTTCGCGTACTCCGGCGAAGTCTCGGACGGCTGCCTCGAGCAGGTCGTCCAAAGGCTCGGCCAGGGGCAGGAGCAGCTCCCGGCCGCGGACGTCCAGTGCCCGGCGGCCAGCCCCCCGGCGCAAGAACGGCGCGTTCGGGCGGGGTGTGCGCAGCACCTGGAACCTCGCCGCCAAGGGAATCGGCTCGCTCGCCCGGACCGTGGGGCGCACGCGGGAACTCGAAGCGGAACACCGTCGTGACGGGCTTGCTCTCGGGCTGATCGCGCTGGCCATCGTCGCCGCGGTCGGGGTCTGGTGGCGGGCTGCCGGGCCGATCGGGGCGGGTGTCGAGATCGCCACCCGGACAGTGCTCGGCGCGGGGGCGGTGACGCTGCCGCTGGTGCTGCTCGTGGTCGCCGTCGCGTTGATGCGGTCCGAGCCGCAGCCGGAAACGCGGCCGCGGATGGTCATCGGCACCGTGCTGGTCGTGTTGTCCGTGCTCGGGATGCTGCACATCTTCACCGCGCTCCCGGACACCAACGACGGCCGGATGTACGCGGGCGGCATCCTCGGCGCGTTCTCCGGCGGGCTGCTCACCAAGGGCGTCACCACCTGGGTCGCGGTGCCGTTGCTGATCCTCGCGCTGCTGTTCGGCGTGCTCGTGTTCACCGGCACGCCGGTCCGCGACATCCCGCACCGGCTGCGCACCTGGGGCCTCGACGAGCAGGAGCTGGCCGAGTACGAAGGCGGCGGCCAGCACGAAGACGAGCACGACAACGAAGAACCCGAGGCCGACCCGAAGTCCGTCCGGCTGCGGAGGCCGTCGCGGCGGCGGCAGGCCAGCGCCGACAAGGACGGCGAGCAGCTCGACATCGACGCCGCGCTCGCCGAGCCCGCCACGCCGATCCGGCCGCCCAAGCCGGTCGCGCCGCCCGCCGAAGTGCCGGAGAAGAAGCCGAAGAAGGCCCCGGAACCCGCCCTGTCGGTCACCCGGACGGTCGAAGGCGACTACGCGCTCCCGCCGCCGGACCTGCTGAAGCTCGGCGACGCGCCGAAGTCCCGCAGCAAGGCCAACGATCAGATGATCGAGGCGATCACCGGCGTCCTCGACCAGTTCAACGTCGACGCGCAGGTCACCGGCTTCACCCGGGGCCCGACGGTCACCCGGTACGAGGTCGAGCTCGGCCCGGGTGTGAAGGTCGAGAAGATTACCGCGCTGACCAAGAACATCGCCTACGCGGTGGCCACCGACAACGTCCGGCTGCTCGCGCCGATCCCGGGCAAGTCCGCGGTCGGCATCGAGGTGCCCAACTCCGACCGCGAGATGGTGCGCCTCGGCGACGTGCTGCGCGCGCCGACCACGGTCAAGGACAACCACCCGATGCTGATCGGGCTCGGCAAGGACATCGAGGGCGAGTTCGTCACCGCGAACCTCACGAAGATGCCGCACCTGCTGGTGGCCGGTTCCACCGGTTCCGGCAAGTCGAGCTTCGTGAACTCGATGCTGGTGTCGCTGCTGGCCCGCGCGACGCCCGCCGAATGCCGGATGATCCTGATCGACCCGAAGATGGTCGAGCTGACCCCGTACGAGGGCATCCCGCACCTGATCACGCCCATCATCACGCAGCCGAAGAAGGCCGCCGCAGCGCTGGCCTGGCTCGTCGAGGAGATGGAGCAGCGCTACCAGGACATGCAGGCCAACCGGGTCCGCCACATCGACGACTTCAACTCCAAGGTGCGCTCCGGCGATATCACCGCGCCGCCGGGCAGCGAACGCGAGTACCAGCCGTACCCGTACATCATGGCGATCGTCGACGAGCTGGCCGACCTGATGATGACCGCCCCGCGCGACGTCGAGGACGCCATCGTCCGGATCACCCAGAAGGCCCGTGCCGCGGGCATCCACCTGGTGCTCGCGACGCAGCGGCCCTCGGTCGACGTCGTCACCGGCCTGATCAAGACGAACGTGCCCTCGCGGCTCGCATTCGCCACGTCGTCGCTCACCGACTCGCGGGTCATCCTCGACCAGCCGGGCGCGGAGAAGCTGATCGGCATGGGCGACGCGCTCTACCTGCCGATGGGCGCCGGGAAACCGGTCCGCATCCAGGGCGCGTTCGTCGGCGACGAAGAAATCGCCGCGGTCGTCAACTTCGCCAAGGAACAGGCGCAGCCGGACTACAACGAGGGCGTCACCAGCGCCAAGGCGGGCGAGAAGAAGGAAATCGACCCGGACATCGGCGACGATCTCGACGTCCTGCTGCAGGCCGCCGAACTCATCGTCACGTCGCAGTTCGGGTCCACCTCGATGCTGCAGCGCAAGCTCCGCGTCGGGTTCGCCAAGGCCGGACGGCTGATGGACCTGCTGGAAAGCCGCGGCATCGTCGGCCCGTCGGAGGGTTCGAAGGCCCGCGACGTGCTGATCAAGCCCGACGAGCTGGAGTCGGTGCTGTTCATGATCCGCGGCGGCTCCGACGCGGGCGGGTCGCCCGCCGGCGGCGAGGACGAAGACTTCTGAGCCGCGCGTGCAACCTGGCAGTGCCCCGGTCTCGTCCCCTGGGCATGGACCTCAAGAAGCTCGCACTGGGTATCGGGACGGCCGCCGCGCTGGCCGGATGCGCGGGCGGCACGGTCGCCGTCGCGCAGACGCCGTCGCGACCGCCTGCCGCTGAACTGGGCGGGAACGTGGCGCTCACGCCCGGCCAGGAGGTGCAGGTCTCCGGCCGCGACTTGACGGTGCGCTACCGCCAGCTGGTCTCGGATTCGCGCTGCAAGCCGGGCAGGCAGTGCTTCGTGGCGGGGGAGGCGGTCGTGGCGCTGGTCCTGACCGAGCCGGGGCGCGGCGAGCACACGTCCGTCCAGTTGCACACCGGCCGCCAGGGCCCGGACGCGACGTCTTTCGCGGGCACGACGGTGAAGCTCGAGGCGGTGGACGGGGCGGGGAACCGGATTCTCGTCCGGTTCTCGTGAGCGCTCAGAACTCCAGCAGCATGCGCGAGTTCCCCAGGGTGTTCGGCTTGACGTAGGGCAGGTCGAGGAATTCCGCGACGCCGGGGTCGAGCGAGCGCCGCATCTCCGCGTACACCTCGTGCGACACCGGGGCGCCGTCGATCTCGACGAACCCGTGCCCGGAGAAGAACGACGTCTCGAACGTCAGCACGAACAGCCGCTTCAGCCCCAGCTCGCGGGCCTCTTCGACGAGCCTGCCGACCAGCGCGCGCCCGATCCCGCGGCCGCGCGCCGCTTTGTCGACGACCACGGTGCGCAGTTCGCCGATGTCCTCCCACAGCACGTGCAGCGCGGCGGCGCCCAGCACGTCCTCGGCGCCGTTCTCGTCGTCGATCGCGACCCAGAACTCCTGCACCGCCTCGTAAAGCGTGACCAGATCCTTCTCGAGGAGCACGCGGCCCGCGTCGGAGTCGACGAGGGCCTTGATCTTGCGGACGTCGGCGATCCGCGCGCGGCGGACGGACGGAGGGCGGGAATCGGGCACCCGGTCAAGATAACTACCGCGAGGACCGGGTGCGCCGAGCGGCTCCATCGGGGGACCCCGGATGCGTGACGGCGCGCGCCGTCACGTATAGCTAGTGAGCGCACATGACCAGTAGTCGGCGGCTTTCGGCCTGCTACCGGCCCTCGGGAGGAACCTGCATGTCCGGCAGTACCGTGGTGGCCCCGGAACGTCCAGGCAACCCTCCCGCCGGGCCGAGCGCGCAAGCCCGGTTCCGGCCTGAGCTGCAGGGCGTGCGGGCGCTGGCCTCGGTGCTGGTCGTGGTCTACCACGTGTGGTTCGACCGGATCTCCGGCGGCGTCGACGTGTTCTTCCTCGTCTCCGGGTTCCTCATCACCGGCCAGCTCTACCGGGCGCTGCTGCGCGGCCGGATCGAGCTGCGCGCCACCTGGGGCCGGATGATCAAGCGGCTCTTCCCGGCCGCGATGACCGTGCTGCTGACCGTCGTGGTCGTGTCGCAGCTGCTGCTGCCGCAGGACCGCTGGTTCCAGACCATCCGCGAGGTCGTCGCGTCGGCGCTGTTCTACGAGAACTGGCAGCTCGCGGCCGATTCGGTGGATTACTTCGCCCAGCACAACAGCGCGAGCCTGGTGCAGCACTTCTGGTCGCTGTCCATCCAGGGCCAGTTCTACCTGGTGTGGCCGCTGCTGTTCGTCGGGCTCGGCCTGCTCGTGCGCCGGCTCGGCTGGTCGCTGCGCGGCACGGTGAACCTGCTGCTGATCGTCCTGTTCGCCGCCTCGCTCGCGTACTCGGTCTACCTCACCAAGGCCGACCAGCCGCTGGCCTACTTCCACGGCCTCACCCGGGTGTGGGAATTCGCGCTGGGCGGCCTGATGGCGATGTTCCTCGACCAGGTCACGCTGCCGCGGCTGCTGCGCATCGTGCTCGGCTGGGTCGGCGTCGCGGGGCTGGTGCTGTGCGGGGTCCTGCTCGAGGTCGACAGCGTGTTCCCCGGCTGGATCGCGCTGTGGCCGACCGTCTCGGCGGGCCTGGTGCTGGTGGCCGGGCAGACCGGCAGCGTGCTCGGCGCGGACCGCTGGCTCAGCTCGAAATTCCTCGGCTACGTCGGCAATCTCAGCTTCTCGCTGTACCTGTGGCACTGGCCGGTGCTGGTCTTCTACCTGATCATCCGCGACCGGCCGGCGGTCGGCCTGCTCGGCGGCACCTTCGTCGTCGGCGTGTCGTTCCTGCTCTCGATCCTGACCTACCACCTGATCGAGAACCCGATCCGGCTGTCGAAGATCGGCACCGCGAAACACTGGGGCGCCTACCGGTTCGGCGTGCTCGCGCTGGCCCCGGTGCTCGTCGCGAGCGGCGTCTGGCAGGGCGTGAGCAGCGCGCGGGCCAACTACGAGATCGCCATCGGCGACCCGGACCACCCGGGCGCGGTCGCGCACGCGCAGGGCTTCGTCTACCGCGGCGCGCCGTCGCCGTCGATCGTGCCGCCGACGGTGAAGCTCGCCGACGACTGGGCTCGCATTTCGCCGGACCAGTGCGCGAAGTCGCCGCGCAACAAGGACCTGGAGATCTGCACGGAGGGCCCGGAAGGGCCGCCGACCAAGCGGATCGTGCTCGTCGGCGACTCGCACATCCAGCAGTACCTCGCCGCCTTCCGGCCCGCGGTCGTCTCCGACGGCTGGCAGGTCACGACCATGCTGAAGGGCGCGTGCCCGTACTCGTCGGGCTCCGAGCTGATGCCGGGGGACAAGGGCTGCATCGACTGGAACAAGGCCGCCACCGACGAACTGCTCGACACCCGCCCGGACGCGGTCGTCATGCTCGGCACGGTCAACTCCAAACCGGGGCCGAACGAGTCGACGCCGAAGGGCTTCGTCGACGTCTGGTCCGCGTTGAACGACGCGAACATCCCGGTCGTGGCCGTGCGCGACAACCCGCGTTACGCGTTCAACATGGCCAGCTGCGTCGCGCAGAAGAGCCCGACCGACGCGTCGTGCTCGGTGCCGCGTCCCGCCGCGGTGGCTCCGGCACCGTCGTGGGAGCGGGTCGAGGACATCCCGGACAACGTGTCGTTCCTGGACTTCACCGACTACTACTGCGACCAGAAGCGCTGCCGCGCGGTCGTCGGGAACGTGCTGGTCTACATGGACGACAACCACCCGTCCGCGACCTTCAACACGACCCTCGCGCCGATCGCGGTCAAACAGCTCAAACAAGCCCTGCAGTGGTGATCGCGCGCGAGGGGCGAACGCGCGACTTTGGCGACTAGCCGTCGCGGAGCGTCCCGGGTTGGGCACAATGGGGCGGCGGCGGGCTTGCCGCACGGGCACCTGAGGGGGAGCTGGTTTTTTTGACGCGCGCAGGGTGGGACGCATTCCAGGCCGCACAGTCCGAGGCGGCGGCGGGCCGGACGGCCGCGCTGACCGGCCCGGACGGCGTCGGATGGCTGCTCGTCCCCGGCCAGGCGTGGCAGCGGCGGCTGCCGGACGGGAACTGGCAGTACACGCAGCCGCCGTCGGATCCCGGCTACCGCGGCACCTCCCGCCTCGTGCCGCCGCCGGGCACTCCCGCTCCCGGCGTGCCCGCCCCGGGCGGATACGGCGCGCCGCAGCAGTACCCGGGCGGCCAGCAGGGCTACCCGGGCCAGGGCGGCGGCGGAGGCCCCCGGCCGCCGTACCCCGGCCCGCAGGGCAACCCGGGCGGATTCGCCGGACCGCAAGGCAATCCAGGCTATGCCGGTCCGCCCTCGCCGCAGGGGACTCCCGGCGGTTACCCCGGTCCGCAGGGCACTCCGGGCGGCTATCCCGCACCGCAGGGCAACCCGGGCGGGTTCGCCGGACCGCCTGCGCCGCAAGGGAATCCGGGCGGCTACAACGGCCCGCCCTCGCCTCCGCAGGGCTACCGCCCGCCGCAGCCCGGGTTCCCGCCCGCGCCGCAGGGCGGCCCGTGGTCCGGCCAGGTTCCGGCGCAGCCGCCGCCCGCCGCGCCCGCGCCTTCCGGACCGCAGTCGCCCGCCGCGCCCGCGCCTTCGGGGCCGCTGCCGGTCGCCCCGGCGCCGAATCCCGCCCAGCCGCCGCAGATCCGGGTGGAGAGCCTGGGCCAGACCGGGATGTTCGTCGCCGGGACCGAGTCGATGGCCGAGTTCGTCGCGCGCGCCACCCGGGTCGTCGCCTGGGCGGACGCCACCCGGCACGGCACCGCGAACGGCCCCGGCGAGCCGCCGCCGCCCGAACCGGAGCGGCCGGGTTCGGACGGCTCCGGCAACAACGTGCTCGGCGACATGGCGCGGCACAGCCGGTCGGTCACGCTCGACCTGCTGGCCGCGGGCAACCGGATGTGGCAGCGCAAGGAGCAGTCCCGCTACGAAAAGGCGTACGAGGAATGGCAAACCGCCTACGCCGAGTGGGAGAAGCGCGAAGCGGCCCGGATGACGGCGGGCACCAAACAGCCGAACCCGTTCATCCTGCTGGTGGGGGAGGCGAACACCGGCCAGCGCCGGTTCACCCGGGCGATGAAGGCGTCGCTGACCGAGGCCGAGGTCGGGTTCGACACCGCCGAGTTCTTCGACTGCGCCGCGCTGCTCGCCGAGTACGCCGACGACCCGGTCGAGCGCTCGGTGCCCGCGACGATCAACGACATCGAGAACGGCGGCTCCGCGCTGCTGCTGGCCGAGCGCGTCGACGCCCTCTTCGAGAAGGACCTCGCCGCCACGGTCCGCATGCTGCGCAATTACGCCCGCGACCAGGACAGCTGCCGCCTGATCATCCTGGACGGCACCGAAAAGGTGCTCGAACAGCTCAGCACCGAGGCCCCCGACCTGGTGCAGACCATGCTGCAGTACCGGCTGCCCCGGTTCGACCGGCCCGCGGAAGCCGCCGCGCTGCTGGACGTCCTCGCCCGGGAACGCTCGTTCGGCCTGCCGGGCGACGTCCGCGATCGGCTCGCCGCGCTGGCCAAGGAACCCAGCGCCCGCACGGTGGAAGCGCTGCTGGACGCGGCCTCGCGGCAGGCGATCAGCCGCGGCGCGATGCCGGGCAGCCGGATCGAAATCGGCCATCCGGACATCGAGCCGCTCGTGGCCGCGGCGGGACAGCGCGGCGGATCTTCGATCGAGGAGCTGCTCGCTGAGCTGGACGGGATGATCGGCCTCGACGCGGTCAAGGAGCGGGTCCGTTCGCTGACGTCGGAGATGACGATCGACGCGCGGCGCCGGGAAGCGGGCATGAAGGTCGCCGTGCGCAGCCGTCACCTGCTGCTGACCGGGAACCCGGGCACAGCGAAGACCACGGTCGCCCGGCTGCTCGGCAAGATCTACCGGGCGCTCGGCGCGCTGCCCAAGGGCCACGTCGTCGAGGTGACCCGCACCGACCTGGTCGGCGAGTACGTGGGACAGACCTCGCTGAAGACCCGCGCGGCGGTCCAGCGGGCCGTCGGCGGCGTGCTGTTCCTCGACGAGGCGTACAACCTCGTCAACGACAAGGACGACGACTTCGGCCGGGAAGCGGTCGCGGAATTGCTGGTGCAGATGGAAAACCACCGCGAGGACCTGGTGGTCTTCGCGGCCGGTTACCCCAAGGAGATGGACGCCTTCCTGGAATCCAACTCCGGCCTGCGCTCGCGGTTCGCCGGCACCATCGAATTCCCGGACTACTCCAACGACGAGCTGGCGCAGATCTTCCGCGCGATGGCGAAGGGCCAGGGCTACGAGCTGTCCGCGGACCTGCTCGCGGCGCTGCCGGAAGCGGTGCGGCGGATCCCGCGCGGCCGCGGCTTCGCGAACGGCCGGTCCGCGCGCGTGCTGCTGGAAGCGGCGATCGGCAAGCAGTCGACCCGGTTGACCACCGACGGCGGCGCGGACCTGGTCACGCTCGTCGCCGCCGACCTGCCCGGTCCCGGCGAGTCCGGCGTGGGCGCGGTGGACGATTCCGGACCGCGGCGCAGTCTCCCGGAGCTGCTGGCCGAGCTGGACGCGATGATCGGGCTCGACTCGGTGAAGCAGCGCGTGCGGTCGATGGTGGACGAAATGGCCGTCGACGCGCGGCGGCGGGACGCGGGCATGAAGGTCGCCGTCCGCAGTCGCCATCTGCTCTTCACCGGCAACCCCGGCACGGCCAAGACGACCGTGTCGCGGCTGGTCGGGCAGATCTACCGCGAGCTGGGCGTGCTTCCGTCCGGCCACCTGGTCGAGGTCGGCCGCGGCGATCTCGTCGCCGAGTTCACCGGCCAGACCGCGCCGAAGACCCGCGAGGTGTGCGAACGGGCCGCGGGCGGCGTGCTGTTCATCGACGAGGCGTACAACCTCGTGCGCGACGACAACGACGACTACGGCAAGGAAGCCGTCACCGAACTGCTGGTGCAGATGGAAAACCATCGCGAGGACCTGGTGGTCTTCGTCGCGGGCTATCCCAAGCAGATGGACGAGTTCCTCGAGTCCAACCCCGGGCTGCGGTCGCGGTTCTCCGGCCGGATCGAGTTCCCGGACTACTCCAACGACGAACTCGCCGGGATTTTCGCGGTGATGGCGAAGAGCCAGGGCTACGAGCTGTCCGCCGACCTCTCCGCGGCGCTGCCCGAGGCGATCCGCCGCATTCCGCGCGGCCGCGGGTTCGCGAACGGCCGGTCCGCGCGCGGCCTGCTCGAAGCCGCGATCAGCGGACAGTCCAGCCGCCTCGCCGCCGCGCCGGACACACCGTCGGATCAGCTGGCCGTCCTGGTGGCCGCGGACTTGCCGGGCGAAGCAGGGGTCGCGGTCAGCGACGACGCCGGACCGCGCCGGGGGCTGGACGACCTGCTGGCCGAACTCGACGGGATGATCGGCCTGGACGAGGTGAAGTCGCAGGTCCGCGCGCTGGTCGCGGAAACGCGGCTGGACGCGCGCCGCCGCAAGGCCGGGCTGCCGGTCGGGGCGCGCAGCAGGCACCTGGTGTTCACCGGCAACCCGGGCACGGCGAAGACGACCGTCGCGCGCCTGATGGGGCAGCTGTACCGCGAGCTGGGCGTGCTGCCGTCCGGGCACCTGGTCGAGGTCGCGCGGCCGGACCTGGTGGGCGAGTACATCGGCCAGACCGCGCCGAAAACCCGCGAGGTGTGCGAGCGGGCGATCGGCGGGCTGCTGTTCATCGACGAGGCGTACAACCTGGTCCAGACCTACTCCAACGGGACCGACTTCGGCAGCGAGGCGGTCGCGGAACTGCTGGTGCAGATGGAGAACCACCGCGAGGACCTGATCGTGATCGCCGCGGGCTACCCGGCGGACATGGACCGCTTCCTCGACGCCAACGCGGGCCTCCGGTCCCGCTTCGGCGCCACCGTGCACTTCGCCGACTACGACAACGCCCAGCTGGCCGCGATCTTCACGGCCATGGCGGGCAAACAGGGCTACCGCCTCGACGCCGGGCTCGCCGAAGCGCTGCCCGGCTTCATGGCCGGCCTCGACCGCGGCACCGGGTTCGCGAACGGCCGTTCGGCCCGTGGCCTGCTCGAACGCGCGATCCGCGCGCAGGCGATGCGGCTGGCCGGCCCGGATGTCGACCTGGAGGCCCTCGACGACGCCGAGCTGACGCTGCTGACGGTTCCGGACGTGTCCACAGCGGAGTGACCCGCTCGAGTGCTCAAGCCCCGCAGGTCCGTGAAGGGCTCCTTGAGGGAATCTGATTCCCTCAAGGAGCCCTTCACGGACGGCGAACCCCGGCCGGAGGAGACCGTGTCACCGCACTGGGCGACGCCGTCGCGGGGCGGTCCGAATGCGACGGCTACCCTGAACGTCGTGCCTTCTCCAGCCGCTGATTCCGCTCGCGCCCGCCGTGTCTCCCTCGTGACCTTGGGCTGCGCCCGCAACGAGGTCGATTCCGAGGAGCTGGCGGGCCGGCTGGCCGCGGGCGGCTGGGAACTGGCCGCCGAACCGGAGGACTCCGACGTCGTCGTGGTCAACACGTGCGGGTTCGTCGAATCGGCCAAGAAGGACTCGGTCGACACGCTGCTCGCCGCCGCCGACACCGGCCGCAAAGTCGTCGCGGTCGGCTGCATGGCCGAGCGCTACGGCAACGAACTCGCCGACAGCCTGCCCGAGGCCGACGCGGTGCTCGGCTTCGACCACTACGCCGACCTGTCCTCGCGCCTTGACGACGTGGTCGCCGGCCGCGCGATCGCCGCGCACACCCCGTCCGACCGCCGCAAGCTGCTGCCGATCAGCCCGGTGCAGCGGCCCGCCGCGACGGCCGAGGTCGAGGTGCCCGGGCACGCGCAGCACGGCTGGGGCCCGCGCGTCCTGCGCACGCGGCTGGACGATTCCCCGGTCGCCGCGCTGAAGATCGCCTCCGGCTGCGACCGGCGCTGCTCGTTCTGCGCGATCCCGTCGTTCCGCGGGTCGTTCGTGTCCCGCCAGCCCGACGAGATCGTCGCCGAGGCGGCCTGGCTCGCCGAGAACGGCGCGAAGGAACTGTTCCTGGTCAGCGAGAACTCCACGTCGTACGGCAAGGACTTCGGCCGCGACGGCACCCGCGCGCTCGAACTCCTGCTGCCGCGCCTTGCCGAGATCGACGGCATCGAGCGCGTCCGCGTGTCCTACCTGCAGCCCGCCGAAACGCGGCCGCAGCTGGTGCAGGCCATCGCCACCACGCCGGGCGTCGCGGACTACTTCGACCTGTCCTTCCAGCACTCCAGCGAGCAGGTGCTGCGCCGGATGCGCCGGTTCGGCTCCACCGATTCCTTCCTCGCGCTCACCGAGCAGATCCGCGAGTACTCGCCCGAGGCGGGCATCCGCACCAACGTGATCGTCGGCTTCCCCGGCGAAACCGAGGACGACCTGGCCGAACTGGAGCGGTTCCTCACCGGCGCCCGGCTCGACGCGGTCGGCGTGTTCGGCTACTCCGACGAGGACGGCACCGAGGCGGAGACCTTCGACGGCAAGCTCGATCCGGCCGTGGTCGCCGAGCGCGTCGCGCGCATCTCGGCGCTGGTCGAGGAACTGACCGCGCAGCGCGCCGAGGACCGGATCGGCACCTTCGTGGACGTCCTGGTCGAGCACGACGGCACCGACGGCGACGACGCGGTCGGCCGCGCCGCGCACCAGGCCCCCGAGGTCGACGGCGAGTGCGTCATCCTCGAGGACGAAGACACCAAGCCGCTCGCGGTGGGCGACATCGTCCGCTGCGAGGTCGTCGACTCCGCCGGCGTCGACCTGGTCGTCCGCCCGGCGCCGGACGCCGGCCGGTGAGTGCCGCGCCCAGCGGGGCGGGCGAGGGCGTGCCCCGCGCCGCTTCCGAGGGCGGGGCACAGCTGCCCGAAGCCACCCCGGTCCCGACGCTGAACCTGGCGAACCTGCTCACCATCTCGCGGCTCGTGCTGGTTCCGTTGTTCGTGGTGGCGCTGTTCACCGGCCACGGCGAGGACACCACGTGGCGCGCGATCGCCACCGGGCTGTTCGCCATCGCGTCCGCGACCGACCAGGTCGACGGCTGGGTCGCCCGCCGCTACGGGCTCATCACCGACTTCGGCAAGATCGCCGACCCGATCGCGGACAAGGCGCTCATCGGCGCCGCGCTGATCGGGCTCAGCGCGCTGGGGGAGCTGGGCTGGTGGGTCACCATCGTGATCGCGGTGCGCGAGATCGGCGTGACGCTGCTGCGGTTCTGGGTGATCCGGCACGGCGTGATCCCGGCCAGCCGCGGCGGCAAGGCGAAGACGATGGCGCAGATCCTCGCGATCGTGACCTATCTGCTGCCGCTCCCGGCCGGAGCGGACCCGGTGCGCTGGGCGCTGATGGGGATCGCGGTGGCGCTGACGGTGATCACCGGCGTCGACTACCTGGTCCGCGCGATCCGGCTGCGCGCCGCGGGCCGGCGCGCGATGGGCACGTGATGACCGAAGCGCGCGAACTGGTCGCGACCCTCACCCGCCGGGGGGAAACCGTGGCGGCGGCGGAGTCGCTCACGGCCGGTCTCGTCTGCGCGACGCTCGCCCAGGTGCCGGGCGCGAGCGCGGTGCTGCGCGGCGGACTGGTGGTCTACGCCACAGAGCTGAAGGCCGCGCTGGCCGGCGTCGACGAACAGTTGCTGGCCGAACACGGAGCGGTGCACCCCGAGGTCGCCGCGCAGCTGGCCAGCGGCGCGCGGGAGCGCTGCGGGGCGACCTGGGGGCTCGGCCTGACCGGTGTCGCGGGGCCGGATCCGCAGGACGGCGTGGCCCCGGGAACGGTGTACGTCGGGCTCAGCGGACCGGGCGTGAACACGGTGCGTGAACTGGCCGAGTCCGGTGACCGGGACACGATTCGGACCGCGTCGGTGCGCGCCGCGTTCGCGCTGCTCGGGGAACAACTAGACTGAAAACGGCGTTCGCCCTTGGCGTACGTACGTGTCAAGTCCTGCACTCGGGGCACCGCTCTGGGTAACGTAGGAGGCACCAGTTCGGGAAGGGAGGCGCGTGATGACCGTGCTGTTGCGCGAGGCGATCGGTGATCGGCTCCGTCATGCCCGCACCAACCAGCGTCGGACGCTGCGTGACATCTCCCGCGCCGCCCGGGTGAGCCTCGGCTACCTGTCCGAGGTCGAGCGCGGCCAGAAGGAAGCTTCCAGCGAGCTGCTGGCGTCCATTTGCGAGGCGCTGGAACTGCCGCTGGGCGAGCTGCTGCACAAGGTCGCCGCGGACGTTTCGGCCCTCGACAAGGTCGAGGTCGCACCGGTGGAAGAGGTGGAGACCGCGCCGAGCCAGACGGTGCCCGACCGCGGCGAGGCCGGGTTCGAAGGCGGCCGCCTGGTGTCGGAGCTGATCGGCGACGACCTCTCCGACCTGCGGCTTCAGCCCGCTCCGCGGATGAACACGACGTTGCGGACCACGATCGGCGCGCCGAAGCTGGCGTCCACGATCGCGGCGTAACGCCCGCGCTGTTTCGCTGTACGGCCCCGGGGATCTCCCCGGGGCCGTCGGCGTGCGCGGGGTTCCCCTTCCGGGCCGGTCCCGACCGCCGGTCAGGGCTGACCCTGAATTCCCCCGGGGTCGCCTGGAACGGCGGAGGCCGACCTGACACGATGGAACCCAACGCCGGGGTCGGTACGTTGTGCGACTAGGGGAGCGACGCCCCGCCCCGAAGCAATCAGGGCCCGTGGGACGCAAGAAGGCAGGCGGAGGAGATGGCCAACCCGTTCGTGAAGTTCTGGAAGTACATGATGGCGGCGTTCTCGTCGAAGATCGACGAGCACGCCGACCCGAAGGTACAGATCCAGCAGGCCATCGAGGAGGCGCAGCGCAATCACCAGGCGCTGACGCAGCAGGCCGCCTCCGTGATCGGCAACCAGCGGCAGCTGGAGATGAAGCTCAACCGCCAGCTCGGCGAGGTCGAGAAGCTGCAGGCCTCGACGCGCCAGGCGCTCGTGCTGGCCGACGAGGCCCGCGGCAAGGGCGACGAGGCGAAGGCGACCCAGTTCGAGACCGCGGCGGAGAGCTTCGCCGCGCAGCTGGTCACCGCCGAGCAGAGCATCGAAGACCTCAAGACGCTGCACGACCAGTCGCTGCAGGCGGCCACGCAGGCCAAGCAGGCCGTCGAGCGCAACGCGACGATGCTGCAGCAGAAGCTGGCCGAGCGCACCAAGCTGCTCTCGCAGCTGGAGCAGGCGAAGATGCAGGAGCAGGTCTCCGCGTCGCTGAACCAGATGAGCCAGCTGGCCGCGCCGGGCAACACGCCGTCGCTGGAAGAGGTCCGGGACAAGATCGAGAAGCGCTACACCACCGCGCTGGGCTCGGCGGAGCTGGCGCAGAACTCGGTGCAGGGCCGCATGATGGAGGTCCAGGAGTCGGCCACGCAGATGGCGGGCCACTCGCGGCTGGAGCAGATCCGCGCGTCGATGCGCGGCGACTCGGTCGCCCAGGTCACCGACGGCGGCGCGGGCGCGGCCGCGGCCAAGCCGGCCGCCGCGTCGGGCGACATCCAGCGGGAGATCCAGGCCCGCGTGCAGGCCGAACAGGGCAAGAACCCGGCCTGACCGGCCGGGCAGGAGCGGCGCAGGGGGTAGCGCGGATGGCCAAGCGGCGGGACTTCAGCGAGTTCAACGCCAAGCTCGAGAAGCACATCGAGCGGTTGCCCGACTACGCCCAGCGCGCTCAGGAAAAACTGCAGCGGTACTTCCCGCCGGCCGAGGAAGCCGGCGGGAAGCCGCAGCAGAGTCAGCGCGGTCCGGTCTCGCCGCCGCCGGTGCCGCGCCGCCCGTCGAGCGCGGCCGCGTCCGCGGCGTTTTCCTCGGTCGCCGGGCAGGTGCCCGCGGTCGCCGAGGTGCGGGCCAAATGGCAGCGCTGGAACGAGCCGAGCGCGAAGCACCAGCGCCGGATCCGCCGCACCTCGCGCGTGCTCACGTTGTGGGTGCTGGTCACGATCCTGCTCGGGATCCTCACCGTGCTCACCGCCACTGGCCTGCTCGGCGGAGCGGTGGCAGGCCCGGAGATCGGGCAGGCGGTGTTCTCGGGTTTCGCGACGCTGGTGTTCGGGACGTTCAGCGTCCGCACCGGGATGCGGTTGCGAGAGCTGAAGAAGGTCGAACTTCCCGCCGCGCCCAGCGGCCCGCCGCCGCTGCCCGCCGCCGCTTCGGCCGCGCGCGAGCCGATGGAGCGGCTGGCCGAGTCCGAGGCTTCGCTGCGCGAACTCTTGAAGCAGCTTTCCGTGCCGACTTCGCTGGGCACCACCGCGGTTCCGGAAGTCTCGGTCGCCGACGCCCGCGCGACGGCCGACGAGGCTGCCCGCGCGCTGCGCGGCCTGGCCGACCGGATCCAGGCGATCGAACGGGGCCGCAATTCCGCGCCGGAGCGCGAACGTTCGGCGTTGCAGGCCGCGGTGGCGAAACTGCGCGAACAGCTCGACGACGGAATCGAAGGCTACGGCGGCCTGGTCGCCGCGGCCGGCCGTGCGGTGGCGGCGAGCAGCGACGGGATGGTGACGTCGCGGGAGGCGCTGACGGACGCGACGGATCGGCTCGCGGGGTTGGCGCTGGCGTTGAAGGACCTGGGCTGACCAGCCTGGCCCGTTTGCTGGGTCGTGCGGCGCGATTCCGGGAATCG
Source organism: Amycolatopsis albidoflavus (assembly GCF_039525725.1). Lineage (NCBI taxonomy): Bacteria > Bacillati > Actinomycetota > Actinomycetes > Pseudonocardiales > Pseudonocardiaceae > Amycolatopsis > Amycolatopsis albidoflavus. The sequence continues at coordinate 689,877 of NZ_BAAAHV010000022.1, forward strand.
CCGCGGCTGGTCGAGCGGTGACGGCATGGTCACGTCGCGGGAGGCACTGACCGACGCGACGGACCGGCTCACCGGGCTGGCGCTGGCGGTGAAAACCAGCCTGCGCTGGCCATGGCGCCAGGGTCGTGCGGCACGGTAATCCGCCGCGAAACGCCCGATCCAGGGGTGAATGTGGTCCGGGTGCCCAGCTTCGCGCCGACTCCGGGAATCGCCGCGGCCGGGCGGAAACGCCGTCCTGATGGCCGAGTTTGGGATTCCGGTCGGCGCAACCGGACAGTCCGGCCGCGACGGTGCGTGAGTTTCCCCCGCACACCGCAACAATCGCGTAATCCGATCCTGCTGGTGACGGAAACGTCTGCGGTTTAACGTTTTTCCCATGAGGTCGGTGTTGGCACCCGCCAGGCCCGGCGTCACGGGCTGAGGTTCGCGGCGCCGGACGTACACAGTGGACTCCTCCGATCCCGCCGAGGAAAGGACGCCCTCGTGACTACGCTCCCGCCGGAACCTGATCCTGTTCCCGTCCCCCCGCCCAGCTCGCACGAGCGGGTCCGCACCGCGTTCGAGCGGCTGGCGAAAGCCGACCGCCCCGGGCTCTGGGCTTCGGTGCGCACCATGGAGGAAGTGCTCGTCGAAGCGAAAACCGTCGACGAACGCGTTCACGCGGGCGAAGACCTCCCGCTGGCCGGAACCGTCTGCGCGGTCGACGCCGACGCCCCGCCCGAGCTCGCCCGCCTGACCGACGCCGGCGCGGTGGTCCTCGGAACCACCGTCGCGGACCCGGAAAACGCGGCGGTGGGTCTCGAGATCGTCGACCTGGCACTGAATTCCTCCGCGCGAGAGATCGCCGCCCCGCCCGGGGTGCTCACCCTCAAGCCGACGCCCGGACTGATCCCGGGAACGACCGTTTCGGTGTCCGCCCAGCGACTCACGACCGCCCAGCGAGCCGTCGCGGCGATGCTCGGCGGCCCGGACCCGGGTGCCCGCGAATGGCCAGCCGACGTCCGCCTCGGCACCGGCCAGCACCCGCGCCTCGGCATTCCCGCCGAAGCCAGTCTCCCGCTGCCCGCGAGGAGGGCGTTCGACGTCGCCGCTGCCTCTCTGGAGGCTTCCGGTGCCGTCTTGGTCCCGGTGGACGTCAGCGCGCTTTACGGGGCCGGAAACGCCCTTGGAGCCGGCTCGCTGCTGGCCGATCTGGACGCGCTGCTCCTCCCGACCGTCGGCGTCCTGGACGCGACCCTGAACGCGCTCGACCTGGCTGCGGTGACCGTGCCGGGCGACCGGCGGCCGTACGGGATCACGGTGGTGACGCGAGCGTTCGAGGACCAGATCGGCATCGACCTGGCTTCGGTGCTGACCGGGGAGCAGTCGCCGGATCCGTACCCGAGCGAGAGCGTCGACGTCGTGGTGTTCGGTGCGCACCTGTGCGGGCAGCCGCTGCACGACGAACTGCACGGGGCGCGGTTCGGCGGTCTGGTCCGGACTGCTGAGCGGTACCGGCTGGTGCTGCTCGACGGTGTCACCCCGCCGCAGCCGGGAGTGGTCTCCGGCTCGGCCGGCGTGGACGGCGAACGCTGGTGCTTGTCTCCGGCGGCGTTCGGCCGTTTCGCGGCCGGGTTGGCGGCGCCGTTCGTGGTGGGCCGGGTGGAGTTGGAGGACGGGAGTTCGCCGCTCGCGGTGCTGTGCGAACCAGCGGCCGCGGTTGGCGGGGAAGGTCTGGACCGGTACGCGTCCTGGCGGGGCTACCTGCGGTTCGTGAGCACTGGCGGGCCGCGGTTCCCTGGCTGAGGCGGATGGGCCCGAGTGCGCACAGCCGGACTCGGGCCCGCCCGACTGGCGACGAGCAGGCCGGGAAGGCCACACGTCTGGTTCTCCCGAGCGGGCGCTCGCCGGTTGAGGAGAACCGGTTTGTGTGCCTGAGCCCAGACTTCGCCGTCCGACCGTTGAGTCCAGGCCCCGCTACCGACCCGCCGCGAGCCCCCGGCCGACGCGGCGGACCAGGCCGGGGCCGTGCAGGGCGAAGCCGGTGTAGAGCTGGACGAGGCTCGCGCCCGCGTCGAGCATGCGCCGGGCGTCGTCCGGGCCGAGGATGCCGCCGACACCGATGATCGGCAGCTTGCCCTCGGTCTCTTCGTGGACGAAGCGCACGACTTCGGCCGAGCGTTCGGTCAGCGGGCGGCCGGAGAGACCGCCGGTTTCCGAGGCGAGTGCGGCTTCAGCGGGGGCGATGCCGGCGCGGGAGAGAGTCGTGTTGGTCGCGATGATGCCGGCTACGCCGTGGTCCAGGCAGACTTCGAGGAGTTCGGCGAGCGCGTCGTCGGTGAGGTCGGGGGCGACTTTCACCAGCAGGGGCGTGTTGCCGCCCAGTTCGGTGCCGGTCTTGCGGAGTTCGGCGAGCAGCTCGGCGAGTGCGGATTTGTCTTGCAGCGCACGGAGGCCGGGGGTGTTCGGGGAGCTGACGTTGATCGCGAAGTAGTCGGCGAAGGGGTGCAGCGCGCGGAGGGAGTAGCGGTAGTCCTCGACGGCCTCGTCCAGCGGCGTCACCTTCGATTTGCCGATGCTGATTCCCAGCGGTACCGCGGGTTTTCCGTGCGCGGCGAGGCGGTCGGCCAGGGCTTGGGCACCGTCGTTGTTGAAGCCCATGCGGTTGATGACCGCGTCGGTGGCGGGGAGGCTGAAGAGGCGGGGTTTGGGGTTGCCCGGCTGGGGGTGGCGGGTGACTGTGCCGACTTCGATGAAGCCGAAGCCCAGGGCCGGCCAGGCGTTGAGGGCTCGGCCGTTTTTGTCCATGCCCGCGGCTAGGCCGATTTTGTTGGGGAAGGTTAGGCCTAGGACTGTGGTGGGATCGTTCGTCCGGTACGCCTTGGTGATGGGGCGGAGGGCGGTTCCGGCTCGGCTCAGGAGGGTGACCGTGCGTTCGTGGACTACCTCGGGGTCGTGGTAGGCGAGCCGGTACATCGCTGGGCGGACGATCCTGTCGAAGAGCACGTTGCCCATGCTGCCGTATGGGGGGTGGGTTGGCTGGGGTGGCTGGGGGGTGTTGTGGCGGGGGTCGCGTCCGGGGTTCGGCTCGTCGCCTGGCGGCGACATTGCCGTGGTGGTTGCGTGGGGCACCCCGAAGCTTGATTGTGCTGACGGTCTGGGGGTGCTTGTCAAGGCGGGAAAGATGCCTTGACAAGCACCCCCAGACCGCAGGAGAGCTTCGTATCGGGGTGCGGGGGAGGGGCTGGGTGCCTCGATCGTTGGGTGCAGCGGTGCGGTTTGGGGGCTGGGTGCCTCGATCGTTGGGTGCGTTGGTTGCGGTTGGGCGCGCACTTGCTTGCGCCGTGCCCGCGCGCCCAACTTGACCAGCCCCGCAGCCCCGCGTTTACCCATCAATCGGCACCTGCGCGCCAACCCGGCCAGCCGCGCCACCCTTGAGGGAATCCAGGTCCGTGAGGGTTCCCCTCACGACCATTGCGGGTCGTGAGGGGAACCCTGACGGAATCAGAGTCCCTCAGGGTTCCCCTCACGGCACCAACTGCTGCGGTCTCGAGCGGGTGATGTCTGTGAAGGGCTCCTTGAGGGAATCAGAGTCCCTCAAGGAGCCCTTCACGGCATGTAGCGAGTCTGTGGGCGTCCTGAGATCGTGCCCGGCATCCGTGCCCAGAGACCTGCTTGAGGCAGGCCAGCTTTCAGCCGGGGCCCCGCCGAAACATCCGACTTCTCGTGCCCGCCCGGCGGCATCCGCGAACCAGCCGTCCCGGGCCATCAGTTCAGCCGGGCGGCGCCGGCTTTCCACTCGTCTTCCAGCATGGCGTAGACCAACTCGTCGGTCCATGCGCCTTTGACGATTTCGTTTTCCCGCAGCCTTGCTTCCTGACGCATGCCCAGGCGTTCCATCAGCGCCGCCGACGCGGTGTTGCGGCCGTCGCAGCGGCCGATGATGCGGTGCAGCCCCAGGTCTTCGAAGCCGAGTCGCAGGACTTCTCTCGTCGCTTCCAGGGCCAGGCCTTTTCCGTGATGGTCGGGGTGGAAGACGAAGCCGATCTCGCCTTGGCGGTGTTCGGCGCTGAGGTATTCGAGGTTGAGGTCGCCGATGAGCTGCCCGGTTTCGGCGAGTTCCACGGCGACGGCGAGGAACTGGCCTTCCTCCGACAGCGTCGCGCTGTGGACGCGCTTCGCCAGCGCGGCGGCGGACTCCGCGCGGCTGCGAGGCCCCCAGTACAGGTAGCGGACGACGTCCGCGCGGGACTGGAACGAGTTCAGGGCATCGAGATCGTCGTCCCTGAAGGGGCGGAGGAGCAGGCGTTCGGTGCTGATCGGATAGTCCGGCCTGAGCATCCCCCAAGCCTAGCGACTTCTCCCGCTCCGCAGGAACCGTCGCGGTGATCGCCGAGAGGGAACATGGCGACGCTTCACTGACAAGCGGACATGGAAATTCCCGGGGCGCCTCCTGGACGCCGTCAGCGTCCAGGCTCGAGCCGGACCGGTGCTCGAGAACCCCGGGAACCCGGTGACTGCCTGGTATTCGTCAGCAGGCAGCACGTGAAGCAGGCGATGAGCCGAAGGTGGCTCTTGCTGTATCGCTGCTCAAAGTCCCTACACGTGCCATCCGCTAGCGGACAGCCACCTCACGCGTCCTGTGTGAATACAACTTAGGACCACCTCCTCTCTCGTGTACTGCCACGCTAACCGCGAACCTCTCGGTACGGCAACATCATTTGCGCGGCGGTCCATCGGCCGGGACGGGGCCGGGCTGGCAGCGCGGGCAGCACCAGGTCGGGCGCTGGTACGGTCCGTCGCCCTGCCGGCGCACCAGCAGCGGGCCGCCGCAGCGGAAACAGCCTTGGCGGGTGCGTTCGTAGACCCAGGTGCGGCGGCCGCGGCGGAGGTCGCCGGTGGTGGCTTGCTCGTGCCGCCACGCGTTGGCGACCAGCAGCTTGCGGGCGAGCGCCACCGTCCGTGCGGGGTCCACTTCGGACACTGGGGTCCACGGGGAAACCCGCAGCAGGAAAGAGATCTCGCACTTGTACAGGTTGCCGACGCCGGCCATGATCCGCTGGTCCAGGAGTGCGTCGCCGAGCTCGCGGTCCGGTTTCGCGGCCAGGTTGGCGGCGGCCCGTGCGGCGTGCTCTTCTGTCCATTGTGGATCCAGGAGATCCGGTCCGAGGTGTGCGACGAGGTCATGTTCCTCGGCGGTGGGCACCAATTTCAGGTCGTGCAACCGGAAACCGATCGCTTGGACGTCCTCGGTCATCAGCACGACGCGCGCATGATGGGCGGGCATCGACCACTTCGCGCCCGCGGGCTGGATCTTCCATTCGCCGTCCATCCGCAGATGGCTGTGCAGCGTCAGGTCGCCGGAGAAGCGCGTGAAGAGGTGCTTGCCGACGGTGCCGACGCCGTGGACCTCCCGGCCCGCGAGGTCCACTGTGGCCAGTTCGGGGTGCCGGAACTGGCCGCGCACCAAGGTTTTCCCGGCGAGTGCACGGTCGAGCAGCTTTCCGGCCAGGAATACGGTGTCGCCCTCGGGCACGAGTTCAGCCCGCGGTTTCCGACACTTCCGCCTGCGCGGCTTCTTCCTCGGCGCGCACGCGGTGCCGTCCGGCGCGGTTGGAGCGCAGGATCTTGGCGAGGACCATGTTGAAGGTCAGCGCGATCTCCTGTGCGCCAGGGGAATGCCACTCGTGGATCGGGCTGCACGCGCCCTGGGCCTGCTGCACCGCGAGCCGGTCCGGGATCGCGGTCGGCATCACCAGGGAGCCGAAGTTCTCGCGCAGCTCCGAGACCCGGAACTGGTGCTCGTACGACCGCACGCGCAGCTTGTTCACCAGCACGCCGATCGGCCGCAGCGCCGGATTGCTGTCCTCGCGGATCCGTTCGATCGCTTCGAGCGCGCGCTGGGCGCCCGCGACCGCGTACATTGTGGGCTCAGTCACAATGAGCGCGCTGTCGGCCGCCACGAGAGCGGATTTCGTGAGCCTGCCGAGCGACGGCGGGCAGTCGATGATCGCCAGCTCGTACGGGTCCTCGCGCAACGGGTGCTGGTGCAGCTCGTCGAGCGCTCGGGAAAGGTTTTCCAGGCGGCGGCCGTCGGAGTCGGGTTCGTTGAGCGACTCCAGCTCCTCGGCGCCGACCAGCACGTCGATCTCCTCGCTCCAGACGCTGGGCGCGATCGCGCGTTCGAGGACGGCCCGCGCGGGCGTCTCGAGCACGTCGGCGAGCGTCGCGTCGGTGAACGGCGGGTCGAGCGAGGTGGTGGCGTTGCCCTGCGGGTCGAGGTCGGCTACGAGCGTGCGGGTTCCCCTACGCAGCGCGGCCGACGCGATACCGAGCGCGACCGTCGTTTTGCCGACACCACCCTTGAGGCTGAGAACGGCGACCGTGTGCACTCGACACAGCCTACGGGCCGCCCGCCGGGGCGGTAGTGCGGAAGGTGGCGAACGCCGCTGCGGCGCCCACGCGGGTCACGGCTAGTGACCGGCGGCCATTACCCTGTCGGCCATGAAGACCGACACCGTGGCCGCCCGGGGTTCGGGCGCTGTTCGCCGGGCGCTCGAGGCCGAACTGCGGGCCGCCCGCGCCCGCGGCGTGGAGCAGCCGGTCGTCGTCGACGTCGGCGGCGGGAGCGGCGGCTGGGCGGTGCCGTTCGCCTCGGCCGGATGCCTGGTCACCGTGGTCGAACCGAACCCGAACGCGCTCGCGACACTGCGCCGGCGCGCCGAGGAAGAGGGCGTCTCCGGCCGGATCACGGTCATCGCCGACGACTCCGACGCCCTCGGCGCGCACGTCCCGGCCGGGTCGGCGGACCTGGTGCTGGCGCACGGCCTGCTGGAGGTCGTCGACGACCCGCGCGCGGTGCTCGACGCACTCGCCACGGCCGTCTCGCCGGGCGGTGCCGTGTCGGTGCTGGTGGCCAACCGCACCGCGGCCGTGCTGCATCGCGCGCTGGCCGGCCGGATCTCCGAGGCGCAGCGGCTGCTGGAAGGTACTGAAGGGGTTGTCGCGGGGGACACCGTACTGCGCAGGTACGACAGTTCCGGGCTGACCGAGTCGCTCGAGGCCGCCGGCCTGGAGGTCACGCTGCTGCAGGGCGACCGGGTGATCTCGGACGTCGTGCCGGGCGGGGTCCGCGAGGACGAACTGGCCGAGTTCGAGCTGAGCGCTTCGGCGGTGCCCGCGCTGCGCGACGTCGCGGGCCGGTTGCACGCCATCGCCCGGCGGGCCTGAGAAGCTCGATTCCTGGTCGCGTCGCGGTGCGGGAATCGTCCTGGCGGCGTTGCGAACCACCCGTAAGCGTGGTCGCCGCGGCTCGAGCGCCGGGAATTGTCGGTGGCGGCGGGTAGCGTCCGGAGGCGTGGGGAGAAACGCCGAACTGCCGAGCGGGATGGCCCGCTACCGCGTCACCACGGGCGCGACCGAGCTGCCGGACGACACCGGCTGCTCGATCCTTCACGTGGACATGGACGCCTTCTTCGTGTCGTGCGAGCTGCGCACGCGGCCGGAGCTGGCGGGCCAGCCGGTCGTCGTGTCCGGCGGCGGCCCGCGCTCGGTCGTCGCCGCGGCGAGCTATCCGGCGCGGCGCTTCGGCGTGCGCTCGGCCATGCCGTTCGCCACGGCCAAGCGGCTCTGCCCGCAGCTGGTCTGCATCCAGCCGACGCCAGGGCTGTACGGCGAGGTGTCGCGCGGCGTCATGGGGATTTTCCGGGAGCTGACGCCGCTGGTCGAGCCGCTGAGCCTGGACGAGGCGTTCCTGGACGTAGGAGGCGCGCTGCGGCGGCTGGGGACGACTCCGGGCGTGCTGGGGGCGCGGATTCGGGAGCGAGTGCAGGCGGAGCACGGGATCGCGTGTTCGGTTGGCGTCGCGAAGGTGAAATTCGTGGCGAAGCTGGCCTCGGGGATGGCGAAGCCGGACGGGATGGTGATCGTTCCCGCCGCCGAGACGCTGGAGTTCCTGCACCCGCTGCCGGTGTCGGCGCTGTGGGGAGTGGGGAAGCGGACCGAGGAACAGCTGCGGCAGCACGGCTGGCACACGATCGCGGACATCGCCGCCACCCCGCCCGCCCGGCTGCGGCGCTCGGTGGGCCGGGCCGCCGGGGATCACCTGTGGGCGCTGGCGAACGGCCATGACGACCGGGCCGTGGAACCGGAGTCGGCGGAGAAGTCCATCGGAGCCGAGCACACGTTTGACATCGACGTCCTGAACCGGGACGAGCTGAGCCTGGAGCTGCTGCGCCTGTCCGAACGGGTCGGGGCGACGCTCCGGTCGCGCGGGCTGCGCGGGAGGACGGTGTCGATCAAGGTGCGGTTCGCCGATTTCCGCACGATCACCCGAGCGCGCACCGTGCTCTCGGCGACGGACGTGGCCCGCGACATCCACCGGACGGCGGTCGAACTGCTGACGGAGCACGCGCCGACGGGAGCGATCCGGCTGATCGGGGTGCGGGTGGAGGGCCTGGACACCGGAGACGAGGGCGAGCAGCTGTCGTTCACGAACGACGAGCCGCGCTGGCGGGACGCCGAGGTGGCGGCGGACGTGGCGAGACTGAAGTTCGGCTCGGCCGCGATTCGGCCAGCTTCGCTGCTTTCTCCTCGGGAGGAGTGAGGTCTGGGGTCGGAGAGGCTGGGTTTTCGGTGCGGGCTGGGGCGGGGTCGGCAGGGAAGGCGGTGCGGGTTCGGTCGGGAGGAGCAGGCGTCTGCGAGGCCGAGCTTTCGGTGAGGGTGCTGGAGCGGGGTCGGCAGGGAAGGCCGGGCGCGTTCGGTCGGGAGGAGCAGGTCGGATTTTGCGTTGGGAGAGCGCCGCGACCCGTGCTGCTGGTCGGCCCGCGGCCGCCTTGCGCGGTGCCGGAACCAGGTTGAGGAGCTGGCCTAGGTCTGCCAGCCGATCGGAGTGGTGCTGTGGGCGCGCGGGGCGAACGTGCGTGGTCTGGGCGGCTAGACGTGGGGACGGGTACATGGTGCTGCGCGGCTAGGCGTGGAGACCGGGCGAAGGTGTGTGGGGCTGAACGGTTAGGAGCCGGGGCGGGCGCAGGTGCGCGGCCCAGAGGCTAGGCCTGGACGCCGGGTCAAGTGCATGGTCCCGAGCGGCTGGGCGTCATGGCGAGGCCGAGGTGCGGGGTCACCGCGCGGCCGACGGCGCTCGGGTCCGTTGCGCGGGTCGTGCCGGGTTCGCGGCTGAACCTCCCGGCGCCGGGCTCGTCCCCCTCGGCGGGTTCGTGGGCGATTCGCCGGGATGGGCACTCGGTCGGCAGCAAGCGTCCGGTGCGGGCTCGGCGGCCTGGGTCCGGATTAGGGGTTCGGCGGTCGCTCTGAGTCAGCGGGATCCGGGTTGTTCGCGCGGTGGGCGATTGCCGATCTTGGCGGTGGGCAAGTGAAAAAATATCGGAGGGTATCGATCGGCGGAAGATCGTCCCGGGAGGGGCGTCGGCAGGGCGGGTGGTCGGCGCGCGGACGCTCTCTCTCCGTGACGAGGGACCCCGCCCGGGGGAGGCCGACAGGGCGGCGGAGGGTCCTGGACTGCGCCGATGGGGGTGACTTCCGTCGCGGTGACGCACTGTCAACCCGCATTGTGCGGGATTTCCCCCGATTCGATCATTTCCGGATCGGGGATCGGGTAGTCGGACGAGCGCGGGGCTCGTATCCTGGACAGTGCCACCCCGCCTGGGGTTGGCTGTTGGGTCCAGGACGTTGCGCGGCCCGGCGCCCGCGACAGCTGTGCCGGAGGAGGAAAGATGCCACTCTCCGAGCATGAGCAGCGGCTGCTCGACCAGATCGAGCGCGAGCTCTATGCCGAGGACCCCAAGTTCGCATCCACGGTGCGAGGCACCCGGTTGCGCCGACCCGCGCGCCGTCGGCGCATCCAGGGGATCGCCCTGTTCGTGGTGGGCGTTGCGCTGCTGGTGCTCGGTGTGGTGATCCCGGTGTTGCGGGTCGCCGACGTGCCGGTGGTCAGCGTGCTCGGGTTCCTCGTGATGTTCTTCGGGGTCATGATGGCCGTGACGTCGCTGCGCCACAGCGACAGCGGCGGCAAGAACAGCCATGACGACGGAGGCGGCGGGGGGAAGCCGTCCGGCCGCAAGAGCTCCTTCACCCAGCGCATGGAGGAACGTTTCCGCCAGCGCTTCGAAGGCCAATAGCACGACGGCGAATCCGCGCTTCTCCCCTCGGGGCGGAGCGCGGATTCTCGTGCGCGGGCACGGACCGCACCGGCTAGCGGGACACGGGTTCCCCTGCTAGCGGCCCGCGGGCAAGACGCGTGCTCGGTCTGCGTCGGTTGCGGTTCGCTTCGGTCTGGTACGCGGTGCGACGCGCTCTCGGTTCGGGATGCTCGGCCGGGAGCCGGGAGCCGGGAGCCGGGAGCCGGGAGCCGGGAGCCGGGAGCCGGGAGCCGGGAGCCGGGAGCCGGGAGCCGCTGGCGCTCAGTGCAGGTCAATGCTCGATCCGGCCTGCCGTTGTAATGGTTCTGAGGCAACGTTTCAGCGTGCCGGTTCGGATGGCGGCTCGGCGGGCGGGGCCATTGCGGACCTCGGCTTGTGCGGCTGCCGGTTCGAGTCCGAGCCCGATGGCGCGTTGTGGCTCCCCGAGTCCAGAACAGTTGACGTGCTGGTCGGGCTAGCGCCGTGACAGGGCGGACTTCTCAGTGCCCAGACTTGCGGGCAGGCAGCAACGACCGCTTCGTCGGTGCCGGACCTGCGAAATCAGGGGATCTCGGCCTCGATCTGATCGAGCTGGGCGGCGAGGATTTCTTCGAAGGCGGCGTGGCGGTCTGCTCCGAGAGGGCGGACGTCGCGGGCGAAGAAGGCCAAGGCGGGAAAGCGTTCGGGATCGGCGCCGAGCACCGCGACGCGGAACTGTTCCAGTCCCTGTTCGTACTCCTCGGCGGTGATGGTGCTGATGCCTGCCTCGGACGCGATCAGCGCGGCCAGCAGGATCACGATGCGGTGGTATCGCACCGGGACCTGCTCGTCGGGCAGGCCGGACGCGCGCAGGGCCTGCAGCAGTTCCTCCATGACCAGCCGGGATCCGGTGCCGCCGGAGGCGTAGCGGCCCCACACCGTCGCTAGCTGGGGCTGCTCGCCGAAGGCTGCGTGCAGGCGCAGGCCCAGCGCGGTGATGCGCTGCTTCCAGTCGCCTTCGGGGCGGTAGCCGTCCATGGCGGCCAAAAGGATCCGGTCGGCGACGGCGCGCAGGAGTTCGGTCTTGTTGCGGAAGTGCCGGTAGAGGCTCGACGGATCAGTCCCGAGCGCCGCGGCGAGCTTGCGCACGCTGAACGACTCGGCGTCGCTCGTGCGCAGCAGGTCCGCCGCCGTGTCCAGGATTTCGTCGGTCGACCATCGCCTGCGGCCAGTCATCTCGCCCCTCTCGTCCAGGCCAGCATATCCTATGCACTTGCCGATGCACACGGTGTGTGCATAATGAGGACAAAGCGCTGGGCGGCCTCTGGAGCACATCCGGCGCATCGACTGGGGAAGAAGGAAACATGAGCGAACTCGCTGCCGGGACGCGCCCGCCGGAGCCGGATTTCTCGGTGATCACGACTGAGGAACTGCTGGTCTATCGCGAGGCGGAGAACCGCTTCCGGGCCTCCAGCGCGGCGCGGGCGATCCTCGGACAGCCGCATCCCGATGCCTCGATCGAGTGGCGGGAGATCGCGCTGCCTGGGCGCGACCTGCCGGTGCGGGTCTACCGGCCGGCGCGAAACCGGACCGGCCTGCCGCTGGTGGTCCACGTCCATGGAGGCGGTTTCGTTGGCACGGCCGCGCAGTGCGACTGGACCAACAGCCACCTCACCGCACGGTTGCCCGCGGTCGTCGTCTCGGTCGAACATCGGCTCCTCGCTCCCGACAGCCCGCTCGCGAACGCTGCCGACGACGGTTGGGACGTGCTTCGCCACGTGATGCGGCAGGCCGCGGAGTTCGGCGTGGACCCGGGGCGCGTGGCCGTGTTCGGGGAGAGTTGCGGAGCGCTGATCAGCGCGCTGACGGCTGTCCGCGCCAGGGAAGCTGGGCTGGAGCTCAAGGCGCAAGTGCTGGTCAACCCGGTGGCCGACGTCACAGAGACGATGTTCGACTACCCCTCGATCGCCGAATACGCATACAGCCCGAGCCGGGCACTGCCGCTGCTGCAGCTTTTCCAGCGGCTCGCCGTCCCGCCGGGAGCCGACGCCGGGGCTGTTTCGCCATTGTCCACAGAGGACTTGAGCGGGCTCGCCCCGGCGCTCGTGGTGGTGCCCACCCAGGACGCGGTCGCCGACCACGGCCGCCGCTACGCCGAGCGGCTGCGCGAGGCGGGAACCTCGGTGCGGCTCACCGAATACCCGGGCGCGAAGCACGCGTTTCTCACTCTGCCCGGTGTGGAACCGCAGGCCGAGGCCGCTCAGGCGGAGATCTTCGCGTTCCTCCGCGCGGCCTTGGCGGAGTGACCGAGCAGCACGACGATCCGAAGCGACGACCACGGCGTCGCCATGACCGGAAAGCGCTGACGAGAGAAGATCCTGATGACACAACAACTTCAGGCACGAGGCCCGCTCGCGGCGATCTACGCGGGTCTCGCGCTCACCGTCCTGGCGACGATCGCCGCCTACGTCGACCGCGGCACCACCCGCCTGCTCGCCGACCACGTCCAGACCGGCTATCCCGCCTATTCCCCGGCACAGGTCGACTCCGCCGTCACCACCTACTTGGTCGTGTTGTCCGCCATCGGAGCGCTCGGCGTCGTTGGCTGGCTCACGGCGGCCTGGGCCGTCAAGGCAGGCAAGAAATGGGCCCGCCCCGCCGCGTCCGTCCTGCTCGTGCTCGGCATCAGCGCCGGGCTCGCCGGACTGCTGACCAAAGACACCTCCGGCGCGACCGGACTGCCGCCGGAACTGGGCTGGGCGGGGACGATTCCCTGCCTGGCGGGCGTTCTCGCGGTCGCCTTGTTGTGGACCAGAAGGCTGACGACATGACGAGCCACGACGCACCATGGAGGACAACCCAATGCAGCGGATAGGCATCATCGGCGTGGGCGAGATCGGCAAGGCCATCGTCGAGGGCTTGCGCAGCGATGGCGGTGCGTCGCCGGAGATCTTCCTTTCGCCCCGGGGAGCCCGCGCCGCCGCCGAACTGTCCGAGCGCTTCGAGGGCGTGCAGGTGTGCGTCGACAATCAGGAGGTCGTCGACCGCGCGGACCTGGTGATCATTGCCGTGCGCCGCCAGGATCATCGCGAGGCACTCGGCGGGCTGAAGGTGGGCGACGACAAGACCGTCGTCAGCCTGATGGCCGGTGTCGCCATCGACGATCTGCGCCGGACCCTCGCCACCGACGCCCCGATCGTCCGGGCCATCCCGCTGCCCGCCGTGCGCGAGCGTGGCTCCGTGACGGTGACCTGCCCTTCGCACTCGGAGGTGGACGCTCTCTTCGCACAGTTAGGCGGCGCGCTCCCCGTCGCCGACGAGGACGCCTTCAACGTCTTCTCCGCGCTGACCGGGACTTTTACCGCCCACTACGCCTACCTCGCCACGCTCACCTCGTGGGCCGCCGGCCACGGCATCTCGCCGGACGTCGCCGACCGGTATGTGCGTAGCCTCTTCAAGAACGTCGGCCGCGCGCTGAATGACGAGAGCCGCACCCTGGACCAGCTTGCCGCCGATCACGAGACGCCCAAGGGGAACAACGAGCGGATCCGCACCACGTGGTTCGACCAGCCCAACGCCACGGCTCTCGCCGAGGCACTGGACGGGCTCCTCACTGATCTGCGGTAAGCCTCAACCGAAACCGAAGCTCACCGCCGTCGGCGAAGCACCGACCGGGGGAACAGCCGCCCCCGTAGCGACAACGGAGCGGTCCGGCGCAGACTGTCCCGCAGCTGTCCGAAAGCAGGCTCCAAAGTCGCGTCCGGGGCGGCCTCGTCGCTGTACCAGCTGCGTTCCACCGCGCCCAGCACCGTCCGCAGCGCCTCCCGCCCGGGCTCGTCCAGGCGGTGGCGTTCGGCGATCTTTCCGCCGGCCACGCGGACCGTGTCGCTGTCGGAGATCGGCAGGTCTCGGTCCGCGCACTCCGCCTTCAGCTCTCGCCACGCCGCGTCGGCCGCGGTGGGGGAGTGCGTCGCGATCGTCTGGAGGTGGCGGCGGCGCACCAGGTCCCGGATCGCGGCGGGGCCGCCGGTCGCCGCGAGGATCAGCACGACCGCCAAGGCGAACCACCACGACACTGTCCCGGCCAGCAAGCCGATCGCGGCGACCAGCAGGACCGCTCCGGTCAGCGGCAGCCACAACGCGGCCAGGTGCAGCGGAGTCGGGGCGGTGACAGGGTTTCTGACCAGCACGTTGCCGTCAGGCGTGGCGCCCGGCGGGACACCGGACGGGGTCAGGCCGGGACGGGGGCGGCGGCGCAGGAAATAAGACGCGGCAACGGCGGCGGCGCCCAGCACGGCCAGGGTCAACGCGAGCCAGGTCAGCCAGCTGTCGTCCGGGGTGGTGTCCGCGGGCGCGGCGGGAGCAGCCTGGTCGTGGGTCTTGTCCGCCGACGCGCCGGTGGACGGAGCGGCCGAGCGCGGGGCCGTCGGGAGGTCGTCGGTCGCGTTGGGCTGTTGCGGGTTGTGGGTGTTCTGCTCGAGGTACGGCGGGACGATGCCGCGTCCGTCGGCGAGCGGGGTCGGGTCGAAGCTGACCCAGCCCTTGTCCCCGAAGTACGCCTCGACCCACGCGTGCGCGTCCTGCGAGCTGATCGACTGGTAGTCGCCCTTGGAAACGCCCGGGGTAAAGCCGATCGCGACGCGCGCGGGGATGTGCGCGACCCGCAGCATCACCGCCATCGCCGACGCGTATTGCTCGCAGTAGCCCCGTTTTCCCTTGAGGATGAAGTCCGCGAGCGCGTCCGCGTCGGTGGCGTCGGCGGTCTTCGTGTCGTACACGAAACCGTTCTGCGCGCTGAAGTACTGCCACAGCGCGGTGGCCCGGTCGAAGTTGTTCGTCTTGCCCGCGGTGAGCTGGTCGGTCAGCGCCGAGACCCGCCGGTCGACCTGGCCGATCCGCGTGTACAGCGCGGGGACCTCGTCGGATTTCGGCGCGGCGTCCCGCAGTTCGTCGGCGGTCGGCTCCTTCAGCGACGCGGTTTCCACGTACGCCGGCGCGGGTTCGCTCGCCGTGGTGAACACCGAGCCGCTGACCCGGTCGTACAGCCACTGCGGCGGCACGCCCCGGAGCGCGCGCGGGGCCCCGTAGACCGGCAGCCAGTTGTCGACCCAGCGCGTCGGCTGGATCTGGATCTGCCGCGACACCCCGGTGCCGTCGTCGCCGGGCGCGGCGGGCAGCGTGCTGTTCGCGAGGACACCGCTCTGTGCCTGGCCGCCGGCGCGCAGGCCCCAGCCCTTGTTCGGGGTGTAGGTGTCCAAGGTGAACGCGCGCATCAGCCGCCGGTCCGCGCCGAGGCCTCGCACCTGGAACAGTTCGGTGTTCTGGCCCTGGTCGAGCAGTCCGCGCAACTGCGTGAACGGCGCGATGCCGAACCCGCCGGTTCCGTCGCCGTCGCCGCCGGGACCGGAGCCGAACGGGATCTTGCCGACGGTCCCGACCACGGTGATCCCGCCGCCCAGCAGACCGAGCACGATCGCCGAGCTGACCACGGCCACCGGGGCTTGTGCGAGCCGCAGCATGCTGCCGGAGCCGGGCGCGTCGCGGTTGCGCCAGCGGCGGTGCCGGTGGTTGCCGTCGAGGGCGAGCAGACACGCGAAGGCACCCGCGCCGAGCACGAACGTCCACCACGGCATCAGCTCGTCCGACAACGCGGCGGGCACCGCGTACACGCAGAGCAGCACGAGCCCGGTCGCGGCCGGTGCCGCGGCGGCGACGGCGAGCGTGTCGACCAGCACCGCGACCAGCCCGACCGCGATCGTGACCAGGCAGAGGATCGGCTGCGTGCTGTCGACCGGCGGGAGGCCGGTCCGGATCTGGTCGGCCGCCGCGGTGAGCGTGGCCTGCAGTTCGCCGAAAGCGGTGGGGCCGGGGAAAATCGTGAGGATGCCCTGCGTCGTGAACGCGCCGGTGATGAGGAACAGCAGCACGAGCAGCTGCCCGAACCCGGCGACGACGGTCGGCGCGCGCAGCGAGCGCAACGCCAGGCCGGTGCCCGCGACGAGCACGACGGCCACGAAGAGGTACCCGAACCAGGCCCATCCGGAGACGACGCTGGTCAGCGACGTGGCCGCGCACAGCGTCGCGAGCCCGGCGGCGATCGGCGGCAGCACGCTGCTCCGCCACGCGGGCGGCGGATCGGTCGGCTGCGGGGTGGGGGTGTGCGGGATCGGCGGCGCGCCGGACGGGCGGGGAGCGGTGGTGGTCATCGGTTCCCCCTGCGTGCTCGTGAGCGGCGAAGCCGGTTAGAACCGGCATTGCCACTCACGACGGTCGTCGTCAGGTTCATCGCGTTCCGCCGATCACCGTCGACCGGTGGGTGCCCGCGCGGCACAGCAGCCCCCACACCTCGGGCATCGGCGTCTTCGGCCCGGCCACCACGACGCCCCAGCCCGCTCCGCGCAGCAGCTCCGCCGATTCCTTCGTCGCCGCGGCGAGGTGGTCCGGCGAGGCCGAACCCGCCCAGGTCGGCGTGTCCAGGAGAACGGCGAGGCTGCGGACGCCGCGCGCGCGGTACCGCGTCAGCTCGTGCACCGATTCCGCGCTCACCGTGCCCAGGATCGCGATCAGTTCCTGTCCTTCGGCCGGATCGTGGCCGAGCGTCACGTCTCGCTGGTGCGCCGGCTGGAGCGCGGCCAGCGCGTCGAGCACCAGGTTGTCGTAGCCTTCGCCGCCGTCGCCGGGAGAGTCCGCGAGCGAGACGCCGTGTTCGGTCACCAGCCGGACCCGGTGGCCGGTCCGCCGCAGGTGCAGCGACACCGAAGCGGCGAACGACACCGCCCACTCCAAGCTGGCCGTCGGACCGCTTCCGTGGTGCGCGGCCGCGCGGTGGTCCAGCAGCACTGTCGTGCCGCCGCGCCAAGGACGTTCCTCGATGCGGACCATGATCTCGTCGCGGCGCGCGGTCGAACGCCAGTGGACTTTCCGCATGTCGTCGCCAGTGCGGTAATGCCGCACGATCACGTCCGGCTCGCCCTGCCCGGAATGCAGCCGGACGCTTCCGTCGTCGCCCGCACCGGCCCCGGCGCCGCCGGGCAGACCCCACAACGGCACCACGCGCGGCACGACGACCAGCCGCGAATGGCCGATCAGCTCCCGTTCGAACTCGCACAGCCCGAACGGATCGGTGATCGTCGCGCGCAGCGGGCCGACCTGCTGGATCCCGCGCATGGCCGGCCGCAGCGGGTACCGCAGCAGCACGCGCCGGTCGTGCGGCAGCCGCTCGACCACGAACCGCGGCCGGGAGCCCAGCGCGTACGGCACGCCGTCCTCCAGCAACACCTCGCCGCCGGGCAGCCGTCCGCTGCGCCACAACTCGAGGTCGACCTCGCCGGTCGAGCCCGCCGCGACCCGGTCCGGGCGCAGGGCGCGCGCGGCGCCGAGGCGCAGCCGGGTGGCCGAGATGTAGGCGGCGACCAGCAGCGGCAGGGCGACGACGAACACCGCGACCCGCAGCAGGTCGCGTTCGTTGAGCACCAGCGAGCACACCGCGGCCGCGATCCCGGCGGCGAGGAGGCAACGGCCTCGGGTGGTGAGGCCGGACAGCGCGCGCAGCATGCGGATTCCCTGTTTCGGGTAGCGGGACGCGCCTCAGCGGGCCGAGCCCTGGGGGACGGGGACGCGGTGCAGCACCGCGCGGACCACGTCGGTCGCCGAACGGCGGGCGGCGTGCGCCTCGGTGGTGAGCACCAGCCGGTGCGCCAGCACGGGCACGGCGACCGTGTGCAGGTCGTCGGGCACCACGTAGTCGCGCCCGGACAGCGCGGCCTGCGCCCGCGCGGCCCGGACCAGGTGCAGCGTCGCGCGCGGCGAAGCGCCGAGCCGGATCTCCGGCACCTGCCGGGTCGCCGACACGACGTCCACGGCGTACCGGCGGACCTCCGGCGCGATGTGCACGCCGCGGACGGTCTCGATCAGCCGCAGCATCGTCTCGCCGTCGGACACCGGGGTCAGGTCGGCGAGCGGATTGTGCCCGGAATGCTCGTCGACCATGGCCAGTTCGGCCTGCTGGTCGGGGTAGCCGATGGACACCCGCGCGGTGAACCGGTCGCGCTGGGCCTCGGGCAGCGCGTAGGTGCCCTCCATCTCGATCGGGTTCTGCGTCGCGATCACCATGAACGGCGCGCCGAGCGTGTACGTGCTCGTGTCGACCGTGACCTGGTGCTCCTCCATGCACTCCAGCAACGCGGACTGCGTCTTCGGCGAGGCCCGGTTGATCTCGTCGCCCACCACGATGTTCGCGAACACCGGGCCGGGCCGGAACTCGAACTCGCCGGTCTGCCGGTTGTAGATGGAGACGCCGGTGACGTCGCTGGGCAGCAGGTCGGGGGTGAACTGCACGCGGCTGACGGTGCAGTCGATCGAGCGCGCGAGCGCCTTCGCGAGCGAGGTCTTGCCGACGCCCGGCACGTCCTCGACAAGCAGGTGGCCCTCGGCCAGGAGGGTCACCAGCGCGATCCGGATGACGTCCGGCTTGCCGACGAGGACGCGCTCCACGTTCGCGGCGATCCGGCGGGCGGTGTCGTGCAGTTCGCCGAGCCCGGCCGCCGGGACCTGCGCCAGCCCGTCCGCGGACTCGACCGCCGGGTACGGCGGCTGCCCGGACCCGTTGCCGTGACCTCCGGCGGGGGAAGCGGACTGGATTCTCGACGTCACTCGACCTCCTGGTGGCGCAATAGCTGGACGCGAACCGGCGGGGATGCGCGCCTTGTCCAGCGTTCTCCCCAGTGTGTCAAACCCGGGAGAACTGGGCGGCGGAACCCCGAGATCGTTTCATGGTGACGCCCAGCCACCCCGGCACTCCTTCTTACGGGTGATTATGAGGCATTTTCAGGTGATCCCGCTGACCGTATGCACTGTCGTATGCTCCGAAACGAAGTCGCCCGACCACGGTTCGACGTCGGAAGAGGTGCATCCGCGCATGAGCGAGGCCGAGGCGGAACGGAAAGCCGGGCTCCCGGGATTGTCCGGCGGCCGGTTCGCGGTCACGCCCGAACTGGCGACCGCGACCTATTCGAAGCTGGGCGAGCTGCAGGACGTCGTCGGCGAGATGGTCCGCGAGGCCGCCGTGCTCGGCCGGTCGGTGCCGCTGGGCGGCGGGTACGCCGGCGAGGTCGGCGCGTTCATGGCGAAGTACGGCCTCGGCCGCGACGGGTCCGCGGTCGACCAGCTCACGGCGTTCGGGAAAGAGATCGCCGGACTGAAGAAACGCATCGGCGGCGCGCTGGAGAAATACCGCGACCAGGACAGCGAAGCCGCCGAAGGCGTGGACTGCACCGGTGGCTGACCGTTTCGCGGCGCGCGCCGCGCTCCTTTCCGTTGCCGGGCTCGCAGTGCTGGTCTCGCTGGTTTCGTGCGGCCGGATGCCCGGCATCTCGCACGCCGCGCCCGCGGACGGAGGCCCGCCGGCTCCCGCGCCGCCCTCGTCTTCGGCCCCGTCGCTGGCCAAGCTCGACCCGTGCACGCTGCTCTCGCCGCAGGACCGGTCGTCGGCCGGGCTCACCGGGCAGGGCAAGCCGAAGACGATCGGCGAGGCCCGCGCGTGCGACTGGACCGTGCCCTCGACGTTCGGCCTCACCGTCACCCTCGACGAAACCAACGGACTGGCGAACCTCGACCTCTCCGACGGCAAGCGCACCAAGAAGGACGTCGGCTCGCACCAGGCGGTGCAGGTGTCCGGCAGCCGCGGCACCTGCGCGGTGCTGCTCGACGTCGGCGGCGCGCAGAGCGTGCAGGTCGACGTGAACAACGCGAACTTCGCCGACTCCGCGCTCGCCTGCTCGCGGGCGGGCGACGTGGCCGGACTGCTCGAGCCGAAGCTGCCGTGAACCCCGTGCGAGGAGGAAAGTCGTGACCGACACCCCGGCCGTGCCCGCCGAGTCCCCGGCCGCTCCCGAGCCGACGGCCCGGTACGAAGCGTTCAGCCACGCGGCGCTGGCCGCGCAGGCGGTCGACGGCAACGACCCGGCGGCGGCGGGCGAATCGGGCACGCGGTGGGCCGGTCTGTCGCAACGGCTCGAGGACTCGATCGGCGGGCTGGTCGCGCTGTCGGCCGGCAGCGAGGAGACCTGGCAGGGCGACGCCGGCGACGCGATGCGGTCGGTGCTCGGCAAAGCGTCCGGCTGGCTGGCCGAGACTTCCGTGGTGTCGGCGAAGGTCGGGGAGGCCGTGCACGGACAGGCCGAGGTCGCCGCGCGGGCCCGGGCGGACATGCCCGCGCCGGTGGAGTTCGACCCGGCGGCGATGATCCGTTCCGCCGCCGCGAGCGGGAGCATGGTGCGGCTGGCCGGGCTGTCGTCCGCCATGGACGAGCGGCGCGCCGAAGCCGAGGCCGCCCGGCAGAAGGCGATCGACGTCCTGCGCACCCGGGACACGGCGTTGCGCGGGCTCGTGCCCGAAGGCGGTTTCCCGGCGGTCCCGCCGCTCGGCGCGGGGCCGGCTTGATCAGCCTGTCGGCGTCCGCGTTCGACATCGTCTGGGCCGACCTCGGCCTCGACGCGCCGCCCGCGCCGCTGGCGGTGCGCAGCGTGGGGGAGACCGACGCCGACCGGTCCGCGATCCGCGCGGAGGTCTACCGGAACCTCGGCGAACGCGGCCTCTTCGACGGCCGTCTCGACGCATCCCTGGAGAACAGCCTTCGGCTGCTGGCGTCCGCGGAGCGATATGTGGAGTGCGAGGCGCTCGCGGACATGACTGCGGACGAACCGTTCCGCGCGGTCGCCGCGATCCGGGGACGGAACGCGGTGCTGGCTGTGCAGCCCGCGCGGACGATCGGCGTGCGCGGCATCGGGGAAAGCGAACTGGCCTCGGCGATCGTCGACGTGCTGCCCGAGCTTTCGGCCGGTCCCGGCTACGGCGTCCGGCTGCCCGCGGCCGGGGAGCCGCCCGGCGGCGCACAGGGGGAGGAGCTGCGGGCGATCCAGGCCCGGCCGGTGTACGCGGCGGGGCAGTTCACCGTCCACGTCCGCGACCGGGCGGGGAAACTGTCCAGGACCGGCGGGCTGACCTGGTTCGACACGGACGCCGGGGCTTACTCGACGGTGTCCTCGCCGGGCCGCGGCGGACAGGAGTGGGTGACGGTGTCCCCGGTGGACAGCCCGCGGCTCGTGGAGCGGGTCATGGAGCTGGTGCCGCGCTGACCCGGCTGGTCTGAAGTGGACGGCCGCTCGTGAGTGTTTATGCCGGTTCTAACCGGCATTGCCACTCACGACCCCGCGCGACAGCGGTCCTCCCTCGCCCCGCCGCGGCTGTCCCGGCACTGTCGCGCGGGGTTCCGTCCGGCTGGCCGCAACCAGTTCCTACGCCGCCCCACCGGGCTCGGCTCACTTGCTTCCGAGGCGTGACCAGGCCGAGCCGCGCTGCCCCCACTCAGCCCACCGCGCGTCCCAAGAGCGGCACGGCGTCCCCACAACGCCCCCCACCGGGCCCCACTGAGGTTCCCCCACCCCGCTCCACCCGCGTCCCCACCAGCCCCCACCGGTTCCCCCACCACGGGTCCCCACGCTGCCGAAACTCGGACGTTTCACGCGTCCCGAGGTTGCGGAAGACCCCGGTGCGGGGGATCTTCGCCACGGTCCCCCCACCCGGCCCCCACCTGGACCCACCTCCGTGACCTGCGCAAACGCGCCACTCGACGGAGTGGCACGCGCGCAAGACTCGTTGACTGTGGTGAAAAGTGGGGTACGGTGGTGGCCAGTGGGGCGGAAGGGAGCCCCCGAGCCGGAACCGGGCGGGGAGCCAACCGGATCCGGTAGGGAGGTGGAGGCCGGTGTTCCTCGGCACCCACACCCCGAAGCTGGACGACAAAGGGCGGCTCACGCTGCCCGCGAAGTTCCGCGAAGCCTTGGCAGGCGGGCTGATGGTCACCAAGGGGCAGGACCACTGTCTCTTCGTCTTCCCCCGTGCCGAGTTCGAGCAGATGGCCAGGAAGGTCGCCGAAGCCCCGTTCACGAACGAGGCGGTGCGGGCTTACCAGCGCTACCTGTTCGCCGGGACGGACGAGCAACGTCCGGACGGGCAAGGGCGCGTCGCCATCGCGCCGGAGCTGCGCCGGTACGCGGGGCTGAACAAGGAGTGCGTGGTGATCGGCGCGATCACCCGGCTCGAAATCTGGGACGCCCAGGCGTGGCAGGGCTACCTGGACGAACACGAGGACAGCTACGCACAGGCTCGGGAGGAAGTTCTGCCGGGCGTCTTCTAGGAGACGCCTCAGGCGAACCTGCGTCGTCGGGGGACGCGGGTACGCCGTTCGACGCGGATGCCGTGAGGCCTCTGTCCGCTCTTTGACCCTGGCGCACCTTCCCCGGTGCCAGGTCAGCAAGCGGGCGGGCAGGGACCTGACGGCATCCGCCGCATCTTCCCCGGAAACACTCGCGGCAGAAAGGGGGAAGACATGACGGACGCGGCTGAGCACGTTCCGGTGCTGCTGGACCGCATCGTCGAGCTGTTCGCCCCCGCGCTGGCCGATCGAGACGCCGTCCTCGTCGACGCGACCGTGGGCCTCGGCGGCCATTCCGACGCGCTGCTCGCGGCCTTTCCCCGGCTCCGGCTGATCGGCCTTGACCGCGATCCCGCCGCGCTCGAGCGCTCCGCGGAGCGGCTCGCGCGGCACGGCGACCGCGTCGATCTCGTGCACACGGTCTACGACGGACTTCCCGAGGCGGTGTCCGGACTGGGACTGTCCCAAGTGGACGGAATCCTGTTCGACCTCGGCGTCTCGTCGATGCAGCTCGACCGCGCCGAACGCGGTTTCGCCTATTCGCAGGACGCGCCGCTGGACATGCGGATGGACCCGACCACCGGGTTCACCGCCGCCGACGTGCTCAACACCTACGCGCCCGGTGAGCTGATCCGGATCCTGCGCGACTACGGCGAGGAACGCTTCGCGCAGCGGATCGTCCGCGCCGTGGTGGCGGAACGGGAGAAGGAACCGTTCACCCGCAGCGGAAGGCTGGTCGAACTGCTCTACTCCGCGGTGCCCGCGGCGAGCAGGCGCACCGGCGGGCATCCGGCGAAGCGCACCTTCCAGGCGCTGCGGATCGAGGTCAACGGCGAGCTGGAAGTGCTGCGCCGGGCGATGCCCGCGGCGCTGGGCGCGCTGGCGATGGACGGCCGGATCGTCGTCGAGTCCTATCAGTCCCTCGAGGACCGGCTGGTGAAGCAGGCGCTCGCGGAACTGGCGAAATCCCGGACGCCGGAAGGGCTTCCGGTCGAGCTTCCCGGGCACGGGCCGGAATTGAAGCTCCTCACGCGGGGAGCGGAGAAGGCCGGCGAGAGCGAGATCGAGCACAACCCGCGGGCCGCCTCGGTGCGGCTGCGCGCAGCACAACGGATCGGAGAGCCGCGATGACCGCACCTACGAAGTCCCGCCGCTCGTCGTCGACCGCTGCGGAGCGGGCACCGCGGAACACCGTCACCGAGACGGAAGCCCCGGGGCGGCGGCGCACGACAGCCGCCGAGCGCGCGTACGCCCGGCGGGCGCAGCGGGCCGACCTGTTGCGCCAGCGTGCGCCGAAAAGGCCTGCCGCCGAACCGGAAACCGTCGTGGCGAAGACTGTGGGCACGCGGCTCAAGCTGCGCTGGCCGCGGTCGCGCGCGTCCTTCGTGCTCGTGATGATGGGGCTGCTGGCGGTCGGGGTCGCCGCGACGCTGTGGTTCACCACGCAGGCGATCGCCGATTCGTACCGGCTCGAAAAGCTGCGCACGGACAGCGCTTCTCTCATGGAGACCAAGGACCGGCTGGAGCGCGAAGTCGCGAAGGCCCAGTCCCCGGCGTCTCTCGCGCCCGCGGCCAAGCAGCTGGGCATGGTGCCCGGCGGCGACCCGGCGCGCATCGTGGTCGGCAAGGACGGCAAGACGACCATTGTCGGCGAACCGAAGAAGGCCCAGCCGGACGAGCAGGACTCGGCCGCGCCGCCGTCGACTCCCGCTGCTCCGCCGGCGGCGGAGGGCGGCATCGAAGGAGACCTGCCGGGCACTGCCGCAGGTACCGCGGGAGGACAGTGATGGCAGCGGGAGGCGGCCGTTCCAGGGCGGCGGGCAGCGCGCGGAGGACCTACGCCGCGGGCACCCGCCGTGCTGTCGCGAAGCGGGGCAACGGCGGACAGCGCAGCCGGTTTTCGGCGGTGCGCATCATGCTGGTCGTGCTGATGGTCGTGGCGGGCGCGAAACTGGTGCAGGTGCAGTGGTTCGAGGCCCCCACGCTGTCGGCGGCGGCCGAACGGCAGCGCACGCTCACCATCGACATCCCGGCCCAGCGCGGGTCCATTGTGGACCGCAACGGCGCGAAGC
The DNA here is from genome assembly GCF_039525725.1 of Amycolatopsis albidoflavus. Classification (NCBI taxonomy): domain Bacteria; kingdom Bacillati; phylum Actinomycetota; class Actinomycetes; order Pseudonocardiales; family Pseudonocardiaceae; genus Amycolatopsis; species Amycolatopsis albidoflavus. The sequence continues at coordinate 714,257 of NZ_BAAAHV010000022.1, forward strand.
TGGCGTTCAGCGTGGAAACCCGCACGCTGTCGGTGAACCTGCGGGCGCTGCACAAGTCGATGGACGAGTACGCGAAGAAGTACCCGGACAAGGGCCGCAACTTCGAAACCGAGGTCGCCGGCGCGGCGAAGCTGATCGCGCAGAAGGTCCCGCACCTCACCACTGAGGCAGAACAGCTGGCACTGCTGCACAAACAGCAGTCCTTCACCTACCTCGTCGACAATGTCGAGCCGTCGGTGGCCGACCAGATCGTCAAGAAGTATGCGTGGATCAGCGTCGAGAAGCGGGCCAAGCGCGAGTACCCGGGCGACACGCTCGCGTCGAACATCGTCGGTCTGTCGAATTGGCGGATGGACGACCCCGACGTGTCGAAGCACAACTTGCACGGCGTGATCGGACTGGAGAAATCGCGCGACGCGGACCTGGCGGGCACGCCCGGCCGCGAGATCGTGAACACCCAGAACGGCAACGACAACCTGTACCTGCCCGGCACCGAGCACGTGCTCAACGCCGCTGTCCCGGGTTCCGACCTCGAGCTGACCATAGACTCCGACCTGCAGTTCGAGCTGCAGCGCCAGCTGAGCGACTATGTCGCGAAGGCGGGGGCCAAGGGCGGCCAGGCGGTGATCATGGACGCGAAGACGTCCGAGGTGTACGCGCTGGCCGACGCGAGCACGTTCAACCCGAACGACCCCTCCACGATCAAGGACGACCTGCTCAACAACCGCCCGATCACCACGCCGTACGAGCCGGGTTCGGTGAACAAGGTGGTCACCGCGACCGCGGCGATCGACGACAAGATCGCCACGCCCACCTCGACGCTCGAGGTGCCGGGTTCGATCAAGGTCGCCGACCGGACGGTGCACGACGCGTGGGTGCACGGAACGCAGACGTTCACCACCACCGGCGTGTTCGCGAAGTCCTCCAACGTCGGCACGCTGGAACTCGCGCAGCAGGTCGGCCCGGACCGGTACCTCGAACTGCTGAAGAAGTTCGGCATCGGGCAGAAGACCGGCATCGGCCTGCCTGGCGAAAGCTCCGGATACGTGCCGCCGCGCAAGGACTGGTCGGCGTCCACGTTCGGCAACTTGCCGATCGGGCAGGGACTTTCGATGACCGTGGTGCAGATGGCCGGGATGTACCAGGCGATCGCGAACGACGGCCTGCGCGTCGAACCGCGGATCGTGAAGGCGAAGAAGAACCCGGACGGCACGGTGACGCCGGAAGCGCCGCCGAAGACCGAGCGCGTGGTGAGCCCGGAGACCGCGAAGACAGTGCGGGACATGCTGCGTTCGGTGGTGCAGAACGCCAAGAGCCCGAACGCGGGCACCGCGCCGTCGGCCGGGCTGGAGGGGTATCAGATCTCCGGCAAGACGGGCACCGGCCAGCAGATCGACCCGCGCACCAAGGCGTACAGCTCGAGCCTGGCGAACATCACCTTCGCCGGCATCCTGCCCGCCGACCACCCGCGGTTCGTCGTGGGCATCCGGCTGGACGCGCCGGACAGCACGCCCGCCGGGCATTCCGCCGGGCCGCTGTTCCACACGATCGCGTCGTACCTGTCGCAGCGGTACCAGATCCCGCTGTCGGACGGGCCGTCGCCGGTGGTTCCGCTCGTCGTCGGCTGACCTCCGGGCCGAGCCTTCCCGCCCGAGACGGTGAACGTCCGTGAAGGGCCCCTTGAGGGAATCTGATTCCCTCAAGGGGCCCTTCACGGACTTCCGCGGGAATGGCGAGAGCCGCGAGGCGGGTGCTGGCAAGACCCCCAATGTGGCATTGGGTGCGCTCAACGCACCGAACGCCACATTGGGTGCGTGGGACGCACCCAATGCCACATTGGGGCGGGGCTGGGCGATCGTCCACACGGGCCGGTGTGGCACTGGGGAAAGGGTTGCGCCGCAACGATCTTGACCGCCTCGCCTAGCACACTCGCGACGCGCCCGCGCGTTCGCCGTACCGCGTTGGGTCACCCGGATCCGGCCTCGGTAACCTCTCCGGCGTGTCCGTGTCCTCGTCCCAGCCCCGAAGCGGGCCCGCTGCCGCCTCGCTGCCGGACAGCCCGGCCAAGGCAGCCGCCGCGCCGCCCCGGCCGGCCCGGATCGACCCGGTCCCGCTGGCCACTCTGCTCGCCCGTGCGGGAGCCCGGCTCATCGCCGACCGTCCCGAGGCCGCCGACCTCACCGTCACCGGCGCCACGCTGCGTGCGCAGCATGTGCTGCCCGGAGACCTGTTCGCCGGCCTTCCCGGAGCCCGCGCGCATGGCGCCGACTTCAGCGAGCAGGCGCTCGCCGCCGGAGCCGCGGCCGTCCTGACTGACCCGAGCGGGGCCGAGCGGCCCGCGCTGCGCGACGCGCCGGTGCCGGTCCTCGTGCACCCGGACCCGCGCGCCGCGCTCGGCGAGATCGCCGCGTGGATCTACGGCGAGCCGTCGCTGCACCTGTCGGTCCTCGGCGTCACCGGCACTTCCGGCAAGACCACCACCTCCTACCTGGTCGACGCGGGCCTGCGCGCCGCCGGGCGCACCACCGGCCTGATCGGCACGGTCGAGACCCGGATCGCCGGCGAGCGCCTGGCCAGCGGGTTCACCACGCCGGAGGCCCCGGACCTGCAGGCGCTGCTCGCGGTGATGCTGGAGCGCGGCGTCACGCACGTGCCGATGGAGGTGTCCAGCCACGCGCTGGCGCTCGGCCGGGTCAACGGCACCCGGTTCGCGGTCGGCGCGTTCACCAACCTGTCGCAGGACCACCTCGACTTCCACAAGGACATGGAGGAGTACTTCGCCGCCAAGTCCCTGCTGTTCGACGGCCGCTCGACCACCGAGGTCGTCGTGGTCGACAGCGCGTGGGGGCAGGCGCTGCTCACTCCGCAGACGGTGACCGTGTCGATCGAGGCCGGGGCCGACGCGCTGTGGCGGGCCGCCGACATCGAGGCGACCCCGGCCGGCGAGCAGACCTTCACGCTGCTCGGGCCGGACGGGCTCAGCCGCGCGGCGAAGATCCCGCTGCCGGGCACGTTCAACGTCGCCAACGCGGTGCTCGCCGCGGCGATCCTGGACAGCGCGGGCATCGACGCCGACGACATCGTCGCCGGGCTCGCCTCGGTGGAGGTGCCCGGCCGGATGGAGCGGGTCTACCTCGGCCAGGACTTCACCGCGGTGGTCGACTACGCGCACAAACCGGCCGCGGTCGCACAGGGCCTCGACGCCCTGCGCGCCCGCACCGACGGCCGGATCATCACCGTGCTCGGCTGCGGCGGCGACCGCGACACCGCGAAGCGCCCGATGATGGGCGAGGCCGCGGTGCGCCGCAGCGATCTCCTCATCGTCACCGACGACAACCCGCGTTCGGAGGACCCGGCCGCGATCCGCGCCGCGATGATGGCCGGGGCCCGCGCGGTCGGGCCGGCGGCGGGCGGCGAAGTCGTGGAGATCGGCGACCGGCGCGAGGCGATCGCGTCCGCGGTGTCGCTCGCCCGGGCGGGAGACATCGTCCTGATCGCAGGCAAGGGCCACGAGACCGGCCAGGAGGCCCAGGGTGTGGTGCACCCGTTCTCCGACCGGGACGAGCTGGAGGCCGCCATCCGCAAGCGTCTCGAGGTGACCGCGTGATCGAGCTGAGCCTGGCCGAGATCGCCGACGTCGTCGGCGGCAGGCTGCACCGCACCGACGGATCCGCTGTCGTGACCGGCAGCGTCGAATTCGACACCCGCCAGCTCGGCCCGGGCGGGCTGTTCATCGCCCTGCCCGGCGAACGCGTCGACGGACACGATTTCGCCGCGAAGGCGGTCGAGTCCGGCGCGGTCGGCGTGCTGGCCGCGCGGGAGGTCGACGCTCCGGCGATCGTCGTGCCGCCGCTGCCGCCGGGACAGGGCAACGCCGGGTCGGTCGCGCTGACCGGCGACACCGACGGCTCCGGGGCCGCTGTGCTGGCCGCGCTGGCCAAGCTCGCCCGGCACGTCGTCGACCGGCTGGCGGCGGGCGGGCTGACCGTCATCGGCGTCACCGGTTCGTCCGGCAAGACCTCGACCAAGGACGTCATCGCGCAGCTGATCGAGCCGATGGGCCCGACGGTCGCGCCGCCCGGGTCGTTCAACAGCGAGCTGGGCCACCCGTGGACCGCGCTGCGGGCCGACGCGTCGACCAAGTTCCTCGTGCTGGAGATGTCCGCGCGCGGGGTCGGGCACATCGCCGAGGCGGCGGTGACCACGCCGCCTCGGATCGGTGCGGTGCTGAACGTCGGCAGCGCGCACGTCGGCGAGTTCGGCTCGCGCGAAGGCATCGCGAAGGCCAAGGGCGAGCTGGTCGAGGCGCTGCCCGAAGACGGTCTCGCGGTGCTGAACTTCGACGATCCGCTGGTCGCCGCCATGGCGAGCCGTACGAAGGCCCGCGTCGTGGGCGTGGGGGAGTCGGCCGGGGCGCAGGTCCGGGCCGCCGACATCACGGTCGACGACGAGGCCCGCGCGTCCTTCCGGTTGATCACGCCCGAGGGCGAGGCCCCGGTCACGCTGCCGCTGCACGGCGAGCACCACGTCGGCAATGCGCTCTCGGCCGCCGCCATCGCGCGCGAGCTGGGCGCGACCACCGAGGAGATCGCGCGGCGGCTGTCGTCCCTGCAGCGGCGCTCGGAGCGCCGGATGGACGTCACGACCCGCGCGGACGGCGTCACGATCCTCAACGACTCGTACAACGCCAACCCGGAATCGGTCCGGGCCGGGCTGAAGGCGCTGGCCTCGATGAGCCGCTCCGGCCGCCGCGCCTGGGCGGTGCTCGGCGTGATGGGCGAGCTGGGCGAGGACTCGGTGACCGCGCACGATTCGATCGGGCGGCTCGTGGTCCGGCTGAACATCGAGAAGCTCGTCGTGGTCGGCCAGGAAGCGGCCGCCATGCACCAGGGCGCGTTCCAGGAGGGCTCCTGGGGCGAGGAGTCGGTGCTGGTACCCGATGTCGAGGCCGCCGTCGCCGTACTGCATGATCAGCTCCGTCCCGGGGACGTGGTGCTGGTCAAGGCGTCCAAGGCCGCCGGTCTCTGGCGGGTGGCCGAAGCGCTGCTGGCCGATCCCGGGAATTCCCCCTCCACGTTGAACTCTGAACGCTCGAACGGTGGTCACGCGTGATCAACATCATGATCGCGGCCGCGGCGGGTCTGCTGGTCTCGATCCTGCTCACGCCCTACCTCATCCGGGTTTTCTCGCGGCAGGGCTTCGGCCAGGAGATCCGCGAGGAAGGCCCGCAGGGGCACAAGTCGAAGCGCGGCACGCCGACCATGGGCGGCGTCGCGATCATCACCGCGATGGTCGTCGGCTACTTCGTCGCGCACCTGATCACCTGGATCGGCAACTCGCGCGCGGCGGCCCCCTCGGCGTCCGGCCTGCTCGTGCTGATGCTCGCGGTCGGACTCGGCGTGGTCGGTTTCCTCGACGACTTCATCAAGATCCGCAAGCAGCGCAACCTCGGGCTGAACAAGACCGCGAAGCTGGTCGGCCAGCTCGTGATCACCATCCTGTTCGCGGTGCTGTCGCTGCAGTTCAAGGACGCCCAAGGGCTCACGCCCGCGTCGCAGAGCCTGTCCTACGTCCGGGACCTGGCGCTCATCACGTTCCCGTCGGTCGTGTTCGTGATCTTCTGCTACATCGTCATCTCCGGCTGGTCGAACGCGGTGAACTTCACCGACGGCCTCGACGGCCTGGCCGGCGGCGCGGCGGCGATGGTGCTCGCGACGTACGTGGTCATCTCGTTCTGGCAGGCCCGGCTCTCCTGCTCGACGCAGCCGCTCCCGGCCTGCTACGACGTGCGCGACCCGCTCGACCTCGCCGTCGTGGCGGCGGCGGCCACCGGGGCCTGCGTCGGGTTCCTCTGGTGGAACGCCGCTCCGGCGAAGATCTTCATGGGCGACACCGGTTCGCTCGCCCTCGGCGGCCTCGTCGCCGGGCTGTCCATGACCACCCGCACCGAACTGCTCGCCATCGTCATCGGCGGCCTCTTCATGGTCGAGATGATCTCGGTGGTCACGCAGATCGCGGTCTTCCGCACGACGCGGCGGCGGCTGTTCCGGATGGCGCCGTTCCACCACCACTTCGAGCTGGCCGGGTGGGCCGAAACCACGGTGATCATCCGGTTCTGGCTGCTCTCGGCGATCTGCTGCATGTTCGGGCTCGGGCTGTTCTACAGCGAGCAGCTCAACTTCGGAGGCTGAGCCTTGCAGCTTGACGGCAAACACGTTCTGGTCGCGGGCGCGGGGGTCACCGGGAAATCGGTCGTTCCCGTGCTGCGCGAGCTGGGCGCGCGGGTCACGGTCACCGACGGCAACGCCGAGCGGCTCGCCGAACTGGACGACCTGGACGCCGAGCTGGTGCCCGGCCTGACCGAACCCCCGGCGGACACCGCGCTCGTGGTGACCAGCCCCGGCTGGCGGCCGACGTCTCCGCTGCTGGTCGCGGCGGCAGAGGCGGGCATCGAGGTGATCGGCGACGTCGAGCTGGCCTGGCGGATCGGGCAGCTGCGCGAGCATCCGCCCGCGTGGCTGGTGATCACCGGGACCAACGGCAAGACGACCACGGTCGGGATGCTGGAATCGATCCTGCGCGCGGCCGGCGCGGACGCGGTGGCCTGCGGCAATGTCGGCTACCCGGTGCTGGACGCGGTGCGCGGCGGGCACCAGGTGCTGGCCGTCGAGCTGTCGAGCTTCCAGCTGCACTGGTCGTCCACGATCGCGCCGGACGCCTCGGTGGTGCTGAACCTCGCCGAAGACCATCTCGACTGGCACGGCTCGATGGAGGAGTACGCGGCGGCGAAAGGCCGGGCGCACCACCGTTCCCGAGCTGTCGTGCACAACGTCGACGACCCGTGGTCCACGCGGATCGCGGAGGAGCACGCGCCCGACGACGCGCGACGGATCGGGTTCGTGCTCGACACCCCGCGCGCCGGAGAGCTGGGCCTGGTCGAAGACCTGCTGGTGGACCGCGCTTTCGGGGCCGACCCGGAGACGAGCGCCGAGGAACTGGCCGAGATCGCCGACGTCCGCCCCGCCGGACCGCACAACCTCGCGAACGCGCTCGCCGCGGCCGCGCTGGCCCGTGCGCACGGAGTGCCGCTCGCGGCGGTGCGGAAGGGACTGCGCGCGTACGAGCCCGCCCCGCATCGCGCGGTGGAGGTCGCCGAGGTCGGCGGCGTCCGGTACATCAACGACTCGAAGGCCACCAACCCGCACGCCGCGCTCGGCTCGCTGCTGGCGCACGAAAGCGTGGTCTGGATCGCCGGCGGGCAGCTCAAAGGCGCGTCGGTGGACGAACTCGTCGCCGCGGTCGGCGGACGGCTGCGCGCGGCTGTCCTGCTGGGCGCCGATTCCCCCGTGATCGAAGCCGCTCTCTCGCGACACGCGCCGGATGTCCCGTGCAACCGCCTCCTTCCGGGTGACGATGAGCCCATGACTGCGGCGGTGAATGCGGCCAGCGCCCTGGCTCGTCCTGGTGACGTGGTGCTCCTCGCGCCCGCCGCCGCCTCGCTGGACATGTTCCGCGGCTACGGAGCGCGCGGCGACGCGTTCGAAGCCGCGGTGCGTGCGCTGGCCGACGGCGCGGCGGGGGCGGCGGATGACAGTCGTTGACGGAGACAAGCCCCGGCCGCGGCGCGTCCGCAAGGAAAGCCCGTTCGTCGCGCTCCGCACCGGGCTGACCGCCTGGCTTTCCCGGCCGCTGGCGTCGTTCCACCTGGTCCTCGCGCTCACCGGCATCCTCACCGTGATCGGCGCGGTGATGGTGCTGTCCGCGTCGTCGGTCGCCTCGTACAACCCGAAGACCGGCAGCGGCGTGTACGCGCTGTTCTTCCGGCATCTGATGTTCGTCGCGCTCGGCGGGATCGTGTTCTGGGTGGGCCTGCGGGTCCGGCTCGAGCGGATCCGCCGGATGTCGGCGACGATGACGGTGATCTGCCTCGGGCTCCTGCTGCTGGTGCTGACGCCGCTCGGGTCGACCGTGAACGGCTCGCAGGGCTGGTTCAAGCTCGGCGTGTTCACCTTCCAGCCGGTCGAGGCGGCGAAGGTGGCGCTGGCGTTCTGGGGCGCGCACATCCTGGTGATCAAGTACAGCAAGCTGCATCAGTGGCGGCACCTGCTGGTCCCGGTGGTGCCGGTGGCGCTGCTGATGTTCGCGCTGGTGATGATGCAGCCCGACCTCGGCGGCACGATCACGCTCGCGGTGGTGCTGCTCGGCCTGCTGTGGTTCGCCGGCGCGCCGAAACGGCTTTTCGGGGTGATCCTGGCCGGCGGCCTGAGCGGCGTGCTGGTGCTGGCGATCATCGCGCCCTACCGGCTCGCCAGGGTGATGTCGTTCCTGTCGCCGGACGCGGACACCTCGGCCGAGGGGTTCCAGGCGAACCAGGCCAAGCTGGCGCTCGCCGACGGCGGGCTGTTCGGCAAGGGGCTCGGGCAGGGCGCGTCGAACTGGGGCTACCTGCCGAACGTGCAGAACGACTTCATCTTCGCGCTGATCGGCGAGGAACTGGGCTTCGTGGGCTGCGCGGTGGTGCTGGCGCTGTTCGCCGGCGTCGCCGTGGTCGGCCTGCGCATCGCCACCCGCAACATCGACCCGTGGATCCGGATCGTCGCGGGCACGCTGACGGTGTTCCTCGTCGCGCAGGCGGCCATCAACATCGGCTACGTGGTCGGGCTGCTGCCGGTCACCGGCGTCACGCTGCCGCTGATCTCCTACGGCGGCACGTCGCTCGTGATCACCATGCTCATCATGGGCGTGCTGGCCAACGCCGCGCGGCACGAACCCGAGGCGGTGGCCGCACTGCGCTCGCACGGGCCGGGTAAATTCGGACGCCTGCTGCGGCTGCCCGCGCCCGATCCGTACCGCCCGCCGTCCACCCGCAAGGGAACGCGCGCCGCGGGGAACGGGACGAAGGCGGCCCGGCCGGCGCCGCGTGCGGCCCGGCCCGCCCCGGCACAGGAACGCCGCCGGTCGGCGCGGCGGACTACAGCGAACCGCGGTGCCCGGAGCACCGCGAACCGGAGAGGTCATTGGTGAGCAAGCCCGTCAAGGGAACCGAGCGTTCGGCGGCAGGCCGGGCGCCGGTCGTCGTGGTCGCAGGCGGGGGCACCGCCGGGCACATCGAACCCGCGCTCGCGCTGGCGGACGCCGTGAAGCGGCTGCGCCCGGACGCCGAAGTGGTCGCTCTCGGCACGGAACGCGGCCTGGAGAACAAGCTCGTGCCCGCGCGCGGGTACCCGCTGGAGCTGATCCCGCCGGTCCCGATGCCGCGCAAGCCGACGCCGGAGCTGCTCCGGCTGCCGCTGAAGGTGCGCGATTCGGTCCGCCGCACCCGCGAGGTGCTGGACCGGGTGCACGCGGACGTCGTGGTCGGCTTCGGCGGCTACGTCGCGCTGCCGGCGTACCTCGCCGCGCGCGGCCGCACGCCGATCGTCGTGCACGAGGCGAACAAGTCGGCCGGGCTGGCCAACAAGGTCGGCGCCCGGTTCGCGTCCCGCGTCGCGGTCGCGGTGCCGGGCACGCCGTTGCCGAAGGCCGAGGTGGTCGGCATCCCGCTGCGCCGCTCGATCACGACGCTGGACCGGGCGGCGCTGCGCGCCGAGGCGCGCGAATTCTTCGAGCTGGACCCGGACGCGCCGACGCTGCTGGTGTTCGGCGGTTCGCAGGGCGCGGCGTCGATCAACTCCGCGATCTCCGGCGCGGCGAAGGACTTCGCCGAGGCCGGCGTCGGCGTGCTGCACGCGCACGGGCCGAAGAATTCCCTTGCGGTGCAAGAGTTTCCCGGCCGTCCGGCGTACGTGCCGGTGCCGTACCTGGAGCGGATGGACCTGGCCTACGCCGCGGCGGACGCGGTGGTGTGCCGGTCCGGCGCGATGACCGCGGCCGAGGTGTCCGCGGTCGGGCTGCCCGCGGTGTTCGTCCCGCTGCCGCACGGCAACGGCGAGCAGGCGGTCAACGCCCAGCCCGCGGTGGACGCCGGCGCGGCGCTCATGGTCGCCGACGCCGACCTCACCGCGGAAAAGGTCGCCGAGCTGGTGATCCCGCTGGTGACCGACGCCGACCGGGTCGCCGCGATGAGCGCCGCCGCGGTCGGGCTCGGCCACCGCGAGGCCGACGAGACCCTCGCCCGCATCGTTTTGGAGGCCGCCGGTGCCTGACACGCCCGAACTGCCCGCGCAGCTGCGCCGGGCGCACCTGATCGGGATCGGCGGGGCCGGGATGTCCGGCATCGCACGGATCCTGCTCGCCCGCGGCGCTGCCGTGTCCGGGTCGGACGCCAAGGAGTCGCGCGCGCTGCTTTCGCTGCGCGCGCAGGGCGCGACCCTGTTCGTCGGCCAGACCGCGGAAAACCTCGGCGAGCTGGCCGAACCGCCGTCGGCCGTCGTGGTGTCGACCGCGATCAAGGAGACCAACCCGGAGCTCGCCGCGGCCCGCGAACGCGGCATCCCGGTGCTGCACCGCGCGCAGGCGCTGGCCGGGCTGATGGCCGGGCACCGCGTCGCGTGCATCGCGGGAACGCACGGCAAGACGTCGACCACGTCGATGCTCACCGTGGCGCTGCAGAACTGCCGGATGGACCCGTCGTTCGCGATCGGCGGCGACCTCAACGAATCCGGGGCCAACGCGCACCACGGCGAGGGCGGCGTGTTCGTCGCGGAAGCCGACGAGAGCGACGGGTCCTTCCTCACTTATTCGCCGTCGGTGGCGGTGGTGACGAACGTCGAGCCCGATCACCTCGACCACCACGGCACCGCCGAGGCGTACGTGAAGGTGTTCAGCGACTTCGTCGGCCAGATCGAGCCGGGCGGCCTGCTGATCGTGTGCGCCGACGACGAGGGCGCGGCCCGCCTCGGTGACGAGGCCGCGGCGGCCGGAGTGCGGGTGCGCCGTTACGGCCGCGCCGCTTCCGCTGAGGGCGACGTGCGCGTGCTCGACTACACGCCCGCGCCGGACGGCGGCGTCGTGCGGATCGCGCTGGACGGCGAAGAACACGACCTGCGGGTCGCGGTGCCGGGGGAGCACATGGCGCTCAACGCGGTCGCCGCGCTGCTCGCCGGGCTCGAACTCGGCGCGCCGCTGGACGGCATGGCCGCCGGGCTCGCCGCGTTCGGCGGGGTGCGCCGCCGGTTCGAGTTCAAGGGCCGCGCGGGCGACGTGCGGGTGTACGACGACTACGCGCACCATCCGACCGAGGTGGCCGCGCAGCTGCGCGCGGTGCGCACGGCGGCGGGCAGCGGACGCGTCGTCGTGGTGTTCCAGCCGCACCTGTTCTCGCGCACGCAGACCTTCGCGGCCGAGTTCGCCGAGGCGTTGTCGCTGGCCGACGAGGTCGTGGTGCTCGACGTGTTCGGCGCGCGCGAGGAGCCGGTGCCGGGCGTGACCGGCGCGCTGATCGCCGACCGGGTGACCGTTCCGGTGCACTACCAGCCCGCCTTCGACGTGGCCGCCGGCCTGGTCGCGGACCTCGTGCGGCCGGGCGATCTCGCGATCACCATGGGCGCGGGCGACGTGACGCAGCTGGGCCCGGAGATCCTGGCCGAGCTGGACCGGAGGGCCGGACGAGCATGACCGGGACCCGGCAGCAGCGCCGTCGCTCGCCCGCGCCTCGCGCGGGCGAGGAGCAGCGTGCTGCCCTGGCCCGGGAACGACGGGGGCGGCGGACCGAGGAGGAGCGCCAGCGCACCCGCGCCCGGACCGCCGCGCGTTCGGGCCGCTCGAGCCGCTCGGCGCGGTCGTCCGCGCGGAAGTCCCGGCCGACCCGCGGCAAGGAGATCCGCCGCCGCTGGGTGGCGCTGCTGTCCGTGGTCACCCTGCTGGCGCTGGGGTATCTGCTGTTCTTCAGCTCGCTGCTCTCGGTGAAGACGATCGAGGTGCAGGGCGCGAAATCGGTGTCGGCGGACCAGATCCGCGCGACCGCCGCGGTGCCGTCCGGGCAGCCGATGCTGCGGGCGGACGTCGACGGGATCCGCGACCGCGTGGCGCAGATGCCGGGGATCGCGACGGTCGACGTGTCCCGGTCGTGGCCGACGACGCTCGAGATCGCGGTGACTGAGCGGACCGCGATCGCGTTCTTCGACAGCGGTCCCGGCGGCGACGGGGTGCATCTTGTCGACGGCGGCGGGGTCGTGTTCAAGACGGTGAAGACCCGTCCGGCGGGGCTGCCGGAGTTGAAGCTGCCGAAGGTTTCGGTGGACGATCCGGTCACCCGTGCGGTTACGGCTGTGCTCGGGGTGCTGCCGGAGCAGTTGCTGAAGCAGACCACGACGGTGAGCGCGCAGACTCCGGCGAGCGTGGAGTTCACGCTGTCCACTGGCAAGACTGTGCGGTGGGGGAACGCGGAGAACACCGATCGCAAGGCGAAGGTGCTGGCGGCGTTGCTGACGCAGCAGGGGAAGATCTACGACGTTTCGGCGCCGGAGCTGCCGACTATCACCTCTTAGGCCGTTGGCCCGGCCGCTTGTCGGGGTTCGGTGGCCCTGATTTCTCGTATGGCGTACGCTTGCCGGGTTCGTACGCCATACGAGAAGGTGGGGGCATGACGGTTCTGGTTACGGGTGCTACTGGCAACGTCGGGCGGCTGGTGGTTGACGAGCTGGTGGCTCGCGGGGTGCCGGTGCGGGCGTTGACGGTGGATCCGGAGCGAGCGGCGTTGCCTGACGGGGTTGAGGTGGTGGTCGGGTCACTGGCCAAGCCTTCGACGCTGCCTGCTGCGTTGACCGGGGTTGAGGCGGTTTATTTGGCGCCTTATGCGCGGACTGTTTCCCGGTTTTGCGAGTTGGCTGCCGGGGCTGGGGTTCGGCGGGTGGTTGCGTTGTCTGGGGCCAGTGTGGGGGATGCGCATCCGGCTTCTAGCGGGCATGGGTTTGCCGCGGTTGAGGCTGCGGTGACCGCTGCTGGGTTTGATTGGACGTTTTTGCGGCCTGGGGCGTTTATGATCAATTCGCTCGGGTGGGCTGCTTCGATTCGGGAGCGTGGGGAGGTGCGGTCCGTTTATCCGTCGGCTACGCAGACTCCTATTGATTTGGGGGATATTGCTGCGGTGGCTGCTCATGTGCTCAGTACTGGCGGGCATGTGGGGCGGACTTATGAGTTGAGCGGGCCCGAGGGGGTTTCTCTGGCGGAGATGACTGCGGCTATCGGGGTTGCGTTGGGGAAGCCGGTGCCGTTTGTGGAGTTGACTCCTGAGGAGCAGGTCGCGGAGTGGGGTGCGGCTGGGTATCCGGAGGAGATTGCTTCTTGGTTGCTGGAGATGTTCGAGTTCACTGCTGCTAATCCGCAGGTGCCTACTGGGGTGGTCGAGGAGTTGCTGGGGCGGCCTGGGGTTTCTTATGCTGAGTGGGCCAAGGGGAATGTCGCTGCGTTTTCTTGATTTCTCGGGGGGCGGCTCGTCGCCTGGCGGCGACATTGCGCACGGTGGGTGCGTGGGGCACCCCGAAGCTTGATTGTGACTACGGCGCGGGGGTGTTTGTCAAGGCGGGAAAGATGCCTTGACAAACACCCCCGCGCCGCGTTTTTGGCTTCGTATCGGGGAGCGGGGGAGTGTGGCTGCCTGGTTGGGCGGGTGCACTGGCTGCGGTTGGGCAGTGGGTGCGCGCGGCTGAGTGGATGGTCGCGTTGGGGTTCGCGAGGTGGGGCTGGGTAGGGGCCCAATGTGGCGTTGGGTGTGGGGGATGCACCGAATGTGGCGTTGGGTGCGTGTGGCGCACCGAATGCCGCGTCGGTGCGGTGGGATGCGTCGAATGCGGCGTTGGTGCGTCGCGGCAGCGGGGGCGGGTCCGTGAAGGGCCCCTTGAGGGAATCTAAGTCCGTGAAGGAACCCCTCACGGCGCCGGAACGGGCGCGCGGGTCGTGAGGGGAACCCTGAGGGACTCAGAGTCCGTGAAGGTTCCCCTCACGGAACTGGCGGGCGCGCGAGGTCAGGCCAGGGCGGCGTCCAGAGAGATGGTGGTGCCGGAGAGGGCCTTGGAGACCGGGCACGTCTTCTCGGCGGTTTCGGCCAGTTCGGCGAATTGTTCGGCGGTCACGCCGGCCAGTTTCGCGCGCAGGGTGATGGCGATGCCGCTGATTTCGAAGCCGCCGCCGGCAGCGGGACCCAGGGTGACCTCGGCGGAGACGTCGATCGATTCTGCTTCCAGGTTCTGGGATTCCAGGACGCCGGAGAGGTTCATCGCCAGGCAGCTCGAGTGGGCGGCGGCGATGAGTTCCTCGGGGCTGGTGTGCCCGTCCGGATTGCCGGACCGGGTCGGGAAGGACACCTCGTAGGTGCCCAGGTTCGACGAGTCGAGGGTGACCTCGCCCTTGCCTTTCTGCAGTCCGCCGGTCCAGTGGGTGGTCGCGTCGCGGCTGGGCATCGCTGTCTCCTTGAATGCGGTCGGGAATGCGTACGCCCATGAAGGTAGTGCGCAATTACATTGTGCGCAAGGTAATTCACGAAAACGGGTGGCCTCGTGCGGCAGAATTCTGGGGTGACCAATGCTCCTGAACGTCCTGACCCGCCGATGGCGGGGGACGAGCGCACTCAGCTCACCGGGTTTCTCGACTTCTTGCGGGCCAGCGTGGTGTGGAAATGCTCCGGGCTCACCGACGAGCAGGCTCGCCGGAAGCACTTGCCCAGTGAGCTGACCACCATCGCCGGGTTGTTGTGCCACCTCACGCTCGTCGAGAACTACTGGTTCCGCGTCGTGCTGGACGGGCAGCCGGACGAGTGGGCGGATCGGCTCGAGATCGACCGGGACGCTGAGTTCCGGGTCGCGTTGGAGCTGCCGATGACGCAGCTGCTCGCTGATTACGAGGCCGAGGTCGAGAAGTGCCGGGCGGTGGTCGCGGCTCGGGGGTTCGAGGACACGGTGCTGTTCAAAGGGGACAAACCGCTCACGGTGCGGTGGGTTGTCACGCACATGATCGAGGAGACCGCGCGCCATCTCGGGCACTTGGACCTTCTGCGCGAGCTGACCGACGGTCTCACGGGGGAGTGAGCCTCGATCGCGCGCAGCTGGTCGACGACCTCGAACTGCTGCGCGCGACCGTGGCGTGGAAGTGCTCCGTGCTCACCGACGAGCAGGCTCGCTGGCCCGGCGAGTTGATGACCGCCGCCGGGATTTTGTGGCATCTCGCGTTGGTGGAGAACACCATGTACGACGTCGTTGTCACCGGGCGGCCGGAGCGCTGGGCCGAGCAGCTGGAGGCAGGGCGCGAAGCTGCGTTCTCGGTTGGGCTCGACCTGCCGGTCGACGAGTTGCGCAGTGCTTATCAGGACAATGTCGAGTTGTGCCGTGAGGCCCTCGCGGATCGGTCGCTGGAGGATCCGGTGGGGTTCGCGGGCGATCAGTTGGTGACGGTGGCGACGGTGGTCGAGTACTTGGTGAAGGAGACCTCGCGGCATCTCGAGTTGTTGCGGGGGCTCATCGGGGAGTGAGTTTTTTCGGGGGCAGCGGGAGAAAACCGCTGGTGCGGGCGATGTAGTCGGCGTAGCCGGGACGGGTGTGCCGCATGCCTTTCTCCAGCATGGGCTTGCCGGTGCCGCGGGCCAGGGTGAAGGTCATCGCGACCGGGGAAAGCACTGTCGCGGCACCGGGCCACGTCGAGCAGGCCAGCAGGTAGAGGCCCCACCAGACGCAGGCGTCGCCGAAGTAGTTCGGGTGTCGGGTGTAGCGCCAGAGGCCGGTGTCCAGGACCTCGCCTTGGTTCGCTGGGTTGGCGCGGAAGCGGCGGAGTTGTTCGTCGCCGATGGTTTCGAAGGCGAAGCCGAGCAGCCAGACCGCCACGCCCAGCCAGGCGGTGACTCCGAAACCCGTGCCGGACATGGCGAATTGCACCGGCAGCGAGACGAACCACAGGACCACGGCTTGCATCAGGTAGGTCCGCACGAAGATCCGGACGCCCGGGTTCTGGCCTGCGCGTTCGACAATCTGCTGGTAGCGCGGGTCTTCCGGCTTGCCGCGGTTGCGCAGATGCAGGTGGACGGCCAGGCGGACGCCCCAGACGACGGTGAGCGCGGCGGTCGTCAGGCGCAGGGCGAGCGGGCCGGTGCCGAGGGGGAACGAGACCACGGCTACGAGGGCGAAACCCAAGCCCCAGAAGGTGTCGATGGTGTCGTAGCGGTGGCGCAGGCGGGCAATGCCGAAGGTCAGGGTCACTGCGGCCAGGGTGACTCCGGCGGTGAGGCCGAGCAGCGCGATCATGCCCACTCCCTTGTCCACGGCATTGCGGCGCGGCCGTTCTCATCGGGACGCACAGCCAGGATCTGGTCCACGCCCATGCGGTTTTCCTCGAAGGCGAGTGCGCCGCCGGCCAGGTACAGCCGCCAGACTCGGGCGCCTGCCTCGCCGATCAGTGCGACGGCTTCGTCCCAGTGTTGTTCCAGGGTGTCTGCCCAGGCCCGGACCGTTGGGACGTAGTGCTCGCGCAACGCGTGCACGTCGCGGATTTCGAAGCCTGCGGTTTCGAGGTGGCCGAGGGTGCGGCTCAGCGGACGCATGGTCATGTCGGGGGCGATGTAGCGCTCGATGAACGCGCCGCCGCCGGGTGCGACGGCGCCGCGGGACATTTGCTGCAGCAGCAGTCGTCCGGTGGGGTTGAGCATGCGGAACAACGTGGCGGTATAGGCCGGGTAGTTCTCTTCGCCGACGTGTTCGCCCATCTCGATCGAGGCTATGGCGTCGAAGGAATCGCCGGCGAGTTCGCGGTAGTCCTGTCTGCGGACCTCGACGCGGTCGTCCAGATCGTGCTGCGCCAGGCGGGTTTTGACGTGTTGCACCTGCTCGGCCGAGATCGTGACGCCGACGGCCTCGACGCCGTGATGCTTCGCCGCGTGCACGAGCAGCGAACCCCAGCCGCAGCCGACGTCGAGAAGGCGCATGCCTGGGCGCAGGCCGAGTTTCCGGCAGATCAGTTCGAGTTTGTCGTGCTGGGCGCGGGCGAGATCGGCGGACTCGGACCAGTAACCCGAGGAGTACGCCATCGAATCGTCCATCAGCAGCTGGTAGAAGGCGTTCGACAGGTCGTAGTGATGCGAGATCGCCGACCGGTCGCGGCCGAGGGTGTGCAGCTTTCCGCGCAGCCGGGCTTCCTCGGCAGGCGGCTTCGGCGGCAGGCCGAAGACGCCGAGCCGGGCGGCTAAGCGGACTGCCTCGCCGAAGTCGCGTGCGGACAGCTGCGGCCGGTAAGCCCAGGCCCGGCGGAAGCCCTCGGTGAGATCACCCTCCACGTCCAGGTCGCCGGAGACATAAGCCCGCGCCAGGCCCAGCTCGCCGGGGGAGTACAGCAGCCAGCGCAGAGCGCGGCGGTTGTTCAGGACGACGGTGGGGCCGGCTGGCCCGGCTTGGTGGCCGTCCCAGGTGCGGACGGCCACCGGCAGCGGACCGCCGAGGATGCGTTCGGCGAAGTCGGCCAGTCGGTGAGCTGCGGATTTCGGCATACCAGGGCTTCGGAGCCGACACTCGCGCGGATTGGTACCAATCCAAGCTGTCGAGCGCGCCGAATGCCTTCCGTGCACCACACCACGGGACAACGCATCGCTGTCATCGGCAGCGGGGTCGCCGGCCTCACCGCCGCGTACCTGCTGCAGCGCCGCCACGAGGTTCTGCTGTTCGAGGCCGACGACCGGCTCGGCGGACACGCCCACACCCACGACGTGCCGAGCGCGCACGGCGGGACGGTCGCCGTCGATACCGGGTTCCTCGTCCACAACGAGCGCACCTACCCGACGCTGCTGAGGCTGTTCGGCGAGCTTGGCGTCCGCACCCGCGAGACCGAGATGTCGATGAGCATCCGCTGCGACGGCTGCGGTCTGCAGTACGCCGGGGCGAAGGGCCTGCGCGGGTTGTTCGCGCAACGGAGCAACGCCGCGTCCACGCGCTACCTGCTCATGCTGGCCGAGGTGAAGCGGTTCCACCGGCACGCCGCGCGGCTGCTGTCCCGCGCCGACGCGGGCGACGTTCCGCTCGGAGCGTTCCTGGCGATCGGCGGGTATTCGCGGTATTTCGTGGACCATTTCGTGCTGCCGCTCGTTTCGACGGTGTGGTCCGCCGATCGCAGGGACACCATGCAGTATCCGGCGCGGTATCTGTTCGAATTCCTGCGCAACCACGGAATGCTCACCGTGCGGAATTCGCCGGCGTGGCGGACGGTCGTCGGCGGTTCGCGGGAGTATGTCGAGCGGGCGGCCAAGCAGCTGACTGCCGTGCATTTGTCCACTCCGGTCCGCGCGGTGCAGCGGACCGCGCGCGGCGTCGAGGTGCGCGACGATGCCGATACCGTGCACCGGGTCGACCGGGTGGTGGTCGCGACGCATGCCGATCAGGCGTTGCGGCTGTTGGCGAATCCCACTGCGGCGGAACAGGAATTGCTTGGCGCCTTCCGGTACTCGCGCAATGAAGCCTGGCTGCACACCGATCCCGCCGTGCTGCCGACGGTGTCCGCCGCCCGGTCCTCGTGGAATTACCGGACGCCTGGCTGCGGTGCCGATCTGCACGCCGTTCAAGTCACTTACGACCTGAATCGCTTGATGGGACTCGAAGAAGCGACGACCTACGCCGTCACCCTCAATCCGAGCGCGGGTCTCGATTCCGCGGCAGTGGTCGCGAAAATGTCCTACGAGCATCCGATCTACACGCCGGAATCCGTTGCCGCGCAAAGGCGTCTGGCGGAATTGAACGACGGCGTCATCGCGTACGCCGGTGCTTATCAAGGCTGGGGATTCCACGAGGACGGCTGTTCCTCCGGCGTCCGCGCCGCGGCCAGTTTCGGGGTGACCTGGTGACCGCCCTCTACGACGCCACCGTCGCGCACGTCCGCCGGGCCGATCCGCCGTACTCCTTCGCGCACCGGATGTACCTGTGGCTGGCCGACCTCGACCAGCTGCCGCGACTGCCGTGGTGGCTCCGGCCGTTCGCCCGCTTCGACGGCCGCGACCACTTCGACCGCGACGAGCCCGGCGACATCCGGTCCAAACTGGACTCTTGGCTCGCGCACCGCGGAGTGGACTTGCGCGGCGGGCCGGTGACGATGCTCGCGTCAGCGCGCGTTCTCGGGTACGTGTTCAATCCGATCACCGTCTATTGGTGCCACACGCCGGACGGCGCACTCGCCTGCGTGGTCGCCGAGGTGCACAACACCTACGGCGGCCGCCACGCCTACCTGCTCCGGCCGGGGGAAGACCTTCGGGCGGACAAGGAGTTCTACGTGTCGCCGTTCCAGGAGATGGCGGGGGAGTACCGGATGCATCTGCCGCGCCCGGACGCGCTGCTGGCGTTGACCGTCGTCCTGCACCGCGACGGCGACGCCGCGCTGACGGCTACGCTGCGAGGAGTCCGCCGTCCGGCCGGGATCCGCACGTTCGCGCGCTTCCTGCTGGGCCGGCCGCTGCAACCGCAGCGCGTCGCCGCGCTGATCCGCCGCCACGGGCTCGCGCTGTGGCGGCGGAAAGCCCCGCTCGTCGCCCGGACCGGACAGAACACGGCAGGAGCCCTCCATGGATGAGAGCGCACGCCCGGCCGACCGGCTCTCGGCGGTGTCGTCGTCGACGAGCGCCGAGGACCTGATGGCGCTGGTCGCGAAGGGGGACGAACGCGCCTTCGAGCGGCTTTACGATCAGCTCGCCGGTCCGGTCTACGGGCTCGTCCGCCGCATCGTGCGGGACCCCGCGCAGTCCGAGGAGGTCACGCAGGAGGTGCTCGTGGAGCTGTGGAAGACCGCCACGCGCTACTCGTCGGCGAAGGGCAGCGTCCTGAACTGGGCGATGACCCTCGCGCACCGGCGCGCGGTCGACCGGGTGCGGTCCGCGCGGGCGAGCACCGAACGCGAGCGGAAAGCGACCTTCGAGGCCGCGCGCGGGCGTCCGTTCGACGAGGTCGCCGAATCCGTCGCGACCCGGCTGGAACGCTCGCAGGTGCGGCGCTGCCTGAAGACGCTGACCGAATTGCAGCGGGAATCCGTCCTCCTGGCCTACTACCAGGGCTACACCTATCGCGAGGTCGCCGACGTGCTGGACACGCCGCAGGGGACGGTCAAGACCAGACTGCGCGACGGGCTGATCCGGCTGCGCGACTGCCTGGGGGTGACGGCGTGAGCAGTCCGGACATGCACACGTTGGCCGGCGCGTACGCGCTCGACGCGCTGTCGGAGGTCGAGCGGGCGCAGTTCCGCCGTCATCTCGACCAGTGCGACTCGTGCGCGCAAGAAGTGCGGGAACTGCGCGAGACCGCGGCCCGGCTCGGCGCGGCGATGGACGAGCAGCCGCCGTCCGGGCTGAAGGACCGGGTGCTGGCGGACATGCGCACGACCCGCCAGTTGCCGCCGCGGACCGAGTCCGCCGAACCGCGCCCGCGCGGCCCGCGCCGCTGGCCGATGCTGATCGCCGCCGCGGCCGCCGTCGTCGGGCTCGCCCTGGCCGGCGTGTTCGGCGGGATCGCGCTGCACACCAGCAGCCAGCTCACCAGCGCACAGTCCGAATTGGACACCGCGCGCGACCGCTACCGGCCGGTGGCCGAGTTGCTCACCGCGCCCGACGCCCGGACTGAGCACGTCGTGTCTCCGCGCGGGGGCGGCGGCACGGTGGTGATTTCGCGGAAGCTGGACCGCGTGATGTTCATGCAGTCCGGGCTGCCGCCGGTCCAGTCCGGGAAGGTGTACGAGGCCTGGCTGATGGGCCCGGATCTCGCGCCGCGCCCGGCCGGATTGCTGCCTGGCGGACCGTCGGGTTCGCTGGTGGTGGCGGACGGTTTGGCTGGTGCGGAGCAGTTCGCGATCAGTGTGGAGCAGGCCGGGGGTTCCCCGTCGGGAAAGCCGTCGAGCGACGTCGTGCTGGTCGCTTCGGTGCCCGCATAGCAGACCTCGCGCCGGGCTTCGCGGCGGGTTCCGGCCTTGCGCACGGCTTCGCGTTGTGGCAAAACACCTTTGCCGCTCACGGCGTGGCTACTGGATTAGAGCTTGCGCGGCGCCTACCGTCCTGCCTTGACGCCGGTGGTTGACATAACTCTCACTCTCGGGTTGAGGTTGAGGGTTTCCGGCCCCGGCGGGCGGCATGTGCACATCACGATCAGGAAGGCGGACCCGATGACGCCCCCGCACAACTACCTTGCGGTGATCAAGGTCGTCGGCATCGGCGGCGGCGGCGTGAACGCCGTGAACCGGATGATCGAGGTCGGCCTCAAGGGTGTCGAGTTCATCGCGGTGAACACCGATGCCCAGGCACTGCTCATGTCCGACGCCGACGTCAAGCTCGACATCGGCCGGGAACTCACCCGCGGACTCGGCGCCGGAGCCGCCCCCGAGGTGGGGCAGAAGGCGGCCGAGGACCACCGCGAGGAAATCGAAGAGGTCATCAAGGGCGCCGACATGGTGTTCGTGACCGCGGGCGAGGGCGGCGGCACCGGCACCGGCGGCGCGCCGGTCGTCGCGCAGATCGCCCGCAAGCTCGGCGCGCTCACGATCGGCGTGGTGACCCGCCCGTTCACCTTCGAGGGCAAACGCCGCGGCAAGCAGGCCGAGGACGGCATCCAGCAGCTGCGCAACGAATGCGACACGCTGATCGTGATCCCGAACGACCGGCTGCTGCAGCTCGGCGACATCGGCGTGTCCCTGATGGACGCGTTCCGCTCCGCCGACGAGGTGCTGCTCTCCGGTGTCCAGGGCATCACCGACCTGATCACCACGCCGGGCCTGATCAACCTGGACTTCGCCGACGTCAAGAGCGTCATGTCCGGCGCGGGCTCCGCGCTGATGGGCATCGGCTCCGCGCGCGGCGAGGGACGGGCGATACAGGCCGCGGAGAAGGCGATCAATTCGCCGCTGCTGGAAGCGTCGATGGACGGGGCGCACGGCGCGCTGCTGTCCATCGCGGGCGGATCGGACCTCGGGCTGTTCGAGATCAACGAGGCCGCGTCGCTCGTGCAGGAATCGGCGCACCCGGACGCGAACATCATCTTCGGGACGATCATCGACGACTCCCTCGGCGACGAGGTCCGCGTCACGGTGATCGCGGCCGGCTTCGACGCCGGCGCGCCCACCCACAAGAAGCTCGACCCGCCCGCGTTCGGCGGCAAACAGGGCAACGGCACCGCGTCCGCCGCGGCGGGCCAGGTCGGCGGCGGTTCGGCCCCGCAGTCCCCGCCGCAGACCGGGGCGACCCCGGTGCCGCCCGCGGGCAGCTCCGGCTACCCGGTGGCTCCGCCGCGGACGCCTTCGTCCGGCCTGCCGCAGCCGGGCACCGGTACCCCGCCGGGCGGCCTCCCGCAACCCGGAGGCGGCACGCGGGGGTATTCGCCGATCGGTTCCGGTTCTGCGACGGGCGGTCTGCCGAGCCGCCCGACGACGGTCCACGACGACCCGACCGACGACGACGTGGACGTGCCGCCGTTCATGCGGCGCTAAGCACGGATTCATCGGCAACGGCCGTCCCGACACGTTCGGGGCGGCCGTTTCCGTGTGCCCCGGCTACGACGCACCTTCACACGGGGCGAGCGTGCTGCTGTCGGGGGCGCGGGCGCGGCGGCAAAGTGTGCGGGCCTCGTGAGTGCTGGCGTCGGTTCTAATCGGCATTGCCGCGCACGAGGCTCCGGGAGAGCGGTCGCCGTCGTTTTTGGCAGGATGGCGGGGTGCGAGTACGACGAGTGGTCACGACCAGGGCGGGCGGGGCTTCCCGGCCGCCGTACGAGAGTTTCAACCTCGGCGACCACGTCGGCGACGACGCGGGCGACGTCTACGCCAACCGCAAGCGGCTGGCGTCCGAACTAGGGCTCGCCGAGGACAAGCTGGCCTGGATGGAGCAGGTGCACGGCCGCACCGCGACCGTCGTGGACGGCACCGAGACCTCGGCCGCCGAAGCCACCGACGCGCTGGTGACCGACCGGCCGGGCGTCGCGCTCGTGGTGCTGGTCGCGGACTGCGTCCCGGTGCTCATGGCGGATCCGGAAGCTGGCGTCGTCGCCGCGGTGCACGCGGGCCGGGTCGGCGCGCGGGTCGGGGTGGTGCCCGCCGCGCTGGAGGCGATGCGCGAACTCGGCGCGGAACCGGGCCGGGTCGAGGCGTTGCTGGGTCCGGCGATCTGCGGCGACTGCTACGAGGTCCCGGCCGCGATGGCCGCGGATGTCGAGAAGCATCTGCCCGGCAGTTCCTGCAAAACGCGCAAGGGCACCACCGGTCTGGACCTGCGCGCGGGGCTCTGGCAGCAGCTGGCCGACCTGGGCGTCGGGCGGGTTGGCGCGGATCCGCGGTGCACGGCGGAGGACAAGACGCTGTTCAGCTTCCGCCGCGACGGCACCACCGGCCGGATCGCCGGCATCACCTGGCTGGAAGAGGAGAAGGCGTGACCGAGGAGCGGCGGGCGGAGCTGGCGGCGTCGCTGGCCGCGGTCGAGGAGCGCATCGCGAACGCCTGCGCCGCGGCCGGGCGGTCCCGCGACGAGGTGCGGCTGCTGGGCGTCACCAAGACGTTCCCGGCGACCGACGCCGCGCTGCTGACCGACCTCGGGCTGCTGAACCTCGCCGAAAACCGCGACCAGGAAGCCGGCCCGAAGGCGGCCGAGGTCGCCGAACTGCGTCCGGACGTCGCGCCGCGCTGGCACATGGTCGGGCGGCTGCAGCGCAACAAGGCGCGTTCGGTGGTGCGCTGGGCGGCCGAGGTGCAGTCGGTCGACTCGGTGCGGCTCGCCGACGCGCTCGCCCGCGCGGTCGCCGCCGCGCGGGAAGCCGGGGAGCGGACCGGACCGCTCGACGTATTGGTCCAGGTAAGCCTCGACGGCGACGTCGCGCGCGGCGGAACTCTGCTGGAGGACGTCGACGCCCTCGCCGACCGCATCGCCCACACGGGGGAGCTGCGGTTGCGAGGCGTGATGGCTGTGGCCCCGTTAGGGGAGGACCCGGGCACTGCTTTTGCCCGGCTGTCCCGCGCGGCGGAAAGAGTTCGCGCCCGGTATCCGGAAGCCGCTGACGTGTCCGCCGGAATGAGCCATGATCTGGACCAGGCGATCCGGCACGGCTCGACGTGTGTGCGTGTCGGAACCGCGTTGCTCGGCGGGCGCGGTTTAGCCTCGCCGTAGGGAGTCCGCCCGGTGGTCACGTTTCGTGTCCGGCCGGGCGGGGCACAACGGTGCGGGAGCGGCAAGGGCTAGGGAGAGGCTATGAGCGCGCTGCAGAAGCTGAAGGCCTACTTCGGGATGGTGCCCGCGGACGAAGACGGCTACGACGACGGTTACGACGAGTACGACGACGGCTACGACCAGCCGCCGGCCCGGAGCCGGGCGCGTTACCGCGACGTCGAAGAGAGCTACGACGAGCCCGCCGCGCGCGTGCGGTCGCGGGCGATGGCGGCCGAGCCGTCCACCCACGGCGCGCTCGCCGTGGACCGCCAGCCGGAGCCGGTCGCCCGGCTGCGGCCGGTCGCCGAGCCGGTCGCCGCGCCGGCGCGGGACCCGCTCAGCCGGATCACGACGCTGCACCCGACGAGCTACATCGAGGCGCGGGCGATCGGCGAGCACTACCGCGAGGGCATTCCGGTGATCATCAACCTCACCGAGATGGAGAACGCGGACGCCAAGCGGATCGTGGACTTCGCGGCGGGGCTGGCGTTCGCCGTGCGGGGTTCGATGGACAAGGTCACCAACAAGGTGTTCCTTCTCTCACCGCCCGACGTGGACGTGACCGCCGAGGACCGCAGGCGGATCGCCGAGGGCGGATTGTTCCTGCGCGGGTGAACACGGCCGGACCGCTGGGCGCAGCCAGACGTGATTTTGTCGACTATGTCGCCCTCAGCGCGGCTGGTCGCGCCCAACTCGGCCGTCCCCCGCTAGAGTGGTCGCCGTGAATGCTGTGTGGCTTGCGATCTGGTACGTGCTGTTTGCCTTCTGGCTGCTGCTCACGGCCCGGATCGTGGTCGAGCTCGTGCGGACTTTCGCACGGGAATGGCGTCCCGCCGGAGGGGTTGCGGTGACGCTCGAGACCATCTACACAGTGACCGACCCGCCGGTGCGGTTGTTCCGCAGGATCATTCCGATGGTCCGGATCGGCGGCGTAGGACTGGACTTGTCGATTATGGTGCTGCTGTTGGTTGTGTTCTTCGCGATGCAACTGACACCCAGGTGATCGGGGAAAACCCGGGTGTGTCCTGCAGGCCATGGAGTGCGTGAGGTGATCTGATGTCGTTGACCCCCGCTGACGTGCATAACGTCGCGTTCAGCAAGCCGCCCATCGGCAAGAGGGGCTACAACGAGGACGAGGTGGACGCGTTCCTCGACCTGGTGGAGACCGAGCTTGCCCGGTTGATCGAGGACAACAACGAGCTGCGGCAGCAGGTGGAGCAGCTCGACGCCGAGCTGGAGTCGACCCGCTCCGAGCTCGAGAACGCGAAGGTCGCCGGCCCGCCGCCGGGCCGCGACCCCGAGCCGTCGCGGCGGCTCGCCCCGGTTCCGCCCGCTCCGTCGGCGATGGAGCAGACCCAGGCGCACTCGATGGTTCCCGACAGCGGGGAGCCGAACGTGCAGGCCGCCAAGGTCCTCGGCCTGGCTCAGGAAATGGCCGACCGGCTCACCGCCGAGGCGAAGACCGAGTCCGACGGGATGCTGGCGGAGGCGCGGACCAAGTCCGAGCAGCTGCTGTCCGACGCCCGGGCGAAGTCCGACTCGATGGTGAACGAGGCGCGCACCCGCGCCGAGACGATGCTGAACGACGCGCGCACGCGCGCCGAGACGCTGGAGCGCCAGGCGCGCGACAAGGCGACCACCATGGAACGTGAGTCGCAGCGCAAGTACACCGAGACGATGAACAACCTGAACGCCGAAAAGGGCGCTCTGGGCAAGAAGATCGAGGAACTCCGCACGATCGAGCGCGAATACCGCACCCGGCTGCGCGGCTTCCTCGAGTCCCAGCTGCGCGAGCTCGACGACCGAGGCTCCGCGGCCCCGGCGTCGGCTTCCTCGGGTTCGAGCCAGTCCTCGACCGGAACCAGCGGTCAGGGCTACTCGTTCGGCCCGCGCGCCGAGGCAGGCTGACCCACCGCCGTACGCACCCCGCCGGATGACCTTCCGACCCGGCGGGGTTTCGGCGTGTCCGGATCCGGTGCCGCCACGGTGGGGAACCGGCGGGGTACGCCGCGTGGGCGGGTCGCAGCGGGAAAACGGGCGGCCCGTGTTGTAATTCAGCGTGCTCTACATCGTCCTTCTTCTGGTGCTGGCGGCTCTCGGGCTGCTCGTCACGGCGCTCATCACGGGCACCTCGCTGTGGGCCTGGGTTTCCATCGGCCTCTCGGTCCTCGCCGGGCTGCTTCTGCTCGTCGACTGGCTGCGCCGGCGCAAGCGCGCGGACGCCGATGATGCCGCGGACTCCGAGACCGATTCGGACGCCAGCGCGGATTCGGACTCGGCGGAGGAGAAGGACAAGGACGAGGCGGCCCCGGTCGAGGAGGACGCCGAGCAGACCGCGCTGCTCCCCGCGACGGGAGAGCTGGGCGATCCGGCGGACGTGCCGGAGCCGAAGGCCGAGAAGCCGGTTTCGGAAGGCGAGCCCAAATCCGAAGCCAAGGCGGTGCGCGACACTCCGCCCGGCGTGGAGGAGACCGCGCCGGAGGACCTCGAGGTGGTCAAGGAACTCGAGGACGAGGTCGTGGTCGTCGACGAGTACCCGCGCTATCACCTGGTGGACTGCGGCTGGCTGTCCGGCCGCGACACCATCCCGATCGGCGTCGGCGAGGCGCGGCAGCTGGGCTTCACGCCGTGTGCGCGGTGCGGTCCGGACGCGGTGCTTGCCGCGGCGCACCGCTGACTCCCAGCACGTCTTCCAACACCCGCGCGCCAGTCTCGGTGAGCTGCACCGCTCGATGCGCCTTCGCGCGCGACCGGAGCCATCCTGCGTCCATGAACTGTCGCGTGACCGCCGCGCCTAGCGCTCCCGCCAGGTGATGGCGCTGCTCCGTCCAATCCAGACAGAACCGCAGCAGCGGACGACGGCTCTCCGCGGCTGCCTCGACATTCACGCCTAACGCGGCGAACACCTCGTCGGCGGCAGGTCCCAGCACGTACGGATGTTCTTGCAGTTGCGAGGAAATCCGGTCCCCAGGACGTCGCTGAGTGGTCGGGTCACCATCCACAGTGGCCAGTGCGCCGCGGTCGAGCAACGCCGCCGTGACGGTCACGCCGAGCCGCCCGGCGACGTGGTCGTAGCACAATCTCGCCGTGCGCAAGGCTTCCGCGCGGGTGCCTTCTCGCAGTGAGCGGACGGGGCGCGTGGGGGAATGCCGGGCCAGCGCCTCCAGCAGATCCGGGGCAGCTCCGGCGATGCGGTAAAACCGGTGCCTGCCGGACTTTTCCGCGGTCACCAAGCCTGCCGCCAGCAGTTTCGACAGGTGCGCGCTCACGCCCTGCGCGGTCAGGCCCGCTTCGCCGGCCAGCACGGACGCGGCCAGCGACCGGCCGTCCGCGAGGGCCATCAGCACGCGAACCCGCGCCGGATCGGCGAACAGGGCGGCGGTGCGCGCGATGTCGGCGTCTCCTTCCATGCCTCCAGCATGCCCCCGGCACACTTCCACCGCGACGGAAGCGTTCCCGGTGTCTGCTGGACCCATGCGCACCGCGATCTTGTTCACCATGTGCGCCGGGATGTTCCTGGTGCAACTCGACGTCACCGTCGTCAACGTCGCCCTCCCCACCCTCGGCAGCGAACTGCACGCGGACGTCCCGCAGCTGCAGTGGGTCGTGGTCGGCTATTCAGTCGTGCTCGCCGCGTTGCTGCTGACCGGGGGAGCGCTCGGCGACGTCCTCGGGCACCGCGGCGTGGTGCTGGCCGGGCTGGGCGTTTTCGGAGCTGCTTCGGCGTCGTGCGGGCTGGCGCAGTCGGCGGGCTGGCTGGTCGCGGCTCGGGCGGTGCAAGGCGTGGGAGCGGCGTTGCTGCTGCCGGGCACGATGGCGGTGATTACCGGGACGTTCCCCGGTCGCACGGAACGCGCCCGGGCGTTGGGGATCTGGGCTGGGATTTCGGCGTTGGCTTTGCCTGCGGGACCGTTGCTGGGCGGGATTCTCGTGCAGACGGCCGGGTGGCGGCCGGTGTTCTGGCTGAACGTCCCGATCGTCGCCGCGGCGGCCGTCGCGACCCGGCGGTTGGTGCCGCCGGACGTCCGGAAACCGGGCCGCGTGGACGTTCCCGGGGCGGCGACCGCGGCCTTGGCGCTCGGCTCCGGCGTGTACGCGGTGATCGCGAAGACGCCGTGGGTCGGGTTGCTCGCGGTGGCGGCGGCCGTGGCGTTCGTGGTGGTGGAACGGCATTCTGCGGCACCGATGCTGCCGTTGTCGCTGCTGCGGTCCCGGCAGACGGCGGGGGCGAACCTGGTGTCCGCGGCGATGAACTTCGTCGGCCTGGGTTCGGTGCTGATGTTCACGCTCTACTTGCAGGACGTGCTCCACGCGGACCCGATCGCCGCTGCCGCCGCCGTTGTGCCGATGTTCGTCCCGATGGTCCTGCTCGGCCCGGTCTCCGGACGGCTCACCGCGAGGTTCGGCCCGCGCCCGCAGATCGTGGCCGGGCTCCTGCTCGGCGTGGCGGCGATGCTGAACCTGCTGCGGATCGGCCCCGGCACCGGGTATTGGACGCTGCTGCCGACGCTGTTCGTGCTCAGCGTCGGAATGGGACTGCTGACTGCCGCCGTGGTGACCGCCGCGGTCGCCGACGCGCCGGGGGAGCGCGCGGGCATCGCGGGCGGAATCAACAACGCGGCACGGCAGGCGGGCGGTGCGCTCGGCGTGGCGGTTTTCGGTGCGGTGGCGGGAGAACCGGCGGCGCAGGGGTCGTTCGTGCACGGCCTGCACTTGCTCGGGTTTGTCTCGGCCGGGCTGTGGCTTGCGGCCGCGGTGCTTGCGGTGGTGACGGTGCAGCGGGTTCGAGTCAAGCGGCTAGAGCCGACGCGCTGAGCCGCCGTCGGGCCCACGGGAATCCCGCGGGCCCGACGGAGCTCGGTTACTCCTCGTCGAGATCCGCCAGCAAGTCTTCGAGCCGCTCGATCTGCTCCGTCGCCTCCGGTGGCAGGCCGTCGATCGCGGCCTGCGTCGCGGTTCGCGCTTCGGCGGGGCGGCCCAGTTCGACCAGCAGCCGGGCCCGCAGGCTCGCGGCGATCGCGGCCTCGGTGGTCGCGCCGAGGGCCAGGAACAGTTCGACGGCCGCGGTCGCCCGGGGCAGCGCCTGTTCAGGCTGTTCCGCGAAAGCCAGCAGCTTGCCGCCGTTCAAGGCGACCATGGCTCGTTCCCAGAGGACCGGCGGCTCGTCGCCTTCGAGGTCCGCGGCGCTCGTTTCCGCTTCGGCCAGCACTGAGAAGGCCTGGTCCGATTCCTTCGCCCACTGCCACGACAACGCTGCCTGACGGAGGTTGCGCACGGTGTCGACCGGGATTTCGGCCGTCCTGAAGTGCTCCGCGGCGCGCTGGTAGGACTCGGCGGCCTCGCCGTCGCGGTCGAGTTCGTCGAGGATGTCGCCGATGGTCTCGGCCGCCTGTCCGGCCGCGGGCTCATTGCCCGCCGCGGCGAAATGCCCGAGCACCTGCTCCAGCAGGACCAGCGCCGGATCCCGCTGGTCGAGCGTGCGGTGCGCCCCGGCGAGCAGGAAGCGCGCCCTGGCCAGTTCGTCCTCGTCGCCGTCCTTCTCCAGGACCTCGATCGCGGCCTCGGCAGCGTCGGCGGCGGTCAGCGCGTCTCCGGCGCGTCCGGCCGCGGCGGCCAGCCCTAGCTGGGCGAGCGCGGCACCGGCCACGTCCCCGGCCTCGGTCAGGTCGGCGACCTCGCCGCGGCAGTGGTCCACCGCCTCCTCCAGCAGGTCGAGGTCGGACGCGAGCAACCCGAGGGTGTGCCGCACCTGGGCGCGCAGGCCCGGGGTGACGGCGGACTCGGCGCGCCGCACCGTGGCGTAAGCCGCCTCGAGGTCGCCGGTCGCGGCGGTCATCCGCCCGGCCATGAGCCGGGCATGCGCCTCCTGATCGGCGAACCCGGCCTCGGCGAACAGCTCCGCCGCGCGTCCGACCGGTTCGCGTGCCTCGTCCAGACGGCCGCTGCGAGCGGTGAGTTCGCCGCGCAGCAGCAAAAGCCGGGCGGTCAGGTCAGCGGGTATCTCAGTGGCGGCTGCGTCGGCGCGGCCGAGGATCTCGAACGCGGCGTCGAGGTCGTCGGTCACGGCGAACGCCATGGACCACCGCAGCAGTGCGCGGACGTGCTGTTCCTGGTCGCCGAGCCCGGCGAGCGCCTCCGCGGCGCCGGAGAGAACGGCGAGGGCGGCTTCGGGTTCGCCCCGTTCGAGACGCGCGAGCCCGGCCTTGCTCGCCGCGGCGTGCCGGGCGACCTCGGCACCCTCGGCCGCGAACAGTTCGGCCGCGCGCAGCCAATCGCGCTCGGCGGCTTCGGGGTCGGAGTCCACGGACGAACTCGCGGATCCGGACAGCCGCCGGGCGAGCAGCGATCCGGCCGGTTCCGGGCACAGCTCGTCGAATTTCGCCCAGACAGCTTCGGCAGCTTTGTCTTCACTGCGCCGGATGTGTTGCTCGGCGAGGCCGGCCAGCTCTTCGGGAGTGTCCGGAAGGGACGGTGCGGCGGACTCCGGCGGCGGGGAAACCGGACGCGGGCTGGTCGAGGACAGCGGCAGTCGGTCCACGATCGGCTCGGCGGCGAGGACGGCGCGGATCAGGTCGCTCTGCTCGCCGGTCCCGTTCCGGGCGTCGAAGCGGGCCGCGATGCCCAGTGCGCGTTCGGAAAGCTCGTCGTGCAGTGCCTGGACGGAAACCTCGCCGTCGGGCCGCCGCACGGTCGTGCCGCGGTGCCCGGAATCGGCGACCAGCCGCAGGTTCAGCGCCGCGGCCGCGCAGAACTCCATCTCGACGTACGGGGAGGGCGCCTCGCCGAGCCAGCCGAGATGCCGTTCGAGGATTTCCAGCCCGCGCACGTGGTTCCCGGTGAGTGCGCAGAACTCGAGGTGGCGCGGGATGAGGTCCAGGTCCAGCCGGTTGTGCCGGATCGTGCGGTACACCTGCCGATGCGCCCGCGCCGCCTCGTCCAGCCGTCCGGTGCGGACGAACGGAAGCAGCAGCTTCGAGAGGATCCACTTCGGCTGCTCGCTGCACGCGAGCGTGCCGCCGAGCACCGGTTCGGCGACCGCGACGGCCTCCTCGAACCGGCCGTAGCGGCTGAGGTGGCCGACCTTGCCGGACGGCTCGCAGCCGACGCAGTCCGACATCTCGCCGCGCGGAGCCGCGTGCCAGAGCCGGTACTGCTCGACGGCCGTTTCGTGGTCGCCGACGTGCCGCGCCACGATCTGCCGGTGCTGGTGCACCGGGTTCATCGTGTACCCGGCCGCCCGGTACCTGCGCTCCATGTCGTCGAGCACGGCGTACGTGCGGTCCAGCGGCACCTCGGGGAAATCGGTCAGCGACGCGACGATGGATTTGAACGACCAGAAGAGGAGGTAGTCCCACCCTTCGTTGCCCTCGCCCTTGTCGTGCTTGGCGAGGCACCAGGCGAACGGCACGAACGACTTCGCCGGCTCGCCGCCGTTCGTGTACGCGCGGACGAGCGAGAGCCGGGCGGCGTACTGCAGGTCCGCCATGCCCTCGGCGTCGGCGCTCCGGACCAGGCTCTCCGTCGCGGCGATCTGGCCCTTGCCGAAGGGGAGCGCCCTGGCCGACCCCAGCCGGCTCCACAGGTCCTGTTCGGTCGGTGCGGTCATCAGTTCTCCCGGTTCGGGACGGCGTGGTCGAGAAGGCCGAGGAAGGCCCGGTTGAGCAGCGCGGAGTCGGCGGGCCGGAGCGGGTGCCTGCCGAGCAGCAGCGCCTGTCCGTAGAGGGATTCGACGGCCAGCGCCGTCAGTTCCGCGTTCTCCAGCCGGGAAATGCGCCGCACCAACGGGTTCCGGTAGTTGAGCACGAGCTGCGGGCGGTCCCGTTCCGGCTTTTCGAAGGCCGAGAGCACCCCGGCCCACAGCTCGTCGACGGTCTCCTTGGTCGCGCGCAGTTCGCCGGCGAACGCGGCGGCGCGGTCGACGAGATAGAGCACCGGGAGCGACGCGGGCTCGAACTCGCGCAGCACCACCTCGCAGCCGAGCCGGTCGACGCAGCGTTGCGCGGCCGCGACGAACGGACGGACCGCCAGGGCGGTGTCCGGGTCGAGGTCGGCGAAGGCGGTGGTGAGGTCGCTCGGGTCGAGCCGGTCGACGCGCACCTCCGGTTCGAGCGCGCGGACGCGTTCGACGAGTTCGCTGTCGTAGGTGTAGCCGCCGTTGATCACCGGCAGGTTCTGCGCGGCCGCGACACCGGCCAGCTGGTCGAATTCGTCGGCGGTCGCGCAGTAGCGGAGCACGCCGTAGCGCGCGCGGAACTCGGCGAGCGTCATCCGGCCGACGTTCGTTTCCAGCGGCCACCACTCGTCGACCAGCCGCAGCATGTCGTCGTCGTGCACCGCGAGCGCTTTGACGCCGAGGTGATGGATCTTGAGGAACTGGTTCAGCCGCTGCGGACTCGTCGCCGAGAGCCCGACGAGCCAGCCGCGCAGCTGCTCGCCGAGCGCTTCGCGGGTCGCGGCGAGCTGATCGTCGTCATACAGCGCCTCGCGGCTCGCGGTGGGCCGCAGCTCACCGGTGTCCACGACGCAGCGGGCGAAGAACGCCCAGTCCGGCAGCAGCCCGGGCGCGTTCTCCGCGAGCAGCATCCGCTTGAGGTACACGCGATGCCCGGCTTGCTCGGCCGGGTTCGCCGGGAACGGCAGCACGTAGGCGACGCCGGTCAGCCCGGCCTCCGGCACGTCGAGGTCGACGATGTCGAACGGAGTGAAGCCGAGCACCTCCTGCGCGTAACCGACGAGGTCCGCGGATCGGTGCCCGGGGGAGCGTTCATCGGCCTGCCACGGGACGCCGTCGCCGCTGATCGCCTTGCCGTTCACGGTGATTTCGAACGGCAGCATCGAGCCGTACAGCGTCGCGAGATCAACGACCGTCGCCGGCACGAACCACTGCTCGGAGCCGCGGCGCGCGGTGAGGGTGACGGTGGTGCCGATCGTGTCCCGTTCGCCGGGCCCGACGGCGTAGGTGCCGTCCGAACGGCCGGTCCACGAGACGGCGGGAGCGCCGGTCGCGGAGCGGGTGACGACGCGGGTCTCGTCGGCGACCAGGAACGCGGACAGCAGCCCGATCCCGAACTGGCCGAGGAAATCCCGGCGGCCGTAGCCGAGTTCGTCCCGTTTGGAGCTGCGGCCGATCGTCGCGAGCAGTTCGTGCACCTGCGCCTCGGTCAGGCCGATGCCGGTGTCGGTGATCCGCAGCGTCCCGTCGCCGACGTCGATCGCGATCGCGGCGGGCGCGGCGGCGTCGGCAGCCTTTCGCGCGGTGACCGCGTCCACGGCGTTCTGGAGCAGTTCCCGCACGTACACGCGCGGACTGGAATAAAGGTGCTGGCTCAGCAGGTCGACGACCCCGCGAAGATCCACCTGGAAACTACGGTTCACCCGTGCTCGACTCCTGTGCTGTGGCGGGAAGGGAGATCTGCCCGGCACATCCGCCGTGCGCGCCCGGTCGTTACCGTATCGGCGGAACCCGGTGCGTGACATCGGTTTTCGCGAGCCGGCCCCGGCCGCGGGCGAGCACCGCCGGGGCAGGGCGAAAGCGAGTTGCGGCGACGGGTTAACCTGGAGTCAGCAAGGCGTCGATCCGGCTATCACCGGGGAGCCTCCGGAAGAACCGGGCGCCCGCCGCCCGCAGTAGAACCGGACGGGTGCGGCCCGTGACAGCCGCGCGAACGAGTGGCCCGGGAGCAGCGTGCCGGGCAAGCGGGGTGGTACCGCGTGACGCGCGAGCGTCTCGTCCCCGTGTGGGCGGCCGCCGGTCGCCCGTACGAGCGACGAATGCGAGGAGCACCCGGATGTACCCCCAGGCTTCGCCGGGCGGAGAGACCACGGTCCCGTCCCAGCCGTCGTTCCCCGCGCTGGAGGAGAGCGTCCTCGCGTACTGGGAGAGCGACCGGACCTTCCAGGCGACCGTCGACGCCCGTCCCGAGGGCACGAACGGCGACAACGAGTACGTCTTCTACGACGGCCCGCCCTTCGCCAACGGCCTCCCGCACTACGGGCACCTGCTCACCGGGTACGTCAAGGACATCGTCCCGCGCTACCAGACGATGAAGGGCAAGCACGTCGAGCGGCGGTTCGGCTGGGACACCCACGGCCTGCCCGCCGAACTCGAGGCGATGCGGCAGCTCGGGATCACCGAGACGCACGAGATCGAAGAGATGGGCATCGCGAAGTTCAACGAGGCTTCGCGCGAATCCGTGCTGCGCTACACCGACGAATGGCGCGAGTACGTCACCCGCCAGGCCCGCTGGGTCGACTTCGACAACGACTACAAAACGCTCGACGTCACCTACATGGAATCGGTGCTCTGGGCGTTCAAACGGTTGTGGGACAAGGGACTCGTCTACGAGGGCTACCGCGTCCTGCCCTACTGCTGGCGCGACGCGACGCCGCTGTCCAACCACGAGCTGGGCATGGACGCCGACGTCTACCGCAACCGCCAGGACCCGGCCGTCACAGTCGGTTTCCGCCTGGAGGGCAACGACAACGAGCTCGACGGCACCTACCTGCTGATCTGGACCACGACTCCGTGGACGCTGCCGTCCAACCTCGCGACCGCGGTGCACCCCGAGGTGCGGTACGTCGTGGTGGAAAGCGACGGCAAGCGGTTCCTGCTCGCTGAGGAGCGCGTGGCCGCGTACGCCCGCGAACTGGGCGAGGAACCGGCCGTCGTCGCGCGCTACACCGGCGAGCAGTTGCTCGGATCCCGTTACGCGCCGCCGTTTCCGTACTTCGTGGGCACGGAGAACGCGCACCGTGTCCTGTCCGCGGACTACGTCACCACCGAAGACGGCACCGGCGTCGTGCACATCGCGCCCGCCTACGGCGCCGAGGACAAGGTGGTGACCGACGCGGCCGGGATCGCCCCGGTGACGCCGGTGGACGACCACGGCAAGTTCGACGACACCGTGCCGGACTACGCCGGGCAGCAGGTGTTCGACGCGAACCCGAACATCGTGAAGGACCTCAAGAACGGCACCGGCGGCGCGGCGCGCCAGGGCGCGGTGCTGCTGCGGCACGAGACCTACGACCACTCGTACCCGCACTGCTGGCGCTGCCGGAACCCGCTGATCTACCGCGCGGTGTCGTCGTGGTTCGTCGCGGTGACGCAGTTCAAGGACCGGATGGTCGAGCTGAACCAGCAGATCACCTGGTACCCGGAGAACGTCAAGGACGGCCAGTTCGGCAAGTGGCTCGAGAACGCCATCGACTGGTCGATCTCCCGCAACCGCTACTTCGGCACGCCGATCCCGGTGTGGCGCAGCGACGACCCGGCCTACCCGCGGATCGACGTCTACGGCTCGCTGGACGAGCTGGAGGCCGACTTCGGGGTGCGGCTGGACAACCTGCACCGGCCCTACATCGACGAGCTGACCCGGCCGAACCCGGACGACCCGACCGGCCGCTCCACCATGCGCCGCGTGCCGGACGTGCTCGACGTGTGGTTCGACTCCGGGTCGATGCCGTACGCCCAGGTGCACTACCCGTTCGAGAACGCCGACTGGTTCGAGCACCACTACCCGAGCGATTTCATCGTCGAGTACATCGGGCAGACCCGCGGCTGGTTCTACCTGCTGCACGTGCTCGCGACCGCGCTGTTCGACCGGCCCGCGTTCCGCACCTGCGTGTCGCACGGCATCGTGCTCGGCTCCGACGGCCAGAAGATGTCGAAGTCGCTGCGGAACTACCCGGACGTCAACGAGGTCTTCGACCGCGACGGGTCCGACGCCATGCGGTGGTACCTCATGGCGAGCCCGATCCTGCGCGGCGGCAACCTCGTCGTCACCGACCGGGGGATCCGCGACGCCGTCCGCCAGGCCGTGCTGCCGCTGTGGAACTCGTACTATTTCCTTGCCCTGTATGCGAATGCCGAAGGCAAGCAGGGGCAGTGGCGCACGGATTCCACGCACCTGCTCGACCGGTACGTGCTGGCGAAAACGCACGAGCTCGTCACCGACGTCGAGTCCGCGATGGACGGTTACGACATCGCGGGCGCCTGCCAGACCGTGCGGGACTTCCTGGAAGTGCTGACGAACTGGTACGTCCGCCGTTCGCGCGACCGCTTCTGGGCGGGCGAGCAGGACGCGATCGACACGCTGCACACGGTGCTGGAGGTGACCTGCCGGGTCATCGCGCCGCTGCTGCCGCTCACCACGGAAACGGTGTGGCGCGGGCTGACCGGCGGCCGTTCGGTGCACCTGACCGACTGGCCGAACGCGCTCGACCTGCCCGCCGACGCGGCGCTGGTGACCGCGATGGACAAGGTGCGGCAGGTGGCGTCGTCGGCGCTGGCGCTGCGCAAGGCGAACAAGCTGCGGGTGCGGCTGCCGCTGGCGAAGCTCGTGGTGGCGGCCGAGGACGTCGAGCCGCTGCGCGGGTTCACCGAGATCCTGCGGGACGAGGTGAACGTGAAGTCGGTGGAGCTGACCGCCGACGTCGCGGCGCACGGCACGTTCGAGGTCGCGGTGAACGCGCGGGCGGCGGGGCCGCGGCTGGGCAAGGCCGTGCAGCAGGTGATCAAGGCGGTCAAGGCGGGCGACTGGACGACGAACGCCTCCGGTGCGGTCGTGGCGGCGGGCGTCGAACTGGTCGAGGGCGAGTACGACCGGCGCCTGGTGGCGGCCGGCGGCGGCGCGGCGGCCGAGCTGCCCGGCGGGGCCGGTCTGGTCGTGCTGGACACCGAGGTCACCGAGGACCTGGCGGCCGAGGGCCTTGCCCGCGACCTGGTCCGCGTCGTGCAGCAGGCCCGCCGCGAGGCCGGTCTCGACGTCGGGGACCGGATCTCGCTGACCGTGGACGCTCCCGGCGAGGTGGCGGACGCGGTGCGCAAGCACGAGGAGTTCGTGGCCTCCGAAACGCTCGCGACGTCGGTGTCCTACGGCGAGGTGGCCGAGGGCTTCGACGGCACGGTCGGCGAGGGCGTGAAGGTCCGCGTGGCAGTCGCGAAGGCGTGAGCGCCCGCGCCCTGACGGCATAAGCGAAGAGTTCGACGCCGTGCTGGCCGCGATCGGGCAGGCCCAGGTCCGTGAGGGGAACCCTGAGGGACTCTGATTCCCTCGGGGTTCCCCTCACGGACGTCGGGCAGGCGCGCCATCGGCCCAGCCGTGCCTCCGTCTGACGGACCACCGAGCTGCGCCGCGCGGGGAAGCGTCTGCTAGGGATTTCCCATGACTTCAGAAGCCGCCGCCGAACCGGCCGCCCAGGGGCTGGCCGCCGGCTTGCGCCAGCGGCACCTCGCCATGCTCGCGATGGGCGGCGTGATCGGTTCGGGATTGTTCGTCAGCTCCGGCGTCGGGATCAAGCTCGCCGGGCCCGGAATCGTGCTGTCCTTCGTGCTCGCGGGCACGCTGGCGATGCTGGTCATGCGCATGATGGCGGAAATGGCCGCCGCGATCCCGGCCAGCGGGTCGTTTTCGGTGCACGCCGAGCGCGCGTTCGGGTCGTGGGCCGGGTTCGCCATCGGCTGGCTGTACTGGGCCGCGCTCGTCGTCGTGCTCGCCGTCGAGGCGACCGCGGCCGCGATCATCGTCAACAGCTGGCTGCCGGGCATTCCGCAGTGGGTGCTGGTCCTGATCTTCATGGCGGTGCTGACCGCGATCAATTTCACCGCGGTGTCCCGGTTCGGCGAGCTCGAGTTCTGGCTGGCGCTGATCAAGGTCGTCGCGGTGGTGGCTTTCCTGGTCCTCGGCGTGCTCGCGTTCCTCGGCGTGCTCCCGGGCACTTCCTTCGTCGGCACCGACAATCTCCTCGGCCACGGCGGCCTGCTGCCCAACGGGTGGCAGGGCGTCGGCACCGGATTGCTCGCCGTCGTCTTCACCTTCGGCGGCCTGGAAGTGGTGACCATCGCCGCCGCGGAGTCCGACGATCCCGCGCACGCCGTCGGCAGGACGGTGCGCAACGCGGTCGTGCGGATTTCGGTGTTCTACGTCGGTTCCATGCTGGTCATCGTCTCGCTCCTGCCGTGGACGAGCGTCCAGGCCGGACAGAGCCCGTTCGCCGCGGTGCTCGAACGCATCGGGATCCCGGCGACCGGGCAGATCATGAACGTCGTCATCCTGTTCGCCCTGCTGTCCACGCTGAACACCAACATGTACGGCGCGGCGCGCATGGTGTACTCGCTGGCCCAACGCGGACACGCCCCGCGCGCACTGACCAAAGTGGACCGAAGCGGCGTGCCCGTCTTCGCCGTCGCGGCTTCGGTGTTGTTCGGCTTCGTGGCCGTGGCGCTCAACGCGCTCTGGCCGGACACCGTCTTCCAATACCTGCTGAACGCGGTCGGCTCGGTGCTGCTGATCGTGTGGATCCTGGTGGCGTGCACCCAGTTGCGAGTGCGCCGTCAGCTGGAGCGCACCGCGCCGGAGAGCCTGACTGTGCGGATGTGGGGCTTCCCGTATCTGACCTGGGTCACCCTCGTCGCGATGGTGGCCATCCTGGCAGTGATGCTCGGCGACCACGACGCCAGAATCCAGCTGATCAGCTCGGGAATCCTGGTCGCGGTGCTGGTCGTGGCCGGGATCTGGTGGCAACGCGCCCGCCAGAAGGCCGACCAGACTGTATAACGACCTATACAGCTCGGCGTTGATCACGAATTTGTCGCGTTCCCCGAGGTAACGCCCGGTTCCGTTCAGCGATGGGCAAGCTGAGCCAGGGACGCGGGCGGACCGCGTGGGGCGAGGGGGATGCGACGGTGAGTCCTGCCGGAAAGAAGGGCGTGCTGATCGGCGGCGCGCTGGCCGTGGTCGGGATCGTGGTGGCAGCGCTCGTGCTGCTCAACGGCGGGGGATCGACGGCGGCCTCGTCAGGCTCGGAGCCTGCGTCGACCGCCGCGCAGCCCAACGACCCGACGTCAGCGGCCCGCGAGTATCTGGTCGCCTTCGGCGCGAAAGACGCCGACACCGCCAGCAAGGCCACCGATGCTCCGACGGACGCCTCTTCCGCGCTGCAAGACGCGTGGGCGACGCTTCGGCCCACACAGCTGACCGCCAAGCTCGGCGACGTCGGCGCGGCGCAGGGCGACAAGGCCACGGCGGCCTACACCATCACCTGGAATCTCGGCCCCGGCCGCACCTGGACGTACGACGGCAGCCTCGGCCTTGTCCAGACGCAGGGCAAATGGCGGGTCCACTGGGCGCCGACGGTGCTGCACCCCAAGCTCGTCGCCGGGCAGCGGCTGGCGATCGCGTCCTCGGACGTTCCGGCGGTGGTCGACCGCGACGGCAAGCCGCTCGTCGTCTCCGGCAGCGGCGGGCTGAAACTGGCTGACGACAAGGCGTTCCCGCTGCTCCGTTCGGCGCTCACCGGGCACGGGCAGGCGTCCGAAGCCTTCGCGGTCGAGCGCGTGGACGCGTCGGGCAAGAGCCAGGAGACGCTCTTCGGAAACCCTGAAGGCGACCACAAACCTGCCGCCGCTGGGCTCAGCCTCGCGACCCAGAACGCGGCTCAGGCGGCGGTGGACGGGTATCGCGGCAAGGCGGTCCTCGTCGCGATCCAGCCGTCTTCCGGCGATTTGCTAGCGGTGGCGCAGAACAGCAACGTCACCAATGCGGCGTCGGCGTTCAGCGGCCAGTACGCGCCCGGCTCGACGTTCAAGATCGTCACCGCGACCGCGGCGCTGGAAGCGGGGCTGGTCACGCCGGATTCCTCGGTTCCGTGCCCGCTGACCGACCGGATCGGCACCCGCACGCTCTCCAACGAGGGTTTCGACCTCGGCACGACCACTGTGCACAAGGCGTTCGCGAAGTCCTGCAACACCACGTTCGCCCGGCTCGCGTCGCAGCTGCCCGCCGACGGGCTCGCGAAGGCGGCCACCCAGTTCGGCCTCAACGCCGACTTCGGGATCAGCGGCCTGTCCACCGAGCTGGGCCGCGTCGATCCCGCGGCGAACGCGGATGAGCAGGTCGAGGACGGCATCGGGCAGGGAAAGGTGCAGGTCAGCCCGATGGGAGCGGCGGTGATGGCGGCGACCGCGGCGTCCGGGCGCGCGGTCGTGCCGCGGCTGTGGGCGGACGGCACCAAGGTCAACACCGGCTACACCCCGCCGCCGGGCTCGGTGCTGTCGGCGTTGCGCGGGATGATGCGCGAGGTCGTCACCGGCGGCACGGCGACCGGGCTGTCGCACTCCGGCTCGGTGTTCGGCAAGACCGGCACCGCGCAGTTCGGCGACGGCGCGGAGGCGCACGGCTGGTTCGTCGGCTATCGCGGCGACTTGGCGTTCGCGGTCTTTCTGGAGGGGGCCAACGACTCCAAACCGGCCGTCTCGCTGGGCGCGAAGTTCCTCGACGCGCTGTAGCGGCTCAGTTCGGCCGCGGCCGAAGCGTCGCCGCTCTACCGTAGGAGCATGGAAACCGTCGCACTGGCCGAAGTCGCCGCCGTGCTCGCTGATCCGAGCCGCGCGACCATGTGCCTCGCGCTGCTCGACGGCCGCACGTGGACGGTCGGCGAACTGGCCGCAGCCGCGCGGATCGCGGTCTCGACGGCCAGCGAGCACGTGACACGGTTGGCCGAGGCCGGGTTCGTGGCCCGGGTGAAGCAGGGGCGGCACGCGTACGTCCGGCTCGCGAATCCGCGGGTTGCGGAGTTGATCGAGCATCTGGCGCAGCATGCCGAACTGAAACGGCCGTCCGGGCTGCGGACTTCGTTGCGGGTACAGCGATTGTCCTTCGCGCGCAGTTGTTACGACCATTTGGCGGGGACGCTCGGGGTCGCGTTGCGGGACGGGATGGTCGATCGGGGGCTGATCGACGTGTCGGACGGGCTCGCGCTCACCGACACCGGACGCGAGGTGCTGGCCTATCTCGGCGTGGCGGTCCCGGATCGGCCGCGCCGGCCGCTGCTGCGCGACTGTCTGGATTGGACAGAGCGGCGCGAGCACCTCGCCGGCGCGGTCCCGGCGGCGGTGCTGGAGCGAGCGGTCGAAGCGGGATGGCTGACCCGGGACCAGCAGCGCGCGGTCCGGGTTTTGCCGGGCGCGAGGGGACCGTTCGCCGCGCTCGGTGTCGATCTCGCGACGGTGAGTGCCGCCGAGGCGTCGTAACACACGTTGGTGGTCCCCCGCACCGGTGGTGCGCGCTCGGGAACCGGACACTGCCTCACTATTCTGGACGCCTGCGGGCGACCGGGAGGGAGGCGGGCGAATGGACGAGCTTCCCATGGTGCTGGGCGTCGGCGCGCTGGTTCTGGTCGTCTCGGTCGTCGCGGTGCGGGTGTCCATCCGGCTCGGATTCCCGTCGCTGCTGCTGTATCTCGGGATCGGCGTCGTGCTCGGCGAGGCCGGATTCGGCATCCGCTTCGACAATCCGGCGCTCACCCAGTCGCTCGGGCTCGCCGCGCTCGTCCTGATCCTCACCGAAGGCGGGCTCACCACGCGCTGGTCCGCGGTGAAACCCTCGCTGGGGCCCGGAATCCTGCTGTCCACAGTGGCCGTGGTGATCAGCATCGCGGTCACCGGCGCGGCTCTGCACTGGCTGCTCGGCCTCGACTGGCGGCTCGCCCTGCTGTGGGGTGCGGTCCTCGCGTCCACCGACGCCGCGGCGGTGTTCTCCGTGCTGCGCACCGCCGGGGTCGGCAAACGGCTCGTCGGCGCGCTGGAACTGGAATCCGGCATCAACGACGCGCCCGCCTACATCGCGGTCGTCGTGCTCGCGTCCGGCGAGGCGGTCGACTGGTCGCTGCCGCTGCTGGTGGTCTACGAGCTGCTCACCGGTCTCGTGCTCGGCCTCGCCTTCGGCTGGCTGGGCGCGCAGGCGCTGCGCCGGGCCGCGCTCCCGGCCACCGGTCTGTATCCGCTCGCCACGGTGGCGGTGTGCGTGCTCGCGTACTCCTCGGGGCAGCTCGCGCACGCGTCCGGCCTGCTCGCCACCTACGTCGCCGGCCTGGTGCTGGGGAACTCCAAGCTGCCGCACCGGTCGGACACCCTGTCGTTCGCCGAAGGGCTCGGCTGGCTCGCGCAGATCGGCTTGTTCGTGCTGCTCGGCCTTTTCGCGTCGCCGACCCGGCTGCTCGAAGCGCTGATTCCGGGCCTCGTCGCGGGCGCGGTGGTGCTGCTGCTCGCCCGGCCGCTGTCGGTGGTCCTGTCGCTGCTGCCGTTCCAATTGCCCTGGCGAGATCAGGCGTTCCTGTCCTGGGCCGGCCTTCGCGGCGCGGTGCCGATCGTGCTCGCGATGATCCCGCTGTCCGAAGGCGTGCCCGGCGCGCAACGGCTCGTGGACGCGGTTTTCGTGCTCGTCATCGTGCTCACCGTGCTGCAAGGCGCGACGCTCAGCCCGCTTGCGCGGATCCTCGGGCTCACGAAGGCGGCGCAGGCGCACGAGATCGAGGTCGACTCCGCGCCGCTCGACGAACTCGGCGCGGAACTGCTGCAAGTGCGCATCCAGAAGGGCTCGAAGCTGCACGGCGTGTACCTGTCGGAGCTGCGGCTGCCCGCCGGTGCGACGGTCAGTCTCGTGGTGCGCGGCGGTACGGGCTTCACGCCGCAGAAAACGAGCCGGTTGCAGGTCGAAGACCAGCTTCTGGTGGTCACGACCGCCGCCGACCGCGACGCGACCGAACGGCGGATCCGGGCGGTCGACCGGGCTGGCCGCCTCGCCCGCTGGCACGGGGAATCCGGGGCCTGATCCTTCTGTCCTTTGTGGACACTGCTTGTGACCGCTGTCTCAGATCACGAGACGGGGCTGGTTTCTTTCGCCGGTTGTCCGCTATCGTCGGTTTCAGGTCATGAGTGCCAGCGCGAAGCCCCGGCTTGCTGGCCGGCAACCCTCCTACCGCGGTGGGGTGCCCCGGGTGAGGACCAGGCCGGTCGCGCAGCGCGACGGGCAAGCGCGGGCCCCTCGCCGGGGGTCCCCCGGAACGCCGAGGAGGCGCCGTCATGACTCTCGCACTCGACCGGTCCACGGAAACTGTTGTTCCTGCCGTTCCCCCTGTGGCCGGTGCGTCGCTGCGGGTGCCGTTGGTGACGGGCGGCGACATCGGTTACGCCAATCTTGATCACGCGGCCAGCGCGCCTTGTCTGGACGCGGTCCGGTCGGCGGTGGACGAGTTTCTTCCCTGGTATGCCAGCGTGCATCGTGGTGCTGGGTTCGCTTCGCAGGTTTCTACGCGGTTGTACGAGCGGACTCGTGGTGTGTTGCGTCGGTTTGTGGACGCTCGTAGTGGGGATTCGGTGATCTTCACTCGCAATACGACTGATGCGTTCAATCTGCTGGCGAAAGCGTTGCCGCGTAAGACTTCTGTGGTTGTTTTCGACAGTGAGCACCATGCGGCGTTGCTGCCTTGGCGCGGGCCGAATGTCCGGCGGGTGCAGTTGCCGCGCACTCGGCTTGCTGCGGTGTCCGTTGTGGACGAAGCCCTGGCGGAATGTCCGCAGGGGCCTCGGTTGGTGGTTGTCGCTGGGGCGTCGAATGTGACTGGTGAGTTGTTGCCGGTGGCGGAGATTGCCGCGGTGGCTCGGAAGCATGGGGCTCGGGTGGCTCTTGACGCCGCGCAGTTGGCTCCGCATCGGCGGATTTCGTTGCGGGAGTTGGATGTCGACTACGTGGCGTTGTCCGGGCACAAGCTGTACGCGCCGTTCGGGGCTGGGGCGTTGGTCGGGCGCAGTGACTGGTTGCGGGCTGCTGAGCCGTATCTGGCCGGTGGTGGGGCGACCAAGCTGGTGACTGAGGAAGCTGTCGTGTGGAACAGCGGCGAGGAGCGGCACGAGGCTGGGTCGCCTAATACCGTTGGGGTGTATGCGTTGGGGGTGGCTTGCGAGCAGTTGGCGGCGCAGTGGGAGGCCATCGGGGCGCATGAGGCTGCATTGCTGGAGCGGTTGCGCAAGGGGCTGGCCGGGCTGCCTGGGTGTGCCGAGTTGCGGTTCTTTGACGCGCCGGTGGATCGGGTTGGCACGGTGAGTTTTGTTGTCGACGGGTTTGAGCCTGGGTGGCTGGCGGCGGTGTTGTCGGCTGAGTACGGGATTGGGGTGCGGGACGGGGCGTTCTGCGCTCATGTGGCTGCTCGGCGGTTGATTCGCGAGGCCGGCGGCGAGGGGCAGCAGGCGGTTCGGGTGAGTCTCGGGTTGGGGAGTACCGAGGAGCACGTGGACCGGTTGGTGCTGGCTTTGCGGCAGATCGTGGCTCGGGGAGCTCGGTGGGAGTACGCGAAGGTTGACGGGCGGTGGGCGCCGGTGGGGGATACTCGGGAGTTGCCGGGGTTTTGTGTTTGATTAGGCCGGTTTGCGGGTGCCGGTTTGCGGGTGCCGGGGTGGTGGGGCCGGGTTTCGGGGGTTGCTCACCAAGCTGTGTTTTTGGCGTCGGCTCCGCCGCCGCGGGCGGGATCGCTTTTAAGCCGGCGTTTGGGGGCTGCCCGGCGTGAGGGGCCTTCGGCCTGTCACGCCGGGCAGCCCCCAAACGCCGGCGCGATCCCGCGTGGTGGGCAAGTTGGGTTTGCCCGGCTGGGTGTTGGCAAGTTGGGTTTGCTGGGCTGGGTGTGGTCGAGTTGGGGTTGCCGGGTCTAGGGGTGGGCTAGTTGGGCGTTGCAGGCTGAGTGGATTGCTTCTTTGATTTGCTCTTCCGGGCGGCCCCAGGGCTGGTCCCATTCTTCGTCCAGCATCCAGGCTTGCGCTAGCGGCAGGTTGACGACGCTGTCGGAGT
This sequence comes from Amycolatopsis albidoflavus, assembly GCF_039525725.1. NCBI lineage: Bacteria > Bacillati > Actinomycetota > Actinomycetes > Pseudonocardiales > Pseudonocardiaceae > Amycolatopsis > Amycolatopsis albidoflavus. The sequence continues at coordinate 758,939 of NZ_BAAAHV010000022.1, forward strand.
AGTTGGTGCGGACGATGATGGTGTGCAGGTCGTTCAGCAGGGCGCGTTCGGTTAGGTGGCCGTTCAGGAGCAGTTGGGCCAGGTGGGTGAAGGCTGTTTGGGCTGCGTCGGCTGGGGTGGGGATGGGGGTGTGGCAGTCGGCTAGGGCGGACTGTTGCACGTCGTGGATTTCCCGCGGTTCGGTGTGGGAGAGGCCTGCCAGGTGGCGTAGGTGTTCGCCGTCCTCTCCCTCGGCTAGCCAGTGGGCTGCCCACAGGGGGAGGTCGTTCGTGGGGGAGAGGTCCAGGGCGATCCAGGCGGCGGCTACGGCGGGGGCGGGGATCTCGGCGGGCATGCAGTGAGGATGGCGGGGAGGGGCGCGGCGAGACGACTGAATTTGGGTCCGGGACTGCCGCTGTGACCTGGTTGGGCGCGGTTGTGGACAATGGGGGTGTGAGCACCGATCCTTCGCCGTCCGAATCCGAGGTCGAGCCGTCTGCGGAACCGCCTGAGCAGGGGGCTGCCGAGGAAAGCGCGCCGCTGCCCAAACGGCGGGTCTGGGTGGTGTTCGCGGTCGCGGCGCTGCTGTGGGCGATCGACCTGCTCACGAAGAACCTCGTGGTCGCCAATCTCGAGGGCAAAGAGCCCAAGCCGATCCTCGGCGGGCTGATCTACCTGCAGGTCATCCGCAATCCGGGTGCCGCGTTCTCGATGGCGACCGGCATGACCTGGGTGCTCGCGCTGGTCGCGACCGGCGTCGTGATCGCCATCGTGTGGATCTCGCGCAGGCTGCGCTCGGTCGGCTGGGCGATCGGCCTCGGGCTCGTGCTCGCCGGCGCGCTCGGCAACCTCACCGACCGGTTCTTCCGCGAGCCCGGACCGCTGCGCGGGCACGTCGTGGACTTCATCTCCGCGTTCGCGCCCAACGGGCAGGGCTTCGCGATCTTCAACATCGCCGACTCCGCAATTTGCGTCGGCGGCGCGCTGATCGTGCTGCTGTCCCTGCTCGGCAAGGACTACGACGGCACCACCACCCGTGGCAAGAAGAAGGAATCCGAGTGAGCGCGCGCATGCTGCCCGTCCCCGACGGGCTCGACGGGATGCGCGTCGACGCCGGGCTCGCCAAACTGCTCGGGCTCTCCCGCACCGTCGTCGCGGACCTCGCGGCAGCGGGCGACGTGCTCCTCGACGGGCATCCCGCGGGCAAATCGGACCGGCTGTCCGCGGGCGGGCTGCTCGAGGTGACGCTGCCGGAACCGGAACGTCCGGCGGAAATCGTCGCGGAGCCGGTCGACGGCATGAAGATCCTGCACGATGACGACGACATCGTGGTGATCTCGAAACCGGTCGGCGTCGCCGTGCACCCCAGCCCCGGCTGGACCGGCCCGACGGTCGTCGGCGGACTCGCCGCGGCCGGGCTGCGCATCTCGACGTCCGGCGCGGCCGAGCGACAGGGCGTCGTGCACCGGCTCGACGCGGGCACCACCGGGGTGATGGTGGTGGCCAAGAGCGAGCACGCGTACACCGTGCTGAAGCGTGCGTTCAAGGAACGGACCGTCGATAAGGGCTACCACGCCGTGGTGCAGGGCCACCCCGACCCGACGCGCGGCACCATCGACGCCCCGATCGACCGCCATCCGCGGCACGACTACAAGTTCGCGGTCGTCGCGGGCGGACGGCCGAGCGTCACGCACTACGAGGTGGTCGAGGCGTTCCGGGCGGCTTCGCTGGCGCACGTGAAGCTGGAAACCGGGCGCACCCACCAGATCCGCGTGCACTTCTCCGCGCTGCGCCACCCGTGCGCTGGGGACCTGACCTACGGAGCGGACCCGGTGCTGGCCCGGAAGCTCGGCCTGACGCGGCAGTGGCTGCATGCGCGGACGCTGGGTTTCGCGCATCCGGCGGACGGCCGATGGGTGGAGTTCGAGGCGGAGTACCCGGACGATCTGGCCAGTGCGCTGGAGATCCTGCGGGACGGGAACTAGCTGACCGCCCAGGTCAAGGTGCGCTCGTCCGGCTCAGGACGCGGGCTCCAGCGCACCGAGACCACCCGCGTCGCGGTCGGAAGGACGTAGACGGTGTGCCCGCCGAGCGTCTCGCCCGGCTGCACGCCGATCTTGTGCGGCGGCCGTGACGTCAGCGAAACCGGGGCTTTCGCAATGGCCTCGCCGCTGTCGGTGACCAGTTCGAGATAGTTGTCCGGCAGCGAGGCGAACGGAATCGGCCCCCGATTGGTGATCTCGGTGTGGACGACAACCGAGCGCTCGCCGTCCTCGAGCCGGTAGCCGGCCGCGCCGAACAGGAAGTCGGCGGGATCCTGGACTTCCAGCAGTTGCACGGAAAGCTGTTCCCCTTCGAGCCCCTGCGACTGCATCGTCTCGCCGATCCGCCCCTGCTTCGCCGGTGCGGCGGCGGGCTTCGGGTCGTCGCCGCGGGCCCAGGAAGCGGTCTGCGGGACGCCCCACGTGCTGACGGCCGGGTCCGGAGCCGGGTACGGCCCGGACTGTCCATTGTAGACGTTCGCAGGGGCGGGCATTCCGGTCTGCGCGGGGGAATAGGCGCCGGACATCCCCGGGATCCCGTTGGGCACAGGGGGATACGCACCCGAAATCCCGGCCGGTCCGGGGGCGTACGCGCCGGACACTCCCGGTGCCGCGGCGGGAATCCCGGGCGGGTAGGCGCCGGTAGTCCCGGGGCCGGGCATGCCGGGCTGCCCCGGCGAACCTGGCCCGGTCACGGGAATCCCGGTGTGCCCCGGTGGGTACGCGCCGGAGGTTCCCGGTCCGGGCATGCCGTGCTGCCCTGGCGGATGCGGGCCGGAGGTCCCGGGACTGGGCATGCCGTGCTGGCCCGGCGGATGCGGGCCGGAGGTCCCGGGACCGGGCATGCCGTGCTGGCCTGCCGGATGCGGGCCGGAATGCCCCGGCATCCCGGGCGATTCGTGTATCCCGGCCTGCCCTGGCGAGTGCGGACCGGACGCGCCGGGAGAGCCGCCCGGCATACCCGGAGGCGGTGCCATCCCGGCCAACCCGCCCGAGGCCGGAATCCCGGACGACGCCGGGCCGCTGGGCATCGGCGTCCCGGGCGGACCGGAGGGTGCGGCAGGTCCGGACGGCATAGATCCCGGTGCCGAAGCGGGGCTGGACGGCATCGAGCCGGGCATCCGGGAAGCCCCCTGCACCGGCGCGGCGGGGAACGGCACCGACCCGGGCCCGCCGCCCGGATACCCCGGAGCCTGCGGACGCTGCCACGAAGCCTGAGCCCCCGAAATCGCGGCACGAAGACCGTTGGGGTCGCTTTCGACCCCGACCAGCAGCGGCAACCCGCTGCCGGACAGCGCGACCAGCCGGTACGCGACCTCCCGCGGATCCATCCCGACCTTCGCCGCCAGCTCGTGCACAGCCCCCTTGCCCAGCTCGGCGAGCGCGGCGAGCAGGCGGATGTCGGCGGGATCGGTCACGGCCACTCCGGCAACGCTACCGCCTCGCCCGCCGGACCCGGCCGCACCACCGCGCCCGGCGTGCCCCGCGCCACCGCGCCGGATAGCTGAACACCGCTGGCCGGGGAGCCTGGCGGGGTTGTGTCTCCGGGGAGCGGCCGACGCGGAACCGGCGCCCGCGCCCGGCGTGCCTCGCGCCGGATAGCTGAACACCGCTGGCCGGGCAGCCTCGCGGGTCGTGCCTGCGGGGAGCGGCCGACGCGGAACCGGCGCCCGCGCCCGGCGTGCCTCGCGCCGGATAGCCGAACACCGCTGGCCGGGGAGCCTGGCGGGTCGTGCCTCCAGAGCGCAGCTGACGCGGAACCGGCCCCGCCCACCCTCTCCGCGTCCCTGCCCCGGCCAGGGGCGGCGCCCTTCCCGCTTCCCACGCGCCCGAGCGGCGACAACCGGCCGAGGCCCGAGACGCGGAACCGGCCCCCGCAACGAACCGCGTGCCGAAGCCGCCTCCCTCCCAGCCCCCTGACCAGCTCCTCCGCAACGCCCCAGGTTCCACGGCCCGGAACGTTCCTGCGCCCGGAAGAAGGCCGTCGCCCCGGGACACGGGCGTCGTCGCCCCCGTCTCGATTAGGGTCGGAATCGCACCTTCTCCGCCTACCCTGGGGGTCACCGCCGATGTCCGTCGTTTCCGATCTCGCCGACGAGCTCGTCGAGGCGTCGTTCGACCACGAACCGCTCGACGCCGCCATTCTCGGCATCCGGCCGGACGCGCCGGGGCTCGGCGATCCGTCGGCCGCGGCGGAGGCGGCGTTCCGCGCGAAGCTCGCCGGCATCCGGGAGCGCGCCGAGGCGATCGACCCGGCCGGGCTCGACGCCGCCGATCGCGTCACTCGCGACGTCCTGCTCAGCTCCGTCGACGGAAACCTCGACCGGATGGACAGCCGGGTCGTCGACTTCACCGTCACCGACCTCTTCGTCGGCCCCGCCTCCGGGCTCCTGTCCGCGCTGCCGATGGTCACCGTCACCGCCGAAACCTCCGAGGCGCATCTCGGCAGGCTCAGCGAGATCCCCGAGTACCTCCGCGCGGTCGCGCAACGCCACCGCGACGGGATCGCCGCCGGTCTCCTGCCGATCGAACGCCTGGTCAAGGCCGCGATCGCGCACCTCGACCGCTACCTGGCCGAGCCCGAAAACGACCCGCTGCTGCGCCAGCCCGCCCCGGACGAGGGCTTCGCCGTCCGCCGCGAGCAGATCCTCCGCGAGGTCGCCCGGCCGGGCTTCCGCGAGTACCGCGACTTCCTCGAGGCCGAGGTCCTCCCGCACAGCCGCCCGGACGACAAGGGCGGCGTCTCCTGGCTCCCCGGCGGCGACGAGATCTACGCCCGCCTCGCCCGCACCCACACCACCAGCAACCGCACCCCGCAGGAGCTGCACGACACCGGCCTCGCGGTGATCGCCGGCCAGGTCGAGCAGTACCAGGCCCTCGGCGAGCGCGTGTTCGGCACCCGCGAGCTGCCGGAGATCTTCGAGCGGCTGCGCACCGACCCGAAGCTCCGCTGGACGAGCGCCGAAGACCTCCTCGAAACCGCCCGCACGGCGATTTCCCGCGCCGAGGCCGAGGCGCCGAACTGGTTCGGCCACATCCCGCAGCACCCGTGGACCGTCGAGGCGGTGCCGGAGGATTCCGCGCCCGGCGCGCCCCCGGCGTACTACATGCCGCCCGCCGCCGACGGGTCCCGGCCGGGCGTCTACTTCGCCAACACCCACCAGTCCACCGAGCGGTTCCGGCACACCGCCGAGGTCATCGCGTTCCACGAGGCGATCCCGGGCCACCACTTCCAGCTCAGCACCGCGCTCGACCTCACCGATCTGCCGCTGCTGCGCCGCGTCGGCAACTTCACCGCGTACGCCGAGGGCTGGGGCCTCTACACCGAGCGCCTCGCCGACGAGATGGGCCTGTACTCCGACGACGTGTCGCTGCTCGGCATGCTGACGATGGAGTCGATGCGGGCCGGGCGGCTGGTCGTCGACACCGGCCTGCACGCGCTGGGCTGGAGCCGCCAGCAGGCGGTCGACTACCTGCTGGAGCACACGCCGATGGCGCAGGTCGAGATCGAATCCGAGGTCGACCGGTACCTCGGCTTCCCGGGCCAGGCGCTCGCGTACATGGTGGGGCGGCTGGAAATCGAGCGGCTGCGCAAGCAGGCCGAACAGCGGCTCGGCAGCCGTTTCGACATCAAGGCGTTCCACGACACGATCCTCTCCGGCGGCTCCCTGCCGCTGTCGGTGCTGGACGCCGTGGTCACCGAGTGGGTGGCTGGCCACGGCGACACCGTCCTCGGCTTGGCCGACGAGCTGGTCGAGCTGAGCTTCGAGGCGGAACCGCTGGAGCGGACCGTCCTCGGACTTCCCGGCGACCACAACAAACTCGCCGACCCGAGTCTCGCCGCGGCCGAGCGCCACCGGGCCGCGTACGCCGCGATCGCCGAGCGCGCCGACGCGATCGATCCGGCCGGGCTGACCGCGTCCGAGGTCATCACGCGCGAGGTGGTCCGCACCCACGCCCGCGGCGCGATCGACACGATCGACTCGCGGCTGTCCGGCTTCGCGGTGAGCGACGGGTTCAGCGCGCCCGCGCTGAACCCGGTCACCATCCTCCCCGCGCTGGTCCCGGACGACGCGGACAAGGCCCGCGACTACCTCGCCCGGCTGGCGGCGGTCGGCGGCTTCCTCGACGGCGTGATCGAGGCCCAGCGGACGACCGTCGCGGACGGGTTCGCGCCGCCGGACTTCCTGGTGCGCATCGGAATCGAGTACGTCGAGCGCTATCTCGCGAACGAGGAGGGCGACCCGTTCCGCGTCACGCCTGCGGTCGAGGTCGAGGGCTTCGCGGCGGAGCGCGACCGGCTGCTCGCCGAGGTCGTGCGGCCCGCGTACCGGCGCTACCGCGACTTCCTCGCCGAGGAGGTGCTGCCGGTTTCGAAGACGGACAGCCAGCCGGGCATCAGCCACCTGCCGGGCGGGCTGGAGAAGTACCAGGGCCTGATCCGCGTGCACACCACCACCGACCGCACCGCGCAGGAGTTGCACGACACCGGCCTGCGGATGGGCGAGAAACTGGCCGAGGAGTACCGCGAACTGGGCACGCGCGTGTTCGGCACCGGGGAGCTGGCGGAGATCTTCGACCGCCTCCGCAACGATCCGGAGCTGCGCTGGCGCGACGGCGAGGAGCTGCTGGAAGGCGCGCGGGCGGCCATCGTCCGAGCAGAAGCTGTTGCCCCGCAATGGTTCTCCCGGGTGCCGGATGCGAAGTGCGAGGTCGAGCCGGTCCCGGAGGCGGACGCGGCGAGCGGCACCATCGCCTACTACCTGCAGGCCGCGTTCGACGGTTCCCGCCCCGGCACGTACTACGCGAACACCTACGAGGCGAATTCGCGGCCGCGCTTCACCAGCGAGGGGATCGCGTTCCACGAAGCCGTTCCGGGACACCACTTCCAGCTCACCTTCGCGCAGGAACTCACCGATCTGCCGTTGCTGCGCCGGATCGCGCCGTTCAACGCCTACATCGAGGGCTGGGGCCTGTACGCGGAGCGTCTCGCCGACGAGATGGGCCTGTACTCCGACGACGTCGCCCGCTTCGGCATGCTCGCCCAGGACTCCATGCGGGCCGGGCGGCTCGTGGTCGACACCGGCCTGCACGCGCTGGGCTGGAGCCGCCAGCAGGCGGTCGACTACCTGGTGGAGAACACGCCGATGGCGAAGATGGAGATCGAGGCCGAGATCGACCGGTACGTCGCGAATCCGGGCCAGGCGCTGAGCTACATGGTCGGACGGCTGGAAATCCAGCGCGTCCGCGCCGAGGCCGAAAAGGCGCTCGGCGACCGGTTCGACATCCGCGCGTTCCACGACGTCGTACTGGGCAACGGAATTCTCCCGCTGTCCACATTGGACACGGTGGTCGGCGCGTGGATCGCGGAGGCCTCTGCGTGACCTGGCTCGACCTTCCGGCCGACACCCTTTTCGGTCTCGACAACCTGCCCTACGGCGTCTTCTCGCACGGCGAGCGGACCCGGCGGGCCGGCGTCGCGGTCGGAGACCAGGTGCTCGACCTGAGCGCGGCGGCCGAGGGGGAGCCCTTCGGCCGCCTGCTCGGCGCGGGCGTGCTGAACCCGTTGCTCGCCGCCGGCCCGGACGTCTGGGCCGGCGTGCGGGCGCGGGTCCGCGAATGGCTCAGCGAACCGCGCCACGCCGACCGGATCCGGCCGCATCTGGTGCCCCGCGACGAAATCACCAGCCATCTGCCGGTGGAAGTCGCGGACTACGTCGACTTCTACTCCAGCGAGCAGCACGCGCTCAACGCCAGCCGGGTCTTCAGCGGCGGGGACGATCTGGTGCCGCCCAACTGGAAACACCTGCCGATCGGCTACCACGGCCGCGCGGGCACAGTCGTCGCGTCCGGCACTCCGGTGATTCGCCCGGCGGGGCAACGGAAACCGCGCAAGGCGGCCGAACCGTCGTTCGGCGGGTCCAAGCTGCTCGACTTCGAGGCGGAGGTCGGCTTCGTCGTCGGCGTGGGATCCGAACTGGGCGCTCCGGTGCCGATCGACGAGTTCCCTCGCCACGTCTTCGGCGTCTGCCTGGTCAACGACTGGTCGGCGCGGGACCTGCAGGGCTGGGAAATGCAGCCGCTCGGGCCGTTTCTCGGCAAATCGTTCGCCACCTCCATGTCGCCGTGGCTGGTCCCGCTCGCCGCGCTGGAGCACGCCCGGGTGCCGCAACCCGCGCAGGATCCGGAGCCGTTCGAGTACCTGCGCGGCACCGAGTCGTGGAGTCTCGACCTGGCGCTGGAGATCCGGATCAACGGCCACCTCGTGTCCAGCCCGCCGTTCGCCACCCAGTACTGGACGGCCGCGCAACAGCTCGCGCACCTCACGGTGAACGGCGCGAACCTGCGCACCGGCGACCTGTACGCGTCCGGCACGGTCACCGGCCCGGCGAAGGACCAGCGCGGCTCGCTGCTGGAGCTGAGCTGGGGCGGCCGCGAACCGCTCGCGGTCGGCGAGGAGACCCGAGCCTTCCTGGAGGACGGCGACGAGGTCGTCATCACCGCCTCCGCGCCTGGTCCAGCCGGTGCCCGGATCGGGTTCGGCGAGGTGCGCGGGACGGTGGCTCCCGCTGTGGTGTGACCCACGCCGTAGCGTCGTCACCCGAGCGGCCGCATAATGAGCAAACGCTTAGTCACAGTCGACCGGCACGGGAATGAGGGATCGATGAGGATCGGCACCGGCGTCAGCTACTCGGGCGGGTTCGCCGAAAGCGTCGCGGACATCGTGGAGCTGGAACGGGTCGGGCTCGACATCGTGTTCGTCCCCGAGGCCTACAGCTTCGACGCGGTGAGCCAGCTCGGCTACCTCGCCGCGAAGACCGAGCGCGTCGGCCTGATGTCGGGCATCTTCCAGATCTACACCCGCACCCCGAGCCTCACCGCGATGACCGCGGCCGGGCTGGACTTCGTGTCCGACGGCCGCTTCACCCTCGGCCTCGGCGCGTCCGGGCCGCAGGTCATCGAGGGTTTCCACGGCGTGAAGTACGACGCGCCGATCGGCCGTACCCGCGAGATCATCGAGATCTGCCGCCAGGTGTGGAAGCGCGAGCGCGTCGTGCACGACGGCAAGCACTACACGATCCCGCTGCCCGCGGACCAGGGCACCGGGCTCGGCAAGCCGCTCAAGCTGATCAACCACCCGGTGCGCGAGCGGATCCCGGTCGTGCTCGCCGCGCTCGGGCCGAAGAACGTCGCGCTCGCCGCCGAGGTCGCCGAGGGCTGGCAGCCGATCTTCTTCCACCCGGAGAAGGCCGCCGACGTCTGGGGCGCCTCGCTGGCCGAGGGCAAGGCCAAGCGCGACCCGGAGCTGGGCGAGCTGGACGTGTTCGCCGCGCCGCCGCTGGCGATCGGCGACGACGTCGAGGGCCTGCTCGACTGGGTGCGCCCGGTGTTCGCGCTGTACATCGGCGGGATGGGCGCGCGCGGCAAGAACTTCTACAACACGCTGGCCTGCAACTACGGCTACGAGGCCGAGGCCAAGAAGATCCAGGACCTGTACCTCGACGGCAAGAAGGAAGAAGCCGCCGCGGCGGTCCCGACGGAGCTGCTGCGCGCCACCTCGCTGGTCGGTCCGGCGGGGTATGTGAAGGAGCGGCTGGCGGCGTTCAAGGAGGCCGGCGCGACCACGCTGGCGGTCAACCCGCTGCAGCCCGGGCGCGAGGCGCGCGTGGCCGCCGTCGCCAAGCTGAAAGAGCTGCTCGGATAGGTCCGGTATGATGCGGGCCACTGGGGTGTGAAAAAACCGCACCCCGGGTCGATGCCGCCGTCGAAATGCCGTCAACTCTCCGCGCGGGGCGCGAATTCGAGAGTAAGAACGGGTTCAACGGGGAATCCGGGCGGGGCGAAAGCGAGGTAGGCCGGGCTGTGCGCAGAATCGAAGGATCCGCCGCCGCGGTGCTGGACGTGGGTTCGTTCAGCGCCCGGCTTGTCGTGCTCGAACCCGGCGGATCCCCGCTCGACCCGGCGTTGACGCACCAGACCCGGCTGCGGCTCGACCGCGAACTCGACGACGACGGACGGCTCAGCGAGTGCGGCATCGCGGCTATTGCCAAGGCCGTTTCCAGCGGCATGGAATTCGCTCGCGAGCACGGCGTCAAGGACGTATTTCCGCTGGCCACGTCGTCAATTCGGGATGCGGTCAACTCCCGTGACGCAGTCCGGGAAGTGGCCGGCGAAACCGGGGTCGAACTGCGGTTTCTCTCCGGCCGCCGGGAGGCGGAACTGACCTACGTCGGCGCGCGCCGCTGGTACGGCGCGTCCGGCGGGCCACTGCTGGCGCTCGACATCGGCGGCGGCACGGTCGAGCTGTCCGCCGGAGCCGGCGAGCAGGCTACTTTCGCGCGGTCGCTGCCTCTGGGCGCCCGGTCGGTCACTCGCGACTGGCTGCCCGCCGAACCGCCGGTGCGCAGCAAGCACGTGCGCGCGCTGCGTGACCACGTGCTGGAGGAAGTCTCCGCCGCCTTGGGCGACGTGAAGGAAGAGCTGGCCGAACACCGCGTGGTCGGCTGCTCGAAGGTGCTGCGGCAGCTGGCGCGGCTGGCGGGCGACCGGCCGGGCAAGGCCCGTGAGCTGCACCTGGACGACGTGCGCGCCTGGATCCCGCGGCTGTCGGCGATGCCGTTCGCGCGGCGGGCGCAGCTGCCGGGCATTTCGCGGCAGCGAGCCCAGCAGGCGCTGGGCGGCGCGGTGGTCGCGGAGGCGCTGCTGACGGTCGCGGGCGGGAAGCTGACGATCTGCCCGTGGTCGACCCGGGACGGGCTGCTGCTGACGTTGCTGGACCAGCTCACGGACGCGACCGGCAAGCAACGATCGCGTCCGGCCGCGTGAACTCCCTGGTGCGAGGGCGATAAACCGGGTATCCCGGAACCATGACCCCGCGCAGCGAATTCCACCCCCGCGACCGGTCCGAGGACGACGACGAGGACTCGCCGTTCCCCGCGCGCCGCAAACGCGAGCTGCCGGACTCGGACGAGCTGCCCGGCGAGGTGGCCAACGCCCCGGGGCCGGATCTGAGCCCGTCCCGGACGGACGAGGTGCCGCGGGTGCCGGGCACGGACGACGTGCCGTCGTGAGTGGTGGCGGCTTCTGACCGCCTCGGCACCTTCCGCGTAAGCCTGGTGCGCGGCGATCCCGATGAGAACCGGGATCGCCGCGCACGAGTCAGCTCCGGTCGAACTGGCGCACCTTCGACGCGTCTCGCCGCGCCGGTGCGCGCCCGATCGGCTGGACCGGCGCGGGGCCCGGGTCCAGCTTCGGGATCTGCAGCTCCACCGGTTCCTCGGTCACGGTGAATCGCTCGCCGTGGTGGATCAGGTCCAGCGGCGGTCCGTTGAGCACCCGGTACGTCGCCGCGCCGTGCCGGATCGACACCTGGAACCGGGTTTCGCGGAAGGCGAGACGGAACGTGAGGCCGCCGAGCTCGTCCGGCAGCCGCGGCGCGAACGACAGTTGGCCGCCGTAGTCGCGCAGGCCGCCGAACCCGGCCACCGCGGCCTGCCAGGCACCGGCCAGCGACGCCATGTGCAGGCCGTTGCGGACGTTGTTGTGCACGTCGTGCAGGTCCGTCAGCGCGGCTTCGGCGAGGTAGTCGTACGCCAGCCGCAGGTGTCCGACCTCCGCCGCGATCACGGCCTGCGTGCCAGCGGACAGCGAAGAGTCCCGCACGGTCCGTGCTTCGTAGTAGGCGAAGTCGCGGGCCTTTTCCTCCGGGCTGAAGGAATCGCCGCAGAGGTGCAGCGCCAGCACGAGGTCGGCCTGCTTGACGACCTGCTTGCGGTACAGGTCGAAGTACGGGTAGTTCAGCAGCAGCGGGTAGAAATCCTCGTCGGTGGCGGCGAAATCCCACTCGTCGTGCTGCAGGAAGCCTTCCGATTGCGGGTGCACGCCGAGTTCCTGGTCGTACGGCAGCGCCATCGCCTCCGCCGCGGCGCGCCAGGAATCGATCTCCGGAGTGTCCACTTCGAACTGCGCGGCGATGTCCGGATGGCGACGGCACACGTCGGCCGCGGCGAGCAAGTTCTTGCGCGCCATCAGGTTCGTGTAGATGTTGTTGTCCGCCACCGCGGAGTACTCGTCGGGCCCGGTGACGCCGTCGATGCGGAAGTGGCCATGGTGGTCGAAATGCCCGAGAGACGCCCACAGCCGCGCGGTTTCCAGCAGCAGTTCCGCGCCGCAGGTGCGCTCGAAATGCTCGTCCTGAGTGGCGTTCACATATCGCACGACGGCGTCGGCGATGTCGGCGCTGACATGGAACGCCGCCGTACCGGCTGGCCAATACGCCGAGCATTCGGCGCCGTTGATGGACCGCCACGGGAAAGCCGCGCCGCGCAAGCCGAGTTGCGTCGCGCGTTCTCTCGCTTTGTCTATTGTGGAGTGTCGCCAGCCGAGCGCGTCGCGGGCGGCGTCCGGCATCGTGTACGTCAGCACCGGCAGCACGAACGTCTCGCTGTCCCAGAACGCGTGCCCGTCGTACCCCGGTCCGGTGAGGCCTTTTCCGGCGATAGCCCGGGTTTCGCCGCGGGCGCCGGCCTGCAGCAGGTGGAAAAGCGCGAACCGGACGGCCTGCTGGAGTTCCGGGTCGCCGTCGATTTCGATGTCCGAAGTGGCCCAGAAATCGTCGAGGAACTCCCGTTGTTCGGCGGCCAGTCCCTTCCAACCGGTCTGCCGGGCGCCCGCGAGCGCGGCTTCGACCTGCGCGCGCAGGGCCGGGGCGGACCGTTGCGCGGACCAGCCGTAGGCGAGGAACTTGGTGACCCGCAGCCGTCCGCCCTTGGGTACGTCGACCGCGGCGGTCAGCCGGGCGAGGTCCTCCTCGGCATGGATGCGGGTGCGCAGGCCGTCGTCGACCTCGATCTTGTGGTCCATCGCGGCGGCGACGCGCAGCCCGGACATCCGGGTCTGGTGCACCAGCACTGCCTGGTAGCCCGCGGCGTGGCAGAACTCGCCGACCAGCGGCGCGTCGAGCGCGGCGGCGACGCGCGGGTCGCGGGTGTCGGACTCGACCGGTTCGTTGGCCAGCAGGTCGGACTGCACGACGAGCTGCAGGTCCTCGTCGAGCGGCTCGACCTCGTAGCGGATCGCGGCGACCGCTCGCTGGGTGAAGGAAACCAGCCGTTCGGTGGTCACCCGCACGCGCCTGCCGGTGGGGGAGGACCATTCGGTGACGCGGCGCAGCGTGCCCCGGCGGAAGTCGAGCACGCGGTCGTGCGCGGTCGCGATGCCGTAGCGCATGTCCAGCGGCTCGTCCTCGACCAGCAGCCGGATGATCTTGCCGTCAGTCACGTTGACGACGGTCTGGCCCTCCTCCGGGTAGCCGTAACCGCCTTCGGCGTAGGGGAGTTCGTGCTGTTCGTAGAACCCGTTGAGGTAGGTGCCGGGCAGCCCGCGCGGTTCGCCTTCCTCGAGCGTGCCGCGCAGCCCGATGTGTCCGTTCGACACCGCGAAGGCGGATTCGGTGCGCTGCAACGCATCCACGTCGAGGCCGCGCCAGCGCAGCTCCCACGGGGAGCATTCGTAACCGAGTTCCGTCACTTGTCCTCCAGCAGGTCGGCGAGGTCGTCGACGACGACGTCGGCGCCGTGCGCGCGCAGTGCGTCTGCCTGGTTCTCGCGGTTCACGCCCACGACGTAACCGAAACCGCCGGCCTTGCCCGCTTGGACGCCGGATTGTGCGTCCTCGAACACCGCCGCCTGCTTCGGGTCCACGCCGAGTTCCTTGGCTCCGGCCAGGAACGAATCGGGCGCCGGCTTGCCTTTCAGGTGGTCGCGGCGGATGACCAGGCCGTCGACGCGGGCCTCCACGAAGCGGGAGAGGTCTGCCGCGTCGAGGACCTTGGCTCCGTTCGCCGACGAGGTCACTACGGCGATTCGCAGCCCGGCCCGCTTCGCTTCTTCCAGGTAGCGCACGGAACCCGGGTACGGATTGACGCCGCGCTCGTCGATGATCTTCAGGACGAGTTCGTTCTTGCGGTTGCCGATGCCGTTCACCGTCGGCGCGTCGACGGCGTCGTCCGGGGTGCCCTCGGGGAGGTCGATTCCGCGCGAGCGAAGGAATTCCCGCACGCCGTCGGCCCGGGGGCGACCGTCCACGTAGGTCGCGTAGTCGGCGTCGGTGAACTCCTGGAAGCCGGCGCCGTCGCGGGCGCGCAGATATTCGTCGAACGTCCGTTTCCACGCCTCGCGGTGGAGCACGGCCGTCCCGGTCAGTACGCCGTCCAGGTCGAAGAGGCAGGCGGTGATGGTGTCGGGCAGTCCGATCATGCCTGCAACGTACCGGTCCCGGGTGACATTCGCGGGCCGCGGCACGACGTTTACCGAGCGTCAGGCGGCGCCTACGCGGCGATCGAACACCAGCCGTTCCGCCGCGCGCAGGCCGACGCTGATCGCACCGGTGAGGACACCGTCGTCGCCGAGTTCGCCTTGCACCACAGTCGTTGTGAGCGGGGTGAACGCGCGAAGCGCGCGGTCGATCGGTTCCAGCAGCAGATCCGCCGCCGTCCCGACCCCGCCGCCGAGGACGATCAGTTCCGGGTCGATCACCGCGGCCACCGAAGCGACGGTGTACGCGAGCCGGTCGGCTTCCTCGGACACCGCGCGCTGCGCCAATTCGTCACCCTCGCGGGCGAGGCGGAACACTTCGCGCGCCGATCGCGCTGTGCCCAGGCCAAGTTCGCGTGCGCCGCGCACCACCGACTGTGCGGCGGTGGCCTCCTCCAGGTGCCCGCGCGCCGGCGGTTCGCTGGGTTCGTCAGCGACATGCGTGCGGCCGTAAGGCAGGTAGCCGATTTCGCCCGCCGCGCCGGTAGCGCCGCGGAAAACCCGGCCGTCGACCATCAATCCCATGCCGACGCCGGTGCCGATGGTGATGCAGCCGACCACCGAAGCTCCGCGCGCGGCGCCGCTTTCCCATTCGCCGACCGCGGTGAGGTTCGCGTCGTTCTCCACCACCAGTTCCGGCCCGAGCACCTGCTCCAGATCGTCGAGCAGCCCCGGACGGCCCCAGCCGGGCAGGTTCGGCGCGTGCCGGAAACAGCGTTTGACCGGGTCCGCGACGCCGGGGGAGCCCAGCACGCGGACCACGATGTCGTCGTTCGTCAGGCCCGCCTCGGCCACGATGTCCGTCGCCAGTTTGCCCAGCGCGGAGATCAGCGCGCTGCCGGAACGGGCCGTGTTGCGGACGTCGCGCCGGGCGACCGTGGTGCGGCCGAGGTCGGCGACCGCGACCCGGATGTGCTCGCGGCCGATGTCCAGGCCCAGCACGTATCCCGCGGTCGGGTCCGCCTCGTAGAGCACCGCCGAGCGGCCGGTGCCGGTGGACGTGTGCCCGGTCGCGCGCGCGAGCCCGGCGGCCTCCAGCGCGAGCAGCGCCTGGCTCACCGTGGGTTTCGACAGCCCGGTGTCCTTCGCCACCTGCGGCCGCGTCGCGGGCCCGCCGCGGCGCAGCAGGTCGAGCACCGCCCGCTGGTTGATCATGCGCATCCCGGCCGGGGTGCCGACCGGTGGTGTACCCGACCCTGCCACCTGCTGAGTTTCCTTCCCGTTCGGACTTCCGTCCTGCCACGGTAACCGGATTCGCCCCGCTTTGGCAGGAAACTTTCTTTTCTTCCGGCTCGGGAGAGGGCAGGCGGACGTCTCGGTCCCGACGATACGGGCTCGGCGGGCGCAACCCGGGGACGGCACGCAGAGTTTGCCGTCCGCTAGTTGACCGGATCAGGCGTCGGGCAGCCAGTTGCCGTGGAACCCGGCCGGCACCCGGCCCGGCAGATGGACCGACGCGACCGGATCCGCCTCGATGTCCTGCGCGTCGAGCACCACCAAGTCGCTGCGGTCGTTCGGTCCGTCGTAGACGTACGTGAGCAGCCAGCCCGCGCCGTCCGGCCGGTCGTCTGCCGGAACGAACACCGCTTCGCCGGGGAGGTGTCCTTCCGGGAACAGGTGCTCGCGCGCGGCGTTCGTGTGCAGGTCGTAGCGGCGGAGAACGAGCGGGCCCTGCGGACCGTGCCGTCCGGTGACGTGCCCGAAACGGGCGTCGAGCCCGGCGAGCCGGTCGTCGATCCGGGGGAACTCGCCGTCGCGGTCGTCGAGCAGATCCTCGGTCACCGTGCCCGCGAGGGGGTCGATCGTCCACCGCCACAGCACGCCCTTCGGGTCCGGGACGCCCGGCCGGGACAGATGCTCGTACCGCACGACGTGCACCACAATCCGGCCGTCTGTGGTGTCGTGCGCGTTGAGGGTGTGGAAGACGTAGCAGGGGTCGATCTCGAACCAGCGCACGCCGTCCGTCGGGCGTTCGCGGCTGAGCAGGCCGAGGCGCGCGCCGTACGTGTCGCTCCAGCGGAACGGCATGCCGCCGTCGGTTCCGTGGTCGAACACTACCGGCAGGTCGAAGAACACGACGTGCCGCCGGGTGAGCGCGAAGTCGTGCATCATCGTCAGGCCGGGCACGTCGATCGGCTGCCGCAGCACGAGTTCGCCGTCGGCGTCGGCGCGGTAGTAGCTCACGTGCGGGGCGGTGAGGCTGCCGTAGCCGAAGAAATGCAGCTCGCCGGTTTCTGGGCAGATCTTGGGATGCGCGGTCATCGCATCGGCGAGCTTGCCGTCGAAATCGTAGACGCCGACGGTGTCGAGGTCGGTGGTGATTTCATAAGGCAGCGAGGATTCGACGAGTGCGAGCGTGCGTCCGGCGTGATTGACGACATGCGTGTTGGCGACGCTCGATCGCAGGTTTCGCGTTCCGTCGGCGTTGTAGAGCACCGGATTCGGGATGTCGAAGCTTTCGGTGCGCACCCAGCGGTTGCGATACCAGGCCGCGCGGCCGTTTTCGAGCCGGGCGCCGTGCACCATTCCGTCGCCGGTGAACCAATGCGCGCTGTCCTGTCTCGGGTTCGGCCCGTTGCGCAGATACCAGCCGCTGAGCTCCGGCGGCAGCGAACCCGTGACCGGCAGGTCGTAGGCGGTGAGTTCGTCGTGGACCGGGGCGTAATGGCCCTTGAGGTGGAAATCAGTGGTAGCCATGGATTCACGCTTTCTGGGCACGAGCACGGACGATGCGCGGGTAACGGATGGTGAACGAGATCGGAATCGCGAAGCCGAGCACCTTGAGAATGATCAAACCGACGGTGGCGTGCGGCGCGAAATGCAGCAGAACGGCTTCGGCGATCCCGGCGACCGTGAAGCTGGCCGCCCACACCGCGGTGATGACGACATTGACCCGGCGAAACACCGCGGTGGCGGCGATTTCCGGCGGAACCATGGTTTTCGCGATCCCGAGCGTGAACGGCCGTTTCGCGGCGAGCGAGCCCCAGGCGGTCACTGCCAGCCAAAGATCGGTGAGCGCGCCGACGTAGTCCTTGAGCGGCGAGGCCGGATCGCTGAACGACCAGATCGAAAGCGCCGCGAAGAAGACGACCGCGGAGACCTCGATGAACAGCGTGTCCCAGCCCTTGCCGCGCCGGCGTTCCAGCAGGAGGAGCCCGCCCGCGAGCACCAGTCCGGTCAGCCCGGACCACCGCCAGTCGGCCTGCGTGGACACGACCGCGAAGGCGATCCACGGAAGGAAACTCTTCAGGTAGTTCATCGGGACCCCTCGCTCACGTTCCTGCGGTGACATGTCAAAACTAGAAGGTCCTGGCTGGACATGTCAATAGTGGAAGGTAAGGTGGGCGCATGACCTTGCGACACGCGGTGCTGGGGCTGCTCGCCACCGCCCCCGGAAGCGGCTATGACCTGCTGAAACGCTTCGAGACGGCGATGTCGAGCGTCTGGACGGCCACGCAGAGCCAGCTGTACGGGGAACTGGGCAAGCTGGAGAGTGCGGACCTGATCGAGGTGTCCGCCGAGGGTCCGCGCGGGCGCAAGGAGTACGCGATCACCGACGCCGGGCGGTCGGAATTGCGCACGTGGCTGCTGGAGGAGCGGCCGCCCGCGGCTCGGCGCAACGAGATGCTGTTGCGGGTCTACTTCCTGGGCGAGGTCACGCCGGAGGAGGCGCGGGGATTCCTGTCCCGCCACGGGGACTTCGCGAAGGGGCTGGTCGACGAGCTGGCGGCGCTGGAGGCTTCGGTCGACTGGGATGACAGCGACCCGTCGCTGTACGGCCGCCTGGCCCTGGAATGGGGCAAGCGCTACGCGGCGATGGAACGGGATTGGGCGAAGTGGGCGGCGGAGACGATCCGCGCGGCACGCGGCTGATCATGACCGACGACCCGGCCAGCCACTGCGGCGACGACGCCGTTTTCGCGAGCGATCTTCGGGACGAGGGTGAGCCCGAGGTCGAGTTCAATCCCGGCGTCGCCGCCCGGTTTCCTCGCAAGAACGCGGCCGCGGGAGTGCTCGCGCGCGACGAACACGGTCGGATCCTGTTCGTCTGTCCGACCTACAAGCCGTTCCTGGAGATCCCGGGCGGCTTGGTCGAAGACGACGAGTCGCCGCTGGCGGCGTGCCGTCGAGAGGTCCGCGAAGAACTCGGCATCGACGTGCCGGTGGGGCGTCTTCTCGTCGTCGATTGGTTGCCCACGCACGGCGTTTGGCGGGACAGCCTGCAGTTCATCTTCGACGGAGGTGTGCTGAGCCGCGAGCAGATCGGTGCCATCCGCCTGGAAGCGGACGAAGTGAGCCGGTTCGAGTTCCTTGACATCGAGGCCGCGCGGCCGCAATTGCGGCCGTCGAAGGCGCGGCGAATTTCCCTGGCGCACCAAGCGTTTCTGGACGGGGAGACGGTCTACGGCGAGTTCGGCCGGAGGCTCGGGTAGCCCGAACCTCCGGCCGCGGCGGGTCATCCGTCCGAGGACCGCTTCCAGATGTTGATGTTTTCTTCGGTGGCGTGCTGGTCGATCTCGGCCAGCTCCTCGTCGGTGAACGACAGGTTGTCCAGCGCGGCCACGTTGTCCTCCAGTTGCTTCACGCTGCTGGCTCCGATCACGAGCGACGTCATCCGCGGATCCCGCAACGCCCAAGCCAGCGCGAGCTGCGCCAGCGTCTGCCCGCGCCCCTCGGCGATCTCGCCCAGCGCCCGGATCTTGCCGAGCTTCTCCTCGGTGATCGTGTCCGGATTCAGCGATTTCCCTTGCGCCGCCCGGGAATCCGACGGGACCCCGGAAAGGTACTTGTTCGTCAGCAATCCCTGCGCCAGCGGCGAAAACGCGATGCACCCGGCCCCGGCCTGCTCGAGCGTCCCGAGCAGATCGTCAGCCTCGGTCCAGCGGTTGAACATCGAGTACGACGGCTGGTGAATCAGCAGCGGCGTGCCCAAATCTCGCAGCATCTGGGCGGCTTCCGCGGTCCGCGCGGAGTTGTAGGACGAGATCCCGACATACAACGCCTTCCCCGACCGAACCGCCCGGTCGAGCGCGCCGACGGTCTCCTCCAGCGGCGTCTCCGGGTCGAACCGGTGCGAGTAAAAGATGTCGACGTAGTCCAGCCCCATCCGTCCCAGCGACTGGTCGAGGCTGGCCAGCAGGTACTTCCGCGAACCCCACTCGCCGTACGGACCGGGCCACATGTCGTAGCCGGCCTTCGTCGAGATGATCAGCTCGTCGCGGTACGGCTTGAGGTCGCTCGCCAGCAACCGGCCGAAGTTCTCCTCGGCGCTGCCGTAAGGCGGGCCGTAGTTGTTGGCCAGGTCGAAGTGCGTGATGCCCAGGTCGAAGGCGCGCCGGACGATGTCGCGCTGGACGGTGAGCGGGCGGTCGTTCCCGAAGTTGTGCCACAGTCCGAGCGAGATCGCGGGCAGCTTCAGGCCGCTCCGCCCGCAACGGCGGTAGGGCATCGAGTCGTAACGGTGGTCCGCGGCAACGTAAGTCACGCCGCGATGCTAGCCCGCGAGGTGTCCGCGCACGGTGGGTGACATCCGGGTAGCGGCGCAAAGCCCGGTTTCGTGCGCGACATCCCATTCGGCTCCGGTTGACTGTCGCCGTCTCGGTGCCGGTCCGTCGGAGGCGTTCGCGAGAACGGACGCCTGCGGTGCCGGGAGGCGTGGGCGGCTGCCGCACGGAGTGGAATCCGCCGAGCGGCAAGCTGACCGGCGGCGATGCCGGTATCAGATCCAGATTTCCGGCACTGACGCGGCGGTGCACATCTGGTATCTCGATCGATCCGTGGGCAACGAAGGGTCCTGCGCGGTCGCGAAACAGTTGGTGGACCAGGTCATTCCCGGCCTGCCGTAACGACGTTTCCGGTGCTCGGCATACGTCGGAGGAATGCCAGGCTTCGCGGCGCTCTTGAGTCGCGCGCCCGGGCTTAGATCCGATGTCTGGTCGCCGGGACGTCTTCGGTGGCGACCGCCCAGTACAGTGCGGGTGAGCGATTGCTTAGGAGGCGACGTGGGCACCGGGTTTTTCTCGTCCGTCGACGATGTGTCGGCGCAGCTGGCCGAGGCCGGATACCTCGCGTCGACCGCGGTCGCGACCACCGTGTTCCTCGCCGACCGGCTCGGGAAACCGCTGCTGGTCGAGGGTCCGGCGGGGGTCGGCAAGACCGCGCTGGCCACGGCGGTCGCCGAGGTCACCGGCTCGCGGCTGGTGCGGCTGCAGTGCTACGAGGGCATCGACGAGGCCCGCGCGCTGTACGAATGGAACCACGCGAAGCAGCTGCTGCGGATCACCGCTGGCCGCGACGAGACGTGGGACGAGGCGCGTACCGACATCTTCGGCGAGGAATTCCTGCTGCGCCGCCCGCTGCTCACCGCGATTTCCGGCACCGAGTCGACCGTGCTGCTGATCGACGAAACGGACAAGGCTGACGTCGAGATCGAGGGCCTGCTGCTGGAGGTGCTCGGCGATTTCCAGGTGACCGTGCCCGAACTCGGCACGATCACCGCGACGCAGCAGCCGTTCGTGGTGCTGACGTCGAACGCGACGCGCGAGCTGTCCGAGGCGCTGCGGCGGCGGTGCCTGTTCCTGCACATCGATTTCCCGGACGAGGACCTCGAACGCGAGATCGTCCGGCTGAAGGTGCCCGGCATCGAGGCCGCGCTTGCGGATTCGGTGGTGCGCGTGATCGCCGCGCTGCGGGCGATGGACCTGCGGAAACTGCCGTCGGTGGCGGAGACCGTCGACTGGGCGCGCACGCTGCTGGAGCTGGGCGCGGGCGCGCTCGACGAGCGGGTGGTGCGCGAAAGCCTCGGCGTCGTGCTGAAGCATCAGGACGACATCGCGAAGGCCGGGGCCGGGCTGAGTCTCGACCAGGTGCTGGACGCGTCATGACCGTCGCGCCGGGCCTGACCGGACGGCTCGCCGAGTTCGTGCGGGCCTTGCGGGCGCAAGGCATTCCGGCCGGTCCCGGCGAGACGGCCGACGCGGCGGCCGCGCTGGAGGCGCTCGGCCTGGACGACCGCGAGTTGGTCCGCGAAGGGCTCGCCGCCGCGCTGGTTCGCCGGGGCGGGCAGCGGTCGGTGTTCGACGCCGCCTTCGACCTGTACTTCCCGGCTGGCATCGGCGCGCCCGAACTGGCTCGCGAAAACCCGCCGCGGGACCGGGAGGAACTGCGGGAGGCGCTCGCCGCCGCCCTGGCCGAGGGCGACGACCAGGCGCTGGACCAGCTCGCCGGAATCGCTGTGGACCTGCTGGGCCAGTACGGCGTCGGAACCGGCCCTGGCGGCGGGTACTCCGCGCACCAGACGCTGGACCGCCTGCAGCCGCAGACGCTCATCTCCCGGGTGCTGGCCGCGATGCGCGCCGCCGGCGCTCCGGACGAGTTCACCGACCGGCTCACCCGCGACGAAATCCGCCGCCGCGTCGAGGGATTCCGCGGGCGGGTGCGTACCGAAGCGCGCCGCCGGGCCGCCGAAATGCGGGGCCGCGAACGGATCGCCAAGCACGCGATCGCCCCTGCCGCGGATCGCGTCGACTTCCTCATCGCCAGCCGCACGCAATTGGCCGAACTGCGGCGCACGATCCAGCCGCTGTCCCGCAAACTCGCCACCAGGCTTGCCGCGCGCCGCAAACGCACCACACGCGGCCAGATCGACTTGCGCCGAACGCTGCGTCGTTCACTCTCCACCGGCGGCGTGCCCTTGCGGCCAGCCTACCGGCACCGCCGCCCCGGCCGCCCGGAAATCATCCTCCTGTGCGATCTTTCCGGTTCGGTCGCGGGTTTCGCGAACTTCACGATGCTGCTGGTGCAAGCATTGCGGGACCAGTTCAGCAAAATCCGCGTCTTCGGTTTCGTCGACAGCACCGACGAGGTGACGCATCTCGTCGACACCGGCGCCGCCGATCCCGAACAACTGGGCGCGCGAATGCTCAGCGAGGCCGCGGTAGTCCGCTGGGACGGCCACAGCGATTACGGCCGCGCGCTGGGCCAGTTCACCACTCATTGGCTGGACGCGGTCGGCCCGCGAACGTCGGTCCTCATCCTGGGCGACGCCCGGACGAACGGCGGCGACCCGAACCTCGACGCCGTCCGCGCGATCCGCTCCCGCGCGCGGCACGTCCACTGGCTGAACCCCGAACGCCGATCCCTGTGGGGGACCGGTGATTCAGCCGCGCCGGACTACGCGGAACTGGTGGAAATGCACGAATGCCGGACCGCGCACCAGTTGGGCGTGCTCGTCACGCGTCTTCTGCCGACTTGAGCCAGTCGTCGATCTCTTTATGCAGCAACGCTTTGGTCTCTTCGGGTGCGAACGAGGCAGTCACTGCGTTGCTTGCCAGCTTAGCCAAGGTCGCGTCGTCGTAACCGAAAACCTCACGCGCACGGGTGAATTCGTCGGTGATCGTAGTGCCGGTGACGTCCGGGACATCAGTGTTGAGCGTGACCCTCAGCCCCGCCTCGACCAGTCCGGGCAGCGGGTGTTGCGGGAGCGTCGGAACCAACCCGAGCGCGACGTTCGACGAGGGACACACCTCAAGCGCGAACCCGCTCTCCGCGGTTTGAGCGGTCAGTTCCGGGTCCTCCAGGATGCGGATTCCGTGCCCAATTCGCTCGGCTCCGCCGATTTCGATCGCCTCCCGGATACTGTCCGGCCCGGCGTCCTCGCCCGCGTGGTGAATGAGGTGCAACCCCGCCTCCCGCGCCCGGACGAACACCTTCTCGAACGGAGCGAGCGAGTACTTCTCCTCGCCGGCCATTCCGATTCCGATGATCTCCTCGTGCTTCTTAGCGAGCTCCAACGTCCTCTCGGCACGCTCGATCGACCGCCGCCGCGAGTGATCGAGAATCAACCGCCATTGCAGCCCATGCTCTTTCCCGCCTTCCGACAGTCCTTTAAGGACCGCGTTGAGGGGGAGTTCGAGATCCCCGACCCGTTCCCCGTGCGAGGCAGCCGTGAACGTGACCTCGACGTACCGAGTCCCTTGAGCGGCTTCGTCCGCACAGAACTCGCGCGCGATCCGCTCGAAGTCCTCGGCTTCGCGGAGGCACGATCGAGTGAGACTGTTGCGATCGGCGAACGCCCGGAACCCCTCGAACGCTTCGGGCTTCTCCGGCAGCTGGACGCCGTGGAGAGCCGCGAGTTCCTTGAGCGTGCCGGGACGGACGGTGCTCTCGAGATGGACGTGGAGATGCACCTTGGGGAGAGCCGACAGATCGCGCACGCGTGGATCATGCCCGCCGCGCGCGCCACCTGTCATCCAGGTTTCGCCGGGAACCCGCGGGGGCCGGGCGACGTTGGGGTAGGTGACGGAGGTTTCCGCAGGGGAAGGGACTTTGTGCGATGGCTTTGATGAAGAAACTCACCGTGCTGGCCGGTGCCGCGAGCGCAGTGTCGTACGTCCGGAAGAACCCGCAGAAGGTCAACGAGGCCGTGGGCAAGGCGGCGCGTTTCGTGGACGAGAAAACCAACGGCCGCTACCACGCGCAGATCTCCGGAGCGGTGCGGAAGGTCGCGGACACGACCCGCCCTCGAACGGCCGAGTGAGGCTGGTTCTGGCTGGAGGCTGCCTGGGGGAGTAGGCAGTGGGCCGCGCAGGCTTGGGGGGCTTAGAGGGGCGGGCTCGGGGTGCGCTTCGCGTGCGAGAGCCCGCGGCCTGGGATGCGTGACCGATGGAGAAGCTCGGGCTGTCCGTGCCGGTGCTGCCGCGAGGCTGGGGCGTGGCCGCCCGCGGGCGCATGTTCGAGGGGCCGCGCGGTCAGATCAGGATTGCTGGCGGGTGAAGCCTGGGCTCGCGCGGCGTCTGCGGATACCGGTCGACATCCCGGATGATCCCCGACTTTCGGCAGCATCGGCGGGCCTGCGTCAGCTCGACGGCCTGCCAAGTCTTGGCTGGTCACTCCGCCAGTCGGTTCACCGTTCTGTCGGACTGGCTGGCGAAATGAGCAGCATGGCTCGTCGCTCTGCTGTGGTTTCGTCCTCCGGCAGCAAACCCTAAACCTCTCGCTCCGAGTCGGCTCCAGCTACCGTATGCAACCGGTCCCGGCGAGGCTTCCCAGCTAGGAGACGCTAGCCTCGGTTGCCGTACGCGACACAACCCGGCGAGGGTTTCCGCCAGGCCGATCCCGGCGAGCGTTCCCGGCCAGGAGACCCTGGCTCCATTGCCGCACGCAACCTGTCCCAGCGAGGGTTCCCGGCCAAGGCGGCCCCGGCGAGCGTTAGGGCCAGGAGACCCTGGCTCCAGCTGCCGCACGCGACCTGTCCCGGCGAGTGTTCACGTCCAAGGTGACCCCGGCGAGCGTTCCCAGCCAGGAGACCTGGCTCCAGTTGTCGCACCCAACGTGTCCCGGCGAGGGTTCCCAGCTAGGAGCCCCTGGCCCCAGCTGCCGTACCCAACCCATCCCAGCGAGCGTCCCCGGCCAGGCAACCCCGGCCCAAGCTTCCGCCCCAGCGTCACTCCTCGGCCAGCGTCGCCAGCACTCCCTCCCCGTACTTGGCCAGCTTGCTCTCGCCCACCCCGCTCACCGTGCCCAGGGCGTCGAGTGTCGTCGGCATCAGCGTGGCGATTTGGCGCAGCGTGGCGTCGTGGAAGATCACGTATGCCGGAACCCCTTGTTCCTTCGCCGTGGCCCCGCGCCAGGCGCGCAGGCGCTCGAAGATCGGCGTCGCTTCCGCGGGCATGTCGACCGGGGCGGCCGCTGCCGTGCGGCGGGACGTTCGCGGGGCGCGCGCCGGGCGTTCGGGTTCGCGGCGCAGCTGTACTTCTTGCGAGCCGTTCAGCACCGCGGCCGAACCTTCGGTCAGCACCAGCGATCCGTAATCCCCTTCCACCGCAAGCAGGTTGCGCGCCAGCAGCTGCCGGACTACCGCGCGCCACTCCGGTTCGCGCAGTTCGGTGCCGATGCCGAAGACCTTCAGCGTGTCGTGCTGGAACTGGGTGACCTTCGGAGTCGTTTTGCCGAGCAGGATGTCGATGATCTGGCCGGCACCGAAGCTCTGCCGCCGTTCGTTGCGGAGACGGACCACTGTGGACAGCAGTTTCTGCGCGGGAATAGTGCCGTCCCAGCGTTCCGGCGGGGTCTGGCAGGTGTCGCAGTTCCCGCACGGCTGGCCGGACTGCCCGAAGTACGCGAGGATCTGCGTCCGTCGGCATTCGACCGTCTCGCACAGCGCCAGCATCGCGTTCAGGTGCCGGGCCTGCAGGCGACGGTGCATCTCGTCGCCCTCGGACTTGTCGATCATTTTGCGCAGCTGCATCACGTCTTGCAGCCCGTACGCGAGCCAGGCGGTCGACGGCTGCCCGTCGCGGCCCGCGCGGCCGGTTTCCTGGTAATAGCCTTCCACGGACTTCGGCAGGTCCAGGTGCGCGACAAACCGGACGTCCGGTTTGTCAATGCCCATGCCGAACGCGATCGTGGCGACCACGACGAGCCCTTCCTCGCGCAGGAACCTCGACTGGTTCTTCGCACGGGTCGACTTGTCGAGCCCAGCGTGGTAGGGCAGCGCCGGGATTCCGTTCTGCACCAGGAAATCCGCCGTCTTCTCCACCGACGCGCGGGACAGGCAGTAGACGATCCCGGCGTCGCCCTGGTGCTCGGTGCGCAGGAGTTCGAGCAGTTGCTTCTGCGGCGAGTTCTTCGGCACGATCCGGTATTGGATGTTCGGCCGGTCGAAGCTCGCCACGAAATGCTTCGCGTTGTCCAGGCCGAGCCGCTGCGAGATTTCCTTGTGCGTGGCCTCGGTCGCGGTGGCGGTGAGCGCGATCCGGGGCACGTCCGGCCAGCGTTCGTGCAGCGACGACAGCATCAGGTAATCAGGCCGGAAATCGTGGCCCCACTGGGAGACGCAGTGCGCTTCGTCGATCGCGAACAGCGCGATCTTGCCGCGGTCGAGCAGGCGGACGGTGGATTCGACCGACAGCCGCTCGGGCGCGAGGTAGAGCAGGTCGAGTTCGCCCGCGACGAACGCGTCCTCGACCTCCTGCCGCTGCGCGAAATCCTGGGTGGAGTTGAGGAATCCGGCGCGCACGCCGACGTTGCGCAGCGCGTCGACCTGGTCCTGCATCAGGGCGATGAGCGGCGAGATCACCACGCCGACGCCCGGCCGCACCAGCGCCGGGATCTGGTAGCACAGCGATTTCCCGCCGCCGGTGGGCATGAGCACCAGCGCGTCGCCGCCGGAGATCACGTGCTCGACGATCTCCGCCTGGTCGCCGCGGAACGCGTCGTAGCCGAAGACGCGCTGCAAGGTCTCGAGAGCGGGGGAACGGGTGGCCTGCTCGGCCAGATCGGGGTGCGCCACGCGGCCGATTCTAGGGCGGCGGGCCGTCCGGGCGAGCCTGCCCCGCCGGGTTCGGCGCGAGAGTCCCCATCGCACCGGCCGTTTCCGCGCGCCGCGGAGGGTCCGGTCGCGCAGGGTGAACAGCAGGACGACTGGTGACAGCCGGGATGACGGGACCCTTCACGCCACCCTCGTGACAGACGGTGCCGAGCCGGGTGTCCCGCTGCCGTTCGCGTTCGGGTGGGAGGCGCACAATGGGATCCGTGGCTTTTCCGATCAATGACCTGACCGGGTATTTTTCCGGCGAATGGCGGCTCGCGCGCGAAATCGTCGACGTCGACGGGGCGGCGATAGGCGAGGCGAGCGGCCGCGCGACGTTCACTTCTGACGACGGGGTGCTCGTCTATCGCGAGTCGGGAGAGCTGCAGCTCGGAGCGCATCGCGGACTGTTCGTCCGGACGCTGCACTACCGGCCCGCCGGAGGTTCCCGCGCCGCGGTGCACTTCGACCACGGCGGGTTCTTCCACGACTTGGACCTGGCGACCGGGGAGTGGACGGCCGATCACCCTTGTGCCGCCGACTGGTATCGAGGCGCGTACCGCGTGCTCGACGATCGACGGTGGGAACAGGAATGGGTCGTGACCGGGCCGGCCAAGGACCACGTGATCACGAGCCGGTTCACGCGGCTGGACCCGTAACCGTCAGTTGGATTCCGTACTTCCGCGCTCGGGATTCAGCGGATATCGAAGCGGATGTCCCGCGTGGACTACTTGCGCCGGTTGCGCAGAATCACCAGCAGCACCACTATCGCCGAGACCGCGCAGGCGGCGGTGATCACCATGCCCGCCCAGGCGGGAATCGCGATACCGGCGATGTTGTCGAAGCCGGGCAGGGCGCGGGGCGCGGTGATCGCCACGGGGCCCTCCGTTCGCGTCGTCGGCGTGCAGATCGCTTGCGCGCCGGATTTTACCCGACGCCGGACGATGCTGTCAGGTCCGAAGTGGACGGTCCCGGTCACCGCGGGTGATGAGCGGATTTTCCCGTGCTGAAGCCGGTTCGGCGGGCGCGAGTGGACCCCTCGCGCCGCTGGAGTCACAGTGCTGGGCAGAGCCGGATCTTCGAGGCATGATCGAGGCAAGCGCACGACGACGGAGGAGGAGCGCGAGATGAATGTGGCCGATCTGCTCGTGGACGGATTCGGCCGGGTGCGGGAAGTGGTGCACCAGGCAGTCGACGGGCTGACCGCGGAGCAACTGGCGACGCGCCCCGGTCCGGAGGCCAACTCGATCGGCTGGCTGGTCTGGCATCTGGCGAGGGTGCAAGACGACCACGTCGCCGGCGTCGCGGGCACCGACCAGCTCTGGACGGCAGCGGACTGGCGCGAGAAATTCGACCTGCCCTTCCCTGCCGGCGACATCGGCTACGGGCACAGCAGCGAGGATGTGGCCCAGGTGCGCCCGGAGTCGCCGGATTTGCTCACCGGCTACTACGACGCCGTGCACGAGCACACGGTGTCCTGGGTGACCGGCCTGGACGCGGCGGCGCTGGACCGGGTGGTCGACGAAGCCTGGAACCCGCCGGTGACCTTGGGAGTGCGGCTGGTCAGCGTGCTGTCCGACGACCTCCAGCATGCCGGACAGGCCGCGTATGTGAGGGGGCTGCTGCTGGGATGACGATGCCGGAGTGACTGCCGCACCGGGCGAGTGACCGGTCCTGCTCGGACTGCGGCGGCTTGGCTGCGGTGGGTGGGGAGCGGACTGCCGTCGGCAGGCGAATGGTGCGGTTCTCAGCGGTGGGCAACCGGGCGCATGGCCTTGCGTGTAGCTGCTCGCGCA
The DNA here is from genome assembly GCF_039525725.1 of Amycolatopsis albidoflavus. Classification (NCBI taxonomy): domain Bacteria; kingdom Bacillati; phylum Actinomycetota; class Actinomycetes; order Pseudonocardiales; family Pseudonocardiaceae; genus Amycolatopsis; species Amycolatopsis albidoflavus. The sequence goes on from NZ_BAAAHV010000022.1 coordinate 787,380, forward strand.
CAGGGGCTTGCGGATGGTTGGCTGCGGCTGTGGGCGGTTGTGCGCTCGTCAGGTTTCTGTGGTGGTGGGGGTGGGGCGGGGAGCGAGGCAGGGCGCGACTGGCAGACCACGTGCGGCATGGCTGCTGTCCGGTGAGCACGCGGACGTAGGTGCCGGACGAGGGCGGCGAGAATCGGGCTGGATGCGCGTGCAACTCGGCCTGTTGCTGACTTGTGCACTGTTTGGGCGGGTTGGCAAACCGTTGCGGCGCCGGAGTTGACGAAGCTGGCGAGGTCTCGCATGGTGCGCTGTTTGTGCCGCTGTGCCGCCGTGCCGCCGTGCCGTGAGACCTCGCCGGCCGCGAGGCCTCACTCGTACCCCGTTCCCCGGTGGTCCGGCAGCCTTCGCGGGCCGGGGCCGTCGTGGCCTAGTTGGTCGTTCGGGTTGGCCAGGCGGCATTTCGCCAGGGACATACAGCCGCAGCCGATGCAGTCGTTCAGTTGGTCTCGGAGTTGTTCCAGTTGGCGGATGCGCTGGTCCAGGTCGGAGCGCCAGCAGGACGAGATGCGGGACCAGTCCGCGCGGGTCGGGGTCCGGTCGTCCGGCAGGAGCGCGAGCACCTCGCGGATCTGCGCCAGCGGCATGCCCACCCGCTGCGACATGCGGATGAACGTGACCCGCCGCAGGGTGTCGCGGCGGTAGCGGCGCTGGTTGCCCGCGGTGCGCCTGCTGCGGATCAGGTTTTCGTCCTCGTAGAACCGCAGGGCCGACGCTGGTACGCCGCTGCGGTGGGAGAGTTCGCCCACGGTCAGTTCGGGCAGCTCCGTCTTCGCCATGCGCTCAGCATAGCTTGACTTAAAGGGAGGTTGAAGTTCGAGACTCTCTTCCGGAGGCGGGAAACCTGTTCCGCCCCGGGAAAAAGGAGAATAACGTGTCCGAAGCTCCGGTCCGGCTCGCCGTGCTCGTCGGCAGCGCCAGGGAAGGGCGGTTCGCCCCCACGGTCGTGCGCTGGTTCGCCCGCCAGGCCGACCGGCACGGCGGGTTCGAGATCGACATCGTCGACGTCGCCGAGATCTCGTTGCCGCTCGCGATGAACGGCGAGGGGGCCGCGCCCGTCGCCGCCCGGCTTGCGGCGGCGGACGCGTTCGTCGTGGTCACGCCGGAGTACAACCACAGTTACCCGGCCGCGCTCAAGAACGTCCTCGACTGGTTCCGCGGCGAATGGCACGCCAAACCGGTCGCTTTCGTGTCCTACGGCGGGATTTCCGGCGGGCTGCGCGCGGTCGAGCACCTCCGTCCGGTCTTCGCCGAACTGCACGCGGTCACCATCCGCGAGACGGTGAGCTTCCACGGCGTGCACGGCCGGTTCGGGGAGGACGGCGAACCGCTCGACCCGAGTGCCGAGACCGCGGCGAAGGCGTTGCTCGACCAGCTCGAATGGTGGGCGCGCGCGTTGCAGGACGCTCGGTTGGTGCGGGCTTATCCGGCGTGACCGGGGCCAGGGGAGGTCGGCGCTTAGGTGGGCATTGAGGCGGGTCGGCGCGGGAAGGCAGTCAGCGGTGCGGTGCCATGGGGCCTAGCTGGTCCAGCACAGCTCTCCGGTGCCGGACCGGCTGGGGCCAGCGCATTCCGAGCCGATGCTGGCTTGGAGCGGCGAATCCGAGGAACCGGCTAGTGCTCCAGACACATTCTCCGGCCGACTCTCGCACGCGGAGCGTGCATCGCCCTGGGCAGGTGTGAGTCCGGGGCCACGTCGCAGACCGCGGCGTGGCCCCGGCATGGAGCTCAACCCGCAGGCGCAGTCTTCGGCCGACATCGCCTGGTCAGGTGGTGGGCCCGGGGCTGTGTCGCACCAACGACACGGCCCCGGCAAGAAGCTCAACCCACCAAACCGTCCACAGCAGACCGTCGAGCGAAAGCGGGCGCGTGCTCCGGTCGCAACCCGACGCCGCCCAGGTAAGCCGTAACCCCGGATAGCGCCGGAAACCGTTGCAGTACCCGCATCGGTGTGGGCAATCGGTCCAGGGTTCCGTCGAGTGCGGGACGCAGCAGCATGTTGTGTTCGCCCCTCTGGCTGGTCTGCACCGCGACAGTCGGCAGCAATCGGCGGCGGCGTACAGCGGCCAGGCGGGACACGGGGACTTCTCTGCGCCGCAACGGTTCCGCGAGAAGTCTTGCGGTGGCGACGGCGTCCTGCACGGCGAGGTTCACCCCGACGCCACCCACCGGCGACATCGGGTGTGCCGCGTCCCCGATGCACAGCGCGCCCGGCGCGTGCCAGCGCGGAAGCAGGCCCATGGTCACTTCGAGCAGCTTCACGTCGTCCCACGAATGCACAGCCGACAACTGCGCGGGCGTCCAGCCGAACAACTCGCCCAGTCGTGCGCGGAATCCGGAGATGGGACCGGAACGTAGCAAAGCATCAGAGCCGCGGGGGATGAGGTACGAGGTCTGGTAATAGTCGCCTCGGTCCATCGTCACTGAGGCGTATCCGGGGCCGAACCGGGCGAACACCCCCTGTTCGCCCGGTCCGGCTTTTGGCACTCGCACCTGCCAGACGTCCATCGGGACCTCCGACTCCCGCAGTGCGAGGCCGAGTTCACGGCGCACCGTCGACCAGCGGCCGTCGCAGCCGACCGTGAGCGGGGCGGTCAGTTCGTGGACCACGCCGGCGTCGTCGCGGTAGCGGACTCCGGTGACGCGTCCGTCTCCGCGAAGCAAGGAAACGACGGAAGCGCCCATGCACAGGGTGAATTTCGGTTCGGCGGCACCGGCTTCGGCTAGCAGGCCCAGGAATTCGGCTTGGGGCACCATCGCGATGTGCCGGTGCGGGCCGCGGAGTCTGCTGAAGTCGGCGGCTATCACGGTCTGCCCGCCGATCTCCATTTTCATGCGTTCCAGGACCGAACGGGACAGGGCGGCGAACTGGGCGCCGAGGCCCAGCTCGTCCAGCAGCCGCAGCGTCGACGGGTGGACAGTGTCGCCGCGGAAATCCCGCAGGAAGTCCCGGTGCTTCTCCAGCACCACCACCTCGACCCCGGCCCGCGCCAGCAGCAGGCCCAGCATCACGCCGGCCGGTCCGCCCCCGGCGACCACGCATCCGGTCCGTTCCATCAGGACTCCAATCTTAGAGACACTATAAGTTTAGAGTAACGCTAAGATTCACGCCATGACCGGGTTGCGGGAAGAGAAGAAGCGGCGGACCCGCCAGGCGCTGATCGAGGCGGCGCTCACCCTGTTCGACGAGCAGGGCTACGACGGCACGACCGTCGCCGAGATCTCCGCGCGGGCGAAGGTTTCCCCGGCGACGTTTTTCAACTACTTCGCCACCAAAGAGGACGTCGTCTTCGCGGACCAGCATCTTTACGACGAGGTGGTGGACGGGGTGTTCGCCGCGGCGGAACCCGGCGAGCAGGTCGCCGAGCTGGTGAAAAAGACCGTGCACTCGCTGGCGACGGCGGAGGCGTGGAGTTTCCCGCTGGACCATCCGCTCACCGAGGTGCGCACCCGGCTGCTCGCCGGCGTTCCCGCGTTGCGCGCCGGATATCTGCTGCGCAACGCCGTGGTGGGCGATCGCTGGGCGGAGAAGCTCTACGAAGCGTGCGCGCCGCGGCTGGATCGGGTCGAGGCTGCCGCGTTGACGGGTGCGGTGCTGGGTGCGCTGGAGGCGGCGCTGCGCCAGGTGCCGGACGGAAGCAGCGCGACGGAAGTCGTCCTGGCGACCGTCGACCGGGTCGTGTACGGGTTTCTGCCCGGGAAGAAAAGCTAGTTGCAGTACAGCGATTCGAGCTTGGTGTCCGAGGCCACGACGGTGATTCCCGTGCCGACCGGCTGCCCGGACGCGGCCAGCGAGGCCGACACCGTGCAGACCACCTGCTGCAGACCAATCGGATACAGCAGCTTCATGGATTCGGAGACGGTCACGGTCACCGGCTGGGTCGAGGTGTCGACAGTGACGTGCCGGCCGGGCGAGAGCATCGAGTAGAAGCCCTGTTGTTCTTCTACGCGGGTCGGGCCGCCGAACAGTTCCGTCAGCACCGTCGTCGGGGTCGCGTCCCGCGCCCAGTCGCGCTGCACCGGGCTGAGCTGTCCCGCGTAGACGAAGTAGAGCGTGATTTGCGGGCGTGGCGCGCCCAGCTGGAATCCGCCGGGTGCTTCGCCGGCGGGGACCACTCCGGTCGGCTGGACGCCGCAACCGGCCAGGAGCAGGACCGAAAACAGCGCGAAGAAGAGCCGGGGAAGTTTCATCGCTCCTCCTGCGCGGTGCGGGGCAGCCGGAGCGTGAACCTTGCCCCGTCGCCGGTGTTTTCCGCTTCGATGTCGCCGCCGTGCAGCCGGGCGTTTTCCAGCGCGATCGACAATCCGAGGCCGCTGCCGTCGGACCGGGCCCGCGAGGTGTCCGCCTTGGCGAAGCGGTCGAAGACCTTGGGCAGCACCTCTTCGGGGATCCCGGGGCCGTGGTCGGTGACCGTCAGGGAGACGGTCGCGTCGTCGGCGCTCAGCTGGATCTCGACCGGCGGCGCGCCGTGGTGCAGGGCGTTGCCGACGAGATTGGCGACGACCAGGTCGAGCCGCCGCGGGTCCGCGGGCACGGTGACGTTCGGCAGGTCGGCCGCGACGGAGTCGGTCCAGCCTCGGGCGGCGAGGGCGTTCGTCACGGCCTCGGCCAAGTCGACCTCCTCGACACGCAGCTCGGCCCGTCCGGCGTCGAAGCGGGAGATCTCGACCAGGTCCTGCACGAGCCGGGTCAGCCGGCGCGTTTCGGACGACACCAGCCGCGCGGCTACGGCGGTGTCCGAGGGCAGCTGGTCGGCGTCCTCGTCGAGGACGTCGGTGACCACGTTCATCGCCGCCAGCGGCGTGCGCAGTTCGTGCGAGACGTCGGCGACGAACCGGCGCGCGTCGGCCTCCATTTCGCGCAGCGAGCCGACGGTGCGCTCGAGCTCCGCCGCGGTGTGGTTGAACGTGGTGACCAGCTGGGCCAGTTCGTCGGAACCCTTGGCGGGCAGGCGCACGTCGAGCTGCCCGTCGCCGAGTTTGCGGGCCGCCGAGTTCAGCGCGCGCACCGGCTGCAGCACCTGCCGCGCGGCCAGCAGCGCCAGCGCGACCGCGATCGGCAGGGCCAGCGCGGTCATCTGCCACGCGCGCGTCGCCAGCTGGTCGATCGCGGCCTGCTGGGCGGCCAGCGGCACCGTTTTGTAGACCTCGATACCGGTGTGTTCTCCCCGCGTCGCGCCGTAGCGCAGCAGCGGCATCCCGATGTAGAGCACCGGACGCCCGCCCTCGATGACCCGCTGGAACTGGACGCTGGTCCCGCCCGCGACCGCGGTGCGCAGCCCGGCGGGTACTTCCGCCGGATTCAGCCCGACGCGCGAATGCAGCGAGCCGAACACGACCGTCGTGACGCCTTTGAGCGAACTCGCCATGTTGTCGAGCTGCCGCTGGTCGGGCGGGAGCGTCAGCTGCGGCAGGTAAGTCCTGACCTCGTCGCGCAGCTGCACCATCGCCGGATCCTGCACGCCGGCCAGGATCGTGTTGCGCGCGGACACGTAGCTCGCGCCCGCCGCCGCGCCCGCGCCGACCAGCGTCATCGCCGCGAACGCCAGCACCAGCCGCAGGCGCAGCCCGGACACCCACGACCGGAGCCGCTTCACCGCCTGGCCCGCCTCACGAGCGACCGAACCGGTAACCGAAGCCGCGCACGGTCTGCACGTGGTCCGGCCGCGCCGGGACGTCCTCGATCTTCGCGCGCAGCCGCTGCACGCAGGCGTCGACCAGGCGGGAATCGCCGAGGTAGTCGTGCCCCCAGACCGAGGCGAGCAGCTGGCTGCGGCTGTACACCTGGCCTGGCGTACGCGAGATCTCCAGCAGCAGCTTCAATTCGGTCGGCGTGAGCGAGACCTGCTCGCCGTGTTTGCACACCAGCATTCCGGCCCGGTCGATCACCAGGTCGCCGTGCTGTTCGGGACCGGCGGCACCGGGCTCGGGAGCGGTGCGCCGCAGCACCGCGCGGATCCGGGCGTCGAGCACGCGCGGCTCGATCGGCTTCACGACGTAGTCGTCCGCGCCCGCTTCGAGGCCGGCGACGACGTCGAAATCGTCGCTGCGCGCGGTGAGCATGATGATCGGCACCTGGCCGAGCGCGCGGATCCGGCGGCAGGTCTCGAAGCCGTCGATGCCGGGCAGCATCAGGTCGAGCACCACGAGGTCCGGCGCGCGTTCGCGCAGCTGCGCGACGCCGTCCTCACCGGTCGCGGCGGTGTGCACCGTGTGTCCTTGACGGCGCAGCGCCAGCTCCATGCCCTCGCGCACGGACGCGTCGTCCTCGACCACCAACACCACAGCCACAGTGGCCATTATTCGGAATGCCCGCGGATTCGCGCGAGCCGGGCGGATCTTGTAGCGAAACCATGACACAGCTCTGACGAGATCCCGAAATCCCGCGGCCAGGCTCGAAGGCATGGCAGTGCTGACTCCTGAAACGCCGACCGTGCCCCTGTCCGCGCCCCGGCACGCGCTCGCCCCTCGACGGCGTTCGCGGACCGCCGTGCTGGTCGCGGCCGCGATCGGGTTCGCGGGCGCGTTCGTCGTCGCCTACCTGCTGTTCGTGCGCACCGAGGCCGGGCAGCGCGCGGAGGACGGGGTGGTCCGCTTCGCGCAGAACCTTCCGCGGTCCACTGTGGACTGGGCGCGCCCGCTGGCCGGGATCGACGGGGTCGAGGTGTTCGGCGCGGCCGGGATCGTGATCGTGGCGCTCGCGGTGCTGCGCAAGCGGTTCGCGCTCGGGGTGACCGCGCTGGTGTTGTACTTGCTGCCGCTGGCCGCCGCGCAGCTGCTCAAGATCTACCTGCTCGACCGGCCGGACGTCGGTTCGGCCGGAGCCCCGCACCACAACAGCTTTCCGAGCGGGCACGTGAGCGCGGCCACCGCCGTGCTGCTGGCACTGGCCGTCGTGCTGCCCGCGCGGTTCCGTACCTGGGTGCTCGCCGTGGGTGCGCCCGGCGTCGCCTGGGTGGCCGCGGCGACCGTCGCGCTCAGCTGGCACCGCCTGTCGGACACCGTGGGCGCGTGCCTGCTGGTGGCCGCGGTGGTGTCGGCGGGCGCGGCGGTCGTCTCGGCGAGACGACCGGACGGCGGGCGGATTCCGGTGGTGCTGACGGCGGTCGCGCTGCTCGCGCCGTCCGCGGTGGTGCTGGGCGGATACGTCGTGCTGGCTTCGGCGACGTCCGTGCCCGCACGATTCGTGGCGGCGCTGGTGCTGGCGGCGTTGAGTGCGGTGGCGGTGGTGTTGCTGGCGGCCGGACCACTCCGGCGGGTGAACTTCGATCCGTCCGGGGCGCGGAACCGGTTGCGTTAGGCGGACGTCCTTTCCCCGGGTGGCTCCTCCTTCAGGGCTGTTCGAGGAAGACGTTCCTGAGCACGTCCGCGAACGACTGCAGTTCGACCTGCCGTTTCTGTGCGGCGTCGTGCTTCTTGATTTCGTCGGACCGAGTGTTTCCGAGCGTTTCGATGAGAATGACGTTCATCGCCGGGCGGCTGCCGGCCGCGCTGGAGCCGTACATCCCGAACGTCACGCCTTCCTGGTGAGCCACCGACTGCGTGGGATAGGTGACGCTGCCCCGCTCGTTCAGCGGGGCGCGCGCCCCGCCGGCGATCGCGTGTTTGCCCATCTCCCGGGCCAGCGCGAGATCGTCCCCTTCCGGAGTGACCGTGGCTCCGGTCTTGTCGGTGACGGCGGGCTGATCGTGCCCGGGCCGCGGGTCGGTGGACACGCCCGCGTTGGGACCGCCGGTCACGCCGTGGACCATGGCGATCCGCTCCGGGCGGAATCGGTCGACCAGATCGAGCAGCACGAGGTTTTCCGGCAGGACCGGCCGGTTCTGCGCGTCGAGCGGCCGATGCTCCTTGTCGACCGGGGCGACGGCGTCCGGCCGGACGGGGTTGTTGTTCGCGTCGATCGGCCCCTGGTGCTCGTCGACCTTGCTGCTGGCCACTTTTCCGCGAGCGGGCAGATTCCGGTTGGGGTCGATGCCGCCCGGGGATTGCCGGCTGCGGGCCGCGTAATTCGCGGGGAACAGCGTGGGCACGACGATGACGCTGAAGGTCGGTACGCGCGGTTTGCCCTGGGCATCCGGCGTCCGGAGGATCTGTAGCAGCATTTCGACCACCTGGACACCGGCGGCTTCGGTGCCGTGCACGCCGCCGACGATCATGGCGTGGCGGTTGGTTTTCCCGGGGAAGTAAAAGGCCTGGATCGGGTTCGGACCGTGGCCGACGTCGAAACTCGCCTCGATGTTGCCGGGTTCGGGATCCCAGTGACCCGCGCTGGCCCGGCGCTCGCGTTCAGCGAAGGCACCGGTCGTCCAGCGCGGCTCCGCACCGTGCGCGGCCAGTTCCTTGGCTAGCCAGCGATCGTCGGTGTCGCCGGGAAAATTCCGGTCGATCCAGGGGCCAAGATCCGGATCCTGAGTGATCGGACCTCGCGCCCGCAGCCTGGTGAAGACGCCGCCCTTGCCACCAGTGCGCAGGTCGGTCGTCAACTCGTCGGTCAGCGGGCTTCGGCGGAGCATCACCGGACCAGCGGAGACCGGGGCTCGCCCGCCCGCAGCCACTCGGCGAGCGTCGGGTTCGGTGCTGTCCTCAGCGGTGCCGACGCGCAAGTTCGCCGGAGCCGCCGCCGTCGACTGTTGCTGGGTGTGGGCGAGTTCGTGGGCCAGCAGACGATGGCCCGCCGCGGAGAGCGGCTGATAGCGGCCAGCGCCGAAGACGATGTGCTGGCCGACCGTGTAGGCGGCGGCGTCGACCGCTGCGGCCGACTCAGCGGCGCGGGGGTCCGTGTGCACCCGGACTTCGCTGAAGTCGCAGTCCAGTTCCGAGCCCATCACGGCCTGAGTGTCCGGCGCGAGCGGCTGACCAGGGGAGCTGAGGACCTCGTGCACGATCGGCGGCGCGGCGGCAGGTGCTTCGTTCCGCCGCGACGACGCGGCAAAGGCCCCATCCATGACAACGCCCCTCACCGTGCCGACGCGATCGCCACCAGCCTCCCGGCGGACCGTCACCACGGCGTCACTGTTCCGGGAGAGGGGGCCTTCCGCTGCGGAAACCAGCACTCACGAGGGGTTGCGGCGCGGTTTGATGCGCACGGCGGGCAGCGGGGGAGCGGGCAGCCGCGCGGGGCCGCCGGGATAGGGCTCGATCGCGCCGAACTGGTCGGAATTCGCTTCCCACGCCTCGCGGTATTCGGCGATCTCGTCGTGGCTGCGGCCGACGAAGTTCCACCACATCAGGATTTCCTCGCCGAACGGCGGGCCGCCGAGCACGATCAACCGGGCCGCTTCGGATCCGGGGTTGTGCAGGTCAAGCGTGGTCGCTCCGGTACCGAGGTAGCCGAGCTGCGCCCGCTGCAGCGGAGTGCCCGCGAAGGTGACTTCTCCGGTGTCGAGAAGGACGCCGTGCTCGAAGGACGGGTCCGCGTCGAGGCTGAGCTCCGCGCCCGGCTCGAGGACGATTTCCGCGCCCAGCAAGGGAGTGAACGTCTTCACCGGCGAGGTTTCCCCGGCAAGGGAGCCGAGGAAGACGCGCGCGGTGGCACCGCCGAGTTCGGTGGCCGGCGGGGCGTAATGCTGGAAGTCGCGGGCGGTGTGCCGGTGCTCGTCCGGCAGCGCGACCCAGAGCTGGACGCCGTGCAGCGTGGTGGTTTCCGGTGTCGACACCTCTTCGTGGCAGATGCCGTGCCCGCCGGTCATCAGGTTCAGCTCGCCGGGTCGGACCATCGCGTGCGAGCCGAGGCTGTCGCGGTGTTCGATCTCGCCGGCGAACAGCCAGCTCACCGTTTGCAGACCGGTGTGCGGATGCGGCCCGACGGACATGCCGCCACTGACGGAGGTGTCGTCGGGGCCGTAGTGGTCGGCGAAGCACCAGGCCCCGATGAGGGAACGCTGGCGCTGAGGGAGAGTACGGCGGACCGGCATCGCACGCGGACCACCAAGCGGCACGGAGCGTGCGTCGAGGATCTCGACCTTGCCAGGCGCAGCGGGCCCCTCGCCGCAGGTGAGTTCAGCTGGTTCGGCCTCGACGTTGCTCATGCCCGACACGATAACCGCCCGCGCGCGAGTTCCCTCTCAGCTGTCCGTGAGGGGAACCCTCACGGACAGCTGAGTCCCTCAGGGTTCCCCTCACGACCTTTCGCGAACCGCACCCGACGCACCCAACGTTCGAGGCACCCGGCCCTACCCCAACCCCGATACGAAGCCTCCTCTGCGGTCTGGGGGTGCTTGTCAAGGCATCTTTCCCGCCTTGACAAGCACCCCCAGACCGTCAGGACAATCAACCTTCGGGGTGCCCCACGCAACCACGGTTCCGCAAAGGTTCCCCTCCCAGACAGCAGGATCAACGGCCGAGAAGATTACGCACCCAATCAAGCGCCGTAGGAAGCGCATTCAACACCGAAATATGCCCATCCCGGGGCCGGAACCACAGCTCAGCCTCCGGCAGATTCCGCACGAGCCATTCACTGTGGCTGACCGGGACGATCTGATCCTCGCCGCCGTGCACCAGCAGCACCGGAACCTGCACGTCGGCGGCGGAAAATCCCCACGGCGCCACGTACGCGAGGTCGTCGTCGGCTTCCGCGGCCACGTCGCCGGAAGCGCCGGCGTCCTCGCCCAGCGGTCCCCACGTGCCGCGCAAGGCCGTCCAGTCCGCGTCGGTGAAGCTCGTCGGGTCGAACTCTTGCGTTTCTCCGTGCCGCAGCCGGGTTTCCCGGCCCTTCCGGGCAGTACGCAGCGAGCTGTCGTCGGCCATTCCGGCGTACCAGTCGTAATCCTCGGAGAACGGAGCCAAACCGGCGAGCGACACCGCGGCCGCCACGCGATCCGGCAGCCCGGCGGCGCAAGCCAGCGCGTGCGGGCCGCCGCCGGACGCTCCCATCACGGCGAACCGCGGCAGGTCCAGGGCGTCCGCCAACTGACGCACGTCCGAGGCGGCCGAGCCGACTGTCCGCCCGACGTTCGGGGTGGACCCGCCGTACCCGGGGCGACCGTAGGAAAGCACCCGGAAACCTCGCGCGGCGGCAGCCTCCACCACGGGTGACAGCAGGCGGCCGGACTGCGGAGTTCCGTGGTGCCACACCAGCGGGAAGCCGTCGCCCCCGCTGTCGTGCACTCGAAGATTCCGGCCGTCCGGCAGTGATAGATCAGTCGTCCCCATGCCAGAGGACTCTAGCCACCCCGCCGCGCGCGATCGGCGAAATTGTCCCAGGCCTGCCGGATCAGCGCGGGATGCGCGAGGAGGTCCGACGCGGTCCGGGCCAGCGCCGAGGCCGTCGCGAGCAGCACGGTTCGGGCCCGCGGCGAACCGGTCGCCTCAGCGAACGCGCGGCTGCCGACCGCGCGCACCGGATCGTGGAGCGCGACCGACGGATGGATCGTCGGCATCCGCACGCTCACGTCGCCCACCTCGGGCCGGCCCGGGACCGCCGTCGCACCCGAGGGCGACGCGTGGATCCCGCACGCCGCGAGGTGCCGGGCGAAATGCCCGGACAGCACCGGATTGTCCTGGAACCGTGCGTGAATCGGGCCGAACCGTTCGACGTTCGCCTTGGTCCCGGTTGCCATCGCGGCGCCTTCGGCGGCCGCGGTCACCTCGGCGACCACGCGGCCGAGCGCCTCCGAATCCGGCGCGCGCAACCCGAAGCGGGCTTCGGCGAAATCGGGCACCAAGTCGGTGGATTCCCCGCCGTGCGTCACGATTCCCTGCACCGCGGCACCCGCCGGAAGCCGGGCGCGCAGTGCGGCGATCGCGGTGAAGACCTGCACCAGCGAGGCGACCGCGTCGGTGCTGTCCTCGGGTGCCGGGCCGGAATTCCCGTGCACGGTCACCCGCAGCTCGGTCCGCGCGGCGAGCGGCGCGGCGGCCCAGGTGTGCACGCCGGGCTGGAAAGTCAGCACTGCGTCGATCCCGTCGGCGGGCCGGTCGGTGACGACGACGGAACCGGATTCCAGCGTCGAGGCGGTGGCGAGCGCCGCGCCGAGCACCGCCGCGGCGACCAGGTTGTGCCCGAATTCGCGGAGCCGGTCGGACGGAAGCAGCAGGGCGACGCACGGACGTCCGCTGCCGTACACCGCGGTGGCGCCGGTCACCTCGAACCCGGCGGCGGCGAGCTGCCCGAGGCCGGGCGCCTGGTCGTCGGCGGGTTCGCGGGACCAGGCCCAGAGCCGCTCGGCGAGCAGCTCGATCTCGTGGTCGGTCCGGTCGTGCCGGTCCTCGTCGGACTCCATGCCGCCGAGGTACCCAGCGGGCAAGGAATCGATCCCATTCGAAAGTGGGTAATTCGGCCGTGGGCGCGACGGCGCCGGTGCGCGATGGTCACTGGCATGACAGCGGGAACCTACCGGGTGCTGCCGGCCGAGGTGTCGGCGATCGTGAAGAACGTGGAAGGCCTCGGCTCAGCGGCGTTCTCGGCCGTGCGCGACCTCGAGACGCTCGTGATCGACGCCTTGTCGTTCGCGGGCATCGGCAGCGGGGTCGCCGCGGCGAACACCTTGCTGCAGTCGAAACTCGTGTCGTCGCTCGGCGATTTCGTGAAGCTGATCGAACAGGTCAACGGCAAAGTCCAGCACGCGGCGCAGAACTACGCCGACGCCGACACCGCGGTGGCACAGGGCTACGGCGGCGGAACGGGCGGCGGGGGAGCAGGGGCGGCCGGCGGCGGCGGTGCGGCTGCTGGGGGTGCCGCACCGCAGCAGCTGGACGACCGGGTCGTCGATTCGATCATGCGGTCCGAGGGCGCGACCGGCGAACAGGGCGGGGTGCCGGAGGCGTACGGCTTCCGGCAGAACATGCACAACGGCTACGACCAGATCATGGCCGCCCGCCAGCAGTACGGCATCGGCAGCGCCGAGGAGCACGCCGTGGTCGCGCAGCTCATGACCGCGAACGCGCGGCACGCCGGGGCGCTGGAATTCTCCGACGCGGGCACCCAGGCCGCGATCATGTCCGGCGCGCACATGCGCGGCGCGGGCGGCGTCCGGGCGATCCTGAACCACATGGGCGGCGCGGACATCGTGCAGAGCGCGCGCACGCTCGACCCGGCCGCGGTGCAGCAGCTGCAGGGCCTGTCGCCGCAGGAATTCCAGCAGCAGTTCCACGACGCCCGGATCGAATACGACCGGGAGGTCTACGGCGACACGACCACCCGCCAGAACGGACACACGCAGAACTGGTGGGACCGCTACGGAAACGGCCTCACCCAGCGCTACGACCGCGAGCAGCAGGAGTTCCTGCGGCTGTCGCGGTAAACCGCTTCAGTCCAAATCGGACAACCGGGCCGTCAGGTCCTCGACCAGCCGGGTCACCAGCCGGTCGAGGAGCTGGCGGTCTTCCGCTGTCCAGTCGCTCATCGCGCCGGCGAACCAGCCCTCGATCACGCCGACGTAGCGTTCGGAGGCGGTTTTTCCTTCCGGGGTCAGCTCGATCAGCCGGGCCCGCTGGTCGTCCGGGTCGGCCACGCGCCGCACCAGCCCGCGGCTTTCCAGCCCCTGCACCTGCCGCGTCACGTGCGGCCCGACGACGTTCATCCGGGTCGCGATCTCGCCGACCCGCAGCGGTTTCCCCTCGATGTGCAGGATGCCGAGCACGGTCATCGCCGGCCGTTCCAGCGGCAGCCCGGTGGCCTCGACCGCGCGCTCGAACAGCTTGCCCCGGCGCAGCGACCCGCTCAGCTCGTTCAGCCGGGGAAGCAGGTCCCGGAGCAGGGAAGGGACGGCGGACATCGCGGGCTCCTTGATTAGATACCTAAGTTAGGTATACAGTTGGCTCACCGGGATCGCACGAGGCGGTTCCGGCCGGTCTCGAAAATGATACCTAAGGTAGGCATCTACCGCCTGCCGAGGCGAAGGGGAGAACCATGAACAGGAGTGTGCTGATCTCGGGGGCGAGCATCGCGGGCCCGGCGCTGGCGTACTGGCTGAACCGGTACGGCTTCGCGGTCACCGTGGTGGAGAAGGCGTCGGCCGTGCGCGGCGGCGGGTATCCGATCGACATGCGCGGCCCGGCGGTCGAGGTGTTGCGGCGGATGGGGCTGGAGGAGACGGTGCGGGCGCGGCACGTCGACACCCGGCGGCTGACGTTCCTCGACGGGGACGGCGGCGTTCTGAACAGCGTCGCACCGACCGTGATCACCGGGGATGAATCCGGGTATGACATCGAACTGGCCCGCGGCGACCTCACCAGCGCGCTGTACGACGCGGTCCGCGACGACGTCGAGTTCCGCTTCTCGGAGTCGATCGCCGCGCTGGACGACCGCGGCGACAGGGTCGACGTGACCTTCTCCAGCGGCCGGAGCCAGACGTTCGACCTGGTCATCGGCGCGGACGGACTGCACTCGAAGACCCGTTCGCTCGCCTTCGGGCCGGAGGAGCCGTTCCACCGTTACCTCGGCTACTGCTTCGCCGGATTCACCCTGCCGAACTATCTCGGCCTGTCGCACGAGGGCATGTCCTGGGCGGTAGCGGGCCGGTCGGCGTCGCTCTACGCCGCGGGCGACCACGACCGCGACCAGGTGCACGGGTTCCTGGTGTTCACCCGCGCCGACGCGCCCTTCGAGGCGTTCGCCGACCCGGACGCTCAGCGCGATCTGGTCGCCAGCCGCTTCGAGGGCTTCGGCTGGGAGGTGCCGCGGATGGTGGAGGCGATGCGCTCGGCCGACGATCTGTTCTTCGACGTGGTCAGCCAGATTCACCTGCCGGTGTGGTCGAAAGGCCGCGTCGCGCTGGCCGGGGACGCCGCGCACGCGACGTCGTTCCTGTCCGGGCAGGGGTCGAGCCTCGCGATGATCGGCGCGTACCTGCTGGCCTACGAGCTGGCGGACGCTCCGCACGACGTCGCTTTCGCGGCGTACGAGAAGCGGTCGCGGGAGTTCGTGGAGGCAAATCAGGCATTGGCGACGGGCGGGTCGGCGCTGATGTCGCCGCGGACCGAGGCCGAGGTGGCGGCGCGGGCCTCGGCGTTGCGGGCGTTGGACGGGCTGCCGGGGTCGGAGCACAGCGAGGTGCACAACTTGCTGACGCTGCCGCCGGCGCGCGCGACTGTCTGACCCGCCGCTGGCGAGTCGCTGTCCGGCGCGCGGTCGCGGCGTGCGAGGCTACCCGGCGGCATTGCGCGGTGACGGAACGGGGCGGAATGAACGCGATTGCGCGCGGCGGCGGGATGCTCGTGGCGATTCTGGTGGTCGTCGGCGGCACGGCCGGGCTCGGGGTGGCGCTCGGGCTCGGCGGGACGGCGATGCTGGCCGGGCTGACCGCGTTGTTCTGCTTCATCGCCGCCACCGGCGGGCCGCTGCGGCCGGACCTGCTGCTGCTCGCCGCGTTCGCGCCCGCGGTGGTGATCGGCGGGGCCGGGCCGCGGTTGCTGGGCGAGGTGTCGCCGGTCGCGTCGATCGCGCTGCTGGTGCTGGTGGTGTTCGCGGCGGCGGTGGTGCCCGCGCTCGGGTCGCGGTACGTGACGGTCGGGCTCGGGCTCGGCATGGCTTCGGTGTTCGGCTACGGCTTCCAGTTGAGCGGCGCGGCCAGCCCGGTGCAGATCATCTGTGCTCCGGCGCTGGCCGTCGGAGTCGTCTTCGTGCTGCGGTTGCTGATGGGCTTGCGCGATCCCGGCAAACCGACCCGCACCGCGCTGGCCGACGCACTCGCCGGTCCGGATCGCGCGAGCGCGGAGCGGGCGGTGCGATTGTGGGTGACCGACCGGCCGCGAGCGTGGCAGGCGCGGGTTCTCGCCGGTGGAGCGCGGTATCACGGGACGGCGGCATTGCTGCGGGACCGGCTGCGCGCGTTCGACGAGGAGCAAGCGACGGCGGTGTCCCGGGTGCTCGACGCCGCGGACGAACAGGTCGCGGCGCTTGCGGAAGCCGTACGGGCCAAGGCCGTTTCGGATCCGCCGGAGATCGAACGGATCGACCCGGACGTCGCGTTGCCCGGGGACACCAGCGCATTGCTCGACGAAGCCTGGGCAGGCTTGTCCGCGATCCGGGAAGCGGTACTGGCCCGCGACGAGTCCATTGTGGACTTCCCGCGGCATCTCGTCCGCGAGGCACTGCGACGCGAAGCGACCGGGGTGTTCTCGTGGCGGTCCGCGCAATTGCGGCACGCGGTGCGGTGTGCGCTGGGCATGCTGGTCGCGGCGGTGATCGCGACGTTCCGGCCCGGCGACCCGCTCACGGTGTCATTCCTCATGACGACCTTCGCCCTCATGCAGCCGGAATGGCGGGACACGCTGGCGAAGGCGTGGCAGCGCGCCGCCGGTGCCGCGGCCGGGGCCGTGGTGCTGGCGGTCGCGCTGTGGCTGTTGCCGCCAGGGGCGTTGCTGCCGCTGGGAATTGTCGCGCTGCTCGTCGGATTCCCGTTCATGCAGGTGAAACCGATGGTGTTCAACGGCTGCATGGTGCTGATGAGCGTCGGGATGAACGCCACGACGCGACATCTGGACGCGCTTTCGGTGCTCGTGGAGTACCTGCTGCTGGTGGCGCTGGCGGTGGTGATCGGGCTGTTGTTCGGCTTCGCCGCGGTGCCTGGTGTGCCGAAACCTTCAGTGGCGCAACGCTTTTCCGAAGCCGTCGCCGAGACCGGCGAACTGCTGGCGTCAGTGGCGGAACGGCTGCGCGGCGGGGGAGGACGACGCGAGGTCGGTCTGCGATTCCGCGCGGCCGCGCGAACGCACCAGGACCTGCTGAGCCCGGAACCCGGCAGCCGGGAGCCCTCGTCGGAGCAACGAGAAGCGCTGGAGGAAGCCGGACAGGGATTGCGCGGCCTCGCCGCGTCGGCGGGCGCGCTGCTCCAGCGAGACGGCCAGTCGCCGACCATGGCTTCTTTCGCCTCGGCGGCCGCGGGCGCGCTGGCGGGCAGCGGAGAACTGCCCGCACGTCCGGTCGACGTGGACGAGGAGGAACGCCTGCTGGCCGACCTCGTGCGGGCCGACCTGCTGCGCGTGCACCGGGGCGCGGAGGTGCTCGCGGACTGAAGGGCCGTGCGGCCATCGAATGCTTCCCTTGCGCCCCTTCACCGTCCGCGTTCGCGATGTCACCATCCGGACATGAGGAAACTCCCGATCGTGACGGTGGCGGTGGCCATGGCGCTGCTGTTCCCGGTGTCCGCGGCGTACGCCGATCCGCCGCACAACCTGCCGCAGAACGCCAACGGGTACGAGCAGACCTTCTCGCCCGCCTACGACTACGACGGCGACGGTTGCTACGCCACGCCGGCGATCGGCCCGGACGGCACGCTGGCGCCGGGCCTCAAAACGACCGGCGCGGTCAACGGCAACTGCCACGACAAGTCCGACCTCGACAACTCCCAGACCTACTCCCGGTCGACCTGCGACCACGGCTGGTGCGCGGTCGTCTACGCGAGCTACTTCGAAAAGGACCAGGCAGTGGACGGCAGCGGCCTGGGCGGGCACCGGCACGACTGGGAGCACGTGATCTCGTGGATCGACCAGTCGTCGAGCCAGGTCGAGTACGTGACGACCACGCAGCACTCGTCGCAGGTGACGTACCCGCGCTCAAAGGTGGCCTTCGACGGCACCCACCCGAAGGCCGTCTACCACAAGGACGGTCCCGGCACGCACTTCTTCCGCCTTGCCGACGCCCACGACGAACCTCCGGAAAACCACTACCACACCTGGCGGTACCCACCCCTGGTCGGCTGGGACGGCTGGCCGTCGACCACCTTGCGCGACCGCCTGATGGCCGCCGATTTCGGCGCCGCGACGATCAAGATCAGCGAGGGCCGGTACCAGGACCTGCTGGAGAAGTCGAAGCCCTCCGGGATCCCTTTCGACCCACGCGGCTGACTCGTTCCGTGAGGGGAACCTTCACGGACTCTGATTCCCGCAGGGTTCCCCTCACGACCCGCCGCAGCACGGCTCACCCCAGCGTGCCGCCGAAAGTCGAGGAATAGTAAGGGGCATGCACCCAGCCCCCGCCAACCTCCCGCTGGACGGATTCACCGTCGTCTCCATCGAACAGGCCGTCGCCGCCCCGCTGGCCACCCGCACTCTCGCCGATCTCGGCGCGCGCGTGATCAAGGTCGAACGAGCAGACGGCGGAGACTTCGCCCGCGAGTACGACCACGTAGTCCACGGCACCGGCGCCCACTTCGTCTGGCTCAACCGTGGCAAAGAATCCCTAGCCATAGACCTGAAAACCAACGAAGGCCGCGACGTGGTCAAGCGGCTTATCGCCCAAGCAGACGTCTTCGTCCAAAACCTGGCCCCAGGCGCAGCCGCCCGCCTGGGCTTCAGCGCCGCCGACCTCCGCTCCAGCCACTCTGAACTCATCGCGGTAGACCTCTCCGGCTACGGTGCCGGCGGCCCGAGGGAACAACGCAAGGCCTACGACATGCTCGTGCAAGCCGAAGCAGGCCTGATCGGCATCACCGGCACCCCGGAAACCCCAGTCAAAACCGGCATCCCCACCTCCGACATCGCCTCCGGAATGTACTGCGCGCAAGCGGTCCTGGCCGCCCTCCTGCGCCGCGTGCGAACCGGCCAAGGCGCGGCAATCGAGGTGACGATGCTCGAAGCGACTGTCGAGTGGATGGGCTACGCGATGTACAGCCAGATGTACTCCGGCCGCCAGCCCGCGCGGATGGGCCTGAGCCACGCCTCGATCGCCCCCTACGACGCGTTTCCGACGAAAGACGGCCAGATGCTGATCGGCGTCCAGAACGACAGCGGCTGGCGAACCCTGGTCACCTCAGTCCTGGAAGCTCCGCACCTGGCCGAAGACCCGCGATTCACCACAAATGTCCAGCGGGTGAAGCACCGCGCGGAATGCGACGCGGCAGTCGCCGCCGAAACCGCCCGATGGTCCACAGCGGACCTGGACGAGCGGCTGGCCGAGGCCGGAATCCCTGCCGCACAAGTAAAACAGGTGGCCGACGTCGTAGCCGACCCGCAGCTGCGCGCCCGCGACCGCTGGCGGACGATCGGCACCGAACACGCCACGGTCGACGCGCTGCTGCCGCCGGTGACCTTCGCGGACGTCGAGGCTCGGATGGGCGACGTTCCGGCGTTCGGCGCGCATACCCGTGCGCTGCTTGAGGAGGCCGGGGCGGACGCGGACGATCTGCTCGGCCGGGGGGATCGCCGCCGAGCCGCGTTGACAGTTGTATGGTGCATCTCTAGCATGCGGGGACATGCCGGGAGAAGACCGCGACGGCGATGCCCTGGACGCTATCCACCGCGCGATGATCCTGTTTTCCCGCGGGTCCCGGGTCCGCTCGAACGAACTGTACGAGGGGCTCGGGTTCGTGCCGTACACCATGCTGTCCTCGATCGACCTCGCGGACTGCGCGCACGCGGCGGATCTCGCTCAGGAGTACGGGCTCGACCCCTCGACGGTGAGCAGGCAGCTGGCGGAGCTGGAGACCGCCGGGCTGCTGGTGCGCGGCCCGGATCCGCGGCATTCGCGCAGGCAGCGGCTCGAGCTGACCGAAGACGGGCACCGCGCGCTGGCGATTACCCGTGCGGCGCAACGGGAACGGCTCGAGGAGCGGTTGCGGGGCTGGCCGCGCCGCGACGTCGTGGAGTTCGGCCGGTTGCTGACCAGGTTCGTGGAGTCCTAGCCGTCCACAGTGGACGTTCGGTGACCACGGGGCTCGGTCAGCCGCGGCGAATCGGGCCCAGTTTCGCGGAGAGGTCCTCGGCGAGGTCGGCCGGACGGGGCGGTCCGTCGGCCCGGTCGGCGGCCCAGGCGAGCGCGAGCCGGCTCGGTTCCCAGCCGTCCTCGTCGATGCGGACCAGCTTGAACTCCGGCGGCGAGAACATCCGGCCGATGAACGACGCGGGCGCGTAGGACACGAGCGCGACCAGCCGCCGGTTGAACACCTGCGCGGCCATTTCGAGTTCGCCGCCGCGCCCGCTGACCGCGCGGACGATGTTCCGGACCCCGCGTTTCGCGAGTTTCCTGGTCAGCGCGGCGAGGATGACCGGGTTCGGCCGGGCGAAGTCGATGACCACCTCGCGGTCGCGCAGTTCCTCGATGCGGACGAGGTCGCGGCAGGCGAGCGGATCGTCCGCGCGGACCGCGATCGCGCCCTGGTACTCCGCGACGGTGCGGGCGCGCAGCCGCTGATCCTCGACGGCGAGGTGGATCAGCCCGAGTTCCAGATGCCCGGACACCAGCTTCGCGGTGACCTCGGCGGCCGACCCGGCCACCTCGAAGGTCGCCGGAGCGGCCAGCCCGCCGACCGCGGTTTCGAGGTCTTCGAGCAGATCCGACGGCGCGTACGCGGTGGCCCCGACCCGGATCGGAGTGCCGTCTTCGAGGACTCCCGCCGCGATGTCTTTCAGCCCGTCGACCTGGCGCAGAATCGCCCGCGCCGGGCCGAGAAGCGCTTCGCCGAGCGGGGTGAGCCGGACCTCGTGGTAGTGCCGCTCGAACAGCGGGCCGCCGAGCTCGCGTTCGAGCAGCTTGATCTGCTTGCTGAGCGGCGGAGGGGTGATCCGCAGCCGGTCCGCCGCGCGCTTGAAGTGGAGCTCGTCGGCGACCGCGACGAAGTATTTGAGCCGGGTGAAGTCGATCTCCATCGTCCAATGTCCAGCGGGGCGGGCGGGTTTTCGGCGATCATACGGCGGGGAAGGGGAGCTCGGCCGGTTGTCGGAACGGGCTGGGACCGCACGGGTCCGCGGAGGGCTGGGCGGATCTGCGGGGCTTGGCTGAGGCGGCCTGTTCGTGCGGTGTCGCGGGATTCGGGCGGGCCGGGGCTCCCGGCCTGTGCGGCTTGGCGGAGAGCCCGGGGTGAATCGCCGCGTAGGCTGCGGGCTTCGGACGGCGGCCGGTGCGCTCGCCGCCGCCGGAATCCGGCGAGCGACGAGATCGTCAAAACGTCACCCCGCGCGAGCGGCCCGCCCACCGCTGTCCTCCGGCGCCTCCAACACCCCGCGCGCCACCAATCCAGCCGTCTCCGCCACCCCCAACCCGAGCAACTCCGCCGCGACCTCGAACGTCTGCTCGCCCAGCAACGGAGCCTGCCCCACCGGCGGATCGGCGACATGCGCCGCATGGATCTGCACGTTCTCCAGCACATACGGCTCCTCCGCGTACGGGTGCAGCTCCTCCCGAAACGCGCGCCGCTCCCGATACTGCTCCCATTCCGGCAGGTCGGCCGCCCGCAGCATGGCCCCGGCCGGAACGCCGGCGGCCTGCAGCAGATCCATCGCCTCGAACGCGGAATGCCGCTGCGCCCATTCGGCCACCGCCGCGTCGATCCTGGCGCGGGCAGCGGCTCGGCCGGACCGGGTGGCCAGGCCAGGGTCGGCGGCCAGGTCGGGGCGGTCCAGCACCGAGCACAACGCGCCCCAATCCGCGTCGCCGCGGACGGTGACTGCCAGCCAATCGTCGTCGCCGTCGGTCGGGAACACGCCCCAAGGGGCGTCGTGCGCGGGGCCGGCCAAGCAGTGTCCTCGGCGGGCCAGGTCTTCGGCGGCGATCCGGTCCGCGAAATGACTCAGCATCACCTCGGACTGCGCGACGCTCACCGCCCCGCCCGCCGTGGTGCGTTCGCGTCGGACGAGCAGCGCCAGCGCGGCCAGCGCGCCGATCCGGGCGCACACGTGATCGGGATAGACCGTGACGGCGTCGCTGAACGTGCCTGGCTCGCCCGGATAGATCCACTCGCTGGTGAGTCCGGTCGCGGCGCGCACCAGCGGGCCGTAGCCGAGCCGCTGAGCCCATGGGCCGGTCGGGCCGAAGGCGGAGCTGTCCACGACGACGATCCCGGGGTTCACCTCGGACAAAGCCGCCCGGTCGAGGCCGAGCGAGGCGATGACGCCGGGTTTGAAGTTGGTCAGCACGACGTCCGACTGCGCGACCAGCCGCCGCACCAGCGCCTGGCCTTCGGGATCCCGCAGGTTGACGCCGATGGCGCGTTTGTTGCGGTGCCCGGCGGCGAAACCGTGCGACATCAGGCCCGGCAGCGCGGCGCGGGAACCGTCCGGGAAGGCGGAGTTCTCGATCTTGATGACGTCCGCGCCGAGGTCGCCGAAGAGCCGTCCGGTGTCGCCGCCGACCACGATCACACCGAGGTCCAGGACCCGGATTCCTTCCAGCGGCCGGCCTTCGCCGCGACGGGCGCGAGCGGCGAGGATCGGCGCGGCGGCAACCCGTGCGCCGGTGTCCGGGCCGGCGACGGCGCGGTGTCCGTCGATTTCGGCTATTCCGGCCGGGACTGGCGCGGTCAGGCCGGGCGACAGTTCGGCGTCGCGGAAGAAGCCGCGGGCGGCGAGCTGGTCGGTGTGCAGGGCCTCGGCGAGCGTGAGTACGGCGGCGGTCGGCACGCCGTGGCGCTGGCCTTCGCACTCCAGTTCGGAGCGGGTGCGGTCGGCGAAAAAGCGGCCGATCGCGGGCAGCAGGTCCGGCGACGCGTAGCGTTCGCGCACCTGGTCGTACTTCGGGTCGGCGAACTCGGCCGGGCTGCCCATCCATTCGAACATCCCGCGCCACTGCCGTCGCGACAGCAGGCAGATCCGGAGATACCCGTCCTGGCAAGGGAAAATCGGGTACCGGTGGCGTTCTTCGGTACGTCCGCGCGGCAGATCGCTCAACGGCACTCCGGCGGCGGCGCTGCCGACCATGCCGAACGCCGGGTCCAGCGCCTGCATCGCGCCGTCGAGGACGGAGAAGTCGATGCGGTCGCCGCGTCCGGTGCGCAGCCGGTCGAGATACAGGCTCACCGCCTGGAACGCGGCTTGCGCGGCGGCGACGTGGTACGGCAGTTCGCCGGGCGGCAGCAGCGGCGCGCGGCCGGGGATGCCGGACCGGGAGAGTTCGCCGGTCAGCGCGTGGAACACCGGCGTGGTAGCCTGCCAGTGCCGGCGGGTTGTGGCGCGGCCGAAGTCGCTGATCGACAGGATGACCAGCGCGGGATGCCGGGTGCGCAGGCCGGGGAGGTCGAGGAGTTCTTCGGCGGGCGAACCCGGCGGAGTGGTCTCGATCAGCAGGTCGGCGTCCGCCAGCAGCTGTTCCCAGCCGTGCGAGCCGGGTTCGGCGGTGGCGTGGGCGAAGCCGTGCCGGTGGATGGCGGTGCCGATCGCGACGCCGTCGACGACCGGTCCGGTGGTGCGTTCGTCGGTGACGCCGGGCAGGACGACCCGGGTGACGCGTGCGCCGAGATCGGCCAGCAGCCGTCCGGTCGCGGTCATCGGGCCGGAGGACAGATCGAGCACGCGGACCCCGGACAGCGGCGGGTCGTAGGTGTCGGACAAGGGAACCAGCCTCCTCGATTGCTCAGCTGCGGCGGACGGCGCGGAAGGGCAGGTCGCGGTCGATCTCGGGTTCCTTGGGCAGGCCGAGGACGCGTTCGGCGATGATGGTGCGCTGGATCTGGTCGGTGCCGCCGCCGATGGAGGTGAAAAACGC
Source organism: Amycolatopsis albidoflavus (assembly GCF_039525725.1). Classification (NCBI taxonomy): domain Bacteria; kingdom Bacillati; phylum Actinomycetota; class Actinomycetes; order Pseudonocardiales; family Pseudonocardiaceae; genus Amycolatopsis; species Amycolatopsis albidoflavus. Next base: position 810,772 of record NZ_BAAAHV010000022.1, read on the forward strand.
GTTGAGCGCCAGGAAGTTCACGTCGTCGGCGACCGGGTTCTCGTCCCCGGCTAGCAGCGTTTCCGGACCGGCGATGTCAGTGCGCAGGCGGCCTTCGGCATGCAGGATGCCGGACATCGCGAGCTTTCCCAACGACATCACCGAACTCGACGTGCCCTGTTCGGCGGCGGCCTTCGCGCGGGCGTTGTTCAACGCGTTCAGCTCGCGCAACGCGAGCACGGTGGCCAGGTTGTCGCGGATGACCGGATCGGCGAGGCGGCCGCGGTCCCGGGCCAGCTCGACGAGGTCGTCGGCGATCGATCCGTGCCGCGACGCCCGTGCGCCGTCGCCCATGATGGAGCGTTCGTACGCCAGCGCGGTCTGCAACACGCGCCAGCCCTTGCCCTCCTCGCCAACCAGGTAGTCCGCCGGGATTTCGACGTCGGTCAGGAAGACCTCGTTGAAGTGCGCTTCGCCGGTGATCTGGACCAGCGGCCGGATGTCGACGCCGGGCTGGTGCATCGGCACGACGAAGTAGCTGAGGCCCTTGTGCTTCGGGACATCCCAGTCGGTGCGCGCGATCAGCAGCGCGTAGTCCGCGGTTTTCGCGCCGGAGGTCCAGACCTTCTGGCCGTTGACGATCCAGCGATCGCCGTCGCGGACCGCGGTGGTGCGGACGCCGGCGAGGTCGGAGCCCGCGCCGGGTTCGCTGTAGAACAGGCAGGTCCGGGAGCGTTCGGTGAGGACGTCGTGCAGCAGGTCGTTCTTGAGCTTTTCGGTGCCGAACGCGAGGACGGTGTTGGCCGGGATGCTGTATTTGTCCTGGCGCGCACCGGGCGCGTTCGCTGCCTCGAACTCGGCGGCGATGACGTCGGCCAGTTCAGCCGGGTAGCCGCGGCCGGACCATTCGACCGGCCAGGTCGGCACGGCGTATCCGGCGGCGACGACCTTTTCCAGCCACGCGACGCGTTCCGGGGTGGTGCTCCAGCGATCCTCGGCGGGGGCGAGCCCGGTCCATTCCGCGGCGAGCCACGCGCGGATTTCTTCCCGGAGCTGGTCCGCGGTGGGCAGGGTGGTGGTCATGAGTCAGGCCCCCTTCGAGACGAGGTAGCGCTCCCGGTGCAGCCGCGAGCCGCCGAACAGCTGTGCGCCGGAACGGGCGCGGCGCAGGTACAGGTGCGCTGGGTGTTCCCAGGTGAAGCCGATCCCGCCGTGCATCTGGATCGCGGACAGGGCAACGGTTTCGTACGCTTCCGCGCAGGCGAATCCGGCGAGTGCGATCGCGCCCGGGCTGCCGTCGGCCGCGGCGTGCCGGGCGGCCGACGTCGCGGATTCGACGTCCAGCAGCCGGTCCGCGGCGAGGTGCTTCATCGCCTGGAAACTGCCGATCGCGCGGCCGAACTGCACGCGGGTCTTGAGGTATTCGACGGTCGTCTCAAAGATCTTGCGAGCGCCGCCCGCTTGTTCCCCAGCGAGTGCGATGACGCTGAGGTCCAAGGCTTTCTGCACGGCCTCCCAACCTGCGGTACCGACTCGCCGCGCTGGTGTGTCAGCGAAGGCGAAGTGAGACAGCCGTACGGTCGGGTCGAATACCTCCGCCGCAGTACGGGTGAAGCCGGACGCGTCGGGGGAGACCTCGAAGACGCCGATGCCGTCGTCAGTGCGAGCGACGACGAGAATGACGTCGGCGAGCTGGCCGAAGGTCACGTAGGACGCGGTCCCGGTGAGAGTTCCGTTCGCTTGTACCGCAACGCTTTCGGGCGTCCAGGTGCTGCTGATCGCGACGGTTCCGATCGAGGATCCGTCGGCGAGCCCGGGCAGCAGACGGCATTTGTCCTCTTCGGACCCAGCCGCGTCGATGAGCGTCGCGGTCAGCACCGAACTGGACAGAAACGGCGACGGCAGCAGCGCCGCCCCGATTTCCTCCGACACCGCTTCGAGTTCTTCCGCGCCAAGGCCGACGCCGCCGTATTCCGTCGCGATCAGCAGGCCGGGCAACCCCAGCTCAGCCAGCTGTTTCCACAGCTCGGGGTCGTAGCCGGAGCCGGACGCCATCACGCGGCGTACGTCCGCCTCCGTGCAGCGGTCCGCGAGCAGGTCGCGCACCGCCTCCCGCAGCTGTTCGGTTTCCGCGGCGCTGATCGCCATCGCCGGACCGCCTTTCCCGTCGTCGGGTCTCGATTCCCATGCTGGGCGGCGAAAACGGCGATGTACATCACGGATTCCGACACCGGCAGGTTTCCGGAAAGGACATCGGCGCACGTGTCGCGGGCGCTCATCTGCCGGTGTCCCGACCGGTCGTTTACGCCGGGTCAGCGGGATGCGAACGTGGAGGGGCGACCACCGGTCGGGAACGGAGTGCGACGAGATGACGAGCAGGCGGGAAACCCCGGCGCGGCGGAGGGCGGCAATCGCCGGTCTCGGGCTCACTGAGCTGGGCAAAGTCTACGGTCCGAGCGCGCGGCAGTTCGCCGCGCAGGCGGTGCGGCGAGCGGCGGACGACGCCGGGATCGGGCTGTCCGACATCGACGGGCTGCTGGTGTCCGCCGGAACGACGCCCGGAGTGGACCTGAGCCTGCAAGTCGACTTAGGACTGCGCGACCTGCGGCTTTTCACCCAAATGCAGGCGTTCGGCTCTACGGCGGGCGCGATGGTGCAGTACGCCGCGATGGCTGTCGAGGCGGGCATGGCCGACACCGTCGCCTGCGTGTTCGCGGACGCCCCGCTCAAGCAGGGCAAGGCGACCGGCGCGGCCTACGGCGGCCGGCGCACGACCCCGACCGGCTGGGGAAGCTTGCTGGGCTCCAGCGGTTTCGCCGGACCGAACTCGTTCTACGCTCTCGCCGCGCGACGGCACATGAAGACCTACGGCACCACGAGCGAGCAACTCGGCGCGATCGCGGTCGCCCAGCGCGCGTGGGCGGCGAAGAACCCGCTGGCGCAACTGCGGGAGCCGATCACCCTGGCCGACCATCAAGCGTCCCGGTTCATCGCGGAACCGTTCCACCTGCTGGACTGCTGCCTGGTGTCGAACGGCGGTGCGGCGGTGATCGTGACGTCGGCGGAACGAGCGGCGACGTTGGCCCAACCTGCCGTCCAGGTGCTCGGCTGGGGCCAGGCCCACCCGGGGAACTCCTTCCGCCGCAACGACAATCTCGGCCTCGTGAGCGGCGCGGCACAGTCCGGTCCGGCGGCGATGGAGATGGCCGGAGTGACCATCGAGGACATCGACGTCGCCGAAATCTACGACTGCTACACCTTCACCGCGCTGCTCACCCTGGAGGACTACGGGTTCTGCGGCAAGGGCGAAGGCGGCGAATTCGTCGCGACGCCGGGCATGCTCGGCCCGGACGGCAAGCTCGCGGTGAACACCGGCGGCGGCCAGCTGTCGTCGTACTACCTGTGGGGCATGACGCCGCTGTCCGAGGCGATCATCCAGGCCCGCGGCCAAGGCGGCGAACGTCAGGTGCCGAAGCACGACACCGTGCTGGTTTCCGGCAACGGCGGCATTCTGGACCACCACAGCACGCTCGTGCTCGGAACGGAGGGATGACAGTGCGGATCAATCCAGTCGCGCGCGACGAGGAGTCCGCGGCGTTCTTCGACGGCACCGCGCTCGGCGAGTTCCGGCTGTTGCGGCGGCGCAGCACCGGCGAATACCTCGACCCGCGCACGGTCCCGGACCCCGACGAGGATCTGGAGTGGACGGCCGCCGCGGGAACCGGCACGGTGGTGTCGTGGTCGGTGGTGCACAAGCGGGCGCGCGACGGCGGCGAGCCGGAGCGCGTGGTCGTCGGCATCGTGGAGCTGGCCGAGGGACCGTGGTGGTGGTGCCGGCTCGACGCCGACCCGGACGCGGACCTCTGGCAGCTGCCGGTGCGGGCAGTCTTCGTGCCCTCCGGTCCCGACCCTGACCACGAGAAGGTGCCGGTCTTCGCGCCGGCGGAGGAGGCAGACCATGCCCGATGACGCCCCGGCCGCGCTCGTCGACCAGCGCGGACACGTCCTGGTGATCACGCTCAACCGGCCGCACGCGATGAACGCGGTCAACGCCGAGCTGAGCGAACTCGTCGGCACCGCGCTGGAACGGGCCGAGCAGGATCCGGAAACGCGCGTCGTCGTGCTGACCGGCGCGGGGGAGCGGGCGTTCTGCGCCGGAGCCGACCTGAAAGCCGTGTCGCGCGGGGAATCGCTCGCCGCGCCGGGCAACGAGCAATGGGGATTCGCCGGATACGCGCGGCACCCGATCTCGAAGCCGACCATCGCCGCGGTCAACGGCTTCGCCCTCGGCGGCGGCACCGAACTCGCGCTGGCCAGCGACCTGGTGGTAGCGGCCGAATCGGCGAAATTCGGACTGCCCGAGGTGAAACGCGGCCTCTTCGCCGCCGCCGGCGGCGTGTTCCGGCTGCCGAGGCAAATCCCGCAGAAGATCGCGATGGAGATGATGTTCACCGGCGAACCGCTGGACGCCGCCCGCGCGGCGACGCTGGGGCTGGTGAACCACGTGGTCCCGGACGCCGACGTGCTGACTGAGGCATTGGCGCTGGCGGAGAAGATCGCCGCGAACGCGCCGTTGGCGGTGCAGGCCAGCAAACGCGTCGCACTGGGCATTGTGGACGGTGCGATCTCGGCCGAGGACAGCGCTTGGGACAACACCCGCGAGAACGCCGTCGGGGTCATGACGAGCGAGGACGTCCGCGAGGGGACGCTGGCGTTCGTGGAGAAGCGCGCGCCGGTTTGGCAGGCGAAGTAAGCGTTCTGTACTCAGGAAAACGCGCTCTGTTCGCATCGGGCCGTGAACGTCCGTGAAGGGCTCCTTGAGGGAATCAGATTCCCTCTAGGAGCCCTTCACGGACATCGGGCAACGCCGCCCCGCGGGTGCCGGGATCGTGGCAGACTCGGCAGATGCGCGGGTGGGGGGCGACGCCGTGGACGCGGGCGCCGAAAACGGGGTGGCGGCAACCAGCGGTCGTAGTGGCCGCCATCGCGGCGGCGGTGCTCGTCGCGCTGCCCGCCGCGGCGGTGGCGCTGTTCCTGTCCTCGGCCGGGAACGCGACCCTGCACGACCAGATGAACCGGGCGTGCCAGTGGGCGGTCGGCGCGGAGTGGATCGGCGGCCTGCCGATGTCCCAGCCGTATCCGGGTGCCACGGGGCCGACCGGGAAGGCGCTCGACGACGCCCGGCTCGCTGTCGCGCGTGACGCCGCCCGGGACGTGCCACGGCTGTCCGGAGTGCGGTCGACGCTCTCCAGCAGCGCGAAGGTCAACCCGGTCCGGCCGGGCTCGTCGAATCCGGAGCAGTCCGCGACCTGGCTGGTCTACCAGGACGATTTCGCCGCGCACCTGCAGGTCCTGGAGGGCGGCAAGGGGCCGGGCATCTGGGTGTCGAGCCAGTTCGCGCAGGCGCGCGGGCTGCACGCGGGCGACCAGGTCGTGATCCAGGGCGGCTGGGCTCCGAAGACGGGCGTGCCGCCGGGCGCGCCGGTGGCGACGATGCCGGTCGCGGCGGTGTACCGGGACCTGCGCGAGCTGCCTGACCAGCCGTTCTGGTGCCATCTGCAGTCGCTGTACCGGCCGAATCCGCTGAGCGAGGCTCCGGTGTTCCCGGTGGCGTTCGTGTCGCGGGACGCGCTGTTCGGGCTGACCCCGGCCGACTCGGGGCTCGGCAGCTTCCTCGAGGCCTCAGTCGACCAGAACGGGCTGACCACGGAGAACGCGCCCGCCGCCATCGCCGGGCTGGAACGGGCACGGGCGCGCACCGAGAACCAGCCCGACCTGTTCGCGCAACGCGGCCGGATGCAGTTCACCTCGTCGCTGCGCGGCATCGCCGACCGGGCTGACCAGGTCGAATCCTCGCTCGCCTCGACGGTCGTGCCGATCGGCGTCGCCGGGTCGCTGACCGGGCTGGTCATCTCGGCGACGGTCGGGTCGTTCTGGGTCGAACGCCGCCGGGCCGAATTGGCGGTGCTGTCCGCGCGCGGGGCCGGGCCGGGCGCGCTGGCCGGGAAAGCGTTGCTGGAGCTGGGTTCCATCGCGCTGCTCGGCACTGTCGGCGGCTGGTTCGCCGCGCGCGGGCTGGTCAGCGCGCTGGGGCCGAGCCCGCTGGTGACGCCGTCCGCGCTCGGCTATTCGATCGGCGGCGCGGCGGTCGCGTTCCTGGCGACGCTCGCCGGGATCGCCGGTTCGGTCGTCCTGCGCACGCGGGCGATGTTCGATGCGCACACCTCGCGGATCCGGCATCTGCCGTGGGAAATCCTCCCGCTGGTCGCCGCGGTGGTCTGCTACTTCGCGCTCGGCGACGGCACGCAGACCGGGCTCGGCCAGGCCGGTTCGGTCGCGCGGATCCCGCCTCGGCTGATCGTCGTGCCGCTGCTGCTTGTGCTGGGGCTGGCGATGCTGGTGACCCGGGTCGTGCGGCTGACATTGCCTCGGATACGCGCGGTGCGGCGAGAACGGGCCGTGGCGTTCTTGGCCTGGCGACGGCTCGCTTCGGCGCCGGCTGCGGCAGCCGTGCTGGTCGGGGCGACCGCGGTCCCGGTTGCGCTTTCGATTTTCGCTACCACGGTCACCGGCTCCGTCCAGCGCACGCTCGACGACGAGGGCCAGCTGGTGGTCGGTTCAGATGTCGTGGTGCATCTGACCGGTCCCGCCGCGATCCCGTCCGGCCTCAGTGGACAGTCCACATTGGTCGATCGCTACGACTCGGCGTACCTGGGCAGCAAGACGGTGAACGTGCTCGGCGTCGACCCGGCGACCTTCGGCTCAGCCGCGTTCTGGGACGACCACTTCAGCGGACCGACGCTGGCGGAGCTGCTCGACCAGATGTCCGGCGACACCCCGGTCGGCATCATCGCCGGGGTCCCGGACGCGCCCGAGCAGGCGACGCTCAGCATCGGAGGCAAGGACCTGCCGTTGCGCGTCGTCACGGTGGCGCAGCTGCCCGGGAAGAGCGCCGGGTTCCCGGAATTGCTGCTGCGCAAGGACATTCTCGCCAAGTTCGCCGGAGAGAGCGTCCACCGCGAGCTGTGGGCGCGCGGCGATCCGGCGCAGGTGCTGCCGGAATTGGGCAAAGCCGGGGTTCCGGCCGGGACGGTGAGCCGCGCGACCGACGTCACCGCGCACGGCGTATACGGCGGAGTCACTTACACCTTCGCGTTTCTGACCGCAGTGTCCGCTTTGGTCGGTGTGGTTGTCCTAGTTGGACTCTTGTTGTATCTCAACGCCCGGGCGCGCGCCCGCCGCGGCGCGTATGTGCTGCTGCGCCGGATGGGGATCACCTCGGGTGCGCATTGGCGGGCGCTCGCCTACGAGGTCGGCGGGTTGCTGGCGGCCGGATTCGCTGTGGGCGTCGGGTTCGCGGCCATCGCGGTCTCGGTGACCTACGAGGGCTACGACCTCGATCCGTCGACGCCGCCGGGCACCGTGATCCCGGTTCCGTGGGGGCCGGGCGGGCAGTTGCTGCTCGCGGCGGTGGTCGTCGCGCTTGTCGTTACTTACGCGGCCCAGCGCGCGGCTGCGCGGGCGTTGCCTTCGGAGGTGTTGCGTGACAGTGCCTGATCAACCACTGCCTGATCGAACACTGCCTGATAAAACACTGCCTGATGCTGTTCGAGGTACCGGATTGACCCACAGCTATCGCACGGCCGGTCGTTCGCTGACCGCATTGCACGAGGTCTCGATCGCCGCCGCGCGCGGTCGGATTACCGCGCTGGTCGGGCCTTCCGGATCGGGCAAATCGACCTTGCTGCGGATGCTGGCCTGCCTGGAACGGCCGGACGAGGGCCGGGTCGAGGTCGGCGGCACGGACGTCACCGCGTTGTCCGCCCGGGCCCGCCGGGCGGTACGGCGGCGGCGGATCGGTTACGTGTTCCAGAATCCCGTCGACAATCTGCTGGATTACCTGACGGTGCAAGAACATCTGGAGCTGGCGGCGAAAATGCGCGGCTCCGGCCTCTCGCTGTCCTTGCTCGACCGGCTGGGCCTGGACGACCGCCGCGGCCACCGTCCGCGCCAGCTTTCCGGCGGCGAACAGCAGCGCACCGCGCTCGCCTTCGCCGCGGTCGGCGACCCGGACGCGGTGCTGGCGGACGAACCGACCGCGCAACTGGACCGTTCGTCGGCCGGATTGGTCGCGGAGGCGTTCCGTGCTTTGGCTGAGGCTGGCCAGACCGTCGTGGTCGCGACGCACGACCCCGTGCTGGCGGAAGCGGCGGACGACGTGGTGGAACTCGTGGACGGGAGGGTCCGGTGAGTGCCTTGCTCAGTCTGTCCGACGTAAGCCGTTCCCACGGCGGAATGCCGGTGCTGCGGCACACGAGCCTGGACCTGACGGCGGGCGAATTGGTCGCGCTGACCGGTCCGTCCGGCTCGGGCAAAAGCACTTTGCTGATGATCGCGGGCGGCTGGGACACGCCGGACAGCGGGACGGTCACTGCGCACCCGCCGATGCCGGAGGTGCCGGTTTCAGAGCAGCCGTGGCACGCGCTGGCCTTTGTGCCGCAGTCGATCGCGCTGTTCGAGGAGTTGACGGTCGCCGACAACCTCGCTTTCGCCGCGCGGACCGCGACAGAGCCGCCGGATCAGTCGAAACTGCTGGAAACCCTGGACTTGGCGAAGCTGGCCGACCGCTTGCCGAGCGAGGTTTCACGCGGGGAACAGCAACGAGGCGCGGTGGCGCGAGCGCTGGCGTCAGGCCCGTTGGTGCTGCTCGCGGACGAGCCGACGTCGCATCAGGACCGTGCACACGCGGAGATGGTGCTGACGGCTTTGCGCCAAGCAGCGGATCGCGGGACGGCGGTGTTGGTGGCGTCCCACGATCCGCTGCTGGCCGAGCACGCGGACCGCGTCGTCGCGGTCGGCGAGTGAGTCAGTCCACTTTGGACGGATGCCGCGCGAGGGCGGTCACCTGGATGTCCATGTACGGGAACAGCGGCAGGTTCGACAGGATCCGGTGCAGCTCGTCGTGGTCGGCGACGTCCAGCACCGAGTAGTTCGCGTACTCGCCCGCGATCCGCCAGATGTGCGGCCATTTCCCGCTGCGCTGCAGCTGCTGGCTGTACTCCTTCTCGCGCGCGATGAGGGCGTCGCGGACCGCTGGGTCCAGGTCCGGGGGAAGGCGGACGTCCATCCGCACGTGGTAAAGCATGAGTCTCCTGCCGAATCAGAGGGCGGAATCAGAAGCGGAATCAGACGGCTGGATCGAGGACGAAGCCGTACTCGATGGTCTCGCCGTCGCCGGACGGCCGGGGGTCGAGCAGCAGTTCCGGCTTCACCGCGGACGCGATGTCGTCGTCATTGTGCTCGTCGCCCGGGAAGTACAGCTGCGCGGTGAGCAGTTCGTGCCCCGGCGCGGACACCTTGACGTGCAGGTGCGCCGGACGCCAGGCGTGCCAGCCCGCCGCCGCGATCAGCTTGCCGCACGCGCCGTCGGTCGGGATCTGGTACGGCGCGGGGCGCACGGTGTGGATCTCGAAGCGGCCCTCGTCGTCGGCGGTGAACGTGCCGCGCAGGTTCCACTCCGGGATGTCCGGCGCGAACTGGGAGTACAGCCCGTCCGCGTCCGCGTGCCACAGTTCGATCTTCGCGCCGCTCAGTGCCGCGCCGGTGGTCGAGGTGACCTGCCCGGTCCAGGTGAGCGCGGTGCCCGGCTCGTTCTCCCGCGAGGGGACCGAACCGCGCGCGCCCTGTTCGGGGGCGTCCGGCACGTAATAGGGGCCCTCGATGGTGCCCTTGTTGCCCTGCCGGTGCTCGGTGGCGACGTCCTCGACGACGTGCTCGACCCAGACGTCCAGGAACAGCGGCCATTCGCCGTCCTCGCCGACGCTGATCAGCCACGACTTGAGCGCGTTGTACTCCTCGTAGGTCACCTTGTGCTTGCGGATCGTCGAGTGCACGGCCTCGAGCACCTCGCGGGCCAGCAGGCTGACCCGTTCCTTCGGGGTGCCCGCGACGCCGGCGAGCTTGTCGCTCTTGAACCGTTCGGTGGCGTTGGCTCCGGACGCGGCGGCGGTGGGGGAATGCGTGGCAGTCATGAATCCTCCTTGATCCATCGGGGGTTTCCGGCTCAGCGGTCTTGCCGGTAGTGCCGGAGCTTGCCGGGGTCGAGTGCGGCGCCGAGGCCGGCGCCGGGGCGGATGACCAGTTCGCCGTCCGCGATGCACAGCGGTTCGGCGAGCAGGTCGTCGGTCATGTCCAGGAAGTTGGACAGTTCGCCGGGACGGCGCGACGTCAGCTCGTACGCCGCTCCAAACGCGACAGTGCACAGTGAACCGAGCTGGCCGTCGATCTGGTTGCCCATCAACACTTCCAGCCCGAGACCCTCCGCGAGATGGTGCGTGCGCTGCGAACGCGTGAAGCCGGTGCGGGCGGTCTTGATGCTGATCGCCGTGGCCGACCCGGAGAGGATCTCGCGGGTCACGTCGGCCGGGGTCACCGCGGATTCGTCGGCGATGAACGGAATGTCCACATGGGACACGAGCCAGCGGCGGCCGAGCACGTCGTCGGCGGGGCACAGCTCCTCGGCGAAAAGCAGGTCGAGGTCGGCCATTTCCCGCATCGCGCGGGCGGATTCCGCGGCGGTCCAGCCCCGGTTGCCGTCCACGTACAGGTCGACCTCGGCGCCGAACCGTTCCCGCAGCGCGCGAACCACTGCGGTGTCAAGAGAAACCGGACGGCGGCCGACCTTCACCTTGAACGTCGTGATGCCGTAGCTGTCGCGAATCCGCTCCGCCTCGGCCACCATCGCGGCAGGCTCGTCGAACCCGAGCATGTGCGACACCTTCATGCGGTCGGTGTAGCCGCCGAGCAGTTCGGTGACCGAGACGTCGAGGCTTTGGCCAAGCGCGTCCCAGATCGCCATGTCCAAAGCGGACTTCGCGGCCGGATTGCCGACAGTGCGGGAAAGCCGGGCGTGCACCGTCTCGCGTTCGAGCAGGCTCAGGCCGACTACTTGCGGGGCGAAGACGGTCTCCAGCACAGCCACGATCCCGGCTTGGGTCTCGCCGTAGGTGAACGGCCGCGGCGGCGCTTCGGCAACGCCGACCACACCGTCGTCGGTGTGCACGCGGACCAGCACATGCTCGGCCGTGTGCACCTCGCCGGAAGCGAAACGCAGCGGTTTGCGGTAGGGGATGGCGAACGGAATCGCCTCCACCCGGGTGATCTTCATCGTGTCCTCCCTGACACGGGCACTTCGACGGGGAACAGCTCGCCGAGCGCGTCGAGCACGGCCGGGACCAGTGCCGAGGCCCGGTCGCGGTGCCAGGCGAGCGCGAGCTGGACGGTGGCGGCGCCGGCGAGGTCGCGGAACACGACCCCGGCCAGCGGCAGCGCCCGCGCGGACGCGGGGACGACGCCGACGCCGAGACCACCGGCGACCAGGGCGAGCAGCACCGCGGTGCCGGCCGCTTCGTGCTCGCGTTGCGGGGTGAATCCGGCGTCGCGGCAGCTGCGCAGCACCGCTTCGTTGACGACGGAGTAGCTGGCTGGGTAGGTGACGAAGGCTTCGGCACGCAGATCGCTCATCGCGACGACCGGTTCCACCGCGAGCCGGTGGTCGGCCGGGACGGCGAGCACGAGCGGCTCGGTCTCGATGACGTGCAGGTCGAGGTCGCCGCCGGTGACCGGCGGACGCAGCACGCCGATGTCGAGCGTGCCGTCGCGCAGCTGTTCGCACTGCTCGCCGGTGAGCAGGTCGGCGTGCACTTCGAGTTCGACCTCGGGCAGCCGGTGCTGCAGCGCGCGGGCGACCTGCGGCAGGTGCGAGAGCGCGGCGGTGCCGGTGAAGCCGATCCGGGCGAGGCCGCGGCGGCCGTCGGCGATGCGCCGGGCTCCGCGCGCGCCCGCCTCGACGGCGTCCAGGATCCGCTGGGCCTCGGCCAGGAAGAACCGGCCGGCGGGGGTGACCTGCACCTGCCGCGTCGTGCGGCTCAGCAGGGCGACGCCCAGCTCGTCCTCCAACTGCCGGATCGCGTGCGAAAGCGCGGGCTGGGCGAGGTGCAGGCGTTCGGCGGCGCGGCCGAAGTGGCAGGTCTCGGCGACGGCGGCGAAGTACCGCAGGTGGCGCAGTTCCATCGGGCTGCCTCCTCACCGGCTCCTCGCGTGGTCTCGCTCACCGTAAGTTCCGGCATTGAGTGAAGACAAGGAGCGGTTTGCGTGCGATTGATAAACGGCATCGAATAATCACACCCTAGGTCAGGACTGGGTCTTGCCCTGGTGTGACCGCGGGCACGGGATGGCACAGTGCGGGAAACGCCCTGCTGGGGAGCCGATCAGTGCAGATCAGAGGCCCGTTGGAGGAGTCATGACCGAGATGCTGGACCACGCCGCTTCCGTAGTCGCGGACGCGGTGGTGGAGGACCCGGAGGCGGGCGTCTACCGAGCGAACCGCCGGATCTTCACCGACGAGGAGATCTTCGAACTCGAGATGAAGCACATCTTCGAGGGCAACTGGATCTACCTCGCCCACGAAAGCCAGCTGCCGAACCCGGGCGACTACTTCACCACCACGATCGGCCGCCAGCCCGTCGTCCTCACCCGGGACAAGGCCGGCGAGCTGCACTGCCTGATCAACGCCTGCGCGCACCGCGGCGCGATGATCTGCCGGCGAAAACGCGACAACCGGCCCACGCTGACCTGCCCGTTCCACGGCTGGACCTTCCGCAATGACGGCAAGCTGCTGAAGGTCAAGGACCCGGACGGCGCGGGCTACCCGGAGTCGTTCGACACCGACGGGTCGCACGACCTGACGAAGGTCGCCCGGTTCGAGTCCTACCGCGGCTTCCTGTTCGGGAGCCTGAACCCGGACGTGCTGCCGCTGACCGAACACCTCGGCGACGCCACGAAAGTGATCGACATGCTCGTGGACCAGTCGCCGGACGGGCTCGAAGTGCTGCGCGGCGCGTCCACCTATACCTACGACGGCAACTGGAAGGTCCAGGCGGAGAACGGCGCGGACGGCTACCACGTCACCGCCACGCACTGGAATTACGCGGCCACCACAGCCCGGCGCAACACCGGCGAATCGGCCAACGACACGAAGACCCTCGACGCCGGTTCGTGGGGGAAGTCCGGCGGCGGCTACTGGTCGTTCCCGCACGGACATCTGTGCCTGTGGACCTGGGCGGGCAATCCGCAGGACCGTCCACTGTGGCCGCGGATGGCGGAGCTGAAAGAGAAGTACGGCGACGCCAAGGGCGAGTTCATGGTGCGCGGGTCCCGGAATCTGTGCGTGTATCCCAACGTATACCTGATGGACCAGTTCTCCACGCAGATCCGGCATTTCCGGCCGATCGCGCCGGACAAGACCGAGGTCACCATTTACTGCATCGCGCCGAAGGGCGAAAGCGCCGAATCGCGGGCGTGGCGGATCCGGCAGTACGAGGACTTCTTCAACGCCTCGGGCATGGCGACGCCGGACGACCTGGAGGAATTCCGGTCCTGCCAGCTCACCTTCCGGGCGACGGCCGCGCCGTGGAACGACATGAGCCGCGGCGCGCGGCATTGGCTCACCGGGCCGGACGAGGTCGCGTCGTCGCTCGGGCTCGACGGTGTCGTGTCGGCCGGGCAGAAGAACGAGGACGAGGGCCTTTATCCGGTGCAGCACGGGTATTGGCAGGAGACCATGCGCGCGGCGATCGCCCGTGAGCAGGCTGTTCGAGGTGAGACCCGATGACCGCGGCCGCCGAGAAGACCATCACCCAGCACGACGTCGAGCAGTTCCTTTACCGCGAGGCGCGGTATCTGGACGACCGCGAGTTCGAGAAGTGGCTGGAATGCTACGCCGACGACGTCGTGTACTGGATGCCTTCCTGGGGCGACGACGATCTGCTCACCGAGGACCCGCAGCGCGACATCTCGCTGATTTACTACCCGAACAAGGGCGGCCTTGAGGACCGGGTGTTCCGGATCCGCACCGAACGCTCGAGCGCGACGTCGATTCCGGAACCGCGGACCAGCCACAACATCTCGAACGTCGAGCTGATCGAGCGGCACGGCGATCTGGTGGACGTGCGGTTCAACTGGCACACGATGTACTTCCGGTACCACACGGTCGATCCGTATTACGGGACGTCGTTCTACACCGTCGATTTCTCCGGTCCGTCGCCGTTGATCCGGCGGAAGACAGTGGTGCTCAAGAACGATTACATCCACCACGTCGTCGACGTGTACCACTTCTGAGCGGAGGTGGTCATGAACCACCGGATCGCTCTGTCCTTTGAGGACGGTGTCACCCGCTTTGTCACGTGCGCGCCGGATCAGACGGTCGCGGACGCGTCGTATCGGCAGCGCATCAACATTCCGCTCGACTGCCGCGACGGTGCGTGCGGAACCTGCAAGGCGTTCTGCGAATCGGGGGAGTACGAGGGCGGTTCCTATCTCGAAGATGCCTTGAGCCAGGACGAGGCCGAGCGCGGGTATGTGTTGCCGTGCAGTATGAAGCCGAAGTCCGATCTGGTGCTGCAGATCGCGAGCACGTCGGCGGTCGCGAAGACGCAGGCTGCGGAGCATCACGGGACTCTTGTCGCGCTGGACCGGCTTTCGCCGACGACGATGTCGCTGACGGTGGAGATCCGTGATCGGGATCGGCTCGCGTTTCTGCCGGGGCAGTACGTGAACATCACCGTTCCGGGCACTGAGGTGACGCGGTCGTACTCGTTCAGCAATGGTCCTGAGGACGAGCGGCTGACTTTTCTGGTGAAACTCACGCCGGGCGGGGTCATGTCGGATTACCTCACTGGACGGGCGAAATCCGGCGACGACCTGACATTCACCGGGCCGCACGGGAGTTTCTTCCTGCGTGAGACGGACCGGCCGGTGTTGCTGCTGGCCGGAGGTACCGGGCTCGCGCCGATTCTGTCCATTGTGCGCACAATGCGTGATTCTGGCGTGACCAGGCCAGCGCATCTGGTGTACGGCGTGAGCACCGACGACGATCTGGTGGAGACGGTGACGCTGGAGAAGCTCGCCGGCGAGGTTCCCGGGCTGACCTGGGACTACTGCGTTTCGGATCCGGAGAGTGCCGCGCCGAACAAGGGCTATGTGACCACGCTGATCCGCGACGAGCACCTGCAAGGCGGCGACGTCGCGGTGTATCTGTGCGGCCCGCCGCCGATGGTGGAGGCGGTGCGAGGGCATTTCACGTCGGCCGGGTTCGAACCAACGGGGTTTTATTACGAGAAGTTCGCGCTCGCGGCACCGGTCCGCGCGCCGGAGATTCCGGTGCAGCCGGTGGTGGTGGCCGATCCGGAACCCAAGCTGGAGCTGGAGTTCGTCGCGGGCCGCGCGCTGGCCGGGCAGGAGCTGTTCCCGACGGTCGAATTGGCCCCGCTGCGGGCCGGAGCGACGCTGTCCGCGGCGGAAGAAGCACGGGTCGCGCGCACGATCGCGGGGCAGGAAATGCTGCCCGCGGCCGACGAAACGCCGGGCGAGTACGAAATCGGCGAGGAGCACCCGTCGGTGCACGAATCGGACGCCGTTTTCGAGGCTCGGCAAGCACTCGAACTAGGTGCGCTCGAATTGACCATCGGACGGCTGACGTCGGGCCAGCTCGCCGGATATCGGCTGCTGGCCGAGTCGACAGTGCCCTATGTGGACGGTGACCGTTTCCTGGACGCCGCCGCCTACACCGAAACCAACGCGGCGTTCCACGACTACCTGTTCACGCTCACCGGTAACGAGCACCTGCTGCAGGCGTATCAGGCACTTGGCGTGAAAGGCCACATGGCCGAGACTCTGCGCAACGCGACCTGGTGCCATCCACGCTGCACGCAGGACCACCTGGACCTGGTCGCGGCGTTCGAGTCCGGCGACCGAGCGACCGCGCGACGGCTGGTGGCCGAGCACGCGGAACGGTCGAAGGTCACCACCCGGCGGGCGATGGGCCGTGCCGCTGAAGGGCCGAAGTTCCTGTCGCCGGGGCGGTTCGCGGGCAAGGTCGTGGTGGTCACCGGCGCGGCGCAGGGGATCGGCGAGGCGACGGCCCGGCGGATCGCCGCGGAGGGCGGCGCGCTGGTGCTCGCCGACCGGTCCGGCCTGGTCAGCGGCTTGTCCGATGAGCTGCCCGAGGCCGCCGCGGTCGTCGCCGATCTGGAGACCTGGGAGGGCGCGCAGGCGGTCGCCGAGGCGGCCTTGGCCCGGTTCGGCCGGATCGACGTGCTGGTCAACAACGTCGGCGGTGCGCTGCGGTTCAAGCCGTTCACCGAGTTCGGCCCGGACGAGATCGAGGCCGAGCTCCGCCGGTCCCTGCTGACCACGCTGTTCTCCTGCCGGGCCGCGTTGCCGTCGATGGCGCAGCGCGGCGGCGGGGTGATCGTGAACGTCTCGTCGGCGGCCACCCGCGGCATTCACCGGATCCCGTATTCGGCGGCGAAAGGCGGGATCAACGCGCTCACCGCGTCGCTGGCGTTCGAGTACGCCGACGCCGGCGTCCGCGTGGTCGCGACCGCGCCGGGCGGCACCGAAGCCCCGCCCCGGCGGATTCCGCGCGGCGGCCCCGATCCGGCCACTGACCAGGAACGGGAGTGGTTCCAGGCGCACATCGACCAGACTGTCGGGTCGTCATTGCTCAAGCGGTACGGCACCCTGGACGAGCAGGCCGCGGCGATCGCGTTCCTGGCCTCGGACGAGGCCTCGTACGTCACCGGCACCGTCCTGCCCGTGGCCGGGGGCGATCTCGGCTGACGGCGGCATCCGGCGAAGCGGGGAGGACCGTGACGACAGCGGCGGAGGAACTGGCCGGCCTGCTGTCCCAGGCGGGGCGCGCGGTGCTGCTGTGCGGTCCGGCCGGATGCGGGCGCACCACGCTGGCGCGGCGGGCAGCCGATGCGTTCCCCGGGCCGGTGCTCTGGGCGACCGCGGCGGAATGGGAGAGCGGCAGCGTGTTCGCCGTGCTGCAGCAGCTGTTCCCGGACCTTCCCGCGGACGGCGGGCCGCTGCCGGTCGCGGGGCGGATCGCGGCGGAGCTGGTGCCGGGGACGCTGCTGGTGGTCGACGACGCGCAGCTGTCCGATGTGGACTCGGTGCGGACGCTGTCGTCGCTGCTGCGGCATCATCCGGCGGCGCGGGCGACGGTGTTGCTCACCGCGGCGACGGGGGATTCTCGCGCTCGTGCGGATGTTCTGGAACTGCTCGCGCGGATGTCCGGTGACGAGGTGCGCGTGCCGCCTTTGGACGCCGCTGAAGTGTCCGAAATGGCCTCGGCGCGCGGAATCGCCTTGCATCCGACGATGGCTGAGCGGTTGTGTCGGCACACGCTTGGCCGGCCACGCTATGTGGTGCAGCTGCTGACCGAGGTGCCGCGGGCTACCTGGGCTGGGTTCGATCCGAACCTGCCTGCTCCGGTCGCTGTTGCTGCTTCGGTCCGAGAGCGGGTTTCGCAGCTTTCTCCTGCGGCGGAACGGTTTGTCGCGGCAGTTGCGGTGCTCGGTGCTGGTGCGGCGGTGCGGTCGGTGGCGTCGTTGGCGGATCTTGAGGGGGATCCGCTGCCGGTGCTGGACGAGGCGTGTGCTGCGCGGCTGGTCGAGCTCGCGCCGCGTGGGCTTGCCGAGGTGTCGCCGCCGGATCCGATGGTGCGGGCGGCGGTGCTCGCCGGGCTGGGGCCGGAGCGGCGGTCGAAGCTGCAGCGGCGGGCGGCGGAATTGGTCGAGGATCCGGCGCGGAGTTTGCGGTTGCTGGTCGCGGCCAGCCCGGTGCCGGACGCGGGTGTCGCGGAGCGGCTTGATGCGCTGGCGGTCGAGCGGGCCGCGGCGGGTGCTTGGGGGACGGCTGCGGTATTGCTCAACGATGCTGGGCGGCTTACTGAGGATGCTGAGCTGCGGCAGGCTCGGATCACTCGGGCTGTCGACGCGTTGATTGGCGCTGGCGATGTGTTTCGAGCTGCTGCGCTTGCCCCAGAAGTCGAGAGTATGCGGGAGACGCCGTTGCGGGATGCGGTCCTTGGCTATCTCGCGGTGGTGCGCGGTCGGGCTGCTGAAGCTGGCGGACGGTTGAGCCGGGCTTGGGACATCGTCAATGCTTCGCGGGATCCGGAGACGGCCGCGTTGATTTGTCAGCGGTATGTGCTTGACGCGCTTTGCCGGTATTCCGCTGAGGATCTCGTGCGGTGGGCGGACCGGGCGATTGAGCTGGCTGCGCCGGAGACGCCTGCCGCGGTGGAGGCGGCGGCGATTCGGGGGCTGGGGCTCGCGGCTTCGGGGCGGGCTAAGCAGGCTCGGCGGGATTACGGGCAGTTGTCCGAGCGGATTCGGCATGGTGCGCAGGCTCAGCGGGTCGTCATGGCGCGGGGGTGGCTGAATCTGCTGACGGATCGGATCGACGATGCCCGGGTCGATTTGGAAAGTGCGGTGCCTACTAGTTATCTGGGCGGGTCGGCGCGGATTTCCTTGTGGGCGCAGGCTTGGCTGGCGCGGACGTTGTTCTTGAGCGGGGAATGGGACGACGCTCTGCGGGTGGTTCGGGAAGCGCTGGTTTTAGTTGACCGGACGGGGATTGTGGTTACCGCGCCGCTGCTGCACTGGACTTCGGCCGCGGTGCATGCGTTGCGCGGGGACCAGGGTCGGGCTGAGGAGGCGTTGCTGGCTTGTGCTGCTGGGTCGCAGGATTACGAGATCATGCGGGTTCCGGCGTTGTTGGCGCGGGCGCAGGTTGCTGAGGCGGCGGCGGATTCCGCCGGGGTGTTGCGGGCGTTGCATCCGTTGACTCGGTTGTCGTCGGCTACTTCGGTGGACGAGCCTGGGCATTGGCCTTGGCAGGATCTCTATGCCCATGCTCTTGTCCTCAGTGGACGTTCTGAGGAGGCGGATGTGTTTTTGGCTCCGCATGAGCGGGCGGCGGGGAAGAGGGAGCATGCTTCGGCTCGGGCTCGTCTTGCCGCTGCTCGGGGGCGGTTGCTGGGGGCGCGTAATGATCATGTCGGCGCAGTGGCGGCGTTTGATGCGGCGGTGGAGTTGATTGCGGGGTTGCCTCTGCGGTACGACCAGGCTCGGATCGCGTTTGCTTATGGGCAGACTTTGCGGAGGTTGGGGCGGCGGGCTCGGGCGGATACGCAGCTGGTTGCCGCGCGGGACGGGTTTGCTTCTATGGGGGCGGTGACGTATGTGGCTCGGTGTGAGCGGGAGTTGCGGGCTGGTGGGGTGCATTTGCCGCGGGGTGGGGTGGATTTGTTGACGCCGCAGGAGGAAGCGGTGGCGCGGATGGTGGCTCGGGGGCAGTCCAATCGGGAGGTTGCTGCGGAGTTGTTTTTGTCGGTTAAGACTGTGCAGTATCACTTGACTCGGATTTATGCGAAGTTGGGGATTCGGGGGAGGACTGAGTTGGCTGTGTTGCGGTCTGGGGAGGATGGGTGAGCGGCTCGTCGCCTGGCGGCGACATTGCGCCCGGTGGTTGCGTGGGGCACCCCGAAGCTTGATTGTGCTGACGGTCTGGGGGTGCTTGTCAAGGCGGGAAAGATGCCTTGACAAGCACCCCCAGACCGCAGGGACGCTTCGTATCGGGGTGCGGGGGAGGGGCTGGGTGCCTCGATAGTTGGGTGCACCGGTGCGGGTTGGGGGCTGGGTGCTTCGAACGTTGGGTGCACCGGTGCGGGTTGGGGGCTGGGTGCCTCGAGCGTTGGGTGCATCGGCTGCGGTTTGTTGGTGGGTGGGGCTGGTGCCCCAAAGTGGCGTTGGGTGCGTGGGACGCATCGAGGGCCACATCGCGGCTGCGGCAGGGCGTGCGGAAGGTCGTGAGGGGAACCCTGAGGGAATCAGAGTCCGTGAGGGTTCCCCTCACGGACGGAACTGCCGTGAAGGTGGCCCTCAGGGAGGCAGGCGGGTCGTGAAGGGCTCCTTGAGGGAATCTGATTCCCTCAAGGAGCCCTTCACGGAACGACGGGGGTCAGCCGCGGATGTTGAAGGTCCAGCGGGCGTGTGCGCCGGGGCCGACCACGAGCGTGGAGTGGCCTAGTTGCTCGACGTGCCTTGTTCCGGTGGGGCAGTTCAGGGCCAGGTCGATTTGGCGCAGGCCGACCTGGTCCGCGGGTACCGTTTCGAAGCGGATGGTGGTCATGCCGTCGGTCGCGGTCGCGCCGGTGGGCAGCTCTTGTACCGCCATTCCTCCGGCGCGCAGCAATGGCAGGGTGTTGTTGAGGTCGCGGGCCGTGATGCCGAGGCGGATGCCGGTGACGTCGCGCATTTGGTAGTTGCGGTAGTCGTCAGGCAGGTAGCGGTTGCGGCTGATGTCGCCGGGGTACTGCGCTGGGCCGGTGTTGCTGCGCGGGTCCGCGAAGTACTCCGCGCGGTATTCCATGCCCCACGCGCCGAAGGTGTCGTACTGGTCGGTGGTGAAGACTCCGTTGAACCACGGGACTGGCTTGCCGTCGCCGAAGTCTCGGGTTTGCAGGAATTCCAGCGGGTTCGTGATGCCTGCGTCGTGGAGGCGCTGGACCACTGTGGACAACTGCCCGGTGTGTTCGACCGAGACTCCCAGGCCCGCCGAACCGAGGTCGCCGTCCTTGCCGGGGACGTCGCCGACACCGAACAGTTCCAGGTAGGTTTCGCGGCCCATCAGGTAGCGGCCGGTCCATTTTTCGCCGCCCGCGCCGGTCGTGGTGCGGATCTGGAAGTTCGCGAAATCCTTGAGGTACGCCGAATGCTCGATGGCGTCGGCCGTTTCGCGGTCCAGGACGCCGTAGGAGTGGTTGACGTGCAGAAGCGGCTGTTCGGCCGCGGTCGCGGTGCCGGTGCCGGTCGCGGCCAGGGCGAGGAGTACGGCCAGGAACTGCAGGATCGTCCGGGTTCTTCGCTGTGTCGACATGGCGGAGGAGAGTAAGCCGGACGCGGCCGGTTGGTGGGGTTTTCGGCCAACTTGACCGCAACGGCCTACTGAGAATGTCTTTCTCGTTGTCCGGTCAAGTGGAAATTAGTTCACTTGGAGCAGTGACAGTGTCTCGCATTGAGTAACAGAATCAGGTCCTCGTGCCACCTGATCGGGTGGCACGTCGCGAGGGCATCCGAAAGGACCTGTCATGACCACTCACCACTGGGGACCCGCCGGGAGGGCGCGCCGCCGCCTGACCGCGGCGGTGTTCGCCGCGGCTGCCGCCCTGCTCGTGGCGACCGCGTCGAACGCCTCGGCTGCACCTGCCGCAGCCGCGAGCACTTCGACGGAGACTCCGGACAACCACCAGATGGGCGCTTCGATCCGGGCGCACGAACCGGGCGGCACGGCGGTCGCGCCGGCGTCGGTCGAGACCACTACGTCCGGCATCGACGTGAGCAGTTACCAGGGTGCGGTCGATTGGCAGTCCTATTGGAACCAGGGCAAGCGGTTCGCCTACGTCAAGGCGACCGAGGGCACGGGGTACCAGAATCCGGACTTCAGCCAGCAGTACAACGGCTCGTACAACGTCGGCATGATCCGCGGGGCATACCACTACGGGCGTCCTGATCTCTCCGGCGGCGCGGCGCAGGCGGACTACTTCGTCGCGCACGGCGGCGGCTGGTCGAAGGACGGCAAGACCCTGCCGGGCACCCTCGACATCGAATGGGGGCCCAGTTCGGCCTGCTACGGGCTGAGCCAGTCCGCGATGGTGTCGTGGATCAAGGCGTTCAGCGACGAGTACCACGCGAAGACGTCGCGCTGGCCGGTCATCTACACGGCCAACAGCTGGTGGACCCAGTGCACCGGCAACAAGGGCGACTTCAGCTCGACCAACCCGCTGTGGGTGGCGGCGTACTCGTCGTCGCCGGGCACGCTCCCTTACGCCTGGGGGTTCTACACCTTCTGGCAGTACACCTCGACGCCGCTCGACCAGGACTACTTCAGCGCCGGCCTTGACCGGCTGAAGGTGCTGGCGACCGGCTGATTCTCGTCCCGTCCGGGAGCCGCAAGCGCTCCCGGGCGGGTCGCTCAGGACCCCGCCAGCACCTCCATGACCGCGCCGACGATCCGCCGGGTCTGCGGCTGGCACGCTGCCCACGTCGTCAGCGGAACACTCGGCTCGACCAGCTCGCTCCACGCCCAGCCGGGCAGCATCCGGTTCGCACTGGGCCTGCTCAGCAGCACCGCGTCCGCCTCGACGGCTTCCGCGCAGGCCAGCGCGTTCTCGTTGAACCGCGCGAGCCGCCAGTTCGGCGACACCCCGAGTCCGTGCGCCGCCGCGCGCATCTGGTCGTGCCCGGCCGGGACCTGCGCCCGCGAGTGCGCGAGCACCCGGACGTCGTCGAGATCCCGCAACCGGCACTGCGCGCGGCCGAAAAGCGCGTGCCCGGGCCGGATCGCGACCCCGAACGGATGCTCGAACAACAACCGCCCGTGCAGGGTGGACGGCGGGTTCTGGTGGATCAGCCCGATGTCGATCCGGCCCTCGCTGAGCATCCGGAGCTGCTCGGTGCTGCTGGCGTCCAAAAACGACAGTGCCGCGTCCGGCACCTGGCGGCGGATCTCCGCCAGCGCGACGAGCACCCAGTCCTGCGGAATCCCCGGCGGCAACGCGATCTCGACCTGCTCCTTGACCGGCGCCGCGGACCGCGTGACCTCCCGGGTCGCGTCGGCGAGCCGCAGCAGCTGCCGGGCATGCTCGTGCAACGCGCGCCCGGCCACCGTCGCCTGAACGCCCGTCGGGACCCGTTCGAACAACGGCGTCCCGAGCTCGCGCTCCAGGACGCGGATCTGCCGGGTCAGCGCGGGCTGCGAGATCAGCAGCGACCCGGCCGCCCGGCTGATCGACCCCTCGGTGAAGACGGCGACGAAGTACCGCAGCTGACGCAGTTCCATACCCTGGGGTTATACCCCCTTCGTTTGCACCGCGGCGTCCACCGGCGGACGCTAGGCGGCGACGGGAGCCCCAGCCGCCGGAAGGAGCCGCTGCCCCGATGAGCAAACGCCAAGTCCAGGTTCGCCGGGTTTACGACGAGCCGGAGTCCGCCGACGGCGCGCGGGTCCTGGTCGATCGGCTGTGGCCGCGCGGGCTGAGCAAGGACCGCGCGCACCTGGACGACTGGCTCAAGCAGATCTCCCCGTCGACGGAACTGCGCAAGTGGTACGCGCACGATCCGGACCGCTACGACGAATTCGCGAAACGCTACCGCGCGGAATTGGAAGAACCGGAACGCGCGGAAGCGCTGGATCACTTGCGCGCACTGGCTAAAAAGGGCTCGCTGACGCTGCTGACCGCGACCAAACGCAGTGACATCAGCGAAGCGGCAGTGCTGGCGGACCTGCTCAGCTCCTAGTTCAGGAACTGCCGACGGGGATGCCGTTGCGCTCGGCGTACCGGCTGCCCCATTCGTACAACGCGGTCAGCGCCGGGCGCAGTTCGTCGCCTGCCGGGGTGAGCCGGTACTCGACTGTCGGCACCCGGCCGGCCACCTCGGTCCGGTCCACCAGCCCGGCCGCGACCAGCTCGCGCAGCTGCGCGGTCAGGACCTTCTCGGTGATCGACGGGATGGCCCGGCGCAGCTGGCCGTACCGGTGCGGGCCTTCCTTGAGCCGCGCCAGGATCACCGGCTTCCACTTCCCGCCCATGACGTCGACAGCCAGTTCGACCGCACACGAGTAGCGCGCTTTCATCCCTCCATCATCGCCTGCCGCGGGTACGCACCGGCAAGTGCGTACTAGGCGACCGGCCCGGCGCGTGCTTGGCTGGCCCGGTGATCATCGAGTACATCCGGTACCGCATTCCGGACGGCGGGCGCGCGGAGTTCGAAGCCGCCTACCGGCGCGCGGCCAAGTCGCTCGCCGCCGCGGAACAGTGTCACGAATACGAACTGACGCACGCCGTCGACGAGCCGGGCAGTTACGTCCTACGCATCGTCTGGACTTCGTCCGACGCGCACCTCCAGGGTTTCCGGGGCGGGCCGCATTTCGCCGCGTTCTTCGCCGAGATCCGGCCGTATGTCGAGAACATCGAGGAGATGCGGCATTACGAACGCACCGAGGTGGCCGGTCCGGGCGGCGCGGTGCCGACGCTTTACGAATGGGCGGGCGGAGCGGCCGCGCTGGCCAAGCTGACCGAGGCGTTCTACGCGAAGGTGCCCGAGGACGACCTGCTCGCCGAGGTGTTCGCCGGGATGAGCCCGGAGCACCCCGCGCACGTGGCGGTTTGGCTCGGCGAGGTGTTCGGCGGCCCGGCCACGTACACCGCTCACCACGGCGGGCACGAACACATGATCTCGAGGCATTCCGGCCGGGCGATCACCGAACCGCAGCGGCGCCGGTGGGTTTCGCTGCTGCTGGCCACCGCGGACGAGGTCGGGCTGCCTGCTGACCCGGAGTTCCGCGCGGCGCTCGCGGGGTACTTGGAATGGGGCAGCAGGCTCGCGGTGGTGTTTTCCGCGCCGGACGCCGGGCCTGCGGGTGCCCAGCCGGTGCCCCGCTGGGGCTGGGGCTCGGCTCCTCCGTGGACCGGAAGCTGACTCCGCGCTAGCTCGTCCGCCGCAAGCGTCGAATGATTCCGCGCACCACTAACGGCACACAAATCGCGGCGAACAACACCAGCGCCGCCCATGCTCCGAATCCGCCGAATCCGCCGCCTTGATAAGCGGCGGGCTCGGCATTGCGCCAATCCTTCGATCCGCCATTGGCCTCCGAAGCATCCGGCCCGGAAGCCGAGGACGCCCCCGGCCCAGCCGAGGCCTGGGCGCTGGCCGACGACTTCGGTCCATCCTTCGCCGCGGCCTTCGGTCCGCCGCCATTACCCCCGTGTGTCAACGCGTCCACGCCGCCCATTCCGACAAAGGGGTCCTGCGGCGCGGTGGCCCCCGCGCCAAGTCCTCCGTGGAATGTCGGGTTGGCACAATTGTCCGCATTGAGCTGCTTGGGCGGACGTCCGGTGAGCCGGGCGTTGGCGTTCATCATTTCCTGCGACAGGTTGGGCGGCAGCGGTGAATACCCGATCCGCGCCATGTTGATCTGTCCGTCGCAGGCGACATGCTCGATAAAGGCGGTCATCGTGTCCGCCTTGGCCCCGTCCGGATATCCGCCCTTGCAGGTATCTCGCCCTGATCCGCACGGCGTCATCAGATACGAGTAGGCCGAAATGGGATAGGTGGACGGATCCGGATTGGCGTAGACGCCGGACAGTTCTTGGCTGAGGTCTGGCCGCAGGTTGGCCTTGGTCAACGCTGCCGCGATATTGGCCGCGTACGGCAGCGTGTACTTCCCGGCTTGATTCTCCACCCAGGCGGTCGGCGCGTTGTACTTCTTGGCGTAACCGAATTCGTCGTAGCCGATGGAAAACGGGACGCTGCCGTTGGCCAGGGTTTGGGCGATCTGGTCGGAGTCGGCGAAGAGCCGGTAGAAGTCGGCGTCCGGCCCCCGGGTCGGCAGCTGGATCGGCCGCACCCCGGACGGCAGCGGCCCGATCCCCTTGTCGACATTGCGGGAGACGAAATCCCCATACGGCCCGGGCGCGACGTGCGCCACGAAGTCGTAGAACAGTGCCGTCGTACCGGACTGCCCGCTGCGGCCGACCAGCGTGATCGGCTGATCCGGCAGGGCAAACCCGCCGTTGGTGGCGCTGATCGCCGGGTCGCTCCAGCGAGTGATCTGCCGGGCGAAGATCCGTGCCACCACATCCCGGGTCAGATGCAGGCTGTCGACGCGGCGGCCACCGGCATCGGTGACGTTGTACATCACCGCGACCGCACCGGCGACGTCCGGAACATACTGGTATCCGCGCTGTTTCGCCGTGGCCCCGCCACCCCCGGCCGCCTCCAGGGAGCTGACCTCCGCCTCTGTGCCAGCGAAATCGACAGTGTGGTCGCCGTATTGATTAACCCCGGCCGGAGAGCCGAGCGCGCTGTAATTGACCGGAATACCGCGTGAATTAGCGCCGTTCTGCCAGTCGCTCATCGCGAGCCCGACGTACGTGGATCCGGATCCGTTGACCTGGCTGAACGCCTCCGCCGCCGGAGCGAGCAAAACCTGACCGGCCAGCAATGCCCCCGCGCACCCCAGCCCGGCCCACCTCGTGCGATGCATCACAAACTCCCCAGTTCAGCCGAAACGGCCGTGGACATAGTCGTGCGTACGGCTGTCTTCCGGACTCTCGAAAATCTGCTCAGTGGACCCGTGCTCGACCACCCGCCCGGGCTCGTTCTCCCCGGCGAGAAAGAACGCACAATGATGCGAAACCCGTTGCGCCTGCTGCATATTGTGCGTCACGATCACGACGGTGACCTCGTCGGAGATCTCCACGATCGTCTGCTCGATCCGGCGCGTCGAAGTCGGGTCCAGCGCTGAGCAGGGCTCGTCCATCAGCAGCACATTCGGCTGGACCGCGAGCGATCGCGCGATGCACAGCCGCTGCTGCTGCCCGCCGGAGAGCGCGCCGCCGGGGGAGTTCAGCCGGTCGCGGACCTCGCGCCACAGCCCGGCCCGCTCGAGGCTCTGCTCGACCAGCCCGTCCTTGTCCGCGCATTTGACGCCGGCGAGCTTGAGCCCGGCGAGCACGTTGTCCCGAATGGACATCGCCGGGAACGGGTTGGGTTTCTGGAACACCATGCCGATCCGCAGCCGGGCGTGCTGCGCGCGGGTGCCCTCGGCGTAGATGTCGTCGCCGTCCAGCAGGACTTCCCCAGCCAGGCTCGCGGTGCCGACGAGTTCGTGCATCCGGTTGAGAATGCGCAGGAACGTCGATTTCCCGCAGCCGGACGGGCCGATCAGCGCGGTCACCTCGTTGGCGGGCATCGCGAGAGTGACGTCTTCCAGCACGAGCCGGTCGCCGAACCAGGCGTGCACGCCGCGCGCCTCCAGCGTCGCCGCACCCGGCGGCGGTCCGCCCAGCACCCGGACGGGTTCGCGGACTTCGAGGGTTTCGGTCACCGGGCACTCCTGGGTTTCGTGCGGCGGGCCGACCAGCGTTTGCGGCCGATCAGCCGGGTCAGGGCGAACAGCGCGAAGATCAGCAGGATCAGCACCAGCGCGCCGATGTACCCGCGTTCCTGCGCCGAGGCGAGCGGTTCTTTGATGTAGCGGTAAACGAAGCGGGGCAAGCTTTCCTGCGGGTCGCTGAACGGATTGAAATTCATCGAAAGCGTGCCGAAAGACGTGAACAGCAATGGTGCGGTTTCGCCGACCACTCGCGCGATGCCGAGAATGATCGCGGTGCTCACACCGGTGCGCGCGGTCGGCAGCACCACCGACCAGACCGTCCGCGCGCGGCTCGCGCCGAGGGCGAGCGACGCCTCGCGCAGACCGTCCGGCACCAGGCGAAGCACGACGTCGACAGTGCGAGTGACAGTCGGCAGCATGATCATTGTCAGCGCGAGTGTCGCCATGAACCCGGAGAAGCCGAGCTGCGCGGGCGGCAGGATCAGCGCCGCGTACACGAAAAGACCGGCGACCACGGACGGCAAACCGCTCATAGCGTCCACGAAAATCCGCACCGGGCGGCGGAAACGGGACCTGGTTTCGTTGAGGAACACCGCTGTGAGCACGCCGAGCGGAACGACGAACACGAGCGCGAGCGCCGTTTGTTCGAGGGTGCCGACGATCGCGTGCAGACCACCGGTCGCCGTCGCCGGATCGGTCGGCGCGACGGCGGACATATCGTGCCCGAAGAACGCCAGCCGGAGGCTCGGCACGCCCTTGAGGACGATGTAGCTGAGCAGGAACAGCAACGGGATCAGCAGGCCGACCGCGCCGCTCACCACGACCGCGGACACCAGCTTGTCAATCGCCGCGAGCCGCCCGAGCCGATCGCGGGTGACGAGATACAGCATCCCCAGATACAGCAGATACGCCACGACCAGGTCGGCGAGCCAGCCCGGCGACACCAGCAGCTGGTGCATCACAAACCAAGTCAGCAATGTCGCCGACGCTGCGCAGCCGAGCGCCACGAGCCGGTCCTGCGGCGTCGTCGCGGACGTTTTCCGGCGAACCGGGACCGGACGCACTTGTTCGGGCCGGATATCGGTGGCGGTCACGCGTCGACCCCCGCTCCGGAACGGCTTCGGGAAATGATCACCGACGCGGTGAAGTTCGTCGCCAGGGTAAAGGCGAACAACACCAGCCCGGCCGCCATCAACCCGCTCAACGCAGGTCCGGATTGTCCCGCGTTATTAGCGATGAAGCCCGAAATGGTCGCACCGCCGAACTCGAGCAGATGCGTCGTCAATTCCGGAACCTGAGGCAGCAGAAGGGAAACCGCGATCGTCTCGCCGAGCGCACGGCCGAGCCCGAGCATCGAGCCGCCGACGATCCCGCCGCGGCCGAACGGCAGCACAACCGTGCGCACCATGCCCCAGCGAGTGCTGCCCAGAGCGAGCGCCGCTTCCTTTTCCCCGGGCGGAGTCTGGGTGAAAACCTCGCGGATGACCGACGTCGTGATCGGAATGACCATCAGCGAAACCACGAGCCCCGCGACGAACATCGAATTGAACAGCACCGCGCCCGGTTTCGTCTCGAACAGCGGGAACCAGCCGAGATTGTCGGTCATCCATTGCGACAATGGAGTGATGTACGGACGCAGGAAGCTGAATCCCCAGAGGCCGTAGAGCAAACTGGGAATCGCGGCGAGGAGATCGACCAGCCCGGTGAGGAACCCGCGCATTCGCGGAGTGGCGTAATCGCTGATGAACAGCGCGGCCAGCACCGAAAACGGCACCGCGACGGCGACCGCGATGAGCGCGACCACCACGGTGCCGTACAGCAGTCCGAGAACGCCGAAATGCCCGGAAGCCGGGTCGAACTGGATCGTGGTGAAGAAGCCGAAACCGCTGGCCTCGAACATGGGCGCGGACCGGTAGACGAGGAAGAACCCGATCACGATCAAGAGCGCGAGCACCGAAAGCCCGGCCCCGCTCGTGACGCGGCGGAAGAGCCGATCGGCCCGCGAAGGCAGATCGGCGAGGACGAGACGCTCCGGCGGCGCGGGGCCGGACGAGGAGGACGAGACGGTCACGGCAGCGAGTATTACGAGCCGGAAGCGGAGAAAGTTGGCTGGACAGCGAAGGCCCGACGGCGCGTACGTGAACCGGTGCCCGCGTTCCGTTCCCGTTTGTTGACGCCGCGCGCGACGCTGGAGAAGTTGAACCCATGAACCGCTTCAGACGCGTGGCGCACGTGCTCGCCGCCGGAGTGCTCGCGGTGCTGGGCGTCGCCGTCGTGCCGGCCGCGTCCGCGCAGACGCAGCCGAGTCCGTTGAACTACAAAGTGCAGGTCACCGGCGCTGACCCGATGAACGCGCAGAACGGGGACTCGTTGCACATCACGGTCTCCGGGCTGCCCGCCAAGTCCAAGGCGACCTTCTTCGTGTGCCCGGTGCCGTTGCGGGACGCGTTGCTGAATACCGCGACCGAGGCACCGAACCACTCAATGACGAACCGGGTCGCCGCCTACTGCGGACGGTTCAACGACGAGCTGTCGAGCTCGACCTTCATCGGCCCGAATCCGGACCAGGGCCGGAGTGCGACGACGCAGAAGATTGTGTTCGACACTTACGCGCCCCGAGGGGCGGCCGTGCCCCACGTCGTGTTCGATGATCCCGATTTTACCAATCTCCCGAAGAACGGCGACAATCCGTGGGCGAACAACCCGGACAAGAAGCAGTACTCGTTCTCCTGCGACGAAACCCATCCGTGCACCCTGACGCTGAAGATCACTGTCCCGGCGGCGACTCCCGGCCCCGCCACCATCGTCTACGACAGCTCG
The DNA here is from genome assembly GCF_039525725.1 of Amycolatopsis albidoflavus. Lineage (NCBI taxonomy): Bacteria > Bacillati > Actinomycetota > Actinomycetes > Pseudonocardiales > Pseudonocardiaceae > Amycolatopsis > Amycolatopsis albidoflavus. Next base: position 840,382 of record NZ_BAAAHV010000022.1, read on the forward strand.
ATCGTCTTCAGCGCCTCCGCGCGGGGGATTCGCATCCAGGGCTGCGGCGGGGTCGGGGCGAGCACCCTGACCGGCAGCATGCCGGAGCGCTTCGGCCGCACCGCCGTCGCCTGGAACCAGATGCTGTGCGCGCCGACGAAAGCCACGCAACCGGCCAACATCGTGAACGAGACTGAGGACGTCGGGCTGACGTCGTTCGACAAGGGCGATTCCGACATGGTCGTTACCGGTTCCGGCGGGGCGCTTGCCGCGCAACAGGTCCGGGCTCGAAGCTACGTTCCCGTGGGGCTCAACGCCACCGTGCTCGCGGCGGTGGGCTGGACGCCCACCGACCGCGACGACCGCGGCAAGCCGCTGAAGACGCGGTTGTCCGAGAACCTCGCGTTCAGCTGGGACGACCTGGCCAACCTGCTCACGAAGGGCGGAGAACTGCCGGGGACCAACGGCCGCGGCGGCATCTTCACGGACTCGTCCGCCTTGGTCAAGCGCAACCCCGCGCTGGCAGCGGTCAGCGGGCCGGACAACGCCGCTCTCGCGCCCAACTCGCGGGAAGGGCAGGACGGCACCGATTACTACGGGGTCACCGGCGAAGTCGGGCCGAGCACGGTGCCGCTGGTGCTCAGCAGCAGGCTGAGCGGATTGCCTGCCTGGACGTATGCGCATTTCGTCAACCACGACCACAAAGTGCTGCCGGGGAGCGGCGGGCCGGTCGGCGTCGTCACCGACCTCAACGCGCTCAACCTCGGTGACGCGAGTGTCGCGCACAATGTCGACGCGAAGACCGGACAGGTCAACGTGCGCAAGCAGGTCAACAACGTCACGGTCGGGACCGGGACCGCGTGCGGCAATGGATGCCTGAACTGGGTTGTCACCGACTTGGCCACGGCGACCGAGAACGGCTGGACCCCGGTGGCCGTGCCCAATGGCAAGGGCGGTTATGTCGCGCCGACTCCGAAGTCGCTGCAGGCAGCGGCGGCACGCACGCAGCAGGCGAAGGACGGTTCCGTGCAGATCGTCGGCAGCGATGATCCGGAAGCGTACCCGCTGACATATGTCGAGTCTCTTGCCGCACCGCTGAATCCGCTGGTGAACGCGTCGTGTGCGCCAGACGCCGCGAAACAGGCGCAGCTCGCCACCTTCCTGAAGGCCGCGACCAACGGCGGCCAGGGCTCGATGGGGCCGGGCATTGTTCCGCTGCCGCCGGATCTGCTGTCCGCGGCACAGGCCGCCGCGGCGAAGGTCGGCACTGGCACTGCGGCTGCCTCCTGCCAGGAGCACAAGGAGGCGCAGCACCCCGGTGCGCAGAATGCGAGCAGCGGGCCCGGTGCCGCCGCGGGAGCGCCGCCGGCGGGCGGGAGCCTCGGCGGCCCGACTCCGCACTCCGGCTCGCCTGGTCCCGGAGCGGCCGAAGCGGCTGCGCTGGCGATGAAGGCTCCGACCCAGGCGAGTGTCCAGGAAGCGCGCAGCTTGGCGGCGGCGGTGAAGATTCCGCTGTTCCCAGGAGCGGGAGTGCTGGGCGCACTGATTCCGTTGCTCGCGCTGGTCGCGTTGGTGCTGTTGCCGTCGGCCACCGGCTATCTCTCCGCGGGAAAGCCGTTGCCGCCGTGGGTGAACCGGCTCGCCGGCCGGATCGGTGCATTGCGACACCGGGCATGACCGCGACGCTGCGCGCACCGGTGCGCTTGAACCCTCGGTGGACGGCGCTCGCCGTGGCCGGCTGGCTGGTCACCACGGTCGTGTGCTTCGGCATCGTCGCCTATGCACTCGGGCCGATGCTGGCCAACAACGATCAGCGAACTGCGCTTTCCGTTCTGCAGGACAGGATGGCGCAGGCACAGGGCGCGGCGCGCACTTTGCTCGGCGCGGCACCGGTGACGAAACCGCCGGAATTCGGTTCTCCGGTGGCCGTGCTGGAGATTCCGAAACTGCAGGTGCGGCAGGTGATCCTCGAAGGCGTGGAGCCGGGGGAGACGATGTCCGGTCCGGGACACGTGCCAGGTACGTCGGGGCCCGGCCAGCCAGGCAACTCGGCGGTGGTCGGCCGGTACTCCGGCTACGGCGCCCCGTTCGCCGACCTCCGCGAACTCTCCCGGGGGGATCGGCTGGTAGTCGCGACGACTCAGGGCAAATCGGTGTACACCGTGACTGACACGGCGACCCGCGACTTGGACGAGGACCGCGATTACGGCCGCACTGAGAACGACCGGCTGACGCTGGTCACCTCGGACTCGTGGTGGCCAGGTTCCGCATCGAGCGCGACGGTGGTGACGGCAGTCCTCGACGGCAAGCCGTTTCGCCCGACGCCGCAGAACGGCCGGGCGGACGCACAGGACGGTCGCACTGGCGACCCGAGCGGCTGGGCCCGGCTGGTGCTCGCGTTCGGCGGCTTCGCGGTGGTGGCGGCAGGGGCGACAGTGCTGTACCGGCGCTGGCGTTCGGTGTCCACCTACGTGCTGACGACACCGGCGTTGCTGGCGTTGGCGGTTCTCGCGGCGTCAGCGGTGTGGAGGTTGTTGCCCGCTTGGGCTTGAGCTGGCTGGACCCAGGCCGGGCGCGGAGAAACTCCGTGCCCGGCCGCGGTTCGCCGGGTCAGGAGCGAACGCAGGTGACTCCAGCGGAGTTGGCCGGCAGCGGCTTGAAGCCGTACTGGGCCAAGACGCTGGCGTAGCTGCCGTTGCAGAGCGGGCTCGGGCCGTTGGGGTCGAATCCGACGACGTTGAGTGCGGCGTCGTGAGACGGCGAGCGAGTGTCGATCACGTGGTAGACGAAGCTGCTGCCGAGGAATCCGTCGGAGTAGGCCGGGGCGTAGTTCGGTGCGCTGCCCGAGACGGGGGCAGTGTCCGAACCAGCACTGGTCAGGGTGCCTTCGAAGAATCCGGCGCGCTTGTCGCTGACGACGCCGTTGCCTTGCGAGACCCACTGGGCGACGGAGTAGAGCGCGATCGCGCCCGGCCGGTCCGCGGCGGGAATTGTGGTCGCGTCGTTTTCCTGGAACCGCTTGATGGTGACGGGCTTGGTGGTCGGGTCGAAGCCGAGCACCGTGTTCATGAAGAAGGACAACGTGCCGGAGCCGATCTGAGGCAGGTAGACGGCGATGGGGGCGTCGGTGCCGCCGACCTGGTTCCAGTTGGTGATGGCGCCGCTGTAGATGCCGCGCAGCTGGTCGAGGGTCAGGGTGACGCCGGTGCCCGCACCCGCCGAGGACGCTGCCCAGGAGACAGCGTCTCTGGCGAAACCGTAGAACTCGAACGTCGACGGATCGGAAAGCGCTCGCGGCGAGTCGGAACGGACGACTTCGATCGAGCCGCTTCCTGCCGTGGCGGAGCCGGCCAGCGCGGAGCTGCCCGCGATCGCGCCGTTAGGCGGCGGGTTTGTCGAGCTGTAGGCCGTGCCCGGATCGAACACGTCGCCGGGCACGGGGAAGACCTGGCCCGGCACGAGGACCGGCGGAACGTTGACGTAGGTGTCCGGGTCGGTATTCGCCGGAGAGCTGTTGGCCGCGGCGAAGATCGCGCCGGTGACTTCGTAAGTGGTGCTAGCTCCGACGGCGGTGACGACCTCCGGGAGAGTGTTCGGTCCGGGCACCGCGCCGGCGACGCCGGGGAAGACGAGGCCGGTGGCCGCGGCGGCCGCGGCTATGGCGGAGAACTGGGCTGTACGCGTGCGTTTCACGGGCTTTCCTCGCAGTTCTGGTCGGGAAACGGGACCGGCCCGGCCGGGGAAAGAACTCCCCGGCCGGGCCGGTCTGGCGTTCAGTTCGTTCAGCCGACAGTGCAGGTGACACCGCTGTCGTCGGCGGCCAGCGGCTTGAAGCCGTACTGGCTCAGCGTGCTGGCGAGGCTGCCGTTGCAGAGCGGGCTCGGGCCGGCGTCGTCGAAGCCGACCGCGTTGAGCGCCGCGCCGTAGGACGGCGAACGGGTGTCCAGCACGTAGTACACGAAGCGGGCGCCGAGGAAGCCGTCCGCGAAGGCCGGGGCGAAGTTCGGGGCGGAACCCGAAACCGGCGCACTGTCCGAACCGGCGCCGGTCAGGGTGCCTTCGAAGAAGCCGGCGCGCTTGTCGCTGACGACGCCGTTGCCCTGCGCGACCCACTGGGCCACGGAGTAGGGCGCGATCGCCGTCGACTGCTTGCCGGCCTCAATGGTGTTGCCCTCGTTCTCCTGGAACCGGTTGATGGTGACGGGCTTGGTGGTCGGGTCGAAGCCGAGCACGGTGTTGGTGAAGAAGGAGAGCGTGCCGGAGCCGACCTGGGGGAGGTAGACGGCGATGGGGGCGTTGGTGCCGCCGACCTGGTTCCAGTTGGTGATGGTGCCGCTGTAGATGCCGCGCAGCTGGTCGAGGGTCAGGGTGACGCCCGCGCCCGCGCCGGTCGACGACGCCGCCCAGGACACGCCGTCCTTGGCGAACGCGTAGTACTGGAACTCCGCCGGGTCGGAAGAAGAGCGCGGGGACGAGGAGCGGGCGACGTCGACCGCGCCGTTGCCAGCCGAGGCGGCGGCAGCCAGAGCGGCCTTGCCCGCGGTGGAGCCGTTGGGCGGCGGGTTGGACGCGTTGTAGGTCGTGCCCGCCGGGCTGAACTTGTCGCCGGGGACGGTGAACGACGTGCCCGGCGCGAGAACCGGCGGCACGTTCACGTAGTTGTCGGGGTCGGTGTTCGCCGTCGAGCTGTTCGCGGCGGCGAACACCGCGGACGTGACGTCCGCGATGGTGTCGGAACCGACGGCCGCGACGACCTCCTTGGTTCCGTTGGGACCGGGGATTGCGCTGGCGGTACCCGGGAGAAGAAGGGCCGCACCCGCGGCGAGCGCGGCGGAGACGCCCACGAACCGGGCAGTACGAGCACGCATCAGTTTGTACTCTTTCTGTCTGGTCTCGACCACGGGATTCCGTGGTCGAGACCAAACCTCGCGGGGTTCGGCAAACAGTGCCCGGTTGGTCGCGTTCCCACCCGACGGCGCGGGAGTTAATGCCCGACGAACGCGTTCAGCCCGGCAGCCGGTACTTCGTGCGCCAGTCGGTGATCCGGCCCTCCGCCGCGAATTCCGCCGCTTCGCCGATCGCGGCGACGAACCGTTCGTATCCGTGCTGTGCTTCGATCCGGCGGCCGTAGGCGTGGCTCGCCGACGCGATCGTGCCGTTGCCCGCGCGCAGCAGCCATCGCCAGTCGATTCCGTGGTCGTGGGTCAGTTCCATGCGCGTGCGCGGGATGTTCGCGCACAGCCATTGGATGGCCGCGACGCATTCTTCCCCGTTGCGGTAGTCGACGGTGCCCAGCCCCAGCGACGCGTTGTTCGTGCCGAGGAGCCGCCATCTCGTCGCATTTCCCGGGCCGCCGATCAGCTGGAACCGGGGAGTCCGACGTGGACTTCGAGCGCTTTTCATGTGTCGCAACCTCAGTCCGGCTCGGACGGCCGTCCGGTGACAAGCCGTCGCAGTCAGAATGGACATCGCGGGCGCGCCGCCGGAAAGTTACCGTCAGCGGTTAAGCGGCGACGGCCACCCGGTGAACAGCGGGTGTGTGCGGGCATTCCACAGTAGACCGTCGGCCGACGGTCACGCTCGAGATTCTTTTCGCCACTCCTGGCAATGACATCGCCCCTTCCCGCGCCGGCGTTTCGCGCCCGGAGCGGTTCGCGGCGAGTTCGACTGTTCGCCGCAACCGCGATTCGGGCGTTCGGCGGCACCTGCGGCTGGGTAATTGGGGCACGCTCGGTGTCCTTCGGGGCGCGAAAATCCCGGCCCGCTCGGGTCGAGCCGGGATTGTGCGCCGTGGCCAAGGGGAGGGAACCGCGGTGGCGTCTACTGTGGACGTCCGGGGCGGCGCGTTTCGGATATGGTTGGCGGAATGGCTGATCTGACGCTCACCGGCCTCCGGGTCGTGGTGGAGGTGGCCCGCACCGGGTCGTTCAGTGCTGCCGCGCACCGGCTCGGCTACACGCAATCGGCGGTGTCACGGCAGATCGCGGCGAGCGAACGCGCCACTGGAACCGCATTGTTCGAACGGCACGCCCGCGGAATTCGTCCTACGACAGCGGGAGAAGTGCTGATCCGGCACGCCGGTCGGGTTTTGGACAGTGTGAGCGCGGCCGGAAAAGAACTGGCCGGGCTGCGCGACCGGCTCGCCGGGCGGATCTCGGTGGGCGGATTTCCCGCCGCGTCGGCGGTTTTGCTGCCGCGCGCGGTTTCCCGGCTGCTGCGCGCGCATCCGGGCGTGGAGGTGCAGCTCGCCGAGTCCTCGACCCCGGCGCAGCTGCAGTCGCTGCGGCGCGGACGGCTCGAGGTCGCGGTGCTCGTGACCGGCGACGGCGTGCCGGAATACGACTTCGACAGCTTGCGCCGCACCGAATTGCGCAGCGGAATCGGGTACGGGGTGGCGGTCGCGGAAGCGCATCCGTTCGCCGGGCGCAGCTGGGTCGAACCGGACGAATTGGCCGAGCAGCAGTGGATCGTCGGCGCGGGCAGTTCGCCGGAATTCGGGACCTGGCCGGGAATCGCCGGGCCGATGATCGCGTTCGCGGTGCGCGCGTGGCCGACGCGGTTAGGCCTGGTCGCGGCGGGGCTGGGAATTTCGCTGGTACCCGGATTCGCGGCGGATTCGCTGCCCGCCGACGTCCGGTGGATCCCGGTGCGCGACGAGTGCGGCGGGCTGCGGCGCTGTCTGTGGGCGGTGACGGGGGAGCAGCCGGGGCCGGCGGCGGTGGCGATGGTGCGTGCGCTGGAAGAAGAGGTTCAGCGGTCGCTCCAGCCCCAGAGATAGCCTGGCACCTCGTCCGGACGGCCTTCGACGCCGAAATCGCCGCGGTAGAAAATCATCGGCCGCTCGTCAGTGCCCGGGTCCAGCGCGAGCACTCGGCCGAGGACGACGTCGTGGTCGCCCGCGCGGTGCACGGTCTCGATGTCGGCGTGCACGCGCAGCAGAACATCAGGCAATTCCGGTGTTCCCCACCGGGAAAGCTCCCAATTCAGCCCTTCGAAGCGACGGCCTCGACGGGATCCGAAGCGACTGCAGAGGTCGGCTTGCGGTTCGGACAGCACGTTCGCGCAAAACCGCCCGGCGGTTCGGATTCGCGGCCACGCCCGGCCGTCGCGGTCGGCGCAGAACAGCACCAGCGGCGGTTCCAGCGATACCGACGTGAAGGACTGGCAGGTGAATCCCACCGCCTCGCCGCCGTCGACGCCGGTCACCACGGTGACTCCGCTGGCGAACCGGCTCAGCGCGCGGCGCATTTCCAGCGGGGTCGGTGCTTCGGTAGCTTGCATGGGTTCGACGGTAAGAGCTGCCGGTGCGCCCGGAGACGAGCTCTCTCGGTGACCGGGACTGGAGACCCGCGCGCGTGCGGCGGCTGGCTAGCTTCGGCGGCATCCGCACCCACGAGCAAGAGGTCAGCCATGCCGGAACTGAGCCACGACGCGACGCTGCGCGAACTCCGCACCGACCGGGGCGTGCTGCGCTACCACGAAGCAGGCGACGGCCCGCCGGTCGTGCTGCTGCACGGATCCGGGCCCGGCGTCACCGGATGGCAGAACTTCCGGGCGAATCTGCCGTCGTTCGCCGCGCATTTCCGGTGCCTGATCCTGGAATTCCCCGGATTCGGCGTGAGCGACCCGGTCGCGGAACCGCCGATGCCCGCCGCCGAACGCGCGGTGCTCGACCTGCTCGACGGGCTCGGCATCGCCGCCGCCGACCTCGTCGGCAACTCGATGGGCGGATTCGTCGCCACCCGCACCGCGATCGCGCATCCGGAGCGGGTCCGTCGGCTGGTGACCGTCGGCGGGATGGGCACGAACATCTTCAGCCCGGCTCCGGGCGAGGGGATCAACCTGCTGACCGAATTCGTCGAGGACCCGACGCGGGAACGGCTCGTGCAGTGGCTGAATTCGATGGTTTTCGATCGCGGCCTGATCACCGAAGAACTGATCAAGGAGCGGTGGCGGCTCGCGACTGCCGCGGATTCCTTGGCCAGTGCCAAGAAAATGTACGGCAAAGGCGTGCTGCGGGCGCAGGCGGCCGCGGCCTTCGACGTCACCCCGCTGTGGGCTGAATTGCGCAAGATCCGCGCCCGCACCCTGATCACCTGGGGCCGGGACGACCGGGTCAGCCCGCTCGACATGGCGTTGATCCCGATGCGCACCATTCCGCACGCGGAACTCCACATTCTTCCGAATTGCGGACATTGGACGATGATCGAGCAGAAAGACGCGTGGGAAAGCGCCGTTCTCGCGTTCCTGCTCCGGAAGGACGGCGAATGACGGCCTGGGACGCGGAGTACGACTTCGTCGTAGTGGGATCGGGCGGGGGCGGGATGACCGCCGCGCTGACCGCCGCGGCGGCCGGGCTGGACGTGCTGGTCGTCGAGAAGGGCGCGATGTACGGCGGCTCCACCGGGATTTCCGGCGGCGGCATCTGGATCCCGAACAATCCGGCGCTGCGGGCGGCCGGGCACGACGACAGCCGGGCGTCGATCCGCCGTTACCTCGACCTGCTCACCGAAGGCCGGGTGGATTCGAAACGGCTCGACGCGTATGTCGACCATGGCCCGGCGGCGATGGAACTGCTGGAGCGCAGCAAATGGCTGCGGTTCTTCTGGGTGAAGGGCTACGCCGACTACCACCCGGAGCTCGACGGCGGCCGCCCGCTGGGCCGGTCTGTCGAGGCGAAGCCGTTCGACACCCGGCACCTCGGCGAGGACGAGCGGCACCAGCGGCCGAACACGATGAAGGGGCCGCTCGGCTTGTGGGTCACCGCGAAGGATTACCACGATCTGGCGATGGTCAAGCGCACCTGGCGCGGCCGGTGGGCGTCGGTGATCGCGGCTTGGCGGGTGTCGTCCAACGTGGTGCGGCGCCGGCACATGGCCACCGGCGGCCGTGCGCTGGTCGCGCGGTTGCGGATGGCGTTGAAGGACGCCGGGGTCCCGCTGTGGCTGCGGTCGCCGATGACCGAGCTGGTGGTCGAGGACGGCCGGGTGACCGGGATCGTCGCCGAGCACGACGGCGGGCAAAAGCGGATCCGCGCCCGCCATGGCGTGCTGCTGGCGACCGGCGGCTTCGAGCACCGTGCTGACCTTCGGAAACGCTATCTTCCGGAAGCTGCCTGGGATGACTACAGCGGTGGCGCGCGGGAGAACGTCGGCGACGGCATCGAGGCCGGGCTGGGCGTCGGCGCGGCTACGGACCTGATGGACGACGCGTGGTGGATGCCGTCGGTGCGACACCCGTCCGGCGCGGTCGTGCCGCTCGTGTCCGAACGGTCGATCCCGCGTTCGGTCATCGTGTCGGCCGAGGGCACGCGGTTCACCAACGAGTCCGCGCCGTATGTCACCTTCGTGCACGCGCAACTCGAGGGCGGACACGTGCCCGCTTGGTTCGTGATGGACGCCAAGGCTCGCGCGCGGTATCCGTTCGCGCAGATCCTGCCGGGTGCGCCGATTCCGGAGCCGTATTACGCGGCGGGAATCGCGCACCGGGCCGAGACGTTGGCTGGTCTTGCCGAGAAGATCGGTGTTCCGGCTGACACCTTGGCGGAAACCGTGCAGCGGTTCAACGGTTTTGCCCGTGCCGGAGTGGACGGCGATTTCGGTCGCGGCGAGTCCGCCTACGATCGGTACTACGGCGACCCGACACTGCCGAATCCGTGTCTCGACGTGATCGAGAAGGGGCCGTACTACGCGTTCCGGATCGAGGTCGGCGATCTCGGCACCAAGGGCGGCCTGGTGTGCGACGAGAACAGTCGCGTCCTGCGCGACGACGGCTCGGCGATCGACGGGCTGTACGCCACCGGCAACACGACCGCCGCGGTGATGGGCAACGAATACGCTGGTCCGGGCGCGACGATCGGGCCGTCGATCGTCTTCGGCTATCTCGCGGCGCAGCACGCCGCGCGCTCGGCATGAGCGCGATGCGCGTGCGGGTGACCGAGGTGGTCCGCGAGACCGCCGACGCGCATTCGCTGGTACTGGAACCGATCGACGGCAGTTTCGACTATCTGCCTGGACAATTCCTCACTGTCCGTATTCCGTCCACTGAGGACAGTGTCGCGCGCTGCTATTCGCTGTGCAGTTCCCCGCACTGCGAGGAGCCGCCGAGAATCACGGTGAAGCGCACAGCAGGCGGATACGGATCGAATTGGTTGGTGGACAACGCGGTCGAGGGGACTGTGCTGGACGTGCTGCGGCCGTCCGGCACGTTCACCCCGCGGTCGCTCGACGCCGACGTGCTGCTGCTCGCCGCGGGCAGCGGGATCACACCGGTGATGTCGATCCTGAAGTCCTGTCTGCGGGCCGGTTCCGGCCGGGTGACGCTGGTCTACGCGAACCGCGACGAGCAGTCGGTGATTTTCCGGGACGAGCTGTTGCGGCTGACCAAGGAATACCCGGACCGGCTGACCGTGCTGCACTGGCTGGAATCGGTACAGGGGTTGCCGACCGAAGCCGGGCTTCGGGCATTGACCGCGCCGCATCGGGAGCGAGCTGCGTTCCTCTGTGGACCCGGCCCGTTCATGGATCTGGCTTCGACGGTCCTTAATGGACTGGGTGTGGAAAGCGTTACCGTGGAACGGTTCACCTCGCTCACTGGCGACCCGTTCGCCTCGGTGGCGGTGGACGAGTCCGGTCCGGCGAGCACGGTGGAAGTCGAACTCGACGGCGAGATACGGACGTTGCGCTGGCCACGAGAGAACGCGTTGCTCGACGTCCTCCTGGCAGCAGGGTTGGACGCGCCGTTCTCGTGCCGGGAAGGTGCCTGCAGCGCCTGCGCCTGTGTGCTGGTGAGCGGCGAAGTGGACCTGGCACGCAACGAAGTCCTCGACCCGCAGGACCTCGCGGACGGGTTGATTCTGGCTTGTCAGGCCAGGCCGCGGACGGACGAGGTCAAGGTGACGTACGAGGCTTGATCGAGTCCGGTGAGCGGGATCGCCGCCGCGCCGGGCGCGGCGCCGGTGGCAGCCTGCGACAGGTGCACCGATTCGAGAACGCGAAAGTCCTGCTCACCGGTGGTGGCTCGGGGATCGGCCGAGCCGCCGCACTCCGGCTCGCGGCCGAAGGCGCCACGGTCTTCTCCGTCGACGTCGACCATTCCGGGCTGCCGGAAACCGAACGGATCCGCCTGCATCAGGCCGATGTTTCCGATGAGACCGAGATTTCGGCTGCGGTTCGTGCCGCGGCGGCCGAACTCGACGGTCTCGACGTGGTCGTCAATGTCGCCGGAATACACCGCACCACCCCGATCGCGGAGCTGACGGTCGCGGACCTCCGACGGCTCTACGACGTGAACCTGATCGGCACCGCGCTGTGCTGCCGGGAAGCGTTGCCGCATCTGCCCGACGGCCGCGGCGTGATTGTGAACGTGTCCTCCAGCTCTGCCACGCACGGAAATCCTTACATGACTGCGTATTCCGCCAGTAAAGCCGCCGTGCTCGGGTTCTCGCTGAGCCTGGCGGCGGAGGTGATCGGCCGCGGCGTCCGGGTGGTCGTCGTGTCGCCCGGCACCGTCGCGACACCGCTGGTCGGCGAGGACGTCCTGGTCGGTCTCGACATCTCGTACTACCGCCGGATCCGCTCGCCGATGGGCGTGGCGGAACCGGACCAGATCGCCGCGACGATCGCTTTCGCCGCGTCCGCCGACGCCGGATACCTGACCGGCGCGGAGATCCGCGTGGACGGCGGTTCGCACATCTGAGAAGACTCCCGGTGAGCGGGATCGCGCCGGGACCGCCGGGAGGCCGTGATTACGCTCGCGTCGATTCCGGCCTCATCAGCGCGGGACCTCGTATTCCGGCGGGGATTCCCCTGATCACTTCTGGAAAGGGACCGGCATGGCACTCGACCTGAATCCGGCGAACGGACCTGTTTCCCGCGGGCGGATCATCGCGGTCTGCGCGCTGATCATTCTGCTCTCCGAAATAGCCACGTTCGAAATCCTCATGGTGTATCCGGCGCTGCCCGGGATGGCCGCGCATTTCCGGACCCTCGACGTGGCGCAGGCGGCCTCGGTGGTCACGCTCGCCGGCGCGGTCGTGCTCCCGCTCGCGGGCAAGGCGGCCGACCGCTACGGCAAGAAGCGGATCATCCTGGTGATGGGCGCGATCTTCCTGCTCGGCAGCGTCGTGTGCGCGACCACCGACGTGTTCGCGCTGCTCCTGATCGGCCGCCTGCTGCAGGGCAGCCTGGTCGGCATCGTGAACATTTCCTACGCACTCGTCCGCGACGTCATCCCGCGGTCCTACGTGCCGGTCGCGCTCGGCTCGGTGGTCACCGGAATCGGCATGGGCGCGGTCGCCGGCCCGTTTCTCGCCGGATGGCTGATCGACAATTTCGGCTTCCGCAGCGTGTTCTGGTTCATGGTCATTTACGTCGGCGTCCTGCTTCCGCTGCACGCGTGGCTGGTGCCGGAAAGCAAGGTGCGGGTCAAATCGTCGTTCGACATTCTCGGCGCCATTCTGCTCGGGGCGAGCCTGGGCGTTCTGCTCGTCGCGGTCGGCAAGGGCGGCAAGTGGGGCTGGGGTTCGACGACCACGGTCGGCGCGTTCGGCATCGGCGTGCTGCTGCTGGCCGCGTTCGTGCTGCGCGAACTGAAGGCCAAGGAACCGCTGATCGACCTGCGGGTGCTGGTCGGCCGCAAATTCCTGCCGACGGTGGTCGCGGTCGGGCTGGTGTCGTACATGATGAACGCGCACGGCATCCTCAGCCCGACCATGTTCGAAACGCCGCACATTCCCGGAAACACCTACGGCGTCGGGCTTTCGGCGTTGCAGCTGGCACTGTGGACGTTCCCGCTCGGCGTGGTGGGCATGGTCGTCGGCCCGCTCGGCGGCTACCTGTCGAAGCGGATCGGCGCGCGCCAGGTGCTGCTCGCGTCCAGCCTGTGCTTCCTGGTGGTGATGTTCCTCGGCTCGCGGATGTTCACCGTGCAGTGGCAGGTCGCGATCACCAGCTTCGTCGCCGGGTTCGCGGTCGGCTTCCTGCATTCCTCCAACGCGAACCTCCTGCAGGACGCGCTGCCCGAGCGGCTCGGCGGCGCGGGCAACTGCATCGCCGGCGTGATCGCGATGCTGGCGTCGTCGGCCGCGGTGACGGTGACCGGCGCGATCATGGCCGAGCACGTCCGGATGACGCTGCCCCAATCGCACGCGGTGATCTACGGTGACGCCGCGTTCACCCAGTCCTACCTGTGGGCGGGCGTCGTCGGCGTCGTCGGGGTGGCGATCATCCTGCTGATGAAGCACGGCCGCAAACCCGCGCAGGGCGGGATGGTCGAGGAGAACGACACGAGCGCTCGGGTGACGGTCGCGCAGGCCTGAAAGCGGTCATACTGCGTCGCGTGGATCACGCGGTGCGGACTGGCGACGGTCTCCGGCTTTGGGCGGAGCGGACGGGCGACGGCGAACCAGTCGTCTTCTGCCACGGTGGCCCGGGCTGTGGGACATGATGGCGGACGTCGCGGTTTCCCTGGCGGGAGCCGCGACGGTCTGTCGTTGGGACCAGCGCGGATGCGGCCGGTCGCAGCGTCGGGGACCGTACTCAGTCGAGAAGACAGTGGCCGATCTCGACGCGGTCCGAGCCCATTTCGGCTGGGACCGCGTCGCGCTGCTCGGCCATTCTTGGGGCGCGCAGCTGGCGTTGCGCTACACGCTGGCGCATCCGGAGCGCGTGACGAAGCTGGTCTACGTCTCCGGCACCGGAATCGACGCCGACTCGACTTGGCACGCGGCCTACCAGCACAACCTCCGCGACGCACTCGGCGAGCACTTGGCGCGCTGGGAGTCGCTGCGGGACCGGGACCGTACCGCGGAGGAAGACCGGGAGTACTGCGTCCTGCAGTGGTCAGCGGACTTCGCCGACCGGGAGCGCGCGCTGGAGCACGCCGAAGCCATGGCTGACCCGTGGTTCGGCGTGAATTTCGAGTGCAACGCTGCTCTGAATCGCGAGCGTTCGCCAGACCTGAGTGGACAGTGCGAAACGCTGAAGGTGCCGACGCTGATCGTGGACGGAACAGCGGACATCCGCCCGCGGCGGAGTGTGGATTCGCTGGAACGGGCGTTGCCGGTGGTGTCGCGCGTGCAACTGGTGGCTGGTCATCTGCCGTGGGTAGAAGATCCGACCGGCTTCCACACCGCGGTGAGCGGGTTCTTGGCAGGTACGTGAAGGGCTCCTTGAGGGAATCAGATTCCCTCAAGGAGCCCTTCACGGAACGCTGGCTATCGCGCCGGGAGCAGCTTTCGCGTCGCCTCGTGGGCGGCCAGTGCCAGCTCGGCGCGCGGGAACTCGCTTCGTTTTTCCGCCGCGGCGAGGTTTCCGCCAGCCACCCACACCGGCCCGTCCGCGAGATGCGCCAGCCCTTCGCGCGCGACGTCGTCCGGCTCGGCCACATTCAGTCCCGGCAGGTCGAACGCCAGGCCGGCCCGTTCCATCGCCGGAGTCCGGGTGACGCCGAGCACCAGCTCCAGCACGTCCACGCCGCGCTCGCGCATCTCCAGCCACAGCCCCTCGGCGAACACCCGGCTGAACGCCTTAACCGCGGAATACACGCTGATCTCCGCCTGCCCGAGATACCCGGCCAGCGAGCCCACCAGCATGATCCCGCCGCGCCCGCGCGATGCCATCAACGCGCCGAAGTGATGGGTCAACGCGAGCTGCGCGGTGATGTTCAGGTCAATCACTCCGCGCACGCGGGACAGATCCCCAGTCACGAACTCGTGTCCGTAGCTGTTTGCGCCCGCGTTGAAGATCAGCAGCCCAACCTCGAGCCCGTCCGTCACTTCCCGGATCGCCGAGAGCGCTTCCGGATCGAGCAGATCCACTTGCACGGTAAGCACTTCCACGCCGCGCGCCCGCACCGCCGCCGCGGTTTCCGCCAACGGTTCAGGCTTGCGCGCGATCAGCACCAGATTGATCCCGGCCTCGGCGAGTTGATGCGCGAACGACGCGCCAACGCCTTCCGAACCACCTGCGATCACCGCCCACGGCCCGTACTTCTCGGCCATGCTCATTCTCCAGCCACCGGAATTCCCCCGTCCGCGACCGCCCGGTCAATCGAATCCCGCAGCGCACCACACCCGCGGAACAAGTCCTCCGCACAAGCCGACCGTTCGGCGCACCGCGCGGAAGCGTTGGCATCCCACTGAATGCTCGTCTGATGCCAACTGCTCTTGCGCACCTTCAGCCAAGCCTCGCACGTTCCGCATTGGACCGGGCGCATCGGCTCGTCCAGCAGCCGGTTGTCGGCGCGGATCGCCATCAGACGTGCTCGCTGGTCCGGCGGCTGAGGTTCTCCTCGACCTCCGCGCGCCAGGCGGCATTCGGCTTCGCGGTGTCCAATTCGAACTCGAACCGCTCGGTCATCTCCGGCGTGACGTCCGCGACGTCCACATAGAACTGTTCGTACCAGCGCCGCAGCTGATAAACCGGACCGTCCTCCTCGCACAGCAGCGGATTCTCGATCCGGGTCTTGTTCTTCCAGATCTGCACGTCCTGTTCGAAGCCGATCCGGATGAAGTCGCCCATCTTGCGCGCGGTCGCCTCGGCCTCAGGCCCGGAAAGCTTGTCCGTGCGCTTGACGATGATCCCGTACTGCAGCTTGAACGAGTTGGCGCTGACCGGGTAGTGGCAGTTGATGAGCACGGCGTCGATGTCCATGCCCTCGTAGTGATAAGTCAGCTCGTCGATCATGAAAGACGGCCCGTAGTAAGCGGCGACGGAGGTGTTGCCCAGTGCCTTCGGCTGACCGTCCTTGGCGGGCGGACGCACGTCCTCCCGCGAAGACCCGCGCTGCAGTTGCGTGGCGACGTGTCCCTCGAAGATGTTCTTGAAGTACGTGGGAAAAGCGAAGTGCACGTAGAAGAAGTGCGCCATGTCCACAACATTGTCGACGACCTCGCGGCAGTTTGTGTCGACGTGCGTTTCGTACCAGGTCCAGTCGGTCCAGTCGTCGCGCGTGGCGCCCTCGATGCGCGGGATGACAACGTCAGGCGGCGGCGGATTGCCCTCCGGGTCGTTCCAGACGAACAACATCTTGTCCTGCACCAGCGTCGTCCACGCCGCGGTGCGCGCCCGCAACGGAACCCGGCGGCTGTAAGGAATCTGCTTGCACCGGCCGTCGCCGCCCCAGCGCCAATCGTGGAACGGGCAGGCGACCTCGTTGCCCTTGACCGTGCCCTGCGACAGATCGCCGCCCATGTGGCGGCAGTACGCGTCGAGCACGTTGAGCTTGCCGTCCTCGCCGGCGAACACCACGAGCTTCTGGCCGAACGCGGTGATCGGATGCGGCTTGCCGTCGGCGAAGCTCTCGGCCAGACCGAGACAGTGCCACCCGCGGGCGAACCGCGTGGGCGCCGCGCCGGCCTCGATCACGCGGACCTCGTCCGGTGCCGGCTCCACTGTGGTCATCGTCGGATCTCCTTCCAGTGCCCCGATTCTGCGAGGCTGAACGTAGAATGGCGGGCGGTGCGCAAGCTAGTGCTGTCTCGGTGACTGAGAGTCCTTTGTGGACGATCAGTTCCAAGCAGGCTCGGCCGTGCGCAGCCGGACCATCGGGTACAGCTCCTGAGTGACCTGCCGCGCGGCGACCACGACCAACGGCGCGACGCGCTCCAGTGCGGTCTGCGCGTCGCCGACCAGAGAGATCGCGGCTTCCGGCCCTTCCGGGCCGCGGATGGCGGCGGCGACACAGGAGATATCGGAGAAGCACTCGCCGCGTTCGAAAGCGAGACCGTTGCGGTCGCGGATCCGGCCGAGTTCGCGATGCAGCGTCACCATGTCGCAGATCGTCCGGCTGGTCTGGCGGCCGAGCGTCGGCAGGACGCGGTCCTCGACCTGTTCGGCGGGCAGCCACGCGAGCATCGCCTTGCCGAGCGCGGTGCACTGCGCGGGCGCGCGGCCGCCGACGCGCGACGGGACGACCGCGGCGAACCGGCCGCCGACCTTGTCGAGATACCGGACGTCCGCGCCGTCGAGGATCGCCAGGTGCGCGACCATCCCGGTGCGCAACTGCAGTTCGTGCAGCACGGCCGCGGTCGCCTCGCGCAGTTCGAGGTGGTTGCCGCCGGTGCCGCCGAGGTTCAGCGCCCGCGCGCCGAGCGCGTACCCGAACGACGAATGCGACAGCCACTGCAGCCGCACGAGCTGGTCGAGGATGCGGTGCGCGGTCGAACGGGGGAGGTGGGTCGTGCGCGCGACCTGCTCGAGGGTGAGCCGCGTGCTCGGCGCGTCGAAGGCATCGAGGATCAGCGTCATCCGCTCGACCATCGACGGCGGCAAGGCGCGGTTCTGTGCGACATCCGTGCCGAGGGAGTCCGTTTCGATCGCGACAACCGTCATGCTGTGCTCCTCGCGGACGAATTGAAATCATTTCTAGTTTTGAAGGTAACACGGCGGCCTCCCGGAGCGTCAACACGCGGCGGGTCACGACTGCGGCACGGCTCCCGATCAGCGGGAGAATCCGCTCGCGCCGGCCCGGCGGCCGGTAGGCATGGCGGCATGGACATCGGCCTCGTGAGCCCCGTGGTGACCCGGCTGCCGGGGGACCCGAACGCCTGGGAGGACACCGCGGGCATCGAAGACCTGGCGCGGATCGCGGAGACCGCGGACCGACTCGGCTTCGACCACCTGACCTGCAGCGAGCACGTCGCGGTGCCGGTCGCGGTCGCGGAACAGCGCGGCTCGACGTACTGGGATCCGCTCGCGACCTTCGGTTTCCTCGCCGCTCGCACCAGCCGGATCCGGTTGGTCACGCAGGTGCTCGTGCTGGGGTATCACCACCCGCTGGAGATCGCGAAGCGCTACGGAACCCTCGACACGGTCAGCGGCGGACGGCTCGTGCTCGGCCTGGGCGTCGGGTCGCTGCGGGAGGAGTTCGACCTGCTGGGCGCGCCGTTCGAGCACCGCGGCGAGCGGGCCGACGACGCGCTGCGGGCGCTGCGGGCGGCGTTGTCGCGGCGGTTGCCGGAGTATCACGGACCGCACTACGACTTCGCCGGGATGATCGTCGAACCGCATGCCGTGCAGGCGAAAGTCCCGCTGTGGATCGGCGGCCGAACCAAGCGCTCGCTCCGGCGGGCGGTGGAACTGGCCGACGGCTGGGTCCCGTTCGGGCTGTCGCTGGAGGAGCTGCGCCGGATGCTCGACACCGTTGAGCTGCCAGACGGCTTCCAGGTCGTGCTGTCGCCCGGAAGGCCGCTGGACCCGGGTACGGCCGCCTGCCGGGATCGGCTGGCCCGGGTGCTCGAAGCCGGGGCGACGACAGTCAGCGCGCGGATCGCCGCCAAATCGGCCGACCATTACCGCGAGCAGCTCGAAGCGCTCGCCGAGCTAGGAAGCGAGGTCTGAAGTGGACCGGATCGCCCAGTTGGAGGCGCGGCTCGCGCGGCTGGAGGACGAACGCGAGATCAGCAGGCTGATCGCCGCGTACGGCCCGCTGGCGGACGCCGGCGCGGCCGAGGACGTCGCCGCGCTGTGGACCGAGGACGGCGTGTACGACGTCGATGAGATCTACCTCGAAGGCCGCGAGCAACTGGCCCGGATGGTCCGGTCGAGCGCCCATCAAGGCTGGATTTCCGGCGGTTGCGCGCATTTCGTCGGCCCGCCGCACGTGACCGTCGACGGCGACACGGCGATCGCGGTCTGTCACTCGCTGATGGTGGTGCATCAGGACGACCGCTTTGTCGTCCGGCGCGCGACGGCGAACCATTGGGCGCTCGCCCGCACCGAGGAAGGATGGAAGGTCACCCGGCGCACCAACCGGGTTCTCGACGGCCGGGCCGAGTCGCCCGGACTGCTGCGACAGGGCGCGTACGGCGAGCCAGCGTTCCTCTGAGCCGGTCCCGGTCACTGGAATCGGCCCGGCGCTTACGGTGGTGAGCAGGCACAATCACGCCGCACCGGTGCGCGAGGAGGGAGACCTTTGATGAGCCTCTCCGCTGATCCTCGGCAGGCGCTGACCGCGCCCGGTGGGCCTTGTGAGCTGCGCACGGAGACTGTGCTCGGCGTGCCGATGACGGTGTTCACGCATCGCGCACGGTCGCTGGGGGAGGTGCTGGCCGGCTCGGCGCGGCACGGCGAACACGAGTATCTGGTGACAGCCGACCGCCGGATCACCTTCGCCGACCATGTCCGGCAGGTGGCGTCGGTGGCTTGCGCGCTCCGCGAGGAGTACGGGATCGGCAAGGGCGACCGGGTCGCGATCGCGGCGGCGAACAGTCCGGAGTGGGTGGTCGCGTTCTGGGCGACGGTGTCACTGGGCGCGATCGCGGTCGGCTACAACGCGTGGTGGTCGCGGCCGGAACTGGAATACGCGCTCGGCCACACGCGACCGTCTCTGGTGGTCGCCGACGCGAAGCGGGCCGCGTTGCTGGACGGCGTTCCGGTGCTGACCGTCGAGGAGGACATTCCTCGGCTAGCGCGCCGCTCGGATGCACTGCTGCCTTCCTGCGCGGTCGATGAGGACGATCCGGCGGTCATTCTCTACACCAGCGGCACCACCGGACGGCCGAAAGGCGCGGTGCACACGCACCGGAACCTGACGTCGGTGATCGAGTTTCACCGCTTGAACAGCGAAGTCGCCCGCGTGCTCGGCGACCCGACGAATCCGTCCGCGCGGCGTTATCTGCTCGGCGTGCCGTTGTTCCACATCGCCGGACTGCACAACCTGATCGTGCCTCGGCTGGCCGACGGCAGCGCGGTGGTGTTGCACCAGGGCGGTTTCGACGCGGAGCGAGTGTTGCGGCTGGTCGAGGCTGAGCGCGTGACGAACTGGGGCGTCGTGCCGACCATGGCGCACCGTCTGCTGGAACACGGCAATCTTGACCGATACGACCTTTCCTCGCTGACCGCTTTTACTCTCGGTGCTGCGCCTTCCTCTCCGGCTTTCCAGCAACGGCTGCGCGCGGAGCTTCCGGTGGCGGAACACGGATTGGTGGACAGCTACGGCCTGACGGAATCATCCACAGCGATTTCCGTTGCCACATCGGCTGATCTCGCCGCCTCGCCGGGTACTGTCGGACATCCGATCGCGACGGTGGAGCTCGAGATCCGGGACGCTTTCGGCGAGTTGGTGCCCGACGGCAGCGCGGGGGAGATCTGTGTGCGCAGCCCGTTCACGATGCTCGGTTATTGGGAAGATCCCGAAGCCACAGCCGCCGCTATCGACGGCGAGCGATGGCTGCACACGGGGGACATCGGGGTTCTTTCCGGCGGCCAGCTGCGGCTCACCGCGCGCCGGTCGGATTTGATCTTGCACGGCGGGGAGAACGTTTATCCGGCCGAGGTCGAGAACGTGCTGGCCGAACACCCGGCGGTGCGGGAATGCATCGTGTTGGGCGTGCCGCACGTTGACCTTGGCCAGGAAGTGGCCGCGGTGGTGGTTGTGTCGGCGTCGGTCGGCGAGGAGGAGTTGCGGGCGTTCGCGGCGGAGCGGCTGGCGTATTTCAAGGTCCCGTCGCGGTGGCGGATCGGGACGGAACCGTTGCCGCGCAACGTGACCGGCAAGGTGGTGCGAAGCCGGGTGCCGCGCCCCTGATCCCGTTGACCGGGAGCGGGTCCGCGCGCTCGGGCGCTCCGCTGGGAGGCTCGGGGAAGCCGGGGCCGCATCGCAATCGGACCGGAGAAAGGGAAGCGCCATGACCCATCCCGCTCTTGCCGCGATCGAACACCGCGCGGACGAGATCGCCGCGCTCGGACCGGAAAACGAGCGGCTCGGCCGGCTCGCCGACGAAGCGGCCAAAGTACTCCGGGAAACCGGCGCGATCAAAATGCTCCAGCCCGCCGATTACGGCGGCGCGGAAGCCCATCCGCGCGAATTCGCGGAAACGGTGATGCGGCTGGCGTCGCTCGACGGGTCGACCGGCTGGGTCGCCGGGATCGTCGGCGTGCACCCGTGGGAAATGGCGCTCTGCGACCGTCGCGTGCAAGAGGAGATCTGGGGCGCTGACGACGACACCTGGATCGCTTCGCCCTATGCGCCGATGGGTGTGCTGAAGCCGGTCGACGGCGGTTATGTCTTCAATGGACGGTGGCAGTTCTCGTCCGGAACCGACCACTGCGACTGGATTTTCCTCGGCGGCTTCCTCGGCGACGCGGACGGCAATGTCGTGCAGCCGCCCCGGAATTACCACGTGATCCTGCCTCGTGCGGACTACGAAATCGTGGAGGACACCTGGGACGTCGTCGGCCTGCGCGGCACCGGCAGCAAGGACATCGTCGTCAAGGACGCGTTCATTCCGGAATACCGAGCGGTCCCGTTCAGCCGGATGACCGACGGCAGCGCGCTGCGCGAATCCGGCCGCGCCAACCCGACGTACGGCGTCCCGTTCACGACGATTTTCCCTCTCGGCATCACCTCTGCGGTGATCGGCATCGCCGAGGGTGCGCTGGCCGCGCATCTGACCTATCAACGCACGCGCGTGCAAATCACTGGCACTCGGGTGAAGGATGATCCGTATGTGCTGTTCGCGATCAGCGCCGCTGCCGAGGAGATCAAAGCGTCGCGGATTGCCATGCTGGACAACGTTTCCCGGTTCTACGACAAGGCGGCGGCCGGGGAGCCGGTAACGCTCGCCGACCGAGCCGCGTCGCGCCGCACCCAGGTCGCTGCGGCGTGGCGGGCGGTGCGCGCGATGGACGAGGTGGTCGCCCGCAGCGGCGGCAACGGGCTGCGGATGGACAACCCGATCCAGCGCTTCTGGCGCGACGGCCACATGGGCCTCGCGCACGCGATCCACGTGCCCGGCTCGGTGTTCCACGCGTCCGCGCTGACCGACCTCGACGTCGAGCCGCCGCCCGGCCCGATGCTCTCGATGATCTGAACTCTCTTATCCCGCAAGGAGTTTCGCTATGACCGACATCCGAGGGCTCGGATACCTCCGGGTCCAGAGCCGGGACCTGCCGCGCTGGCGGGAGCTGACCGTGGAGGCGCTCGGCTTCGCCGAAACGTCCGGCCCGGTTCCCGACGGCCTGTACCTGCGGATGGACGAACGCGAGGCGCGGCTGATCGTGCTGCCCGGCGACGACGACCGGGTGCTCGCGGTCGGCTGGGAGGTGCGCGACCAATTCGCGCTGGCCGCGGTCGGGCGTGCGGTTGAAGCGTCCGGAACCGCGGTGAAAGTGTTGTCTGAGCAGCAATGCCGGGAACGCCGCGTCGATTCGGCGATCACCTTCGACGACCCGTCCGGCACCCCGGTCGAGGTCTTCTTCGGCCCGGTCCTTGACCACGACCCGGTGCGGACGAAGTGGACGCAGCAGTTCGTGACCGGCGCGCAGGGCATGGGCCACGTCGTGCTGCCGACGACGAACTTCGCCGAGGTCGAGACGTTCTACACCGAGGTGCTGGGCTTCCTCCCGCGCGGCGCGGTCTCGATGAGCGGCGCGGCCCCGGACCAGAAACCGCGCCGGGTGCGGTTCATGGGCGTCAACGAGCGCCACCACAGCCTGGCGATCTGCCCGGCCCCGCACGGCGAACCGCCGGGCCTGGTGCACCTGATGGTCGAGGTCGATTCCCTGGACGCCGTCGGCCGCGCCCTGGACGAGGTCGGCAAGCGCGGCTTCTCGGTGTCGTCGACGCTGGGCCGGCACACGAACGACAAGATGGTGTCGTTCTACGTCCGCGCGCCTGGCGGCTGGGACTTGGAGTACGGGACCGAGGGAATGCTGGTGGACGAGCGGTTCTACACCGCGGAGGAGATCACCCGGGACAGTTACTGGGGGCACGACTGGTCCGGGTCGGAGCAGTTGGCCGCGTTCACCCCGCCGAAGGGGTAGCTCGTGCGTGGCTATGCCGGTTCTAACCGGCATAGCCACGCACGACCCCGGGCCGCGGTACCCCTGAACCGCCCCGAGAGCTGTGCGGCTGCCCTGCTCGACCGTTCTGCGAGTACGTGAGGGGAACCCTGAGGGACTCTGATTCCCTCAGGGTTCCCCTCACGTACGACAACACCCCGGCCAGAGCCGAGCCCGTCGACCCGGGCCGACGGATCCGTAGCGGTGCCTTAGGTCCCTGGCGCGGGTTGCCGACCGGAGTGGAAGCTCACGCGGCTTTTTCCCAGATCGAGATGTGCTGCTCGCTCTCGTGCGCGAACGGCTTCCCGTCCCAGCTTTCCCACCGCGACCGCAGCCGCAGCCCCGCCAGCCGCGCCATCAGGTCCAGTTCGGCGGGCCACACATACCGGAACGGAATCGCCCGGAACTCGCCGCGGCCGTCGGCCACCCGCGCGTGGTACGAACTCATCGACTGCGTGGAGACGTCGTAGAGATCGAATCCCCAATGCGTCGCGCTCAGATCGAACGGAACGACGGTCTGCCCGGGCGGCAGCTTCCGCAGGTCCGGCACCCCGACCTCGATCACGAAGCACCCGCCTGGCTCGAGATGCGCCGCGGCGTTGCGGAAACAGGCCACCTGCGCGTCCTGCGAGGTCAGGTTGCCGATGGTGTTGTACACCAGGTATGCCACCGAGAAGGTTCCGTCGACCCGGGTCGTCGCGAAGTCGCCGATCGCCACTTCGATCGCGTCACCGCCCGGTTTGGCGCGCAATCGCGCAGCCATCGCCGACGACAGGTCGATCCCCGAGACCGGCACACCCCGCGCGGCGAGCGGCAACGCGATCCGTCCGGTGCCGATGCCGAGCTCCAGCGCGCGACCGTCTCCGGCAAGCCCGGCCAGGACGTCGACCGCTGGGTTCACCGCCTCCGGTGAGAACATTTCGGCCGACGATTCGTCGTACCTGGCAGCGACACTTTCCCCGAAGTAGTCCTCCACCCCGGCGACGGTAACCGGCACCGGGGCGGAGCGCAGGTCATTTTCCGGCCCGTGCCACCAGATCGTCGACCGCCCGGGCGGCAAAAGCCATCGCCGTGCCCAACGGAATTCCCGGACCCGGGTAGTAACCCCCGGTCATCGACGCCGCCGAATTGCCGACCGCGTAAAGACCTTCCACCGCCGAACCGTCGTCACGCAGCACCCGCGCGTCCGGATCGGTCACCAACCCGCCCTTTGTGCCCAGATCCGACAACACCAACCGCGCGGCGCGGAACGGCGGCTGGTCCACCGGCACCAACACCGGATTAGCGAAATGCCGCGCGTATTCATCCTCACCGCGGCCGAAATCAGCGTCATGCCCGGCTTCTGCGAACGAGTTGAACCGGGCCACCGTCTCCGGCAGCTCCGGCGCGTCGATCAGTTTCGCCAGTTCCGCGAGCGTCTCCGCCTCCACCCACGTACCAGCCGCCAGGTGCTCGTCCGGCGGACCGCCCGGCAACGCGATGGCGGGCAACCGACCGCCCTCGCGGCTGTCGAACACGATGTGCGACGGGACCCGCCGTGCGGGGTCCGCTGCCATCTCACGGCCCATCTGGTCATAGGGCAGCGACTCGTTCGCATACCGCCGCCCGTCGCGGTCGACGACGATCCCGCCGCGGAAGCCGAGCGTGAACGACGCGCCGCCGTCCGGCATCGCGATTCCCGGGCACCACCAGCCCTCGTCCATCAGGTCGACGGCCGCGCCGAGTGCGATCGCCGCCTCCAGGACCTGGCCGCGGTTCGTTTCCGCGGGGGCCATCGACCAGGCCGCCGATCCCGGCACCCCGGACTGTTCCCGCAGGTCCGCGTTCCGCTCGAACCCGCCCGCGCCGATGAGCACGCCGTGAGTCGCCCCGATCCGCCGCGAGCCGACGCCGACGCCGACGCCGACCACCCGGCCGTCCTCGACCACCAGCTCGTCGACCGGCGTCCCGGTGAACACAGCGCCGTTGCCGGTCGCGTCGAAGGCCAGCAGCAGCCGTCCGATCAGCGCGCGTCCGCCGTCTAACGGCGCGTCCCGGTGCCCGCGCCCGGCGCGGTCGCGGTCCACCGGCGGACGCACCAGCTCCGCGCGTTCTCCCAGCTCGGACAGCGGCAGGTCGACCGGCACGAACGAGCGTCCGCCGGGGACGCGGCCCGGACGGTCGAAGTAATCCGGGAACGCCCGCCATTCGAACTCGAGCGCCGGGTCCGTCTCCAGCGCGGCGACCAGCTCCGGCGCCTTCGCCAGAAACGCCTCCTGCCGCCCGGTCCGGTCCTCGCCGAGCAACGCGCGCAGGTACTCGCGCGCGGCGGCGGTGGAATCCGCGACGCCGAACCGCTCCTGGACCTGCGTGCCCGGCAGCCAGCAGGCCGCGCCGGAGTACGCCGACGTCCCGCCGAGCCGGCCGGCGCCCTCGACCACCGCGGTGCGCAGTCCCGCCCGGGCGGCGAGGTACGCGCCGGTCAGCGCGCCCGCGCCGGACCCGACTACTACCACGTCGAACTGGTCGTCGAAAGCCATGAGTCCTCCAAGTCGTCGCGACCCGGCGAGCCAACCGCATCGCCGGCGCGCCGGGGCGCGGTCATCCCACTCACCGGTAGCGGAGGCGCCCGATGGGAGGATCGTGCGCGAGAATGGCCTGATCACGAGCGGAGGAGCCGAGGTGCCGAGAGTCGCCGAAAACCGGGCGCCGGCCACGCCGAGTTCGCCCGCGCAGCAGGAGCGCTACCGGCGGATCCTGCGAGCGGCCGCGGACCACGGCGCCGAGCACGGCCTCGACCGGATCCAGATGCTCGACGTCGCCCGCGACGCCGGCGTCGCCATCGCCACGCTCTACCGGTACTTCCCGTCGAAGACGATCCTGTTCACCGCGCTGCTGCACAGCCAGGTCGAGCAGCTGGACCGCAACAGCGTCCCGGTCGTACCCGGTCAGGAACCGGCCGAGGCAGTCGCGCGCGTGCTGGTCGACGCCGCCCGCCGCCTGCTGGAACGCCCGCGGCTCGCCCAGGCGATGCTGCAGTCGAACAACGCGACGGTCTCGGGGGAGTCGCCGAACATGGCCGCGACGGTCGAGTTCGCCGACCTGATCCTGCGCGTCGCGGGGGTGGCGGAGGCCAACGAGCACGACCGCCGCTTGGTCCGGTTGATCGAACAGACGTGGTACGGCGTGCTGACCTCGCAGCTGAACGGGCACATCACGGCGGAGGAAGCAGAGGCGGACACGGTGCTGGCGTGCCGGTTGCTGCTGGCCGAACTGGGCCGCTGACCGGCTTCTCCCGGTGACCGGGATGAGCCCGCCGCGCGGAGCGGAGTCCCCGTAGCGTCGCGGCCGTTCCCGGAACCCCACCGCAGGAGGCCGTCATGCCGCGCACCGTCGTCATCACCGGAGCGAGTTCGGGGATCGGTGCGGCGCTCAGCAGCCTCCTCGCCGAGCGCGGCGACCAAGTCGTCGGCGTGGACCTGTCGGGCAGCGACATCGACGCGGACCTTTCGACCCCGCACGGCCGCACCGCTGCGGCCGAGGAGGTCGGCAAGCGCACTGGGCACGTCGACGCGGTGATCACCTGCGCCGGGACGTCGAACCCCGGCGAAGCGATGGTCACGGTGAACTACTTCGGCTGCACCAGTTTCATCGAAGCCCTTCAGCCGTTGCTCGCGAAATCCGAAGCGCCGCGCGTCGTCCTGGTCGGCTCGATCTCCGGGACCCAGCCGAACGACCCCGCAGTGGTCGAGGCCTGCCTGCGCGGCGACGAGCAAGCTGCACTGACCGCCGCCCGCGAGGCGATCGCGGACAACCGGGCGGTCCAGCTGTACCCGTCGTCGAAGTCCGCGGTCGCGCAATGGGCGCGCCGGACGTCCGTCTCGGCAGGCTGGGCCGACGCGGGAATCGCGGTCAACGTGGTCGCACCCGGCGTGGTCCTGACGCCGATGACTGACGAGCTTTTCGCCAACCCGCAGATGAAAGCCGTGATGGACAAGGCAGTTCCGATGCCGCTGCACGGTTACGCGGCCGCGGAAGACGTCGCGCGAGTTCTGGCGTACTTCGCCGACGCCGCGACGACGCACATCACCGGCCAGGTCGTCTACGTCGACGGCGGTGCCGAGGCGACCCTCCGCCCGGCGGCGCACTACTGATGACGACTTACGCCGAAAGCGTCCCGCTGTCGCCCGTCCCGAATGACGACGGCATCGACGCTGCCGTCGCGGCGGCCCGCCGGGTCGTCAACGCACTCCTGCACGCCGGCGCGGACAGCGCCGCGCCGATGACGGACCTCGCCCGCGACCTCAACCGGATCGCCGCCCAGCTCGAAGAGCACGCGCCGGAGCGGCAGGAGCGATTCGTCGGCATGTGGGCCGGGCGACCGCGGCACGATCCCGTCACCGGCCCCGAAAACGCGCTCGCCCCGCCCTTGCACCTGCACGGCCTGCCGGACGGTTCGGTGACCGGAACGGTGACGCTCGGCCTGCCTTACCAGGGCCCGCCCGGCTGCGTGCACGGCGGGATTTCCGCACTGCTGCTGGATCACGCACTCGGCGTCGCCAACAGCTGGGGTCCCGGTCCGGACGGGATGACCGGCACGCTCAGCGTCCGCTACCACCGGACGACCCCGCTGTTCGAGGAGCTGACGATTCGCGCGCGGCAGCAATCCAGCGAGGGCCGCCGGATCCACACGACCGGCGAAATTCTCGCCGACGGTCAGGTCTGCGTTTCCGCGGACGGGATTTTCGTGGCGAAACACGTCGCGCGACCAGTCGCCCAGGACGAAGGAGGCCGATGAACACGCTCGCGGGCCGGGTGGCCCTGGTGACCGGCGCCGGACAAGGCGTCGGGCAAGGAATCGCGCTGGCGCTGGCGGGGGAGGGGGCGTCGGTCGCGGTACTCGGGCGTACGCGCGGCAAGCTGGACGAGACCTGCCGCCTCTTGCGGGAGCGGGGTGCCGCTGCGGAAGCGTTCGAGTGCGATGTCGCGGACACGGCGTCGATTCCCGGCGTCGTCGACGAGGTCGTTTCGCGATTCGGCCGACTGGACATTCTGGTCAACAACGCGTACTCCGGCGCTTTCGGGCCGTTGCTGAAGATGAGCGACGAGGATTTCACTCGCGGTTTCTCGACTGGACCGTTTGCCGCGTTCGCGTTCATGAAAGCCGCCCACCCGCATTTGAAGGCGACGGGCGACGGTTCGATCGTCAACCTGGTCACCTCAGCGATGGTGCGCTGGGATCCCACCACCTATGGTGCTTACGCCGCAGCGAAACAAGCGTTGCGCTCGCTGTCGCGCACCGCCGCCGTGGAGTGGGCGCGTGACGGAATCCGGGTCAACGCGATCGCGCCGCACGCGTTGTCGCCGGGCTTGAAATGGTGGACCGAACACAATCCCGAAGAGGCCGCCGAATTCGTCGCGACCATTCCGATGGGCCGGATCGGGGAATGCGAGGAGGACATCGGCCGCGCTGTCGTCGCGCTGGTCGGTTCCGATCTGCGCTATCTGACCGGCGCCACCGTGCCGCTCGACGGCGGTCAAGCTTTCTTCGGCTGAGCCCTTCTGAGGAGACATCGCTGTGCTTTCTGCCCTCGACACCGCCGCCGCCATCCGCCGGGGCGACCTGTCCGCCCGGGAGGCCGCCGAACAGGCGATCGCCCGCATCGAGGAGGCGAATCCGCGGCTCAACGCCGTCGTCGGCCGCCGCTTCGAGGCCGCGCTCGCGGAAATCGACGCCGGCCTCCCGGACGGCCCGCTCACCGGAGTCCCGTTCCTGGTCAAGGATCTCGGCACCGAAGTCGCCGGTCTCCCCGCCACCCAGGGAAGCGCGCTATTCGCCCCAACGGTGTCCACAGTGGACAGTGAACTGATCCGCCGGTACAAACGCGCCGGTTTGGTCATCCTAGGCACCACCAACACCCCCGAATTCGGCCTCAACGCAAGCACCGAGCCGCAGTTGCACGGCCCCACGCACAACCCGCACGACCTGTCCCGCTCGCCCGGCGGCTCCAGCGGCGGTTCCGCGGCCGCCGTCGCTGCGGGCCTGGTCCCCGCCGCCCACGCCACCGACGGCGGCGGTTCGATCCGCATCCCGTCGGCCATGTGCGGTCTGGTCGGCCTGAAACCCAGCCGCGGCCGTACCACCGGCGCCCCCGACGCAGGCACGCTCGCCGCCCCGGTCTCCGTCGCCCACGCGGTCACCACGACGGTCCGTGACAGCGCGGCCCTGCTGGACGCGATCGCCGGACCACTCCCAGGTGAAGCCTTCGCCGCCCCGACCCCGACTGGCACTTTCCTCGACGCGACCCGCCGTGCCCCCGGCAGTCTCCGCATCGGCCTGGCCACCCAGGCCCGAACCGGCGTCGACCCGCACCCCGCCTGCGTGGCCGCCGTTCGGCAGACGGCGAAACTGTGCGAGGAACTCGGCCATCACGTCGAGGAAACCGTTGCGCCGTTTGACTTCCCGGACGTCCGCACGACCGGCGGGCTGCTGATGGGCGCGGATCTGGTGGTGATCGTCGAAGACCAACTGGCCGCTTTGGGCCGAGAACTCCAGCCGGGCGACGTCGAGCCGTTCACCGAACTGCTGCTCGACCACTACCGGGGTTTGACTGCTAACCAGCTCCACCGCGCACTGCGCCGGGCGCAGGAGATCGGGTGGGAAGTCGGCCAGGTCTTCACCTCCTATGACGTGCTGCTCACGCCGACCTTGCCGCTCCCGACTCCGCCGCTGGGCCTGCTGGACACGACGGATCCCGCGTCGATCTACGAGCATGCGGGCGCGTATTCGGCGTGGACCAGTGTTTTCAACGTGACCGGCATGCCGGCGATCTCGCTCCCGCTCGGCAAGGACGACGACGGACTGCCGCTGGGGGTGCAGTTCGCCGCGGATCTGGGGCAGGAGGGGTTGCTGTTGTCGTTGGCGGCGCAGTTGGAGGAAGCGGCACCCTGGGCCAACTGACCGTTCGTCAGTTGCGGACGATGGCCGATCCGCTGCTCGACAGGTTGGACATGATGACCAGGACCCCGATCAAGGTCAGGATCGCCCACATCACGACCACGGTGGTCACGATCAACGCGTGCCGCCGGATAGCTGCGAGCTGGCCGAGGATTTCCAGGTTGA
The DNA here is from genome assembly GCF_039525725.1 of Amycolatopsis albidoflavus. Classification (NCBI taxonomy): domain Bacteria; kingdom Bacillati; phylum Actinomycetota; class Actinomycetes; order Pseudonocardiales; family Pseudonocardiaceae; genus Amycolatopsis; species Amycolatopsis albidoflavus. The sequence continues at coordinate 870,247 of NZ_BAAAHV010000022.1, forward strand.
TCCTGTTGGCGTAGTCCGTCGGCCCGTCCGTCTCGGACGCTGCTTTGAGCCGCGCGGCGACTGCGTCGGGACTCGTAAATGCGTTCGCGTGATAGCGAGGACGGGGCTTGAGTTCGGGCACAGTTGTTTCTCCTCAGGCTAAGCAGCGGATAGACGCACGGGAATCGTCGAGCCCAGCCGTGGCGTTACCGCGCCGCCGGGTGCCAAGCCTCCCGGTCACCGAGATCGCGAGAGCAGCCCGTCCCCTCCGTTTCCTACCGTGACAAGGTGACTTCCACGACCCCCACCCCGCCCGACCCGCTCGCTCCCGCGCGGCTCGGGCCGGTGCAGTTGCGCAACCGCGTCGTCAAGGCGGCTACCTACGAGGGCCTCAGCCACCACGGCCGGGTCACGCGGGATCTGGTCGATTTCCACGTCGGCTACGCGAAGGGCGGCGTCGGGATGACGACGGTCGCCTATTGCGCGGTCGCCAAGGAAGGCCGCACCGACCGGCATCAGATCTACTGGGCCGACGAAGCCCTGCCGGGACTGCGCGTGCTCACCGACGCGGTGCACGCCGAGGGCGCGGCGATCTCGGCGCAGATCGGGCACGGCGGGCCGGTCGCGAATCCGAAGGGCAACGGGCTTCCCGCGCTCGCGCCGAGCCGCTATTTCCACAAGACGACGCTCAGTTTCGCCCAGGAAATCGACCACGCCGGCATCGAACGCGTCAAACGCGCGCACGCCGAAGCCGCCCTGCGCGCCATCGAATGCGGGTTCGACGCCATCGAAGTCCACTTAGGACACAACTATCTGATCAGTTCTTTCCTGAGCCCGAAACTCAACCACCGCACCGACGAATACGGTGGCTCGCTGGAAAACCGCGCCCGGCTCGCGCGCGACACGATGCGCGCGGTACGCGACGCCGTCGGCGACCGGATCGCGGTGATCGTGAAAATGAACATGGACGACGGCGCGCCCGGCGGCTTTTGGCTCGACGAGGCGATCCCGGTGACGCAATGGCTCGAAGCCGACGGCACCTGCGACGCTCTCGAAATGACTGCCGGTTCCTCGCTGCTCAACCCGATGTATCTCTTCAAGGGCGACGCACCGGTCCGCGAGTTCGCCGCCGTGATGCCGCAACCGTTGAAGCTCGGCGTGCAGGCGGTCGGGAAGCACTTCATCCGCGAATACCCTTACCGCGACGCCTTTCTGCTCGAGGACGCACGGCAGATCCGGGCCGCGGTGAAGCTGCCGATGGTGCTGCTCGGCGGGATCACCGACCGCGCGTCGATGGATTTGGCGATGCGGGAGGGATTCCAGTACGTCGCGATGGGCCGTGCTTTGCTGCGCGAGCCGGATTTGGTGAACCGGATCGCGGCCGAGCCGGAGACGCCGTCGTTGTGCATTCACTGCAACAAATGCATGCCGACGAACTTCACCGGGACGCGGTGTGTGCTGGTGGACCGGACTACGACTCGGGGTGCGGAGTGGGGTCAGCCCGCGGGTTACGTGGGCTGACCGCACCGTCAGTGGCTCTGCGCCAGATCCGACAGGTCCAGCACGAACCGGTACCGGACGTCGTTGCGTTCCAGCCGGTCGAGGGCTTCGTTGACGCGGGCGGACGGGAGGAGTTCGATGTCCGCGGTGATGCCGTGCCGGGCGCAGAACTCCAGCATGGCGGCGGTCGCGGGACGCCCGCCGCTGCCCGCGGAGCTCAGTTTCTTGCGTCCTACCAACAGATCGGTGGCCTGCACGGTGACCGAGCCGAGGTGCCCGACGTGGCTCAGGGTTCCGTCGAGGGCGACGAGCTTGAGGTAGGCAGCAACGTCGTGCGGGACGGCGATGGTGTCGATGACGACGTCGAACCGGTCCCGGGCCGCGGCCATCTGGCGTTCGTCCGCGGAGACGATCAGATCGCGGGCACCCAGTCGCCGGGCGTCGTCGGCCTTGTCGGCTGAGCGGCTGATGACCGTGGTGTCAGCCCCGAGCGCGACGGCGAGTTTGACCGCGAGGTGCCCGAGTCCGCCGAGCCCGGCCACGGCGACCCGGCTGCCGGGCCCGATGCCGAGAGCGCGCAGCGGTTCCCAGACGGTGATTCCCGCGCACAGCAGGGGAGCGGCGGCCGCCGGGTCGAGTCCGGCGGGGAGCGGGTAGGCGAACTCGTCGCGGACGACGTACTCGCGGGAGAAGGCGCCCAGCGTGGTGGTTCCGTCGCGGCGGTCGGTGCCGCCGTAGGTCAGCGTCGGGAACTCGTAGCAGAAGTTTTCCTGTCCTGCCTCGCACATCGCGCACGCGCCGCAGGAATCGACGATGTTGCCGACCGCGACCTGGTCGCCGAGCGCGAACCGGGTGACCGCGTGCCCGATCTCGGTGACCACGCCGGTGAACTCGTGGCCGGGCACCAAAAGCGCTTCGTCGGTGTGGGTGTGGACGGCGTGGAGATCGGTGTGGCAGACACCGCAGTAATCCACGCGAACGGCGACGTCGTCGGCCCGCAGTTCTCGACGCCGCAGGACGGTCCGCCGCAACCCGGCGCGGTCGGATTGCCAGCCCAGAGTGCTCCGCATGCTCGCCCCTCAACAAACAGACTGTTCGGTCTATTGTCACGGTAGCGGGTGCAGGCCGATTCAGCAAACAGACTGGTCTGTTGTTATTGTGCCCGGCATGGCCGACAAGCCCCTGACCTCGCGCGGAGCCGCCACTCGGCAGCGCATCCTGGACGCGGCGACCCAGGAGTTCGCCGAGCACGGGATCGCCGGAGCCCGGGTCGAACGCATCGTGGCCGCCGCCCGCACCAACAAGGCGCAGCTCTACGGCTACTTCGGCAACAAGGAGGGGCTGTTCGACGCCATTTTCGCCGCCTCGCTGGAGCGGATCATGACCGTCGTGCCGATCGACGCGACCGACCTCGCCGGCTGGGCGGTCCGCCTCTACGACGAGTATCTCCGTCGCCCCGACCTCATCCGGCTGGCCACCTGGGAGCGCCTGGAGCGGCGTCCAACCGGGCACCTCGTCGACGACAGCAATCGCCTCGACGACGCCAAACTGCGCGCCATCGCCGAAGCGCAAGCCGCGGGCATCGTCCGGGAGGGAGACCCGTTCGACCTGATGGCCATGGTGATCGCGATGTCGATGGCCTGGTCGCCGGTCAGCAACGTCTACGCCGCCAGCGACCAGGAAGCTCCGGAACTGCACGAGCAGCGCCGGGCTTTGCTCCGCGAAAGTGTTGAGCGGGCCATCGCGCCTGGCTGAGAGTGGGGGCTTGTGAGTGGCGCTGCCGGTTCTAACCGGAATAAGCACTCACGAGCCCCCCCGTCTCACGTTTCCCTCGGGAAGTTCGTGAACCCCTTCCGATTGCTCCGCAAATACCATCCCGAAGCCGCGAGCGTCCCGCCGTCCACCGGAATCGTGTGGCCGGTGACGTAAGAAGCCGCGTCCGTGGTCAGAAATTCGATCACCTTCGCGTATTCGTCCACGTGCCCGAACCGCCCCAGCGGCACCCACGTCTCGATCTTCGACGGATCGTTGTCGCGCAGCATCGCCGCCGCCGGAGTCTGCTGGCTGTCCGCGAGATCCGGCGCGATCGCGTTTACTCGGACGCCATACCGGCCTACCTCGACGGCCAGGCTCTTCGTGAACGCCGAAACCCCGGCGTTGTAAGCGGAATACACCGCATGTCCGGGAATTCCGCGAAAGGCTTCCACCGTCGAGTTGTTCACGATCACGCCTGAGCCCTGCGAGATCAACTGCGGCAGCACCCGGTGGGTGAGCTTGAAGACGTGCAGCAGGTTCAGTTCATGCAACCGCGTCCACTGTTCTGGTGTGCTGTGCAGGAAATCCCGGGAAGCGGGACGGAAATCGCCGACATTGTTGACCAGGACGTCGATCCGGCCGTCGCCCAACCGCAGAGCGGCAGCGGCGACAGCCTCGACCACCTCGTCCGCGACGATGTCTCCGATGACCGTTTCGCACACCCCGCCGGCCGCCTCGATCGCGGCACGCGTGTCGGCGGCGGCAGTGGGATCGAGGTCGTTCAGCACGACCAGGTCTCCGCGCGCGGCGAGGCGGCGGCTGGTCGCCCCGCCGATCCCCAGCGCGCCCCCGGTGACGATGCTGACTCGCCGGATTGCTTCCTGTGGCATGGAAAACCTCCTCGTCCTCAACCTAGCATTTGTTTGGTAGGCTGAGCGCTCCCGGCGAGAAGGAGCAGCATGCCTGTCAGCTTCGACCTGACCGATCGCGTCGTCCTCGTCACCGGCGGAGCGCGCGGAGTCGGCGACGGCATCGTGGCGACGTTCCTCGAAGCGGGGGCCGAGGTCGAGATCTGCGGGCGCACCGAACCCGAGAAGCTGCGCGAGGTCGACGGCCGGCAGCCGCGGTTCAGCCAGGTCGACGTGCGAGAGCCGGAGCAGGTCCAGAAGTGGCTGGAGGAGATCGGCGAGCGGCACGGCCGGCTCGACGTCGTCGTCAACAACGCGGGCGGCGCGCCGTTCGCGCAGTTCGCCGAGGCCTCGCCGCGATTCCACCGCAAGATCAACGATCTCAACTTCCTCGCGGCGGCGTACGTGCTCCACGCGGCGCATCCGCTCCTGCGCGAGACGCCCGGCGCTTCGGCGGTGAACGTCACGTCGATCTCGGCGCGGCGGCCCAGCCCGGGCACCGCGATCTACGGCGCGGCGAAGGCGGCGCTGGAAAGTCTTACGACCAGTTTGGCCGTGGAGTGGGCGCCGCGGGTGCGGGTCAACGCGGTCAGCTGCGGATTGGTCGAGACGCCGGGTTCGGAGGACCACTACGGCGATCCGGCGCAGCGCGACGCGGTTGCCCGGACGATCCCGCGTGGACAGTTCGCGTCGCCGGCCGAGGTCGGCCAAGCCTGTTTGCTGCTTGCTTCACCGCTCGCGAGCCATGTCAGCGGAGCGGTGCTCAATGTGGACGGAGGCGGCGAATGGCCCGCTTTCCTCCAGCACACCCCGAACGCCTGAGGAGGACCTTGCTGTGCCCGAAGCCGTGATCGTCTCCGCCGCCCGCTCGCCGATCGGGCGGGCGTACAAGGGCTCGCTCAAGGACCTGCGGCCGGACGACCTCGCCGCGCAGATGGTCGAAGCCGCACTGGCGGCGGTCCCGGAGGTCGGCCAGATCGACGACCTGATGCTCGGCTGCGCGCAACCGGCCGGGGAACAGGCGTACAACCTGGGCCGGATGGTCGCGCTGCGGCTCGGTCTCGACACGGTGCCCGGCACGACTGTGCACCGGTACTGCGCGTCCTCGCTGCAGACCACGCGGATGGCGATGCACGCTATCCGCGCCGGCGAGGGCGACGTGTTCGTGTCCGCGGGGGTCGAGTGCGTTTCGCGGTTCTCCCAAGGCAAAGCCGACGGCATGCCGGACACGAAGAACCCGTTGTACGCCGACGCGATGGCGGTGACCGAGAAGCGTGCGGGCGGTGGTCTGCAGTGGACGGACCCTCGAAAGGACGGCGCGCTGCCGGACGTCTACATCGCGATGGGCGAGACCGCGGAGAATGTCGCTGACCATTGTGGAGTGTCGCGAAAGGACCAGGACGCGTTCGCCGTGCGCAGCCAGAATCTCGCCGAAGCGGCGGGGGAGTTCTGGCAGAAGGACATCACGCCGGTGACCTTGCCGGACGGCACCGTGGTGTCCACTGACGACGGTCCGCGGGCGGGCGTGACGCTGGAGAAGGTATCTCAGCTCAAGCCGGTGTTCCGTCCGGATGGGACGGTCACTGCGGCGAACTGCTGTCCGCTCAACGACGGTGCGGCCGCGCTCGTCGTGATGAGCGATGTCCGGGCGCGCGAGCTGGGCATCCAGCCGCTGGCGCGGATCGTCGCCACCGGGGTGTCCGCGTTGAGCCCGGAGATCATGGGTCTCGGCCCGGTCGAGGCGAGCCAGCAGGCACTAGGCCGGGCCGGACTGTCCGTTAAGGACATCGACCTGGTCGAGATGAACGAAGCCTTCGCCGCGCAGGTGCTGCCGTGCGTCGACCAGCTGGGCCTGGACCTCGACCGCGTCAACGTGCACGGCGGGGCGATCGCGCTGGGCCACCCGTTCGGCTCGACCGGCGCGCGGATGGCGACGACGCTGCTGCACGGCCTCCAGGAGCGGGACGCGACCTTCGGCCTGGAGACGATGTGCGCGGCGGGCGGACAGGGCATGGCGATGGTGCTGGAGCGGCTCGCCTGACCGCCGGACGCGGGACGGTTCGGCGCGCACCGAACCGTCCCGCCGCCAGGATGCGGTCATGGATTCCGTCGTGATCGACCCGCCGGTGCTTTACCCCGGCACCCCCGTCGTGCTGCTGTCCAGCGCGAACGCCGACGGGACGACCAACCTGGCCCCGATGTCGTCGGCCTGGGTGCTCGGCCGCACCGCCGTGCTCGGCTTCGGCAGCACCGGCCACACCTTCTCCAACCTGCGCGAGCGGCCGGACTGCGTGCTGAACTATCCGAGCGCCGACCTGTGGCCCGCCGTCGAACGCTTGGCCGGGCTGACCGGCGCTCCCGTCGTTCCGGAGCACAAGGCGGGCCAGTTCCGGACCGAGCGGGACAAATTCGGTGCCGCCCGACTCACTCCGGTCCCGGCTGACCTCGTCGCGGTCGACCGGGTCGCGGAGTGCCCGCTCCAGGTCGAATGCCGGGTGACTGCCGCGCGCCATCCCGGGGATCCCGCTGTCGGGATCGTCGAGGTTGAGGTGCTCCGGGTGCACGTCCATCCGGCGCTGGCGGAACCGGATCTCCGGCATATTCGCGTCGCGGCGTGGGAGCCGTTGTTCTATGTCTTTCGGCATTACGTGGGCCGGGGGCCTGAGCTTGGCCGGACTTTCCGCGCCACGACGGCTGAGTCCGCTTCGCTGAGCCCCCGGTGAACCACTGCGGAGAGCGTCAGGCCAGTTCCCGCTTCACGATCTTCCCGCTGGCATTCCTCGGCAGTTCCTTGATCGCCACGAACTCGCGCGGCACCTTGAAGTTCGCCAGCCGCTCCCGGCAGTACTCCCGCAGCGCCGCCGAGTCCAGTTCGACCCCCGACCACAGCGTCACGTAAGCGCGGCCCACCGAGCCCATCCGCTCGTCGTCCACGCCGATCACCGCGGCCTCGACGACGTCCGGGTGCGTGCTCAGCACGTTCTCCACCTCGGCTGGGTACACGTTGAACCCGCCGACGGTGAACATGTCCTTGAGCCGCCCGGTGATCTTGACGCAGCCGTGCTCGTCCAGTTGCCCGACGTCGCCGGTGTGCAGCCAGCCGTCGGCGTCGATCGCCGCCGCGGTCGCGTCCGGGTCGTCGAAGTAGCCGAGCATCACGAACTCGCCGCGGATGAGGATTTCGCCGTCGGCGTCGACCGGCACGTCCTTGCCGTCGCCGTCGACCGCGCGGATCTCCAGCCCGGGCACCGCGGGACCGGTCGTGTGCGCGACGTGCAGCGGGTCCTCGTTCGGCCGCGACTGGGTCGCCACGACGCATTCGGTGAGCCCGTACGCCTGTGCGACCTGCTCGAAGCCGAGGATTTCCAGCATGTCCGAGAACAGGTTCTCCGGCACCGAAGCCGCGCCGGCGATCGCGAAGCGCAGCGACGACAGGTCGAATTCGCCACGCCGAGGGTGGTTGATCAGCGTGGTGAAGATGGTCGGCGCACCGGGCAGCACTGAGATGCCCACTCGCTGGACCAGTTCCATCAACGCGACCGGGTCGAAGGTCAGCACCGGGTAGATGGTCGTGCCCGGGGTGATCGCCGCGACCACCCCGGCTTTGTAGCCGAAGGAGTGAAAGAACGGATTCACGATCGCGTAATTGTCCGCCGGGGTGAGCGACGCGCCCTTCGCCCAGACGTCCGCGACGCCGATCGTCTGCGCGTGCGTGCTCATCACGCCCTTCGGCACCCCCGTCGTGCCCGAGGTGTACAGAATGTCCGCCACCGTGGAAGGCGTCACCGACGATTCGTCGACGGCCGAAACTGACTCCGCGCCAACGAGGAATTCGTTCCACGGCAAAGCAACGCCGTCCGATCCGAGATCGATCACGGTGTGCAGCTGCGGAAGTCCAGGTACCGCGCCCGAGGAACCCGAACCGGCAGCGGCCTCGGTCAGCATCCCGAGGTAGTCGTTGCCGAGAAACCCGTTGCACAGCACCAGCACCGAAGCACCGGACCGCTCCAGCACCACCCGGGCTTCTTCGCCGCGATACCGCGTGTTGATCGGCACCAGCGCCGCGCCGAGGCACTGCGCGCCCAGGAACGTCAGAATGAACTCGACGCGGTTCGGCGACCACACCGCGACCCGGTCGCCGGATTGGACGCCGACCGCGGCCAGCGCGCGGGAAACGGTGCGTACCCGCTCCCGCAATCCGGTCCAGGACAGCTGTGTCGTACCGTCGACCACAGCGGGTGCGTCGCCGTGGCGGCGGGCGGCTTCGTCGAGCAGCGCGGGAATCGTGCGAGGTGTCGACACGCGGGTCTCCTCACTGAACAAGTGCTTGTTCGGTAGCATAGGGGAAAGCAGCGGGCAGGAAGGGATCCATGCGATGACTCCGCGAACCGGCCGGGCTCCGGCGAAAAACGGCGGCACCCGGCGCGGAGAGCTGCTGGGCATCGCCGCGCAGCTGTTCGCGACCCGGGGCTACTCCCAGACCACCGTCCGCGACATCGCCGACGAGGCGGGCATCCTTTCCGGGAGCCTGTACCACCATTTCGCGTCCAAAGAGGACATGCTCCGCGAAATCCTCAAGGAGTTCATGGACGACCTGCTGGCCGCGTTCACCGAGATCGCCGGGAAGGACGGTACGCCGCGCGAGCAGTTCGACGCGCTGGTGTACACCGCCTTCGCGACCATTCACGAGCGGCCGTTCGCGGTGGCGCTCTACCAGAACGAATCGGCCGTCGTCGGCAGCCTCGCCGATTTCGAATTCGTCGGGAAGACGTCGCTGAAGATCGAAAAACTGTGGCTCAGCGTGCTCCAGGCGGGCCGCGAGACCGGCGAATTCCGCGACGACCTCGAGGTGAGCCTGGTGTACCGGTTCATCCGGGACACCGTCTGGTCGTCGGTCCGCTGGTACAACCCGCGCGGAAAGCTCCGCCACGACGTCGTGGCGGAGCAGTACCTCGCGATGCTGTACGGCGGGTTGCTCGCCGGCTGAGCGGTTCAGGGCCGGGACACCTTGACCTCCCGGTCCCGGGCGCCCTTCGGATCGAGCACGGTGCGGATCAAGTCCAGCTCGTGCTCGTCCGGCTCCCGGGACACTCCGGCCCCGCTGAAGTCCAGCTCGAAGCCGGTGTTCTCGCGGACCTCGTCCTCGGTGACGCCCGGGTGCAGCGAACGCACCTTCAGCCGTCCGTCCTCGTCGTAGTCGAGCACCGCCAGGTCGGTCACCACCACGCCGAGGTCGTGGAACCGCAGCGCCGTCGAAGCGTGCGCGCGGGCCCGGTCGTTGCCGACGCCGGACACGATGTCGACCCGGTCCACGAACACCCGGCTCGAATGCCGGCTGACCCAGTAGTCGGTGCGGTGGTTGACCGTGTTGCCCGGCGCGCCGCGCATGCCGATGAGCTGGCGTTTCGGCTTCCGCCAGTCGCCGATCAGCGAGATGTTCTGGTTGCCGAACCGGTCGATCTGGCTCGCGCCCATCATCGAATGCCGCCGCCCGGTGTTGAGGATGTCGAAGATCCGGCCGAACGGCGCCCAGGCCTCGACGGTGCCGCCGGCCGCGGCGGTTTTGCCCAGCGGCGGCGGGTCGGCCATGAAGTGGCATTCGCCGTCGGACAGCACCAGTTCGGGGGAGTGGGTGAGCCGCGCCAGCCGCGCGCTGATCGCCGGGACCGTGCCGACCGCGTGGGCCAGCACCTCGCCGGAGCCGCGCCACGCGTCGGAGCACGCGGCGATGCAGACCTCGGCGCGGGTTGCGGGGGCACTCATGCGGACTCCTTCTCGGTCGCGCGGTGGAAGGCGCGCACTGCTTCGTGGTAGCTGGCCTCGTCGCCGGTCAGGAAGGTCTCCCGGAACTGCTTCCACGAGACCTCGTCCTGCGCGGACTGCGCGTAATGCCGCTGGAACGCCTCGTCGCGGCCGTAATCCGGGTCGCACGAGGTGAAGTGCGCGCCGTTCGGGGCCTCGATCACGCCGTTGACGAACATCCGGCTGATCAGCAGCGACGTCGACCGCTCGGTCGCGGTGAGGTCCTCGGTGTCCACGATCTTCTCGACGCTCAGCAGCGTTTTGTCCGACGCCATCGCGAAGAGGTCGTCGAAGTACGGATCCGGGCCGAGGAACTGGCCGTTGCCGAGGGTGTCGCTGCGGTTGAGGTGCAGCAACGAGACGTCCGGGCGCACCGCGGGCACTGCGATGTAGACGTCATCGTCATACGGCGACGCGACGGTCTTCAGCTCCGGGTTCATCAGCAGCACGTCGCTCTCGAGCCCGGAGCGCGTCGGCAGGAACGACAGCCGGTTGGCGCCGGCCCGCAGCGAGGCGACGAACATGCCCTCGTCGTACTCCGTGATCTCGACCCGGCCGCCCTCGCGCGCGGCGCGGAAATGCGGGTCGAGCGGGATCGTGTCGAGCGTGACGAACCCGTAGATCACCCGGCGCACCTTGCCCGCCGCGCACAGCAGCCCGACCTCGGGCCCGCCGAAGGTGACCAGCGTGAGGTCCTCGACGTCGCTGCGCAGCAGTTCGCGCACCATCGCCATCGGCTTGCGCCGCGACCCCCAGCCGCCGATCCCGACGGTCATCCCGGATCGGACGTACTCGGTGACGCCGTCCAGGGTCATGGACTTGCCGCCCATTCGTTCCTCCAGCCTCTGATAAACGCTGTTTTTCCTTGCTCAGGCGGGCAGTTGCACCAGTTCGACGCGGACCCGGTCCGGATCGAGCACGTACACCGCGCGGCAGCCCGCCATCGGATGGCTCGTGACGATCGGCTCGGACACCGCCGCGACGCCGCGTTCGCGCAGCCGCGCCAGCGTCGCGTCCAGGTCGTCGACGGTGATCGCGACGTGCGCGGCACCCGCTTGCCCGTGGTCCGGGTCGATCCGCGTCGGCGACCCGTTTTCGTACTGCAGCAGCTCGACCACCGTGTCGCCGTCGTCGGCCGACACGAAGCTCTGGCGCACGATCACACCGGGATATCCGGTGACTTCGTCGATCCGCGGACCGCTGCGCTCGAACGGGCCTTCGACGCTGCCGCCGAGCAGATCGCGGTAGAACTCGGTCGACGCGGCGAGGTCGTGCACGGTGATTCCGACGTGGTGGATCATGCGCCGCTCCGGAGTCGCGCCCGGTGTTCGCGAGCGTCGCCGAAGAGGTGCGCCAGCGCGTGCGCTCGTTTGAAGTACAGCTGCGCGTCGTGCTCCCAGGTGATCGCGATTCCGCCGTGTAGCTGGACGGTTTCGGCCGCTACCGCGGTGAATGCTTCGCTGCACCAGGATTTCGCGTACGCCGCCTGCTGGACGACGTCGTCGCCGTTGCTGGCCGCGAACCCGGCCGCCCACGAGATCGAGCGCGCGGTTTCGACCTGGACCAGCATGTCGGCGACCCGGTGTTTCAACGCTTGGAACGAACCGAGCGGACGGCCGAACTGCTCGCGTTCCTTGAGGTGCGCGACGGTTCGGTCCAAACAGGACTGTGCGCCGCCGACTTGCAGTGCGGTGCAAGCGATCGCGGCGATGGCGTGCAGCCGGGGGAGTGCTTCGGTGAAGTCCTCCGCGAGCAACGTCGCCGGGGTGTCGCGGAATTCGACCTGGGCGAACCTCAGTGTTTGGTCGACGGCTGGGGTTGCCTCAGCCGTCGCGGAGGTTTGGAACAGTGCGGGGCGTCCGTCGGCCATCGCGACCACCAGCAGGTGCGACGCCTGCGCGCCGTCCAGCACCAACGTCGCGGTGCCGTTGAGGGTTCCGTCCGAAGCGACCACGTCCGAACCGTCGGTTCGATGCCGTCCGGCACGATCCGCCCAGGCCAGCGCGACGACCTCACCGGCCGCGATCTCGGGGAGCAGCGCCGGTGCGTCGGCGGCCAGTAATGCTTGCGCGGCAAGCACTCCGGATCCCAGCAGCGGCGACGGCGTCAGGCTCGCGCCCAGCTCCTCCAGCACCACATGCGTTTCGAACAGGCTGAACCCGGCCCCGCCGTACTCCTCGGGGATGGCCAGCGCGGCGACGCCGATCTGCTCGCACAGCGCGGACCACAGCTCGGTGTCGTATCCGGCCGGCGAGTCGATCGCCGCCCGCAGATCGGTCTTCGCGGCTCGTCGCTGGACCAGCCCGCGGACGGCGGCGGCGAGTTCCCGCTGCTCATCGGTCAGCGCGAAGTGCATCAGCGGCCCCTCATCAGGCTCTCCAGCACCCGCGCGCGGTGCACGGACGGCGTGCCCCAGCAGCCCACGAGCGCCCGGACGCGCAGCAGCCACAGGCTCAGGTCGCATTCGAGCGTGTAGCCGATCGCGCCGTGCAGTTGCAGTCCGGTGCGCGCGGCGAGCTGGGCCGCGTCCGACGTCGCGACCTTCGCCGCCGAGATCGCCCGGGCACTGGGCTCGCGGGCCGCGCCGAGCAGCAGGGGACGGGCGAAATCGAGCGCCACGCGGACGTCTGCGGCGGCGTGCTTGAGCGCTTGGTACTCGCCGATCACGCGGCCGAACTGGCGTCGTTGGCCGAGATATGCCACGGTGTCGGCCAGCATTCGCTCGCCGCAGCCCAGCAGTTCCGCCGCGCAGGCGAGGCTGGCGAGATCGAGTGCCTCTGCGCGCTTCTCCGGGGCGAGCGGCTGAATCTCGGCACCGGCGGTCACCTCGAACAAGTGCCGAGACGGATCAACCGACTGCAGCGAGCGGCCGATTTCCGCCCGTGCCAGCGAATCGCCGACCACGAACACGTCGGTAGCGACGTCAGCATCCAGCGCGTACGGAGTGTCCGGCGCGCTCGCGAAGGTCACCACCGCGTCCCCGGAGGCCAGGGAGGACAGCAACGAAGCGTCCGTGAGCAGCGCGGGCGCGGCGGCGATGGACTCGATCACCGGACCCGGCACGCCGTGATACCCGAGGCGTTCGAAGGCCACGACCAGATCGACCGGGGTCCCGCCGACGCCGCCGGGTTCCTCGGGCACGCCGAGCGCGGTGACGCCCAGTTCGGCCAGCTGCTTCCACAGCTTCAGCCCGGATTCCGGCCGCTTGGCCGCCCAGGACCGGTTGACGCCGGGGACGTCGGCCGCGCCCAGCAGGGCGTCCAGCGCTTCGGCGAACGCGCGCTGTTCGGCGGACAGCCGGAACTTCATGCTTGTGCCTTCCTGCGGTCGCCGCGGGGGAGGCCGAGCAGCCGTTCCGCGACGATGTTGCGCTGGATTTCGTTGGTGCCGGCGTAGATCGGGCCGCCGAGGGCGAACAGGTAGTCCTCCATCCAGCGCCCGCCCGCCGTCGCTCCGGGGCCGAGCAGCTCCTGGTCCGGGCCGAGCAGGTCCAGCGCTGTTTCCTGGATGCCGAGGTCGAGCCCGGTCCAGAAGAGCTTGTTGACGCTGCCCGCCGCGCCGACGTCGCCGCCGTTCTGGACGTGGTCGACGGTGTCCCAGGTGTAGAGCCGGTAGGACTCGGCCTTGATCCAGGCGTCGGCCACCGGGTCGCGCAGGTGCGGGGCTTCGGCGCCGCGCTCGGCCCAGAGGTCGAGCAGCCGGTCCGCCGCCGCGAGGAACCGGCCCGGCGAACGCAGCGACAGGCCGCGTTCGTTGCCCGCGGTGCTCATCGCGACGCGCCAGCCGTCGCCGACTCCGCCGAGGACGTCCTGATCAGGCACGAAGACGTCGTCGAAGAAGATCTCGGCGAAGCCGCAGTCGCCGTCGAGTTGCGCGATCGGCCGGACGGTGACGCCGTCGGAATCGAGCGGGAACAGGAAGTACGTGAGGCCGCGGTGCCGTTCGGCTTCGGGATCGGAGCGGAACAGGCCGAAACCCCAGTCCGCGAACGGGGCGCGGGAGCTCCAGATCTTCTGCCCATTCAGGACCCAGCCGCCGCGTTCGTCGTCGCGGACGGCGGTGCTGCGGATCCCGGCGAGGTCGCTGCCCGCCTCCGGCTCGGACCAGGCCTGGGCCCAGATCCGGGTGCCGTTGGCGGTCAGTGGCAGGTGCCGCTGGCGCTGGTCGTCGGTGCCGTGCTCGAAGATGATCGGGGCCAGCAGCGAGATGCCGTTCTGCGCGATCCGGGTCGGCGCGCCGCTGAGGTAGTACTCCTCCTCGAACAGCACCCACTCGGTCAGCGTCGCGTCGCGGCCGCCGTACTCGGCCGGCCAGGTGACCACCGACCACCGGCCCTCGGCCAGCTTCGCTTCCCACTCGCGGTGCGCGCGGGCGCCGTCTTCGGTGTCCATCGACGGCAGCGGGCCGGGGCTGTTTTCCTTTAGCCAGCCGCGCGCCTCCGCACGGAACTCCTCTTCCGCGGCGGTGAATTCCGGGCTCATGACTCTCCCGCGGCTTTCTTGTTGGCCTTCGCCATCGACCGCGCGTCGAGCCCGGCGAGCGAATCGGTGTCCAGTTCGGCGTTGTGCGCGTGCGCAGCATGGTGCAGGCCGAACACCGAGTCCATTCCGGACCGCATGCCCATCAGGTCCTCGGCCTGGTTGACGGCCTTCTTCGTGAGCGCCAGGCCGAGCTGCGGCATCTGCGCGATCCGCTCGGCGATCGCGAATGTCGCCTCTTCGAGCTCGGCGCGCGGCACGACGTGGTTGACCATGCCGAGCGCCTGCGCGCGGTCCGCGCCGAACCGGTCGCCGGTGTAGAGGAACTCCTTCGCCGCGCGCGGGTTCATCACCCACGGGTGCGCGAAGTACTCGACGCCCGGGATGCCCATCCGCACGACCGGGTCGGAGAAGAACGCGTCGTCGGAGGCCACGATGAAGTCGCACGACCACGCGAGCATCAGGCCGCCCGCGATGCACGCGCCCTGCACCATCGCGATCACCGGCTTCGGGATCTCCCGCCAGCGCCGGCACATGCCGAGGTAGACCTCCGACTCGCGGGCGAAGCGCGAATCGACGCCCGCCCGGTCGGTGTGGTCCCACCAGATGACCGCTTTGCGCTCGAAACTCTGGTCGATGTCGCGCCCGGGGGTGCCGATGTCGTGCCCGGCGCAGAAGTGCTTGCCGTTGCCCGCCAGCACGATCGCCTTGACGTCCGGGTCGTCCACGGCCTTGGTGAACGCGGCGTCCAGCGCGTAGGTCATCTTCGAGTTCTGGGCGTTGCGGTACTGCGGCCGGTTCAGCGTGACGACCGCGACCGGACCGCGCACCTCGTACGTCACGACCTGCTCGTCGGTGCTTTCTTCGGTTCCGCTCAACGCGCATCACTCCTTCTCGGTTCGGCGGCGATGCTACCAAACAAGTGCTTGGTTTGGTAGCGTGGCGGGACCGGACACCGGCGGACCAGGAGGACGGGTGGATCTTCGCTACACCCCCGAGGACGAGCAGTTCCGCGCCGACGTGCGCGCGTGGCTCGGCGACCACCTCACCGGCGACTTCGCCGCGTTGAAGGGCCTCGGCGGATCCGGGCGTGAGCACGAGGCGCCGGAGGAGCGGCAGGCGTGGAACCAGCACCTGGCGGCGCACGGCTGGACGTGCCTCGGCTGGCCGGTCGAGTACGGCGGGCGCGGGCTGAGCCTGTTGCAGCAGGTGATCTTCCACGAGGAGTACGCCCGGTCGGACGCGCCCGCGCGGGTCAACCACCTTGGCGAGGAACTGCTCGGGCCGACATTGATCGCGCACGGTACGGACGAGCAGCGGCGGCGGTTCCTGCCGGGGATCGTCGGGGTTACTGAGCTCTGGTGTCAGGGCTATTCCGAGCCTGGGGCGGGGTCTGACCTGGCCGGGGTGCGCACGCGGGCGCGGCTGGACGGCGGCGAGTGGGTGATCGACGGGCAGAAGATCTGGACGTCGCTCGCTCAGCACGCGCAGTGGTGCTTCGCGGTGGTGCGGACCGAGGCTGGGTCCCGGCGGCACGCTGGGTTGTCGTATCTGCTGGTGCCGATGGATCAGCCCGGGGTCGAGGTGCGGCCGATCCGGCAGTTGACCGGAACCAGCGAGTTCAACGAGGTCTTCTTCGACGGGGCTCGGACATCGGAGTCCCTGGTGGTGGGCGCGCCCGGAGACGGGTGGCGGGTCGCAATGGCGACGCTCGGGTTCGAGCGCGGGGTGTCGACTATCGGACAGCAGGTCGGTTTTGCCCGGGAATTGGCGGGGATTGTGGCTACCGCCAAGTCGAATGGGCGTTATGACGATCCGGTTGTGCGGGATCGGTTGGCGCAGGCTGCTGTGGGCCTCGAGGTGTTGCGCGTGCACGCGCTGCGGACGCTCAGTGCGTATGAGGCCGGGTCGCAGGGGCCGGAGGCTTCGGTGTCGAAGCTGTTGTGGGCTCGGTGGCATCGGGAGTTAGGCGAACTGGCGATGGAGGTCCGCGGAGGTTCTGCGTTGACCGCCGCCGGTGCTTACGATCTCGATGCTCAGCAGACGCTTTTCTTGTTCAGCCGGGCCGACACGATTTACGGCGGTTCGGACGAAATTCAGCGAAACATCATTGCCGAGCGGGTGCTTGGCTTGCCCAAGGAGCCGCGACCGTGAGTGTTAAACCGGAACAGCCAGCGCCGGATTACGTGCCGGGGCATGGGTTGCTCGCTGAGCGCGTGGTCGTGGTGACCGCGGCTGCCGGTGCGGGGATCGGGGCGGCTGTTGCC
This sequence comes from Amycolatopsis albidoflavus, assembly GCF_039525725.1. Classification (NCBI taxonomy): domain Bacteria; kingdom Bacillati; phylum Actinomycetota; class Actinomycetes; order Pseudonocardiales; family Pseudonocardiaceae; genus Amycolatopsis; species Amycolatopsis albidoflavus. The sequence continues at coordinate 886,936 of NZ_BAAAHV010000022.1, forward strand.
CGGCGGTGCCTCGAGGAGGGTGCGCGGGCGGTCGTCATCGGGGATACGCATGAGCGGCGGCTTGGCGAGTCGGCTTCCAAACTGGGGGCGGAGTTCGGTGCCGAGCGGGTTGTTTCGGTGGTGTGCGATGTGACCAAGGAGGAGCAGGTCGCTGCTCTGCTCGATGCCGCTGAGCCGTTCGGCGGGGTTGAGGTCATGGTCAACAACGCGGGTCTTGGCGGCACGGCTTCGATCACCGAGATGACCGACGAGCAGTGGTCGTTGGTGCTCGACGTGACTTTGACCGGGACTTTCCGCTGTATTCGGGCGGCTTCCCGGCGGATGATCGCTCGCGGTACTCGGGGGGTGATCGTCAACAACGCTTCGGTGATCGGCTGGCGGGCGCAGGAGGGGCAGGCGCATTACGCGGCGGCCAAGGCTGGGGTGATGGCGTTGACCCGGTCTGCGGCGATGGACTTGGCCCCTTCGGGGATTCGGGTCAACGCGGTGTCGCCCAGCCTGGCGATGCATCCGTTCCTGGAGAAGGTCACCAGTGCCGAGCTGTTGACCGAACTGAAGGGGCGCGAGGCGTTCGGGCGGGCTGCTGAGCCTTGGGAAGTCGCCAATGTGATGGTGTTTCTCGCTAGTGCCTATTCGTCTTATCTCACTGGGGAAGTTGTCTCGGTGAGCAGTCAGCATCCCTGATCCGGCTGGAGGATTTCGTGCCTGAGGCATATGTGGTGGACGCGGTTCGCACTCCGGTCGGCCGTCGTGGCGGTTCGCTCGCGGGGATGCATTCCGCTGACTTGGGCGCGCATGCGATTCGCGCGCTGGTGCAGCGGACTGGGGTTGATCCTGGGGCTGTTGACGACGTCGTGTTCGGGTGTTGCGACACGATTGGGTCGCAGGCTGGGGATGTTGCTCGGACTGCTTGGCTGGTGGCTGGGTTGCCGGATCATGTGCCTGGGGTGACTATCGATCGGCAGTGCGGGTCCAGTCAGCAGGCGGTGCATTTCGCGGCGCAGGGGGTGATGTCTGGGACTGCTGATTTGATTGTTGCCGGGGGAGTGCAGAATATGTCTGCTATTCCGATTTCTTCGGCGATGGTGGTGGGACAGCAGTTCGGGTTCAGTACGCCGTTCGCGGAGTCGCCTGGGTGGGTGGCTCGGTATGGGGATCAAGAGGTTTCGCAGTTTCGTTCTGCGCGGATGATTGCTGAGAAGTGGGGGCTTTCTCGGTCCTCTTTGGAGGAGTTCGCGTTCGAGAGTCACCGGCGGGCGTTGGCGGCTATCGATGCTGGCCGGTTCTCGCGGGAGATTTCGCCGGTTGGCGAGTTCTCGGTGGATGAAGGTCCGCGTCGGGATACTTCTCTGGAGAAGATGGCTGGGCTTAAGCCTCTTGAGGAGGGTAGTCCGCTTACTGCTGCGGTGGCGTCGCAGATCAGTGATGGGGCTGGGGCTTTGCTGATCGCCTCCGAGCGGGCGGTGTCGGAGCATGGGTTGACGCCTCGGGCTCGGGTGCATCACATCAGCGTGTATGGGGCGGATCCGGTGTGGATGTTGACTGCGCCTATTCCGGCTACTCAGCGGGCGTTGGAGAAGACTGGGCTGTCCGTGGATGACATTGATCTGTTCGAGTGCAATGAAGCCTTTGCTCCGGTCGTGCTGGCATGGATGCAGGAGATTGGTGTGCCGCATGAGAAGGTCAATGTTAATGGCGGCGGGATTGCTTTGGGGCATCCGATTGGGGCTACTGGGGCTCGGTTGATGACTACCCTGTTGCATGAACTGGAGCGGACTGGTGGGCGGTACGGGTTGCAGGTGATGTGTGAGGGTGGTGGGCAGGCTAACGTGACTGTTCTTGAGCGTCTTTAGGCTGCGGTTTCGTTTCGGGTCGGCTTGTGCGGTGGGGGCACCCCGAAGCTTGAGTGTGACTACGGCGCGGGGGTGCTTGTCAAGGCGGGAAAGATGCCTTGACAAGCACCCCCGCGCCGTGTTTTTGGCTTCGTATCGGGGGCGGGGGAGGTGTGGGTGCCTCGATTTGGGTGCAGTGGCTGCGGTTTGGTGGGGGGTGGGGGGCTTGCGCCCCAATGGGGATTTTTCATCCTGTTGGTGCTGGTCAGGTGGGATTGACGGT